>JACPNQ010000037.1 GCA_016185425.1 Acidobacteriota bacterium | reverse complement strand
TGGAGAATTTGACTGAAAATGCTCGATACTCGTGTCAGGGCTTGGTCCTCGTCGGAAGGAATTCTGTTCTTGGCGGAACGTCTCCTAACCTATCAGGACCTTGCCTACTTCTTGCTAATCGCTAATTTGGACACGCCTGATTGAGGACCGACTCAGGAATCACGTATGTGAATCGAACTCGCTGCCCACGCTTCAACAGGGTGTCGGGATAGATGACCTTGCCTGATGGGGTGATTGCAAAGCGTCGCACGCCGAGTTCATTGCCCAGGATTCGAGCCGCACTCTGGTAACTTACGCCGATGCGACGCGCGGCCTCCTGGAGGTTCACAGTCGGCTCGATGACCGGAGCGCTTCCCTTCCCCCACAAGCGTGAGGCCCGGCGTGTTAGCCGAGGCGCTCTGGGCGGCGAGCATTCTTTGCCGCATTTCGGCGGCTCTTTGTTCGAAGTTTGTTTTTTTCACGTTCTTCCTTTCTCTAAACATTGACTTTTCTCGAGCAGGGACCGGCTTCGATGGCTTTGATACTAATTCTTGTAAACTACCGATGTGGAATTAGCTCAAATGTTGGGAGTTGGAAGCGCGGTTGGCGCAGTCTTCGCGTGGTTTTGGTCCGGGTACACGTGGATCAAATCTCAGAGGGAGCAACGTGCGCAAGCGGAATACAAGCGCAAAGAAGAACTCTACAAAGAATTGCTCCGCTCGATAGGGGTGTTCTACAGCGGAAGGCCGTCGACGGACGCGGACATGGTCCGACTGCTTGAACAGTACCGACTCTCATGGCTCTATGCACCCGACGACGTAGTAAAGGGTCTGAATCACGCCCTGGAAATACTTCGCGTGGAGGTTCCCTCCGCCGAGCGAAATAGAGAAGGTGGACAACGCCTTTCGGCCGTCTTCGCTGCGATCAGGCAGGACTTGTTTCAGACCGTGGGGAAAGAAACGGAACTCGCGATTGCGGATTTCAAGCATTTCTCGTAATTCGCTCCGTGATGCCTGTTATGGCGGCATTGAAAGCAGAGCGGAACGCGCAGCCTGTGGTAAATGCCACAGGGTTAAGACTATTTTGCATGCGCCCCGCGAGGGCTTCGAGTTCGTCGGTATGGCGGGCGACGATCTCCGAGACCAACGCCGATACTGAAGCTCGGCCGCCGATCCGGAACTGTTTGCCACGCGCGGCGCCGACGAGCAGCTTGTGCGTTTTGCAAAGGAATATTGACGGTGATGATGCGCATAGGCTCCGTCAATTCGACGGTTTCGTTCGGTTCGAACATCTTACGACCTGCAATGAATGCCCTTGGCGGCGTGTGTCACGTTGACGTGACGCGCGGCGAGCGACGAGCGCTGCCGGACTTGGGAGGGATATTCCCTTACCAAGCAAGGATGCGATTGCGATTGGTATGATCCTTCAAACCACACCTGTTTGGAGGAAGGCCAATAAATGAGACCACTTCCGAGCCGGCGCCGATGGTGAGGAAGACAAATGCCGTCGCAAAGCAGATAGCGCCGGAGAGCCAGAAGGCGCTCTGATAGTTGCCCCAGTGGGTGCGGATGGCGCCCGCGGCGATTGCGGCTAACGACGCGCCGAGTTGGTGGGACGCGCCGATCCATCCGTAGACGACGCCTGTGTTTTCGCGGCCGAAGTAGTCGGCGGTCAGGCGGACCGTTGGCGGGACAGTCGCCACCCAGTCGAGACCGTAGAAGATGGCGAACCATGCGAGGGCGTTGCCGCCTTGGGCGAGAGTCGCAGGGAGAACGAGCAGGGACAAGCCACGCAACGCGTAGTAAGTGAACAGTAAGTAGCGGCTGGGAAATCTGTCGGTCAGCCAGCCGGATGCGGTTGTTCCGAGAATATCGAATACACCCATGACCGCGAGCAGGCCGGCGGCGCGGACTTCGGGGATTCCGTAGTCGTGGCATGCCGGTATGAGATGCGTGCCGACGAGGCCGTTGGTGCTGGCACCGCAAACAAAGAAACTACCGGCGAGGATCCAGAAGGCTTTGTGCGTCGAGGCCCAACGGAGGGCGTCGAGCGGAGAGCGGCGGACCGGCGATGGAATGGGATGCGAGGGGTTCCAGCCGTAGGGTTTGAGCCCGATCGACTCCGGGCGATCGCGCAGGAAGAGAAGAGCGATGAGCCCGACGATCGCGGCGACGGCGGCGACAGCGAGGGTTCCCGCACGCCAGCCGTGGTCCGCTATCAGGCCCGCCAGGAACGGAAGGAAGAGAAGCTGGCCGGTGGCGTTAGCGGCCGAGAGGGCGCCAACGACGAGGCCGCGCCGCTCGTCGAACCAGCGGTTGGCGACGATCGCGGCCAACACCAGGGACGTCACACCAGTGCCGGTTCCCACAAGCACGCCCCAAAGTAGAACCAGTTGCCATTGTGCGTGCATCTGCGACGAAACCGCCACGGAGGCCGAAAGCAGGGCCAGAGCGGCGGCGACGACACGGCGGAGACCCCACCGGTCCATGAATGCGGCGGCGAATGGACCGATGATGCCGAAGAGCGCGATGTTGATGGCGACCGCACCGGAAATGGCCGCGCGCGACCAGCCGAACTCCGATTCGAGCGGCACCATGAGCACGCTGGGGGTGGCGCGGATGCCGGCCGTCATGAGCAGCACAAGGAAGGTTGCGGCGGCGACGACCCAGGCGTAGTGAACCATGATCGAAGGGTAACACATTACGTGCATATACACTCATGTGCCGTTCATGCGAATATGGGAACGTGCCGAAAAGGAAAGCAGCAATCGAGCCGTGGCGCGCCCCGGAGTCCGGACCGTGCGCGTGCGCGCAGTTGCGCAGGGCGGCGCGGACGATTTCCGGGCTGTACGACGAGCTCCTTGCGGCGGCGGGCGTGACGGTGACACAGTACGGGATGCTTGTGAATATTGCGCGGGCGGAGAGGATTTCGCGGACGGAGCTGGCGGCGGTGCTCGGTATGGACCGGACGACGCTGACACGAAATTTGCGGCCGTTGGAGCGGGCCGGTTTTTTGGAGGAGCGTCCGGGCGATGACCGGCGAGTGCGAATGCTGCGGCTGACGCCGAGCGGCCGGAGGCGGCTGGAGCGGAGTTATCCGCTGTGGGAAGGCGCACAGCAGGCATTTTTGAAGGAGTTTGGGGTGGAACAGTTCGCGGAGCTGCGGGGGTTGCTGCGGGCGGCGGGGGTGGCTTGTAAGGCGGCGAGGGCCGCGCGGGACGAGTGATCGGATAATAATTTCGAAGGTTTCTTCGAATTACCCTTGCATTCGATGAGTGGATCGGTTATTTAAATTGCATTCAAGTAAAAACGTTACTTGAAACTACGTCACCGACCCAGACGGTGACGGACTCAGACCCCCTAAACAATACCGATGGAGTAGACCTATGATCCCTGCAATTCAATCCCTTACGTCCCGGGATGTACCGGTGCGGGAGGACCTGGACCCACGATTGCAACGCCTTGTCATGCGGCAGCGGCATGGCGTTCGCAAGAACCCGACCTCTTCAACGATGGCCGATGAAGTGGCGGTAATCGCAAAAGTAAACAGCGCCGCGGAGTGGGAAGCGTTAAGCGAAGTAAAGACCGGGGCTGTGATGCCTCGCGAGGAGGGCGCCGACTTCGATATTGTGACCGGACGCATTCCGATAAGCCGCGTGGAGGCGGTGCGCGCACAGCCGTTTGTACAGAGCTTGAAAGCGGCGCGGCGGCTGCGGCCTTCGCTTGACGCGACGGTGCCTGAGATCGGCGCGGACCAGTTGCCGGCCGGAGGAGCGGCCGGCGGCGGGAAAGGCGCGATTGTTGGGATTGTCGATTTTGGGGGCGATTTCGCGCACAGGAATTTCCGGAAGAACGACGGCACGACACGGATGCTCGCGATATGGGATCAGAACGGCTCGGTGAGCGTGGGGAGCCCGTTCGGGTTTGGACGCGTTTTCCGGACGGCGGAGATTAATGCGGCACTGGCGACGGCGGATCCGTACGGGACGCTTGGCTACGCGCCGTCGACCAATCCGCAGGGCGATCATGGGACACACGTGATGGACATCGCCGCGGGGAACGGAAACGGATCGGGTCAGCGGGGAGTGGCGCCGAATGCCGATTTGATTTTCGTGGAAGTTGCGGCGACGGATGTGCCGTTCAGCGGGCCGCAGGCAGTGGGTAAGAATTTCGGCGATTCCGTGCAATTACTGGAGGCGCTGCAGTTCATTTTCAATGAGGCAGGGGCGCGGCCTTGTGCAATTAACGTAAGCTTGGGCACAAATGGCGGGCCGCACGACGGATCGACGCTGGTGGAAACGGGCATCGACCGGTTACTAGCGGCGGCACCGAATCGTGCGGTGTGCATCGCGGCGTCGAACTCCTTTTCCGACGGCATTCATGCACAGGGAAACGTTCCGGCGGGAGGCAGAGCGGACCTGATTTGGCGGATCGGGCCGGACGATGTGACCGGGAACGAGTTGGACCTGTGGTATGCGGGCGCGGACCGGCTGGCAGTGGAGTTGATCGCGCCAGACGGAACGAGCGTGGTCCGGGTAGAGCCGGGGCAGACGCGAACGCTGACTTCGAACGGGCAGTTAGTGGCATTGGTTGCGAACCGGCTGGACGACCCGAATAATCATGACAACAATATCGGCGTGTTTTTGGAATCGTCGCTGCCCGCGGGCGATTGGACGCTGCGGCTGCATGGAGTGACGGTGACGAATGGCGCGTTTCATGCGTGGATAGAGCGGGACGACGCGGGACAATCCACTTTTGCGCCGCCGAACGATAACTCGATGACAATCGGGTCGATTTCGTGCGGGCGGAACACGATTGTGGTTGGGTCGTACGATGCGCATAAAGCGGCGAAGCCGATTTCCTTTTTCTCAAGCTCGGGCCCGACGCGCGACGGGAGGCAGAAGCCGGAGATCTCGGCGCCTGGGCACAACGTGATGGCGGCGCGGTCAAGAAGCGTGACGGGGATTACTCGCATGTCCGGCACGAGCATGGCTTCGCCCGCTGTGACAGGGACCGCGGCGCTCGTGCTGGCGCAGGCACTAGCGGCAGGACGGTCCCTGTCTATTGGAGAGATCCGCGACGCACTTACCGGGACGGCGCGGAAGAATCCACCGAATGGATTGCCTGTATGGGATCCGCGATATGGATTCGGGCGGATCAGCGCGGTAGCGGCGGTGAATCAGGCCGCGGCGGTTCCTCCGACTGCGGCGGCGGCGCCGTTGGGTCCGGGGCGAAGCGGAAACGGGAAGAAGAAGGGCGTTGCGGCGGGAGGGAGGCGAGGGAGCTAGAATAAAGCCGTGAAATTCGACTTCGACGATTTGAAGAAGTTGAAGCAGGAGACGCCCGCGGAGCCGGACTATGGGCCGAACGAAGTGGTGACGGCGATAGTCCGGGTCTGCGAGGCGGGCTACGTACCGGAGGGGGTGCATGTGCGGAGCCGGATTGACGGGGAGATGTTTACGGCGGAGTTTACGGCGGGGAGGTTGAAGGGATTGCGGGCGGACAAGAAGGTGACGGCGGTGGAGGTGAACCGGCGGCTGGAGAAGATTGAGTGACACAATAGGAGCGTGGCGGACCACCTCTACTATTCCTGTTGGCTGCGAGGATTTTCCGCGCTAACGATGCTGCGGCAGTACGGCAAAGCGCTGGAGCTATTTCCCTTCTCTCCGCAAAATCCGGCGGACTCCGTGTTGCGCGTGCAGGCGGTTTCCTCCGGGGAACCTCCGGTTTTAGAGAAGGCCTACCTGGATCCGGTAGATCCGAAGACCGTGGCTGCGGACGCGGGTGAGTTTCTGCACGATGATTGTGCGTACTCGTTCGAAACATGGTGGGGGTTGTGGATGTTTGAGAAAGACTGGACGCTCCAGCCGGCGCGAGTGGCTTTACACTGTTTCGGGCCGCGGTTCAATGACTCGCCGGCGGGCGAGGATGAACAGCACGCGGAGCACCTGCGCGTAGATTTTGGGCTTGACACCTGGTTCCTGCCGCATGCCGACCTGCCAAATGCAGCATGGTATGCGCGCTCCAACTTAAAGGGATTGCTCAAATATGTCCATGCGCTGGACGAAGGTCTGCCGGTGGAGCGGCGGTCGTTGTGGACCGAATCGGGCGGCAACTTTGCCGAGCGACTCCGGGAAGCGGCCGGAGAATTGTAGTGTGATTTATCAGGTGTCTCAGGGTATGCGGGGTACGATTTTCTTTTTCGCAAATCATTGAAACTGCTGCATCTGATATGCTGTAGGTCTCCAAAACTCTTGCTTCCTATTCAATCTCTCTGTCGCGGAAGGCACCGAAAAAGAATTTGAGCACTAAGGTGAATCCGTAGAACGGGGTAGGTTGTTTCGTTTGCTGAAGGTAGGGGTACTCTCAGTTGACCCCGTACTAAGGCGCCTTTACGATCAGAAGCGTGGTGGTGGAAAAATCAATGACCAACGGTACAGCTATCATGGACATCCCACACGGGGAAGAGTCAGCCGAGAAGCGCATTCGGATTGTGATCGCCGACGACCATCCCATTGTGCGAGACGGCATCAAGCGATTGCTGGCGCTCGAGAGCGACATCGACGTGGTGGGCGAAGCGGGCGACGGACGGGGCGTACTGGACGTTGTCCATGAGTCGAATCCGGACGTGCTGTTGCTGGACCTGCGGATGCCGAACCTGGATGGGTTGGGCGCGCTGGAGACGCTGCAGCAGACCAACAAGCGGACGCGGGTCATTATATTGACGGCGTCGGAAGACAAGAACGAGTTCGTCCAGGCGATGAAGCTTGGCTGCTCCGGCATCGTGTTGAAGCAGACGGCGCCGGACTTGATTGTGAAGTCGATCCGGAAGGTATTCGCCGGCGAGATATGGCTGGATTCGCACACGACGGCGGCGGTGATGCGCCAGTTTGCGACACCGGGCTCCGAAATGGCCGCGGCCAGCGGCGGCAAGGGCCGCGAGCGTTCCCCGCTCTCGACGCGCGAACGCGAGATCGTGGCGCTGGTGGCGCAGGGATATAAGAACAAAGAGATGGCCGAGAAGATGTTTATCTCCGAGCAGACGGTGAAGAATCATCTGCACAACATCTTCGACAAGCTGGGTGTGTCGGACCGCCTGGAACTTGCACTGTACGCGATTCACAAGGGCCTGCATCTGCAGGGCTAATCGCTACTCAGCGCGAAGGGCTTGCACAGGCGAGAGGGCGCTCGCGCGGAGCGCAGGAATCAACGCGGCGACAAAGCCGCACGGGCCCAAGGCAGCCACGGCGCGTGCTTGACATGCGATTGGAGCCTGGCGGAACATTCAGCTCTCCGAGATTTCGAGTTGTTCGAGATCGAGGATGCGGGACATGGCGGCGGCGAGTTTGCGCCAGCGGCCGATTTCACCGGACAGGTGTTTTCGGCCTTTGGCGGTGAGCTTGTAGAAGCGGGCCTTGCGATTGTTGGAGGAGACGCCCCACTCGGCGGAAATCCAGACGTTGGATTCGAGACGTTGGAGAGCGGGATAAAGCGCGCCGTGATCGACGAGGAGCACATCGCCGGAATTGAGTTGAATGGCGCGGGCAATTCCCTGCCCGTGTTGGGGGCCGAAGGTGAGAATGCGCAGAATGAGGAGGTCGAGCGTGCCCTGCAGGAGGGCGATGTGATCTTTTTCGTCGAGGTTCAGCATGGTTCAGGTAAGATGCTTACCCGTAGTACGCGCGAGTACGGCGTCCAGAGTGTTCGCGAGTGATCGGTTACCATTCGTTGTAACCATATGAGAATTGTTCTCGCGTTATTGATTGGCTCACTGGGGTTTGGGCAGGTGTTCCGGCAGCAGGTGGCTTCGGTGGCGACTGAGGGTCCGAAGGAGCTTTCGCGCAAGGGAGATGGAAGAGTACAGGCCCGGCCGGATGGTTTGTTTGAGAACGGCGTGCGGCTGTTTCCGAGGGCGGGCGCGCGGAGTTGGGCGCCGGTGGAAGTGAAGGCCGCGGAGTTTGATTCGCGAGGGCGGTTGTGGTTCTGTTCGCCGCAGGGGCTGGGAGTACGGGATGGAGGAGAGTGGAAGCTATATTCGACAGAGGACGGCTTGCCGTGGGATGAATGCACGAGCCTGGCACCGGCGCCGGATGGGAGCGTCTGGCTGGGCACGACGCGCGGGGCGATTCACTTCGATGGGCGTACTTGGGAGTACCGGCAGGGACGACGCTGGCTGCCCGATGACAATGTGAAGGCTGTGTGGGTGGACGGCGAGAATACGGCATGGTTTGCTACCGCGAACGGCGTGGGGAAGATCCGATCGGTTTCGATGACGCTGTCGGAGAAGGCGAAGTTTTTCGAGGACGAAATCGACCGGCTGCACCGGCGGACCGAATACGAATATGTTCTGGAGGTGCGGCTAGACAAGCCGGGCGATAAGAGCCAGTGGAAGCAGCACGACTCCGATAACGACGGACTTTGGACTTCGATGTACGGAGCGGGCGAATGTTATGCGTACGCCGTGACCAAAGACCCGAAGGCAAAAGAAAGGGCCCGCAAGGCCTACGACGCGATGCGATTCCTGTGGACGGTGACGCAGGGAGGAACCCCGCCCGCACCGAAGGGCTATGTAGCACGGACGGTGCTGCCGGCATCGGAGGGCAATCCGAACGAGAAGAATTACACCCCGGAGAAGGACAAGGAGTTCCAGGCGACGCGAGACAGCCTATGGAAGATCATGAATCCGCGGTGGCCGTTGAGCGCCGACAAGAAATGGTATTGGAAGGCGGATACGAGCTCGGACGAGTTGGACGGGCACTACTTCCTGTACGGGCTTTATTACGATCTGGTGGCGAGGGGCGACGCAGCGGAAGAGGCACGGGTGCGGGAGCACGTGGCGGCGTTGACGAACCATATGGTGGAACACAATTTTCAGCTTGTGGACCATGACGGGACGGTGACGCGCTGGGGTGTGTTCAATCCGGAGGCGTTAAATGTCGATGTGCGGTGGGCCGACGATCGGCCCTTGAACTCGATCAGCATCCTTTCGTATCTGAAGACGGCCGAGCACATTACCGGCGACAAGCGCTATGCCGCGGCGGCGAAGGTCCTGATTGAGAAGCACGGCTACGCGATCAACACGATGATGAACAAGCACCATGCGGGACCGGGCGGCGGCAACCAGAGCGACGATGAGATGGTGTTTATGCTGCTGTACAACCTGCTGCGGTATGAGACCGATCCAAAGCTGCGGATGATTTACGGAATTACTTTGCGGCGGCGTTGGGAGACGGAACGGCCGGAGTTGAACCCGCTGTTTAATTACATCGCCGCTTCCATGCTGCGGGATCTGCAGTACACAGATTCGCACCGGAGGGTTTCCCTGGCGTTGGATGGAGAGTGGATGGAGGAGTCGGCCGACACGCTGCGCCGGTTCCCATTGGACCGCGTGAACTGGCGATTGACGAACAGCCATCGCAAAGATGTGCGGCCGTTGAGCCCGTACGCCGGCTCGCGAGGGGCGCAACGGGGAGCGAAGCGGGACGGACGCGTTCTGCCGATCGACGAGCGTTACGTGAACCACTGGAACCACGATCCATGGCAGTTGGACCAGGGCGGCAATGGACAGGAGCTGGCGAGCGGCGCGGCGTTTCTGCTGCCGTATTACATGGGCCGGTATCATGGATACCTAAAGGATTGAAATGCGCATGTTGCGGTTGTGGCGGGTTGGACTGGCCGTGTTGCCGGCGATTGCATTTACCTTTCAAAGCGCGGCGCTACTAAATGTGACTCCGCCGGGAATGCTCAGCAACTCGGTGACAGTGGCGGATTTCAACCGCGATGGAGTGGCGGACATTGTGAGCGCGAACCAGCGGCAACCGGGAGTATTCACCTCGCCGCAGTATTCGATCGGCGTGCAGTTCGGTGTCCGCGGGGCTGTGAACACGGGCGGGTTTGCGAGTATTGCTGTCGGCGGCGCGCCGCTGCAGGTGGTGGCCGGCGATTTCACGAGCGACGGGAACCTGGACATCGCCGCGTTGATGCAGTTGGATGGGATCTCGCCAGATCCGATGCGGCTCTGCGTGTATCCAGGCAACGGAGTGGGTGGCTTTACGGGAGAGGTATGTTCGGCAATCGCCGGGCAGGCGAATCGGATTGCGGCGGGCGATTTCAACCGCGACGGGCGGATGGATTTGTTTGTGGCGCGGCTTGGGGAATCGCCGGTGAGTGTGTTGTTGAATAACGGTTTCGGCGGGTTCACGGTGGGACCGTCGGCGAACATCGCATTGCCGGTGGCCATGGCGGTGGCGGATTGGAATGCGGACGGCGCGGCGGACGTAGCGGTGATTAGCCAGAATGGGCTTCTGACTGTGCTGCTGAGCGCCGCGAGTGGAATTGGGTTTACCGCACAAACCTACTCGCTGCCCGCCGGGGCGAGCGATGTGCTGGCGGTAGATCTCAATCGCGACGGACAGAAGGACTTGGCGATCGCCTACGCGGGAGCGAATGCGATCACAGTCGCTTTCGCACAAGGCGGAGCCGGGCAGGTGCTGCGCGATCCGGTGACGCGGCCGATGCCGGTAGCTCTTCAGACGCTCGCGGCGGCCGATTTGACGGGGGATGGGTTTGCGGAGATTGTGGCGATGAGTCCGGCGGGCGTCGTGGTGCTGCCGGTGGCCGCGGATGGGAGCATCGGCACGCCAAACCTGCCGGGGACGGCGCCGCTGAGCACGCGGCCGCTGGCGGTTGGAGACATCAACGGCGACTTACGGCAGGATGTTGTGCTGGCAGCGGCGACAGGCACGGTGGCGTTGCTGGGGCAGTCATCGGCGACAGTGACGAAGATGCAGTTGCAGCCGGGCGGGATAACTATTTTCGGACAACCGACCGTAATCACCGTGCAGGTGCAACTGGCACAGCCCCTGCCGCCGGTGGCTCCATTAACGGGGGCTGAAGTACAGATTCTCGATGGGGGGCGCGAACTGCGGCGTGTGGCGCTGACACAGGCAACGGGGACGACGGCGGACCTGGCGACGGTACGCGTGGAACTGGTATTACCGGCCGGGGAGCGGTCGATTTCCGCGCGCTTCCTGGGAACGCTTACTTATCTGGGCTCCGTATCGGAAGCGATTCCCGTGACGGTTCGGATGGCGGCGAGCACAGTGTTGATGCGGCCGTCGACAACCGATATCTCCTTTACGCAGGGGCTGCGGATTCCGGTGGTGGTGTATGGGCCCCTGGCGCCGGCAACGGAAGGGATCGTGAAGTTGCTGGTGAATGGCAGCTTGGTGTCCCAGGGGTTGGTGAACGCGGGTGTGAGCGAAGTGTTTGTGCCGCCGCAGATGCCGTTGGGGAAGATCAAGCTACGGGTCACCTACGAAGGGTCGAGCTATCTTCCGTCGTCGACCGATGAGTTGGATTTCTTCGTCAAGGGTGGAACGGCAACGGGAGGATCGGCGGCCTCGTACCGCGGGACGGTGGCACCGGATTCCTTTGTGACGATGCGAGTTTCGGGGCTGAAGCGAACACCAGTTTCAGCGGGCTTGCTGCCATGGCCGCAGAGCCTGGGAGGCGTGGAGGTAGAGACGCGCGATGCATCGGGCGGGACGAGGGTGAAGGCAGGGCTGGTGTATTCCGGTGGTGAGCAGATTAACCTGCATCTTCCGGCGGGAACACCCATTGGAACACGGCGTGTCGTCGTGGTTGTGGACGGAGTGGAGGCGGCGACGGGAGATTTGCAGGTTGCAAGCGTGGCGCCGGGGATCTTCACGGCGGACGGTTCGGGAAGCGGCGTGCCGGCGGCACTGGCGGCGTTGTACAGGACCGACGGGAGCACACTTCCGCAGAGTCCGGCGGCGATGGGAGTTGGGCAGGAGGGCGACATGCTGATTCTGAGTTTGTTCGGAACGGGCTTACGAGGCGCGCGGACAGTGACGGCGACGATCGACGGCCGTTCCGCCGAAATTTTGTACGCGGGCGCACAACCAGAAGTTCCTGGGCTGGATCAGGTAAATCTGAGGGTGCCGAGGGAACTGGCGGGGCGCGGAGAAGTGAATTTGGTGTTGCTGGCGGACGGGATAGCAGCGAACGCAGTGCGTATTTCGGCGCGGGCTGGCTTCTAGTACCGGTCTCGAAGGAGAGAGTTGGAAATCGCCGCTAAATCATAGATTATTACTGGCTTAGCGACAGATATGCACAAGCACAATCGAGTAAACCTCGAAATATGAGCATGTTACAGATGACGGTCACAGGAAATCGAGAATTATATTTCCATTGTTTTCAATGAATTAAAAGTCTGAAGTTTGAAAACAGTACCAGGCCCCGAAGTACCTTGAGATCGAGGTGGCGCACAACCACCGAGATCCGGGGCCACATGGAAGAAGTTATCATCATCATTCCCGGACTGTGAACCCAACCGTAACTAAATAAACCCCTTGCGCACACAGTCGCAAGACAAACGCAAACCGACACTTCCGGGTTGCACTAAGCAACAACTCTGGTATGATCCTAGGAGTACTCCCTTCTGGGACCACTCCTAGGACGCCAGACAACGCGGCCAGTTTTTTCCGGTTGATTGTCGAGGTGCGATGCGCATAGCGGGAGTTATCGTGGGGTTCGGCAGTGCTGTGCTGGTAGGAATTACCAGTTGCAGCGGCAACCTTCCCGCGCATCGGCAAGATCCAGATAGAGCCTGGATGAGCGATCGTTTCGCAGCGCCGCGAACAGCGGGTCTATTAGCATTTAAGAGCGGTGACTACGAGACCGCCGCGAAGGAATTCAGCAAGGGAGCCGAGCAGGCTGGCGCGGCTGGCGATCTGGCCTCCCACGGACGATTCCTGTCGAGCCAAGGTGCGGTGCTTATGGCGTTGGGGGAGAACCGGTCGGCAATCCATTACCTGCGATCATCGCGGCTTTCGTCGGAGCAAGCGGGAGATTCCCTGAACTTGCATATCGTCGAAGCCAATCTCGCCGGTCTTTATGTGATCACGGGCGACTACGAAGCAGCGGCCGCGGCGGCAATTCGCGGAATGGAAATCCGCCCGCGAAACCAGTCGACCGACCAACGATTCAAGAGCCTCGGCAGCTTTGGAAGGGCGATCGCCAAAACGCAGGGAGTCGATAGGGCCGCACACATATTCCGCCAGGCCCTGGAAGTAGCGCCGACAGCATCCACGAGAGCAGACATATTGGAGCTATGGGGTAATGAACTCTCTCAACAGGATTGGTCTCGAGCGCATCAGGCTTTGGAATTATTGGCGCGAGCGTGGTGGGAGCGGGCCAGGGACAAAGACCCGGAGCGCCGCATACCGCAAACGGCGGGGAAACTCGCCCGTCTCTACCGGCGAATGGGAAACATCCGTGCCGCTCGCATCTGGATCAACAAGACGATTGATGCCTTGGACAGAGGCCAAAAACTAGCGGTACCGGAATGGGTCATGCGGGCCGAAGAGGCGGAGATATCCACGGAAGAAGGCCATGAGCAAGCCGGGCTAGACGGATTTCGCAGGGCATACCGGCTGGTGGAAGAGTGGCGGCGGGCGCTGCCGCTGTCCGATCGTCTCCGCTTGGGCGCGGAGAAGCGAATGGCGACCGAACTCTTTGAGGGATACCTTCGGGCGGCGGGGCGTCTGTATCGGAAGAAGCCGAACGCCAGGCTGGCGGCTGAGATGTTCGCGCTGATTCAAAATACGCGCGCCTGGAGTATCGAGACGACTGGGCCGGCAAAAGGGGACGATCAGGCACTGCTTGCCGAAGCCCGGCGTCTGGAGGCGAATTGGCTGGCGGGAGATGAGGCCGCGCGTTCGCGGTTGAAACTAGTCCGCGCGTCAATACTCGAACAGGAGGCAAGTGCGCGGCCGGAAACGGGAGGGCACCCGGGGCACTCCTCCTATCTGGAAAAACCTGCCGCTACGGAAGCGATCTTGACCTATTGGCTGCACGAAGAAGGTTCGTGGCTATGGGTATGGACCAATCGCGCCTTATCGATGCGACCGTTGGCGCCGAAGGGGAAAATCCTGGCCGCCGTTGCAGCGTTCCGTCACGCGATTGAAGCGGACGCAAACGATACCGCGGCGACGGGCGTGGGGTTGCGGAAGATGTTGCTGGGCAACCTCGATATCGCGAGCGCCGGAGCGAATCGCTGGGACATTGTCGCCGATGAGGGGCTGTTTCAAGTTCCTTTCGGTGCTTTGCCGGGCGAGCATAGCCGCTATCTGGCGGAAGAGGTGGAACTGCGACTGGTACCGAACGCGTTGCGACATCCTTCCAGATCGGCCGGCGTCCACAAATTTCTTGCCATAGCCGATCCGATATTCAATAGCGCGGATGAACGCCGCAAAACCGGCTGGATGCGGCCGCGAACCGTTTTTGCCGCGGGGTTGCCGCGCCTGCCGGGAACGAAGCGGGAAGCAGCGGCGGCGGAAAGGGTTTGGCGAAAGGCCGGCTATGAGACGGCAATTCATTTAGGGGAAGACAGCGGCGAGGAATCGGTGCTGGCGCGGTTGAACCAATGGCAGCCCGGCATCATACACATCGCCACGCACACGGCAACGCCCGCGAACGACGCAGCGCGGCCGCGGCTGGCGCTCTCTCTGCGGCAGGACGGGGGGATGGGCCTGTTGACGGCCGAAGATATCTCGGCGCTGCGGTTGCGCGCGGACCTGGTAGTGATGAGCGCGTGCCATTCGACGGGTGCGGAGGCGGCGAGCGGCACGGGCCAGTTGGGTTTGACACGGGCCTGGCTGACGGCGGGAACACGGCAGGTCGTATCAACGCTGTGGCCGGTGGGGGACGAGTCAACGCAGTTTTTCTCGGAGTTTTATCGCCGGCTGGCGGCAAACGAGGGGTCGAACCTTCCAAACGCCGCGCCGGCGTTGCGGCAGGCTCAGTTAGCCTGCATTCGCGCGGGTGGACTGGCTGCCCAACCGCGACATTGGGCCGGGCATGTATTGCTGGCAAGAAGGTGAATAGTAGCGAAGATGTTAACGATCCCGGAAGAAAGAGTTTCCCCAGCTAGCCGCGACCCACAGGATTCTGTGGGACAAGCGGCAGCGGCCGAGTGGGCCGAGCTGGTGGACAGCATCCGCGCAGGCGATCAGAACGCGATGACGCGGCTTTACGCAACCTTCGGCCGCGGCGTCCGGTATTACCTATCGCGGCAGCTCGGCGCGCAGGAGATTGAAGACAAAGTTCACGATACGTTTCTCGTGGTGCTGGGAGCGATCCAGCGAGGCGAGTTGCGCGAGCCGGACCGCCTGATGGGCTACGTGCGCACCGTGGTGCGGCGGCAGGTGGCGACGCATATCGACAGGCTGGTGGAGGAGCGCCGGGAGAAGACCGACCTGGAAGATGGCGCGGCCATGGCCGACGAGCGTGTCGATCCGGAGGGAGACGCGCTGCGGCGGCAGAAAGTGGAGATTATGAAGCAGGTGCTCCACACGATTTCGCGGCGGGACCGGGAGATATTGACGCGCTTCTATCTCTACGAGCAGAGCCAGGAGCAGATATGCCGGGAGATGGGATTGAACGACACACAGTTCCGGCTGCTAAAATCGCGGGCGAAGGCGCGGTTTGCGGAGTTAGGGAAACGGCGAATCGAAAAAGTGAATACATCTGAAAACATTTTTCTGAGAAAAAGTGCCGGCGCCTGACACTATGTCTAAGAGGGCAACGGATTGCCCGAGAGATGAACAGGAAACCGAATCACTATCAGGTGGAGGAGCCGCGCATGCCCTTTAACCAAAAGGCGCATCCCCAGGACGAAACTCTTGAGTTGTATGTTTTAGGCCGTTTGCAGGAACCAGAACTCGGGCAGTTGGAAGAGCACATGCTGGTCTGCGAAGGATGCCAGGAGCGATTAGACGAAGCAACGGATTACGTCAGCGTGGTGAAGGCCGCGGCCGAGCACGTGGCTGCCGAGGCAGTTGGGGAGAAGCGCGACAGGCGAAGGTGGTTTCATTTCGACTGGTCCGATCGGCCAGCGCCGGCGCTGGCGGGGGCGTTGGCGGTACTGCTGGCTGTATTTGTGTGGCAGCCATGGCAAGCCGCCGTGCCGGCCGAGTGGCGTACTGTGGAGCTGCGGACGCTGCGGGGCTCAGGCGCGGCGGAGAGTCGCGCGGTAGCGGGTTATGCGCTCGATTTGCGGCTGGAGGCCAGCGGTATTGAGCAGAAGACGGCGACGGCACAACTTGTGAATGCTTCGGGCGATATCGTGGCGGAGTTACCGGTTACGTTTACAGCCGGGAAGGCCGAAGCTCGCTACGCCTCCGCGCTAAAAGCGGGCCAGTACTGGGTGCGGCTGAAGCAGGCGGGCGAAACGGTGCGCGAGTATTCGCTGGCCGTCGAGGCGCGTTAGAACTCGCGGCGCTTCAACTTGTCGATGGAGAACTTGGCCGTGTCAGCGACGGCCATTACGGTCATGACTCCTGCTTGCACGGGATCGGTGACAACGAGGTCGGCGGCTTCAGGAACGCTACCCGCCATGTTGAGGCTGACGACTAGCAAACCCTGCGCGCGAACGTCGCGGACGGCCTGCTCAATCTCGCCGCCCATCAGCGATCCGGCTAGCACCAGCGCCTTGGCGCGCGGCAGGCGGGCGACGGCGCGCACCGCTTCGGCGAGCGGTTTTTCGCCGACGAGCGGAATGGTATCAACCGAGATATGCTCGCCGCGGATATTGTGGCGATCGGCTTCGGAGATGGCTCCAATTGCAACCTGCCCAACCTGTGCGCCACCGCCCATGATGATGATCCGCTTGCCATAGATCTTCTGCATGGAGTTGACCCGTTTGACTTCGTGGACGATGGGCAGGGCGCGCAGCTCGTCGAGCATTGAGGCGGCATCGCCGGTGATCTCCACTTCGAAGTAAGTCCGCGAGGACGGGCGCGATTCCATGATCTGCACGGAGGTGATGTCGCCTCCGTGGCGGGCAATGACCGTGGTCAGGGACGCCAGGAATCCTGGGCCGGCATTCCCGATGACTTCAAACGCGGTAGGTTCGCTCGACTCATCGATCACGTTAGCGGGCCTCGTACTTATCCAGGAGCTGGTCCCAGAGACCTTGGGCATCGAGCACCATTTCGACGACTTCGCGGACCGCGCCCTGCCCGCCACTGGCCTCGGTGACGAAATGGGCGGCCTTTTTCACCTGGGGCCGCGCATTATTGACGGCGATGGCCAAACCAACCCGGCGAAAGACGACGACGTCGGTGAGGTCGTCGCCGATATAGGCGATCTCATCGACGGAGACTTTCGCGTCGGCCATGATTTCCTGCAAGATGGGGATCTTCTCGATATGGCCCTGATAGACATAGGACATCTTGCACTGTTTGGCGCGAATTTCGGTGGCCGGCGAGACACGGCCGCTAATGACGCCGGTCTTGATGCCGTTCCAGCTCAGCCATTGGAGGGCGATCCCGTCCTGCGAATCAAAACCCTTCGTTTCCGCAAAACCGCCGTGCCCGTCGGGGACGTTCCAGAGCGTGCCATCCGTCATTACGCCGTCCACATCCATCAACAATAGTTTCACCTGAGCGGCGCGTTCTTTCACGGTCAATGCGAAGTCTCCTCTACAATGAATCTGGTGCTCGAACGAATCGAGAACACGATCTCCCGTTATAGCATGATCCCCGCGGGAATCCGGCTCGGCGTAGCGGTATCGGGCGGCGCGGATTCGGTGTTTTTGTTGCATTTTTTGGCGGCGCGCGGCGGGGCGGCGTTGACGGTGCTGCACGTGAATCATGGACTGCGCGGCGAAGAATCGGAGAAGGACTGCGCCTTCGTTCGAGATCTCGCGGAACAGATGGGATTGCCCTTCGTGGTGCACCGGGCGGGAGCGGTTTCCGGGAATCTGGAGCAGTTCTGCCGGCGGGAACGGATGGCGTTTTTTGCGAGTGTCATGACGGACGGGCTGGTGGAGCGCGTGGCGACGGGGCATACCGCGTCCGACCAGGCGGAGACGGTACTGATGCGGCTGCTTCGGGGAGCGGGGACGACGGGGCTGCGTGGAGTGCTGCCGGTGACAGGCGAAGGTCTGGTGCGGCCGCTGCTGGCCGTACGGCGAGAGGAGGTTCGGGATTGGCTGCGGGAGCGCGGGCTGGCATGGCGGGAGGATGCATCGAATGACTCGGATGCCTTCTTGCGGAACCGGGTGCGAGCGCGGCTGTTGCCGGTGATGCGGGAACTCGCGCCAGAGGTAGACGGAGCGCTGGCGCGAGTGGCGGAGTTGGCGGGGTTAGACGAAGACTACTGGCGGAAGGAGGCGGGGGTGGCCCTCGATCGCTGTGCGAGACAGGACGGCCCGGCTTTGGTGATCGACCGGCGCGGGTTGGCCACGATGCACCCGGCATTGTTGCTGCGGGTGATGCGAATGGCATTGGAGCGAGTATTCGGCGGACTGCGGCGTCTGGACCTCGCCCATGTCGAGCGGGTGGCGGAATTGGCCGTGGGCGCAAGCGGCGAGGGGACGGTGGAGGTGCCGGGGGGACGGGCGGTACGGTCAATGGACTGGATGCGGATTGAGGCCGGAGCGGCAAGGACCGGCGATGTGGATTTGGCCCTGCCGGTGCCAGGTGAGGGAATTATGGGCGGAAAGCTGGTACGGATTTGGCTCGAGGCGGACGGGGGGTATACTGAAGGGGAACCGACATCGCTGGAATGGGAGCGGCTGCGGCCTCCGTTGCGTTTGCGGACGTGGCGGGCCGGGGATCGTTTCCGTCCTGTGGGGGAGACGGTGGAGCGACCGGTGAAGGAACTTTTCGCAGGCTCGCGCGTACCCTCATGGGAACGGCATTTGTGGCCGATGATTACGGATAGTGACGGAATTGTATGGATGTACCGTTTTGGAGCGGCGGCATCGGCCGCGGCGGATTCCGGGAGCCGGATACGCCTACGAGTGCTCTGCGATACGGTATTCTCTAAGTGACTGGCTTTGTGAGAGATTTTCTGAATTGATGTATCACACGGGCCGGTCTGGGCGTCTCAAAGATTGAGGAAGCAATGTCATCGAATGTCAACAAGTTGATCTTCTGGCTGGTGATCGTTTGTTTGGTCATCATCCTGTACACGGTGGTCAAGCCAGGGAACAAGAAGGTCGAGCAGGCGCTTACGTTCTCCCAGTTCCTGACCGCGGTGGAAGCCGGGAAGATCAAGACAGTTCAGATAACGGCCAATGAGGTCAAGGGTGCCTTCGTCGACGAAGCGGAAGGCACGCTGCGGACCCTGATACCGAGCAACTATCCCGATGTGTACAAGATGTTGCGGGAAAAGAACGTGAATGTGGAGATCAAGGAAGCGTCGAATGCGAACATGATCTCCTTAATTATCAATTCCATCCCGTTCATTCTGCTCCTCGCCCTTTACTTTTTCATGATCCGGCAGATGCAGAGCGGAGGGAACAAGGCGCTGAGTTTCGGCAAGAGCCGTGCGCGACTACACTCCTCCCAGCAGAAAAAAGTGACTTTTAAGGACGTCGCTGGCGTGGACGAGGCCAAAGAAGAGCTGCAGGAAATCATCGAATTCCTGCGCGAGCCGCAAAAGTTTCAGAAACTGGGCGGCCGCATTCCGAAAGGCGTACTGTTGGTTGGATCGCCGGGTACGGGCAAGACGTTGCTGGCGCGCGCCATCGCGGGCGAAGCGAATGTGCCGTTCTTCTCGATCTCCGGTTCGGATTTCGTGGAAATGTTCGTCGGCGTGGGCGCGAGCCGCGTGCGCGACCTGTTCGAACAGGGCAAGAAGAATGCTCCCTGCATCATCTTCATCGACGAAATCGACGCCGTGGGCCGCCATCGTGGCGCGGGCCTGGGCGGCGGACACGATGAACGGGAGCAGACGCTGAATCAGTTGCTGGTGGAGATGGACGGATTTGAGTCGAACGAAGGGGTAATCCTGGTAGCGGCGACGAACCGGCCGGACGTTCTCGATCCCGCACTGCTCCGGCCCGGCCGTTTTGACCGCCGCGTGGTTGTAGGCCGTCCCGATGTGAAGGGCCGCGAACAGATTCTCCGGGTTCACACGAAGAAGGTTCCGTTGTCCGACGATGTCGATTTGACGGTGTTGGCCCGTGGGACGCCCGGATTTGCGGGCGCGGATCTGGCGAACCTGGTGAATGAAGCGGCGCTGATTGCAGCGAGGCAGAATCGCAAGGTCGTCACGATGTACGACTTCGAGCACGCCAAGGACAAGGTGATCATGGGCACCGAACGGAAGTCCATGATGCTTACCGACGAAGAGAAGAAGAATACGGCGTATCACGAAGCCGGCCACGCGCTGGTGGCGGCGTTGATTCCCCACGCCGATCCGGTGCATAAAGTGACTATCATCCCGCGTGGTATGGCGCTGGGCTTGACGATGCAGTTGCCGATCGACGACAAGCATTCCTACGACAAGGATTTCCTGGAATCGCAGTTGGCCATTTTGATGGCCGGCCGCATCGCCGAGGAGATCTTCATGAAGCACATCACCACGGGCGCGGGCAACGATATCGAGCGGGCCACCGATATGGCTCGCAAAATGGTCTGCGAGTGGGGAATGAGCGACATGGGTCCGATGAGCTACGGCAAAAAGGAAGAGCAGATCTTCCTGGGCCGCGAGATATCGCAGCATCGCGACTATTCGGAAGCCACGGCGATCCGGATCGATGAAGCGGTTCACCGTTTTGTCGATGAAGGCTACAAGCGAGCACGCGGCATCATCGAAGACCACAACGACGCGATGATCCGCATTGCGGAAGCGCTGTTGGAGCGGGAAGTGCTGGACGGCGCGGAAGTGCTGCAGTTGATCCGTGGCGAGAGCCTGAGCGCTTCACGGTCGGGCAAGTCGGATGACGATAAGCCGCCGGCAGCGACGCCGATGCCGGTCCGGCCGGATGGCGGCCTGCGCATGCCGCCGCTGGTGGACGGTCCGCAGCCGGCGTAATGGCAAGCAGATTTCCGGTTTATCTTTTCGATGTCGACGGGACGCTGACCGATTCCGCGACAGATATCACTGCTTCGGTTCTCGAAGTGCTGGAGCGAAACGGGCATCCGCCGCAACCCGTTTCGCTCCTGCGCATCTACATCGGCCGTCACCTGCGGGACCTCTTTCAGGACGTGATTCCCGGCATCGACGATCCGGGGATCGAAGACTTGATTCAGCAATACCGCAAGATCTATGCGGCCCGTGGCCATGTGAATACTCGAACTTTTGACGGAGTCGTGGAAACACTGGCGGCCCTGCCCGGCAGGAAAGGCACGGCCACGACAAAGGGCACGCCGATGACACGGATCGTGCTGGAACAGTTTGGCTTGCTGCCTTACTTCGATCATGTGCAGGGGACGGACGGGTTTCCGGCGAAGCCGGCGCCGGATGTGCTGCATCGCTCGCTCGAGGTATTCGGTGTGGAGCCCGACGACGTGCTGTTCGTCGGCGATTCCACGGCGGACATGGCCGCGGGGCGTGCCGCGGGTGTGCGCGTGTGCGCGGTGCGCTATGGCTACGGAAATCATGAAGAGATGGAGGCGTACTCGCCGGATTTCTGGATCGGCCACCCGTCCGAGCTGCTTTCGCTGTAGCCTAGAGAGCATGGATCGCCGCACACTCTTCGGCCTCGGGGCCGTTATTCCGTCGTTAGGTTTCGCCCAGAACCGCGGAGAGAAAAAGTTCAAGATTTCGCTGGCCGAATGGTCGCTGCACAAGGCGATTCAGAGCCGCCTGATGACGAATCTCGACTTTCCGCGCATTGCGCAGGAGCAGTTCGGGATTGAAGGCCTGGAGTTTGTGAACGGTCTGTGGGAAGCACCGACGAGCGACTACGTGCGCCGTCTGAAGCGGAACATCGCGGCCACAGGCACCAAGGCCGTGTTGATCATGTGCGACGGTGAAGGCTTCATGGGCCACACGGAGAAGTCGCAGCGCATGGCGGCCGCGGACAACCATCGCAAATGGGTGGATATAGCGGCGGAGCTCGGGGGCCACGCGATCCGCACGAATATGTACCCCGGCGAGAAGCAGCCGGCGACAGCGGCGGAGATCGACGACTTCATTGGCCGGTGCGTCGAGAGTTTTTCGAAGTTGTGTGAGTACGCAGCGGGACGGAATATCAGCGTCATCATCGAGAACCACGGCGGCATCTCGTCGAACCCGGACGTAGTGGTGAAGCTGATGCAGCAGGCGAAGCAGCCGAACCTGGGGACGCTGCCGGATTTCGGCAATTTCCCGAAGGACATCGATCGCTACGAGGCAGTGAAGAAGCTGATGGCTTACGCACGGGGCGTGAGTTTCAAGTGCTTCGACTTCGATGCCAATTTGAAAGAGACGACGATGGACATGGACCGGCTGATGGGTATCGTCGACGCGGCCGGTTATCACGGATGGGTGGGTATTGAATATGAGGGCTCGCGGATGACGGAGTTTGAGGGGATTCAGGCGGGCAAACGTTATCTGGACAAATGGATCGGGTGAGGTAATCTGGTGAACATGCGATTTCTCCTATTAACGATGGGTCTTCTGGTGGCCATGCCGCTCATGGCGGCGTCGGCCGAGGAGGAGGTCAAGACGGCGGAGCACGCGTGGCTTGACGGCATTACGAAGAATGACTTTCCGAAGCTCGAAAAGGTGCTGGCCGACGATCTGTTCTACCTGCATTCAACCGGCGTGGTGGATACGAAAGCCAGCTATATCGGATCGATGAAGTCCGGCAAGCAGCGATATGCGGCGGGGAAGATCAACGATTTGAAAGTGCGGATCTACGGGACGACAGCCGTGATCAACGGCGACGCAAATTTCGAATTCATCACAGACGGCAAGCCGGGCAAGTCGCACCTGAAATACACGCACGTATTTGTGAAGGGCGGGAAGGGCTGGCAGCTCGTCTCGCACCAATCACTGAAGGTGGCCGACTAATTCAAGTAGTGCCGGCGGGCATACCATCGCCCCAGGATCGCGCCGGCCGGAACGGTCAGCCAGCCCATGAGAAGCAGGCTGTAGAACGTCACGAACACCAGGTTTGCGAGCACATCGACGATGCGGTCGTGCGCGCCATCGGCGATCCACTGGGCCGCCAGGAATAGCAACCACATCACGAGATGGGAGAGAAGGCCGATTAAAGCGCCCGCCAAGGCTTTTGAGCGGACCAGCCAGAGGTAGGGAGTGGTCAGCGAGGTCGCAAACGCAGCGAGGAATGGCAGCCACCAGAGGCTGGAGATGCTACCGGCGAGCGTCTGCTGCACATAGGCATAACCGCCGATAAAGATCAACCCGCACACGAACGCGGATGCGGCCGCAAGCAGGATCGGCGGTAAGGGCAGCGGTTTCAGACCTACTACGCTAGCACGGGCGCCGTGAGGGTCAGCGTGCTGAGAATCTGATTGGCGGCGCTGAGGCCGTCCGGGAAGGAGACCGTTGTCGTCTTTGCGACAAAGACGCTGGCGCCGTCGTGAGCGGGATGGACAGAGAACAGATAGAAGCCTGGGGCGACATTGGCGATTCCGATCGCGGGCTGACCGGCAACTTCGATGAAGATACACTCTGAATCCGGGAACTCGGATTGGCGCGTTTTGAGCATTCCAGCGGAGGCTTCCTGGTGTTCGATGCGGATCGTGATGCCCTTCTCGGGGTTGGTGAGAACGGCGGCCTCCTGCGCGTCTTCCGTGTTCCAGCCGGCCGGAACAGACAGAGCGAAGCCAAGGGTGGAGGCAAACGATGCCAGCGACACCGGGTAGAGATCGACAGTAGGGCCATCGGGTTTGGCTATGCGGAAGGATTCGGTCATAGCAGCGAGAACATCGGCCATCGCGGAATAAATCTGCTCGGCGGCCATGGCACACACGGCGTAGAGCACGCCTCCGTCCTCCACGTAGAGGTTGCGCATGATCATCGTGGTTGTGCCGTCCGACTGCCGGGCGTCAAAGCGGAATCCGCGCATGGCTCCGGCGCAAAATTCGGTGATCTCTTCAATTTCGATGTTGTCCTCGCGGCACAGGAATTCGAGCCACTCGCGCAGGGTACCATCCGGGTAGCGCATGCGCGCGCCGACGGAGAAAACGGCAACCCCATATTCCGACGCCGCGGCGGCGATCGGCTCAAAGTATTTCGGGTCGTCGTAATTGGGCTCTTCCGCGGGTAGGTCGACGGCGCGCCAGTCCGCCGGCTTTTCGTAGGAAAAGGCGAGATATTCCCGGCCGGCCGGTACTACGCTGATGGTTTCCATTCCATGTCCTTCCAAGGATCATGGCGCAAAAGGCGGCCGGGGATTGTCACGAGTGCTATAGCATCGCGCGCAATTCCGCCAGATCCAGCCGCCCGGTATAAATAGCCATCCCCAACGCCGCGTGAACGTTCATGGCCCGCAGCACGCGCACATCATCTAAAGTTGTAACGCCGCCAGCAGCGGTCAATTCGTGTTGTGGAGATATGGCCGCGCGCAACCGCTGGAACCAGCCGAGATCCGTACCCTGCATCATGCCTTCCTTGTCGACATAGGTGCAGAGAAACCCCCGGCAATAAGGTTCCAACGAGCCGATGATCTCTTCCGCGGTGAACGCCGTCGCCTCCTGCCAACCTTTGATGACGATGCGCCCGCCTTTGGAATCCAACGCCAGAAGAATCTTCTCCGGCCCGATTTTCGCCGCCAACTCTTCCAGAAACGGCTTATTCGGTCCATCCTTCGTGAATGCCGAGGTGCCGACGATGATGCGGTATGCGCCCTGGTCGAGTAGTGTCTGGGCACGCTCTACCGTTCGTACGCCGCCGCCAACACGGCACCGCGCGTGGGCGCAGAGCATCTCGACGATCGCGTCGTTCGCGCCACGGCCAAGAGCCGCATCGAGATCGATCACCTGAATCTCCGGAAAACCCGCAAACTTTTCGAGCATCACCAACGGCGCATCGCCTTCCAGCGCCTTCTCTTTGCCCTGGACCAACTGAACAACCTTGCCGTCCATCAGGTCGATGCAGGGAAGAATCAAACTACTCACCGGCGCCTCCGCACGACGATGCCGTGCTTATCGAGAAACTCTTTCAGATCATCGACCGTGTACGTACCAAAGTGGAATATGCTCGCAGCAAGGGCCGCGTCGGCCTCGCCTTCCGTCAGCACCTTCAAAAAGTCCTCCGGCTTCCCCGCCCCGCCCGAGGCAATCACCGGAATGCGCGTGGCGCGAGAAACGGCCGCCGTCAACTCGCAGTCGAAACCGGTCTGTACACCGTCGGTGTCCATGGACGTGAGCAGGATCTCGCCCGCGCCCAACTGCATGCCCCGCGCAGCCCATTCCACGGCATCGATCCCTTCGTCAACGCGTCCGCCCTTCGTGTAGACGTTCCAGCCGCCGCCGGAGCGGCGCCGTGCGTCAATGGCGAGCACCACCGCCTGGGCACCGAATTCATTGCTTAACTCCGTGATCAACTCCGGCCGCCGCACAGCCGCGGTATTGACGCTGACTTTGTCCGCTCCCGCGAGAAGGATCTTCCGCGCGTCGATGATTCCCCGGATCCCGCCGCCAACGGTGAGCGGGATAAACACATTGCGCGCGGTACGGGCCACGACATCAACCATCGTCTTGCGCTCATCGCTGGAAGCCGTGATATCGAGGAACACGATTTCGTCGGCGCCCTGCTCGTTGTACCGCCCGGCGAGTTCGACCGGATCGCCGGCATCGCGGAGATTGACGAAGTTGACGCCCTTGACGACGCGGCCAGCCGTGACGTCCAGACACGGAATAATGCGCTTGGCAAGCATGGAATCGAACGTCCAGGTTTTAGAGCTCGATGAAGTTTTTGACAATTTGCAACCCCAGGGGACCTGACTTTTCCGGGTGGAACTGCACGCCGAAGACGTTCTCGTGTTCGAGCACAGCGGTGAATGGTTCGGCGTACTGGCACGTCGCCGCGGCAGAATGAACGACGGGGACGTAGTAGCTGTGCGCAAAGTAGACGTACGGATGCTCACCAACACCGCGCAGCAGGCGGGAGCCGGCCTTTACGTCGAGCTCATTCCAACCCATATGCGGGACACGGGCATCATCCGGAAACCGCTTGACTTTCCCTTCAAAAACGCCGAGTCCGCGCACATCCGGTGCCTCTTCGCTTTCTTCGAACAGCGCCTGCAGGCCGAGGCATATACCCAAAAAAGGAATGCCTGCCGAGATACAGGTGAGTATTGTCGATCGCACGCGCATCGCATCGAGGGAGCGCAGCATCTGGCCGAAGTGGCCCACGCCGGGCAGGATGATTTTGTCAGCCGAAGTCAGGCCGGCCGCGTCATCCACAAGGTCGAACTTCGCGCCGATCGCCTCCAGCGTATTGAGCACGGAGCGCAGATTGCCTGCGCCGTAGTCGAAGACCGCAACACCGCTCATGCGTTGGTTCCTTCCAGCAGGCCCTTGGTGGAGGGCAGTTGATCCTTCAATCGCGCGTCGGTGGAACACGCGAATTTCATGGCGCGCGCAAAGCCCTTGAAGATGCTTTCGAGCTTGTGATGATTGGAGCGGCCGTACATTACCAGCACGTGCACATTCGCTCCGGCATGAACGGCAAATCCGTCAAAAAAGTCGTGAACCAGCTCGCTTTGCAGATCGCCGACCAGGCGTGTCTTCACCTTGTCGTTATAGACCAGCGCGGGACGGCCGCCGAGATCGATAGCGGTAACGGAAAGGGTCTCATCCATCGGCATGACGAAATATCCCGCGCGGTTGATGCCTTTGCGATCGCCAAGCGCCTTGGCGAATAACTGGCCAAGCACGATGCCGACATCCTCCACGGTGTGATGCTGATCGACATCCAGATCACCGGTGGCCTGCAGTTCCAGGTCAAAGCCGCCGTGCTTGGTGAAGAGTTCCAGCATGTGATCGAGGAAGCGAATGCCTGTCGAGACGCTGTACTTGCCCTTGCCCTCGATCTTCAGCTTGCCGCGAATCTGCGTTTCCCGAGTGATGCGCTCTACGTTCGATGTCCTCATGCAGGGAATACCTTCTCCAGTTCGTTGATGCTTTCGATGATGGCGACAGCGCCCTCGGATTCCATCAGGCCGACCGTCTTCGCGTGGCCTTCATCGCGGCGGTGACCCACGCCGATGAAGGGAATACCGGCGGCGCGCGCGCTGCGGGCATCATCCACGGTGTCGCCGATATACCAGTGCCTGCGCGCCGGGTTAGCGTTGACGATCCGCAGGAGCCCTTCCGGGTCGGGCTTGCCTTTCGATACATCGTCGTCGCCCACAACAGGTTGGAATGTGAGACCCGCCGCGAAACGGTCGAGCGTCATCTGGGCTTCATCGCGCAGGCGGCCGGTGAAGACCGAGAATGCAAAACGCGCGGCGAGCCGGCCGAGCGAGCCGGTGGAATCGATCCACTCCTCACGCTGCATCAGACCGTCGTTCCTGTTGGGCCCGAAGAAGATCTTTTGAAATGCGTCGACTACCGTGGGATAAGGAATGTCGATACCGAAATCGGCGAGGATGCGCTGCGACAGCGCCCAGTCATTATTCCAGCCGCCCAAGTTCTTATAGTCCTGAATGGCGGCGCGCTCAATGCTGTGTCCGCTAAAGTGTTTCACGGTTTGGACGATCGTTTCGCGATAGGACTCGGTGACATCCACCAGCACACCGTCCATATCGAACACGATCATTTGGCCGGGCGTTTCCACACAGCCTCCAGTTCAGCGAGAAACTTGCGCATCTGTTCCCGCGTGCCCACAGTCACACGGACACAGCCGGGCAGCTCATAGCTGCGGTCACGGACCAAAATGCCACGCTCCCGCAGCGTGTCCCGGATCTCAATCGCGCGGTCGCCCGCGGCGAAGAGCACGAAGTTGCCCTGGCTCTTAATGTAGGGAATACCCAGCTTCTCGAAGCCAACGTACAGCAGCTCGCGCGCGGCAAGCACTTCGCCGACATACTCCGAGATGTATTCGGTATCGCGAATGGCGGCGCGGGCGGCGAGAACGGCGAGCGAATTGACGCTGTAGGGCGACTGCGCCTTCTTCATCCACGCTACATTTTCGGCCTTAGAGAACATGCAGCCGACTCGCATTGCGGCCATGCCATAGACCTTGGAAAACGTACGGCTGACGAAGAGGTTCGGGTAGTCGTTGATGAGCTTCAACGCGGTGACGCCGCTGAATTCGTAGTACGCTTCATCAATGAGCACAGCGGCGTTGGGCGCTTTCTTCAGGATGCGCTGGATACCGTCCAGGTCAATGCCGCAACCCGTGGGATTGTTGGGGTTGGAGATGAGGATGAGCCGCGTCGCGGGCTGAATCGCTCCGATCAATTCCTGAAGCGGAAATGCCAGCGTACCGGGACGGTAGGAGATCTCTCGGATCTGCGCGCCGGCTACCTCGCAATAGAAGCGGTACATGGCGTAGGACGGCTTCAGAATAATCACGTCGTCATCATCGTCGACATAGGTATTGACGAGGACTTGAATGGCCTCGTCGGTACCGTTGGTGATGGTGAACTCACTCTGGTCCACGTTGAAGAACTTTGCGAGCTCCTCCACGGCCCTCCCATATTCGGGGTAAACGGCAAGGTCGTTCTCAACGAGGTGCTCGGCGATGAACTGGGTCACGCTTTCACTGCAGCCGAGCGTGTTCTCGTTGAAGTCCAGGCGCAGCCGGTCCATGCGGCCGCCGGTGGGCGGGTGGTACGGTGCCATCTTTTCAACGGCTGGACGCGGGCGTAAGCCGGTGTTCTTCGGGCTACCTGGCACGGCGCACCTCCACGCTGCGCGCGTGCGCTTCCAGTCCTTCCGCGCGGGCGAGCGTCGTGATCGCGGGTTCCAACTTGCGCAGAGCCGCGGCGTTCAACTCCTGCGTGGAGATGATCTTGACGTAGTCCATGGCGGAGAGTCCACCGCGCAAACGGGCAGCGCCGCTGGTGGGCAGAACATGGTTGGGACCGGAGGCATAGTCTCCGGCGGCCTCGGGACTATAAGGCCCGATGAAGATGGAACCGGCGTGGCGAATACCGTTCACGAGCGACGCATCGGGAATCGAGAGATGCTCGGGCGCAAAGCGGTTGGAGACCTCGACAGCTTCATCGAGTGAGCGTACGAGGATGATTGCCGAATTCTTGTCGATGGCCTTACGTGCCGTGGCGGCAGTCGGCAGGGTGGCGAGTTGCCGTTCCACTTCGCTTTGTACAGCGATGGCGAGCCGTTTCGACGTTGTCAGAAGTACGGCGCTCGCATCGGTATCGTGCTCGGCCTGGGCCAGCATGTCGGCGGCGATCCAGGCAGGATTCCCATCGGCCGCGATCATCAGAATCTCGGTCGGTCCAGCGATGAAGTCGATGCCAACTTCCCCTGCGAGCAACTTCTTCGCCGCCGCCACGTAAATGTTGCCGGGCCCGACGATGCGGTCCGCGCGAGGCACCGTCTTCGTACCGTACGCGAACGCGGCGATGGCGTGCGCGCCGCCAATTTGAAAGACGTGCGGCGCCTTTAACAGGGCGGCCGTGCCAAAGATCTCCGGCACGAAACGCGGTGAAGTGACGCAGACGTTCGGCACACCGGCCACCAACGCCGGTATTACGGTCATCAGCACTGTAGAGGGCAGCGGATAGCGTCCCGCCGGAATGTAGGCGGCAACGGTGTCGACCGGGCGGATTACCTGGCCGACCTTCAGTCCCGGGGAGATGACGGCCGACTTCGCGGAAGGTAGTTGCAACTTGGCATAGGCGCGAATATTGGCCGACGCCGTCTTCACCGCGGCCCGGAAACCCTTGGACAACGCGGCCGCCGCCGCTTGCAGTTCGGCCTCGCCGACTCGCAGCGATTTCCGATCGAAACCGTCGAACGTCTTCGCGTACTCGATTACCGCCTTGTCTCCGCGCGTACGGACCGCCTCGATTATTGGACGGACAGCCACCTCCGCTTCCGTAAACCGGGCGGCCTTGCGAGCCAGGATCCGGCCCACCTGCGTGTGTTCAACGATGCGTATCATGCGGGGCTACTCGATGATCTTGTTGAGCGGGTACTCGACAATGCCGCTAGCGCCGGCCTGCTTCAGGCGCGGAATGATAGTGCGAACGGTGGTCTCGTCGAGAATTGTATTCACCGCCACCCATTCATCCTTGGCGAGCGGGGAAATGGTCGGGTTCTTCAACGCGGGAAGAATGCTCAGTACCCGTTCGAGGTTCTTGCGCTCAACATTCAGCATCAGACCGACTTTGCCAAGCGCGGCGATTGCTCCTTCGAGCAGCATCTTGATATCGGACAGCTTCCGCGCCTTCCATGGATCGGCGGCGGCGGCCTGGTTAGCAACCAACTGCGTGTTCGAAGTAAATAGCTCTTCGACGATGCGCAATTTATTCGCGCGCAACGAAGACCCCGTCTCCGTCACTTCCACAATCGCATCCGCCAGGTCAGGCGGCTTCACTTCCGTCGCGCCCCAACTGAACTCGACCTTCGCCTTCACGCCATTCTTACGCAAATACTTCTTTGTCGCTTCGACAAGCTCGGTCGCAATGATCTTCCCTTCCAGGTCCTTCACCGTCTTCACCGGTGAAGATTCCGGCACTGCGAGGACCCAGCGCACCTTGCCGAAGCTTTGCTTGGAATAGACAAGATCGGCAATCTTCACGACCTTAGCGCCCGACTCCTGAATCCAGTCAAACCCCGTCAACCCCGCGTCCAGCACGCCGTCCTCCACGTACCGGGCCATCTCCTGCGCGCGGATTAACATGCATTCGATTTCCGGATCGTCCACCACCGGAAAATAAGACCGGCTGGAAGACTGAATGTGAAAGCCCGCTTTCTTAAACAGATCGATGGTGGCGTTTTCCAGGCTTCCCTTCGGAATACCGAGTTTCAATTTGTTCGACATGGATTCTTCTCGTTCCTAGTTGTAGACGGCCTTCGGGTCATAGGTCTGTTTCTCGGTCACCTTCCATTCGCCGCCTTCCAGCGTGCGGAAAAAGCAGCTCTCGTATCCCTCGTGGCAAACACCGGGGCCAACTGCCTCCACATGCACCAGCACGGCATCCTTGTCACAATCGGTCTGAATGGATTTCACCAGCAGCTTATGGCCGCTCGATTCTCCCTTCAGCCAGAGCTTCCGCCGGGACCGGCTCCAGAAGATGGCATACCCGCGCTCGACGGTGAGCCGGAACGACTCCTCATTCATATAACCGACCATCAATACGCGGCCGGTTTTGTAGTCCTGAATCACGGCGGTGATCAGGCCATCCGCTTTCTTAAAATCGAGATCCATTGTGGTGTGTAAGGCGTTAGGGAAAGAAAAAGCCCGCCGGTATATCGGCGGGCCAGGTTACGGTCTCATGCTGCGGTACTTCAGCGCAATTTCAACCAATGGCCCAGCCATTCGCCGCGTGGCGATGATGGTGATGGGGGCCCTGAAAATGCAGCAGCATGGAAACCATCAGTATAGCAAATGGCTCCAGGAATTGACACTTCCTTTGCAACGCCGATAGACTCAGACTCGGATGCTGCTGCAGAAGGAAGTTGTCGCTTATCTCGCCGGACACATCGTAACGGCCGTCTCCGCGGGCCTTGTGGAGATCACCAATCTGCCTTCGGCCAAAGACGTGGTGAACCAGGTGATTCTGGATGAGCTGTCGGTCGAGGACCAGTTGAACGACGAGGTCCGCGAGATCCTATCCCAATACAGCGAGTACATGCGGCGTGAGCAGGTCAGTTACTCCGATATGTTCCGCAAAGTGAAGAATCAATTGATCGCCGAGCGGAAAATCGTCCGCGCTTCCGGCCGCGATACGGGCGACGGCATGAAGCTCTCACGCGACAAGATCACCGACATCTCGCACAAGATCCTCAATGCGATGCGCAAGGGGCGCGATTTCCGGCTGAAGAAGCCGGAGAACGACATCCGGCTCAATATCGTGAAAACTTTCACGGAGCTATTGCTGGCCGAGGACAAGATCGATAAGGCCGCGCGGCAGAAGATCCGCTCGCAAAAACGGGAGATTCTCGAAGGCAGCGAGGAGTTCGACCTGTTGCACCGCCGGTACTACGCCGAGGAGATGAAGAAGCTCGGCATCGACCTTGCGCGTCCCTGAACTATGCGGCGGCACATCGTCGTCCTCGGCAGCCTGAACATGGATTTCCTGGCACGGGCTCCGCATCTTCCGGTGCCGGGCGAAACCGTTATGGGCGAAGGGTTTCAAATGTTGCCCGGCGGCAAGGGCGCCAACCAGGCGAACGCGGCGGCGCGCCTGGCGTTGCAGCCCTCCACCGTGAAGATGGCGGGGCGCGTCGGCTACGACGCGTTCGCCGACCACCTGCGCGCTTCGCTGGCCGCCTCTGGCGTCGATACGGCTTTCGTCCACGCCACGCGCGGCGCGCCCACAGGCATTGCGATGATTTGGCTCGACGCGGCCGGACAGAACTCGATACTGGTGGCGTCTGGCGCAAACCTCTGCGTGGATGAGCGCGGCGTGGAAGGGTTGCGTCCACTTTATCGGACGGCGGCGTGCGCACTGTTTCAATTGGAGACGCCGCTGGCCGCGGTTAAGCATGCCATGCGGATAGCGAAAGAAGAGGGTGCGTTGACGATTCTCGATCCGGCGCCCGCACAACGGCTGCCGCGCGACTTATTGGAGTTGACGGACTTTTTGACGCCGAATGAATCCGAGGCACGAATCCTGACGGGTCTCAACGCACCACCCGCCGAAACCGAACAGGCCTTGCTTCGCGCCGGCGCGCGCGGCGTGGTTTTGAAACTGGGGGCCGCGGGTTGCTTCTCCGGCGGAAAGTTAGTTCCGGGCTTTCCGGTGAAAGCCATCGACACTACGGCCGCGGGGGATACGTTCAACGGCGCACTCGCTGTCGCGTTGGCTGAAAACAGAAACACCGCGGACGCGCTTCGCTTTGCGAATGCGGCCGCGGCATTGTCCGTGACCAAACTGGGAGCGCAGACTTCGGCGCCATCGCGCGCCGAAGTGGACGCTTACTGCTCTTTCTTGGCGCCGTAGACGACCCGGTTTACTTTGCCGGCTTCGATCGTCACGGTCTTCGTAAACTCGCCATAGATCTGGGACTGGACCTTCAACTCATAAGTCCCCGCCGGTACCAGCAATCCGCCACCGACGTCGTTCAATTCGTCCACGTGGCCCATGAATTGGCCGTTGAGGTAGATGGGGCCAATGTCGCCGGCCGCGACAGACCAGAACGACTCGCCTTCACCGCCCTTCAGACGAAGACGGCCAAACGGTCCTTTGGGCTCTTCCTTCCTTTTCAACTTCGCGGAGAGCTTGGTGGTTTTGCCGGCTTTCGCGTCGATCTTCGCGGAGAAGTCCTCATAGCGGGGGTCCTTCAGCGTGATTTCGTGCGAGCCCGGTTCAATAACATACTTTTCCGGAACTGAGAATCGGCCAGCAGGCCCAACGTACTTTCCATCCACAAACAGGCCGGCGCCACGCGGCGTGGAACGGACACGGATTTTCGTGTCAGCATCGGCGGCGATCAGCGGGAGTGTCAACAACGACAGGACTGCTACCGAGAAGAGCTTAAGTCTCATATTCAACAGGATACCTGATTGTTGGCAAACGTTACTTACCGGGCTGACCTTTTTCCCGGTGCACCCACCCATAGGCGGCAACCGAGTTTTTCCAGAAGTATTTTTCCGCCACGGCCGGGCCCTTCGCCTCAAAGTACTCACGGACAACGTGTAGCACTTGCGCGTAATTGCCCAACGGGTCGCTGTTCGGCCAGTCGCTTCCGTAGAGAAGACGGTCCGGTCCGAAAGCGTCGTAAAGAGCGTCGATCTTCGACTTATACGGAGCAAGATCGTACGGTATGCGATCGCCGATCTTGCTTAGGACCGCCGAGACCTTCACATACACTTTAGGACGCGACGCAAGCGTGCGAATCGCGGCGTCATATCGCGCACGTCCCGCGGCATCGGCGGGGATGGCAATCTTCGGCAGATGGTCGACCACGATCTTCAGATCAGGCACTTTGTCGCCGACCTTGATGAGATCCTCCAGCAACTCCACGGTTGGGTTCGCCGAATCCAGCGTGTACCCGCCCAGCGCGAGGCGCTTCAAGCCGGCAATGAATTCCGGCTTATTCAACTCCGCGTGGATGCTGCGGTCCCACAGATTCCCAAAGCGGATGCCGCGGAAGAGTGGATTCTTCGCAAACCGCTCAAGCTGCTTCGGGTAGTCGGGCTTGCCGGGTTCCAGGTTGCCGATCATGCCCACGACGATTGTGTCCTTCGCCGCGACGTCGAGAACCCACTGGTTGTCCTCCAGCCACGGGCTACACTCCACCTCGATCGCGCCAACAATGCCAAGCGATTTCGTCAGCGCGCGATAGCGGTCCGGCAGCGCCGGCTTGTACATAATCAAGTTGTCTTTCGGCGGCCACGGAATCCCTTGCGGGCGGCGCGGATCGAACAGGTGAATGTGGGTGTCGATGATGGGAATCGGCGCGGCGGCGGGAACAACCTGGGACGCGGCCGCGGCGGCAAGAAAGTCTCTGCGTTGCACCCCGGTATTCTATCGCCGCGTCATCAGTGCGCGGGCGGCGCCCGCCGCGACGGCAATTTGGGAGAGCAGCAGGAGCAGCAAGTGCCGGAAGCCATACGGACCATTGGCAGTCAGCGGAAATGCGACTAGACCCGCGTAGAAGCCGGGCGTCTCCAGGCGCACCGCGGTTCCTCTCCGGCGGGCCCGCTCCTTGTGGTAGAGCATGGAGCCGCGGCCATGCGCGAACTGCATCCGAAGAAAGGAAATGAGCGTCAATGGATGAATGTGACGCACACGCGCGGCGTCGACGGAGACCATGCGATAGCCGGCCTCCACCCATCGGGTGCAAAAATCGCGATCTTCGCCGGCCGGCCCAAATTGCGGATCAAAGCCGCCGACGGCGCGAAACTCCGCAGCCGGCACGGCCAGATTGTTTGGCGTGAAAAACGTGGCGTGCGCGGGATTGGAGTTGTAACGGGCTCGCATGTACCGAATGAGAAGATCCGCGGCTGTGGCGCACGCATTCCGGGGAAGGCCATGAACGATCGCGCCGCCCAGAGCGCAGTGCGGGTCGCTCGCATGCGCTGCCTCGTACGCCAGCAGCCAATCCGCTTCCGGCTCGCAGTCATCGGCCCCAAATACCAGTAGATGCCCGCGGGCCGCAGCAACACCCGTATTTCGCGCCGCCCCGGGACCGCCGTGTTGCGCCCGGACGATTTGCAGGGGCACGCCATGTGGACCGGTAAGGTTTCCCAACGGCGGTTCGCTGCCATCGTCGACAACAATAATCTCGTAGCCGCATTGCGGTGCCGCCAAACCCGCAAAGAGCGCCAATGTCCGGCGAATCCGGTCCTCCCGCTGGTAGGTCGCGATGATGACGGAGATCACCGGCGGCTCCCCAGCCAACGCTTCAATTCGCACAGCGTGCGATAGAGCACCTGTGTTGGACGAAGCGCCAACGCACGGCGCAAATGCGTAACTTCCGCCTCCAATTCCCTGACTCGGCGATCCGGCGTAACGGGCACGGGCGCTGGTTCGGGCTCGCCGTTTATCATGCGTTCCATCAACGCAATCACGCGCGGCGTCGCGGGGGTAGCGCATTCGAGTTGATCGGCAAGCAGCGTGCGCTGCCATTCCATGCGAGGTGCGTCCGGTGCAATCAGCCCGCCGATCGCGGCGCCGATCTGCGCCGGCGCTGTGATCGTCCACGCCGCCGACACATACGCGGGGCTGTTGGCATAGTCGAGCACCGCCACGGGCAGCCCATAAAGCATCGCTTCGAGAATCACGTTGCTCGGTGTGGAAATCACCGCGTCCACATGCGCCAATTGCTCCGGCAATGCAACGAGCTCGGCGTTTCGAACACCCACCGCCTCATCGAGTCCCGCCGTAACGCGCCAGACGGCCTGGCAGTCGCCGCGGTCGCCGAACCACAGCTTCAAATCCCGCAAGGCCGTGACAGCGGCATCGCGATGCGTTTCGTTGAAGTAGGGCTGCCGGGCCGTAGCGATCAGTATCGATACGCAAACACCGCGCTCGCGAGGCCGCCGGCCAATCAGGGCGTCGAACCGCGGCGAGCCAGTCACCACGCACTTCCCCTCATTTCCCCATGACGTGATCAGCCGCGCCTGCGCGGCGCCGAGGCAGGCGATCTTCGTGGCCAGCACTGGCCGCAGAAATGACAGCCCGCGTGGATTCTCCCACGTATTTCGCCACTCGCAAATTCCATCGGCCAGGTGCAGCACGGGGATTCCGCGTCGCTTCGATTCAGCGATACCCGCCGCGCAATATGACCAAGTCTCGTCATTCACCAGCACCAGATCGACGTTCGGCGGGTCATTGGCGAGCACTGCGGGCGACACGTCAGTCCACTCCGCTGCGTAGGCGAGAGTCAACGCCTGGTAGAACTCCCGCTTCTCGTGCCAATCCACAATCGCAATGCGCGGGCGCCTAGACATTGGTCCGTTTCACGAAATGCGCAATGCGGCGGACAACGTCCCGCGCCGCCAACCGGCCGGAACGCAATTTCCCGAGGACTTGTTGGCCGGTCGTATTTTGCCCTCGATTTCCTTCCCGTATATCGGTACGGACATAGCCACTTGCAATGGACTCGGTGATCTCGGCGTCCGTGATAAAGCCCGTCTCCACAGCCTCTCGAAAATATCGGAACCAGATCTCACCGTGGAAGTGAAAGCGATACTTCCAAGGCTGGCGGTCGAGATCAGTGTAATGAATCAGACTTATCGACGCGTCGTGATAGTCGAAGGAATTCCATCGGTCCGGCAGCGGCTGGATGTTGTAGTGCAGATACGATGCCGCCCTGCAGCCCATCTGAGCGAACTCCGGGTAAGTAAACCGGCCCGCGGTGATGTGCCGAAAGATGTCCGGTAGATCGAAGTGGCAGTGCGCACAATCCATAACGAGCGCACTCAACGCCCACCGCCCCGGGGCAATCTCGGGATACGCATCCGGCCGCGCCGCGAAATCCGCGCCCGTCAAGTCGGTATCGAAGAGCTCCCCGATGTCAGTGAAGCACACCATATCGGAATCGAGATAAATCGCTTTGCCTCGCCGTCCGCATAACTCGGGAATTATATAGCGGAACAGGCTGAACTCAGTAACAAAGCCTCGATTCGGAACATCGAGCAGCGCCGAACAGTCACGGATCTCTCGGGAACAGGACTCAACGACTCGTCGCGTGCCGTTGTAGGTCCATATCTCAAGCGGACGGGCCGTATGTTTCCGCAGGGAGTAGATCAGCACCTTCCGCTCCAGCAAACTCGCATCGCCCGAGCCGATGAAGATGCGGATACCGGTCATTATTTTGCGTTCCGCAGCGCCGCAATTACCGCGGCCACATCCTTGTCATTCGGATTCGCGTTCAAATAGACTTGCAACTCGTCGGCAGCCTCTTTGTTCCGCCCTAGATTTCCAAGTGCGATACCCGCATTTTTCCTCGCGGGCCAGTATGCCGGATCCAATCGCAACGCCTCGCGGAACTCCGCCAGCGCAGCGGCATCGTCCTTGCGGATATAGGAAACCATTCCCAACTGCATGTGAAGGGTCGCCTGCACACCCGTGCTGGGCGACAACTGCATCGCCTTCCGTACCTGCGCCACCGCTTCATCCAACTTGCTTAGCTCGACCAGCGCACGGCTGAGATGGTACCTGGGGATCGGGTAAGTGGGCCGTAATTGCGCGGCCTGCTCGAGCGGTGCAACCGCCTCCGCCGGCCGGCCGGCAAGCAAGTAGGTCAAGCCGATATTGAGATTCGCCGTGTAATCCTTCTCGTTCACCCGGCGGGCGATTTCATAATTCGCAATCGCCTCGTTGAACTTTCCCTCTTTCTCAAGTGCAACGCCGAGATTCAAGTACACCGTGCCGGCGCCAGGCGCCACCGCGATCGCGTGACGATACAGTGTAACGTCGTCGTGCCACTTGCCAATCTGGACCCAGGAAAGAACCGCAAGCAGCGCGACGGCGGTGACACCCGCAGCACGGAACATTGTTTGTCCCAACCGTCGCCATAGCGCATAGGCGACCGCACCCAAGGGCAGGATCGACGGCAAATAGGAATAACGGTCCGCCCACGGCTGCGGACCTACCTGAATGAACCCGATCGTCGGTGCGGCTGAGATGATGTACCACAGCCATGCCGCAATCCACCACGGCTCACTCTCGCGCTTTTTCCAAGCGCAATACGACAATGCAACCAGCACAACGGCCGCCGCGGCAAGCTCTATCGGCGGAAACTGTTCGGGAAACGGGTAGACAATCGCCAAGTCCATCGGCCAGATCGTCTTCCACAGGTACATTGCATAGGACCGCACCACGTTCGCCGCGCGCAGGCCCAACGGCACATCGTGCAAGGTTGCCATCGCGCCGGCCGCTTGCTGGGTGATGATAGTCACTACAGCCACTACACTCGCAAGGACCGCCATCGGCGCTTTTTCCAATACCAGACTCCGCGGCGATTCCGTTTGCCAGCGTTTGAGCGGCCAGTAATCCATGATCAACAGGCAAACAGGCAACGTTACCAGCATCGGCTTCGACATCAAGCCGAGCACGAACAATCCAATCACCGCCCAGTATCGCTTCCGCTCCCTCGGCGCCTCCGCGTAGCGGACATACGCCCACATCGTCAACAGCCAGAAGAGCGCGCTCAGCACGTCCTTGCGCTCCGTCACCCACGCCACCGATTCGACACGGAGCGGATGCACCGCAAAGACCGCCGCGGCAATGGCACTTGGCCAAAGCATCAGTTTCATCCGCCGGAGCACTACGAACACAAGTGCCGCGTTGCAAGCATGCAGCAACGCGTTCAACAGATGGTGGGCGGCCGGATCCATCCCGAACACCGTAACCACTAGCATGTGCGACAGGTACACCAACGGCTGCCAGTTGATATAGTTCGTCGTCAGCGCCCACCAGATGCCCGCGCCGGTCAACCCGGCTCTCACCTGGGGATTCTCGGTGATAAACCCCGGATCATCGAGATTGATGAACCCGAACTGCGCCGTTTGCAAGTACAACGCCAGCGTAAGGATCATCAATCCCCACGCGAACGTTCTATCTGGCGATGCGCTCTGGACTGGATGCGATTCCGCTACATTGCCCGCCGGGGATTGTTTTTTCTCGAGTCGCGCCACGGTTAATAAATGGTGCGGATGGGGAGACTTGAACTCCCACGCCCGTGAGGGCACTGGAACCTAAATCCAGGGCGTCTGCCAATTTCGCCACATCCGCACAAACGTCTATTTTAACTCACCGCCGCCACATCCACGGCCCCCGCCGCCGCGCACCGCGCCGCGCGCCGCCGCAGACCCATCAGGCGCGGCGCAGGATCCCCGCACGGACACGGATCTGTAACCACCTGCCCCGTTAAACCCGTCTCCAGCCGCAGCAGCGGAAGCCGCCGGTTCGCCAGGAAACTGACCAATAGCCGCTCCTCGCCCTCCTCGAAATACGCCGCTTCTTCCCGCACATGCAGCCCATGGTGAATCTCGCACTCCCACGCGAGCAGTTCCCCGTTCAACCCCAGAAACTGCTCAAACACCGGCACCTCGTATCGTCGCCACAACTCGTCGCCATCCGCCGGTGTCAGCGGCCCTTCCAGAATCCCGGAAAACACAATCACCGCGTTCCGCAACGGTGCCGCCGCTTCTCCTGCCGCAGCGCGCAGCGCGTCAAGGGGCGCAGCCAGCGCCTGCGGTTCGAACGCCCGCAGTTTCTCCGCATATAACGATGAAAAGCATCGCACCCGCCTCGACTCCGCCACCATTCTCCCCACCACCGCGGTCCGGGGAGCGTTTCCCAATGGATACTTCAACTGCTCCGCCTTGCACGAACTTGCCTTCTCCACCGAATAGCGTTCCGGATGGCAGAGAAACTCGAACAGATCCAACTTCGGCACCTGCTCTACACAGGCCATCTCCCGGTCATACGCGCGGGCGTATCGGGTATTCGAAATCGCATAATGCAACACACGCCGCAATCGGGCCAAGCGCTGGTCCTCCGGCGGGACGCTGCGCCCGCGGAGCCACTGCATCGGAAATGTGAGGGTCACAAGGTGTTAGTGCGTGCAAGTAACGCGTTCTCTCACTGCTTCATCGCATTTTTCTCCTACACTGAGAAGATGTGCGGACTACTCCGTAAAATCCTCGTCTGCTGCGGGTTAACCCTAGGCGTTTCATACAGTCAGAACATCGGCTTCGGCGTCCGCGGCGGCACTCCTCTTAATGATTTTGTCAAAGCGGAATCAAAGACCGGCGCGATTACGAATGTGGTGAAGGGCCGCGGCAATGTCATCATCGGTCCGATGTTTGAAGTCAGGCTGCCGTTTGGCCTCGGCATAGAAGCCGATGCCCTCTACCGCCGCTGGAACGCCGACGGCGTCCTCAGTTCCGGCTCCGCAAATTCCTGGGAGTTCCCCATCTACGGTAAGGTCCGGATGCCGGGCGTCGTCGTCCGCCCGTACGCCGGCGCAGGCGTGAACTTCCAACGTCTCGGTGATATCGGCCGTTTTCTGGGCGGGGCCTCGGTCGACAGCAGTCGCCGCGGCTTCCTGGGAGCCGGTGGTCTCGAATTGAAAGTCCCTATGGTCCGCATCTCCCCGGAAATCCGCTTCACCCACTGGCCCGATTCCGGCCCGATTCGCTCCACGAACCAAGTCGATTTCCTCATTGGGCTAAGCTTCTGAGTTCCCTTGTGCGCCTTGCCCTCTTCGGTGGGACATTCGATCCCATCCACAACGCCCACATCGCCGTCGCACGGGAAGCCGCCGATCATTTCTCGCTCGACAGAGTCCTGCTGATCCCCAACGCGATTCCACCGCATAAGCGGCGGCAGACCAGCGCCAGCTACCCTCATCGCCTCGCCATGGTCGAACTTGCAGCCAGCGCCGACCCACGCTTCACCGCCTCCCGCCTCGAAGAAGGACAAGCGAAAAGCTACTCTATCCTCACGATTGAGCGTGTTCGTACCGAACTGGGCGCGGAAGCCCAACTCTTCTTTCTCATCGGCGCCGACGCCTTCAGCGAAATCGAAACCTGGTTCCGCTGGCGCGATGTCCTCGAGCAAGTAGAATTCATCGTCCTCTCCCGCCCCGGCTATGCCTACGACGTCCCCAACGGCGCCCGCATCCATCGCCTGGAGACACTCGACCTCAGCATCTCCAGCACCGATCTCCGCCGCCGTCTCACGGCCGGCGAGGCGCCCCGGGAACTCGCCCCAGCGGTCCTCGCCTATATCCGCGCGAACAAGCTCTATATATAGGCGATCACGTCGATCTCAACCAGCGAGTTACCCGGAATACCGGCTGCCGCCGCGATCGTCGTCCGTACCGGTGGCTCATTGCCGAAACGACCCCGGAACGCTTTGTTCATCTCGTCGTAATCCTTCAAATCGTGCAAGTAGACGTTACACTTCAACACTTTGTCCATCGACGATCCGGCGTTCGTCAACTCCTTCTCAATCTCATCCAGCACATGCTTGGTATGAGCGGTGATGTCGCCGGGGAAATGCGCACCCTTCCCAGCAATGAAGAGCAAATTGCCGTAGGACACGGCCCCGTTGAATAGCGGCGCCTGCTTCGGCGGGCCACCCTTCCGGTGTACTTTCTTCTCCGGCCCCGTCTGGGCCTGCGCAGCGCCGGCGGCCGCGGCCACTCCGGCGATCGAGGTGAACAACTTTCGGCGATCTGTCATGGGTTCCTTTCGCTAGACTTAATTCTATGCAACGCCGCGATTTCCTGACGCTCCCATCCGTCGCCGGGGCCGCCCTTGCCTCGCCGAATACGGACGGCCTCCCCCAATACCGCGTTCATTCCAGCTACACACCCGCTCGGCAACCTGGTATGCCCGGCCCATTCCCCGGCAAAGTTGTCGACGTCCACGCGGCCAATTCCATCGACCCCGGTACCGATAAGGTGGACGCCGCCGTCGTCGCGGAAATGATGAAACAAGGCCTGCTCGCGCTCACCGGTGAAAAGGATTATCGCGCCGCCTGGCGCCGCTTCATCGATCCCAAGGACGTCGTCGGTATCAAGCTCAACTGCTCCGGTGCGCCGAAGATCTGCTCCCACCCCGTTGTCGTCGCCGAAATCTGCAAACAGCTCATCGCCACCGGCGTTCCCGCGAAGAACATCACCTGCTACGAACGCTTCCAGGATCAGGTCAGTTCCGTCAAATACCCCACGTATCTACCCGACGGCGTCAACGTCTGGGCCGCGAGCTCTCTCCGCGATGCCATCAACGGCTACGACCCCCGCACCTATGTCGAGGTCGATTTCTTCGGCGAAGACGACACGCGCTCCAACATAGTGCGCCTCATTAGCGAACGCTTCACCAAGATCATTAACGTCCCCAATATGAAGGACCACGGTGCATCCGGCGTCACCGGCTGCTTGAAGAATATCGCCTACGGCAGTTTCCACAACGTTGCCCGCTCCCACCGTTTCGAAAAAACCAACACCTATTCCTTCATCGGCACCCTCGCCTCGGTTGAGCCCCTTCGCTCCCGCACCGTCCTTCAAATCATGGACGGCATTAAAGGCGTCTGGCATGGCGGCCCATTCCTCCACCAGGACCGCTTCCGCTTCTACCCCGCCCGCATGATGTTCGGCACAGACCCGGTCGCCATCGATCGTCTTCTCACCGATATCATCGAAGAAAAACGCAAGGCCGAAGGCGCCATCAGCGTCTTCAACCGCTCCATGGACTACGTCAAAAAGGGTGACTTCCGCAAGGACCCCAACACCAACAACTTCATCCGCGAACCGGGTCACATCGAGTTCGCCGGCGGCCTCGGCCTGGGTGTCTTCGACAAGTCCAAAATCAATCGAAAAGAGATTAAGCTGTGACCGTTCTGCTCCTCCTGGCCGCCGCGCTCCCCGGCCTATATGTCGACGCGGACCCCGCTCCCGGAATCCGTGAAGCCGGCGTCGAGTGCGTTAACATCCCTCCCTCCAAAGCCGACGCCTGGAAAGGCCAGTGCGCCAATTCGATTGATCCAGGCGCCACCACCAAGCTCCCCGCCCCGGGCGTGCGCTACCGTATGAACGAGGCCCGTGCGTCCAGCGCCCCCTGGGTGGATTCCAACGGCGCTCGCTACTCCCGTGGCATCAAGGGGAAAGCCCTCGTCACGGCCGGCGACGGCCGTGCCGCGCTTGCCGCCGCGGAAGCCCACGCGTTCGGTATCGACGCCCTCGTCACCGCCGGCCCGAAAGATTGGAAATCCTTCGGGGAAATGCACAGGTTTCTGGTATCTCTCCCCGCCGATCCACTCCCACTTCTCGCCAACATCGGCTTTCTCGACGACGGCTCCCCCGCCGCCGCCGAGAACATGAACCTTCTCCTCCGGCGCAACTTACTCTTCAAAGTCATTACGGCGCCCGACCCCAAGATTGACCTCAACGTCAAACCCAAGGGCGGCGACCCCTCCGCCTTCGCGTACGAAGTCCGTCAAAGACTCACCGACAGCAAACGGCTCCTCCGCCTCTACGGCAGTGAAGTGGTCGTCGCCCGCCTTTTCGGCGACACTACTCGCCGCCGCGTCGCGCTGCTCAATTACAGCAATCGCGTCGTGGAAGGCGTCCGCATTCGCGTCCTCGGCAAATGGCCGAAGGTAGCCGCCCGCGCATTCGGCGAATCCGTCGAGGCTGCCGATGTCGTCGTCGAAAGCGATGCCACCGAGTTTTCGCTGCCCCGCGTAACCGCCTATGTTGTCGTAGAATTGGCGCGATAGTAACACCCCTGTCACGGCCCTCTGCTATGCCTGTAGTGGGCCTACAATGGGTAGTAAGCGTTCCGGCATGACGGGAAAAATATTCTTCAAGCTCATCGGCGCGGTGGTCTGCCTCCTCATCGTCGCGCTCGCTGCTGTGGATTTTCTCGCCACGCAGGTCGTGGAAGGCACCTATCAGGAGACTCTCGAACGCGAGCTCACGGACAAAGGCTTCATGCTCGCCCTCGGACTGCAGCGCGGGCTGAATCTTAAGGAAGCGGCGACCGTCCATGCCTTCGCCGGAAAAACACGCGGACGCCTTACGCTCATCGCACGCGACGGCAGTGTTCGGTCGGAATCCGACGCCGATAGCGGACACATGGAAAACCACAGCAGCCGCCCCGAAGTGCAGGCGGCTCTCGCCGGCCGCGTCGGCTCCGCCCGCCGCAAGAGCACTACGATCGGCGTCGACTTCCTCTACGTCGCCGTACCGGTTGACGATGGGGCCCTCCGCATCGCCGTGCCTCTCTCGGAGATTCAGGGCCAGGTCAACATCATCCGGCGCCGCATGCTCGTATCGACCGCCATCGCCTTCCTGCCGGCCATCCTGCTCGCACTCTGGTTCGCCCGCGCAATCGCCCGGCGTCTCGGCTCCATCATCGATTACGCCGCTCAACTTGCCCGCGGCAACTTCCATGCGCGCCTGGAGCGCACCGGCACCGACGAGCTGGGCCTGCTGGAACGAAAGCTCAACGAAACCGGCGAGAAGCTCGAAGCGATGTTCCAGGAGCTCGAACGCGAACATGCCGAACTCGAAAAGGTGGAGCGCGTCCGCAAGGATTTCGTCATCAACGTTTCCCACGAGCTCCGCACGCCGCTCGCCTCCATCCAGGGCTACACCGAAACCCTTCTCGACGGCGCCATGGATGACCCTCACCACAACACCCGCTTCCTCCAAATCATCCGGCAGAACGCCGAACGCCTCGCCAACCTCACCGCCGACCTCCTCACCCTCTCCCGCGTCGAGCTCAAGCAACAGAAATTCTCATTCGCCAGCTATAACGTTGAGCGCCTGCTCGAAAACACCGTTGACTCCATGACGCCGCTCGCCGTCAAGAAGAACATCACACTCACCCTCGAACACGCCGGTGGTCCGAGTGAGGCCTTCTGCGACGCCGAGGCAGTGAATCAGGTCGTGACCAATCTGGTCGACAACGCGCTCAAATATACCGCCGAAGGCGGCGCAATCACCGTCGGCGCGCGCCTGCTATCGGGGCTGAAAACCATCGAAGTGTTCGTCCGCGACAGCGGTATCGGTATTCCACCCGACGAGTTGCCTCGTCTCTTTGAACGTTTCTACCGGGTCGACAAGGCACGCTCGCGCGAGCTCGGTGGCACAGGCCTCGGCCTTTCCATCGTCAAACACCTGGTTCGCGCCCAGGGCGGCGATGTGCGAGTCGAATCGTTACTTGGCCAAGGCTCGACATTTATCTTTACCCTGCCTGTCGAAGACATGGGTATGAGCGAAGACAGCGATATTCGCACACAGTTAACCGTCTCGTAATGTATTTGTAACGATTCCGCGTTAGCGTGAGACCAGGGACTTGAATGAAAAAAATATTGCTAATCGAGGACGATGCCGACCTCTTCGCTCTGCTGAAGTACAACCTGGAAAAGGAAGGCTATGTGTTCGCCGGCTCGCAGACCGGTAAAGGCGCCGTGGAACTATGCCGCCGCGAACGGCCCGACCTCATAATTCTCGACATCATGCTGCCCGATTCCGATGGCCTGGAGATCTGCAAGTCCATTCGCAACCATCCGGAGCTGGCCGCTTTGCCGGTGATCTTCCTCACCGCCCGTGCTACGGAAACGGACCGCATCGTCGGCCTCGAACTCGGCGCCAACGACTACATCGTAAAGCCCTTTTTCGTCCGCGAGCTGATCGCTCGTATCAAGATCCAGTTCCGCGGCCAGACTTCCGCGGTGCGCACACTGAAGGCCGGCGGCCTCGAGCTCGACCGCACCTCCTGCCGCGTCTTCCTTAACGGCGGTGAACTCACTCTCACAGCGACCGAATTTCGTCTGCTCGAATTCCTGATGTCCCGCCCGGGGGTCGTCTTTAGCCGCGAACAGCTATTGAACGCAGTCTGGGGTCATGACCGCGCGGTTACCGATCGCACGGTTGATGTGTACATCCTCCGCCTCCGCCAGAAAGTGGAACCGGACACCGCCAACCCGACCTATGTACGTAGCGTCCGGGGCTTCGGTTATTCGTTCAATGAGGGTGGCGGCGCGGCAGTCCCGGCCAGCGGTGCGGAATCGGTGGCACAGCCGGCATAGTACTATTGCCCTTGCGGAATAAGAGTTGAATCCAGCTATACTTCTATCGACGCCCAAGCGCCAATATAGATTTTCCAGGAGTTGTCCCATGGCCCGTTTCCTGCCGGTTCCGCTTACCGCACTTCTCGTCCTGCCACTTTTTGCTGTGACCTTCGGGGAACCCGACGGTACCGATCACCCGTACGTCGGACTCGTCGTTCTCTCCGACTCCGCCGGCACCCCGCTCTGGCGATGCTCCGGCACGCTGATCTCGGCGACAGTCTTCCTGACCGCGGCACACTGCACGGAGCCGCCCGCCGCCAAGGCGCGCGTCTATTTCGATCCGCTTGTGGTCACCCAGCCCGGCGGCTACCCGCTCGCGGGCGGCGTCACCGGAACACCCCACCCTCATCCGGGCTGGACCGGAGCCCTCACCCTACCTAACACGCACGATGTCGGCGTTGTCATACTCGACCAGACGGTGACTACTGCCAAGGGCTACGCCTCGCTCGCCACCGAAGGCGCTCTCGATGGATTGGCAACACGCCGCGGACAGCAGGATATATCGTTTACCGTGGTCGGCTACGGGTTGCAAGGCGTAAAGCCGGAGTTACTCCAAGCAAAGGAACGCCGCAAGGGCACCACGAAACTCGTCGACTTGCGCAGCGCGTTGACCGACGGCTACAACATCCATCTATCCAATAACCCTGGTCACTGGACCGGCGGAACCTGCTTCGGCGACTCCGGCGGACCAATCTTCCTCGGCACGTCGAGCACCATCGTTGGCGTAAATTCATTCGTGCTGAATGAGAACTGCAAAGGCGCCGGTTTCGCCTTCCGCACCGACATCGCCGAGTCGCTGGACTTCATTAATTCGTACCTGCCGAAGTAGGCGGGGCAGCATTCGCAGGGAGCTGTTGCAGCGCGGCCAACAGGTCCTCGCATGCCAGTTGCGGATACCGTTCCAAAAGGCGCTGAACGCTCGTCCCGTCCCTATACAGATCCTGAATCTGCGAAACAAGAATATTCGTGCCTCGGATACACGGTCTCCCCGAGCAGCCTTGCGGATATCTCCAGATTCTATCCGTCAAATCGTCCATCCCCTCCATTGTTAACCCACTGTTAAACCACCGTAAAGCCCGTTAAAGCTGCACCCTCGACCGCAACCGGCGTGATCCGAGCCGTGTCTATCGGCATGTACACCGAATTCACAAGGGGATCACAATGCAGATCAATACCGGAAAAATGACGCTCGACCGCCGCAGGTTTCTCAGTGCCGCCATGAGCGCGGGCGGCCTCTTCTTCACCGAAAAAGGCCTCTTTGCGCAGGCCCTCACTCTTACTCCGTCCACCACCGAAGGCCCCTACTACCCCGATAAGCTCCCGCTCGACAAGGACAACGATCTACTCATCATCAACAACGCCATCACTCCCGGCGTCGGAACGCCCGCATGGCTTAGCGGCCGCGTCCTCGACAAAAATGGCAATCCTGTCCGCAATGCCATCGTCGAAATCTGGCAGGCCGACAACTACGGCTCCTACATCCATTCGAACGGCGTCCAGAACGGCAAACGTGATGGCAACTTCCAAGGCTACGGAACATTCGAAACCGCTTCGGACGGCCAGTATCTCTTCCGCACCATCAAGCCAGGTCTTTACACAGGCCGGGTCCGGCACGTGCACGTAAAGGTCACCCTCACCGGCGGCAAAAGCCTCACCACGCAATTGTTCATTGATGGAGAGGCGCCAGACAGCGACGGCGTGCTCTCCGCCATCCGCGACGCTACCCAGCGTGCCTCCGTCATACGCCCCTGGATCACGATTCCCGGTTCCGCCGTCGGCGCCCTTGCCGTCAATTGGGATGTCGTCATGGACTACACCCCGTCCGACTCCGCGTCCGTTTCCAAGCCAACCATCTTCGCCCTCGGCGGCGTCACCAATGGAGCGACATTCCGCCGCGGCGCCGTCTCCGGCTCCTGGGTCACCATCGCCGGCAGCGCACTCGCCGCTACCACACGCACCTGGAAATCCAGCGACTTCACGATAGCGGGCAAGCTTCCCGAAGCGCTCGATGGCGTGAGCGTCCGCATCAACAACCAACCCGCTTCGGTCTATTACGTCAGCCCCACACAAATCAACGTTCTCGCCCCAGACACGACCACAGAAGGCAACGTGCAAGTCACCGTCACAAACTCCACAGGCACTTCCGATCCAATCACCGTCGCGTTCAGCCGCCTCATGCCCGGCTTCTTCCAATTCCCTGGGGAAAACGTCGCCGCTGTCCGTGCCGACGGAACCCTCATCGGACCCGCGAACCTCGTGAGCGGCGTGACCACTGTCCCCGCCAAACCCGGCGAAACTATCCAACTCTTCGGCACCGGCTTCGGTCCAACAACGCCGGGTGTCAACGCAGGTACAGTTGTCACCGCACCCCTGCAGACCTCCACGCCGGTAACCGTACAAATCGACTCCCAGGCCGCCCAAGTTACGTACGCGGGCATGACCTCCGCAGGCCTCTACCAGATCAACGTCACCGTTCCCTCCAACCTCGCCGACGGCGACTACCCGGTAACGGCCGAGGTCTCCGGCGTTCGCACTCTGAAACTCGCTAAACTCGCCGTCGCCAAATCTGTCAGCGCGAAGATCACGGCGCCCGCCAGGCGCCTCAACCGGACGGACCAGCAGCAGTTCCTTGCCCTTGTCCGCCGCATCCGGAATGAGGACGTATAACCGGCGTCACTCCCAGCGCAGCGTCTCAGTCACACTCCGTGTAACGGCCTTCCGCGCCGGAATCAGGCTTGCAGTCAATCCGGCGAATCCCACCAACAGGACTGCGCCCGCTATGGTCACCCCGTCCATCGGGCGCACTCCGAACAACTGGTTCTCCACGAACCGTCCCAAGCTCCAAACGGCCGGCACCGCGATCGTCACCCCGGCGGTCACCATGACAAACGCGTCCCGCAGAATCAGCCGAACGGCGCGGCCCTGCGAACTGCCGAGCGCAAGCCGTATCCCAATCTCCCTCGTACGCCTGGTTACGACAAAGGAAATTACGCCGTACAGCCCCAGTAATGCCAGCAGGATCGCCAACGCGGCGAAAGCGCTGGCCAGAGTCGCCAATATTCTCTCGTTCATCAGGGACCGGTCCAATTGGTCGTCCACCGTCCGCAACCCCGTCACCGGAATGTTCGGATCCACGCGCCGCACCGCTTCGCGAATCGCAGGAAACACCGCCTCCGAACGAACATTGCTCCGCACAAAGATCGTTCCGCCACCCCCGGTCGCTTCCAATGCCGGAAACGCAGCCTGCTCCTCCAGCGTTCTAAGCCCCCGGTAATGGAATGTCGCCATCACGCCGACGATTTCAATATTCGTCTTCGTATCCGGTGCGTTCCCCAGGCCTATCCGCGCTCCGATGGGGCTCTTATCCCCGAAGTAGCGCTTCGCAAAGCTCTCGTTGATAATCGCCGACCGGAATCCGAATTCCGCCGAATCGTGCGCATCTCGCTCCGTAAACCCGCGGCCGGCCAGAATCGGCACTCCAATCGTCTCTAGAAAGCCCGGCCCAATCCCATTGCAAAAGATCGGACCATCCGTCACCCGCCGGGTTCCATCGTCAACCGTCGCCGGCTGGCTCCACGCGTAGCCGTTCAACAACTCCTGCCACGATAACCCGGCACTCCGCGCCTCCGGAATCTGGCGTACGGATTCGACAATCCTCCCGGTGACTCGTTTCGCTTGCAGACCCGTGTAGCCGCTCTTGCTCGGGTCGATACGAAACCGGAACAGATTAGTGGCATTGAACCCTGGGCCCTGCGACCGCAGCGCGGATAGCGTTCGGACAAACAGCCCTGCTCCAATCAGCAGCACGAGCGCCAAAGCAACCTGGCCCGTCGCCAGCGCCTTTCGCAGCCCCACCGCGCCGGCAACACCGCCGGACTCTTCTTTCATCGCGGTGCCGGGCTTCGTACGGCTCGCATGAATCGCCGGCGCCAGCCCGAATAGCAGACTCGTTCCCACGGCCGCCGCCATTGAGAAAAGCAGCACGCGTAAATTCACGTCGCTCGATAGGGAGACGTCGCTTGGCAAAAAGGAAATCAGCGCCCGCGCAACCAACGGAACAAGCAAAAGCCCCACAAGCGCCCCGCCCACCGCCAGAACAGCGCTCTGCGCCAGCATCCCTTGCAGCTGGCGCCCACCGGACGCCCCGAGAGCCATCCGGATCGCGGTTTCGCGCCTCCGCGAATAGCCGCGCGCCAGGCACAGATTTGCAACGTTCAGACAAGCCAGCAGCAGTATTAACCCGGTAGCGGACAACAGGACCATCAATGGGCGCTCCAACTGCCGGGCGATATCGGAACGGCCCTGGCCTGCTGGCAGTACCTCGAGGGTCGATGCAAAATAACGTTGTAACAGGTCGGGCGTCACCTTCGGCCAATCGGAGCGCTTTGTGTCCGCTTCCAGCATCGCCTTAAACCACGGCTGCAAACCCGCCTGTGCCGATGCCGCTGTCAGACCCGGCTTCAGCCGTCCGAAAACGTGTACCCATCGCCCCCGCCGGTTGTCCAGCCAATCGAAGGCCGGCGTCGCCTGTTTCTTCATCATCATCGGGATCCATAACGCCGGCACACCGCCCCAATCCACGCCGCGAAACCCCTCCGGCGCCACACCGGTCACGGTCATCGGGAACGAGTTTACAAGCACCTTGCGCCCGATCACATCATTCGCCCCGCCCATGCGGTTCTTCCAGAAGTCGTAGGAGAGCACCACTACCGGATGCTCACCGGGCCGCTGATCGCCGGACTCATCGAACAACCGCCCTAACGCCGGGCGGACGCCAAGAACGGGAAAATACGATCCCGACGCGATCACGGCATTTACCTCCTCCGCGGCGCCGCTCACCGTCAGTTGCACCTCCGTCGGATGCTGCCCGAACATCCCGTCAAAGACGGTGTTCTCTTTGCTCAAATCCCGGAACATCGGGTGCGAAAGCAGATTCGTCGTTCCCCAGCCACTGGATACCGAAGCGCCCCGCCAGTTCAGCAGTACCAACCGCTCCGGCGCCCGCACCGGCAGCAATCGGAACAGGGCCTGATCGACAAGCGAGAAGATCGCGGAGTTCGCCCCCCACTCCAAGCCCAATCGACAACACGGCCACGAGTGTAAAGGTTCGGTCCCGCGCCAATCCACGGACCGCATAGCGGATATCCCACACAAGATTACTGAGCCATGCCCACCGCCACTCGCTCCGCGCATTTTCGGCGGCGAGCATCAGGCTCCCGAGTTCCCGGCGGTCTGAGATCCCCGCCAGCGCATCCAGTTCCTCCCTCATCTCGCGCTCCCGGGAGCGGTCATAAAACGGCGATAGAAATCTCCAATTCCGCCACATGCTAAACCTCGCCGGGCTTCGGACCCATCACACGGGCCACGGCTTTCACAAACTGGTCCCACTCCGAGCGCTCCCGCCCAAGCTGCTTCTTCCCCGCCGGTGTCAGCCGGTAAAACTTGGCCTTGCGATTATGCTCCGAAACCGCCCAATCCGAAGCAATCCAGCCCCTCAACTCCAGCCGTTTCAATGCCGGGTATAGCGAGCCGAACTCAATGTCCAGCCTTTCATCCGAACTCGCCCGAATCGCCTTTGCCACACCGTACCCGTGCAGCGGGCCATAAACCAGCGTGCGCAAAACGAGCATGTCCAGCGTGCCTTGCAAAAGGTCCATATGAAGACAATCTATATGAAGAGCGTCTACAGACACAAGTAAAATGTGCCGGCCGCGTCCTGCCGCCTACCCGATGTAAATCTTCACGATTCCCCACCGCTGTAACAGCACGGTCCATATGATTACGCCGATCAGGAGTGCGATGACATTGATGGCGCTCAGCGAACGGTTTCTGACTTCGGTTACCGACCCCGCATAGAGCCCGTTGATCTGTTGCGCCGTGCGCTGGACCGGAATCAAGGCAAGGATCGAAGCGGCTAATGTCAGCATGCCCCACTGATCAGGCAGCTTTCCCAAAGAAGGGCATACCAGGAAAACCAGACCCAGAAGGTATGGATTCCACCAGGCGTCAACACCGTTCGACAGGCCGAAATCCCGGATTCCTCGAAAAAGGGAAAAGTGGTAGATCTGGGAAAGGAGAGTCCTCCATATTGGACTCACTCTGCGGCCGGCTCGAAGGCGTCCGTTAATCCGGAGCCAATTCTCATAAGCCCAAACGAGTTCATACAGCCCGAATGTAGATATGCTCAGTAGCACGAACTTTGCAGTCGTCACCGGATACAGCGGATAGTAGGTCGGAGCATATGATGCCGGTGGAGCAATGGGATGTACGCGTGCAGCCATCGAGATTCCTACCAGTCATAAGGAAACGCGCCAACGCCGTCGAAAAGCCTGCACTCGTGAGCCACTTTCCCCTCTGGCCGCGCCTGTTAGGGCATGAACGTCGTACTTTACCTCGTGTGCATCGTTCTGATGCTTCCGGTCATCGGATTCGCCACATTCGGGCTTGTAATCGACTCACTGACCCAATTCGGCCTCTGGGAAGTCATCAAAATTCTGTTCGCGCCTCTGTACGACCCGCTCGGAAAGGGAATCTGGCTGATTCTCGTCCTCGCAGGCTCTGCCGGCCTCATAGGTGCGGGATTCTTCCCCGAATCCCGCACCTATGGCTTCTGGACCATCGCCGCGGCGACTCTCGCCTGCATCGCGTACATTTTGAAGGTCTATCCGGGCCCCTGGGAGTTCGGAAATATTCTCATCTTCATTCCCAGCCTCGCCGGAATCGGCCTCAGCGTCTATTGTGCCTTGAAACCGGCCCAATAGGCGGCCTGTTAAAACAGCAACTTCAGCCCAAGCTGCACAGAGCGCGGACCGTTGCTCTGCCCGGTGACCGTGCCAAACGCGCCGGACTCCACGTTGTTATTCGGCGCGGAGAACACCGGCGTATTCGACAGGTTAAAGGCTTCTGCACGGAACTGGAGATTGATGTGTTCGCTGAGCTTGGTGTTCTTGAACATCGAAAAATCCAGGCCGCGAGTGAAGTCGCTGCGCAAATTGGAATGCGTGCGGCTGAGATTTCCAAACGTGTAGTCCTTGGCGACTTTGAACTGAGTGGTGTCGTACCAGCGGTCGATCGAACGGACGCTAATCCGCGCGTCAACTCCCGTGGAATCCGGCCGCTGATAGCCGCCGAATGAGAAACTGTTGTTCGTCGTCTGGCTGAAGATGAGCGGCTGGCCGGAGTTGATGGTGAAGATGCCGTTGGTTTGCCAGCCACCGAGAATGGTGTTGGGTAGCCAATGCATGGAGCCGCCGTAGCGCTTGCCTTTGCCGAAGGGCAGCTCATAGTTAAAATTGACGACCATTCGGTGCGGAACGTCATAGGAGCTGAGAGACCGCTCGCAATTCCGGCAGTACCAGTTGCGCATCGTTCCCTGGCTGTCGTTCCAAATCCCGTCGGAGGAGTCAGCAATCGACTTCGACCACGTATAGGAAAGCATCAAACTTGTTCCGCCGCCGAAACGACGGTCAAAGCGAGTCTGCATCGCGTGGTAGTTGGAGTTACCCCACGCCGGCGATCCCGGTCCGACGCTAGTGAATTGCGCGTACTGGCCACGGAGTAGGCGGCCGCGCTGGACCGTGGCCGCGCCCAACGCGCTGGCCGGATCGATCAGACCGAAGAACGGATTGGGAACCAGGTCCAACAACCGGGTTGCCGGAGTGAGCAATTCGGGCCGCAACTGGCCCATATCGCCCTGCGCCAACTCGTTGTGCGTACCCTTGTTGCCGGCGTAGGCCACCTCGATCATCATGTTGTTCGAAAGATGACGCTGGATGGTGAAGTTCCATTGCTGGTTATACGGCGTCTTCATTTCGGTTGCCCAGGCGGAGCTGAGTGCGAAGCCCACACCCGAAAGAGCTCCCTGCGAACGGCCGATGGGGAGCACATACCCCTGCGGAAATGGATTCTTCAGCAAGTTGGTCGGGTTGACACCATCCAGCGTGGACAGCCACGGCGTCGTGCTGGCATAGGGCGCGCCCGTCCAGCGATCGGTGGCGGCGAACTTCGGGACACCGTAGAAGATACCGTATCCGGTGCGGATCACCGTCTTCTGATTCATCTGATAGGCCAGACCGATGCGCGGGTTGAACTTGTGCTCGGCGGCACGAACGCCGCGGCGGCCCAAGGTCTGGTTGTCACCGGCGAAGAGATAGACGCCGCGCAGATCTAGCCCCGTCTTGTCCGAAAGGGGGTTCTTCGCGAATGGATCCATCACGGTCTGCTGGTCGTAGCGCTCCGTGTTCGAGCCTTCGATTTCCCAACGCAGTCCCACGTTCACGGTGAGCTTGGAGTTCACCTTGTAGTCGTCCTGCGCATAGATCGCGTAGTAACGGCTGAGATCGGCCGGCTTGATGCGGTGCGTCGCCGCGCCGCTGGTTCCGGTGCCGAGCAGGAAGGACGCCAAGCCGTCGCCGTTGCCGGCGACGCGGGGATCAGGCCCCTGCGTCATCGCGCGCGTGAATACGAAATTCGCGGGCGAGCTGCCGAACTGGGCGAAGCCGAGGCCGAAGGTCCGCCACTCCCCACCGAACTTCATGCTGTGTTTGCCGGATACTCTTGTCAGATTGCCGACGACGGTATAGGCGACGTTGTTGCTCTTGTAGGTGGAGCCGTTGTTCGGCCCGATGGAGTTGAAATCCTGGATGTCGAAGCGCGGGATGCGGGGAGCGCCGGTTTTGAGAGTGACCTCCTGCAGAGAGGCGGGAAGGCCGAGTTTCGTGACGTCATAGCCGTAGGTGAAAGCGGGACGCCATGCGTCAAAGAGACTGAGGCCACCGCGGATGTTCAACACCGTTCCTGCGCCGATGGTCTCGGTGTAATCGATGGCGGCGTTGTGGGAGCCCCAGTACATGATGCCGTCGCTCGGCGCGGCGCCATTGTCCCAGAAATCGGCGGCGGCGGTGTCCTGTTTGAATCGGTTGTAACGGACGAACATGCGGCGGTTCTGGCTCAGATTGTGATCGATCTTGAAGTCGACGCGGTCCGTTGGCGAGCGCGTCACTTTCTGGATGGCGACATTATTCAGATTCGTATTCAACTGGCCCACCTGATTCGTCGCCGGCCAGAGTTTTGTGACATTCACAGCCACAGGATCGAATCTCGCGGCGGGAATCTGGTTGCCGGCGAATGGCGTGCGAATGAACTTGCTCGAATCGTCCGGGTTAACCCGGGTGGTGAAGGGATCATAGATCGGGCGGACGGCGCCGTTGGTGTTGCGGGTGTTCGAGAAGTCGCCGCCCAATTGTTGTGGCGTGGGGACGCTGAACTGCGAGAAACTGCCCGACTTCACGAGCCGCTTTTCAAAGAGAGCGAAGAAGAAGGTCTTGTCCTTCCGGATCGGCCCACCTGTGCTGGCGCCGTACTGATGCTGCTGGAACGACAACTTGCGGCCGTTCGACCGGTTCAGGAAGAAGCTCTTGGCGTCCATCGCGCTGTTGCGAAGGAATTCAAACGCGCTTCCGTGGAATTGGTTGCTGCCGGACTTGGTGAGCATGGTCACCTGTCCGCCGCCGCTGCGTCCATACTCCGCCGTGTAGGAGTTGGTCTGGACACGGAATTCCTGAATGCCTTCGACGGAAGGGATCGCCGAGGCGCCATAGATGCCCTGAATGTCGCTTTGTACCATCGCCGTGACGCCATCGAGTTGGATGTCATTGAGCGACTCTTTGCCGCCATTGATGGAGAACCGGATGGTGCTGGTGAAGAAGTCGCTTTCCGAGTTCGGCGTGGAGGGCGTGATGCCCGGCACAAGTTTGAGCAGCGAGTAGATGTTCCGGTTGTTGAGCGGAAGGTCGATGATCTTCTTGTTCTCAACGACCGAGCTCAACGTCGCGCTCGAAGCTTCGAGCAACGGTCCGGTCGCGGTTACCTGGACGCGCTCAGTAACGGCGCCAATCTCCAAGGTGATGTTAAGCGTGGCGTTCTGCTGCGTGGAGAGCGCGAGCGATTCGAGTACGTAGGTGCGGAATCCCGCCGCTTCCGCGGTGACGCGGTAGACGCTAGGCGTCAGCTCAATCACACGGTACACGCCTGAGGCGTTGGTCTCGGTGCGGAAGTCCTGATTTCGCTGGACGTCCGTGATTGTTATCTTTGCGCTGGCGACCGCCGCTCCGCTGGCATCGGTGACGATACCGGAGATGAGCGCTTTCGATGTCTGCGCGGTCACGGCCGGGATGAATGCTGCCGCGATAAGCATGATCAGAATCTGAATTTTAGACATGGACCCCCCATTGGGATGGACAAGATGAGCGAAGTTATATCACCTTTCCTGCCCCTTTGTCCGGGGCAGGGTAACCTGCAAAGGGGGTGCAGCGTTATTTACAATTGGGATCTATGCCAATTGTGTCGATGCGCTCCGTCGCGATAGCCGCGCTGCCCGTGTGCGCCGCGCTGCTCGTCGCCCAGGGGCCTGTCAAGCCGGGGTTCGACCATTCCGTGCAACCGCTGCTAAACAAGAACTGCCTGGCCTGCCATAACGACCGCGTACAATCCGGTAGCGTTAACCTCGCGCCGTTCACCAACCCCGCCACGCTACTCACGGCCCGCGAAGACTGGGAGAAGGTCGTCCAAAAAGTCCGCTCTGGCGAAATGCCGCCCAAAGGGCTCCCCCGTCCGTCGGTCGAGCAGATCAACGCCTTCACAACATTCATCGAGGCGGAATGGGAGAAGGCCGACAAAAACGTCAAACCCGATCCCGGCCGCGTCACCGCCCGCCGCCTCAACCGCGTCGAGTACACCAACACCATCCGCGACCTCCTCGCGGTCGACTTCCGCGCCGAAAAGGACTTCCCCACCGATGACTCCGGCTACGGCTTCGACAACATTGGCGATGTCCTCACCATCTCGCCCGTCCTCATGGAGAAATACCTCGAAGCGGCCGACACCATCGCCTCCCGCGCTCTCGGCGCCGACCCTCTCCCCGCGAAGCCCATCGAGTTCGAATATCACGCCAAAACGAAAACCATCCGCCGCCTCAACCGCTCCAACATCGAAGCCACTCATCGCGTCGACTGGGATGGCGAATATGAAGTGACGATCGGGCTACCGGGTGAACGCGCCAAAGACGCCGCTCCCGTCGAAATGGGCTTCTGGATGGACGGCAAGCTCATCTACAAACAGAAGGTGGAGACGAAGCCATCCGGACTCGTCTATTTCAATCCCTATTCAGAGGAACACTTCCGCGTCTACTTGCCCGAAGGCGACCACGTCTTCCGCGCCGGTTTCATCGGTGACGACTTCGTCAAAACGCTCACAGACAAAGAAGCCTACAGCGATAGGAAGAACAAGTTCCTCAACATGATCAAGTTCATCGGCCCCTACCCGGCAAAGGTCGAACGCGCCAGCCGCAAACGGGTTCTGCTTTGCGATCCCAGTACCGGCTCAGCCTGCGTGACGAAGATCCTCACCACGCTTACCCGGCGCGCCTACCGCCGTCCTGTCACCCGCGCCGACATCGCCCCGCTCGAAGGCTTCGTCGCTATGGCACGCAAAGAAGGCCAGACCGTTGAACAAGGCCTGCAACTGGCTATTCAGGCGGTGCTCGTTTCGCCCCACTTCCTCTTCCGCATCGAGAAGCACCCCACGCCCAACGACCCCGCTCGCGTTCACAAAATCTCGGACCTCGAACTAGCCTCCCGCCTCTCTTACTTCCTGTGGAGTTCCACGCCTGACGATGAGTTGCTCGTGCTCGCCGAGGCGAATAAGCTCCGCGCACCCGGCGTGCTCGAGGCACAGATCAAGCGCCTGTTGGCAGACGGCCGCAGCGCAGCGCTTGCCGATAACTTCGCAGGCCAGTGGCTCGAGATTCGCAACCTCGATAGCGTCAAGCCCGATCCCCAAAAATTCCCTGAGTGGGGTCCGGAGCTGAAGGAAGCTATGCGCACCGAAACGCGCATGCTCTTCGAGTACATCCTCCGTGAGAACCGCCCGCTCACCGAGTTTCTCACCGCGCGCTACACATTCCTGAATGAGATGCTCGCCAAGCATTACGGTATCGAAGGCGTGTCCGGCCCGGACTTCCGGCGCGTGGAACTGAACACGCCGCAGCGCGGCGGCATCCTCAGCCACGCCAGCGTTCTCACTGTGTCGAGCTACCCCACACGCACTTCGCCGGTCATCCGCGGCAAATACGTGCTGCAAAATGTGCTGGGCGCGCCGCCCCCCGCTCCTCCTCCGGATGTACCGCCGCTCAATGAAGATACGGTCGGCAGCGCCGGATCGCTTCGTCAGCAGATGGAAAAGCACCGCACAAACGCCGTCTGCGCCTCCTGCCACAACCGCATGGACACACTCGGATTTGGTCTGGAAAACTACGACGGAACCGGCAAGTGGCGCTCGAAAGACGGCAAGTTCGATCTCGACGTCAGTGGGACCCTTCCTAATGGAAAGTCCTTCCAATCACCCGCCGAGATGCGCACCCTTCTCCTGGACCAAATGCCGGAATTTACCCGCTGCATTACGGAGAAGATGCTGACATACTCTCTGGGTAGAGGTCTGGAGCGTTACGACCGCCGGACCGTAGATGCCATCGGCAAAAAGCTTTCCGCCAATGGTTACCCCTTCCAGTTGCTAATCAACGAAATCGTGCAGAGCCTCCCGTTCCAAATGCGGCGCGGCGAAGCACCCAAACAGCAGGTAGCCCAACGATGATCACCAAGAAAACCCTCTCCCGGCGTACCATGCTGCGCGGCGCAGGTACTGCCATCGCCCTGCCGTTCTTCGACGCTATGGCGCCGGCCATGAACTCCAGCCGCGTCCCCGGCGGCAAGCCAGTCCGCATGGCCTTCGTTTATGTGCCCAATGGCATCGACATGCGGCACTGGACACCGAAAGAAGAGGGAGCCTTCGTTGGCGATCTGCCAAAGATCCTGAAGCCGATGGAGTCGATGCGCCAGGACATCACCATCCTCAGCAATCTGACCCAGAACAGTGGGCGCGCGCTGCTCGATGGCGCCGGCGATCACGGCCGCTGCTGCGGCGCCTATCTAACAGGCATGCAGCCGCGCAAAACGATGACCGACATTAAGGCTGGCATCTCTTGCGATCAGATCGTCGCCAACAAAGTTGGCTCGGCCACTCGCTTTCCCTCCCTGCAAGTCGGACTGGAAGACGCGCGACAGGCCGGCGACTGCGACTCCGGTTACTCCTGCGCCTACACCAACAATCTCTCTTGGCGCAGCGAAACCCAGCCGCTCCCGCCCGTGCTGGATCCGCGCGCCTTCTTCGAACGCCTCTTCGGCAAAGGCGCCGCGCTGAACCCCGAAGAGCGCGCCCGCCAATCGAAGTACCGCCGTTCCATTCTCGACTTCGTCACCGGCGACACGAAGAGACTTCAAGGCGACCTCGGCCCCACCGACCGTCGAAAACTTGACGAGTATCTCTCGTCCATTCGCGAAATTGAAATCCAGTTGGAGAAGGCCGAGAAGGACAACGCGCAGGTCAACCCCGGCATGCCGAAACCTTACGGCGTTCCTGCCGACTTCGCCGAGCACTTCAAGCTCATGTCCGACATGATCACAGTCGCCTTCCAGGCCGACATGAGCCGTGTGGTGACGTTCCTCGTTACACGGGAAGGCACCTCCCGGCCCTACCGCGAGATCGGCATCCCCGACGGCCACCATCCGCTTACCCATCACCAGGGCAAACAGGAACTGCTGGACAAGGTCACGCGGATCAACGAGTACCACATGGTGCAGTTCGGCATGTGGATGGAGCGTCTGAAGGCGATTAAGGAAGGCGACTCGACGCTGCTCGGCAACTCGATGATCGTCTACGGCGCCGGCCTCTCCGACGGCAACCGGCACACGCACGAAAACCTCCCGGTGATGTTGGTTGGCGGCGGCGGCAGCACGATCAAAGGCGGCCGCCGCATCACCTACCGCAAAGAGACGCCGATCTCGAATCTCTACCTCGCGATGATGGACCGCATGGACGTCAAAGTGGAGCATTTCGGTGACGCAACGGGCCGCATTGATGGCCTCAATTTGGCATAAAAATGCAGTTTAGAGGCCAAGGAAAGCCCAGTTTAGGTGTCATTTTTGACTCCGATATGGGCTCCAGAGTCGAAACAGCGCTCGCTCTGGCGGTGCTGTATGGGCTCGACGGAAAGAACGAGTGCCGCGTCGTGTCGATCTCTTCGACACGGACAAGTCTTTTGTCCGCAGCATTTTGCGAGGTGGTTGGACGATTCTATGCGGGTGCCGTTTCCGGTGCGTTCGGCTCCTTCGCACGGACGCTGCCGGTGGGGTTGGCGGCCGATGGAAAAATTCCTGGCGACACCAATCTGTTGACCGGCCCACTCAATCGCAGAAGTCCTGACGGCGCAGCGACTTACAACCATGGCATCGAGAAGCTGACTGACACGGCTGAGGCGCATGCGCTGATCCGCAACGCGTTCACCGCGCAGCACGATCAGAACGCGGCCGTGGTCCTTGCCGGGCCGCCTACGAACCTGTTGAACGTACTGAATCTGGCTGGCGCCAAGGAAGTGATTGCGGCGAAGGTGAAGCACCTCGTCTGCTCTACCCCGTTGGCGGCAAAAGACTTGGAAGCCGCAGGCTGGCCGACGCCAATCATCTCCGTTAGCCCTTCCGCCGGTACCTCTGTCCTCTTTCCCGTTTCCACGCTCGACAAAGAATTCGCCGCCTTCCCGGCTCACCCGGTAGCCGATGCATTCCGGGTGTTTGGCAAGGACGCAACGACCGGCGAGTTGGCGGCGGTGTTGTACGCCGTGCGGCCGGCCGAGAAGGCGTTCGCCCTTTCAGAGCCCGTTGGAAAGATTCGCCAGTTGATGATAGAGCCTGCTGAACGCGGGCGTCTCCTGCAGGTGTATGTGGAGTTGGCGACCGCGAAACCGGTGCCCCGCATTCCGCGCTTTCGACCGCCAGTTGTTGAAGAGTCCAAGAAGCCTGAAGTCCCACCATCAAAACCTTGAGCGCTGGTTGCAGCGCTCTCAAGACCCTAGTCGACGTAAAGGAATTCGTTCGCACTTAGGAGCGCTTGCATAAGCGCCTTGAATGGCATTTTCTGCAGGAATTCTGATGCCAAATCACGCTCTTCCTTCGACGGTTTGCGGGCGAAGGCGATGAGATAGGCGGTGTCGATGTCGTTCTCGGCACGCTTGGCCATCGCCTCTGCTGCCTGCCAAACGAACTCGTCGTTGAGCATAGTCAGCGACTGAAGAGGAGTCGCGGAGGGAGTGCGGCGGGTGCAGTTGGTGTCGATGATCGGATAGTCGAAGACACCGAGGAAACTCATCGGATAAGTGCGGCGGTGGGTGAGGTAGATGCTGCGGCGCCACTTCGCGTTTTCGGTTTCTTTCGTCGAAACGATCTGTAAACCGTCGGGGCGCATTTCGAGCGCGATGGGCGGACCGCCGGCGGTGAGATCAAGTTTACCGGAGGCGGCGATGACCGAGTCGCGGAGAGCCTCGGCGTCGAGCCGGCGAAGGTTCATGCGCCAGAGCAATGCGTTGTCGGGATCGATGGCCGTTGCTTTGTCGTTCTGTTGCGATGACTGGCGATAGGCGGTCGAGAGCATGATTTGCTTGTGCAGCCATTTCGCGCTCCAGCCGTTGTTCATGAACTCAAGAGCGAGGTGATCGAGGAGCGGCTGGTTGGACGGCGGTGTGCCTGTGGTGCCGAAGTTGTCGGACGTGGCGACGATTCCAGTGCCGAAGTGTCCTTGCCAGATTCGATTGACGATGACGCGCGCGGTGAGCGGGTGAGCGGGATTAGTCAGCCATTCGGCGAAGGCGAGACGGATGCCGCTTGTTTTGCCCTTTGCGTTCGTGGAGCGAATGGCGTCCGTCTTCCCACTCTCGCTTAGGATCTCGAGGAAGCCAGGGGTAACACGCGGTCCGGGAGCATCGGCACTGCCACGTTGGAGCAGGCGAGTTTTCGGTACTTCGCCGACATCCCAAAGGGCCTGAATTTTGGCGAGCTTATGGTATTCGGGGTCTTTGTCGAACTCCTTTTGGAAGTTCGGATTGAATTTGGAGAAGAGATACCTCTGGATTTCGGTGCGAACGTCGGAGTTCGCAGCGAGCGCCTTTTTCACATCGTCGCGAATGGCTTCCGGAATCTTACTCAATTGTTCTTCCAGGACTCGATTCCGGATGCCTTCGGCTTCGGCGGTAGGCACGTTGTAGAGGTGACGATTCTGCGGCTGGATCCAGTCGGTTGGGTTGTAGGACGTAGTGAAGAGGGCGAGAAAGCGGTAGTAGTCGCGCTGTGGAATGGGATCAAATTTATGGGTATGGCAGCGGGCGCAGTTCACGGTCATGCCGATCGTGCTGCTGCCGACCTTTTCCACTAGTTTGAAGAGCGCTTCATAGCGTTCGACGGGCAGGTTGCTGATGTCCTCTTGCGTAATGTCGAGGATATTCCGCATGTACCCGGTCGCGGCGAGGAGCTCGGTGATTTCCGGCGTGTACTGTTTCGCGGAGCGCCAGTCGATCAGCTCGTCACCGGCTATCTGTTCGGTGAGGAAGCGGTTCCAGGGCTTGTCGCTGTTCGTGGCGTTGACGACGTAGTCGCGATAGCGCCACATGCCGTCGGCATATTCGGTTTTCTTGGGGTCGAAGTCCTTGCCGGTGGTGTCGACATAGCCGGCGGCGTCAAGCCATTGGCGGCCCCAGCGCTCGCCGTATCGCGGTGATGCGAGCAGCTTGTCGATGAGTTTTTCGTAGTCGCCGTCTTTGCGAAACTCTTCGATTTCGGAGAGTGCCGGCGGGAGGCCTGTGAGATCAAGATACGCCCGGCGGAGGAGTTTTTCGTTGGGGGCGTCGGGACTAAATGACAAGCCTTTCGATTCGAGCCTGGCTAGGATAAGGGTGTCGATGGACGTGCGCGCGCGGGCCTTTGCTTTGACTTTCGGGAGCAGTGCAGGTTCCGGCTTCCTAAATGCCCAGAAGTCCCGCTGGGCCTTAGTTATGGCAGGGGCTTCCAGCGCGGTAAAGGGGCGGTCGGCTTCGTTGGCCTTTGCGAACTCGCTGAAGTTGCCGCCGTCGATCCAGGCGCGGATATCGCGGAGTTCTGTATCCGCGAGCGGTGCGCCGGCGCCTTTAGGCGGCATGGTGTGATTGGCGATGCGCCGCACGAGGAGACTGCGTTCGGAAAAACCTTCGACGATGACGGGGCCGGTGGCGCTACCTTTGAGTGCTTCGGCGGTATTGGTAAGGCTCAAGCCGGCGGCGGGTTTGGCACCGCTGTGGCAGTTGGCGCAGCGGTCCTTCAAAATGGCCGGCATGACGGCGGAGGCGGACTGTGGAGCGTCGGAGGGAGTGCCGCCTTCGATCCATTGCTTGATGACTTCGATCTCGGCGTCGGGGATCTTCTGGCCGTAGATGGAGGGCGGCATCTGGCGAGTCGACACCTTCTTCCAGAGGAGGCTGTCGTCTGGCTTGCCGGAGGTTATGACGGGGCCGTTGTGGCTGCCACGCAGTACGCTAGCGGCGCTGCGGAGGTCGAGGCCGAGCTTGGGGGAGCTTTGGCCATGGCAGGTAAAGCAGTATTTCGTGAGAATCGGGAGGACGTCTTTTTCGAAGCGCGGGACCTCGGCGAACGCGGGGAGGGCGAGGAGGAAGAGAATGCGTCTCATGCGAGGAGGTCGAGCACTGGCTTGGCGCCTGTGACGGTGACATCGGACGGAGTTTCGAGGCGGCCGCCGTTGGGGTATTGGATCTTCTGGTGATCCATGCCGAGTTGGCGGAGTACGGTGGCGATCATGTCGGGAACGGGAACGCGGTCGACGACGGCCTTGTAGCCGAACTCGTCGGTTTCGCCGTAGATGAGCCCTTTTTTGAAGCCGCCGCCGGCGAACCAGATGGTGAAGGCGTTGCGGTTGTGATCCCGTCCGTCGCCGTTCTGCGTGGTTGGGAGACGTCCGAATTCACCGGCCCACATGACGATCGTGCTGTCGAGGAGACCTCGGGATTTCAGATCCTGGATGAGCGCCGCGGAGCCTTGGTCGACTTCGGTGGCGATCTTGTTCATGTCCCGCAAAATGTTGTTGTGGTGATCCCAGGGCTGGCCGGGGCTGGTGGTGACCTGGACGAAGCGCACACCCTTTTCGACCAGGCGGCGCGCCATGAGACAGCGGAGGGCGTAGGGGCCGGACTTGGGATCGTCGATGCCGTAGAGCTTCTTGGTGGCGTCGGATTCTTTGGAGATGTCAAGAACTTCGCCAGCGGCGAGCTGCATACGGGCGGCCAGTTCGAAGTTGCGGATCCGGGCTTCGAGCTCGAGTTCACCAGGGTGCTGTTTGTAGTGGTTCTCGTTTATTTTGGCCAATAGGTCCAGGGTTGCTTTCTGGGCATCGGCGGGTTGGTCCGCAGGCGGATTCAGGTGATGAACGGGCGCGCCTTTCATGCTGAACTCGACACCGGAGTAAAGGGCCGGCAGGTAGCCATTCGCCCACAATTGCTTGCCCCCGACGGTGTAGCCTGTCGGGTCGCGGAGGACAACATAGGCGGGGAGGCTTTGGTTTTCCGTGCCGAGCGCATAGCCGATCCATGCGCCCATGACGGGGCGGCCGGGGAAGATTTTGCAGGTGAGCAGCATGTTGAGCGCTTCGAGGTGATTGTTGTGCTCGGTGTTCATGCTGCGGATGAAGCAGAGGTCGTCGACGATTTTGGCAGTGTGGGGAAGCATGTCGGAGATGTCCATGCCGCACTGGCCGTACTTTTTGAATTCGAAGGGAGAAGGGAGAAGGGTGTTGACGTTGTTGGGCTGATGAATTTCGACACCACCAGGAAGGGGTTTGCCGGCGAGTCTTTTTAGAGTAGGTTTGGGGTCGAAGAGGTCCATCTGGCTGGGGCCGCCGTTTTGGACGAGTTGGATGACCGCTTTGGCTTTCGGAGGGAAATGTGTGGGTCGGGGATTGAGGTCGTTGGGGACCGTCGCCCCTTTGAGCATGTCCGCGAGGACGATGCTGCCGAAGCCGAGGGTGGTGCGTTCCAGGAGTTGGCGGCGTGAGATCACGGTGTTGGGGTTAGGATATCAGGGTGATGGCGCGGATTCCGGGCCGCGTCCGGCCGCGGAACCGGGTTAGATTGAATTTGGAAAGGTCTTTGGAAATGAGCCAATACAAGATCGCTCTGGTTGCCGGCAGTCTTCGAAAGGACTCTTACAATCGACGCCTGGCCGCGGCCGTTACGAAGATGGCGCCGCCGGAATTTTCGTTCGACCCGCTTCGGATCGACGACCTGCCCCTTTACAATCAGGACGACGATGCATCGTCGGCGGCAGCCGTGAACCGTATCAAGAACCAGATCAGGGCCGCCGATGGTCTATTGTTTGTGACACCCGAATATAACCGGTCGATACCCGGCGTATTGAAAAATGCCATCGACCATGCATCGCGGCCGTACGGCCAGAGTGCATGGGCGGGCAAGCCGGCGGGCGTTCTGGGCGCGTCGGCCGGGCCGGCGGGCACGTCGATGGCTCAGCAGCATTTGCGGAACATCCTTGCGTACCTGGATGTCCCGACCATGGGACAGCCGGAAGCATTCGTGCGCGTGGACGACAACTATTTCAACGCGGAAGGCGATATCACCGACGCAAGGAGCAAGGCGTTTTTGCAGGGTTGGATAATCCGCTACGCCGATTGGATCCGGCGCTTTACGGGCGGTCACTGAGTTAGGCCGTCAAAACGGTTGTGTACGTTCTGAGCCGATCGACACTCTTATGCCTTCAGTTTGAGCGGAGGCTGACGGCAGGATCGATTTGATTGGCGCGGCGCGCGGGGAGATAGCCGGCGAGTGGAGCGATCATGACGGGCATTGGAGGCGGCGTACTGCGCGACATTCTGGTGAACGAAATTCCGACGGTGCTGCGCGCGGAGCTATATGCGATCGTGGCATTGGCTGGCGCGCTGGTTGTGGTGGCTGGGGACGTGTTTCACTTTCCTCCGGCGGCGACTACCGTTGCGGGGGCCGTCCTATGCTTTTCCATCCGCATGATTGCCATCCGCCGCGGCTGGCATCTGCCTACAGCGACGTAATGCTACACTCGCGGGCGAGATGCTACCCGCGATTTTCTTTGGACACGGCAATCCGATGAACGCGCTGGCGGAGAATGCCTATACGCAGGCTTGGCGGAAGATTGGAATCGAAACGGAGCGGCCGGGCGCGATTCTCTGCATTTCCGCGCACTGGTATGTTCCGGGGACGGGAGTGACGATCAGCACCGCGCCGAGGACGATTCACGACTTTGGCGGATTTCCGCGTGAGCTGTACCAGGTGCGGTATCCGGCGCCGGGCGATCCGGAACTCGCGCGGCGGGTGCAGCAACTGCTGGCGCCGCTTGCAGTGAGCCTGGACGGCTCATGGGGATTGGATCATGGCACGTGGTCCGTACTTTGCCATGTTTATCCGGATGCCGATATTCCGGTGGTGCAATTAAGCATTGACGAGTCGAAGCCAGCGGCATTTCATTTCGACATCGGGCGCCGGATTGCGCCGTTGCGCGAAGAGGGCGTGCTGATTGTCGGCAGCGGCAACCTGGTTCACAACCTGCACACCTATGCGTGGGGGCGTCATGCTCCGGACCCGTATGATTGGGCGATTCAATTCGAGGATCGGGCGAAAGGCTTGATGCTCGCTGAGGAGGTACGGCCGCTGATCGAGTACGAGACGCTTGGGCGTGAGGCGTTGCTTTCGATTCCAACGCCGGATCACTACCTGCCTTTGCTATACGTGCTCGGCGCGCGGCAACGGGGCGAGCCGATCACATTCCCCGTGGCGGGCGTGGACGGCGGGTCGATATCGATGTTGAGCGTGCAGGCCGGCTAGCCCAGGCGCCACTTTGTCCGCGTGTAGGCGATGCGGAAGCCTTGGCGTTCGGCATTGCGTTGACTGGCGCTGCCAGGGGCCGCGCACATCATAGCGAGATCGCAGCCCGCGCTCGCACCATAGGCCATACGAGCCTGGAGAAGCGCGGCTTGCGCACCCTGGTTGCGGGCATCGGGGATTGTCGCCGCGCCGGCGAACATGGCGACGCCGCCGTCGCAGCGCAGGACAGCGGTGGCAACCGCCCGGCCGTCGAGTTCGGCGAGAAAAGCGATGGCGCCTTCGGCGGCGGCGACGACTACGCCGAGTTCGAGAAGATATTCGCGGAGCTCGGGGTTGTCGCTCCAGCCATCCGCCGCAAGGCTGGACCAGAGAGATTCTTCGCCCGCGGCAAGACGGCGGGTTACGATGCGCGGATTTGCGTTGCGCGCCAATGTCTCGACCGTGCGATACATGACGCTGGTATGTTCAATGGGCTTGTAACCACGCCCGGCCAGCGTTGCTGCAAGTTCCACTCCAGCGAGAGGGCTCACTTCATGGGACGCCGGCGCGCCGCGGTCACGGAAGAACGCCTCCAGGCGATCAAGGTCGGCGTCCGAGGGCGGAACGAAAATGCCGAGGCCAAAGGTCTGAGTGATGGGTGAGTCCTTCCCCTCAAACATGGCGTAGGCGCCCGCGACCTCGATCCATTCGGCGCGAGAGTGCGGTGTGACACGGGCCCGAGCCTCAATGAATTTGGCGCCGGCGTTTGCCTCCGTTCGCTCCAGGCGCTGGGCGAGCGCGAGGTCCGAGAAGACAGCGCTAGAGCGAGGATCCGTCCCAATCATGCGAAGGGTCCGGGAGAAACGCCATGCCATTGCCGGCGAAGACCAGCCAGCCGCCGGGGACCTTGGCGCGGAGGGTGGCGACGTTCGAGGGAATGGCTTCCCAGCGTATGAAGCGGGTGTCAGCAGGAGTGGATGACTTGCCGCCGGAGGACGGCGCGGATGCAGGCATCGCCCCATCGTCGATGGGTTTGTAGCAGCCGGTTATTTCGGCCAGCTTCACATCGACAACTTGCCCGAGGTAGCTTACCCGGAGGTTGCCCCGGTCTTCCTTCGGATCTTCGATAATTGCCCCGAAGGAGAGAGTTATCTTTTCGTTGGTGGGAATGCCGCTACGCTTGTTGACCTTGATGCCTTCTAAGGTCTTGGTGAGCTCGAACTTGGCCATGGACACCTGAGTGGATCAGAAATAGAGTTTCAATCCAAACTGTAGCACTCGCGCATCCCGGGTGCCGGTGACGGCGCCGAAGCTATTCTGCGTGGTGTCCACACCGCTGGCGGTTGTAGTGAGCGCGGTGCCTACCGTCGTGAAGCTGGGATGATTGGGAACGTTGAAGAATTCGGCGCGGAACTGCACGTAACTCTTCCGCTTCTCGTCGAAGTAGAAGTACTTCATCAACGATGCATCCCAGCGGTGGATACCCGGCCGGCGAAGCGTGTTGCGGCCAAGGTTGCCGAATGTGCCTGACGCCGGGCGGCCGAAGGAGTTTACGCTGAACCACTGCTCCACCGTTTTCGGATAAGCGATCGGCGCAATGAGGTTCGGGCGTTGATTCTGCACAGCTCCGATGCCGGCGACGTCGGTGGACATGGTGACATCGAAGGGAGGACCGGAATTGATGCGTGTGATACCGGAGACCTGCCAGCCGTTAACGAACAAGCCGGCGGCGCGGCTGCGAGTAACACGAGGGATTTCGTAGATATAGCTGGCGGTGAGAATATGCCTGCGGTCGAAGTCGGAGACGCCGCGCTCGACGGCGGCGTTCTGCGTATTGGGCGGAACATCGGAGCCGCCGCGATCGCTGGAAGCATTGTCGATGCTCTTTGAGAACGTGTAGGAACCGGTGACGATAAAGCGGCGCGTCATGCGGCGGTTGACGCTTACTTGGAGAGAGTTGTAGTTCGCGTTGGCGGTGGGCTGGCGTTCCGTGATGGCGCCATAGCCAAGGTAGGGGCGGACGGCGTTGACGTTGATGCCTCCGGTGGCGGCGCGGGGAATGGGATTGTTGAGATTGAGCGGGCGGAGAAGGTGCGTGCTTTTGCTGGCGACGTAGGAGATCTTGACGATGGAACTCTTCGCCATTTGATGTTCGACGCCCAGGGCCCGCTGCTGCACATAAGGCGCCGCGAGCGGCGCGGCCATGACGGTGAGGCCGGGAGCCGGATCCCCGGCGAGCGATCCGGCGAGGTCCGTGAACGAAGGCTGTTGGACGGTGACGCTGCGGTTATAGGGGATGTTGTCGAAAGCGTTGTTGATGAAGCTGCCGATCAAGGGGCGAGTGTAGTTGATGCCATAGCCGCCGCGGAGAACAGTTTTCTTGCGGCCCGTGGGGTCCCAGGAGAACCCGAAGCGCGGCGCCCAGAGGTTGTGGAGATCGTTCGTGATCTTCTTCCCGTACGGCGAGTTCTGACCGGCGATGATGATGCCGTTGAGCGGATCGCCTGTGTTGGGAACACGCTGGCCGTTGGCCGGGTTGATGCGAACGGCCTTGGCGGGGTCATAGAGACCGGGCAGGAAATTGGTGAGCGTGTTCAGGGTGTCCCAGGGGTTGAAGTAGGACGAGTAGCGCACGCCGATGTTGAGCATGAGGCGCGGGTGAATGCGGAAATCATCCTGAAGGAAGGCTTCGAGCATCCCGAAGCGGGCGTGGGAGACAACGGCGCGCTCGGCTTCCGAATAGCTGTTGGGATAGCCGAGAAGCAAGTTGGCGACGGGATGCTTGGAGAAATTCGTGGTGTAGCTGAACTGGCCGTTGGTGAGGGGACCGGTAGGATTCTCGCGGTTGCCGCCGTAGCCGATAGCAACACCGGTTTTGACGACGTGTTTGCCGGCGAGTTTCGTGAGGTTGCTGGTGAGGTCGAAATTGAAGAGACGCTTGAGCCAGGGGCGGCTGACATTAAGCGTGGCGTAGTTGCCGCCGAGCGCGACGTTGGGAATCGTATTGATGCCGTTGTCGAAGAGCTTCGGCAGATGAACGCCAAGTGCTGTGCGATCGACGTCGGGGTTCACGGGATCCTGCGTGATAAGCCGCGTGGAGTACGTAGCGATGGTCTCACTGAGCAGGCCGGAGCCGAGGATTTTGGTGAGGTTTAAATTCACGTTCCGGCCGTTAACGTTTGAGAACGTTTGATTGACGCCGGGAAAGCGAGTGCCGACTTGAGTGGTCTGCCAGCCTCCGTAGGGATTATCGACGTCGGAGTTGTCGAGCGTCACGCGTCCGTAGAAGCGGAAATTTTCCGAGAAGTTGTGGTCGATGCGGAGCATGTGCTCGCGCCACCATTGCGAGGCGCCCGCGGCGGAGGTGTAGTTGAGCGTGCCTGGGCCTTTGAAATTCGGTGCCGGATAGAGATCCGCTAATTTCTTGCCGATGGGGTTAATCCGGCTGGTGGGGATTTTGCCGCCAGGAAAGCCGAGGAGGGTATCGGGATCGACGACGGGATCGTCGGCTGTGCCGAATGCCCCGTCGCGACCGGGGCCGAGGCTGGAGAAGTCGCCATTCCGATGGGCGAGTTCCGGAACCTGCGTGTTGACGGCGTCGCCGCGTGTGATGATGCGGTTGAACTCCTGTGTCCAAAAGAAGAATGTCTTCGAACGGTTCCGGTTGTAGTTGCGGAACGAGACTGGGCCGTGGAAGTTGTAGCCGAAGTTATTGAGCTTCAGCGGCAGGACCTGGTGCGTGAGGAAGTCGCGGGCGTCCAGAGCGTCGTTACGGTGGAAGTGATAGAGCGAGCCGTGGAAGTTGCGTGTGCCTCCGCGAGTGACGACATTGACCTGCGAGAAGCCGCCGCGTCCGTATTCGGCGGCGAAGGTGGAGGTGACGATCTTGAATTCGGCGATAGTATCGACGCTGGTGAATGTGTTGAGGGAGCCCGAGCCGACAATGACATCGGAATTATTGCCGCCGTCGATGGTAAAGGCGCTGGCGGAGTTGCGGGCGCCGTTGATGGAGATGGAGGGAGGCGTGTTGGGATCGACGCGGTCCGGCAGGTCGGAGGAGACGCCGGGGAGCAGTTCGATCAACGACATGAAACTGCGGCCGTTGAGTTGGAGCTCGCGCACCTGGTCGCCCGAAATGATGCCGCCCTGCTCACTGGTTTCTGTGGAGACGAGGGCGGCGTTCTCCTCGACCGTGACAGACTGCGTGACATCGCCGGGGTGGAGCTTGAAGTCGGCGCGGACGTGGTCACTGATGTGAAGAGTGATATTGGACTGGCGGGCGGGTTTGAAACCGGCGAAGGTGACGTCGAGCGTGTAGCCGCCGATAGGAAGTGACGGAAGAGTGAACTGGCCGTCGGCATTGGTATGGGTGCGGCGCTTGGCGCCGGTCTCCGAGTGGGTGGAGACGACTTCGGCGTTGGCGATGGCGCCTCCGGCCGCGTCGGTGACGATGCCGGTAAGCGAACCGGTGATCTCCTGAGCGAGGACCGAGAGACAAATCAAGACAAACAACCCCGTTACGCGTACCATTGGACGCAGTGTAGCAACTTCATTTTTCGGCCGTGTTACGCTCAGGATCGATATGCGCGTTGTGTTCCTAGAGGTGGATACGGAGAGCGAATGGGCGATGGCGTCGCTGGGTCCCGCTTTTCTTGCCGCGTATCTGCGAGAGCATGGGCACGAAGCGGTGCTGGTGCGGGCGCGCATGGATATGACGGATGGGGAAGTCATACGGATGGCGCGCGATGCGGGGCCGGAGCTGTTGGGCGTTTCGATGACGACACGGCAGTGGTTGCGGGCACGGCATCTGGTGGGGATGATTCGGGAAGTGGTGGACGTTCCGGTGGTGGCTGGCGGACTGCACGCAACGTTTTCACCGGAAGCAGTATTGGCCGCGCCGGGGTTTGATTTTGCCTGCTTGGGCGAAGGGGAGCTGGCGCTGTTGGAGCTGGTGCAGACGCTGGGGGCGGGGCGAAGCGCGCACGGATTGGAGAATATCTGGGTTCGCGGAGGATTTCGCCCGGTGCTGCGGAAGCCGGTGGAACCGCTGGACCGGCTGCCTTTCGCGGCGCGGGATCTGCTGGACGAACCCCCGGGTGTGGTGCAGCTTTCGACACAGCGCGGGTGTCCGTTCCCCTGTACCTATTGCGGGGCGCGGATGTTTAACGAGTTGTATGAGGGGACCGCGGAATACGGACGGCGGCGTTCGCACGAAAACGTGTTCGCGGAATTGCGGGAACTGCGGGAGGCGGGGAAACTGAGCTTCGTAATCTTCCTGGACGATACGTTCACCATTAATCATCCGTGGGTGAAGGAGTTCTGCCGCCGGTACAAAGAAGAGTTTGCCGTGCCGTTCTGTCTTCATGCGCGCGTGGAGACGGTGAACGAAAGGATGGTACATATGCTGGCCGAGGCGGGATGCCAGCAGATTACATACGGCGTGGAGAGCGGGAGTGAGCGTGTGCGGCGGGAGATTATGCATCGGCCCGTGACGAATCAGCGGTTCCGCGATGTTTTCCGGTGGACGAACGAGGCGGGGATTCGCGTGATTGCGAACTACATGATGGGGCTGCCGGGCGAGACGCGGGAGGAGATGCACGAAACCTACACGCTTGCCGAAGAGCTGCCGAGTTACGATCTTGGCTTCTTCGTGTTTTATCCGTATCCCGGGACGCATCTTTTCCAGACGTGTTTGCAGAAGGGCTATTTGCCGAAGGACTACTTGACGCGTCCGGCGAATCACCGGGAATCGATTCTGGATCTGCCGGGGTTGCAACAGACAGATATTGACGAGGTCTACGACAAGTTCACAGCGCTGCGCGTGCGGCAAGAGCGGGAACGCTGGGGCGGTGTGCCGCTGGTGGATCACGCTTATGTCGTGGCACGGAACGGCTAGACGGTTTTGCGGCGAAGGCGGGCGAGATAGACCTGATATTCGGTAATGGCGCGTTCATGCGTGCGCAGGCGCCATTGGATGTCGTCGGCCTCGGCCTCAATGAAGAGACCCGTATCGAGGCCGGCCTGGCAATCGGGTGAGAGGACGCGGCGGAGTTCGGCAAGTGAGGAGCCCTGATGCGGCGCGCGCTGGCCGTGGCCGCCGAGCCATGCGGCGGCTTCGGTGGCGCCGGCGGCCCAATCAAACGGAGTGGCGAGGACCGCTTCGGCGCCAGGCTGGAGAACGCGGCCCGTTTCGCAGAGGAGCTGGAGCGGCTGCGGCACGCAATCGAGCATATTCATGGAGAGGGCGCCGCTGAACGTGCCCGCGGCGAAAGGAATGGTGGAGACGTCGGCACACCAGAAGCTGATGTTGCGTGCGTCGAATGGCGGGACGGGATCGTCAACGAAATCGAATGCGAGGCCGACGCGGCGGCGGGCGTAGCGGGCGCGGCCGGTGCGGCGAATGGACTCGGCGAGACGAAGCATGGAGAAGTTCAGATCGATGCCGGCGGCGAGCTCACTGGTTATGTTGGCGAGTTCGAAGGTGCCGCGACCCGTAGAGCACCCGATGTCGAGCCAGAGGCCGCTGGGAGGATGAGTGAGGAGGGCTCTGGCAGCGCGGAAGAGTTGGAGATACGCGGGGTCCTCCAGCGCCCAGTGCGCGTGGGCGTAGATGCCGTTGTTGCCGCGTTCGCGATCGAAGGGAGAGCCAGCGCCGGCGAGGTCACCGAGAATGGATTGGGTGAAGGTGGTGAGATCGTCCCGGCGAAGGACGTAGGGGAGCTGATTCTCGGCCCAGGAGGCGGGGTTGGCAAGGATGATGGGGATACCGTCGATGATTGGGTATTCGCGCTGACAGAGGCGTTCGGGGCAGACGAGCGCTCCCTCGTGAATGTCGTCGCCTTCTTTGCGGACGGCATGGGTGACTCGCAGCGTTGAGGCAGACTGGCGCGTGATCCAGCACACCGGACATAGAGGCTGGAGGCGTTCGCAATGTTCAAGACGCACGGGGAAAAATCAGCCGCCGATGATTACATCCGGCGAGCACGGAGGGATGATCTTGCCGGTGGGGCTGGGGATAGGCGCAACGCAGCCGGACCATGCAACCATGTCGCCGAGGCGAGCCGCCGGAAGTCCCAAAATCAGGACTGTCGTTGAACCCTTTGCCACCATTCCGGGGCCGTTAGGCACACAACTCGGCATCGTGCAGACCTTTGTAATGCTGGTGACGATCGCCGCCTCCAAATTGTTTATCTTCACCGTTGGAGCTGTCGCCGAAATAATCGGATGGGGAATGGGAGGATGGGCGAGGGGTGTTGGGACGGGCGCAGCCGGGTGGATGGGCGCGTGACAGTGCGGACTGTCGTGCAGGACGTTATCGGTTTTGCGTGCGGCTGGAGGCATATTAGTTCAGGTAGATCATCTCGCCTTTCACGATGACATTGCCCGCGGAGTCGACACGGACATCTGCCTGGCCGCTAAGACGCATTCCGCCATCGGAATGGACGTCGACGCCTTCGGTAGCGCGAACCTCGAAATTCTTGCAGGCCACATCGACGTTCTCGGCCGCCTTCAAAGAGAGACGCACACTCTCCATTTGAAGGACCGGGCCTTCCGGAGTGAGGCGGATTCGGAGCTCCACCTGGCCGCCGGAGCCGTGGATTTCTACGAGCTCCCCCTGGTCTGATTCCGTAATCGTGAGCGTTCTTGCATTCTGCAGGTCTAAGGATTGGGATGGCATCGGCTGGTTGCTCCTGGGCAAAAGGGTACCACGAATCTACGCGTAAAAATCGACAAAACCCCTTACTGCCTGCCATGGATAACAGTGACGGAGGAGATCAAAGCCGGCTTCGCCGTCCATCGCTCCGAAGCCTTCCGAGCCCTGCTGCAGACGCGGATTGAGGTTGTTTTCGATGAAATCGCGGATGCGCGGCGTGGCGAGGATTTCTTCATAAGTCAGGCCGGTAAGGGCGAACGAGACGGCAAGGGCCTTCTCCAGGCCATCGCGGCTTGCCTCGGTGCCCTCCCAGGCGTGGTTCGCTTTGGCGCGGAGGGGCGCAAGATGGGCGGAGTATTCCAGAAAGTGTCGCGTCGCCTCGACAGAAAAGCTCATCTCGCATTCCTGCGCTATCGCGTATTGAGCGACGCTCGATCCGGCTTCCTGGAGTCTATTGCGTTCCTTTGTCCAGAAGGCGGCGAGAACCGAATCGGGCCAATGCTGTTGGCGTTCGATGTACGCATCGGCGAGACCGGTCGCGGGCGGATTGGGCAGGGGCTCGACCAGGGGCCAGTCATGAGGCTCGGACTCGCCGTGGTCGATGAGAAATCCGGGATCGGTGGGAATGGCGGGAGCGTTCGCCGGGAATGCGTCCCAGTAGGGCTCCAGCCATTGATGAACCAGATCGGCATTCCAGGGAACACGGGCGCGATAACGCGGCTGATCGAGCCAGACGCTGGGGGCGAATGCGGGATCGCTATTGCGCAAGACCTGAAACGCATGCGCGGCACCGGCATAGGCGGTTTCGAGTTCGAAGTTGGAGGTATGGATGTGGAGAAGGTTGGTGAGGAGGCTCCGGAAGGAGCCGCGAATGGCAAGAGAGGTGGAACGAAATTCGCCGGCCCGTTCGTGGCCGATGACGATGCTTGTGTAGAGCGCCGCGTGATCTTCACCTTGTTGCGCGTGCACGTATTCGATGCCGGCGGCAGCGGCGGACCACGGGTCATCATAGCGGCGGGCGATGTCGAGCGCGTTAGCGGCACGGTCCAAGGCGGCGGCTCGGGCGATGCCAATCATGTCGCCGCTCGCGGCCAGGTGTTCTTCCGGCGTAGAGGAGGCTTTGACAATGGTGAGTTCGCGGTCGAGCGCGGCGAGTTGGTGACGGTTTAATTGGGGATGTTGGATACATGCCGCACGGAGGCGGTAGATGTAATGATCTTGGCCGAGCACGTGGCTAGTAATGTAGCATTTGGGGATGAATATTCGGCGTAGAGAATTGCTGGCCATGGCCGCCGGCGCGGTGACGGCGCTGGGCGCGGGGAAGAAAAAGGCGCTGCTGATCGACGGGCAGAACAATCACGATTGGAAGATGACGACGCCGTATCTGAAGCGGTATTTGGAAGAAACCGGAATATTCACGGTGGACGTGGCGACAACTCCGGAAAAGGGCGGGGACATGACGGCGTTCCGGCCGAAGTTCAAGGATTATGCGATTGTCGTGCTGAACTACAACGGCGAGGATTGGGCGAAGGAGACCGGGCAGAATTTTGTGGCGTACGTGAAGGGCGGAGGCGGAGTAGTGGTGGTGCATGCGGCGAATAACGCGTTCCCTACGTGGCCCGAGTTCAATGACATGATTGGCATTGGCGGATGGGGCGGACGGACGGAGAAGAGTGGGCCGTATCTGCGGCTACGCGAGGGAAAATGGGTTCCCGACCCGTCGCCAGGGCGTGGCGGGCATCATGGGAAGCAACACGCCTACAAGATGGTGCTGCGGGACGGAGAACATCCGATTACACGCGGCTTGCCGAGGGAGTGGATGCACGCGCAGGATGAGCTCTACGACAGTTTGCGAGGGCCGGCGAAGAATGTGCATGTGCTGGCGACGGCGTTCTCCGATCCGGCTACGGGTGGGAACGGCGAGAATGAGCCGCTGCTGATGGTGCTGCCCTACGGAAAGGGCCGTGTGTTTCATACGGCGTTGGGGCATGCGGCGCCGGCGATGCAGTCGGTGGATTTTATCGTCACCTATCAGCGCGGGGCCGAGTGGGCCGCGACGGGAAAGGTGACGCAGAAACTGCCGGCGGACTTTCCCGCCGCGGACAAGGTTTCTCAGAGAGTGCCGTAGACGACCTTGCCATTGACCACGGTGGCAAGCGGCTGGATGTGGCGGATTTCGTCCTCGGGGCAGGTGAGGAAGTCTTTGTCGATAAGCACAAGATCGGCGAACTTACCGGGCTCGAGTGAACCGAGAGTTTTCTCCGCGAAGTGGAGATATGCGGAGCCGTTCGTGTACATGCGAAGCGCCTGTTCGCGTGAGATTTTTTCTTCCGGGTAGATGAGCTTACCCTCGCGGGTTTTGCGTGAGATGGCCATCCACATGTTGAAGAAGGGATTGTAGGGGTTGACGGCCCGATTCTTGTCGTGACCGATCATGTGGTCACTCCCCCCGGCGATGATGATGCCCGCCTTCAAGTACGACTGCAGCGGAAAGAAGTAGCGCATGTTCTTGTAACCGAAGACCTGTTCCAGGGCGGGAACATCGAAGTGAAGCCAACCGCCCTGCACGTCGGCGATGATACCCATGCGCTTCATGCGCGCGATGGCTTCTTCGCTCATGAAACTGCCATGCATGACGTGCGAACGCGACGGGCCTATGGGCTTCTCTTTGTCGAGAGCTTCGAAGGCGTCGAGCAGAACGTCGATAGCAGCGCCGCCCTGGGCGTGGGAGGTAAGCTGCCAGCCTTTGTTGCGTGCGGCGCGGAAGATGCGTGTGAGTTTCTCGCGGTCGACGAAGAGTGTGCCGCGCGCGTCGGGGTTGGTTTGTCCGTAGAGTTGACGGCCGTAGGGACCATAGGGCATGCGCTGATAGGCGGTGCCGACGGATTGGCCGCCGTCGAGCGTGACTTTGAACGTGCCGAATTTCAACCAGTCGTCACCCTGGTTGGTGGTCCAGGTCTTGGAGTTGATCTCCTGTTCAATCTGCTCGATAGGACGGGAAGCATCGATGCGCCAGGTAAGCACGGCACGAACCGGCAAGCGGTCCTGCGCTTTCAGGGCTTCATAGCTAGCGACATCGGGAGCCGTAACGGCGCGATCGCCGACACTGGTAAGCCCGGCTGCGGCATAGAGTTTGAGCATGGTTTCGAGCGCCTGCTGGCGCTCGGCTTCCGTGGCGCGAGATTCGTCGCGAATGCCTTTCAACAGTTGACTCGCGGCGCGGAGAATGCCGTTGGGTTCGCCATCCTGACCTTTCACCACTTCGCCGCCGGGAGGGTTAGCGGTATTGCGCGTGATGCCGCTGATCTTGAGGCCAAGCGTATTGGCCGACCAGACATAGCTGCCGTCGAAGGCGACAGGATGCGTGGTGACAACGTCGAGATCGGTCTTGGTGGGGAAGCGCTGCTCCTTCAAGCGGGGAGGCAGCGTACGCGGGACGATAATCCATTCGCCGCGCGGCGTGGTCTTGGCCTTTTCGCGGATGTAGTTCTGGATATCGGCGATGGAATCGAGCGGCGGGAGTTTGGATTTAAACTCGCTTAGGCCCGCGCCGATAGCGTGCACGTGCGCATCGATAAGACCGGGGAGAACCATCTTGCCGGCGAGATTGACGAGCGTGGTTTGCGGCCCTTTTTCAGCACCGATAACGACGTTACTGGTGCCGGTGTGGATGATCCTGCCGCCTTTAATAGCGACGGCCTGCACGATTTTGAAACGGGCATCGGCGGTCACAATTTTGCCGTTGTGCAGAATGAGATCGGCGTCGGCGGCGAACAGGGGGACGACGGCCAGAAGTGCGGAGAGACGCATGTATCAGAGTCCTTGCCGGCTGCGCCCGCAAGAGGCGCGCCACTTTTCGAGTTTGGCACGAAGCGCGGCCACGATTCGTGATTGGCGCCCCGCGAGATTATTGGATTCGGCAGGATCGCCGTCGAGATCGAAGAGCATCTCTTCGGAACCATCGAGACTGGTGAGGAGTTTCCAGCGGTCTTCCATCCAACAGAGTTTGGGGGAGCCTCGCGTATCGCCGATAGTTTCGAAGGCGAGAGGCAATTGACGGAAGCGCCGTTTGCCATCGAGGATCGGCAGGAGGTTGATACCGTCGAGCTCGGACGGAAGGGGCTGATTCAGGGCACTGAGAATTGTGGGCAGGTAGTCGCTGGTTGAGGCGGCGGCCTTGACGACTTGGGGCGAGTTGTAACGAGCGGGCCATTCGAGGATGGCGGGGACGCGAATGCCGCCTTCGAAAAGGCTGCGTTTGCGGCCGCGGAAGGGGCCTGAACTACCTGGCGAGGCAGTAGACTGGCGGTCGCCCTCGGGACCGTTGTCGCTCGCGTACCAGAGCATCGTGTCGCGCTCGACTTTGAGGTAGCGCAGCGTTTCGCGAAGGCGGCCCATCTGTTCATCGACCGATGCGATGGCGCCATAGTAATTCTCCGGTTTGCCGGAGTATTGGGTGTATGGGGCGCGATGGCGTTCCGTGGCGGCGACAGGTTCATGGGGCGCGTGGAACCAGATGACGGCGAAGAAGGGCTGGCGGCGTTGGGCCGATTTCTCGATGAACGTAACCGCGGCATCCATGAGTATTCGCGAATCGTCGCCTTCGAGGTCGGCGGGAGGAACGCGGCCATTGTGGGTCCAATAGCCTTCGGGATTGACGGTAGCGACCTTGCGTGTCGTGGAGAAGAATTCGTCGAAGCCGTTATCGGAAGGGGAGGAATGTTTAGGGCCGGCGAAGTCGCCGAGGTGCCATTTGCCGAAGTGGCCGCAGGCGTAACCCAGCGGCTTCAGGAACTCCGCTAGCGTCTGTTCGCGGGCGGGGAGCGCGTACTTGGACGGTGCATCGGTTCCGGAATCGGCGTTAGCGAAAAAGATCCCGTACCGGAAGGGGTGCCGGCCGGTGAGTGCGCTGCCGCGCGTGGGTGAGCATACGGGCGCGCCGGCATAGAAACGGTCAAATCGAATGCCCGCGCGGGCCATCGCGTCGAGGTTGGGCGTCGAAAGGATGTGGTGGCCGTTGTAGGACGTATCGCCCCAGCCCTGATCGTCAGCCATGGCGAGGATGATATTCGGACGCGTGGGGGCAGCGGCGAGCAACTGCAGAAAGTGGCGGCGGCGCAGCATGGGTTAGAATGGCCAGTTTACATGCATATTCGCCGGCTTATCACCTTCCTCCTGGGTGTGTGGTTCACCATGGTGGTCACGATCGGAGTTGTTGCGTCAACCACGTTCAAAGTAGCAACGTACGCGGCAAAATCTCCTCCGGGCGAGCCTGCACGCGCATTGTTCCTCATCGGTGAGCCGATGACGGAGAAGCTGTTCCGCTTTATCGCCGCTGAGATCAACCGAACGATGTTTGAAACCAGCGGGCTGATTGAGCTTGGACTGGTATTTGCGATTGTCAGCCTGTTATTTTTGCAAAACTACAGCCGGCTGGCGACGACGATTGCGGGTGTGCTGTTGCTAGCCGCATGCGCATCGCATTTTCTATTGACGCCGCAGGTGGTGGCCCTCGGCCGCATCCTGGATTTCCGTGCCGAAGGGATGATGGTGCAGGAGCGGACGCGATTTGCCAATCTGCACATGGCGTACGGGCTACTGACGATTTTTCGCCTGGCGTGCGGAGTGTGGATAACCGGGATTTTTCTAAACCGCCGTAGCAGGAGGAGGAACGGGCAGAAGATCGAGGTGATCGATGACGCCGATAACGGCCATGTCGATGGGTGACTCGGGGCGATTGACGCTGGTCATAGCACTGTAGCCCTCCGTGACCAGGAGAACGATATCGCCGAGCCCGGCATCGACCGCGTCAACGGCGATAACGGCGTCGCCGCGCGGAGTCCGCCGATCGAGCTCCAACGGTTGCACAAGGAGCAGCTTCTGCCCTTCGTGGCTCGCGTGCTTGTGCGTAGCCGTAACGTCACCGATGATGCGAGCAATCAGCACTGCCTATACTCCTCTATCGATTTGCAGCGAATCGACAATGCCGGCTATAGTCATCTCGGTTGGTACTTCGGCGGGAAGAAACGGGAAGCTGGATTCCTTGCCTTTCGTCCAGTAGACCAGTTCGCCCGCGCCAACACCCACCGCATCGGTGACAACCAGGCGCTTACCCGTGGGAGCGCCTTCGGGCGTGACCGGCTGCACCACCAGCAGCCGCTGGGTGACGAGCGAAGGATCCTTCACTGTGGACCAGACGCGACCGATGACTCGACCGAGATACATGGATCAGGTGCCTTTGCTGCCTTCGTCGATGGAGACAGAATCGACGATACCGACGATGGCGGTATCGACGGGCCTGTCCTTGCAGCCCTCGGCCATGCGGGCGCTGGAGCCGCTGACAAGGATGACCGTTTCGCGATAACCGGCGCTGACGGTATCAACAGCGACAACGTAGCCCGATTCGTCCTTGCCTTCCGGCGAAACGGGTTTGCAGATGAGCAGTTTGCGCCCATCGAGCCGCGGATCCTTACGCGTTGCGACGACCGTTCCTACGACACGCGCGAGAATCATTTGCCGTTGCCCTTGGCGCCGTTGGGCCTGCCGATGGGTAGCACGTCTTCCAGGCTCGGATGCGGGCGCGGAATGACGTGTACCGCGACCAGCTCGCCAACCCGGCGAGCGGCGGCCGCGCCGGCGTCAGTGGCGGCGCGAACGGCGGCGACATCGCCCCTGACAATAGCGGTGACATAGCCGGACCCGATGCGTTCCCAGCCGACGAGGGTCACTTTCGCCGCCTTTACCATCGCGTCCGACGCTTCGATCATAGCCACCAGGCCACGCGTCTCCACCATTCCTAATGCTTCACCCATTCGACCTCCAGATCATAGCGTATGCCGAAATGCGCGTTGCTGTCATCGGCCCATACGGGCGGAGACCGCATCCTCAATCAGCGCAATGAGCTCATCGCGCGTCACCGTGATTCGCTCGCCGCCCGTATCGTCCGCGGTGACGGGGCAGCCGGGTTCCATCGTGGTTAGCGAGGTGATCCCATAGCGGCCCCGGGCGTCGAACAGCTTGTCGACTTCGACGCGAGGCAGCAGTTTCGCACCACCGAGCAGCTCGGCCACCAAAGCGATACGCGCCACGTGTTCGAGCGTCTCCATGCGGAAATAGGCTTGCCAGATGTGTTGCCCGGAGCAGACGGCGCCGTGGTTGCCGAGGAGAATAGCGTCGTGTTTCGGTATGAACGGCTTGATCGTCTCGCTCAACGCGGGCGTGCCCGGAAGGCCGTAATCGGCCAGGGGAACGCAGCCGAGCATCACCACGACCTCGGGAAGGATCGCTTGATTCAGAGGACGGCCGGAGACCGCGAAACCGGTGGACACAGGGGGATGCGCGTGGACAACCGCCCCCACATCCGGACGCATGCTGTAGATGGTGAGATGCATCATGATCTCGCTCGTACGTTCGCGGCGGCCTTCGACTCTTGTGCCCTCCGCATTGACGATGATGAGATCGTCCGGCGTCATCATGCCCTTGCTGATGTTGGTGGGCGTGCAGAGATAACGGTCCTCGCTCAGTTTGATGCTGAGGTTGCCGTCGTTCGCGGCCACCCATCCCTTTTGATACATGAGACGGCCGATTTCGCAGATTTGTTGACGCAGCTCGCGGTCGTTTTCGGCCATTGGACTCTACATTTTATCAAAGGGGGCTTCGGCGGCTGGCTGATAGACTGAGAAAAGTGAGCAGCAGCCGATTGTGCCCAAATTGCCGCGCATTGGTCGATGCGCGGAGCGACCAATGCCCGTACTGCGGCGTGCCCCTGGGCGCGCTGGGATTCCGAACGGCGAGTAACGGCGGCATTACCGGCGCATTGATGCCAAATGGAAAGATGGCGGCGGCGCTGCTGCTGCTGGTGAACTCGGCACTCTACTTGGCGATCACGGTGTCCGGCTCGCGTGTCCTGCCGATTGAGGGGACAAAGTGGCTGCCGGGGATCTTGAGCGGCGAATGGTACCGGCTGATCACGGCGGGATACCTGCACACACAGTTTCTGCACGTCCTGATGAACATGGTGGGGCTGTTCAATATCGGCCCGATTGTGGAAGAGATCTATGGCACGCGGCGGATGTTCGCGCTCTATACGGTGGCGACGATCGTCGGGTTTACGTTCAGCGCGATGTGGTCGCCGGGAGTGAGATCGCTGGGCGCGAGTGCCGGCATTTTCGGCCTACTCGGCGCGCTGATCGCTTACGGCATGCACAGCAAGTCGTTCGTGGCGCGGCATCTACAAACCCAGTGCCTGATGAATGCGGGCATCGGCTTCATCATGGGCGGGCTGATGCCGATGATCGACAACGCGGCCCACCTGGGCGGATTGATCGGCGGCTTCGGCGTGGCCTACGTGGCAGGTCTGCCGAGATGGGTGGATGACACGAAGGAAAAACTGTGGGGGCTGATCGCTTTAGTGTCGCTGCTGATCACCGGCTACGCCTTCTACGAGTTGACCTATCGCGTATTCCTGCGCAAGGTGGGATAAGGCACATCGGGCCCCTTCACGGAGTGCCAGATGGCCTGGTTGAGCAGCGCTTCCGGCGCCACATCAGGCTCATCGAGATCCATTGCGAGGGAGTCCTTTGCGAGCTCGAGCATCCTGCCCTTGAGCGCCTTAAGCGGCGGGTTCATCTCGTCGAGCGGGATCTTGTTGGCTATGGCGATATAGCGGTCAGTTGAGGGCGTCCGAGTGAAAACGGTAAACATGGGATCGGCGGCGAGGTCAAACTGATTGGTAGGCGGCAGGCCGAGAAGCTGTTCAATGGTCCGGTAGAGGTTGATAGTGGTATAGAACGTGCTGTCCGTCTTGCGGCCGCGCGTGTAAGGACTGATTACTAGGGCGACCGTCCGATGGCCGTCCACGTGGTCGACTCCGGACTGCGCGTCGTCTTCCACAACAAAGATCGCCGTCTTCGGCCACAGCGGAGAACGGGAGACGGCCTCGACAAGACGGCCGAGGGCGAGATCGTTATCGGCCACCATCGCGCGCGGCGTAGGGAAGCCGGGGCTAGTGCCGGATGTGTGATCCTGCGACAGCAGCAGAACACTGAGTTTCGGAACGCTGTTGGTCTTTTCGGCGGCGTGAAACTCTTCGAGAAACCGGTCGACACGGACCTGATCGGGAATACGAAGGTCATAGGCAGGCACGTTGATGGAGTAGATGTCGCGCAAGCCTACAATAAGGGCGCGCGGCTTGATGGATACCTTGCGCGTACCCTGTTTCCAATCGTTGTAGATGTCCGTCCAGGTGGCGCCGCTTGGCTCCACGGTGTTCAGTCCACGTTCTCCAAACGCGCGAACGCTGACGTTGTTGCGGCGCGCGTTATCCCAGAGGAATTCCGTGGGCGCGAAGAGCATCGGGTTCTGATCATTGCGCGCGTTGCTGTACTTGAACACCCAATCGCTGGCGTAGCCTTGCGTACACCAGCGATGGCCGAGAGCGGACTGATCGGCTGGCTGGTAGAAGTTGTCGAGCAGAACGTACTGTTCGGCGAGCGCATGATGATTCGGCGAAACGTCGCGTCCGAAAATGGCGAGGGATGGATCGCCGTTGCCCTGCGGCATATCGCCGAACAATTGATCGTAGGTGCGGTTCTCCTTGATGATGTAGATGACGTGCTCGATCGGCTTCGGCGTCTGTCCCGCGGCTCGCCGCGCCGGGCCGGGCGCATGATTATCCTGCAGCACCTGCGCGGTGAGGCGATCCAGGTTCCTGAGTTCGGCCAGCGGGACGAGTGAGAGTATGCCCGCACGGTCTTTGTAACTGCGCCCGTTCGCCTTTGCGGGCGCCACCGAACCGAAGCCGTAGCCGTTCGCGATCAGGAGATTCGCGTTGTCCTTCGTAATGGCGACCGCGGTGGGATACCAGCCGGCGGGGAGGAATCCTTTCACCTTCGCGCTGGGCAGGTCGACAACGGCGATGGCGTTGTTGGCGGCGTTGGCGGCGAAGAGAGTCTTCCCGCCGCGATCCACGGCAAGCGCGTCCGGAGAGCTGCCGAGCGGCGCTTTCTTGTATAAGGGGACGGGGATCGATCGGATGACTTTGGCAGTAGCCGTGTTGAGTTCGGCGACGGTATCTGAATTGGCGTTGGCGATGTAGAGTTTGGACTGATCGGGGGAAAGGGCAAGCGCGCTTGGATGCAGGCCCACTTCGACTTCCGTGACGAAGGCGCTCTCCGCGATATCGAATACCGATATAGTTCCCGACGAAGGAATGCCGGTTCGCTTGTCGACGACGACCGGGTGGATGCCATCCGTCGTATCGTCCGGCCGCGGCTTCCGTCCACCCCAATTGGACACGAAGAGTTTTCCCTTCGCGATGGCGACGGTATACGGATAGCTGCCCGCGGGCCAGAAATCGATCTGCTTTGTGGCAAGCGTGATGCGGGCGACGGCGTGCCTCTGATTGCAAGCGACGAAGAGGAACCGGCCATCCGGGCTGAGCGCGAGTCCGCTCGGCGCGGCACCGGGAAGGGGAATGCTGCCGGCGGCGCCGAAAGGCTGATCGGCGCGTCGCGAGAAGATGTGAATGGCGTTTGAGGAGCCGCCGCCAACATAGATGGTGTTCCCGTCGGCCGTGAAGGCGACGCCGGTAAAGCTGTCGGCGATAGGAAGCGTTTGGACAAGTTGCGTGGACGAGAGGTCGACAAGGTGCAAGGCCCGGGGAGCGAAATTGGAGCCCGTAACAACCGCGGCGGTGCGCCCATCGGGCGACATGGAGATGCCGAGCGGGCGATCGTTCACCTCGATGATCCTGCCGAACGGACGAACGGTTTGGCCCGTAGGTAAAAGGTAGGTTCCGTCGGCCTGGCGGCCGGCTAGACGTTTCCAGACAGGCTGAGAAATGAGAGCCGCCGCAATTGCGGTGGCCCCAATCATCCAATATCGCCGCATCTTTATTCCTCCTCCTGATCGAAGAGCCCCGCGCGGGCAACACGCTCGCCGCGGAAGATAATCGTCGAGATTCGTTCGGTGTCGGTGATGTCACGGAGTGGATTGCCATCGACAAGAAGTAGATCGGCCTCCATGCCAGCCTTGATGGAGCCGATGCGATTCGCCGCCCCAAGCGCGGCCGCCGCCTTCGATGTCGCGGCTTGCAGCGCTTCATTCGGCGAGAGGCCGGATTGGACCAGCAATGCGAGTTCGCGGTGAATGCCGGGACCATGAACGACGAAGGGTTGCCCGGCGCCGGAGCCCGCCACGACGCGCGTCCGATTCGCCGCAACCGCCGCCATTCGCGACTGTAATTGCTCCGGGCTTGCGGCGAATTTGGAAAGCAGTGGCCGCGTTCGGTCCAACAGCCCCTTCGGAGCGGCCTGTTGCACCAGGCTGCGCTCCAGTAGCTCAGATTTCGGATTGGTGGCCCCTTCCAGTGCGGCAAGAGATGGAATCCATGCGCCTTCCGCGGGAGGGGTTTCGGAGTTCGCCGCAACGATTGGCAGGCCGGCGGACCGCAGCGCGGCAACAATCGGCGCGGGAAGACGCAGCACGTCGACAAACAGCGATTGCGCGCCGAGCCGCTTCATTTCGGAAGCCATCTCCACAGCCTGTTCCGGCGTTTCGGGCGTACGATAAAGCCCGGCGGCAACGCGATCTCGAAACGCCGCGGGGATATTTTTCAAGGGCCCGCCATTGACGCCCTCGCGCGTTGTGAATTCCGGGCCGGTGAAGAACACCTCGCTGGCCAGCCGTTCGCCGCGGGCCACGCGATCCCGCAGGCGCACCATTTGCGCGGTGCTGTCTCCCACCGAGCGAATCGCCGTGACACCGCTGAAAAGGTACGCCGCATGGCTGGATTGCAGCGGCTTTTCGGGATCCGCATACGCCGCCGGATCTGGGACGCCGCCCGGCCATGAGAGTTGGACCTTTGTATCGATCAGCCCAGGCAAGAGCGTCTTACCACTGCCCTCAATTGGCTCGGCGCTGAGAGTTTTCGCATCCGGGGCATCTCCTTCGAAGACTTGAGCGATCTTTCCATCACGAATCAACACGGCACCGCGTTCGACAATGCGTCCATCACCGGGAAAGATACGCACATCGCGGATGAGAAGCGTTCGACTGCGCCGGAGCTCTCGCTGCAGCACTTTCGCCTGCTGCAGGCTCTCTTTGCTGTAAGCCTGATATACGCCGAGCAAAAGAAATGGCGCCAGCGCCGCGACGACCCACAGCTTCGCCGCAGGCTTCACCTTCTCCTCCTTCTCCCAACGGAAGAGCTTGACGGAGAGCAACATGCCGACAGCCAAAGTGACCAACAGCGCGGCAACCGGCTTCCATTGACTGGCAAGCCCTTCCTTCCGGAGTAGAATTCCTTGCAGCCCCGCGAACAGGTGTGAAGACGGGATGAATTGCGCGACGATCTGAAGCCACTGCGGCATCGCGCTGACCGGAATCGTCGCGCCGCTCAGGAAGAGCATCGGCAGGTAGCAGAGTTGAATTAGAATCTGGCTCTCCTGCATGGAATTCACAACGGACGCGATAATCAATCCGATCGACCGGAAGGCGAGAACGCCAACGCTCAGAAAAACGAACAGCGTCAGCGGCCGCTCCGGCCACGGCATCTGGTAAGCAAAGTGACCGATGGCGATGAGGAACAGTGCCGACGGAATGTAGTTGATCCAACCCGTCACCAGCCAACTCGCGAGCAATGGCGCGGCCGTTGTGGGCGCTACCTTGAAGCGGCGAAGGATATTCTGTTCGCGGTCCGAGACAGCGCGCATTCCAGCACCGAAGAATCCGTTGCCCAGCACGCCGAAGATGAAAACGCTGGTGACGACCTGCTTGGCGACTCCCGAGCCTTGCCCCGCCGACAACATCTGCGCGAACAGAAAAAAGAACATCAGCGGGAAGACGTAGCCGAAGAACAGCGCCATACGGTCCCGCCCCATCAGGCGCAGCGTAATGGCGATGTTGGTGAGATAGGCCTTCATATCAGTCGCGCAAGCTCCTGCCAGTGAGTTCGAGGAAAACGTCTTCGAGTGTTGGGCGTTTGAGGTGGATATCGGCGAGTTCCAGGCCGCGCTGGTCGATCCACTTGACGAAATCGACAATGGCGCGCGCGGGCTTCTCGGCTGTAATACCAAGTAGTGTCCGGTCCGCGCTGAGGTGCGTCTTCGCGTCATCGCTCTCCGGTGGCCTCTCCGTGACGGCAAGGGGCTCGGCCAGACGAATTTCGATCAACGACGAACCAAACGTACTGGCGACAAGATCGCGCGGCGCACCGAAGGCGATGATGCGTCCCTGATCGATAATGGCCACACGGTCGCAAAGGCGCTCGGCTTCCTCGATGTAGTGAGTGGTGAGAACGATGGTGCGCTTCTTATCGCGGAACTCGAGGATCAGTTTGTGAATTTCGAGGCGGACTTGCGGATCGAGCCCCGTCGTGGGCTCATCGAGGAAGATCAACTGGGGATCGTTGATCATTGCCATGGCCAGCGCGAGGCGCTGTTTCTGGCCGCCCGAAAGCGAGCCATAGGGAGCGTCGCGCTTCTCTATCAGTTGCAGACGCTTCAACAGCTCGTCGTGGTCCACTGTGCGCTGATAGAACGACCCGAACAGGCGCATGGCTTCATGGAGACGGATTTTGTCGGGCAGATTCGTCGCCTGTAGGCAGACCCCGATTCGCTCCTTCAGCGCTTTCGCGTCATCGGCTGGATCGAACCCCAGGACGCGAACGTCTCCGGACGACCGCTGTCGAAGACCTTCGAGAATCTCCACGGTCGTCGTCTTCCCCGCGCCGTTCGGACCAAGCAGGCCGAACACTTCGCCCTGCTCGACCATGAAATCCAGACCGCGCACCGCCTCCACGTCGCCATAACTCTTCTTCAGTCCGGCGACTTGAATACATGGCTCGTTCATGCGGCGCTACTTCTTCGCCGCCGCGTAGCGGACGTAGTTCCAGATCGACTGCAGGTCTTCCAACGAATAGCCGCGAACGGCGTTCCCGTGGCGCCAGTTCGATTGGCGCTGAATGGACTGTACGTCGGTGTTGAGCAGATTGCGGAGTACCGGCGGGGTGGCGGAGAGATCATAGGCTCTCGTGAAGCTGGCGGTCCGCTCCACACTGACAGCGGCAAACCGGTCGCCATCCTTCAAGACGAACGTGCGAACGCTGCGCGGACGGCCGTAACGGAGCACCTGCGGGCCATCGGTAACCTTCAGACCGCTGACCTTGGTGATATCCGGTCCGACAATCGAACCATAACCATTCAGGCGGTGGCAAACGGAGCAGCGGGATTCGCGTGTGAGATCGAAAAACAGGTCGCGGCCGCGCCGGTGCTCGTCCGGAGTATCAACGGGCTTTTCTGTTGCGGGAGTAGCGGCCGCCTCGGTGGCGGGGCTGGCGGCAACGTTGACGGGTGCGTTGGCGAGGCTTTGAATGTAGTCGCTGAGGTCGTTGATGTCGGCATCGGTCAGCCGGTCGCCCCATGCGGGCATGGCCGTGTTGGGGATGCCATTCCGAATCACTCTGATGAGATAGTCGCGTTCAAATGAGCGGCCGCGAAGGCGAGGGCTGCGCGCGGCCGAACCCCCGGCTCCGTGACAGTAACCGACGGAACAACCCTGCGCGAAAAGCTTGTCGCCGCGGGCGATCGACGCGGGTGTCCCTAGCGCTCCGCCCGGCTGCGCGAAGGCGGAGGGAAGCAGCGCGATGAGAAGCCAAGGTCTCATTTGGAGGGCTCCGGCAACGCGAACACGAACACGGCGGAGCCGCTTCGCAAACGCTCCGTTTCCGGCCAAAGCTGCGGTAGCAATCCAGACACCGCCGATCCCCAGCCGGTGGGTGTTGCAACATACTGACGGCCCTTCACCGCGTACGTGATGGAGCTGCCGCGATGCCCTGAGCCGGTTTGAAAGCTCCACAACTTCCTGCCCGACTTCGCATCGAGAGCAAAGAAGAAGCCATCGGCATCGCCTGTAAAGACCAGATCGCCCGCAGTCGCGAGCACCGAAGCAAGCAATGGGTATTTGTAGTTATAGATCCACGCCCGCTTGCCGGAAATCGGATCGTAAGCGCCAAGATGGCCGCCAGCGTCGCCCTTCAGTGGCTTGTGCGTCAGCTTGAAGGTGCCGCCAAAGTAAACCTGTCCTTCCTTCGGCGTCTCCGGAACGGCGACAACATCTTCGCACCATTCGATGCCCGTCGAATAGAACATGCCAGTCTTCGGCGACCACGCGCCCTGGTTCCAGCTTCGCCCGCCGCCGATCGATGGACAGATAACCTTCGACTTCCCCACAACGGGTTCATTGCGTCCCAGCAACTCGCCCTTCGGCCCAACGCCCGTGATCCAGTTCAGATTGTTGACCAGCGGCCACGCGGCAACGAATTCCCCGTTCGCGCGATCGACCACGAATGTGTAGCCGCCCTTGTTGACGTTAAGCAGCAGCTTGCGCGTTCGGCCGTTGACGGGCAGGTCGAGCAGCACGTTTTCATACGCGGTGTCCCAATCCCAAACGTCATGCGGTACCTGTTGGTGGTGCCATTTCAGTTTGCCGGTATCCAGATCCAGCGCGACGACGGAGTCCGTATAGAGGTTGTCACCCTTGCGATTGCCGCCCCAAAAATCGGCAGCCGGATTGCCAACGCTCCAATACGTCAGGTTCAACTCCGCGTCGTAGGAACCGGTCATCCACGTTGCCCCGCCCCCAAACTTCCAGCTATCTCCCGTCCAGGTTTCGTGGCCTTTTTCACCGGGCCCCGGGATGGTCCAAAAACGCCACAAGTGGCGGCCGGTCTTCGCGTCGAAGGCGTTGACATACCCGCGATGCGCGGAGTCGCCGCCCGTAACGCCGACAACAACTTTCCCCTTCACAACCAGCGGCGCCGCCGTGATATTGCAACCACATTGATTGGCGTCCTCGACATTCACTTTCCACAGCTCGCGGCCGTTCTTCGCGTCGAGCGCAACGACGTGATTGTCCAGCGTTCCAAGGAAGACACGTCCATCCGCGACAGCCACGCCACGGTTCCAAGGGCCGTAGAAAATCGTGAAGCCCTTGGGCAACGGAAAGTGATAGCTCCAGAGTTCGCCGCCAGTCACCGCGTCGATCGCATAGATGCGGTTGTGGGACGTGGACAGATACATCACGCCGTCAACCACGATAGGCGTCGCCTGCAGACCGCCGTCGCTGTCGCCGGTTTGAAATGTCCACACCGGAGTCAGGCGATTGACGTTCGAGGCATTCACTTGGTCCAGCGCACTGTACCGCCACGCGCTGGTCTGGCCGCCATAATGCGGCCAATTCTCCCGGGTGGCGCCATCCTGAGCCGGCAGGAGGACAGCAGTAGCGAACAGAGCTAGAAGCCGATGCATACAGTCCTTGATTTTACTTCTTAAGAACGTTGATGCAGGCTACGCAGAACGCGGGCAGATCCTCCGGCTTGCGCGAGGTGACAAGGTTTTTATCGACAACAACCTCGGCATCCGACCACTCCGCTCCCGCGTTCACGACGTCGTCCTTGATCGCGAAAAAGCTGGTCGCCTTGCGGCCTTTCAACATGCCGTGCGCCGAACAAAGGACCCAAGGCCCGTGACAGATCGCCGCCACCAGCTTGCCCTGTGCGTTAATGTCGGCCACAAGGCGGTTGGCCTTCGGATGGCGTCTGATGTGATCCGGAGCGAAGCCGCCAGGAACAACGATCCCGTCGAAATCGTTGGCGGAAACCTCGTCATAGGATTTTTGGGCCGTGCACGGATAGCCAAGCTTGCTTGGATATGTTTTGCCGGCTTCCGCGCCTACAGTAATGGTCTCCACACCCGCTTCCTGCAGGCGATAGAGCGGCACCCAAACCTCCATCTCCTGGTACATCTGGTCGACGAGGATGGCAACCTTCTTTCCTTTTAGTTCCATATTCGCGATTGTAGACTAGAGCCTATGCAGGATTTCGAAAAACTCGGCGTCTTCTATCTCGGAAAGAAAGACGACGGTCTCCTCTTGTTGGACTCGAAGGACCTTGTTACACACGCGGTCTGCGTCGGGATGACGGGGAGCGGAAAGACCGGCCTGTGTATCGGCCTGTTGGAAGAGGCTGCAATCGACGGAATTCCTGCGCTCATCATCGATCCAAAGGGTGACCTGTCGAACCTGCTCTTGAACTTCCCCAATCTCGCGGCCGAAGATTTCGTCCCCTGGGTGAACGAGGAAGAAGCGAAAAAAAAAGGGGAGACGCGCGAACAATTCGCGGCGGAAACCGCGGACAAGTGGAAGAAGGGACTCGCCGATTGGGGGCAGGACGGCGCGCGCATTCAACGACTCCGCGACGCGGCGGACTTCACCATCTTCACGCCCGGTTCCTCGGCAGGCTTCCCGGTGTCGGTATTGCGATCGTTCAGCGCGCCGCCGGAAGAGATGCGCGAGGATCGCGAAGCAATGCGCGAACGCATTCAATCCACGGCCACGGCGCTGCTCGCGCTGATGAACATTACCGCCGGCCCGATTCAATCCCGCGAGCATATCCTGATCAGCAAGCTCATCGAAAACGCGTGGATGGCAGGGAATGATCTGGACCTGGCGACGCTCATTCAACAGATTCAGAAACCGCCCGTGACCCGAATCGGCGTGCTGGAGATTGAGGCGTTCTTCCCGTCGAAGGAGCGCTTCGATCTGGCGATTGCATTGAACAACCTGCTGGCCTCGCCGGGATTCGAAGCGTGGCTGGAGGGAGACTCGCTGGATATCGGCACGCTCCTCTACACGGCGCAGGGCCGGCCGCGCATGTCGATTTTTTCCATCTCCCATCTCAGCGATTCCGAGCGAATGTTCTTCGTGGCGCTGCTCATGAATCAAATGGTTTCCTGGATGCGAACACAGCCCGGAACATCCAGCCTTCGCGCGCTGCTCTACATGGACGAGATCTTCGGCTATTTTCCCCCGGTCGCGAATCCGCCGTCGAAACAGCCTTTGCTGACGCTCTTAAAACAGGCGCGCGCATTCGGTGTGGGCATCGTTCTGGCAACACAGAATCCGGTGGATCTTGACTACAAGGGACTGGCGAACTGCGGCACGTGGCTGATCGGCCGCTTGCAGACGGAGCGGGACAGGGCGCGGCTTATCGAAGGGTTGGAGGGCGCCGCGGCGGCGGCCGGCGGGTCGGCGGATCGCGGCGCGTTGGAGAAACTGCTCTCCAGTCTGAAGAGCCGAATCTTCCTGATGAGCAACGTGCATCGGGGCGCGCTGGAGGTCTTCGAATCGCGCTGGGCGTTGTCATTCCTAAGCGGGCCGCTGACGAAAGCCCAGGTCAAAACGCTCATGGGGCCGAAGAAGAAGACAGCCGCCGTGCCGGCGGCCGGCGGACAGTCTGCTGCGGCAGCACCTCCGCCCAAACGCGCCGCGGATGTTGTTGGCACAGCGCGGCCCGTGCTGCCGCCCGATATCGAACAGCATTTCCTGCCTGTACGCGCGACAGGCAGCGTGACCTATGAGCCCGTCCTGCTCGGTGTGGCGCAGGTCCGGTTTACCGACACCAAAACGAAGGTGGACCATTCTCGCGAAGTGAAGTTCTGCACGCTGGTGGAGAATGGGCCCGTGAACGTGAATTGGGAGCAGGCATCGGACGTGGATATCGATCTCGGTGAACTCGAGAGTGCGCCGATGGAGGGCGCGTCGTTCGGCGAGTTACCGGCATCGGCGGGCAAGGTGAAGTCATACACCACGTGGAATAAGGACTTCGTTAACTGGCTGTTCGCGACGCAGAAGCTGGTACTGATGCAGTGCGCGAACCTCAACACGGTTTCGAATCCGGACGAATCCGAGCGTGACTTCCGCGTGCGCCTATCAACGGCCGCTCATGAGGCGCGCGACGAAGCTGTCGCCGCGCTCCGCCAGAAATATGGGCCAAAGCTGGCGGTGCTCGAAGAGCGGATACGGAAGGCGCAGCAGATGATGGAAAAACAACAGCAGGAGGCGGCACAATCGAAGGTGCAGAGCGGGTTGTCCATCGCTACGACGGTGCTCGGCGCCATCATGGGCCGCGGGTTCATGACGAAAACCGCAATGACGGGGATGGGCTCGGCCGCGCGCACGCTTGGAAGGGCCAGCCGCGAGGGGCAGGACGTTGACCGCGCGGAGGAAAACCTGCATGCGGCGCTTGATCAGAAAACGCAATTGGAACAGCAGTTGCAAGAAGAGATCGCAGGTCTGGCGGCGCGGTACGACACGCTCAATGAAAAGTTTCAGGCCATCACGATCGCGCCGAAGAAAACGAACATTCAGGTAAAACTGTTTTCGCTCTGCTGGCGGGCGTAACGATCACTCGCTCCAGTCGGCAACGAAGATGTTGAACTCGTAGCGGCTCTTGGCGTTGAGCGAGCTTGCGAACACCATCTTCCTGCCGTCGGGCGAGAACTCGGGGAAGGACGTGAAGCCGCCGAAATTGGTGATCTGCTTCATCCCCGTCCCGTCCGTGTTAACGATGTACAACTCGAAGTCGCGCCCATCGCACTTGTGCATGTTGGAGGAGAAGACGATGCGTTTGCCGTCCGGCGTGAACGCCGGCGCGAAGTTGGCGCAGTTGTTGTTGGTGATCTGCTTGGGGTTCTTGCCATCGGCGCCCGAGATGAACAGTTCCATCTTCATCGGCGCGGTGAGATTCTCCTTCAGCAGTTCGTTGTACCGCGCCATCGTTTCCGGCGTCTGCGGGTGATTGGCGCGCCACACGATATGCTTGCCGTCGCGCGAGAAGACGGCGCCTCCGTCGTAGCCTCGGGTATTGGTTAACTGCTTCTTGTCGCTGCCGTCGGATTTCATACTCCACAGGTCCAGGTCACCCGAAGCAAGCGACGTATAGATGATTCGGCCCGTCTTGAAGTTGACGGTGGCCTCAGCGTCGTAGCCCGGCATTTTTGTCAGCTTGCGGACGATCTTCCCATCATCGGTCGCCATGTAGATTTCGTATCCGGGGAACACGCCCCAGAGGTAGCCTTTACTTCGATCCGGCGGAGGAGGGCATGCCTCGCCCGCCTCGTGTGTCGAACCGTAGACGATGTGCTTGTTGTCCTTCAGAAAATAAGCGCAGGTCGTGCGGCCCTTGCCCGTTGACACCAGTTTCTGATCGGACCCATCCGCATTCATGATGAAGATCTGATCGCAAGGGTAAGGCTCTCGCGTGGATTGAAAGACCAGGCGCTTACCGTCGGGTGACCAATAGGCTTCGGCATTCTGCCCACCGCTGGTCAACTGCTTCACGTTCTTCAAATTCTCCGCGGAAACCGTCAGCACAGCCGCAACAAGCAATAGAGCTCGCATCGCTAGCTCCTTCCTTCAAACAGATTTCTGCCCTGCACCAATGCGCGCATCTTGCCGTCCGCTACGCTGCGCTGCAGCATCCAGAAACCGCAATCCGGATGAACGAACGGAATGCGGCCCGGCCCCAGAATCTTCTGCGCGTTCTCGATACGCGACGCAATCAGATCCGCCGATTCAATGCCATTGTCCTTAATGTCGACCACGCTCAACCCAAGTCCGATCTTCGGGTCCAGTTCACGAAATGCATCCAATTCCCCATAGCCGCGCCGGGCAAATTCGAGAATCAGATGATCGCAATGCAGGCCATTCATAAAGGGCATCAGGTCCTTCCAAAAGCCCTTCTGCACGGACTGGCCGCCATAATTGCCGAAGCAGATATGCACCCCGCGCTTCCCGCGAATTCCATCGAGGACATGGTTGATCGCCGGCAACGCCCACTCGCGATCTTCCGGATGACCGCTGATATTCGCTTCGTCGATCTGCACGACCTCCGCGCCGATCCGTTCCATCTGGCGCCGGAGCACATCGGCGATCGCCATGCAGAGCTCGCCGCGGTCCTTGTAAAAGCGGTCCGTTAACACCTTGGTCAGCATATGCGGGCCGGTGGACGTGAACTTGAGCTGCTGCCGCGTCAGGTCCTTCGTAAGGTCGTAGTCGCGGGCGAGATTCAGCACGCCGTCACCCACTGCTTCATGAACGATGCCTGCGGGATCGGTGCGGTATTTGAGCTGCGCGTCGGCGCGGAATTCGTCGATGTCGGAGATTGAGAACTTCGTGCGAATGCCGGACATGCGGCTGATGAAGTAATCGATCATGCCGTTCGTTTCCGGATGGCTGGGGTCGAAACGGTTCAGCTCACCATCGGCAACAACATCGATGCCCGCAAGCTCCTGCGTCTTCAAAACCACCATAATCGCGTCGCGAAGCGCGCCGCGGGACGTATTGCCAAAAAGCCATTGCGGTGTAGGGTAGCTGCCTACAACAGTTGTCAGGATTGCCATAAAAGAACCATTCTATATGGTGGTCCCCAACATGCGATTTATTTCCTGCCTGCTCGCACTATCGATCGTTGCGCCGGCGCAGACACGCTTCGCGCAGTTTGAAAAAAAGGTGATCGCCTCCGGGCTTCGCGGCGGTTATCAGGTGGTCGTGACGGATGTGAACAAAGACGGGAAGCCGGACATGGTCGCGCTCGCGTCGGGGATGACAGACTTGCTCTGGCTGGAGGCGCCGAATTGGGAACGGCACGTGCTCGCCTCCGGATTGCAGCGCATGATCAACACTTGGCCGCTCGATACGGACGGAGACGGCGTGCCGGAATTCCTCGTCGCTCATGCATTCGAGAATGAGGCCGCGCGGTCTGTCGGCATCGTCAGCGTCCTTCAACATGGGCCCGACATCCGCCAGCCATGGAAGGTCCGTGAGATTGACCGGCTGACCACTTCGCATCGCATCCGTAGCGCGAATGGATTGTTCATCAACGCCCCTTTGACAGGCGCCGCCGCCGTTGCGCCCGAGTATCGCGATCACACGCCGCTCGTCGCCTATCGTCCGGGCGACTGGCACCGGCAATTAGTCACAGACGCCGATGAGGGTGTGGTCCACGGCATCTTCATCAACGATTGGAATCGAGATGGACGCGCCGACATTCTGACCGCCAGCTTTCAAGGAATCCATGTCAACCTCGCGCAGCCCGATGGAACGTGGAAGCGCCAGAAGATCGCGGATGGTGACCCGGCGCCGTGGCCAAAATCTGGCTCGTCCGATGTCGCGGTCGGCATGCTGCGCGGGGAGCGATTCCTGGCGGCGATCGAACCATGGCACGGCAACCAGGTGGCGATCTACCGGCAGAAAAAAGGCGCCTGGACGCGAATGGTCATCGACGACTCGCTAGTCGACGGCCATACTATCTACACGGCGGACTTGAACGGCGATGGGAAGCAGGAAGTTGTGGCCGGTTTTCGTGGCGGCAAGCGCGGCGTGTACATCTACTACGAAGAGGATGGGCGGTGGATACGGCAGGTGCTGAGTGAGGGCGATGTCGCGGCTGCCGCGTGCGCGGTGGCGGACCTGAATGGGGACCGCAAATTGGACATCGTCTGCATTGGCTCGGCAACCCAGAATCTGGTGCTGTACACCCAGAAATGACGCTTATTCGAAAAGCACCTCCACCCATTCGACTCTTCCCGCCGTCGCAGCCTTCCATTCAACTACCGCTTCCGGTGACTCCAACTGAACGCCGAAGCGGTACACGGGTGTGTCCGGTCCGGGGCGTAGGTCGGATTCGGTGCGTTCAAACGCGGCCAGCGCGCCGTTGCATCGGACTTCCCACTTCGCGGCGCCAGCGCCTCGAACGCCTAGCCGCAGAGCGGCCTTGCCGAAAGCCTTTCCAACCGGCTGCCGGACGGAGTTCCATCGGCCAGGCTCCGAGTCCACCGGCAGCTTGTAAAATGCTCTCTCTCCGGGCGCCCATGTGTCCTGATACGTCACGACGTGCCGCCGCGGTTTCCCGCGCATCGCCGCCGTATCGCCGACCTCGCGCAGAAGCTGCGGATACACGGAGTTGTCGTCCATTGCGGTCTGGCTGTCCATGTAGTTGAACAGGTAGATGCGATCCGCGCCCTGCGCAAGGTAAGCCGCCGCCGACCCGCGAACGGTTTCGAGCGAGTTGGTCTGGAACGGCCTCCCGCCCGCTGCCGTCGAACCGGGAAAGGCATGCAAGCCAAGCTCCAGGCCGGCGCCGAGCAAGATCGATGAGGGCAGCAGCCGGCGCCAAAGTCCGAGCGGCATGTCGTTATCAACCGTCCGCCAGAAATTAGTCGCCGTAACCATGTCGACGAGCCCTTCCCGCGCCCAGGCAACGGCATCCAGCCCAAGGCGTTGCGCCGTCTCCGGCCGCGACGGGACGCGTACGGCAATCCGCTTCTTCGCCCCCACGACTCTCCGTACACGCCGGTGAAACTCGGTGAGAAGGCGCGATCCTTCCACCTCCCTGCCCGGAGCGAAATGGAAACCGAAACGCATCCAGTCAAGCTCAATCCCGTCGAAATCGTACCGCGCGGCCACTTCCTCAATGAACTGCATGTTGTGTTCACGGACCTGCGGATGCAAATAGTCGAGGGCCTTATCACGCTGCTCCTGCCGGTAGGGAACGCGCCGAAGTTCCGGGTGCGAGCGCCAAAATTCGCTATGTAAGTAATGTTTTTCATCATCGACATTGTGCAAGTCATTCATCCGGACGGATATCCAGGCGCCGATCCGATGGTGCCGCGCCCGTTCCAGCCATAGTTTGTATGGGTCAATCCCGTCCTGATCGAGCTGCCACGCCTGATGCACCCAGGACCGGGCAGATTTCGCCTCCTGAGGCGAAACACTGGCGAAGAGAGGCTGATTGTCCTGGCCCTTCGGTTCGTACCCATCAAAGAAAGCCGTCCGCGTCTTCGAGCGGAAACCAGCCCGCATCGCGTTGACGTTAAAGAACAATTCGCGCACCTGCGTATTCGCGTACTGATCGACGAACGACGACACTTCGCCGCCGGTCAGGCGGCGGCCAGTCCGCGTGGCGAAGTAGTGATTGGCGTCCTCATTGAGGGTAATGCCGCCCTGGCGGGGTAACGGAGCGCCCACAGCCGGCAGCGTGCCGAGAAAAACTCTACGGTCCATAGTGGAAATAGTAAACTGAAGAAGAGTGGATCTCGAAAAAACGCTGTTAAGAAAAGTGGGTCAGGCTATCGAACGATTCGATATGATCCGCGATGGAGACCGCGTTGCCGTCGGCTTGTCCGGCGGAAAGGATTCCGTTACGCTGCTGGAAGCCCTGCTTTTGCTGCAAAAAAGGGCTCCGATCGATTTCCAGGTTTGTGCGTTCACCGTGGAGCAGGGTAAGTTCCTGTCTCCCATCGCACCCTTTGGCGACTACCTGAAGGAGCGCAACGTGGAGTGGCTCTACGTCCGCGATGAGCCGAGTTTCCGGTTGCTGGAAGAGCAGCCGGACCACGGATGCGATATGTGCAGCCGGTTCCGCCGCCGGGCTGTCTACGATATCGCAAAAAAAATGGGCGCCAACGTGATCGCGTTGGGCCACACGGCGGATGACTTCTGTGAATCGCTGTTGCGGAACGCGATGTTTACGGGGCGTTTGAGTGCGCTCCCGGCGGTGACGTGGTCGGCCAAAAAGGACTTTCGGCTGATCCGTCCATTGGTTTTTGTTACGGAGGAGATCACGCGGAATTTCGCGGGCGCGCTGGCCGCGCCGGTGATTCCATGCGGATGTTCGCAAAAGACGGGCACCGTTCGCCGGACCCTCCGGGATATTTTTGGTGAATTAGAGAAGGAGCATCCCTACCTGAAAGAGAACCTCCTGTCGGCAATGGGGAACATCGACGTGGATCGTCTGCTCGATCCGCGGTATCTCCCTGCCGGCGCCGGAGGCGGTGCCAATGCCCGGCCCGCGAGCGCTGAACTGTTTCCCGTCGTCATGGAGTTGTAACCATCTTGTGGTTGCGGCGTGTAAACAGGCTCTGCGAAACTAGTCCAAGCCGGCATAGAGGGACGATCGATAACCAGGTTGTGAGATCGAGGCAACATGAGAATTCTGCCCCGCGAAGAGAAGTTCTTCGAACTACTGAATACGCAGACCCGGCTATTAAATGAAGCGGCTACCGTGCTGCTCGAAGGAGTGCAGTCCGGGAACTCCCACTTGAAATTGATTGAACCCCGCATTCAACAGTACGAGCACGAGTGCGATGAGATCCTGCACGAAGTGTTCAAGCGGCTCAATCAGACCTTCATCACACCGCTCGACCCGGAGGATATTCAGACCCTCTGCAGCCATTTGGACGACGTGATGGACGGCATGGAGGAAGCGGCGCACTGCATTGTTTCCTATAAAATCGATCCGATTCCGCAAGCCATCGTCGACATCTGCAGGTTCCTCGTGCAGACGGTCGCCGAGGTGAAGGCGGCGGTCGAAATGATGGACAAGAACCGGGAAATCGTCGAGCACTGCATCGAGATCAACCGTTTGGAAGATCAGGTGGATAAGATCGTCCGGCAGGCCGTGGTCGATCTCTTTGAGACGGAGACCAACCCGATCCTCATCATCAAGCTGAAGGAGATCTACGATGTCCTGGAATGGACGGTGGACTCGTGCGAGAACGTCTCCGACGTACTCCAAAACGTCGTCGTGAAGAATAGCTGAACGCAGCCTCCGCATGGATCCGAATTTCCTTCTTGTAGCATTGATCATCACGGTCGCGCTCGCGTTCGACTACATCAATGGCTTCCACGATGCCGCCAATTCCATAGCGACAGTCGTCGCGACACGCGTTCTCAACCCCGGCCACGCCGTAATCTGGGCCGGCTTCTGGAACCTGTGTGCCGTGTTTATCCTCGATACCGGTGTGGCCGCCACGGTCGGCAAGGGCATGGTGGACCTGAAATTCGTTACGCCGTACGTTATTCTGGCCGGTCTTCTGGGAGCCATCGTTTGGGATCTGCTCACCTGGTGGTGGGGTCTGCCAACGTCGTCGAGCCACGCGCTGCTCGGGGGTTATGCCGGCGCGGCGATGGGAAAGGTCGCCCTCACGATAGGAATCGGTCACGTCTTCGAGGCGCTCGTCGTCAGCGGATGGATCAAGACGATTTCGTTCATAGTCATCGCTCCTGTCCTGGGAATGGCACTGGCTTATCTATTGATGGTTGCCGTGCACTGGATCTTCCGCAGCGTGATGCCGAGCAAAGTGGACCGCTGGTTCCGTTGGCTCCAGCTCGCCTCTTCGGCTATCTTCAGCTTCTCCCACGGCGCCAACGACGCACAGAAAACCATGGGCATCATCACCAGCGTGCTGGTCACCGCCGGGTACCTGGAAACATTCGCCGTGCCGAAGACGGTGATCTGGGCCGCCTATATAGCTATCGCCGCGGGCACTATGAGTGGCGGCTGGCGCATTGTGAGAACCATGGGTGCGCGCCTCACTCGCCTCAAGCCGCGCGGTGGATTCTGTGCCGAAACCGCCGCCGCCGTCTCGATCCTCTTTCCCACTTACCTTCACATGCCCGTCTCGACGACGCACGTGATCGCGGGATCGATTGCCGGGGTCGGTTCGATTCACCGTCTGAAGGCCGTCCGCTGGGGCTTAGCCACGAACATCTTGTGGGCGTGGCTGCTCACCATCCCGGCATCCGCCCTCGTTGGCGCCATTTGCATGACGCTAATCAAGGTTCTCGCGGGCAAAGACTGAAGATAGTCAAAAGTTTTTGCTAACAAAACGCCGCTCGGTTACGTACTTCCATTCAATATGGGTATTTCGCAACTTTTCCGCGTCTTATGTGTTGCTCTCGTCTGGTTTATCGTCGCGCCCGAGCCGGCGCGCGATTCGCCCTCAAAACTTGGCCGTCCAGTGGCACCGCTCTATTCGCAGCCTTCCTTTCTTTGCGGCTGAGCGGATGAGAATTTTGTCGTTCACGCCCTTTCAACTTCCCCTAACCAACTAATAACACTACACTTGCCGTTTCAACGCCTCGCTTACCCGTTGACAGGCGGATATAATGTAATTAGTAAGGGCTTGGAGTGCATCCGTGCAGCCAGGCTCTTTCCTTTTTTCGGGGCCGCGATCTTGGTTTCCATCGTCGCTGGATTCCGGCTCGCTCTTTGACATCTTTGAATATCCCAAACGGCTAAGCCGCCTTTCGACTACCCGAAGCGAATCTATCCTCGGGTAGTCGTCGCGCGGGCGCGCGGATAGTGGGGAGGGTCCCAGCTTTTATTGCAAACAAAAGCAATTACATTTGTGAAATTGCAGAAGGATCCCAGTGTGGGTGCTAACTCAAAATCCTTTTGACCACATTTCCATGCACGTCGGTTAACCGGTAGTGCCGCCCCTGGAACTTAAAAGTCAGTCGTGTGTGGTCGATGCCTAGGCAGTGCAGAATGGTTGCGTGCAGGTCGTGCACATGCACCGGGTCTTCCGTAATGTTGTAGCTGAAGTCGTCTGTGGACCCGTACGTTACGCCCGGCTTGATTCCGCCGCCCGCCATCCAGACGGTGAAGCATCGCGGATGGTGGTCGCGTCCGTAATCGGTTGGCGTCAGCGGCCCCTGGCAATAAACGGTTCGTCCGAACTCCCCGCCCCAAACCACAAGCGTATCGTCCAGCATCCCCCGTTCGGCCAGGTCCTGCACCAGGGCCGCGGCGGGCTGATCGGTGGCTGCGCATTGGAATGGTAGCGCCGTCGGCAGGACCCGGTGCTGATCCCATCCCCGGTGGAAGAGTTGCACAAACCGGACACCCCGCTCCGCCATCCGCCGCGCCAGCAGGCAGTGGAATGCAAAAGTACCCGGCTTTTTGGCATCGGGACCATAGCGTTCCATGACGTGCGCCGGCTCTTTGGAAAGGTCGGTTAACTCGGGCACCGACATCTGCATCCGGTAGGCCATCTCATACTGCGCGATGCGAGCACCGATCTCCGTATCGCCCGTTGCCGACTGCTGATCGCGATTCATTTCGGCAAGGCCATCCAGAAAATGGCGGCGCATGTCACGATCGATGCCCTCGGGATTCGATAGATGGAGCACCGGGTCCGATGCCGACCGGAGCTTCACACCCTGATAGCTCGATGGCAGGAATCCGCTCCCCCACACCCTGTCGGCCAGCGGCTGGTCGCCGATCTTCGAACCCGTCGAGGCCATCACGACATACGCCGGCAGGTCTTTGTTCTCACTACCCAACCCATAGGAAAGCCATGCGCCAATCGACGGTCTCCCGGCGAGTTGGAATCCCGTTTGCAAAAACGTAATGCCCGGATCGTGGTTGATCTGCTCCGTATGCATCGAGCGCACAAAGCAAAGTTTGTCGGCGATCTTGGCAGTGTACGGAAGCAGGTCGCTGACCCACGCTCCACTCTGCCCGCGCTGCGCGAACGGGTAGATCGACTTCGCCAGCGGAAACTTCGTCTGCGTCGCGGTCATCGCCGTCAGCCGCTGGCCCTGCCGGATGGAAGCGGGTAATTCCGTGCCGTGCAACGCAGCCAGACGCGGCTTGTGGTCGAATAATTCGATCTGTGACGGCCCGCCGTACATGAAAAGGTAGATGATGCGCTTGGCCCTCGGTGCGAAATGCGGCAGTGAACTGTCCGCGGCCAGCAGCGAGTGCGCGGCGGCGAGCGATAAGAAATTCCGGCGGGTCTGCATGGCGCTACTCCTTCGTCACCGCGGCGTCCAAGTTGAGGATCATGCTCGCGACCGTCGTCCAGGCGGCGAGTTCGGCGGGATCGATCGACTTGTCCCGCGGCGATTGACCCTGCGAGAGAAGCGCCTCAGCGTCGGCCGGGCGGCTGCGATAACGGTCCTGCGCGTAGGCCAACATCGAGCGCAGCGGTTTGGTCTCACCCTCCCGCGGCGTTCGGGCTAGAACCAGACGGAAGGCGTACTCAATACGTCGTACCGTATCGGAATCCGCACCTTTGATCGCCCGTTGCGCCAACACGCGCGCCGCTTCCAGAAACTGCTCATCGTTCATCAGGTGCAGCGCCTGCAGCGGCGTGTTTGTTCGTCCCTCCCGCACGGTACAGCTCTCGCGGAGCGCGGAATCAAACGCCGCCATGAATGGAGGCGGTGACGTGCGGCGCCAGAAAGTATAAAGGCTGCGCCGGTAGAGGCCTTCGCCGTTATCGCGCTTGTAATCGCCTCCGCCATTCTCATTCCAAAGGCCGGCCGGTTGATACGGCTTCACCGATGGCCCGCCTTGCTTATCGACAAGCAGCCCCGACGCGGCCAGCGCCTGGTCGCGCACCATCTCCGCCGGAAGGCGGAAACGCGGACCCCGAGCCAGCAACCGGTTCTCCGGGTCACGCTCCCGCAGCTCCGCCGAAACTGTCGAGGATTGCCGGTACGTGCCGCTCATCAGAATCGTCTTCCACAGCCGCTTCAGATCCCAACCACTCTCCATAAAGTCGACGGCCAGCCAGTCCAACAGTTCCGGGTGGCTCGGCCATTCGCCCTGCGACCCAAAATCTTCGACGGTCTTGACGAGTCCGATCCCGAAAATCATCTGCCAGATACGATTGACCATTACCCGCGCCGTCAACGGGTTCTTCCGATCCACTAGCCATTGCGCCAGGCCCAACCGCCCCGGACCAGCGTTCACGGGCAACGGCTCCAACACGCCAAGTACGCCGCGATCTACCTTCTCGCCGGGCTTATCGTACGCTCCCCGCAGTTGGATGAAGGTGTCCGCCGGCTCCGTCCGCTCCCGCATCACCATTACCGTCGGAATCGACTGTGAGAACTCCTCCAAACGCTTCGCCGCCTCTGCCGCCGCCGCGCGAGTCTCACGGATTTGCGAGTTCGAACCCAATTCGAAGAACGCCTGCCGCAAATAGTGCTTTTGAATCCCGGTTCGATTGCCCGGCGCAATCCGCGCCAATTGAGCCAGCGGTTCCCTGATCGCGAGCATCGCCGCATCCATTGGCTCCAGGGCCCGGGCATAGGATCGGAACTCCGCGATCTCACCCTCGAACTTGTTTTCCCATCCGCCTCCTCCCCCAAACGTCAGCTTGCCGGGCCGCCGGAAATCCTGGTTCAACGCGTCAAGCTGCACATCGAGCGCAGCCAGTTGCCCGTCGATATAAAGCTTCACCCCGCTCGCATAGCGGCTGCCGTCGTAGGTAACTGCAACGCGATACCAACGGTCTTTCTCAAGCGCCTTCTTCGATTCGAGCAGAATCGCGTCATCCAACCGCCGGATCGCGAACTGGATCTGTAACTTGCCATTCTCCAAATGCAGCCCATAGCCGGACGGACTCGCCTCATCCTCGCTCATCCGGTGCAGAATGACGCCGTTTCCAGTCGCGGACTTGATCCGGAACGTCAGCGAGAAGCGGTCTTGAAATCCGAATTCCGCGTGATCGCCGCCGTCCATCGTTCCCTTCCCATCAAAGGCCACCGGGTTCGGAAACAACTCCGCATTCAACTTCTCGCGCGATGTCCATGCCGCATCCGCCGGCAGCTTGGCCTCCCACTTCGCCTGCGCTTTTGCTACCTCAGGCTCCATCGCGCGGAACGCTGCATCGGCCGATAATTTGGCCGCCTTCAACTGCGCGAGCGAGGACTCCTGCTCCGGTGTCGGCGCGGCAACCATCGGCGGCGAATTCCCGTACTTCAAATAACGGCCCGGCTCACCGATGTTGTTGAAATAGGCAATGAACTGGTAATACTCCTTTTGTGTAATTGGATCGTACTTGTGGTTATGGCAGCGTGCGCAGCCCACCGTGAGACCAAGGAACACGGTCGACATTGTCTCCACACGATCGGCCGCGTATTCCAGAAGATACTCTTCCGGAACAATCCCGCCTTCGGAGTTGCCGCGATGATTCCGGCTGAAACCAGTCGCAATCTGCTGCGACACAGTCGCGTTCGGCAACAGATCGCCGGCAATCTGCTCGGTCACGAAACGATCAAACGGCATGTTCCGATTGAGTGCGTCGACCACCCAATCCCGCCAGCGCCACATCACACGATCGGCGTCGGTCTGGTAGCCGTTCGTATCGGCATAGCGCGACGCGTCGAGCCATCGGATCGCCATTCGTTCGCCGTAATTCGGGCTTGCCAATAACCGGTCCAAAAGCTTTTCGTAGGATTCATCCGACTCCACGTCCGCCAACTGCGGCGGCAGGCCTGTAACGTCGAACGAAGCTCGCCGAATCAGCGTGCGCCGATCCGCCGCTGGCGATGGCGCTAGTCCTTCTTTCGCCAGTCTCTGCCGCACGAAATAATCGACCGGATTCTGTCCTGACGGGACCATCGCCTTCCGCGGGGCGATAAACGACCAATGCTTCTGCCACTCCGCCCCCTCCCGAATCCAGCGTTCGAGCGTGGCGATCTCCGCCGCGGACACCGTTGCGCCCGTATGTGCGGGCGGCATCCGTAACGCTTTGTTCGGCGACTGGATGCGCTGCAGCAGAACGCTCTCTTCCGGCTTGCCGGGAACGATGGCGCGGCGGCCAGCGCTCAACTCTCCCTTCGCCGACTCCTCCCGGTCCAGCCGCAGCCGAATGCCTTTGTTGACCGCGTCCGGCCCGTGGCAGCTCAGGCACCGGTCCGACAGGATTGGGCGCACGTCGCGATTGAATTGCAGCGGCTCACAAAGACCAACTCCCGCAAATGTGACCAACGCGGCGATGGACTTGAGGTGAGCCATCCTTTGCGATTATTTCTTCCCGACTGCGATCAACTGATTCCGGTTCACCACGTAGAGACTGCCGTTGGCCGGCACAGGGGTCGAGTAGATCGAGCTGCCCATGTTCGTTTCGAACAACAGTTTCTTCGTCCGCCCCGTCGCCATCACTACGATATCTCCGTCTTCATCGCCCAGATAGATCTTGCCGTCGATCACGATCGGCGACCCCCAAATCGCGGCCAGCATGTCGTGATTCCATACTTCCTGGCCTGTCTTCGCATCAATACAATGCAGGAATCCGGAGAAGTCAGAGTAGTACAACAGACCTTGGTAAAGGGCACCTGTCGAAATGGATCGGCGGATTTTGTCGAAGTGCCAAATCAGACCACTTTTTGTAATGTCGCCGCGCTCCTTCCCATTGATTGCATAGAGATGGCCGGGGCCCTCCCCATGCTCCGGGTCCTGACCGTTGGCGATGTAAACAACGTCATCCTGGATAATCGGGGTAGCGATTACTTCGTTTCGCGTCTTCGGCCAGACGGTCTCCTTGGGATTCATGTCGAACTCCCAAAGCTTCTTTCCGGTCAGGGCCTCAAAGCCCCTCACCCAGCCGTCTCCCTGGCCGATCACGACCTGCGCGGTACCACCGATCTTCCCCACCGCCGCCGACGACCACTGGCCGTGCAGAATGCGATCGCCGACCGAATTGTCTTCCCAAACCAGCTTCCCGGTCTTCTTGTTCAAAGCGATGATTGCAGGCGCTTTCGGCGATGGGATGTTGACGTGGCTCTCGTCCTGGCCGTTCGATGTAGAGACGTAGATCAAGTCGCCCATGATCACAGGTGAGCTGTTCGCCATGTTGTGCTGCGAGACGCCTACCTCTTCCATCATGTCGAAGACCCACAGAATATCGCCGTCTTTCGGGCCCTTAAACTTTTCTTCCTTGAACGGGCCGTCGTTACCGTTCGCCATACCCTTAAGATCCGCGGCAATCACCTCACCGCGATTGGAAACGTAATAAACCACGTCATTTTCAACAAGCGGCGAAGAGCAGACACCCTGATACGGCCAGTCGTTCACACGCCCCGAAGCCAACTTTTCGTGGGTGATCTGCCACAAAAACTCGCCGTCGGACTCACGAAACGCCATCAAAACACCGCGATCACCCGCCTGTTTCGGGTCACGCAGGCCTTCATTATTCGTGCCGACGAGCACCACGCCATTCGCGACGACCGGATTGCCATAGCTTTGTGATCCCAGCGTAGCGGCCCAGCGGATGTTCTCCTTTGTGTTGACATCCCACTTTTCGGGTAGGCCCTTCATGTTGGAGACCATGTTCCGATCAATGGTGCCGCCCCACATCGGCCAGTCTTTTTCGACGTGGCTGGCGAGCAGTCCGCCGATAAACATCGCGCCGCCAAGCAGCGCACCCAGCACAGTTTTGCGTGTCATCAGTTCTTGGTTACCTTCACGTTATCGAAAAAGACTTCAAAGGGGGCATCGGCATAGATTCCCGGCGCGCCGTGGCGCTCAGCGTAAGCTGCATCGTCGGTGCGCTCCACGGTCCAGGACGAGGGTTCCGGATCGCTCTTCAGCCACACCTTGCCCATCGCCTTCACGCGGCCGTCCGGCAGGTTTTCGACCCGCAGCTTCAGCGTGTACCACGTATCCCACTTCCATGAATATTTGACACTCGCAGTGCGCTGCGTTTCGGGCTGCCACGTCTGCAGCTCTAACTTTTCGGCATTGCCAAAGAGCATCAGGTTGAAACGCTCCGCGACGAGTCCGACATCGCCCATCTGCCGGCGTTTCTGCGCAGCACGGACATCGGCCTGCACCGTGTAGTTCGCGAGGTCCGTTGGTCCCATAAACACCCGGGCGCGTTTGGTGGCCGGATTATCCGCAAACTTCACCAGAACCTTGTTTCCCTCTTCCTGCCGCACTTCGTACTTCGTGTTGCAGTTCACCCACTCCATCGGGACCTTGCCTGCGTCGATCGACTCAAAATCCCAGCTCCAATCGAGCGGCGGAATCACTCGCGCACGCGCGGTTCCGGTCACACCGGCGACGTTGGCCTTGATCAGTCCGGCCTGCGCCACCTTGTCGGAGGAGGCCACGTAGTTGCCTTCCTGCGAGATCACGCCCTTTAATCCTTCCACGGTCCAGGCTGCCTTTTCCTCGCGAATGAAATTGCCTTTTTCATCGAAGAGCCGGGCGCGGAAGCTGGCGGATTCGCCGGGCTTCAGCATGACTTCGGCAGGGACGATCTGCACCCACTTCGCCGTAGCTCCAGGTGCGGCCTTTGCCGGTTGCGGCAGGCCGGCCTTCGCCGCCACCTGCTTCTTGCCGATCGCATAGGTGTTCTTCGTCGTGACAAGGAAGACGCGTCCCTCGCTGACGGCGACTGACGCGATGACCTTCTCGCCATCCTCCTCGCTTTCACCCGGCTTCACGAACGACACTTCGCTGAGCTTCTCACAACGGTCATTGTGAGGCTTCAGGACAAAGAATTTGCCGTTCTCGGTTCCGACATAGATTTTACCGTCGCCGAGGACCGCGGACGACTTCTGAATTGTTCCCAAATTCAGCTTCCAGATCTGCTTGCCAGTCTGGACGTCAAACGCAAACAGGTTGGCGCCATTATCAATCTGAAGAAAGCGGTCACCATCAATGATCGGTGAGCTGAAGCCGAGCTGGTATCCGGGTAGATAGAACTTCGCCTGCTCCCTCTTGATGGGCCCGCGCATGGTGGCATCCACGGCCGCGAAGAGCCCCATTTCATTCGTATCAAGGTTCTCCTCGCTGTGCGTGATGTAAGCCGTTTTGCCGTTGACCACGACACCGGAATTGAGCCCGCGCTTGGAAACGTCAAAACGCCACAGGGACTCACCGGTTTGTGCCTTGATTGCGTGCGCATTCCCGTCGCCCGCGCCGGAGATCAACTGGCGCACGCCATCAATATCGGCGATGACGGGAGGCGAATAGGTCGTATCGTAGGGCCGGCCGCCAGGGGCGCTGAGATAGACGAGTTCGCCGTTGCGGCGATCGAACGCGAAGAATCGGTGACCGGCTCGCGAGTACTGGCCCCAGCCCGTCGAAATACCGCTGACGATGACAAGATCGCCATCGATGATCGGCGAAACGGTACGGCCGCCGTGCGTCGTGACGAGTGCGAAGTCCTCGACCAGCGATCGTTCCCACACCTTCTTGCCGTCGCGCGAAAACGCGGAGAGCATTCCGTGGACGCTATAGACGTACACGTTGCCGGACACCGGATCTACAGAGGGCGAGGACCATGCGGCCCGGTGCGGTGGAACGTCGCTCAACCAGAGGTTGATCCGCTGTTCCCAGATCTGTTTTCCCGTATCGGCATTCAGGCATACCAGGCGCTCCTGCAGCGTTTTACCGGCGCCGATCGAGGTCAGAATGTAGACATGGTCGCCGTGCACGACAGGAGCGGAGCGTCCTCCGATCGGCACTTTCCAGGCAAGATTCTCGCCCGCCGGAGACCACGCGGAGGGCAAGTTCTTTTCAGGAGACCGGCCGTCACGGTTGGGACCGCGCCAGTCAACCCAATCCGCCAGAAGCGGCACTGCTATAAATAGGAAGGTACAAAACTTTACGAAGTGCGTTGGGTAGAGGAGAAGACGCATGAAACTATCCCTGATTATAGTTCTGATCGGCATCGGGCTGGTTGCGGCGGACGCGGGAGACGATCTGCAAATCGCCGCGCGGCGCGGGCAACTGGCCGAGGTGAAACGGCTGCTGGAAGCGGGCGCTCCCATCGAGTCCAAGAATCAGTACGGCGCGACCCCGCTTTACATGGCAGTTTTCAATGGTCATAGCGAAGTAGCTGCTCTCCTGTTGGACAAAGGCGCAAACCCGAACGTGACAGATACATTCTATAAGTCGTCGATCATCGACTCCGCGTTACAGAAGCAGAAGCCGGAATTCGTTCGCCGGCTGATTGCCAAGGGCGCGGCTGTAACTGGCCGCCAGTTGAACCAGGTCATTGCCGGCGGAGACATTCCGACACTCGAAGCGTTGCTAACGGCAACACTCAAGCCGGAAGAATTAGCTGCCGGATTGAAAACCGCGATCTCGGCTAAGAAAGACGGGGCCGCCGCGCTGCTGCGAAAGGCCGGGGCCGCGGAACCGAAGCTGGTCGTTGTGAGTGCGGAGACGCTGAAGGCCTATGCCGGCGACTATGTGTCGCAGGTCGTCCCGCTATCGATTCGAGTATCCGCCGACGGCGGCGAACTGAAGGCCCAGGCCGAGGGCCAGCAACAATTTACACTGAGCGCGGAAAGCGAAAGGGAGTTTTCATTCGCCCTGGCTGGCATTCGAATGGTCTTCGACGGGAACGGCGGGTTTACGCTTCATCAGGGTGGCAGAGAGATTCCTTACAAAAAGAAGGATGGCGTGAAATGAAGTGGCTATTAGCCGTGCTGGTGACCGTGTCCGCGTGGAGTGCGGAATCGTGGCCGCAGTTCCGCGGCGTTAACGCATCGGGAGTAAGCGGGTCGGAGCATGCGCCGCTCCGGTGGAACGGCGAAAAAGGAGAAAACGTCCTTTGGAAGACGGCGATACCGGGACTCGGGCTCTCGTCGCCGGTCGTCTTCGGCGACCGGATCTATCTGACTTCGGCCATCTCCGCCGACACGTCCGCGAAGGTGAAGCACGGGCTGTATGGCACTACCGAGTCCCATGCCGACGTCAGCAAGCATCAGTGGAAGGTCTATGCGATCGACAGGAAGACGGGCAAGATCGCGTGGGAACAGACCGCCGCGGAAGGCCTGCCGAAAACCAAGCGCCACCCCAAGTCGACGCAAGCCAACTGCACGCCGGCCACCGATGGCCAGTTCGTCGTTGCCTATTTCGGCAGTGAAGGGCTCTACGTCTACACCGTTGACGGTAAGCTGCAATGGAAGAAAGATCTCGGCATCGTGAATGCGGGCTGGTTCTTTGAGCCGGACTATGAATGGGGCGCGGCGAGTTCGCCGATCATACACAACGGCAACGTCATCGTGCAGGTCGACCGGCACAAAGACAGTTTTATCGCCGCCTACCGGCTGAAGGATGGGGTCGAGGCGTGGAGAACCGCCCGCGCCGAAATTCCCACCTGGGGAACCCCGACGATTGTTGAAAGCAAAAGCGGCGTGGAACTCGTGACGAATGGCACGAAGGCTATTCGCGGCTACGATCCAAAAACAGGAAAGGAGCTGTGGAGCGTCGGCCCCAATTCCGAAATCACGGTCACAACGCCCATCTTCGCCAACGATCTGATCTTCGTCAGCAACTCCTATCCGCCATCGCAAAAGACCTACGCGATCAAACCCGGATCAACCGGCGACCTGTCCAAAGAGACAGCGGCCATTGCGTGGTCCAAGCCGCGCGGCGTCTACATGCCGACTCCGCTGGCATTCCAGGATCAGCTCTATATCATCCAGAACAACGGGATCCTGAATGCATACGCGGCCAAAACCGGGGACAACGTATACCAGCAGCGCATCACGCAGGGAGGCGCGTATTCGGCGTCGCCGATCGCCGCCGCCGGCCGTCTCTATCTAACCAGTGAGGATGGGGACATCCACGTGATCAAGGCAGGCTCGGCTTACGAGCTTCTCTCCACAAACCCCATGGGAGAAGTGTTAATGGCTACGCCTGCGCTCGCCGACGGTGTGCTCTACGTGCGCGGCATGCAGAATCTGTTCGCGATCGCGGAGAAGCGCTAGGCGGGCTGGAAGAAGCCCTTGATCTTATTCCCTTCGTCGCGGTTCGGCGCCTTCAGGTGGCGCAGCTTTTCGTAGGGAAGGACGACCAATTCCGTCGCCGTGTTGTAAGCGTCCGGGTAGAATTCGATCTCCATCAGTTCCGTCCCGCCCTCGATCTTCTTTCGCATTTCCGGTGTCACGGCAGCCAGCAGTTTGATCGAGTTGTCGGCCAGCTTGTGCATCTCGTAGCTCAAGTACGGGTTCTTGATAAACAAGCCGCAGTCCAGCGTTTGCGGCGCATAGGTAAACCCGTAGATGCCGCCCTTGGCATACTTCAGAACGTCCCCTTCGGCCGCGACCTGAACGAGTTCGACGCCGTGTTGTTTCCGAAAATTCTGGCGGTCCTCAGCGACCTTTTTAACAACCGCCTCCGGAACAGGAACGGAAGCGGGAGTGATGTTAACCATACGTCTTATTATCGCAATTTGAAGCGCCGGACCGATACAATACCCCCATGCGATTTGGATTGACGCTGGTGCTTGCGGCATGCAGTTGGGCCTGGGCTCAGGACTATGATTTGCTTCTCCGTGGCGGGCGTGTAATCGACCCGAAAAACGGCCGGGATGGAAGATTCGATGTGGCTGTTCGTGACGGACGCATCGCCGCCGTTGAGCCTTCCATCAACGTTTCTCGCGCAAAGAAGTCCATTGATGTAAGCGGCCTATTGATCACGCCCGGCATGATCGATCTTCACGTACACGTCTTCTTCACCGGCGGAAATCCGGGCGCATGGGCCGGAGACAACAGTGTGCAACCGGACGCGTTTAGTTTCCGCACCGGTGTGACGACGATGGTCGACGCGGGATCGAGCGGCTGGCGTAACTTTGAGCTGTTCCGCTCTTCGGTCATCGACCGCGCCAAGACACGCGTTCTTGCGTTGGTGAATATCGCCGGTTTCGGCATGGTGAGCGATGCGACCGAGCAGGATGACTTCAATCCGGATGCCGTAGCGGGCCTTGCAGCGAAACACAAGGACGTGATTGTTGGTGTGAAATCGGCGCACTATCAGAAGCCGGACTGGGAAAGCGTGGACCTGGCGGTCGCGGCGGGAACCAAGGCCAATATTCCCGTCATGGTCGACTTCGGCTACTTCCTGCCGGAGCGCCCATACTTCAAGCTGGTGACCGAGCACCTGCGTCCGGGCGACATCTCCACGCATATGTTTCGCGGCCCTGTTCCCTACGTGAACGACAAAGGCGAACTGTACCCATACCTGCTTCAGGCGCGCAAGCGTGGTGTGCGATTTGATGTCGGACATGGGGGCGGCAGTTTTGTGCTGCGCAACGCAGCCGGCGCGCTGAAAAACGGGTTTTATCCGGACACGATCTCCTCCGATCTACACACGGCCAGCATGAACGGCGCGTTCATGGATCTGCCGGCATTGATGTCGAAATTGATGGCGTTGGGACTACCTTTGACCGAGGCCGTCCGGGCTACCACCGTAACTCCGGCCGAAGTAATTAAACGCCCCGAACTCGGGCACCTGAGCGTTGGTGCGATCGCCGACATTGCCCTGCTTCGCGTGATGGAAGGCGACTTCGGATACTGGGACAACAACGCAGGAAAGATCACAGGGAAGCAGCGGCTGTTTTGCGAGATGACGTTGAAGGGCGGCTCCGTCGCCTGGGATTGGAACGGGCGAATGGGCGTGGATTTCAGGACGCTTGGCCCGGCGTATGGAATCCGTCCGGGCATAGACAGAATACTTCCTCCGGAGACACGGAAATGAGAGCGATCGCACTGCTCGCGGCCGCGGTATGTCTCACGGCCGCGGAACCGTTGCGCGTGCGTCTGGTTACCGGCGGGCATTCGCATGACCCCGAGTTCTATTCGGTATTCATGGGCGACCCGCGTATCAAGGTTACCGTTGAGCCGCATCCGAACGCCTATCGGGGCTCGCGAGACCGGATCGACGTGCTTGTGCTCTACGACATGATCAAAGCCGCCGGCGCCCCGGCGCGCGAATGGCTTCGCGCTTGGGTCGAATCGGGCAAAGGGCTTGTCGTACTGCATCACGCGATCTGCTCATTCGAGGATTGGGAGTGGTGGGGTGATGAGGTCGTCGGCGCGCGCTACCTTAACTCACCGTCTCGCGGCATGCCGCCTTCGACGTTTTTTCACGACCTGGAGCTCGATATTCAAGTAGTGAAAAAGCATCCTGTCACCGCGGGCGTCGACAACTTTCATATCCTTGACGAGACATACAAGGGGATGTGGTTCGCGCCGAAGCTGGAGCTGTTGCTAACGACAAAGCACGAGAAGGGCGATGGACCGATCGGATGGATCGGTCCGTCCAAAAACGCTCGCGTGGTTGTGCTGCAGGGTGGCCACGATAAGAACGCGCACCTGCATGCGTCCTGGCAGCGGCTGGTCCGGAATGCCATACTGTGGGCTGGAAACAGGTAAAACGGAATGGAAGAACTGGACGCATTCCTGCATGCGGCCAAAGCGCGCGGCGCAAGCGACGAATTCCTTGTCCAACTGATGAAGGAGCACGGCTGGCCGGCTTCGGATATTTATCGCGCGCTTGGCAGGCAGTACGAGGCGGCGAGCGGAGTACCGATTCCGGCGGCGCGCGGGAGGATGGAGTCCGCCCGTGAAGCGTTCTTCCATTTGCTCGCCTTCGCCACGCTGGCATCCTGGATTTGTGCGACAGGTTCGCTGTGGTTCGAACTGATCGACACGTGGTTCCCGGATGCCACGCGCAGCTACAACCACCCGTGGGGATGGCGCAGGGTGAGTTGGCAAATGGCGTCGATTATCGTTGCTTTCCCGGCCTTTGTTTATGCCACAAGGGCCGTGTTGGCGGACATGGAGGCAAATCCCGACAAGGCCGCGAGCGCGGTTCGCCGGTGGTTGACCAACATTGCGTTACTCTTCACCGCGTTGATTTTTATCGGCGCCTTGATGGCATTCGTCGCCGCGTTCCTGCAGGGCGAGTTGACAGTCCGCTTCGTGCTGCAGTGCTTGACCGTCTCTGTCCTTGCGGGCGCCGTATTTCTCTACTACAGCCGCGGAATGGCCAAGGCTCCCGCCGCGCCGCGAAATTGGAGCCGGAACTTTGCCTTGGGCGCGGCGGCGGCCATCGTTCTCTCTCTCGGTTTGGGCTTTCTGAAGACCGGTTCGCCGGCCGAACAGCGGCTTCGCGCCGAGGACCGCCGGCGATTGCAGGACCTTTTTCAGATCGCTTCGCGCGTTCACGATTACTGGCTGAAATCAAACACGGCGGCGGAATTCCGCAAGCTGCCGTCGTCGTTGCCGGAACTGACGGCCGGTGCAAATGCGGGCCTGGTGACAAATGACCCCTTTAGCCAGCAAGCATACGACTACAGGCCCGGGGCGGCGCCGAGATACCAGCTTTGCGCCGTCTTCGGCTCTCCCACGGAGACGCAGCCGAACCTGCCGCGTCCCGCGTGGGCGCATAACGAGGGCGCGGACTGCCTCGATCTCGACGCGTCAAAGTATCCGGATTATCCGAGCGGCGCAAACTAGCGCCGCAGCGCGCCGAGTGCTGTTTGGATATAAGGCTCGCGCTCCGCTTCGATCTCGTCGCCCTTTTCGACCCCCAGCGCCTGATTCACAATCTCCTGCCGTAACCGGTGGCGAATCCAATCGGCGCTGGCGAACCACTCCGCTATGCCGGGCTGCACTCGATTCTGCGAGAGATAGGCACGGAATTTGTCCAACAAATCGGGGGGTGCTTCGAACTTTGGAGCAACGGCCGGTTTGCCGCGAAGATACTCCGTCGCGAACACCGTGTATGCGCCGGACGCATCCAGGAATTGTTCCAGCCGCTTCGGCGCCGGCTGCTGTATGGCGAAGTCGGGCTCGATTCCACCGCCACCACGCACTTCCCTGCCCTTGTCCGTCTTGAATACATCCGCCGGTTTTTGCGTGGAGTGCTCCAACTGCATGCCCGCCAGTGGTTTTTGAATGCTACGGCCGCTCGGTGTGTAATAAAACGCGGTGGTCAAGGCGAGGGCAGTGCCCTCTTTGAGCGGCATCACATTCTGCACCAGACCCTTGCCGAACGTGGGTTCGCCGACTACAGTCGCACGGTCATGGTCCTGCAAGGCGCCGGTGAGAATCTCGGCGGCGCTCGCTGTCTTCGCCGTGACGATCACCGAAACAGGAAAGGCGTAGGGTGTGCTGATCGCCGGCACCTTCTCCTCCGCGCTCACTCGCCGGCCCTTCGCGGAAAGGATTACTTGCCCCGGCTGAAGGAACAGCGCGGCCGCATCGAGGGCGGAAGACACAGCGCCGCCCGGATTGTTGCGCAGATCGAGAACCAGCCCTTTCAGTCCCGTGCCGCCCAGCTTGTCGATCGCGGTCTTCATGTCTCGCGCCGTGCTCTCATCGAACGATGCAACACGAAGGTAGCCGATGCCGGGCTCCAGGAGAAACGAGCGCTCGACGGACGGCGCCTGCATCTCCTGCGGTGTGAGCGTGAATTGTAACGGCCGGGCGTTGCCCGGTTTGCGCACGTGCACGAGAGCTTGGCCCTGCCGGGCTTCGGACAGCACTTGAACCAGTTGATCGGGCGTCAAAGGAGCGAGCGCGATGTTATTGATCGCGACGATCTCATCGCCGGCGCTGATACCGGAGCGCTGCATCGGTGTGCCAGGCAGCGTCTGCAATACGATGACACGCCCAGGCAGGATGCTGACGACGCTTCCGAATCCCTTGCTCTCACTGCGCTGCATGCGCTTCAACTGGGCAAACTGGCCGGGATCCATGAAAGCGGAGTGTGGATCGAGCCGGCGCAACATTCCTGGAATGATTCCGCCGTAGAACGCGCGCTCACTATTTACCGTGTCAGCCCCGTGTTCCTCCACGACACGCAAGACGCCGAAGATTTTCCTGACAGCCTGTTCCAGCTCGTCCTCGGCATGGAGGCACACAGCGGCGAGCAGTAGGAGTACGATGCGGGGCACTTGTTACTTGGAGTAGCGCGTGGCTTTTTTGGTTTCGTGCCGGTCGATTGCAAGCGATATTAACCGGTCGAGGAGCTGCGAGTAAGGGACACCGGTGTGTTCCCACATCTTTGGATACATGCTGATGGACGTGAATCCCGGGATTGTGTTTACCTCGTTTACGAAGAACTGCCCTGTCGCGCCGTCCATCAGGAAATCCACGCGGCTCATTCCCTGTACTTCGCAGGCGCGGCAGGCAGCTACAGCCAGCCGGCGCATCTCGGCGGTCTCTTCCGCGGAGAGCTTAGCCGGCAATTCGATCACGGCCTTGTCCAGCAGATACTTGTCCTCATAGTCGTAGAACTCGCGGGACGGAAGGATCTCGCAGGGGACAGATGCTTCAATCGTCGCATTGCCCAGCACCGCGCACTCGAACTCCCGGCCGTTTACGGCACGTTCAATGATGATCTTCGTGTCGAACTCGGCTGCCGCCTGCAGCGCGGTTTCCAATTGCTCGCGCGTCTTCGCTTTGGTCACGCCGACGCTCGACCCTAAATTGGCTGGCTTGACGAACACCGGATAGCCGAATCGCGCTTCAATGGCGGCCGCATCCAAGTGCCCGCGAAACTGCGTGGCGAATTCAACGACCGGAAGGCCGTGCGCGCGGCACACCTGCTTCATCATGTCTTTGTCCATGGCGAGCGCGCTCGCCAGGACGCCCGGTCCCACGTACGGGAGATCGGCCAGTTCCAACAACCCCTGCATCGTGCCGTCTTCACCAAATGTCCCGTGCAATGCCGGAAAGACCACATCAATTCCCGCATTGGCGCCCGGCTGTGGCAACAAAGGCATGGGTTCCCAGACGCCATCCTTGGTGATGAAAATCTCTCGAATATCGTACCTTTCGCGGTCTAGCGCCGCGATAATCGACTTGGCGGATCGAATAGAGATCTCATGTTCGCCCGACCGCCCGCCATAAACGACGGCAACTGTTTTTTTCATAGAATTCGTTTTCCCAACGCGGACATCATCAACTCCACGGCAAGGTCGGCCGTACGATTCGCGATATCGAGCACCGGGTTGACCTCCACCACTTCCAACGACACGAGGTTTGCGGCGTCGGACACCGTTTCCATCGCCAGGTGCGCTTCCCGATATGTAATGCCGCCACGAACAGGCGTGCCGACACCTGGCGCTTCGTCCGGGTCCACGGAATCCATGTCGAAGGACAGGTGGATGCCGGCCGTTCCGGCCGACGCGATCTCAATCGCCTCCTCCATAACGCGCGGCAGCCCCCGCTCATCAATGTCTCGCATGGTGAATGCGCGGACACCGGATTTCTTGACGTGCGGCGCCTCCAGAATATCGACATCGCGAATGCCCACCAGCGCCACGTTGCGCGCGTCGACTTTCGGCGCGTAGCCGAACAAATGCGTCAGGGGTTTCGGGCCTTTGCCAATCAGGCAGGCCAACGGCATCCCATGCACATTGCCGCTCGGCGAGGACTGCGGTGTGTTCATGTCCGCGTGCGCGTCTACCCAGATCACGCCGATCTTCTCGCCCCGCTTATGGAAGTGATGTGCGACACCGGAGATGGAACCGGCTGCGATCGAGTGATCCCCTCCCAGAATCAGCGGCACCTTTCCAAGACGCACCGCCCGCTCAACGGTTTCCGCGAGCCGCAGGCAGCTCTCGGCGATTTGAGCCAGATACCGGCTGCGCTTGGGACCGGAGGGCGAGCTTTCGGCCTGTTCCACAGCCACATTTCCGAGGTCTTCCACGCGGTAGCCGAGCGATGCCACGCGGCTATTGATGTTGGCGACGCGTATCGCCGAAGGTCCCATGTCAACGCCGCGCCGCCCCGCGCCAAGATCCATCGGCGCGCCGATTATCGCGATCGTACTTTGCTTCGCCATCGAACTAGGGCCGCGTGCGATAGAGCATGCGCGGGTAGGCGATGCACTCGCGAATGTGCTCAGTACCGCACATCCACGCGACAAAGCGCTCCACGCCCATGCCGAAACCGCCATGAGGCACGGAGCCGTATTTGCGCAGATCCATGTACCAGTTGAACGCTTCGGGAGGCAAGTCGTGCTCCTTTAAGCGGCGCAGCAGCAGTTCCGGATCGTGAATGCGCTGACCGCCGCCGATGATCTCGCCATACCCCTCGGGAGCAATCACGTCCACGCCGAGAGCGAGCTTGTCGTTGCTCTCGTCGGGTTGAAAGTAGAAAGCCTTGATCTCGCTGGGATAACGGTCGACTATCACCGGGCGGTCCATCTCCTGTGTAAGCAGTGTCTCGTCGGTATTTCCGAAATCGCCGCCCCAAGTGATCTCGCTGCCCTTGCCCTGCAGAATTTTGACGGCGTCGTCGTAGCTCATCCGCGGAAACGGCGCCTGCACCGACTCCAATTTCTTTACGTCCCTTTCCAACGCCTCAAGTTCGGGCCGGCGGTTCTCAAGCACGCGGCCAACACAGTAAACGACCAGGCCCTCGGCCAGCGCCTTCACGTCTTCCAGCGTCGCGTAGGCCATCTCCGGCTCCACCATCCAGAACTCCGTAAGGTGGCGCCGGGTCTTCGATTTCTCCGCGCGAAAGGTGGGCCCGAAACAGTAGACCTTGCCAAGCGCCATCGCGTTGGCTTCGTTATAAAGCTGTCCGGACTGTGCGAGGTACAACTTCTCTTCGTCAAAATAATTCACTTCGAAGAGCGTCGTTGTTCCTTCGCAGGCGGCAGGTGTGAAAATCGGCGTGTCGACCAGCGTAAAGCCCTGCCCGTCGAAGTAGTCGCGAATCGCCTTGATCACCTCGTGGCGGATCCGCATGATCGCGACCTGCCGCTTCGAGCGCAGCCAGAGGTGGCGATGGTCCATCAGGAAGTCGATGCCGTGGTCTTTCGGCGTAATAGGGTACGGGTCCGATTCCGAAACGCGCTGAAGAATCTCGGCACTCTCCACATCCAGTTCAAAACCGCCGTGCGCCCTTGCTTCGGCCCGGACCTTGCCTGTGACGATCAACGACGACTCCTGCGTCAGATCCTTCAACTGTTCGAACAACTCTTCCGGAAGATTCGCCTTCACCGCGACGCATTGAATAATCCCGGAGCCGTCGCGAACCAGCGGGAAACAGATCTTGCCGGATCGGCGCAGATTATAAAGCCATCCTGCGATGGACACGATTTGTCCATCGTGCCGTGCAATGTCGGCAATACGAACACGGGGTGCGGACATGCTAAAAAGACTCCAGGTTCTTGAAGATTTGCGGAATCGCTTCCAGCGGTTGCGGGAAGTCCGGGGATTCTTTTAGTTCGAGCAGCAGCGGGTATTGATGCTCACGCGCGCGCAGCATCGGCATCACTGTCGCCCATTTGATTGTCCCGCCCTTCGCAAGACTTGGGAAGAGGTGTGCGTCTTTCGTCCCATCGTTGTCGTGTACGTGGAGCGAGCGGATGCGCGTTTGCATCAATTCAAATTCCCGTTCGACACCCCCCATGATGTTCGCATGGCCGGTGTCAAAACAGAATCCCAGGTCGAGGTGCGTCTGCCGCAAGAAGAGCAGCAGTTTCTCAGCGCTCGAAAGACCGTTCGGGATGTTTTCGAGCAGGATCTCAACGCCGCGATGCCGGGCGAAGAGCCGTAGTTCGTCGAGGCTTGAGAACGCGGCGTCGAACTTGGCATCGTCATATTCGTCCTGCGGCGCGCCCAGGTGCTGCACCAGATAGCGGAACGGAACCTGTTCGGCGATCTCCAAGGCGCGCTTGATCTCGTCGCAAGCGGCAATCCGTTTGACCTTCCCCGGATCGGCGATATTGACCACCGCCTGAGGCCCGCTCCGGCCGTTAGCTTCGTCGTTGTACATGGGGGAATGCAGCGAGTGCAGCTTCAATTCGGAGTCGCGAAACCAGTGCGCCAGCTCGTCAATTTGAGCCCGGTTCCTATAATCCAGATGCTGGCGTGCGCAGAAGATTTCGACGGCCGAAATCCCTGTGTCGCAAAGCTTGTCAAAGGCGGCGGTTGTTAGCCTGTGATTGATAAAAAAGTGCGTCGAGACGGCGTGGTTCATTGAGATAGCAAAAGGAATCTAGTAACCGGCGGCTTTGCCTTCCACTCGCGGGTCCGCCGCTCCGGCCAGCCAGCCATTGTCTTCAAATTGAATTGCGGCAATTTCGCAGATGGTGCGGACAATTTCAATCGTGTGCCCGCGCTGCTCCAATAGCTTTCTCGTGTCCGGCGAGAACAGCGGCTCCATCTGCAGCTTGTCCGGACGCGACTGATGATGGAAGCGCGGGAAGTTCACCGCGTCCTGCGCATTCATCTTGAAATCGACTACGTTCTGGATCACCTGCATCACCGACGTGAGGATTCGCGTGCCCCCGGGAGTTCCCACGACCAAAAACGGCTTGCCATCTTTCAGAACGATACTCGGCGACATGGAGCTCAGCGGCCGCTTCTTCGGCAGGATTGCGTTGGCCTCCCCACCGATTGCGCCGTACATGTTGGCGTGTCCCGGCTTGACGGAGAAGTCGTCCATCTCGTTGTTGAGCAGAAATCCGAGGCCAGGCACGGCGACACCCGAACCGTAGCCGCCGTTCAGGGTATACGTCACGGCGACACAGTTACCCTCGGCGTCAACGATGGAGTAATGCGTCGTCTCTGTGCTTTCCATCGTCTTCAAGTCGCCGGCCTTGATGTCATCGCTGTTCGTCGCTTTGTCCGGATTGATGGAGGCGCGCAGTTTGTTCACATACGCCGGGCTCAAGAGTTTCGAAACAGGCACAGGCCAAAAATCGGGATCGCCGAGATGCTCCGCGCGATCGGCGTAGTAGCGGCGCATCGCTTCCGCAGTGTAGTGAATCGCCTGTGCGGAGCCGGCGCCCTCTTTTTCGTAACCGGTCTTCTCGAGCACGGCGAGCATCTGCAGAATTCCGATGCCGCCTGACGATGGCGGCGGAGCGGTGATGATCTTGAACCCGCGGTAATTGCCCTCCAGCGGTTTCCGTTCCGCGGCCTCATATTGCTTCAAGTCATCCAGCGTGATCAGGCCGCCATTCTTCGCCATTTCGGCGGCAAGGATCTTCGCGGTTTCACCCTCATAGAAGTCGCGGGCTCCGAGCCGTTGGATACGCTCCAGAACGCCGGCCAGTTCGGGCTGCACCAGTTTGTCGCCCGCGGCATGATAGCTGCCGCTCTTTTGGAAGATGCGTTTCGACTCAGGAAACTGAGCCAGATTCTTCGCTGTTTTCAAGCCATTTGCCAGACCGTAGCTGATCGCGAATCCCTCGCGCGCCAATTTCACGGAAGGCGCTACAACGTCGGCCCACTTGGCTTTTCCATACTTTCTTTGCGCAAACTCCAGTCCGCGCGCAGTCCCCGGAACGCCCGCGGCGCGCCAGCCGAGCACGGAGTCTCGCGTCGGCTTGCCGTCCTTGTCAAGGTACATGTCTCGTGTCGCATGCAGCGGCGCGCGTTCCCGAAAATCGATGAAGGTCGCCCGCCCGTCCGCGAAACGAATCAACATAAAACCGCCACCGCCAAGGTTACCGGCGCTGGGATGGGTCACTGCAAGCGCAAAACCTACGGCCGCGGCCGCGTCGATTGCATTTCCACCCGCGCGTAGAATAGCGACGCCGGCATCGGTCGCATTCGTCTCGCGGGAAACGACCATCGCTTTTCGCGCACGGACCGGCTGTGCCGCCTCTACACCGGGAAAAACGAGAATCGCAAGGAGCAAGCATGCAATCGTTCGGCGCATAATAACCAGTCTACACTGCGGTTTTTCGGCGTCTCTTCCATTCAAAGAGCGCAACACCCGTGGCCACGGAAACATTCAATGATGCGATCTGCCCGCCCATGGGTATCCGCACCAGAACATCGCAGTGCTTGGCGACCAGATCGTGGAGCCCCCGCCCTTCGGCACCCACGACAAGTACGGCAGGCTCGGTATAGGTCACCGTGTCGTAACTCTCAACGCCGCGCTCATCCAAGCCATAGATCCAGAAACCCTGCTTCTTAAGCCGCTCCAAGGTCTGATTGACGTTTCCAACCTTCACCACAGGCAGATGGACGAGTGCGCCGGCCGCGGCCTTCGCAACGACTTCCGTGACAGGCGCGGCCCGCCGCTCCGGAATCACCACGGCCTCCGCGCCCGCGGCATGAGCCGTACGGATGATCGCTCCCAGGTTGTGCGGATCTTCCACGCCATCTAATACGACCAGCATCCGCGCGGAGGCCGCTACGTCGTCGATCGACTGATACGGACTGACCGCCGTCACAGCCACCACGCCTTGATGCACGGCCGCCCGGCTCATTCGGTCGAGCGCCTCCCGTTGCTCGAATCGCACCGCAATCTTGCGTGTGCGGCATTCTTCGATGATCTCCTGCAGCCTCGGACCTCCCGCGCCCTTGGCGATCGAAATACGTTCAATGGGCTGTCCCGATTTCAGCGCCGCAAGGACGGGATGGATTCCAGCAATCGTTTGCACTTCCCCCTATTTTCCGCGATTTGATCTATTGCGCATTTGGGGTGCGTGTCAAACGCCGCGTACTGCGGCATAATGAGGCGAGTGGAGACGCAGGAGCCAATCGAAGTCATCGACGCTATCAACAGCGCGAACGGGATTGAAAAGGGCATGCTGGTCTCGCCGGCGGATATTCCCAATAAGCTGTATTTCAAGATTGGGGAAGTGGCCCGCCTTACCGGCGTGAAACCGTATGTACTCCGGTATTGGGAAACCGAATTCACGGGGCTTGGTCCGAAAAAATCCGGAACGAACCAACGGCAGTACCGCCGCAAAGACGTCGAGCTCGTACTCGAAATCAAGCGCTTGCTCTATGAGAAGCGATTTACGATCGAAGGCGCGCGTAAACATCTTGGACAGCGAACCAGGGGTATGGCGGCGGCCGCCGCTGCGGCGCCCGCGCCAGCCGCACAAGGCGCCCTCTTTTCCCTTCAACCGGAGCCTATTGGCGTCCCGAAGGAAAAAGTGGATGCGTTGCGCAAGGAGCTGCGCGCGATACTCGACATGATGAGTTGAGCTGCCGGCTAATGTTCGCCAGCGCGCGCGCGCTTCGCCTCATGCTCTCCCTTCGGCCCCAGCAGCGGCTTTCCGTGCCCTTCCAGGTGCTGAATGATAATCGAAATTCGCCGGTTTGACGAATCTTCGGCATTCGCGGCGTTTCGCAGCCGTTGGTCCGCATACCCGCGCACCTGGGCGACCTGGTCGGAGCGAACGCCGTGAGCCTGCATAATGCGCCGGGCCGTATTGGCTCGATCCGATGAAAGTTCCCAGTTGCTGTACTCTCCCGCAAACTGTTTGGAGTCGGTGTGGCCCTCCAGGAATACCCTGTTTGGCAACTGGCCAACTTCCTGTGCAAGCCTGCCGATGATTTCGGTAGCCTCCTCCGTCGGCACCGGACTGCCGCTTTCGAAGAATGTTCCCACGTCGGACTCCATCAATTCGATCCGCAGTCCCTCCCCGGTTACCACCATCGTGATCTTGTCCTGCAATGCTTTGAATTTCGAGGATTGCTTCAGCGACTGCGCAATCTTCTCTTTCAGTTGCTCCATATCCTTGACTGCCAGGTTGATCGCGTCGCCGCCCGCACCGGCCATGTCGGAGCCGATCAGCTTTCCATTTCCCTCCGGGTCGGAGAAATAGCCGCCAATTGCCTTCTGCGTTTCCTGGCTGGAGTTCAACAGCCACAACACCATGAATAGCGCCATCATCGCCGTGACGAAGTCCGCGTACGCCACCTTCCACGCGCCACCGTGATGACCACTGTGGCCATTCACCTTCTTCTTGACGATGATCGGCTGTTCTCTTCCGCTGTCGTCCGCCATTACGCTCCCCCGCCGCCCTTACACGTCTTTTCCATCTCTCGAAACGTGGGCCGTTCGTGCGCCGGGATCGATCGCCGCGCAAACTCGACAGCCAGTATCGGCGCTGAGCCGCGTATGAAACTGATCAGTCCGATCCGCAGGAAGTTGTAGTACTCCTTCTCCGCGTCGTTAGCTTTCGCCATGTTCCCCGCGATGGGGCCGAAAAAACCGTAGCTCATCAGAATGCCTAAAAACGTGCCGACTAGCGACGCCGCCACGTGATGTCCGATCTCCTCAGGCGGTCCGCCGAGAGCGCCCATCGTAATCACGATTCCCAGGACAGCCGCCACAATCCCCAGTCCCGGCAATGCGTCGGAAACGGTGTTCAGCGCCACGACGGGAGCCGTATTCTCGTGGTGCTTGATCTCCATATCCATTTCCATCATCTGGTCGATTTCGAAATGGCCTACGCCGCCGCTGATGCTCATCCGCAGTGTGTCGCAGACGAACTGTACAGCATGGTGGTCGTTAATGAATTTCGGATACTTCGTGAATAACTGGCTCTTTTCCGGCTCCTCCACGTCCACTTCCAACTTCACAAGCCCGTTCTTGCGCGCATAGTTGAAGATGTCGTTCAGCATCTTCAACTGCTCCAGGTAGAACGCCTTGCTATAGGGCGAGCTTTTCAGTATCCCCATGGCGCCTCTCGCTACGCCCATCACCACCGGGAGAGGATTGGCGATAAGCAACGTCCCCATTGCAGCGCCGATAATAATTAGCAATTCATACGGCTGGAATAGAACCTTCATATTGCCGTGTGACAACAGGTAGCCTCCGGCCACAGACCCGATCACCACAACAATCCCGACAATGGCAAACATATCTATCCCTTTGCCATATCGTCCATTCCCACAATTCCTATAATCAGCCGGTCAAAAGTTGCTCCAACATCCGTTCCGCGGCCCGCTGCCCGGCGTCTTTCTTTGAAATTCCCTCGGCCCGCGACGTCCGTTCCTTGCCTAGCCGCACTTCGACAATGAACGTCTTCGCGTGCTCCGGACCGCGCTCGCCGACAATCACATACTTCGGTTGCGGCAGACCACAAGCCTGCGCCTTTTCCTGCAATGCACTCTTGAAATCCGTTAGCGCCGCTGGCAGCGACACTTCAAAATCCCAACTGCCCTGCGGCAGCACTCGATCGTGGACGAATTTCCGCGCAGCGTCCATCCCCCCATCCAAATACACCGCCGCCAGCACTGCCTCCAACGCATTCGCCAGGATCGCCTTCTTCCCCCGCCCGCCGCTCATCTCTTCGCCGCGGCCCAGGCGCAACGCATCCCCCAATTGCAACCTCTCCGCCACCGTGTGCAGATGCGACGCGCTCACCAGCCAGGATTTCAGCTTGGACAGCTTCCCTTCCGGATATCCAGGGAATCGCTCGAACAACGCCTCGCTCACCAGAAAGCCGAGAATCGCGTCGCCGAAAAACTCCAACTGCTCGTTATCCGACTCCGGTGTCTTCGGCGCCGGGTCCGGCGCGCCCTGCTCCGCCGGATGCGACTTATGCGTCAAGGCGCGGATCAGGATATCCCGTTCGCGGAAGGAATACTCCAACCGGGCGATAAGGATATCCACGTCCGTCGTAGTCGACAATGCGCTACTTAGCCCCTTTCGCCTTTACCGCTTTCTCTTTTTCGCCCTTGGCGTAGTTCACAATCGCAGGGTCAACGCCTGGCTGCGCAATCACTTTATCCAGCGTCGCAATCGCGTCATCGTACTTCCCCGCGCTATTCTGCGCGGCGCCTAGACGAACCCACGTCGCACCGTTGCTGGGCTCGGTCTCCGTGGAGAGCTTGTAATTGGCAATCGCGTCATTCCAATTCTTCCGCACCGTCGCCGACATACCGAGCGCGATGTAGGCCTCCGCCGTATATCCCTTCTTCGCCTGATCCCACTGCTCATCCGTCAATCCGGGGTTGAACTTCGGCGCGGTCTTGACCACTTCAATCGCCTCTTTTGCCAATTTGTCGCCGCGGCCCAGCTTCTCTTCTTTATCGAAGTCGAACTCCTTGGTCGTCATCGCCAACGAAGTCGCGATCATGATGCGCGCGTGCGCTGACAAGGCGCTCTTCGGATCGGCCTCAATCACGCGCTCGCCATAGACGATGGTGTTGGTCGAATCCTTCTTTTCGTTATAGCTGTTGGTGATCATATAGAGCGCCAACGGCTTGAAATCGGTATCGGCAAACTTTGTCAGCAACTCATTAGCGGCCTTGATCCGCGCATCATTGTCGGCCGCCTGGAACATCGCGTTCAACGCGTCCACTTCCTTTTGCGACTTCGGCGCCGGCTGCTTACCCTGGGCGAGCAGCAACGCGACGCCCGCCACGGATGCGGTAACCAGCCGCAGGAACAAATTCTTCAACATCACTTCTCCTTTTTCTTTTCGGGTTCGGAAATCTCTTGCAGCGACTTCTCAGCCGCCTTTTTTATCGCGGGCGGAATGCCCTTCACAGCGAGAGCGGCTTGATAATGCTCAACCGCTTTTCCCTGCTCGTTGTTTACCGCCCACAAATGGCCGAGATTCACGTGGCTCAGTGAGCGAATTGTATCGTCAGGTTCAAGATCGAGCACTTTTTCAAATAGTTTCACCGCGAGTTCCGGATCCCGCTGAAGCGCCGCGATTCTAGCCAGCCCGTAATAGGCCTTCGCATGGAGCGGCCGTTCCGGCGTCTCCTGCAGCGCACGAAGGAACAGCGGCTTCGCGTCGGTATACTTCTTGGCGCGGTACAGGTCTTCAGCATCCTCCAGGGTCTTAAAAACGCCGGAAATCTCGTCCTTTTGCTCCGGCCTGGAGACCTTGATCGTCTTAGTCAGCTTGCCGGACGCAAACTCCACGCCCTGGAGCCGCTTGTCTTCCTTCTTCAGGTCGATCCCATTCACAAGGTCGGGATAGTAGAGCCGCATCGCCACTTCCTGCTTCTCGTATCCCGCCAGCGCTTCGTAGAAATACGGGACAAGAATGAACCCTTCTTTCAACGCCGCATCGACCATCTTCGGACCCTCTCCGCCCTTCAACCGCGCTTCAATCGCCTTCGCCAGACACGCCGTCGTCAGCAATTGGAAGTCGTTCTTGTAATACTCTTCCAGCGCCGGTGCCCCCTGCGCCAGATCGATGATCGGTTTCTTCTTCTCAAGCTGCGCAATGTACTTGAACGAAAGCGGATCCAGCAGATAGCGGATATAGGCGTAACGCAGGTAGTCGAGCTGCGGCTCCGGAGATGGCGTCAGCACGATGTAGTAATCATCCTTGTACTCCCGCGTCTGGATCTGATTCGGCGCGCCGAGCAGTTCGACAAAAATCTGAAAGCGCCTCCCGACATACCCGCTCGTTGGATTCCGCAAATAAGCGTTCACCGCCGAGATCGTCTTGATGAACGGCTCCTGGTAGCCTTCCAGCAACTTGTCGATCGCCGGCTGCGCCTCCGCCCACAACTTGTCGATTTCGGCTTCCTTGTGGAAGCGTGTCATCAGCCGGTCAAAGCCTTCGAGCGGCGCCAGGTCCGGCGGCATTTCGTGCGCCTGGAACTTGTAATTGAAATTCGGCGGACCATCCACCGACAACGCGAATGATACGAACCGGCTCAACTCCAGTCCCCGCCCAGGCATCTTCCGGCGATCCAGATATTCCTTCAACTCCTGCACGGTGGCCAGGTTTCTCGACTGCAAATGCGCCGTAATCGCGCCACGCAGCGGATGATTATTCGGCGACTGCGCGTCCAAATCGTAACCAGCCGCGTTCAGCGCCGCCATCACGCTGAATAGTGCTGGGCTCGCATCCAACTGGCCCGGTTGAGCCGGACGGGGCTGAGCCACAAGAAAAAATGCGCCGAATGCGCATGCGAGGAATACGCGGAGCACCGATTTTGATTGTATCCCACCGCTCCCGGTAACCGGCGTTAACGGGAGCTGAAAACCAGTTCCACTCCACCCACAATCCCCCGCCCCGGCATGCGAATCCCGATCACTTCCTGATAATTCGCCGCCGTCAAATTGCTCAACTGCAGATAAGGCTGCACGCGGCCCTTTTGCCAACTTGCAAACACATCCCAAACCGCATAAGGCGACCGGCCCAACCGCTCCAGTGCGCCCATCCGGCTCCGCGCCGTTAGACCCTTCCCAATCGCAGCCTGCCAGGTCGCCAAACCAGTATGCCGCGGGTAGTTGAAGACGTACTTCGACTGCAAGGGCCCCAGCACGGACTGCGCTCCGTTCAGGCCCATATACGACAGCTCAATCCGGTGCTTCCGCTGCACAACGGTAGCCACCATGGCCTCAACGCCCGTAAAGTGCAGCCGCTGAAAATTCGTCGCGCGCCAGATATCGGCCGGCGAGGAGCGAACATAGTCGATCCCGTCCCGCTCGCGGCGTTGAAACACCGTCACACCGCCGCGCCATGCCCCGCCCGCGTTCCAATCGACGCCGCCCTCATAGCTCCAAGCACTTTCCGGGCGCAGCAACGGATTCCCGACATTCCCCGGATCGCGATAGTAGAGGTCGGTGTAGGTGGGCAGCCGGAAGGCGCGGGAAGCGCTGGCGCGCACCTTCACATGACGATGAATCCAAAAGCCCGCGCCGGCGCTGGGATTGAACTGGTGCTGCAGATTTCGATATACCTCTTCACGCACACCCAAGGTGAACGAGAAGCGGTTCAGCGCGCGCACATCCCAAGCGGCGTAGGCGGAACCCCGTCCACGAGTGTGATTGCCGAGATTGTTGCTCGCAATCGAGTCATGTAGAAACTCCACGCCATAATGAAGCCGGCTCGCCTTCGGCAGATCTTCCCGCCGGCGCAACTGCACCTGGTAGCTCTCCGCGATATGCCTGTTTGTATATACCTGCGGCCGGTCCCGGTAGAGCACAAACAGATCGGCATGGCGGCGGTACGCGAACGCCGCCTCGGTGTTCTTCCCGATCCCTTGGCGCGCCCCGGCAAACCAGCTCTTCGTCCGCTCCCACGAGTTGTAATTTCCATAGAACTGCTCGGCGCCAAACGGACGATCGTTCAACGCCAGGCTGATTTCCGTCTGGCGCCATGCAGTCGTCGATGCCACCGACATATTCCGGAAATCCCGGTTCGGCATGAATCCGGTGGTGAAATCCCGCGACATCGTCAGTTGCTGCGCCAACGTCCCGCGGACATAGGCCAGCGAAGACCGCTGCTGCTGCGTGCCCCAGTTCCCCATCCCCGCGCGTAGCCGTATCTCCGAATGCTCCGGTGGCCGCGTCAGGAAGTTCACAACGCCGGCCGTCGCATCGGACCCGTAAAGCGTCGAACCGGATCCCTTCAACACTTCTACTTGCGCCAGAGCATCCAGCGGAACCGGCACGTCCATGTTCAAGTTCGATGTCTGCACACTGTTCAGGCGCATTCCATTCCATAAAACCAGCGTCTGGCCGAAAGAGCCGCCGCGAATCGACAATCCGCTCTGCACGGCCGCTGGCGCGCGCTCCCGCAGATCGAGAGACGCATCTAAATTGAGCAGGTCCGAGATTGAACCCGTCAGCGGCGCCAGCTCGCGCGCCGGAATCGCTCGCACGGAGCGGTCGGCCTCTTCCAATGGGATTGGTTCATAGGAGCCGGTAACAACGATCGTTTCCTTCTGCTTGGGAGGTTCGTCGGCGGCCAGGGCGACGTTGGCGGCAAGCAGAGCCGCCAGCAAAATACGAGACGCCATGTGTTCCATCTAATGTACCAATCCCGCGCGCCGCGCTAGACTCTCTCCCATGAGGTTTTTTCTGCTCGTCCTCTCCGCCTGCGCGTTGCAAGCCGAGTCCCTGCACGACCGCACCCTTCGCTACTTCATCGACCTGCTGCGTCTCAACACCTCCAATCCGCCTGGCAATGAAACAATTGCCGCCAAGTACATCCAGGCCGAGTTGAAAAAGGAAGGCATCGCGGCGGAGCTCCTCGGCGGTGACCCGAATCGATTGAACGTCGTCGCTCGCCTGAAAGGCGGATCGGCCTATCGCCCCCTCCTGCTCATGGCGCACAGCGACGTGGTTCCCGCCGAACCCAAACTGTGGACCGTTCCCGCATTCGACGCCATGCGGAAGGACGGCTTCATCTACGGCCGCGGCGCCGTGGACACGAAATCGCTCCTCGCCGCCGAGATGGCGATCGTTGTCGAGTTGAAACACCGCAATGCCCGGCTGAACCGCGACATCATCCTCCTCAGCGAGGCCGACGAAGAAGCGGGCTCCACCGGAATCCAATGGCTCATCCGCAATGCCTGGAGCAAAATCGATGCCGAGTTCTGCCTCAACGAAGGCGGCGGCCGCATGAAGACGGAGGACGGCGCCGAAATCTTCAACATTCAAACCTCGGAAAAAGTTCCAACCCGCGTAATCCTCGTGGCCCGCGGAAGCGCCGGTCACGGCTCTCTTCCCCGCAAAGACAACGCCGTTGCCCACCTCTCAGACGCCATCAGCAAACTGACCCGCGCCTACATGCCGGTGCAACTCAATACAACCACGCGGCGCTATTTCCGCGAGCTCGCCAAACTCGATGAGTACAAATGGCTGCAACCACTCCTCGCCCGGCTCGACAACGCTACTACCCAATTTGAGACCGCAAACACGATCGGCGACCGTGATCCCGAACTCGACGCGCAACTGCGCACCACGGTGTCGCCCACCATGCTTCGCGCCGGTATGAAAGTTAACGTGATACCCAACCAGGCCGAGGCCCAACTCGACGTTCGCCGGCTTCCGGGAGAGACGAAGGAAGAGGTCTACGAAAGGTTTCGCAAGATCGTCAACGATCCTGCCATCGAAGTGCTCCCGGAACCAGGTCAGGATATGCCTGCCACCGAGCCAAGCTCTCTCACCACCGATCTTTACAAAGCAATTGAGAAAGTCGCGCTCGGCCACAACCCGCAGGCGTCAATCATACCCACCATGTCCCGCGGCGCTACAGACGGCGCATTTCTGCGCGCCAAAGGGATGGCTGTCTACGGTGTTCCCGCTTTCCTGCGAGACGATAAGCCGGGCCGCGCCCACGGCAACGACGAGCGCATTCGCGTCACGACATTGCGCGAGGGCACGGACATCCTGCTCAAGGTAATCGAAGCGATCGCCCTAACGAATTAGCGCCGAACCTACCAGTTCCTGCAACAGCGGCGTTGTCGGATAGGGATGGTGCTTATATTGGCGGAAACCTTCGGCGTACTTCACGCCAAGACACTGCCCCCGGTAATGCGTCCACTCCTCCATCGTCCTCAGGTAGTCGTCCATCCCGTGTTGCCGCATCAGCCAGTTCCGTTGGCTCGCGTGCGCCGCCAGCATATCCCGCTTCTTCGGAAAGTACGGTTCAATGTCAACGCCGAACTCCGGGTGCACTGGCTTCCCGTCCCGGTCGGTACCCTCGATCGAGTCCATGTAGTAAAGATGCGGAATCGCGTCCAGCGGAGCCGCGTCACCCGTCTTGTAGTTCGGCGCCGAAACGGCGAAACAGGCGTCGCGAACCAAAACGCTTGTCGCCTCATGGTCGCAGTGGTAATCGGTGGGGGCGGAGGTGAGGATCAGGTCCGGGCGAATCGACCGGATCAACTCGACGACACGACGCCTGGACATATCGTCGTTAAAGATCGCCAGATCGCGGAACTCGGCGCAGATATACTCCGCGCCAATCATCTGCGCGGCAAATGCCGCTTCCTTCCGCCGGATCCCGGCAATCTTATCCGGGTCGTGTTCGGCGGAGCCGCAATCGCCAGGCGTCATCGTCACTACCGTGATGCGATGCCCTTTTTCGGCCAATATCGCCAGCGTGCCTCCGGACAATATCTCCATGTCGTCCGGGTGCGCGTGAATCGAAAGAATGTGTCGGGTCATGAATGTTTTTGTCGTTCTATCTCCAGCAGCAAGGCGTTCGTGCGTTTACCCGCGTGTACCGTCGCCGTCTCAATAGCGGAGATTAGCATGGACCGCAGTCCATGCCGCTCCAATTCGTGAATCGCCGCAATCGTCGTGCCGCCCGGCGTGATCACCTGATCGCGCAGTATGGCGGGATGCAATTTCGATTCCCGGGCATGTTTCGCCGCTCCGAGCACCGTCTGTTCCGACAGCCGCAGCGACACCTCCCGCGATAGACCCATCTTCACACCCGCCGCCATCATCGCCTCAATCACCATGTAGATGTATGCCGGTCCCGAGCCCGACAACGCAGTCACCGCGTCCATCTGCTCCTCATCCACAAATGCGGTTACTCCCGTCGCGCGGAAAATCGTCTCCACCTGCTCGCGGTGCGCCGCCGTCGCAATCGCGTTGTGGCAGATGCCGATCGCGCCTTCCTCCACGACCACGGGAATATTCGGCATCGCCCGGAACACCGGCATCCGGCATGCCGCCGCGTCCTCGATCACCGATATCGGCAGTGCCGCCGCAAGCGAGATGAGAATCTGCCGTTCCTCCAGAACGTCGCGAATCTCCTTCACCACCTTCGGCACCGTCCCTGGCTTCACCGCCAGCACGACCATATCTGCGCCTTCGGCCGCCGCTACGTTTCCGCCCGCGGTCACCTCCACGCCAAGGCGCTCGCGCAATTCCGCCGCCCGCGCGTCGGTTCTCGTCGTTGCCCGCACATCGCCCGCAGTGACAACGCCGGCCTTTAGAATTCCGCCCAGGAGCGCCGAACCCATGTTGCCTGCCCCCAGCACCGCGATTTTCATAGTTCTCCATTCTCCCATGCGAGCGATACACTAGAGGGTTCTTATGCCATTGCGTAGCTACACCATCACTCAGGGCCGCGATCGCGCCCCGGCCCGCTCCATGTTGAAGGCCATCGGCTTCACGGACGAGGACCTCCGCAAACCGATCATCGGAATCGCCAACACCTGGATCGAGACCATGCCCTGCAACTTCAACCTCCGCGCCCTCGCCGCGTATGTGAAGGAGGGCATCCGTGCCGCCGGCGGCACACCGATGGAGTTCAATACCATCGCGATTAGCGACGGCGTCACGATGGGCACGGAGGGCATGAAGGCGTCGCTCGTCTCCCGCGACCTCATCGCCGACTCCATCGAGCTGACGGCGCGCGGCTACATGTTCGACGGCATCGTCGCCATGGTGGCGTGCGACAAGACAATCCCCGGCGCCGCCATGGCGCTGCTCCGCCTCAACGTTCCCGGCCTCATCCTCTACGGCGGCTCGATTCTTCCCGGCAAACTCGGCAATCGGGAACTCTCCATCCAGGACGTTTTCGAGGCCGTCGGCGCCAACGCGGCGGGAAAGATCAGCGATCAGGAGCTACTCGCCATCGAGAACCACGCTTGCCCGGGCGCCGGTGCCTGCGGCGGTCAGTTCACCGCCAATACGATGGCGACGGTGATGGAGGCAATCGGCATCGCACCCATGTTCACCGCCAGCGTCCCGCAGGTCGACCCGCGCAAAGCCGCTGTCTCCCGCCGCTGCGGCGAGATCATCCTCGACGCGGTGAAACGCGACCTGAAGCCGCGCGACATCTGCACTCGCCACGCGTTTGAAAATGCCATCGCGTCCGTCGCGGCCAGCGGCGGGTCGACGAACGCCGTGTTGCACTTGCTGGCCATGGCCAAAGACGCGGGCGTCGAGCTCAACATCGACGATATTCACAAGATCAGTCACCGCACGCCGCTGCTGGTCGACATCAAGCCGGCCGGCAAGTACTTCGCCGTGGACGTGGATAAAGCAGGCGGAATCCCGGTCATCATTAAGCGCCTGGTGGACGGTGGCTATGCCGACGGCAACTCACTGACGGTCACCGGCAAGACGCTGGCCGAAGAGATCATGGCGGTAAAGGAAACACCCAATCAGGATGTAATCCGCCAGCTCGACAACCCAATCAAAAGCTCCGGCGGCCTCGTCATTCTGAAGGGAACTCTCGCGCCCGACGGCTGCGTCATCAAAGTCACCGGAATCGCTCGCAAGGAGCAGCGCGGCCCGGCCCGCGTCTTCAACCGCGAAGAAGACGCCATGGCCGCCGTCACAGCCGGAAACATTCAGTCGGGCGATGTCGTCGTCATCCGCTACGAAGGCCCGAAGGGCGGACCCGGAATGCGCGAGATGCTCGGCGTTACGGGTGCCATTATGGGAGCCGGCCTCGGCGACAGCACCGCGCTGCTCACAGACGGCCGCTTCAGCGGTGCAACCCGCGGTTTCATGATCGGGCACGTCGCGCCGGAAGCCTTCGACGGCGGACCCATCGCGCTGGTCGAAGACGGTGATCCCATCCAAATCGACCTCGAAAAGGCCACCATCAACCTCGAAGTCGCGGAAGATGTTCTTGCCACCCGCAAGGCAAAATGGACGCGCCCCGCACCCAAATACAGCACAGGCGTCTTCTCCAAATACATCAAGCTGGTCGGTTCCGCCTCGGAAGGCGCCACCACCTAGCGCATTAGCGTAATGGTGGCCTTCCCGGCCGCGCCCTCATACAACAACTCCACCGACTGTACCGACGAATCTTTCCCGCGGTACTGGAAGAACAACAAACCGCCAACTGGCAGCGCTCGCTCGCCCTCGGGCAGCGCTGACTTTTGGGCGCGTTGTTCCATGGCGCGGCGCAATGGGAACGGCATCTTCGGCGGCGCCGGCTTCGGATCCCCAGCCCCGCCGCCGCCTCCGCCAGTCGAAAGCCCACCCTTCGATTTCCCTGTATCCACCACCGGCGGAATCCACTCCGGGTCCGACAGCGACTTCATCACCAGCCCAAATTGCTGACTCGGAAGCGCCGTCTTCTTGCCATTGATCCGCAGCGAAAACTCTTCAAACGAGATCTTGAGCTTCGCCCCCGCCGCACCGAAGAATCCGATTTCAACCGAAACGTAATCTTCCGACGACAACGGCCCCTGCATCGTCGGAACCGAATGGCCGACAAACTCAGCGCCGATGGTCACGTCCCCGGCCTTCGCCTGGGCCTGATAATCCGTCGCCGCTGCCCGTGCCGGCAGCCCCTGAACTTCCGAAGCCGCGGGAGTCTGGGCGCTGACTCCAAACGCGCTGAGAACACCGAAGGAGAGGAGGTAACGTCGAAGAATTCGTGAAAATTGCATTCCTGGTGCCAAATTAGCATAAGAGAGCGCTTGTTGGCGAAAACAGTCGACAGTATGGCACACGCGCCGCCAAAACACGGAAAAGGGGAGCGGCCCCAGCCGCTCCCCTTCCAAAAATCCGAAAATCCCGGCTTAAATGTGCGCTTCAATCAACTGCTGCAGGTCGGTCTTCGAGGTCGCCCCAACCTTCTGCGCAACCACCTGCCCGCCCTTGAACAGCAGCAGCGTCGGAATGCCCCGCACGCCATAACGCATGGCCGCTCCGCCGTTTTCGTCGACGTTCAGCTTCCCGATCGTCACCCGTCCGGCGTAGTCCTCCGCCAGCGAGTCGATCGTCGGCGACATCATGCGGCATGGTCCGCACCACTCCGCCCAGAAGTCCACAAGCACGGGCTTGTCGGACTGCAAGACTTCGGCGTCCCATGCGCCATCGGTAAAAGTAACTGTGTTAACTCCAGCCATTTCTAATCACTCCAAACCTTTTGATGTTTAATCCTGGGAAAGGATTCAGTCCCCCAGGACATGCCGGTAGAGCGCCGCATACTCGGCTGCCGATCGGTCCCACGAGAAATCCTTACTCATGCCGAGCCGCATCCGCTCATGCCACGCCTTCTGGTCTCTCCAGCATTGCAGCGCGTAGCGCAACGCGCCAAGCAATGCGGACGGCGAGTACTCGCCGAACTTGAAACCCGTCGACTCTTCAATGGTATCATCCAGCCCGCCTGTCGCCCGCACTACCGGCGGCGTCCCATACTTTAGCGAGTAGATCTGGTTCAATCCGCAGGGTTCGTAGCGGCTCGGCATCAGGAACATATCGGCCCCGGCCTCAATCAAATGGGCCAACCCGTTGTTATACCCGTGCCATACCCGGAAGTTATCGTGGTGCCGTGTCGCCAGATCGTGAAAGATCCATTCATAGTGCGGCTCGCCGCTCCCCAGCGCCACCACCGTCACGTCTTCCTTTTTTAACGCATCCCCAATCGGATGCAGCAGGTCGAATCCCTTCTGCTCGGCAAAGCGCGACACCACTCCAATCAGCGGCCGCCCATGCGCCTCCGCGCCGAATCCGAACGTTTCCAGCACGGCCCGTTTGCACTTCGCCTTTCCCTCCAACTCCGCGGCGTTGTAATTCGCGGGCAGGTATTTGTCCGTCTCGGGGTCCCACTCCGCATAATCGACGCCGTTCAGAATGCCTGTCAGTTTCCCCGAACGCTCCTGTAACAACCCGTCCAATCCAAAGCCATGCTCCGGTGTCTGAATTTCGTGCGCGTAAGTAGGGCTCACCGTCGTCACAAAGTCGGCCTTGATAATCGCGCCCTTCATCAGATTCAAATCGCCGAAGAACTCCAGCTCGCCCATGTGGAACTGGCTCCCATCCAACCCCAACTCGCCAAGAGCCGGCTTTCCGAACCGTCCCTGATAGCCCAGATTGTGTATGGTGAAGATGTGTTTCATGGCCGCCAGCCGCGGATCGTTTCCGAACCAACTCTTCGCGTAGATCGGAACCAGGGCGGCCTGCCAATCGTGCGAGTGCAGAATGTCCGGGTGCTCAATCTGCCTCGCAACGCCAAGCGCCGCCAGTGAGAGCACGGCGAATCGCAGATGGTTGTCCATGTAGTCGTTGCCGTACGACGAATAGAACCCGCCGCGGTCGTAGAACCACGGCGCATCCACGAAATAGAAGGTGACACCTTCCCGGTAGGCTCGCCATATATCGGTGCGGTGCCGGAAATTGTTGATCCATACCGGCATATCGGCAAGCACCAACTCAATTCCGTCTGGATGGATGCCCCGGTACTTCGGCATCACCACCGACGCACTTAACCCCTGCCTCACCAATGCCGCCGGTAACGCCCCCAAAACATCTGCCAACCCGCCTGTTTTGGCAAACGGCGCCGCCTCGGACGCCACCATCATCACTTTCGCCATTCCAACCTCATAATAGCTTGGGCCAGCGCTGGCACCGCCAAAGAGCCCAAAAATGCGCCCAAAAACGAATTCCACTCCATCGCAAACGCGCCCACGGCCGCATAGAGCGTCCCGATTCCCACGTTCGCCAGAGTCGTCAACAGAAGGAAACGCCGCATCGGCATCGCCGTCATTCCCGCAAACAGCACCGCCGCTTCGGCGAGAACTGGAACCGCCCGGGTCAGGATCAGCGTCCACTCGCCGTACCGCGCCCACAGCGAACGCATCTGCTCATCGGCCTGGCCGGAAGCCACTCGTCCAGTTCGATATCCCAGCCAGCAGCCCAGCGTCATGCCCGCGGAATTCGTCAACGCGCCGCCAAGAAAGCCCAACAGCACACCGGATGCGGTCGACACAATGCTCGATGGCACCGGCAGAAAAATGTCCGCCGCCAGCAGGCCGGCCAGCGCCGGAGAAATCCACCACTCCCCGCGATGCCGCTCGACAATGCCCGTCGCAATACCGTTGAATGTTTCCTCCCACAGGAAAAAAGGAATCAGAATCAACGCCAGAACTGCGCCCATCAGCCACACAAAACGCATTCGGCCAGCATATCCTTGAATGGATGAAGTTGCCTACTCCGGTGCCCGAATCCGATCTCAAATCGACCGCGCTCGAAACCATGCGCAGAGCCAGGTTTCCGATGATGGCGACGGTAGACGACAGGCAACCCCGCGTCCGTCCGGTCTCGCCGGTCCGCACCGACGGCTTCACCGTGTACATCGCTTCCCTCCGCTCCTCCGGGAAGACAGCGGAACTGCAAGCCAACGGACTAACCGAGCTCTGCTACCTCTCCGAGGACCACGATCAGGTTCGGATCACCGGTCCCGCAACTCCCGTCACCGATCCTGCGGTTCGCCAATCCATTTGGGATGACAACCCCCTGCTCCGCGCCTATCTCGGCAGCGTCGACAACCCGGAATTCCTCCTCTACGCTGTCCACCCCGAACGCGTCCGCTTCATGCGCGAATGGGCTCTTGAATACCAGGAAGTTTCCTTCGCGTAGATGAGATCGCTCGAAAGGTACTTCGAATTCGAACGCCTGGGCACCTCGTGGCGGCAAGAGGCGATCGCCGGACTCACCACGTTTCTGACGATGGCCTACATCATCTTCGTCAACCCCTCCATCCTCGCGGAAACGGGAATGCCGCCAGCCGCGGTCACCGCCGCAACCTGTGTGTCCGCCGGTCTCGCGAGCATCCTGATGGGCGCGCTCGCCCGCTACCCCATCGCCATGGCTCCAGGCATGGGCCTCAACGCCTATTTCACGTATGGCGTAGTAAAAGCGATGGGCGTTCCGTGGCAAACCGCCCTCGGCGCAGTCTTCCTCTCGGGTGCTCTCTTTCTGGTTCTCACAGCGCTCGGCATCCGGCGTTGGCTCGTCGAGTCGATTCCACGCCCTCTCTATGCGGCTGTCGCCGTCGGCATCGGACTCTTTATCGCCCTGATCGGATTGAAGAATGCCGGAGTCGTCGTGCCAAACCCAGCCACCGCGCTGACGCTCGGCAACCTGCGCGCACCGGCCACGCTGCTCGCCCTCGCGGGGCTCGTCCTCACCGCTGCGCTGCTCATCGGAGGCGTACGCGCCGCCATCCTCATCGGAGCGGCCGTCACAACCGCCGCCGCGGTGGCATTAGGTCTCACAAAGATCTCCGGCGGTGCCCCTCCGCTGGAGGCGCTTTCCCAAACAGCGTTCCAACTCAACATCCCCGCCGCACTCCAGCTCGGCCTCGCCGAAGTCGTCTTCGCCTTCCTATTCGTCGATCTCTTCGACAATCTGGGCACGCTCCTCGCCGTCGCTCATCGCGCGGGGTTGATCGAGAAGGACGGCCGCATCCCTCGCATTGAGCGGATCCTTGCCGCCGATTCCGTCGCCACGATCGCCGGCTCGCTTGCCGGAACTTCCACCGTCGTCAGCTATATCGAAAGCGCCGCTGGCGTCGCCGCCGGCGGGCGAAGCGGCGTCACCGCCATCGTCACCGGGCTGCTCTTCCTCACCGCCCTCTGGGTCGCGCCATTCCTCGGCGTCATCCCCGCCGCCGCCACTGCGCCCGCCCTCATTCTCGTCGGCGCGCTGATGATGGCGCATACCGCGGAGATCGAGTGGACCGACCTCCGCGCCGCCATCCCCGCCTTTCTTACTATCGTCGCCATTCCCACGACATTCTCCATCGCGAACGGGCTATCGCTCGGCCTTCTCTCCTACACAATGCTCCAAGTGCTCACCGGTCGCGCCCGCAGTGTAACGCCCTTTGTCTATCTGCTCTCCGCGGTGCTGCTTCTTCGATTCCTATATCTTGGTTCCGGCTAATGCGTCTACCTCTTCTCTTGTTGGCTGCAACGCTCCTCCCCGCCGCGGAATGGGAACTGGTATCGGTCGCCGCACGCCGCCTTCGGCGACCTCACACGCTGGAATAACCGTTGGTTTTGCGTCTTCCGGGAAGGACGGGGACACGCCCCGCAAAAGGGCACACCCGATGACGGCAAACTGCGCGTCCTGTCCTCCGTGACTGGCGATCGTTGGCAGAGCGAAGCGCTCATCCGGGAATCCGGCGTCGACCTCCGCGATCCCCACCTCAGCATCACGCCGGACAATCGCCTGATGATCATCGCCGGTGGTTCGTACTACCCCAACGGCGAATACAAAACACGACGGAGCCGGGCCCTCTTCTCCAGGGACGGCAAAGCCTGGTCCCGGCCCGCGCCTGTGGTGGTCGAGGATGGCCACTGGCTGTGGCGCGTGACCTGGCATAAAGGCGTCGCGTATGGAGTTTCCAAGTACGGCGATCCCCGCAAAGTTCGCCTGGTCAGCGGCACCGGCGGCGTTCAATGGAAAACCATAACCGAGCTCGCCGTACCCGGCGGCGACGAAACCACCGTTCGCTTCCTTCCCGATGACCGGATGACCGGCATGATCAGCATGTACAGTTCGGTCTACCGGAACACAGGGTCGGCGAATCAGCCAATTTTCGAAAGCAGCCAGCGCAGATTCACAAGCGGCTACTCGGACAATCTCGATGCCTATGTGCGCAACTCGCCCGTCCTCCATGCGCAGAAGGTGCAAACGCCGCTGATGATCCTCCACAACGACAAGGACGGCGCAATCGATTTCACCCAGGGCGTTGAGTACTTCAGCACACTGCGCCGCCTCCAGAAACCGGTAATCATGCTCCAATACAAGGGCGAGAATCACGGTCTCCGCGTTCCCGCCAATCAGAAGGATTACTTGGTCCGCATGAGGGAGTACTTCGCACACCACTTGAAAGGGGAATCGGCTCCGGCGTGGCTCACCGGCGGTGTCCCGCTCTTGAAGTTGAGCGACCACTTGGACGGCAGGGAGAATCTGACAGCCCGCAAACAGCCGGACACGGCCACGGGCGCGGTCAATTAACGGGCGATAGGTTAGAGCGGCAGCGACGCGGCCAACCGGATTGTCCGCCCGCTCTTCTTATCCGTTATGATCAACTCCCCGTTCTCCTGCTTCACGTCGTCCACTTGCAGAAAGCCGGCGGGGACACGCGTATAGAACATCAGAAAACGGGTGCCTATCTTTGATTTCGCCGGCAACCACCGGAATGCGGGTGTATCGAACAGCTTCCCCAACTCCACCGTCTGCCGCCGCGAGACGTCAAACGGCTGCGTCCCAAATTCCAGTCCTCGGGCTAGCGCGAGATTCGACGGATAGTTCATCCACTCCTGCAGCCACGGATATTCTTCCCGGCGAACCAGGTAGCCCAGCATCAACCGGTGCTCAAGATTGATCGCCGTTACAAAGCCCAGCCGCCGCGCGGGATCGAAGACGCAGCCGCTGTGATCCATCGAGTCGGGCGCGTCCGGGATCGACCGAAGGTCGACTTTGCCGCCGCCCTTCAGGGGTGCCGACGGATACACGAACGGCTCATCGGAAACCAGGCGATGCTTCCCGGGCGGATTCTCGTATGGGCGCGTCTTGCATCGCCCGACAGACGCGTCCACAACCGTCTTGCCCGGCGCCAGGAACGGATAGCCGATCGTGGCGTGCTCGGCCCAGTTAATCGGCCGGTCGAAGGCCAGCTCACTCTCGAGCGTCGAATCGACATACACCACCTGCTCGCCATCCACCAACTCAATCCGCCGCGTCAGCATCTCCTGCACCAGCGGAAGGTGCGCGCGGAATGTCACACTCTGCGTCTTGCCATCCCGTGTGTCCGCGATCAGTTCCCATGGTTGCCGGTGCGCCTCCCCATGCCCCTGAAAACCCGCCGCGGCTTCTTCCTTCGACGTCGGCCCAAATCCGTCGACGCAGACGAAATGCCCAAGGGAACTTCCAAACCTCGATGGCCCGTTCGTCATCCGTGCCAGCGCGATAGGGTTCCACATTGGGTTCATCTTCCCCGGATCGTCCTTCAACACCAGGCTCGCAAAGGCGCCGCCCTGATTGAGTGTCAACAGCTCGACCTTCTCGTTGGCAAGCGCCGTCGCCGGACGGCCTTCAAAAGTCGCTGCCCGTTGACCGGAAACGGCAATCGGAATGAATAGCAGAGCGAAAAGTCGCATGGCAGTATGTTACAATCAAACTCGTGGGACTCGTGCAACAAGCCGAGTCCCAAAGCCATTTCTGGGGTTCGGGTTGCAATGCTCGTGGACAGCGGAGCATCCTGCAAATAATTGATTCTAAATAGAATTGAACCCGACGCCAACCCGAGCCGAACCCAAAAGCAACGGCCGCCTGGGTTTGGTAACCCAAGCGGCCGTTGTAGTTAGCGAATAACTACTTCGTGCGGTTCGCTTCCGCGCCCTCACCACCGGCCATGGCAATGCGCGCTTGCGCCGCGGCCAGACGGGCGATCGGTACGCGGTACGGCGAGCACGACACATAGTTCATCCCCACCGTTACGCAGAACTCCACCGAGCTCGGCTCGCCGCCGTGCTCGCCGCAGATGCCGATTTCGAGGTCCGGCCGGGTCTTGCGTCCCAACTTAACCGCGAGGTCGACCAGCTTGCCAACGCCCGTCTGATCCAACACGCCGAACGGATCGGCCGCGAAGATCTTCAGGTTCTCGTAATGCGCCGAGAACTTCGTATAGTCGTCGCGGGACAGGCCCATCGTCGTCTGCGTCAGGTCATTGGTGCCAAAGCTGAAGAACTCAGCCTGGTCCGCCACCTGGTCGGCAGTCAGCGCCGCGCGCGGGATTTCGATCATCGTACCGATCAAATAGTGCTGGTCTGCCAAACCGGCCTTGCCCAGAACTTCATCGGCCACGCGCTTCACAATCGCCTTCTGATGCTCCAGTTCCTTCACGGAACCGATCAGCGGGATCATGACCTCCGGAATCACCTTCACGCCCTTCTTCGCAACCTGCACAACGGCTTCGAAGATCGCGCGCGCCTGCATTTCGGTGATCTCGGGGTATGTGATGCCCAAACGGCAGCCGCGGTGGCCCAACATCGGGTTGAACTCGTGCAGCTCTTCCACCCGGTGCAACAAGGCCGGCAGCTTCGTCTTCAACTCGCCAACCGGAATGCTGTATTTCTTCGACATCTCCTTCTTCAACTTGATGTCGGCGTGAGGAAGCAGAGCGCAATCCACCATCAGGTTTTCGCGCTTCGGCAGGAATTCATGCAGCGGCGGATCCAGCGTACGGATCACGACAGGGAAGCCGTTCATCGCCTTGAACAAACCCGCAAAGTCGCTGCGCTGATGAGGCAGAAGCTTCTTCAACGCGGCCTTGCGCGCCTTCTCTTCCTTCGCCAGGATCATCTCCTGCACGATCGGGAGACGGTCTTCGGCGAAGAACATGTGCTCCGTGCGGCAAAGGCCGATGCCTTCGGCGCCGAAGCGGCGGGCAGCTGTTGCGTCACGCGGAATGTCGGCATTCGCACGAACGCCAAAGCTGCCGCGGAACTCGTCGGCCCAGTCCATGAACGTGGCCAGCGCGCCGCTCTTGGTGTCCGGCTCGTTGGTCTTCGCCTGGCCCTGGTAAACCTTCGCGGTCGTGCCGTCCATCGAAAGCCAGTCGCCTTCCTTGATCGTGATCGTCTTGCCGCCGGACTTCACAGTCGCGGTCTTCGTCTTCTCGTCGATCGAGAACTCGCCCGCGCCCACGATGCAGGGACGGCCCATGCCGCGCGCAACAACCGCCGCGTGGCTGGACTTGCCGCCGATCGCGGTCAAAATGCCTTTCGCCGCGTCCATGCCGGCGATGTCATTCGGCGTGGTTTCCTTACGGAGCAGCAGAACCGGCGACTTCTTCGCGCCTTCCACAGCGTCTTCCGCGGAGAACGTCACACGGCCAACCGCAGCGCCGGGCGACGCCGCAATACCGGTCGACAACAGCGTCAACGTCTTCAACGAAGCCGCGTCGAACACTGGGTGCAACAACTGATCGAGCTGCGAAGGAGCCACACGCATCACGGCTTCCTTCTTCGAAATCAGGCCCTCTTCATGCATATCGACAGCGAGCTTCACGGCCGCCGGACCCGTACGTTTGCCGTTGCGCGTCTGCAGCATGTACAGCGTGCCTTCCTCAACGGTGAACTCAAAGTCCTGCATGTCCTTGTAGTGCTTCTCAAGCATCTGTGTGGTTTCAAACAGTTGCTTGTAGGCCTGGGGCATGATCGTTTCGAGATCGGTAATCGGCTCCGGCGTGCGGATACCGGCCACCACGTCTTCGCCTTGCGCGTTCACTAAGAACTCGCCGTAGAAGATTTTGTCGCCATTGCCAGGGTCGCGCGTGAAGCCGACACCGGTTGCCGAAGTGTTGCCCATGTTGCCGAACACCATCGCCTGCACGGTGACGCCAGTGCCGATCGAATCCGGGATCTTTTCCATCTTCCGGTAGTAAGCGGCTTTGTCGTTCCACCAGCTTCTGAAGACCGCGTCGCGCGACATCTTCAACTGAATCTTGGTGTCCTGCGGAAACGGCGATCCCGTCTCCTTCACATAGATCTTCTTGTAACCTTCGACGATCGTCTTCAGGTCATCGACTGTAAGGTCCGTGTCGAGCTTCGTCTTGCGCTTGGCCTTCTGCGCATCGAACACATGGTTGAACTTCTCCATGTGAATGTCCATCGCTACTTCGCCGAACATCTGCAGGAAGCGGCGGTAGCAGTCGTAGGAGAACCATTCGTTGCCCGTCTTGGCAGCGAGACCGGCCACAGTCTCGTCGTTGATGCCAAGGTTCAGAATCGTGTTCATCATGCCCGGCATGGAGAACTTCGCGCCGGAACGCACGCTCAACAACAGTGGATTCTTCGCGTCTCCCAGCTTCTTGCCAAAGGTCTTTTCGAGCTTGGCGAGCGCCTTGTCCACCTGCTCTTCAATCTCGGCGGGAACGTGATTGTTGTTCTCGAAGTAAATGTTGCAGACTTCGGTGGAAACGGTGAATCCGGGAGGAACGGGCACGCCCGCGGTCGTCATCTCCGCGAGGCCGGCGCCCTTACCGCCCAGGATTTCTTTCATTTTTCCGTTACCGTCGGCCTTGCCACCGCCGAAACTGTAAACGTATTTCTTCATCAAGCTGCTCCTGTTAGTTAGTAACAATTTCAGAAAAATCGGCGATCGAGGAAAACTTCCCGATCAATCCTTGCAAGAGCCGCAAGCGGTTCTCGCGAATCTTCGGGTCCGGGTCGTTCACCAGAACCTCGTCGAAAAACATGTCCACGTGCGGACGCATCATCGCCATCGACCACAAACGCGGCGGATAGTCGCCGCTGTCCGGCAGGTTCTGCACGTAGCTCCACAAAACACGCTCAATTTCGAGCAAACGCCCCTCTTCCACGGCGCCCGGCATCAGATCGGGCGCCTTTTCCAGGATGTTCTTCATCCGCTTGAAGGCTGCGGCGATCGGTTCGAAATTCTCTGTGGGCCGCACCTCGCGAATGGCGGCCAGGCGGGCCAGCGCATCGGGAATGTCGCCATATCCAGCGGCAAGCGCCGCATTCACCTCGTCATACGCGTAGCCGCGCACTTCGCGGCAGTAGTATTCCACCCGCTCGCGGAAGAACGCCAGCAACTTCCCGTCGCCCGCGCAAAGAGTGTCGAGCGAAACACGCAGTTCGCCTTCCGCCAGAATCTTCACAACGCCCTGCGCCGCGCGCCGCAACGCAAACGGATCCTTCGAGCCGCTCGGGATCATCCCGACCGAAAAGCACGAACGAAGCGTGTCGATCTTGTCCGCAACGCTCAACGCCTGACCCGCCAACGTCGATGGAATCGAATCCTCCATCGAAAGGGGTTTGTAGTGCTCGTAAATCGCCCGCGCAACTTCCGGATCGGCGCCCTGCGCCTTCGCGTAGAGACCGCCAATAATACCCTGCAGATCGGTGAACTCTTTCACCATCTCGGTCGTCAAATCGGCTTTGCACAAGTGCGCCGCGGCAGCCGCCTTCTCACCGCCCAACTCACCAGCCAGCGCCGCGACACGCGCCGTCTTCTCCAGATAATTGCCAACCTTCGCCTGGAAAGTCACGTGCGAAAGATCTTCCTCACGCTCCGCCAGCGGCCGCTTCTGGTCGACATCGTAGAAGAACCGCGCATCATTGAAGCGGGCGCGAAGAACGCGCTCATTGCCATTCACGACATGGCCTTCCGGATCGGACGGAATATTCATCACTGCGATGAAATGCGGCGCCAGCGTGCCGCCGGCGTTCTCCACCGAAAAATACTTCTGGTGATGCCGCATCACGGTCACGAGCACTTCGGCCGGCAGCGTGAGGTACGAAGGATCGAAACTCCCCAAAATAGCCGTCGGGTATTCCGTGATGTACGTCAGCACTTCCAGCAGCTTCGCGTCCTCTTTCACGCGCAGACCCTTGGCCGCCGCAACAGCCGCAACCTCCGCCTCAATCTTCGCCCGCCGCTTCTCTGCGCTGACAATGACGAAGTTCGAGTCCAGCACCTGCTCGTAATCGGAAACCGTCACGGTCAACGGCCCGCGCTGCCCCAGGCGGCGATGTCCGTAAGTGACATTTGACGACTGCACGCCCGCAAACTCAAATTCCACAACTTCCGCTCCGAGCAACGCCACGATCCATCGAATCGGACGAATAAACCGCGGTCCCCCAAGCGACGGCCAGTACATCGTCTTCGGCCACGGAATCGATTGAATCACTGCCGGAATCTCTTCCCGCAAAAGCTCCGCGGCCGGCCGCCCAGCAATCTTTCGCGTGAACGACCAGTACTTGCCCTTTGGCGTTTCGGCAACACTGAGCTGATCCGCCGTCACGCCTTGCTTCGCGCAAAATCCATCGAGCGCCTTACCGGTCACATTCGCGGGCGGCCCGGTAACAACTTCTTCGCGATCCGGCGTCCGTTCGGCAACATCCGCGCGCACAACAAGCCGCCGGCCCGTCGCGTCGACACGCACATTCTCACCCGGAAACTTCGCACGCAAATGATCCAGCGCGCCCGGAATCATCCAATCGGGAATCTCTTCCGTTCCGACCTCAAGAAGAAACGGGATGTTCATTACGCGACCTCCCGGTACTTCTCTTGATCGAGAAAAGCCTGCGCCACGCCAACCGCCAGCTTGCGAACACGCGCGATCACACCCACGCGCTCGGTCACACTGATCGCCCCGCGCGCATCCAGCAAATTAAACAGGTTCGAACATTTCAAAACGTTGTCGTAGGCCGACAACAGAGGGAACCGCCGCTTGTCCGCATCGGCCAAGCCCTCGGCACGATACCCGTCGACAAGCCGCTGCGCCTCCGCTTCATACTCACCGAGCAATCGCCACAGCCGCGGCACGTCCGCCGCTTCAAAGTTATAAACCGACTGCTGCAATTCATCGAAGTACCGCACATCGCGATACGTGAACCCCGGCGCCCACTCGATGTCGTAGACACTTTCCTTGCCCTGCAGAAACGATACGATCCGCTCCAGCCCATAGGTAATCTCGGCTGGCACATGATCCAGATCCACACCGCCGCACTGCTGGAAGTACGTGAACTGCGTGATCTCCATCCCATCGAGCATCACCTGCCAGCCAATGCCCCACGCGCCGAGCGTCGGCGATTCCCAGTTGTCTTCTTCCAGCTTCAGGTCATGCTTCGAAAGATCGATACCGATCGCTTCCAGCGACCCCAGGTACTGATCGATCACATCCGCCGGCGTCGGCTTCAGAATCACCTGCAACTGCTGATGCTTGTACAGGCGGTTCGGGTTGTCGCCATAGCGCCCATCGGCGGGGCGGCGGCTCGGTTGGACATACGCCACGTTGTATCTCTTCGGGCCAAGCACGCGGAGAAACGTCTCCGGCGCCATCGTCCCCGCGCCGACTTCCGTATCGTACGGTTCCTGAATAATGCAGCCGCGGTCTGCCCAATACTTCTTCAGCTTGAATATCGTTTCCTGAAACGTGTCCATAGGGTGCTACAGAGTCTCCAACGCGCGCGCAGTCACCAGGCGCCGCTCGATGTGCAGTTCTACGCTCTGGATCAGCGCGCGGCGCAGGTCCTGCGCCGTCTGCTTCGTCCACGGGCGCGGTGCAAGCAGGCCTACCGGTTTTGTCAGCATTTCCTTGGCGATCGCGAGGGATTCGTCTTCAATCCGCATCTCTTCCAAAAATCCAGATAACCGTACAGCCCAGAGCGAAAAGTAAGTGACGGGCAACCACACGCCCTCCGCGCGCTCTTCTGGCTTTAAGGACCGCAACTGGTCCAGCACCGAGCCGAGCAGGCGGAAGAATTTCTCGTTGGGTTCGTGGGACGGTAACAACTGTTCACTGAGTTCGGCGATGTAGTCGAGTGCCACGCCGGAAGGATAATCGCTGGCTAAACTGAACTGGCTCTGTACAAGATCACAACTATTCAGCCGCACCAGTTCTACGTTTTCCTTCTGGTAATACTGCATCCGCACCAGAGAGAGCCGTTCCAAACCAGACCCGAAGGAGTTTTTCTGCCGCTTTGCGCTCCGCGCGATTCCTCGTAGCCTTCCCTGGTCCCGCGTGAAAAAACTGACGACGAGATCGGCTTCCCGAAAGGGGTAGGTTCGGAGGGTAAACGCTTCGCTGACCTTGGACGGCAACGGACCTCAGTCGAGAACAACGTAGAATCTTTAGGCTACCATAGCCATTTTCCCCTCCTAATGGCTAAACTTAACGACCTCTACCGCGAACGTCTGGCCGCCACCGGCCCATGGGGCGTCGCTGCAACGCTCGGCATGAATATTGAACACTTCGAGCCCGGAATGGCGCGCGTGTCCATGGAAGCCACGTCCGGCACACATAACCCCGCCGGTACAATGCACGGCGGCGTCTACTGCGATCTTGCCGACATGGCGATGGGCATCGCCTTCTTCAGCTCTCTCGGCGAGGACGAAGCGATGACCACGATCGAGCTCAAGATCAATTTCCTGCGCCCCGTTATCAGCGGCACGGTAACAGCCGAAGCGCGCGTCGTCTCTAAAGGCAGGACTACCGGCCTCATCGAATGTGATGTCCGCGACGCGCAAAATCGGCTGATCGCCCGCGCCTCGAGCACCTGTTACGTGTTGACAGCAGAAAGGGCCGAGTCCGCGTTCCGGGCGATGGCGAATTTGAAATAGATGCTTCTTTTCGGTCTGACCATTTTTGTGTCGGCGTTCCTGCTTTTTCAGGTACAGCCGGTGATCAGCAAGGCCATTCTGCCGTGGTTTGGCGGCGCCGCGGGCGTTTGGAATACGTGCATGCTTTTCTTTCAGGCGGCACTGCTCGGCGGATACACCTACGCACACTGGCTGCAGGGCCAGCCAGCGAAGCGGCAACGGCAGGTCCACATCGCGCTGCTCGCCCTAAGCGCGCTATCCCTGCCTATTCTTCCTTCCGTCGCCTGGAAGCCGATCGGCAATGAGGAGCCCATCTGGCGCATCCTCGGTCTGCTGGCCACCACAATCGGCCTGCCTTATTTCCTTCTTTCCACCACAAGTCCGCTCCTCCAGGCCTGGTATGTCCGCCACAACCGGACCGGCGTCCCATGGCGTCTGTTCGCGCTGTCCAACGCGGCCTCTCTCGCCGCGCTGCTGACCTATCCGGTCCTCGTCGAGCCGGCGCTCAGCGTGCCGCAGCAGGCGTGGATCTGGTCCGGCGCGTATCTCGTATTTCTGGGGCTCGGCGGATTTATGGCGTGGAAATTTGCCGCCGAGGATATACCGCATGAAGACACCGCGGAAGCGCCGGCGGAGGCCCCTTCCACGGGGCTCCGTGTTCTCTGGGTGATGCTCGCCGCCTGCGCGTCGATTCTGCTACTGGGCGTCACGACGCACATGACGCAGGACGTCGCGGCCATTCCGTTCCTCTGGGTGATCCCGCTCGCCGTCTACCTGTCAACGTTCATCCTTTGTTTTGAAACATCGAAGGTCTATCGCCGCATCGTCTTTCTTCCGGCCCTTGCCGGGGCGCTCTACTATTTCGGCAAACTCCTCGGTCGCGACAATGAATGGTCCGTCACCGTCACCCAGAACATCGCCATCTCCGCGGCGGTCCTCTTTGTCTGCTGCATGGTCTGCCACGGCGAGCTCGCCTCCTTGCGTCCCGCGCCGCGATACCTCACCGGCTACTATGTGTCCCTGTCTCTCGGGGGCGCGCTCGGCGGGCTCTTCGTCGGACTTGTCGCTCCGCTCCTGTTCAACGCCTACTATGAGCTGAACATCGGACTCTGGCTCTCCGCCGCGCTTGCCACCGTCGTCGTCGCGCGCACAGGCCTCGCTACTACAGCGCGGAAACTGGTCCTGCTGGCGATGTTGATCGCCGTCGGCGCATACGGAGCGTGGATGGTCGAAATCAAGAAGAACGAGATCGGCGGCGTGGAACTGGCCGTCCGTAATTTCTACGGCCATCTCCATATCACGATCTATGGCCAGGTGGGCGAGCTCGGAGCCGCGCGCCAACTCGTCCACGGCCAGATCAACCACGGGCAACAACTTCTCGACCCCGCGCGCCGCATGATTCCGTCCAGCTATTTTTGCCGGGCAAGCGGCGCCGGCCGCGCCTCGCTCGCCCGTACGGAAGGAGTGCCAAGAAAGGTCGGCGTCCTCGGCCTCGGGTGCGGTGCGCTGCTTGGCTATGCGCGCAAGGAAGACGACTATCGCCTCTACGAGATCAACCCGCAGGTCTTCGACATCGCCCGCAAGAACTTCACGTTCCTGACGGAAACCCCGGCGAGGATCACGGAAGTGCTGGGCGACGGCAGACTTTCGCTGGAGCGCGAACAGCCCCAGAACTTCGATCTCCTCTTTATGGACGCGTTCTCCGGCGACTCCATCCCCGTCCATCTCGTCACACGCGAAGCGTTCGATCTCTACGAACGCCATCTCAAGCGCGATGCCATCCTCGTCGTCAACATCACCAACAACTACCTGGATCTGCGGCCGGTGGTTGCCGCCGCGGCGCAGCGACTCGGCAAGATGGCGATCGAAATCGAGGACCAACCTTTCGAGGGCAACGAGGAGTGCTTCCTTTCCCATTACGCCCTCATCATCAGCCCGGAGCGCTACGCCGCGACGCCCGATTTCCGTGTAAATTCCAAGACCCTGGAGCCCACTCCCGGTTTCCGCGAATGGACCGACGCATTCTCCAATCTCTTCGCCATCGTGAGAAGATAGCGAAATTGCTCGATGGCTTTATTCGCACTCACGATCTTTCTTTCTTCGTTCCTGCTCTTCCAGGTTCAGCCCATCATCGCCAAGACCATCCTTCCATGGTTCGGCGGATCGGCCGCCGTGTGGAACACGTGCATGCTGTTCTTCCAGGCGGCGCTCCTCGGGGGCTACACGTACGCCCACTTGCTCTATGACAAGCTGCCCAATAAACGGCAATCGCTGACGCACATCGCCCTTCTGCTGCTCAGTCTTTTGGCACTGCCGATCCTGCCTGGCGCATCGTGGAAGCCGCAAGGCGCGGAAGATCCGGCATTGCGAATCCTCGGCCTCCTCGCCGCCACGATCGGACTGCCCTACTTCCTGCTTTCGACCACCGGACCGCTGCTGCAGGCGTGGTACTCACGAGCCAACGCGGGCGCGGTGCCCTACCGGCTGTTTGCGTTGTCCAACTTCGCCTCGCTGCTCGCGTTGATCAGCTACCCCCTCTACGTGGAGCCTTCGCTGGACTCCACGCGGCAGGCATGGATCTGGTCAGGCGGCTACGCGGTCTTTGTTCTGGTGTGCGCGGGCGTCGCATGGAAGGTGCGCTCCGACGTTGCCGCCCGCCCCGCGGCCGAAGAGGAGGAGAGCGTCGAGCCGGCTCCCGCATGGAATCGCCGCTTGCTCTGGGTGGGACTCGCCGCGTGTCCATCCGTTCTGCTGCTCGCCGTAACCACACACCTCACGCAGGACATTGCCTCCATTCCCTTCCTCTGGATCGTGCCGCTCGTTCTCTATCTGCTTTCTTTCATCCTCACCTTCGAAACCTCCAAAATCTACTGGCGCTGGATCTGGCTGCCGCTTTTTGCAGCGTCGCTCGCCGGGATGGTTTTCATCGAAATGGACAAGGGGCCGGACCTCACGATGGTCCAGCGAATCATGGCCTGTGCGGCCGCAATGTTTGTCTGCGCCATGGTCTGTCATGGCGAGCTTGCCAGTCTGAAGCCTCATCCCAAATACCTCACCAACTTCTACGTCGCGCTGAGCGTCGGCGGCGCGCTCGGCGGATTATTCGTCGGCCTTTTCGCGCCTAGCTTTTTCAACGCCTACCATGAGTACCCAATCGGCTGGTGGCTGACGTTCGCCCTCGTTCTCGCCGCCATGGCTTCGCGTTACGGCAACTTCCTTCTGAAGGGCAAGGGTCTCGCGGTATTGACGATTCTGCTCGCGGTGCTCGGTGTCTACGGAGGAGCTTGGGTAAACGTGCAGAAGCGTTTCCTTTCCGGCTACCGGGTCACGCAGCGCAATTTCTATGGCACGCTGCGCATCGAAGACGAAGGCGACTTTAACGACAAGACCCGCGTCCGCCAACTCCTGCACGGCGTCATCAACCACGGCCAGCAATTCCTGACGCCGGAACGCCGCCGCGAAGCTACCACCTACTACTGCCGCGAAAGCGGCGTCGGCACGGCCATCACCGCGCGCAATGAGTTCCTGCCGCAGCGTGTCGGCGTTATCGGGCTGGGTACCGGGACGCTCTCGACGTACGGCCGCATCGGCGACGAATATCACATCTTCGAAATCAACCCGCTTGTACTCCAGCTCGCGCGCGGCGAGTTTACGTTTCTCAGTGAATCCCGGTCCGCGACCAAAGTCCATCTTGGCGACGCGCGCCTGAGCCTGGAGCGTATGGAGCCATTAGGGCTCGATGTGCTCGCGGTCGATGCGTTCTCCGGCGACTCGGTGCCCGTGCACCTCCTCACCAAAGAGGCGATGGAACTCTACTGGAAACATTTGAACCCCGATGGAATGCTGGCCGTCCACATCTCCAACCGGTATCTGGACCTGGAAGGCGTTGTGCAGACCGGCGCGCGGGCAACGGGGAAGATCGCCCTTGAGTTCTCCGACGAACGTGAGGAAGCCGACGAAGTGTGCTACGGCTCCACCTGGATCTTAGTCATGAACGAAGCGACAAGAAAGGCGCACGAAGGCCACCTGGCGGCTGGGAAGCTCATGGAGTCACCAGCCAATTTCCGTATCTGGACCGACAGCTTTTCGAATCTCATTGGCGTCCTGCGGGCAAAATAGCCCGGTAACGGATCTGTTACACTTAGGGCACCGGTTAACTGAATCAAGTTTTTTCCCGGCGTGTGATATGCTGCGCGTCTGGGAAAACTGTTCTTGGGCATGCCGTCTCCTCCGAAGCGGCTGCTTAAGGGAACCGCATCGGAAAAGGGTTTGGCAAGTTGAAAGATGCCCCTTTTCCGATGCGGATCGCCCCGAACGAGCTTCCGTTGGGGCTTGCGGATCCGGCGCCAATGCCTCCTGGAGCAGACATGTCCGCTTAAAACATGTCGCAGTCACTCCGGGTTGGGCCCGCGTCCAATCATTCCCAGCCCGAGGCGCCAGTAGATCACGGGAACCATGGATGGATCCGCGGAGAGATCGTTACCGCGCAAACTATGTTGTCGAGATCGTGAATTGGAAAGTCCCTCTATCTTCGCGTTGGCAGCGAAAAAAGACCCTCTGAACCGATCCGCCAACGAGTGGAAGGAGCGGTTCTAAACTTTTTACCGGCTCCCGCAAGCACGCTTGATTCAGCCCGCCCGCTTCGTTCGTGTAGCGTCTCAATCCAGAGGGTTGGGTTATGTGATTGACTTCATCAATTCACGTCAGTACCCAGCAAGTGGGTAACCAACAGATATATTCCAGCAAAGCATTGAAAATAAATCAAGTGGGTGGTCCAGGAAAGTTTGGGATGCCCCGTCGCGGCGTCAGTCCTGTGTCCTAATGACACAACGCCCTATGACACAATAAATGCGTGCCACTGCTGACGCGCCGTGCGGCGCTGTGTACACTTGCTGCCGCGGCCGCTCCGGCGCAACAGTCCCAGGATGAGGACTTTCAGGTTTATGGCGAGAATCCGCGCCTTTTCCTCAACGCCCGGCGTCTCCGGCTGCTGAAACGCGAACGCGAACGCACCTCTGCCCGATGGACGCAACTGGAAACGCTCATCGCCGGCAGAGCACAAATGGCCGAGCCCGGCTTCGCCCATTCGCTCTACTACGCTATCTCCGGCAGCCAGGAGTTTGGCAAACAGGCGATTCAGTTCGCGTTGCAGACCAAGGATCTGCGGCAGCAGGCGATCGTATTCGATTGGTGCCAGCCACTCCTCTCCGAGGAGCAGAACAAGCGATTGGCAGGCAGGTTGCGCCAGGCGCTCACCGGTCCACCCGCGAAGCGCGACATTTCGACAATGCGCGACCGCGCGCTGGCCGCTGTCGCCATCGGCCATAAAGAGGAGTTGGAGCGCCTGGTGAAGCAGTGGTGGCGGAAGGAGGCGGCGCCTGGCATTCGTGCCGGCAGTTACCGCTACTCCCGCGAGGATAGCTACGCGCTCTTCGAGATGCTCCATGCAATCCGCGACGGCCTGCAAATCGACCTGCGCGAAGACGCCCCGCGCTACTTCAAGGAGCTCCCCGCCTACCACATCCTAAGCTATTATCCCGCCACCTTCCCCGCCGCGGAAAACGAGTATCGCGTTCCTTTCTATGACGGCGACGGCGATCCTGATCTGCGCGTCGCCGCGCTGGCCCGCGCGGCCGACCTCGCCATGGTCGCCTTCGACACCAACGCGCAGGAAACACAGTTCGTGCAAGGTTGGCTGATTCATGACCGTTTCCTGATGCGCGGGGTCTTCGGCATCGTCTACGAATTCCTCTGGGCCAACCCATACCAGCCCGGACTCAGCTATTACCACTTGCCGCTTTCCATGCACGCCGCGACCGCCGGGCGGCTCGCCCTACGCAGCAGTTGGGAGGACGACGCCACGTGGTTCCATTACGCCGATCGCAAAGTCCAGTTCTTTGAGGACGGCCGCCGCAAGGATCGCGGCCTCGCTTCACCGGCGCCCGTCGAAATCGGCGGAACGGTTGTGCATTTCGGCCGCGACCAGATGAAGTTCCAGCCCGCCAATGCGGAAAATCAGAAGGCTTACGTGATCGGACTCGCCCCAAATTCGCGTTATGACGTTGAAATTGACGACGAGGAGATCATTGAAAGGATCACGGATGCGGGCGGAATCCTGGAATTTGACTTTCCACCGATGCAGGATCGCACCGTTCGCATCAGACGTGTGACAGCGACTTGAGCCAACACCGGCAAGACGGTTGCCAGGACTACACCGAGGTTCTCAACGTCTCCGAGGGTTTTGGCGAAGTATATAAGGCACGGAGACCCCGAAAACCGGTGACATCGTAAAGCCGGCGCCGAAGAAGTAGCCGCAACGGCCTCTCGAATCGCATATACTTTCCCCCAATGGGGACCCGATACGGGAGCGCCGCGTGTGCGGCGCTCCTTCTCTGCATAGGCCTGTATGGCCAGAATATTTCCGGTTCGCTATCCGGCTCCGTGCAGGATGCGTCCGGCTCCGTGGTTCCGGGAGTGGAGGTGAATCTCTCCTCCGATCGCACCGGCTTTCAACTCCGGACGCGCACAAATGAATCCGGTCTCTTCACGTTTCCGGATCTCACTCCCGCCGCCTACACGCTGCGAATCGCCATCTCGGGCTTCCGGCAATACGAGCAAACCAACATTGAGATAGGCTCCGGTGTGCAGCGCTCGCTCGGCGCAATTGAACTGAAGGTTGGTCAGACTTCGGAGTCCGTCACCGTCGAAGCGGAAGCGGTCGCAGTCGCTCTCGGCTCCTCCGAAAAGGCCGGCACCCTTTCCGCCGCCGACCTCGAGAGTCTGGCGCTCAAGGGCCGCGACATCATGGACGCAGTGGCGCTTCTTCCCGGCATCGTGGACACGTCCGACTCGCGGGATGCGCCTTCGCCTACATCCATCGGCAACCTCTATATCGCCGGCGGCCGCAGCAATTCGAAGAACATGACCATCGACGGCGTCACCAATCTAGACACCGGGTCCAACGGTTCCGTTCACTCCATGCCCTCTATGGACTCCGTCTCCGAAGTGAAGGTTCTACAGTCCAACTACGCCGCCGAATACGGCCGCAACTCCGGCGGCTCCATCACGATCATCACCAAGGGCGGCACCAAGAAATTCCACGGTTCCGCCGGCTGGTATCACCGTCACGAAAACTATTCGGCGAACGATTGGTTCAACAATCGCAACGGGCTCGACCGCCAACCGTACCGCTACAACATCGCCAGCTACACGATCTCCGGCCCCATCTTTGTTCCCAAGCTTCTCCCGCGCAATCGCACCAAGGTGTACTTCTTCTGGTCGCAGGAGTTTCAGGAGCAGAAGGTCGGGTATGGGAGCGCACGCACCGTGCGAGTGCCCACGGCCGCCGAACGCATCGGCGATTTCTCCAACGCGCTCGACGTCAACAACCGCGTCATCGCCGTTCGCGATCCGCTCAACAATAACATTCAGTTCCCGCAGAATATCGTGCCGAAGGACCGCATTACGCCTATCGGCGCGGCTATTCTGAATCTCTTCCCTCTGCCCAACTTTGTCGATCCGCTGCCGGCCCGCGTCTCCCAGTGGAACTACATCTCGCAGGCCAGCGGCTCCTATCCGCGGCGCACCGAAATCTTCCGCACCGATTTTCAACCGGCGAAGAACACCCAGACCTATTTGCGCGTCTCCAATAACGCCGATGAACAGCACCCGCCCTATAGCCTTTGGGTGAATGGCAGCGTCAACTTCCCACTCTCCGCCATCATCTTTAAAGCGCCCGGACGCGGCGCCACGCTCCACAGCACCACCACGCTCCGGCCCTCCCTGTTCAACGAGCTTATCTTCGGCGTCAGCCAAAACAAGCTCTACTACTACCCCGAAGAGCCCGACAAAATTCGCAGGTCCACCACGGGCATCCATCTCGGGCAGTGGTATCCGGACCTCAATCCCGATGGCTACATTCCGAACATGACCTTCTCCAGCGTGCCCAACTACGCCAATCCGACAATGTCCAACGGGCTGCCCTATTACAACTCCAACACCATCTTCTCCATCGTCGAGAACCTCACCAAACTCGCCGGCCGGCACGCCTACAAGTTCGGCCTCTACTTCGAACGTACGCGCAAAGACCAATCCGCCAACGCCGCCACACGCGGCGCGCTCAATTTCGATCGAAATACCAACAATCCGCTCGACACCAACTACGCCTACGCCACCGCTCTGCTGGGCTATTACAACAGCTACACGGAGGCGACGGCGCGCCCGCAAGGCCAGTATCGTTTCACCAATCTGGAATGGTATTTCCAGGACGCCTGGCGCGCCAAACGGCGGCTGCTTATCGACTACGGCGTCCGCTTCTACCACAACATGCCGCAGTACGACGCGCGCGACCAACTCGCCTCCTTCGTTCCCGGTCTCTTCAATCCGAAAAACGCGCCGGTCCTGTTGCGCCCCGCCCGCGTGAACAACCAGGTCGTCGCGCAGGATCCCATCAGCGGCGCGACGTACAACTCCACGCTCATCGGCACCTTTGTTCCGGGAGTCGGCAATCCGTCGGAGGGTATGGTGATCGGCGGAGTCAACAACTGGCCGCGCGGTCTCTATACCGTGCCGGCAATGAGCATCGCGCCTCGTCTCGGCTTCGCGTGGGATCCTACCGGCCACGGCAAAACCGCTATTCGCGGCGGAGGCGGTGTCTTCTATGACCGCATTCAGGGCAACCCCTCCATGGGCCTGCTCTCCAACCCGCCCACCATCTCCTCTCCCACCATCTACTTCGGCTCACTGGCGGACATCGGGCGCAACGCGGGCGGCGGAATTCTCGCTCCAAGCGGCACAGTCACAGGCCTGATCGGCAACGTGCCGATGCCCACGGTCTATAACTTCAGCTTCGGCGTCCAGCAGCAGATTGGCCGGACGCTGCTCTTCGATGTCTCCTACGTCGGCTCCATCACACGCAACTTCCTCTGGCAGCGAAATATCAACCCGGTTCCGCTCCGCGCCAATCATCTCGATATCAACCCGCAGAACACGGATCCAACGACGAACCGCGTGCTCAATCCGAACTTCCTCCGCCCTTATCAGGGCTACGGCAACATCAATATGTTCGAGTTCGGCTCCACATCCAGCTACAACTCCCTGCAGTTCAGCATGAGCCAGCGGTTCGCCAAGAGCGGCACGTGGGGGATCAGCTACACGTTCGCCAAAGCCCTGGGCACCAGTGAAACGGACACAACCGGCGTCCACCCGTTCTACAGTCCGCGCGATTTCAACTACGGACCTCTCGACTACGACCGCACGCATGTACTGAACCTTCGCTACAACTGGACGATTCCGAAGATCGGCAAGAAATACAACTTCGGATTGGCGCGGCACATCACCGACGGCTGGGAACTCTCCGGCATCACGCGTCTGCAATCGGGCGCGCCGTTCACGCCCGGCTTCTCGCTCGTCTCCGGTCTGGATATCACCGGCTCGCCGACTCTCGGCGCGCGCATCAGCGTGCTGGACCCCAATGCTCCGCCGGAGTCGCGCTTCATTCCGCCGCAGCGCGGTGAGCTGGGCAATGCCGGCGAAGCGATCCTCCGCCGCCCCGGCTTCACCAACTGGGATCTTTCGGTCCTTCGCAACATCCGCATCGGCGAAGGCCGCAACTTCCAGCTCCGCGTGGAGTCCTACAACACCCCAAATCATCCGCAGTGGAACTCCATCGACCAGACGGCCCGCTACGATGCGCAGAACACCCAGATCAATTTGTTATTCCTCCAGCCGCTCACCGCGCGCAGCCCGCGCCGCGTGCAACTGGCGATGCGGCTTACCTGGTAGTGGTATTGCGATAGAATCCGCCCATGCGGACTTTGATTTGCACCCTCGTAGCTACAGTTGCCGCCCTGGCCCAAACGATCTCCGGCGACCTGGTCGTTAACGTCACCGATCCTTCGGGCCTTCCCATAGCCGCCTCCAAACTCCTGCTTACCGAGGTAGAAACCAACGTCAAGCATGAATCGGTGACCGACAATCTCGGCAACGCCCTCTTCTTCCAACTGAAGCCGAACTCCTACAAACTCGAAGTGGAAGCCGCGGGCTTCCGCAAAGCCGATGTCTCCGGAATTCGCATTCAGGTCGGGCAGCGCGCCCGTGTCGATGTCCGGCTGCAAGTCGGCCAGGTGAATGAATCCGTCACAGTCTCGGCCGCCGGAGCGACGCTGATCAATGCGGAATCGGCGGCCATCGGACAAGTGCTCGATCAACGCTCCATCGTTGACCTGCCGCTCAGCGGCCGCAATTTTATTCAGCTCGCCGCGCTCTCCTCCGGCGCTGTGCCGATCGGCATCGCCGGATCGCCGGCCACAAGCTGGACGGGCCGCTCGGATACTACGCTCTCCATCGCCGGCGGGCGCGAGTCCAACAATAGCTTCCTCCTCAATGGCATTGAAACGCGCAACGCCCGCTTCGGCAGCGTCGGCATCCGTCCTTCCATCGAAGCCATTCAGGAGTTCAAGATCCAGCGTTCCACGTTCGGCGCGGAGTTCGGCCGCAGCTCCGCTGTCGTCAATACAACCATGCGCGCCGGAACGAACGATTTCCACGGCTCGCTCTTTGAGTTCTTCCAGAACCGCGAGCTCAACGGCACCGACTTCTTCCTCAACCGCACCGGCCGCGCCAAGCCCCCTCTCAACCAGCACAACTACGGCACAGCCGTTGGGGGTCCGGTCCTGATCCCGAAAATCTACAACGGCAAGAACCGCACCTTCTGGTTCTTCAACTACGAAGGCTTCCGCCAGCGGGCCGCATCCGCCGCCACCGCCATCTATCCTTCGCGCGCGCAGTTGGAAGGCAACCTTGCCGACGACAGCGCCGGCACCGGCCTGCTTCCACGTAACTCCGCCCTCTGCACGGCGAATCCCACCGCGCGCAAATGCGTGGACGTTCTCGATCCGAATACCGGCCTTCCCTTCCCCAACAACGTAATTCCAGCAAGCCGCCTGGACCCCACCACGCGTCTTGCTCTTCCCTACATACCGGCGCCGAATGTCGCCGTGCCCGCCAATTCCCTCGCATTCCCCAGCTTCAACACGATCGGAACGCCATCGCAGATCAACGATTGGGATCAATACAATGTCCGGCTTGACCACCAGATCACCAGCCGGGATCAGTTCTTCAGCACGTTTTCCTGGTCCGATGAAGCGCGCGATGTGAAGGCGCTTCGCCCGCTCGGCGGGGAAGGGTTTCCGCTCGCCAATCGCCTCGTCACCACTACCTGGAACCGTACCTTCTCGAGCACGATTCTCAATGAATTCCGCTTCGGCTTCAACCGTAGCCGCACCTTCCGCCTGGCCGAAACTTCCTTCACGAAGAACTATGCCGCCGAGGTCTTCGGCATCAAGAACGCCACTGACCAGCCCATGGTCTTTGGCGTTCCGAGCTTCTCCATCCTCGGCTTTGGCGCAGTCGGCTCGCTCTCCCAGGCTATCGGCGCGGAGGACGAGAACATGCAGTTCACCGATAACCTCTCCATCATCAAGGGCAAGCATAACGTCCGTACTGGTTTCCAGATCAGCCGCCAGTCCTATTTTCAGATCACCAACTTTTCCGGCAACCCCACCTTCACTTTCGACGGCCGCTATACCGGCACGCAGACCGCCGGATATGGGATCGGCGAATTTCTGCTCGGCATCCCCGGCCGTGCCCAAGGCGCCATCGGCGACGGCCAGCAGGACATGCGCTCCACCTACTACGGCGCCTATATCCAGGACGACTGGCGCATCCGGCCCAACTTCTCCATCAACATCGGCATCCGCTACGAATTTGCCCGCTCCCCCGTCGAGATCCACAACCGCAGTCTCTATTTCAATCCGGAGCAGGGCCGCATGTTCCAGGCCCCGCAAGGCGTGCGCCCCGACATCGTCGACCCCGACTTCAACAACTTCGCTCCGCGCATCGGCTTCACCTTCACACCCAAATTTGTCAGCAACCTGGTGATCCGCGGCGGCTTTGGCATCTACTACGCCACCGACAACTTCAACGAGGAACAGTTCAAGGCCACCGGTCCGCCCATCTTCCAGGCCCAGACGATCGAAGGCAATCCTCGTGTCCCGCCGAATCTTTTCATGAAGGACATGCTGCCCAGCTTCACCGCGTCACCGAATCTCAGTCCCTTCACGTTCGACCGCCTCAACCGCACGCCCTACGTCAACCAGTGGAGCTTCGGCGTCGAGAAGGCCTTCGGCGGCAATTGGGTATTTGAGGCCGAATACGCGGGCAGCCAGGGCAACAAACTCCCGCAGCGGCGGAACCTGAACGCCGGCCGTATCGACCCGACAGGGACCATCCCCATCATCCAGCGCATCCCCTACCCGCAGTTCGGCGCAGGCATGTTGATCGCCTACAACGGCGGATGGTCCAGCTATAACGCGCTCACAGCCAAGATTGAGCGCCGCTACGCCGCCGGCCTCTACCTGCTCGGCTCCTATACGTGGCAAAAGGCGATCGACCTCGGCGCAACCGACGATTTCTCCACCATCTCGACGGAGTACAAGAAGTGGGATAAAGGCTTGTCGAACCTCAATGTCCCCCACCGCTTCATTGCCAGCTTCAACTACGAAGTCCCGTTCGGCAAAGGCAAGCGCTTCGGCGGCAATATGAATAAGGCGCTGGACCTCGCCTTCGGCAACTGGCAGATCAACGGTATCACCACGTTCGCGCAAGGCCAGTACAACACGCTCGCTCTCGGCTCGGACTGGGTGCTTGTCGGCAGCTTCTCCCGCTCTATCCCCAACATCGTCGGCGATCCGTATACGGGCAGGACGCTTCCGGACCGGTACCTGAACGCCGCCGCATTTGACTTCCCGAGGGACGCGCAGGGCAACCGCATTCGCGTCGTTGGCAACGCAGGCCGCAACACCATTCAGCAGCCCGGCATCAACAACTGGGACATGGGCCTGTTCAAGAACTATCGCCTTACCGAACGCTTCAACATGCAGTTCCGCGGTGAGACGTTCAACACCTGGAATCACACCCAGTTCGGCAGCGCCAGCTTAAACACTTCCAGCGCCGCCTTCGGCACCATCACCAGCACCCGCGTCACCGCGCGGCGCATGCAGCTCGGTTTGAAGCTGCAGTTCTGATCACTCGAATCGCAGCGCCAATATCGGATCGATCCGGCTCGCGCGATGGGCCGGAATCAATCCCGCCGTTGCCGACACAGCCGCCAATATTAGCGTTGTTCCGACCGCCATCCACGGATCGTTCGCCTTAATGCCGTACAACTGCGTGGAGATGTACGTGCCCAATCCGATCGCCGACGGAACGCCGGCCGCGAGCCCGATACCGAGCAGCACCAGCACTTCTTTCATCACCAGCCAGAGCACCGTGCCCGGGTTCGCGCCGAGGGCAATTCGAACGCCCAGTTCCTTGGTGCGCCGCGCCACGACAAATGCCATCACGCCGTAGAGACCAACGGCCGCCAACAGAGTCGCCAGCATTCCAAAACCGGCAGACAACAGCGCAATCAACCGCTCGGTCAACAGCGTCTGGTCCAACTGGTCGCCCAGCGTCTTCATCTCATAGACCGGCATCGACGCATCCAACCCCTTCACCGCCGCGCGAATCGTCCCATACGCCGATTGCGAACCCATCGCCGCGCGGACATAAAACGCCGAGCTTCCCTTGCCATATAGCGGCACAAACACCTGCCGCCGCAGTCCCTCTCGCGGGCCTTCATAGAGCGTGTTCGCGGCCACACCGATGATCTCGATATCGAGCTTCGTGCCCGGCCCGCCCCCGCGACCAATGTGCCGGCCGACGGCGCTCTTCTGACCAAAATAGTGTTCGGCGAACCGGCGGTTCACGATTGCGACCTTCGCATCCTGCTTGATGTCCTTCAATTCAAAATCGCGTCCCTCAAGCAGCGGAGTACCCATCGTCTCGAAATACGCGGGAGACAGCGCATTCATGAATCCCTGCATGTCTTCGCCGTCCTTGGCCTGATGTCCTTCCACACTCAGGCTGCTGTCCCACTCCCAGCCATGGAGGAGCGGAACGGATACAGCCGCGGCGGACTTCACACCCGGCGCCGATCGCAAACGCTCCAACAGGTCCTTATATAACTGCACCGTCCGCACTTCGTCGTAGCCGTTCAACGCCGGTGATAGCTGGAACGTCACCAGGTTGTCGATCTCGCGGAATCCAGTGTCGGTCTTTTGTAGATTTTGCAGGCTTCGCACGAACAGGCCGGCTCCGAAGAGCAGCAGAAAACTCAGCGCCACCTGTGCCGCGACAAGTCCCTTGCGCAGGTACAACGATCCGCCGCCGCCCGCAATCGCGCCAACCGTATCTTTCAATGTCGCCCAGAGGTCCGGCCTGCTCGCCCGGAGTGCCGGGAGCAGGCCGAACAGCACGCCGGTCATCATGGTCAGGGCCAGCGTGAAACCAAGAATGCGAAGGTCGGGCTCAGGCCGGATCAACAGCGGATTTCCCTCGCTCGGTACCAGCGCCAGCAGGCCACGCGTCATCGCCACCGCGAGGAATATGCCCGCCACACCGCCCATGGCGGACAACGTCACACTCTCTACCAGCAACTGCCTCACAAGCTGTCCGCGCGTCGCACCCATCGACAGGCGCACCGCAATCTCCTTCTGCCGCGCGAACGCCCGCGCGATCAGTAGATTGGCCACATTCGCACAGGCAATCAGCAGCACCAGGCCCACCATGCACATCAGCACAATAAGGGCCCGCGAAAAGTTGTTCCGCAGTCCGGAATATCCCGTCGCCGCCGGGTCAACATTGATCGTTCCGCGCAGGAATTGATCCTTCGCATAGGCCGACCAGTTCCGCGCGGCCGGCTCGGTCGATTCAAACTCGCGAATCTGCCGGAACAATACCTGCAACGGCGCCGCCGCCGATTCCGGCGTGAAACCCGGTTTCAACCGGGCAAACACCTGCACCCAACGCGTCCGCCGGTCGTCCATCTGTAACCATGTCCACTCCGGCACCATCACCGGCTTCATCAGGATCGGTACACGCACCTGTGGCGCGCGCGCCGGATCGAGTCCCGAAAACCCCTCCGCCGAAACCCCGACGATCGTCATCGGGTAGTTGTTCACCAGGATCTTCTTGCCGATCACTTTCGGGTCCTTCGCAAACCGGTTTACCCAGTAGTCGTATCCCAACACCACTACCGGATGACCCTGATATGCCTGGTCGTCTTCTTTCGAACTAAACACCCGGCCCACGGCTGCGCTCACACCGAGCACTGCGAAATAATTCCCCGACACCATCTCCGCATCCACACGTTCCGTCTGGTTATCCACGCTGATCGACGTCGATATCAGCCGCCGGCAAAGGACCTCGGCGAGCGGCGCGGCTTTCGTCTGCCAGTCCTTATAGATCGGATACGACTGCATGCGGTCGCCCATGTTGCTCCCGTTGTGGGCCCCGCGTTGATACAGCATGATCAGGCTCTCCGGATCTTTTACGGGCAGTTTCCGCAGGATGATCTGGTCGAGAAGAGTAAATATCGCTGTGTTCGCCCCGATACCCAGCGCCAGCGATAGGATGGCCACCGTCGAGAACAGCGGACTCCGCCACAATGTTCTCAATGCAAAACGAAGATCGGCCCAGAGGTTCGTCACCACTCTAGTACGAGCCTCCGCCGCTTTGGTTACTAATGAATTCCCGGCGCCTCGTGTCCCAATGCCTGGACGTACTCTTCATATGAGCCCAAGTACGCACGCGGTTCCCGATCTGTTCCGTTTTCTCCGCCTAATTCCAACACTCGCGACCCGAGCCCGCGCAGGAATGTCCGGTCGTGGGACACGAAGATCATCGTCCCTTCAAAATCCTTCAGCGCGTCCACCAGCATCTCCTTCGTCGCCAGGTCCAAATGGTTCGTCGGCTCATCGAGCACCAGGAAGTTCGGCGGGTTATAGAGCATCCGTGCCATCGCCAGCCGCGATTTCTCGCCGCCCGATAACATGCGGATCCGTTTATCGGTGTCGTCGCCCGAGAACTGAAACGCACCGGCCAGTGTCCGCAATGCTCCCAATCCGTCCTTCGGAAAGTCGCGCTGCAACTGTTCCAGCACGGTCAGGTCCGGGTCCAACACGTCCAGCGACTGCTGCGCGAAGTATCCCATCTGCAAACTCGCCCCCAGCCGCACCGTTCCGCCGTCCGGCTGCGCCGCCCCTGCAATCATCTTTAGAAGCGTGCTCTTCCCGGCCCCGTTCCGCCCCATCACCGCCCAACGTTCCCCGCGGCGGATCGTCAGGCTGAAGCCGTCATAAATCACCCGGCTCCCGTAGGCCTTCTTCAGGTCCTCCAGCACCGCCACCTGGTCGCCGGAGCGCGGTGGCACCCGGAAATCGAACTTCACCACCTGCCGCTTCTTCGGCAGCTCGATCTTGTCCACTTTGTCCAACGCCTTGATCCGGCTCTGCACCTGCGCCGCCTTCGCCGCATGAGTCCGGAACCGATCGATAAAGCGTTGCTCCTTCGCCAGCATCGCCTGCTGCCGCGCGAACGCCGCCTGCTGATTCGTCTCTCGAATCGCGCGCTCCCGCTCGTAGAAATCGTAGTTCCCCGAATACGCGACAATCTCGCCCGAATCGATCTCCGCAATGCGCGATACCAGCCGGTTCATGAACTCGCGGTCGTGCGAAGTCATCAGCAGGGCGCCCGAAAAGTTCTTCAAAAACTGCTCCAGCCAGATGATCGACTCGATATCCAAGTGGTTCGTCGGCTCATCCATCAGCAGCACATCCGGCCGCCCCAACAGTACGCGTGCCAGAGCCACGCGCATCTTCCAGCCGCCCGACAACGCCCCAACGTCCCCATCGATCTGCTCATCGGGAAAGCCCAACCCGTGGAGCACCTCTCTCGCCTGCGCCTCCAGCGAGTACCCGCCCAAGTGCTCATACTCCTCCTGGACCTCCCCAAACCGTTCCAGGATCTTATCCATCTCATCAAACCGGTCCGGATCTTCCAGCGCCTTCTGCAACTCCTCCAACTCATGATGCAAGTCGCCGGCGCGGCCGCTGCCGGCAATCGCCTCGTCCAGTACGCTCCGCCCCTGCATCTCCTCCACGTCCTGCCGGAAATAGCCGATCGTGGTCTTTTTCGGCACCGACACGTCCCCGTCGTCCGGCGCCTCCTCCCCCACCACCATGCGGAAAAGCGTGGTTTTCCCCGCTCCGTTCGGCCCCACCAGGCCCACTTTTTCACCAGGATTCAACTGGAACGACGCATCGACGAAAACAAGCTGCTTCCCGTACTGTTTGTTGATATTGGAAAAGGAAATCATCCGAAATTCCAGGCTACCAAAGGCAGCCTGGGTATTTCCGTTTAATCCGCTCCCAAATCGTCCCAATAATGCTCAATCGCCGCGCGTACAAGCTGCGCGCGCGTCCGCACGCCGGTCTTCAGGAACAACTGTTGCAAATACGATTTCACGCTGCTCTCGGTAACCTGCAGCCGTGTCGCAATCTCCTTCGTCAGCAGCCCTTCGCATACCCCGCGCAGCACCTCCCGCTCCCTGTTCGTCAGCGCCCTCCTGCCCAGGTTTTCCCCAAAGTCCTTCGCCACCACTGCCGCTCTGGTTGCAAATTCATCCCGTACAGGGTTGCCGTCGGCAATGGCGCGGATGTGTTCGATCAACTCACGCAGCGGATTGTGCTTCAGGAAGATTCCCTTGCACTCCCGCTTCATCAACCACGCCGCCTCCCGCTCCCCCACGCCCGCCGTCACCACTAGTACAGCACCTTGGAACCCCGCTTCCCGGCACCCGTTCAGGAACGCGCCACCCTGTTCCGTCCCCAGGTTCAAATCCAGCAGCACGATGTCGATCCGGTCCTTGGACACCGCCTCCAGCGCGTCCGTGACGCTCCCGCACTGTCCCACTACAGTGATGTCCGGTTCCACCGCCAGCGTGCGCACCAGTGACTCACGTAACAAAACGTGGTCTTCCACCAGCAGCAAACGGATTGGATTTTCCCTACGCAACGTCCCGGTCCTCAACTTCCCCGGTGATTGGTAATTGAATCACAAACCGGCTGCCATCGGCCCGCCGGTCATATTGTAATTCTCCGCCAAACGTGCGTACGATCGCCCGCGACACATACAGTCCCAATCCCGTCGCGTGCGCCCCCGGCTGGAATGGCTGAAACAACGTCTCCGGCCGCCCCACGCCCGGCCCATTGTCGGAAAACGAAATCAGCACCGAATCGCCCAATTGATAGGCAAGGATCCGGATGCGCGCATCGGCCTGCCCCTCCAGCGCGCGCTGGCTGTTGCGCAACAGGTTCAGCAACACCTGCATCAGCCCCGAATGTTCCGCCCGCACCAGTGGTAGAGCGGAGTTCATCGACCATTCCAACTCCGCCTCGAAGTCGCCCGATTCCGCGATAATCTTCAATTCCCCCAGCAAAGTATTCAAATCGACGCCAATTACCACGCCCTCCACGTTCGCCGGCGCCTCTGGAGCCGATAACTTCCGCAGTGCCTCAATCAGCCGCCCCAACGCGTCGAAGTCTTCATTTCCGCTGAGTTGAAATCGCTTACCGATATTCGTGTGCAGCATACCCGCCGCCACCGCCAGGTTCCGGATCTCGTGCGATACGGCGCCCGCGATAATGCTCGAACTCATCAGCAACTGCCGCAACCCAAGCTCCTCGCGGTCCCGCATCTGCTCGGAGACGTCCGCCACGACAATCACCAGCTTGAATCCATCGCCAACCGGAAAACTGGAAAGCCACATCTGCGCAAAGAAGTAGTCGCCGCCCGTCCTCCGTCCGCGGCACTCCACCATCGTCCGCACCATCGCCACGGCTCTTTTGGATCGCAGCATCTCACCCAGCATCGGAAAGTACGCCTCGATCATTTCCGGCTGCCGCCGCTCCGGCGATATCTCCAGCAGCCGGTGCGCCGCTTGGTTCGCCAGGTCGATCACGCCATTCGGATGAACCGTCAGAATGGCCGCCGGGCTGCTCTCGAGTATCGTCCGCGCCTCCATCGCCGCGGCGCTCATTCGATATAGGGTTGCAGCCTCCGCCTGCCGGCGCCGGATCGCTTCCACAACGAACAGACCTGCCGCCACGAAGGCAATGAAGCCTAAGAAAAATTGTGCGCTCTCCTCCCCCCGCGATGAAGCCGGCGAGAAGGCAACTTTCAAAAGCGCGCACCCCGCCGCCATTAGTATCGTCTTCGGCCGGTTGAAGCGCGTCGCGGCGGCCATTACTGGCAGTACGTATAAGTAGCCTAGCGACACGTCGCGCACCAGTAACATATCGCAAATTGCGATCAGCGCAACGATCGCCGCGCAAGCCCCAAGCACTCTGCTGCGCTTTTCCGCGGTGATCCTCTCAATCAGATCGAAATGCATAGCAGTCAAGGCAAGTATACAGGTACCGCAATTGTCTAAGGTTAACCATCCGAAAGATAGATTGTTTTGACTTGGGGTAGGGTGTTTAACTTATGAGAGCACGAAAACCCGGACGTAGGATGAGCGGGCAGCCACATGGCTGTGCGTGCTCACTTTGCTGCTAGGGACCTAGATTAGTGCCATTAGTTAACCCTCGGTGTTATCTTCAGTTAACCCTGAGGACCTTTCGGTCGGAGCGACGAAAATGAATAAGAAGTTATACGGTTATGTAAGCCTTGCTGGAATAACACTCCTCGGGCTTGGTTTGCTGGTTCAGGGTTCACGGGTCAACAGGCCCGTTGGGAAGTGGGTCGAGTTCGGCGACCTGGTTTCCGCCCGAAGCGGTGCTTGCGCCGCTAACTTGCCTGATGGCAGCATGATGATTATCGGCGGCGAGGACGAGAACGGTCCTTTGTCCACTGTGGAGACTTTAAGTCTATCGGGCGGTGCAAAGCTCGCTTCCATGAAGTTCGCCCGCTCCCACTTCGCCTGCGTGGCGATGTCGGACGGTCGCGTGCTCGTGGCCGGCGGCACCGTCGCGCCCAACGGCGCATTGAATAGCGCGGAAATTTTTGATCCCTCCGCCGGCACCTGGTCCGACGCCGGCCCCATGGCCATCGCGAGAGTTGATGCCACCGCTTCCCTCATTACGGTCAATCAGCGGCAGCGCATCCTCATCGCCGGCGGCGAAAACAGCAGCGGCGCCACGAAGACCCTCGAAATCTTCGATCCCGAATCCAACTCGTTCTCCATGGCGTCGGAGACCATGACTTCGGCACGCCGGCATCATGCCGCGGCCAGTCTTGGGGATGGCCGGGTGATCCTGGCGGGCGGCTCGAACGGAGACGCCGCTCTCGATACCATCGACGTATTCGACCCCGCCAGCGGCACCGTGTCCGCAATGGCGAAGCTATCGGCAGCGCGGCAGGACCTGACTGCGACGCTGCTTCTTGACGGTCGTGTGCTCCTCGCTGGCGGCAATGACGGCGCGGCCGATTTGGCCACCGCCGATATTCTCGATCCCGCCAGCGCTTCGATATCTACGGTCGCAATGAATGCGGCGCACAGCAATCATCGTGCGTTCCTGCTTCCGGACAACAATACCGTGGTCCTCGCCGGTGGCGCAGCCGGCGATGCCGCCAGCCCGGCCGTAGAACGTTTTGTGCCCTGGAAGAATCGCTTCCAGCCGCTTGACAACCTCATCAGCGCCCGTCGCGGAGCCAACGGTTCCGCGCCAAAAGGGAAAGGCCTGCTCGTAGTCGCCGGCGGAACTTCAACTGCCGCCCGCGCCCTCCGCTCCACGGAGAGCATGCGGTATGCCATGCTGGCGACCGATCAACCCGAATACTGGTCCGGCCAGACCATCACTCTCAACGGCGACGGCTGGCAGCCGGGTGAGACGGTTGCGATCACGATGAAGCACAGCGGTCGCGAAGACGCAAAGAATGAGGCCATCGTAGATGCCGACGGTAAGTTCTCCGCTCCGGTCGGCGACGTAACCGCCGCCGATATTGGTAGCGATTCGACGCTCATCGTCTCCGGCGCAGCCTCGGAGGCCGCCATCCGGTTCAGCAACATCGCCACGCCCGCGGGCGCATTCGTCGGCTCGCTGTTTTCGGCAAGCGGCCGCTCCGCAATCGGCAGCGGCGCGTCGATCGCGACCGATAAGCACCTATACCACCCGGGCGATACGATGATTATCACCGGTTCTGGTTTCAATGCCAATAACGTCATCACTCTTACCGTTTCCCGGCCTGACAAGGTAGTGGACAGCGTGCCGAACGTGGTTTCCGACCTTACCGGATCGTTCACCGCGCAGTACATTATTCAAGGTGTCAACGGCGCGCTGAAGATAATGGCTACGGACGGCATCAATACCGCCACCACGAGTGCCGTGGACCCGCCGGCCGTGACGCCGAATATTGCCGAATATAGCCAATGCTCAAATGACCTCGGCGATGGCTTCACCACCGGCCCCGACCTGCTCTGCAAGTGGATCAACGGAAATTTGAACCCGAACAATTCCGGTTATCACGAAGGCGATGCAACTGTTCAGCGCGCGTTCCTGACCGATGTGACGGGCGGAACCGATGTCCATACCATCACCTTCCAATACGACACGACGAAGAATGGCTCGCATGCATATGACTTCCTAACGGATCCGCGTTTCTCGGAGACGTTCGCTACCGACGTCTGCGACGGTGCGTCCGGGAACGGGTTTGCACTTTGTTCGACAACCGCCGAGACGGCGTCCCCGCTTATTCCCACCGATCCCCTTGCCGGCGGCTTCGACGCCATTCACCCCGATCGGCACTTCATGATTCGGAACGGCACGATTACCGGCGTCGAGTTGCTCGGCGTTGTGGCGGGAGACTACACGCAAACGAGCGACACCGCGATTCGCGTCTCGTTCACGGTGAACACCAACACCTGTAATAATGCGACGACAAAGCAGAATATCACCACTTGTCCAGTGCTGATCACGTTTGGCGCGCATGTATCCAAACTGTCCGAGTGGGGTCCGCCGCCCAATAACGGCACCACGGCCAGCAACATTTCGGGCTCGCCATACCACGTTGCGCTTGTCAACATCGATGGCTCAGCGATCGGCCAGCGCGACAACCAGATGTCGACGAACCTGGTCAACGGTTCGCTGACGATCGTCAAGCGGATCGTCAACGATAACGGCGGTACGAAAGTCGTCGGCGATTTCGGTATCACGACCTCCGCCGGAAATCTGACTTTCGGCGCCGGCGTAGCAGATGGCGCCAACACGCTGAAGTACACCAGCAACACGTTGACAAACCTCACGGCTGGCGCAAAGACGTTGGTCGAACTCGACGTCGCCGGGTACACAGAAGGAACCTGGAGTTGTGTTGGCAATGCGACTCCTATAAACAACAGTGGTTTCAACACGGGCTCCGTAACGGTCAACGGCGGTGAGGACGTGGTTTGTACGATCACCAACGACGATCAGCCGGCATCGCTGACTGTTGTGAAACGAATCGTCAACGATAACGGCGGTACGAAGGTTGTTGGCGACTTTGGCATCACTACTTCCGCTGGCGCTCTCAGCTTCGGAGCTGGTGCGGCCGATGGTGCCAATACGTTGAAGTACACAGCCACAACGCTCACTGGACTTTCAGCCGGTTCGAAGACGCTGGTGGAGGTCGACGTCACCGGATACACCGAAGGAACCTGGGGATGTACTGGCGGCGGAGGCGCGGTCGTAGGCACTTTCAACGCCGGTTCCGTCGTGCTGAACAACGGCGAAAGCGTCACTTGTACGATCACTAATGACGATCAGCCGGCATCGCTGATTGTTGTCAAACGAATCGTCAACGATAACGGCGGTACGAAGGTTGTCGGCGACTTCGGCATCACCACCTCCGCTGGCGCCCTGAGCTTCGGAGCTGGCGCGGCCGATGGTGCCAACACGCTCAAGTACACGGCTGCAACCCTCACTGGTCTTTCGGCCGGCTTGAAGACGTTGGCTGAACTCGACGTCACCGGATATGCGGAAGGAACCTGGGGATGCGCTGGCGGTTCGGGCGCAGTCGTAAGCACTTTCAACGCCGGTTCCGTCGTGCTGAACAACGGCGAAACCGTCACTTGTACGATTACCAATAATGACGATGGCGCGTCGCTGACGATCGTCAAGCGAATCGTCAACGACAACGGCGGTACGAAGGTTGTCGGCGACTTTGGCATCACTACTTCCGCAGGCGCTCTGAGCTTCGGAGCTGGCGCGGCCGATGGCGCCAACACGCTGAAGTACACCGCTACTACTCTCACCGGCCTCTCCGCCGGCTTGAAGACGTTGGCCGAACTCAACGTCGCCGGGTACACCGAAGGGACATGGGGATGCACTGGCGGCACAGGTGCGGTAGTAGACACCTTCAACGCCGGTTCCGTCGTCCTGAACAATGGCGAAACCGTGACCTGCACGATCACCAACAATGACGACCCGGCTTCGCTGATCGTCGTCAAGAGGATCGTGAATGACAATGGCGGCACGAAGGTTGTCGGCGACTTCGGTATCACTACCTCCGCTGGCGCGCTTGTCTTCGGAGCTGGCGTGGCCGATGGTGCTAACACGCTCAAGTACACTGCTGGAACCCTCTCCAATCTCTCCGCGGGTTCGAAGACGTTGGCTGAACTCAACGTCGCCGGATACACCGAAGGGACCTGGGGATGCACTGGCGGCACAGGTGCGGTTGTAGACACCTTCAACGCCGGTTCCGTCGTCCTGAACAATGGCGAAACCGTCACCTGTACGATCACCAATAACGACGACCCGGCATCGCTGATCGTCCGCAAGCGGATCGTCAATGACAACGGCGGCACCAAGGTCGTCGGCGACTTCGGCATCGGGACCTCTGCTGGCGCGCTTTTGTTTGACGGCGGCGTGGCCGATGGTACCAACACGCTGTTGTACACCGCCGGCACGCTGACCGGACTCTCGGCCGGTTCGAAGACCCTGGTGGAATCCGACGTCGCCGGATACACCGAAGGAACCTGGGGATGCACTGGCGGTACAGGTGCGGTCGTAGGCACTTTCAGCGCCGGCTCGGTCGTCCTAAACAACGGCGAAACCGTCACTTGTACGATCACTAACAATGATCAGGGCCCGTCCCTGACCATCGTCAAACGCATAGTCAACGACAACGGCGGCGGGCTCGCAGTTGGCGCGTTCGGCATCACCACAAATGCCGGAGCGCTTACCTTCGGCGCTGGCGTGGCCGACGGCGCGAACACGCTGAAGTACACCAGCAACACGCTGACCGGTATCACGGCGGGCACGAAGTCGCTCCATGAGGAAATCGTCGCGAACTACCAGGAAGGCACCTGGAGCTGCGTCGGCAACGCAGGAGCGGTCAACAACAATCCGCAAACCGGGTCGGTTGTACTCGGCCTGGCGGAAACCGTCGTCTGTACGATCACCAACAACGACATACCGCCCACGATGGTCGTGAACAAGGTACTCGTGCCGGCAGCAGACCCGGGCAAATTCAATCTAACGATTGACGGCGCAACGGCTGGAACCGGCGGAAACGTTGGTGACGGCGGTACCACGGGTGCTGTTCCGGTCAACGCCGGGCCGCACACCGCTGGAGAGAACGTGACGGGAGTTGTCCCGGCCACGGTCCTCGCTGACTACGTGACCACGTTTAGCGCCAACTGCCCCGGCGGCGTTGTGAACGTGCCATTTGGCGGTTCCGCCACTTGCACAATCACCAACACCAAGAAGTCAACCGTCCAGGTCATCAAGACGCTGAGCGGTCTGGCTCCGACCGGTACTACCTCCTTTAGCTTCGATCTGCGCACCGGCGCCTCGGCTGCGGCGGATGGGACGGTCATCAGCACCGGCACTGCAAATGCCGGTAACAATGGCACATTCGTCTTCAACATCAAGCTGGATCCCGCCGGAACCTACCAGTTCTGCGAGACCGGCATCCCCGTCGGGTTTGCCACCACGATCAGCTCCCTCGCCGGCGCCTTCCAGCCGCCGAACGGTCTGGTGAATACAACGTGGTGCGTGCCCTTCGGCGCGGGAACGGCATTCCCGCTGACGGCAGGCCAACAGCGGACATTCACAATCGACAACACGCCTCCTCCGGGTGGCGGTACGCGTACCATCGGCTACTGGAAGAACTGGTCTTCCTGCGACGGCAAGGGCAAGCAAGCTCCATCGCTTGACATTAACCTGCCGCAGACCGTTGGCGACCTGACCCTGGCCGGCGGAACCCCGACTGGCACTTCGCCAGCCGCGGGCTGCGACGACGCCGTCGACATCCTGAACAAGTCCGACATCAACTCCGGTAAGAAGATGGCGAGCGATCCAGCCTATAACTTGGCCGCCCAGCTCCTGGCCGCCAAGCTGAACGTAACCGGTGGTGCTGGTGTCTGCGCCAATTCCACACTCGCCATTGCATCTGGCCAGGCACTACTCGACCAGATCAACTTCAATGGCACGGGTGCGTACGCCAAGAATATGTCCGCAACCCAGATCCTGGTCGCCAATACTCTGGCAACCATACTGGATGCCTACAACCAGGACAACTCGGTCTGCGCAAGCCTGCCTGTCCCGCCGTCAATCGTGTTCACTAGCGCGAGCTCGACGTCGATCAGCAGCGCCACGGGCGGCAACTTCCAAGTCACCGCTGTGGCCAACCCTGGACCGGCTCCGACGTTCTCGATCATCTCCGGCGCACCCGCTGGAGTGACGATCTCCGCCGGCGGACTCCTGACCGTTCCGGCCGGAACGGCAATCGGTGGCCCATACATCATCAAGATCGCCGCCACCTCCTGGGGTGTCGTCTATCAGAACTTCAGCTTAACGGTGACTCCATAACCTAACCTTGGTGCGGTGGGGTGGCCAGCTAGCAAACGCAGGCGCCCCACTACCCGCCTCAACAATTTCTAAAACGACCGAAGTTATACTCAGTCCTTCACCGGCCGGAGCAGTCCGGCCGGCTTTTTTGTCCCTATACACCACGCCATCTCGCTCTTAGTTATATTAGACAAGTCCAAATACGGATTTGAGGACTAGACAATATGGCTGACTCTGTACCCTCTCGCACGGAATATTTGCGCCGTCTGCTGGAGGACATGCCGCCCGCTGTGCTGGAAAACGCACCCGGGTTTCAGGAATCGGTTGCCACACCCGAACTCACCGCATCCGCCCTCCGCGCCGCCGAAAACGTCCGTTCCGGCACGCCCCTCACCGCCGAGCACCAGGTCGTCATGGAAGCCATCGTCGTCCCCTTCCTGCGCCCTGTTTACGACATCCTCGCCGGTACCTTCCAGCCTCTCCCCGCCCCGTGGGAGCTCCTCAACACGCAGAGTCAAAACGTCAACAATGCCATCCAGGCCATCGGCCGCCTGGAGGTCGGCGGCCTGCCCGGCGTGCCCTACGGCGGCACCGGCTTCCTCGTCGCGCCCAATCTCATCCTCACCAATCGCCATGTCGCCGAGCTCGTCACCTCTTCGCTCGGCATCCAAAACCTCACCTTCATCCCCGGCCGTTCCGCCCGCCTCGATCTCAAGCAGGAAATCGTTCCCTCCGCTCCCGTCTTCCTCACCGTCCGATCGGTCAAAATGGTGCACCCCTATTGGGACGCCGCCATCCTCCAGGTCGACGGTGTTCCTCCCGGACTCGCCCCGCTCAACCTCGCCTCCGCCTCCCCGGACAACCTCGCCAAACGCACCGTCGCCGTCATCGGCTATCCCGCCATGGATTCCCGCGGCGACATCCCCACGCAGCTCAAAATGTTCCATGGCGTATTCCAGAAAAAGCGCCTGCTTCCCGGCTTCACCATGGGCTTCCGGCAGATCGACTCCTACGGCCGCACGGTCGAAGCCCTCGCCCATGACTGCTCCACCCTCGGCGGCAACTCCGGCTCGGCCGTCATCGACCCCGTCTCCGGCCTCGTCCTCGGCCTCCATTTCGCGGGCATTGAGTTGCAGGCCAACTTCGCCGTCCCCGCCTGGGAGCTCGCCCGCGATTCTCGCATCGTCGACGCCGGTATCAAGTTCGACGCCCGCCCCGCCGCCGCTCCCGATCCGCAAGTTGAATCCGTCTGGAATCTCCTCACCACCGTCCCCGCCGAAACGGCGCCCGTCACCGTCATAGAGGGCACGCCCTACCCGCCCGACTGGTACGAGAAGTCCACCACCGAAGAAAAAGTGGAAGCCCTCGCCAATAACCACGCCGCCGCCGAAGCCGCCATCCGCGCCACGCTCACCGCACCGCGTGCGGAACAGGTCGTCCGTGACCTCACCCCTCCCGCCGTCAACGAGGGCATCTTCGACCTCTTCGATCCCCCGCCCGATCCCGATCTCCCCGAAATCGTCTGGATCCACGGCATTATGGGCGGCCACCTCGCGCGCCCCGGCTTCCTGCGCCATCGCGTGTGGCTCAATCCCGCGGAAATCGTTCTCTTCAACGTGGCCAACGATCTCTCTCTGCAATCCGACGGCGAAACCGCGCTCTCCGGCCGCGGCCTCGAGTCCGACGGCATGATGCAGCTCTTCTACATGCCGGCGGAGCACGCCTGGCGCAAAAGCCGTTTCGTCGTCCATAACTATAGTTACGATTGGCGTCTAAGTATCGATAAGTTAGCCGACCAGCTACATAATTTCTTACTTACACTAAAACAACAGAATCCCAACCGCCGTCTGTTAATAGTTGCCCATTCTATGGGAGGCCTGGTGGTATCGATGTACGCCCAGCGTCACCCCGAGTGGCGGGACACCATCCAAAAGGCCATTTTTATGGGTGTTCCGCTGGGCGGCAGCTATTGCCCGTTGCAGGCGTTCATCGGCACGTATGATTTACTCAAGAAACTCGCCATGGTATCGGCGCGCGTGAGCGTCGATGATATGCGCCGCCTGGCAGTCACGCTTCCCGGCTTGATCGACATGCTCCCCAATCCGTCCATCTTCGCCGACGCCGCCGCCAGTTACACCACGGGCGTCTGGCCCGCTGACATCCCCAGCCCTCGCCAGTTCTGGCTGGACCATAGCCGCAACCTCAAATCCGCCATCGCGCAGAGTCCGCTCCTGGAGCGCGCCACGCTCCTCGTCTCTCTCCGCATCCCCACTGTCGGCGCCTCATCGTTCAACAACGGCACGATCCACGACGCCCCCGCCACGGCCGCCGGCGATGGGACCGTCCCCGGCCGTGCCGCCGTACTCAACGGCCTCCCGGCGTTTCACGTCGATTTCGACCATGCCGCCATCCCCAAGGACCCGCTCGCCATCCAGGCCGTGATGGACCTTGCCCGCACCGGCGCCTGCAGCCTGCAGCCCGTCCGCCCGGCCGACCTCGACCGCGTCTTCCCTCCACAGGAGGCCCCGCTCTTTCAGGAGGGCGCCATCGAGGCCACCGTCCCGCCGCTCCGCGAACGATTCGCCGCCCGCCAAATTCGCGAATCCGATATCGAATGGCTCTTCAAACCCGGCCTGACACTGCCGCCCGCAGTCTAGCGATGGAAGTCTAGCGATGGAACGCCTATGTTAGAAAGCACTGAACGCGAAGTCGTCATCCGCCTCCTTCGTGATAACGTCTTCAACACACCGAACCCCCTCCCCGCGCTCCAGGCCGAAATCGGCGCCACACTCGCCGCGAAAATCCCCTTCGCCGCCAACCCCGAGGAATATACCAAGGTCACCATCCTCACCTGCGAAAACGAGCCGTGGCGCCGCCAGGGCGATCACCCGCTGATCGATCTCATCTCCATCGTCCGCACCCTCGACCCCAGCGTCCCCGCCATCGTCAAACGTCTCCGCTCCGTTCCTCTCCCGCCCAATCCCTACACAGCCGAAATCCTCGACGGTGGCACACTCTTCCTTGGCCGCGATAACCTGCGCACACTCGTGCCGCAGATCCTCCAGCCCAACGGCCAATGCGTCCTTCGCATCAACGGCGAACCGAAGTCCGGCAAGAGCCACAGCTTCCGCTTCCTCAAATTTCTCCACCTGCAAAGCAGCGGACTCGTCCCAATCAAAATGGAGAACCCCGGCCCCGCCACGCCCGCCGAGGTCGTCGCCGAAACACTCATCTCCCGCATGGGCTGCGCGCCGGAAAATCCCCCCAGACTCACCAACGAAACCCCGCTCCGCAAGGGCACGCTCCTCGCCGACTGGGTCCTCAACTTAGCCCTACGCACCAAGCCCTCCAACTGGTGGTTCGTCCTCGACAACTTCGACGACGCCTCCCTGCCGGACGACACCAAGGAATTTATCCGCCAGCTCGCCCTGCAAATCGCCAACGGCCTCGGCCGCTCGTCCATCCGCCTCGTCCTCATCAACTACAAATCCCAGCTCCCCCACGACCTCCGCCGCCTCCAAACCGAGGAGCTCATCCCCAAAGACAAGGCCGACTGGATTAAGCTCGTCAGAACCTACTACGATCGCCTCGCCGATACTCTCCCGCCCGCCAAACAACCCGCCGCGCTCACCGCCCGTGACGCTACCGTCCAGGAACTCCGCGACGTGGCCGACGATGCATTCCTGCAAACCCTCTGCGAAGCGATCGAGGACGACACCGATGTACTCACCGCCAAATAGCGACCCGGAGACCCAGGATCTGCAGGAAAAGCTCCAGGCGCGCCGCGATGCCCGCGCCGCCAAGCGCTCCACCCAGTCCTCGCAAGTCGATCCCTATCTCGCCGCGGCCGCCGTCCAGGTCGATTTCGATCCCGCCAGGCTCAATCCGTACGGCACGCCCGGGCCCGGCCAGACTTCCGCCTCCCTTACACCTGTTTCGCAAGTCATCGTTCGCGACGGCGCCAGGCGCTGGAGCCTCCGCAACGACACGCGCCGCGCGCTCCTCCGGGCCCTCGCCGCTACCGGCTCCATCACAGGCGCGCTGGATGCAAATCCCGCCTCCGTCGCCAATTCGCCGCAGCAAATCTATTCGTCCATCATCCGCGGCCAGTGGGACTACGCCTTCTTCAGCACACCCGAACAGCTCGCCGCGGCGCTCCAGGCCACGCAATGGCTCGACGGCCTGCTCACCGCCGTGCCCGACCCGGCGGAGCTCGCCCGCCGCCTCAGCCGCGCCCGCTTCCTCGCGCCGTTCGAAGGTCTGGCGCGCGATGGCTTCGTCGGCCGTGAGGTGGAGTTGCAGGTCCTCAACGACTTCGCCGGCATTCGCGAAACCTCCTCCGCCCTCGAAAACACCACCGTCATCTTCCGCGGCTGGCTCCTGCAGCCCAAGCGCGGCGCACTCATCGTCTACGGCATGGGTGGCGTCGGCAAGTCCAGCCTCATTGCCCGCTTTATCCTTATTCAGGAAGGCGCACGCCTCGCCTTCCGCCAGTTCCCCATCGTCTACATCGACTTCGATAACTCCGCCTATAGCCTCATCCGTTCCGAGACTCTCTGCATGGAGGCCGCGCGCCAGCTTGCCATGCAGTACCCCGCGGCCGCCGTCCTCTATCAGGAGATGGTCGCCGGCGACACGGCCGATAACCCCGCTCCCGACACTCCCCTCGACTCCGAACGCGCCAACATCGCCGACTTCCAGCAATCTCTCCGCTTCTGGGAGAACTGGTTCCCGCGCCTCATCGCCGCTGTTAACGGCCCCAACGCATCCGATCCGCCTCCCTTCCTCCTGGCGTTCGACACCTTTGAGGAGGTCGTCACACGAAATCGCCTCGCTATCAGCCAGATATTCCGCCTCGTCGATCTCCTGCAATCCATCTATCCCGCCCTCCGCCCCGTCATCTGCGGCCGCGCGCTCGATCAAAGCTTCGGCGAGGACATGGCCAAGGCCTTCCAGCGCCTCGAAATTAAGGAGTTCGACCAAGGCGCGGCCACGTCCTATCTCCTCAAGCAGGGCGTCGCGCCGCCGGACGTCGCCGCCGCGCTCGCGCGCCAGCTTGGCGGCTCCCCGCTCAGCCTCAAACTCGCCGCGCAGGCCTTCCGCCGCGGTGAATCCGCCGATGCCCGCACCGGCTTTGCGAACCTGCAAACCCGTTCCTGGCTCATCTTCTCCGCCAACGAAACCGTCGTCCAGGGCCAGCTCTATCAGCGCATCCTCGGCCACATCGCCAACCCCGAGCTGCGCAAACTCGCCCACCCCGGCCTCGTCCTTCGCCGCCTCACGCCGGATCTCATCCGCTTCGTCCTCGCCGGCCCCTGCCGCCTCAATTTCCCCACGGATCCGCAGGCGCAGGACGACGCCGCGCAAGGCCTCTTCACTGAGCTCCGCAAAGAGTTCTCTCTCGTTGAATCCCGCGGCGCAGGCGCCGTTCGCCCCAACAACGATCTGCGCCGCGTCATGCTCGCCCTCATTGAGCGCGAACGCCCCGCTCAAGTCGAAAAAATCCACGGCGGCGCGGTGGATTACTACCTCCAGCATGGCGGCACGCCGGAGGACCGCGCCGAGGAAATCTACCATCGCCTGAAGCTCGGCCAGGATCGTCACCAGGTCTTCACCGAACGCTGGATGCAGGAGGCGGGCGTCTTCCTTGAAGATGCGATTCCCGAATTTCCCGCCGCCGTGCAGCTAACTCTTGCTTCCTACACCGGACTCAAACTTCCCAACGAAACACAGCTCGCCCGCGACGCCAGCCTCGAAGACTGGGAACGCATCACCGAGCGCAAGATCCAGGAGGGCATTGCAAGCAACCAGCCCTACGAAGCTCTCCTGGTCTTCCTCGATGAACGCGTCGAACGCTCGCCGCGCAGCCCGCTCTTCCACGCCGCCGCGCAGCTTCATATCGCACACAATCAGCCGGCGCTCGCCATCTCGGAGCTTCTGCGCGGCATCGAATCGATGTCCGTCGCCGGCGATAAGCGCGCCGTCTTCACGCTGCTTCACCTCCTTGGCCACACCTATGGTTCCGTCAAGCGCATCGACGAAGCCTGCCGCGCCTTCCTCGACGCGGAACGCCTCGCGCGCGAGATCGATCGCCCTCGCGAATCCCTCTTCGCCGCGTCGTCTTATCGTATGTACTCGTCCTCGCCGGAATCGGCCGTCCTTCTCGCCGATGCGCTCCGCCGCCTTCCCGCGCCGGATTGGAATGAGTCCGCCCGGTATGTGCGCTCGGCCCTGCAGTCTCTCGGCCAGGACATCCCGCAAGACCTCCTCCTCACCGCGCTCGAACGCCTTTCCGTCAGCGTCTCTCCCACGCAAACCGAGCTGCTGGACATCATGAAACTCATCATCCAGGAAGCGCCTGGCAGCGCTCAGCTCATGGCCATCGTCCGCCGCTGGCTCCTCCCCAGTACGCTCTTATGACCCTTCTCTCTCCCGCCGAGTTCGAAGAAATCCGCGACCTCGCCGCCGAGGCTCGCCTCTCCACGCCCGGCATCCGGGAACAGCTCCTCGACGGCATCGATCCGAACGCCCTGGGCTTTATCAATATCAACAACCCGCCCGCCATCCAGCTTCGCGTCGACTTCCGCTGGGTCGCCGATCATGAGCGCCTCGCCGACGGCTCCATCCCGCTCCTTACCTGGCTGAAGAACGCCGCCAGCCTCACCAAATCCTTCCAGCAAGGCCCGGACTTCCGCCGCTGGGCCGATATCGTCTCCTCGCGCGCCGCCGGTGAACCGCTTCTATCCCTCCCGCCGTCCGATTCGCCCGCGCTCAAATTCGGCGATACGACGCTTCCCCTCCCCGAGCTCAAGGAAGCCGTTCTCTTCGAGAACACCATCATTCCCTACTCCTTCCTCGCCGCCGGCGCCATTGTCGGCCGCTCCGTCGCGCGCGTTTCCATTCCCGTCTTCGAATCCGGCGCGCCGGTCCTCGCCGCCGGAGGCGCGCAATCCACATTCAACGGCACCGGCTGGGTCCTCTCGGGCGACTACATCATCACCAATCACCACGTCGTCAATGCGCGCGCGCAGGGCCTGCCGCCGGCCTCCGCCGCGGACTTCGACAAGCAAGGCGCCAACGCGACCATCCGCTTCGATTACGATGACGGCAACGCCGCCGGTGAATCGTTCTCCGCCACCGCCGTCGTCGCCGCGGACGCCAAACTCGATTACGCCATCCTCCACACAGCCGCCGCGCACAACCGCCTTCCGCTCCGCCGTCTCGCCGCGCAGTTCGATAAAACCCGCGACAACATCCCCGTCAACATCATTCAGCATCCCGATGGCGGCCCCAAGATGATCGCCATCCGCAACAACCTGGTAACGCAAACAACCAACGACGATGTCTGTTACCTCACCGATACCAAGTTCGGCTCCTCCGGCTCTCCCGTGTTCAATGACGAATGGAGCGTCGTCGCCCTCCACCGGGGCTCCGTCCTGGCGGAAAACGTCAAATACTTCAACAAATCCACGCTTTACGTAAACATCGGCACCCAGATCGCCAGCATCCTCAATCACCTGCGCTCCAACTTCCCTTCCGTCCTCGCCGCCATTGGCTGAACGGTCACCTAATTGCTTCCGTTTGGGTATGGGCACATCGCAATCTTCAATTCCAATGCGCCCTCTCGGCAATACCGGTGAGATGGTCTCCATGCTCGGGCTCGGCGGGTACCACATCGGTGAATCCAGGCTCAGCGACCGCGAGGCCATCGACATCATTCGCGCCGCTATCAATCAAGGCATCACCTTCCTCGACAATAGCTGGGATTATCACAGGGGCCGCAGTGAAACCCTCGTCGGCAAGGCCCTCCATGGCACGCCGCGCGAAAGCGCATTCGTCATGACCAAGATCGATGGCCGCACCGCCAGGGAGGCAACCCACCAACTCGATGAATCCCTCCGGCGCCTCCGTGTCGATTACATCGATCTCCTCCAGCACCACGAAATCATCCGTTTTGATGATGCCGACCGCGTCTTCGCCGAGGGTGGCGCTCACGAAGCCCTCCTCAAGGCCAGCGACCGGGGCAAGATCCGTTTCATCGGCTTCACCGGCCACAAAGATCCCCGTATCCATCTCTACATGCTCGAAAAATCCGTCCAGCACAGATTCCACTTCGACGCCGTGCAAATGCCCCTCAACGTCATGGACTGGCACTTCCGCAGCTTCGAAAAACTCGTGCTCCCGGAACTCGTCAAACGCGGCATCGCCGTCCTCGGCATGAAGAGCCTCGGTCACGGCGTCATCCTCGCTAGCGGCGCTGTCACCGCCGAAGAATGCCTCCGTTACTCGCTGTCGCTCCCAACTTCAGTCGTCATCGTCGGCATCGACAGCATGCCCGTCCTCCGTCAGGCCATCCGCGTCGGCTCCACTTTCACGCCCATGACGGAGAAGGAGTGCAACGATATCCGCATACGAACCGCCAGGGTCGCGCGTTTCGGCGAATACGAGCTCTTCAAAACCAGCTCTCATTTCGACGCCACAGCGGAACATCCCGATTGGCTCGGCGATGAAGCGGAACGAGTCAAGGAACTCACTCTCTAGCCGCCCGAAACAACGCCGGCGCGGCGGTCCTCTACCAGCCGGAGGTCAACATGATTCGACAGATTACCTGCCTCGCCGCAGGCGTGCTGCTGTTTGGCCTGGCCACAGCCCGCGCCGAAGACGCCACCGCGCAGGATCGCAGCTTCGTCGAGGAAGCGGCCAGAGGCGGCATGAAGGAAGTGCACATGGGCAAGCTCGGATTGCAAAAGGCCCATAGCTTCAGGGTCAAAGCCTTCGCCAAACGCCTCGTCGACGACCACACCAAGGCCAACATGGAATTGACTGCCTATGCCAAACGCAAAGGCATCTCTCTGCCCGCGGACGATCCCAACGTCGCCACGTCCACCGTGCTCGCCAGTATGAGCGGCAATGAGTTCGATCAGGCCTTCACAAAGGCGATGATCGACGATCATAAGCACGATATCGAGTTCTTTGAAAAGGCCGCCAGCGCGAGCGATGACACAGAGTTAAAAACTTGGGCCGCGAATAAGCTCCTCGCGCTCCGCTCGCATCTGCAGGCGGCCCAGGATCTCCTCAAATAACTTTTTCGCCTCGCGGAAACAATGCGCACCGGTCTTTCCTCTCCTCTGCGCTGCGGGAAGAAACCCCTCCCGGCAGCCTCAGAAGGAGCTGACTATGCAACAACGTTTTGATCCACGCGATTACCGGATGGGTCCATCCGGACGCTACTTCGGACGCGAATATCCGCCCGCCCAATGGCGCGGCGAAGGATTGGAAGGTGAGCCTCGTTACGAAACGCAGGGCCGCTTCGACGAACGTGAGTTCAATGGACCCACCTATGGCCGGTGGGAGCGTTACAACCAGTTCAGTGGGTTTCGGACGGAGAATTTCGCCGGTTGCGGGCCGAAAAACTTCAAACGCGCCGATGACCGCATTCTGGACGACGCCTACGTCACCTTGACGTGCAATCCCAATCTGGATGCCAGCGACGTCGAAATAGCCGTCAAGGACGGATTAGTCACTTTAGGCGGCAAGGTAGAGACCAGGAACTGCAAGCGCCTGGCCGAGGACATCGTCGAAGATATCCCCGGTGTTCGAGATGTCCGCAACGAAATCCGTGTACAAGGCTGGAACGAGCCGGAACGCACCGCCGGCTCGCAGGAGAAGGCAGGTGCCGGGAAAATCCACCACTGACTCTGGTCCCGCCACCTTGCCCAAGACGAAAGGCGTCCCCGCAGGGACGCCTTTCGTCTTATGGCTACGTACGTGCTCGCTCTTCCGCATGACGTACACGCAGTATGGATCTACAATATTGCCCAATCGCCCGTTGCCAGACGATTGGGACTTTGGAAACGCGTTCCGCCGCGGCTTCCGAGTCACGGTGCGATTCCTCCAATCACGCGGTGCGAAAGGCGACGTTGCCGAGGAGATCGCGCAGGCCGCCTGGGTCCGCGGCTGGGAGATGCGAGCCCAGCTCACGTGCATCGATTCCGCCATCGCCTGGGTAAACGGCATCGCGAAAAACATGTTCAAGGCCGTCGGTAAAACCATCTATCGCGATTCTTCCCTGAACGACACCGACGTCTCTGTGGCCCTCGCGCGCCACAGTCATAAGCCGGTTGAGATGGAGACTTTGCTGGATTTTCGCCGCGTTCTGCGCGCCGAAGAACCGCGCGACTGCGCCATACTCGGTCTTTTCTACCAACAGGGTTACGCAACGCAGGAAATTGCTGTAAAAATGGGGCTCTCCCCAACCGCCGTCCGCATCCGCCTTTTCCGCCTCCGCCGCCGCATCCGCCAACAACTCAAAACCGTGTCAAAGACTAATTAAATCGATCTTTTCCGGCCGCGCCCTGCCGGTGCGGCCGACCTTTCCAATATCCGCTCACCCACCGCTCGCCCCGCCAGCATCGCGCCATGCACTGTTCCGCCAAAACTCTTCCGGTCATTTGCCTCCCCGGCAAAATATAACGTCTCCTCTACTGCCCGCGACAACTCCTCCTTCGCGCGGCTCCCGCCCACTGGAACGTAACTATACGCCCCACGACACAACGTGCCCGAGTGCCAGTCGTGAAAGTATGCCGCCGCCGGCCTCGGCACTCGCGTCCCAAGCACTCGTCGCAATGTCGGCCACGCCGCTCCCAGAACCTCCTGCCTTGGCAACCCCCGCAACGCGTCGCTCGCCGATCCGCTGCACCACCCCGTCAACACCGGCGCAATAACCGGATACGACGTCCACTAGATCGGAAACACCGCGTCATCCGACACAAAGAACCCCGCGTCCCGCATCCGCTCGCGCTCATCCCAGAACGGCCGGTTTCGGGTCGAAAGTGATCGCCTCCTCGCGCAACACTCCCAACGACACCGTCACGATCACGCGCTTTGCCCGCAGCGTCGACTCACCTCCATCCACCATCGACCGGACGCTCGGCCGCACATCGCCCGGCGCCCATTCCACTCGCTCCACGGCCTGCCCCAATCGCACACACTCGCGCGCATCCGGTATCTTTGACCATAGCGCCAGCGGCACCGCGCTATACCCGTTCAACACACGAAATGCTCGATTGCCTTCAATTTTTTCCGCAGCCGTTGCGTCGGCCTTCAAAGCCTTCACGCTGATCCGGTTGGCTCTCGCCGCGTTGAACCCTTCAAGCTGCCGCACCGCCTTCTTCTTCAGCACAGCCGGCTGCCGGGACTCGCTCACCGCCTCCGGCAACGCCCTGTCCTTCGCCGCGAATCGCGCCATCAGCTCGTCCGCCGCGTTCATCGCCAACTCTTCCCCATGGATCTTCCCGCGCTGGAAATAGAGAGCCTTTGCGCTGTCTTCGAACAGCGTCAGCCGTTCCTCCGCGCATAGATCGGGAAGCGCTGGTATGCGCCCATGAACAAACTCCGCGCCCAATTCGATCGGCACAGGGCAGAGCGGATCGCGCTGCGTTAGTATCCTTCCCCCGATTCGTCCGCACGCCTCCAGACAGACAACACGTATTCCCGCACCGCTCAACACCGCCGCCGCCGATAGCCTCGCGACTCCCGCCCCGATAATTGCTACATCGCAGTCGGCGCCGCGCCGTGCCATCACACAGCGGCCTGGTTCAACTGCTCTCCCGCCTTGCGCCCGCTCGCCGTCAGAAAACGCAGCACCCCGCTCTGCTGCCGGATCATGTCGATTCCCGCAGCTTCGCCATTGTCCTTCGTCGCTTCTGGCAGCAGCCGGTTCACCCATGTCAGCACGTCGGAAATGGCGCCTGGAAACGCGCCATTCAGCCGCGTCAAAACTTTTGCCTGCGGCGACAGCACGACTTCGGACTCGCCCCGCTCCACCGCGTCTGCGATCCGCGCGGCCGCCAGCTCCGCGCTCATCGACGTTACCAATGTCGACGCGGCCATGCTGAACCACGCTGCTTCCTGCTCCGCGTTGCCCTTGAACCGCGCGTTCACGTCGGAACCCGTGCGCAGCAACCCCGGCGCGATCGTCGTCACCCGGATTCCGTCCCGCGCCAATTCCGTCCGCATCCCTTCCGACAGCGCAGTTAACGCGAATTTCGCGCAACAGTAAGGTATAAGGTGCGGGATCGCAACTTTTCCGCCTATCGACGCGATATTCACAATATTCCCGCTCCCTCGCCGCCGCATCTCCGGCAGCGCCGCCATCGTCATGTGCAGCGGTCCCCAGAACATCGTGTCCATGGCACGGCGGAAGTCTGCCTCTGTCATATTCTCCACCGGCCCCACCAGGATCTCCCCCGCGTTGTTCACTACAATGTCCACGCGCCCGTGCCTCTCATGCACCGACCGCACAAGCTCTTCCACCTCCACCGCCGAGGAAACGTCACACGGAAACGCCGACGCCGTGAACCCTTCCTCCGTCAGCATCGCTTGCGCCCGCCACAACTGATCGCGCGACCTCGCACACAGCGAGATCTCGCACCCGCGCCGGCCGAACTCCCGCGCCAGCGCCAGTCCCAAGCCCCTCGATCCGCCCGTAATCAGCACAACCCTTCCGCGCAGATCCTCCGGCCGATCCCGCGCACGCAGCAGGTAGGCGGCGGCTGCTCCGGCTACCAATCCCGCGCCCGCAAGCAGAGAGATTCTCATGAGGGTTTCATTACCACTTTTGTGCACGCGCCTTTATCCTGGTTGAACACTTTGTACGCTTCCGGCGCATCCTCCAGCCGCGTGCGATGAGAAATGATGAACGTCGGGTCGATCTCGTGCTCTCGTATCCGCCGCATCAGCGTCGGCAGATACCTCGGCACGTGCGTCTGCCCCATTCGCAATGTCAGCCCTTTGGCAAAAGCCGAGCCGATCGGCACGTTATCGATAAACCCGCCGTAGACGCCCGGAATCGAAAGTGTCCCGCCCTTGCGGCACGCCGCAATCGCCTGCCGCAGCACGCCAGGCCGGTCGGTCTCCATCATCAATGCCTGCTTCGTCCGGTCGTACGCATAGGCCAGCCCGTAGCCGTGCGCCTCCATGCCGACCGCATCAATACAGGAATCCGGTCCGCGCCCCGCGGTCAGGTCGTTCAGCTCTGCCATTACGTCTGTAGTGGCGCAGTTGATTGTGATCGCACCCGAGCGCTCCCTGGCAAGCCGCAGTCGCTCAGGTACGTCGTCGATCGCAATCACCTTCTCCGCTCCCAGCAGGTACGCGCTACGAATCGCAAACTGGCCCACCGGCCCGCAGCCCCAAACCGCTACGACGTCGCCCGCATGAATGTTGCAGTTGTCTGCGGCCATAAAGCCCGTCGGCAGAATATCGGAGAGGAACAACACCTGCTCGTCCGTCAGATCGTTGTCCACCACAATCGGCGCGACGCCGGCGAACGGGACGCGCACGAACTGCGACTGCCCTCCCGCATACCCGCCGTATAAATGCGAATAGCCGAACAGTCCCGCTCCGGACGCTCCATAGAGCTTGTGCAGCGCCGGTGCGTTCGGATTCGTGTTGTCGCAAAGTGACCACTGTTGCGACTGGCAGAAGTAGCACTTCCCGCAGCAGATGGTAAACGGAACCACCACGCGGTCGCCGCGCTTCAGGTTCCGTACCTGCGCGCCCACTTCCACCACCTCGCCCATGAACTCATGGCCCAGAATGTCGCCACGCTCCATCCCCGGAATGTGACCGTTGTAGATATGCAGATCGGAGCCGCAGATCGCCGTCAGCGTGACACGCACAATCGCGTCGCGAGGATTCAGTATAGATGGGTCCGGCACTGTCTCCACGCGCACGTCGCCTTTGCCATACCAGCAAACAGCCCTCATGCCATTGCCTCTTCCATTGCCGGCAGAACCTTTTTCTCCGGTTCTGTCCTGCCATGGCTCTGGTCTTCCGTGCTGGCGATCTCACCGGTCTCCAGGTACTGCTTCAAGCGTTGAAAGTCGGCCACAATTTCCTGTTCCGGCTCTCTGTCAAAGAATCGCGCCACATACGCGCCGACCACGCCGGCCGGAGGGTTGTATTGCAGTTCCGCGCGCACTTCCGTTCCGCGCCCGCCGGGCGCGTCGTGGAAACGCAGCGAGCCAGCCTGATCCACTTGGCTGCCCGGCAGCGACTTCCACGCGATCAGCCGGTCGCGCTCTTCATTCAGAATCTCCGCGTCCCAGCACACGCTCTTCCCCATCGGACCTTCCGCCACCCAGTGCGAGCGTCCTTCTCCGTTCTCTTCGACGGACTTCAAATGCCGCATCACGCGCGGCAGATTCTCGAACTGCCGTAAAAATGCAAAGACTTTCTCCCGCGGCTGATTGATCGTCACCGCAGCCCTCGCGCGAACGCCCAACTCATAAGGAACGGGCTTGCCGGATGGCAACGAGCGCATCCCGAGCAATGTATAAATTTCGCATTTCCCGGTGAGGCCCCTTCGGATCAGTCCTGCTCCGGCCATTATTCGGACGGCGCATGCCGCCGGCGGTCTCCTTAGACCGCTGGCCGCCAACGCGATTCCACCAGCTATGGACGCCCATCTCTCGATGGGGTGCACGTTCTGGTACGGAATGCTTGGAAAATGGACTTCCATCAGAAGTGCCTCACCGGTTGCATTGTCCTCCGGACCGAAGTCCTTTGGACACATGTTGTAGAGCAATTCGTTTGCCGTTGCGCAAGGTGTTGGCAGCACTAAGTCGGCACGCTCCCATGGCCATGTCAAATATTCCCGTACGCGGAAAATATTTATTCCAAACGTCACGAAACACCGCTCTGTCGCGACCCATCAACCGCGCGAAGCGGCGCCCCCTTTCCGCGGGGCCCCGCGAAATCGAAAGGAAGAAATCACTATGGAAACCTTGCATGATCTGCTCACCGAAGAGTTGCAGGACATATATAGCGCCGAGAAACAGATTGTGAAGGCGCTGCCCAGGATGGTGAAAGGCGCCGGATCGGAAGCTCTCAAGGATGCGTTGAACGATCATCTGGAAGAAACCAGGGAACAGGTAACGCGCCTCGAACAGGTGTTCCAATCTGTCGGCGTTACCGCACGCACAAAGCATTGCAAAGGCATGGAAGGCCTCCTTGATGAAGGAGCACAGGGCCTGGAGGAAAACAAGGAGAACACACTCCGCGATCTGCAAATCATCGCCGCCGCCCAGCGCGTCGAACACTACGAGATCTCCGCCTACGGTTCCGCTCGCGCCATCGCCGAACAAATGGGCTTGGAAGACGTTGTCGAGCTGTTAAGCGCAACCATTGATGAAGAGTCCGGCGCGGACGAAAAGCTTACCGAAGTCGCCCTCACGCTTTACGCCGAAGTCGGAACAAACGGGATGGCTGGCGAGAAAACGCAGGAATCGGAGCGCCCGCCCGCTAAGTCTCGCGCCCGCAGCGAAACGTCGTCCAAAAAACCGATGGCAAAAACGGGCAGCAGGTAAACAATTGCCTCGATGCGGCGCGCATCGCTCCAATCGCGCGTCTTTGGCAAAAGGCGTGCACATCCCTGGTGTGCGGCCGGACCGTGGCTGCCGAGGAAGGAACCTATCAAAAATGACGTACAAACTTCTCATCGCTTTTACCGTGGCCGCCGGGCTCACATTCGCGCAGCCCCCGGACAATACAAAGCGCAATCAACAGGATCGCTCCGGCTCCACGGAGACGGCGGACAAACAGTCCAACGCTAAGCACGATCTCGAATTGACTCGCATGATTCGCCGGGAAATTACGAACGATGCCCAGATGTCGACGTACGCGAAGAATGTGAAGATCGTCGCCAAGGACGGAAAGGTCACCCTGCGTGGACCTGTAAATACGCAGGAAGAAAAGATGGCTATTGAGACTATCGCTAAGAAGCACGCGGGCGATGCTTCGGTCGAGAACCTGATCGAAGTCCGCGCCGCCAAACCCTGAGCTGGCAGGTAGTAAGGCAAAGGAACAACTAGCATGGCAAACACATCAGTGTATGGAATCTTCAAAACACGGGCCGCGGCGGAAAACGCCGTCGAGCGTTTTCGGATGGCGGGCTTCCGCTCCTCCGACATTTCGCTGCTCCTGCCTGAGAATGTCAGCAACAAGGACATGAAGGTCGAAGGCGGCAGCAAGGCCCCCGAAGGCGCGGCGGCGGGCGGCGCGGCCGGCGCCGCGGCTGGAGGCGTCCTTGGATGGCTGGCGGGCATTGGGTCCGTCGCCATTCCGGGCTTTGGTCCGCTGGTCGCCGCGGGCCCGATCGTTGGCGCCATCGCCGGTCTCGGCGCAGGCGCGGCGGTCGGTGGGATCAGCGGCGCTCTCATCGGATGGGGCATGCCCGAATACGAAGCCAAACGCTACGAAGGCCGCGTGAAGGAAGGAGGCATTCTCATGTCGGTTCATTGCGACAACAGCGAATGGACCTCCCACGCGAAGGATGTAATGAAGGCCACCGGTGCCGAAGACATCAGTTCCGCCGGCGAAAGTGCAGCCGAGTTCCTCAAGAGCGATCGTCCGTATCACCGCCCCTCGCTATAGTCGAGACAGGGAAGGGAGCCCCCTCCGGCTCCCTTCTTCATCAGGAAGCGGTCCTCTTGCGAAGAGCCGCTTCCTTAAGGAACTGTCCCGCGAGTTTTCCGATTTTCTCAAATCCCGCCGAATGAGGAGGCTTTCTAAAATAGGCCACGCGGCCGAAACTCTCCGCGGAAGCGCGCTCCTCCGGAGACTCTGATCCGGTCATCACGATAACGGGAACGTGTGAGCATCTTTCGCTCGCCCGAAGCCGCCGGAGAACTTCATGGCCGTCGAATCTCGACAGATGAAGGTCGAGCAGCACCAGGTCCGGGCAGCCAAGATCCTCGTCGGCCTCAAGCTGCTGAATGTATCCCAGCGCGCCTGCGCCGTCTTCCACCACTTTGACGGAGCAATCGATGCCGCTCGCGCTAATCGCGCTCCGCAGCATGAAAACATCTGCCGGATTGCCTTCCGCAACCAGGACCGCCATCGGCAGACTCCTCTCCGCTCGTTCCGAGGGTGACGCCACTTGTGTGAATCCTAGCACCTAAGTATGCCCCATAATGGCGGCAAAAGCATAGGGTGTTTCTAGCACTCCCGGTTCAGTACGTCCTAGTCCCGCTCACCTTGGTTTGAATCCTGTATACGGACTTGCTCGCCGTCACATACAGCGTGCGAAAACCGTCTCCCCAGCCGCAGTTGGAAACTCGCTCAGGGACCGGAAGGGTCCCAAGAGGCTCTCCCGTGGCGTTGTGAACCGCAACTCCGCCGGACGCCGCCATCCAAACATTTCCGACCTCATCTGTTTTAAGCCCATCGACGCGAAGAGGCGCGAAATCCTTCCCTTCTCCCAACCGCCCGTCCGGCGCAATGGAGTGTACGCGCACCATCGGCGTCTTCATATCGGCGACATACAGCATCTGCTGGTTCGCCGACAGCGCCACACCATTCGGCGCCGGCGCTTCGGCCACAACGCGCACCTGGCCGTCCCGCCTGATCTGGTATACCTTCGATTTCGGCAGGTCCGTGAAGTAGATACTTCCATCTATCGCGTAGACGAGATCGTTCGGCGCGCCGAGGTCTTTCTCCGCAAGCACCGTGATAGAGCCATTCTTCTCGGTACGAGTCACTCGTCCGCCGCCTTCCGCGGTCAGCAGCCGGCCCTGATGGTCAAACGTATTGCCATTCGCCCGATTGCTCTTCTCGCGGAAAACGCTCACCTGCCCGCGCTCTAGCTTCATGATGCGCTGGCTCGGGATGTCGCTGAAGAGCAGGTACCCGCGCCGGCTGAACACCGGCCCTTCCGTAAACGCAAAACCCGTCGCGACCTGCGCCAGTGTAGCACCGGAATCAATCGGTATCGCCATCGTTACGACCCTTCCCCCGAGGCATACCAACTTCGCGCGGGCGCGGTGTATCCGATCCTCAACTCCGGCGTCTCCACTCGATTGCCCTTCTGATATCCCGACTCCATCAGCGCCGCCAGCGCCCCCGAAACCAGCAGCGTCCGCCGCACATCAACCGCCGGCTTCCCCGTCGCGATCATCTGAGTGATTCCGTGCACGAGCATCGAGAAGTTGTTTGAGTTCTCGATTGGTATGTAGCAGCATGTCGCCTGAACCGGCCCGCCCTTCGGCTTCACCGCCACAAGGTAATCGGTGACGCCCCCAAGCGCCAGCGTCGCGCCACGGAACCCGTCCCGATACTCGATCAGCCCAAGCACCGCGGTCATCTCCTCCGGCCGCCTTGCCGCGCCGCGCTGCTGGCGCGCCAACGCCGCGTCGAGTAACTCCCGATTCCACGCTCCACGCTCCGCCGCCTTCCAGACCTCGGCACCTTTCAACATCTGCACCGACCGTACGCCGGACTCTCCGCCCTTTCGCCGCTCCACAAACGCCTGCAGCGTCTCGAGGATATGGAAGATGCCGCCGTCGGCCACCCATCCTCCTCCGACACTTAACGCCGACTCCAATTGCACACCAAGCGGCGGATCATACTCCGGCCGCCGGAACGTCACAGGCACACTCGACCCCGCCATCAACGGGAATCGCAGCTCGCGCGACCAGTCATACATCTGGCGCGCCTTCTTCCAGTCGTAGGACAGATGTTTGTCGGTGAACACCGGACAACTGCGCCCGCTGGTCTTGAACACCTGTACCACTTGTTCGAAGAACTCGTACCGTGGATAAAGCTGCTGCTGCCGGTCGTTGTGCGGATACTCCCCGTGTTCGCAAACGAGGACAATCCCATCCACCGCAAGCTTGCCCATCCCCAGCGTCAAAGCCTCCGCGATTGTCTTCGCCACCGGAAATCCGTAAGCGCTCGCAAGCCGTTGTCCGATATCGCCCGGGTGGACTTGATCCATCCACAGAGACGCCACCGAAAACGGCGCCTCATAATACCGGTCGTTGATCCAATATCCCTCCAGCATCCGGGTAATGAAGTTGTCCGAGTGCGACCGCACATGGTATGTCGACGAGAGGCAGGCGATCCGCTTCTTCCCTCCCTGCGCCGCGACCGGCATGGCCGACGCGGCGGCTACAAATTCCCGGCGATTCATGGCTTCTTCGCGACCTCCTCGGCCTGCCGCAATACCCGAAGGATATTGAGGCCCATAATTTTCCGTATATCGGAATCCGAGTACCCCATATCGATGAGCCCTTTTACCAGAATCGGGTACTTCGACACGTCCTCCATGCCCACCGGCGCCATTCCGGAGATACCGTCGAAGTCCGATCCCAACGCGACGTGATCCGCCCCCGCAAGTTTGGCCACATGGTCGATGTGGCGGAGCAGGACCTTATAGTCGACCTTGGGCATCTGCTCGTAATACCGGCGCTGGATCGCCCTTACCTTCCCCCAATCGACCGGTTGCACATCGGTGACCCGCTTGATCTCCTCATCCCTCGCCTGGCGGTTGCGGAAGTAGACGTCATAGGCCGGTTTGTCGAGATAGCCGGCGTGGAAGTTGATGCAGACTACCCCGCCCCGCTTGGCGATGGCCTCAATGACGCTGTCCGGCATGTTCCGGACGATCGGCGCGATCGCCTTGACCGAAGAGTGGGAGGCGATCACCGGCGCCCGGCTGAACTCCACCGCGTCCAGGACCGCCTTGTCGGAGATGTGGGACACGTCGATCATCATGCCGATCCGGTTCATCTCCCGGACCAGTTCGCGGCCGAACTTGGAGAGACCGGAGTGGAGCTGGATACCGGTCATCGAGTCGGCGAAGTTGTTGGAGGCGAAATGAGCCAGGGTCATGTACCGGACGCCGAGCCGGTGGAATATCCGCAGCACGCCGAGGCTGTCGGCGATCAGGTGGCCGCCTTCGAGACTCGCCATCGCGGCCAGCTTGCCTGACCGGTGGATCCGCTCGACATCGGCGGCCGTATAGGCGAACTCCATGTCGGCGTGGTTCGCCGCAACCTCGGTGTGGAGACCGTCGATCACCTCCAGGGTCCGTGGCAGCCATCGCTCGGGCGGATAGTCCTGCGGTTGCGCGTAGATGCCGAAGAGCACGGCCCCCAGCCGGCCCTTCCGCATGCGAGGGATGTCCAGCTCATAATAAGGGTGCTCGTCCTTTAGCCGGTAACCTTCGTCCACGAAGTACCGGGGAGTGTCGATATGGGCGTCGAAGATCAGGATGTCCCGCATGAGCCGATCGTACCGGTCCTCCGCGAAAAGAGTAGCGGCAAAGGGTACTAGGAGTAGGGCCAGGCGGTACATTGGAGGCAAGTATATACCGGCCGACTAGCCGAAAGATGGTACTGCGTGACTCGGAGTTAGTGTGTTACGCTTATGCTGCTCCCTGAACCTGTCCTCCATATGAAGCCCGCAGAATCGATATTGCGCAAACTGCGTTTTGGTATAGCGACCGACGAGCCGGTGAGCGGCACTGGCCTTCATAATGTGCTCCGCGGAGACGACCGGTTCCGCGTGGTTTGGCTGCCCGCATCGGTGGAACGGCTGGTGCAGGCGGTTCAGTTCATGTCTGTGGACCTGATGCTGATCGACATGGCCTGCGGGTTCCCGATGAGTGTGGATACCCAGATCCGGGCGAACGGGTACATGGCTCCGATCATCCTATGGATGCGCGAGGACGGGATGGCGCATACGGGGATGCGGGAGATGGCCGAGCACACGGTGGTCCTCGACAAGCGGGGGGCGCCGGAGATGCTGCTGGCATGTGTGGAGACGGTTCTATCAGGACGCAAGTGGTCGGATTCGCAGGCGATGATCCCCCACATGATCTCGGAGCCGCAGCCGTCGCCGATCCATGTATCGCCGCGCGAGGCGGAGTTGATGGACCTGGTGGCGGAGGGGCTGAGCAACCGGCAGATCGCCGAGCGGCTGCAGTTGACCGAGGGTTCGGTCAAGGTCTATTTTTCGAGGTTATTCCAGAAGCTGGGGATACCGGACCGGGTTGGGCTGGCCCTGTATTCGGCAAGACGACCGTGGGAAGGCGGCGTGATGCGCGGACCGGCGCGTGGAGGAGCGGGGAGTAAGGCCCCGCCGAGGCGGACGCCCCCTACCAGCAGCTAGGGTTAAGCGGCTATGTCATGGGAGGCGGAGGAGGGAGACTTCACGCCCGCAATGTTGGCGGGCACCCCGGTTCCTTGGAAAGGCCTGGCTGGCTCCCTGGCCGCGCATATGGTGCTGGTGCCGGTCCTTGCCTTCGGGTTCTCGGAGGCGGTACGGCGGCCGGTGTTGACGAGGCCCTCGAACCAGTCATCCATATTTAAGTACGAGGTGGTCACCCTGAAGCTGCCGGCCGATCTGATGAAGGCCAAGCCGCTCCCACCCCGGAGGGTGGAGGTTTCCTATCGCCGTCCGCTGGTGAAGCCGGCGCCCGCGCCTGCGGCGGCTCCGCCTGCCCCGGCACCGGCGGAGGCACAACCGGTACTGGCGAAGATCCCGACCAAGGCGACGCCGAAGGCGTTCCCGATGCCTGCGGAGTCGAAGCCGGAGAAGGCGTCGGTGGTGATCCTGCAGCCGCCGACGGACCGGACCACGGTGGCCCGGATCACGGACATGGCGCTGCCGACCATCACGATGGTGGCCCCCTTGCCGCCACGGGAACGGCGGGTGTTCGACGTGGGGTCGATGACGAAGAAGCGGTCGATACCGAAGCCGGAGGAGACCGGACCGCTGCCGGAGCCGCCACAGATGGCGTCGTCGGCCACTCCGATCCGGCCGAAGGCGACGGACAATATGGCTCCCAAGCTGCCGGTCTATGCGGCGCCGCCGTCTCTGGAGACGATTAAGGCTCCGGACAACGGGGCGGTAAGCGCGGGGGGGCCGGTGGTGGAGAATCCGGCGAACCTGGTGATGGCAAGCAGCCGGCCGGTGCCGGCCCGGGAAACAGTAGAACTACCGGCAGCGATCGTGCTGCCCAAGGGCGGGAATGGGGCGGCGACCTCCGGGGGTCCGCCTCCGACCGGGGCGGTACCGACCGGTGTGGCGGGGGGCACCCCGGGGGGCAAAGGAACGGCGAAACCCACGGTGGACGCCTCCGGACCTGGGAAGCCAGGAGCGAATGGCAGCCAGCCGGTCCCGGGCGCCGGAGGCGCCGCGACTGCTGGGGGCATTGGGCTTGCGGATGGTGGAACGCCGATCCGGATCGTCCATCCCTCGGGAGGGCGGCACGATGTCATGATCGTGCATAGCGGGGTCGACCAGATTCTGCCGGAGGCGCGAGGCCTGTTGGATGGCGACCCGATTTACACGGTGTATCTGAATGTGGGCTGGTCCAAGGAGTGGATCATGCACTACTGCATTCCACGGGAGAAGCCGGCGGGGCCGCGGCAGGTGGGCGGAGTGGTGATGTTGGGGAACCCGCCAGAGGTGCGGGCTCCGTACCCGGTGACGACGATGGTCCCATCGCAGGGTTTGGCGCCACCGGTGACGGTGGCTGGGAAGAAGCGGGCGCCTATGCTGTTCTTCGGGTATCTGGATCCGAAGGGAGCGTTAACGCTGATGAAGCAGAAGGGCGTCGACGACAGCGGCCTCGGGGAAAAGATCCTGAAGTCACTGGAAAGCTGGGAGATGCGCCCGGCTACGCGCGGAGATGCTCCGGCGCGGGTACAGGTGATCTTAGTTGTCCCGATGGGCTAAGAGAGATCCCTGGTGAGGACGATGATGATGAGCATCATATTCCACACAACGAGGGAAGCGAACCAGTAGTTGATCAGCCGGATGATGTGTTCGCGGCGGGTAAATAAGCAGAACCCAGCCAGTCCGAACGCGATAGCCTTGCCGAAAGCGACGGCGAGGGTGATGCCGAACGGTTCGATGAGGGGGCGGATGGAGGGGCTAGCCTCGCTGAGGCCGAGCCGCAGCCCGATCATGGTGGTCAAGAAGTCGAGCAACTGCAGGTAGACGAAGGCCTGGAGATAGGCCGGGGGTAGCAGTGCCCGAGTTCGTTCCGCGATTAAGACATTCTGCATCATGACACCTTATCTATCGGCATCCTGGCCGATAACTTTAAGACGAAGTGACGAAAACGTAGAGGTATGTCCCCAGAGCGATGACGGCTCCGTGGGGGAGGCTGAGGCCTGCACCCGATGTAACATCCAACTCCGGATTGTCGTGGTAGGGCGCCTGTCCCCGAAAAGGGCTGACGAGTATGCGGCCTACGTTGCGAATGGCGCGGCGCAAGGCACCGCGGTAGAGGATGAATACGACGGCGATCAGACCACCGAGAATCGCCGTAAAAACAAAGATACGCAGCCAGTTGGCCGGACCGGCGAGGGCGCCGATGGAGGCCATCAGCTTGACGTCTCCGGCGCCCATGCCGCGCAGAATGAAGAGCGGCAGGTAGATGAGGAGCGCAAGCCCGAGTCCCAGGCCGGCGTGTTTGAGTCCGGCTCCTCCGTAGAGGAAGGCGTTGAGGGCAAAACCACAGACGACGCCCGCCGCAGTCAGCCAGTTTGGGATGCGCCGATCGTGCATGTCGGTACATGCGGCAACACCGGCGAAGCCAGCCAGTACTACCGCTACGAATGGTGCCAGAGGAAACATCCGGAAAGGTTTCACCGATTATCGAACAGTTTTTCCCGGTTCGGAAATTCATTTCGACCCATCTTTCGGTTAGGTTCGGAAGTTAACGTACCCACGTTCCCTTTTCCGATGAATCCGCTTTCACATTGGATGCCAAACTCCGCCTCTCGGGCCGGAAACAGCGAACTTTTTAACGCTGTTACCGGCATTGCGAGGGAAGGGTCCACGGTTAGAACAGGCGTTCTTGGCGGCTCATTCTGCGAGCGAACATTTCGCGGCGGCCCTCTTCGGTCATTGGCAGGAGTTCCGGCGCGTCGACGATGGCGTCCCAGCTTGCGAGAGCGGCCGCGACGGCAAGGTCATCGTGCGCGCTGTCTTTGGCCGGCTGCGTGGAGGCGCCAATGAGGTCGAGGAGCTCGCTTTCGAGAATGTCGATGTTGGCTAGCCCCTTAGTACATTTGAGCGACTGGGCCGCCATGAGCAGTTGCATGTTCGAAACCAGCGTCCGGCGCGGGACGCCGGAATAGCCGCCCTTGAGGCTGGTGTCGGTGCTGCCATTCGTGATGATGACGGGACGGACGAAGACCTCACTGCCGAGGTTCCCGGCGAGCCGCTCGGCGAGCATGGGCCCCGGGCCGCCGGCGTCGATGACGAGCTTCGGCGGCGGCAGCTCCCGATTCCGGACGCGCGGATTCATGAGCTTGACCTGGTCGCGAACGAGTCCATAGAGCTCTTCGTACGGAGTGCCAAGCGGGAAGCGGGTGAGGTATTTCACTTCGAGCCAAGGTTCATACTTTAGCTCGAAAAGGACGGGACAACGGCCCGTATAGACCCAAGATAGTTCGAGGGCGACGAAGGCGGAGTAATCGCGGCGCTGTCCGAGGTCGAGGCCGAAATACCAGCGGGGCAGCGGCCATTCGGATTGGCTACAGACGAGGCGGTAGCGATCCTTCACAAAGTTAGAAGACATAGATTCCTCCTGGGATTCTGAGAAGCCAGGAGGCGTCGTCCTGGGGTGCGCGCAGAGATGGCTCTCGCGGGCGCGGAGGCGGCAAACGTTATCTCGTTGGCCGCGGCGTGTACATGGTGTCGAGCATTTCCCGAGTGAACAGGCGATTGGCCGGTTGGATGAACTGGCACTCGAAGTCCTGTTTGTACTTGATCGGGTCGGCTCGCTTTTGCATTTCGAGGAACTCCGGATCGATCTCCGGGCAGTCCTTGATGGTGGAGAGAACCTTGTGCCAGCCGCCTTCCTTGCTGTGCCAGATGTTGTAGAAGAAACCGGCCTGGCGGCGCGGCGTCGAC
>JACPNQ010000038.1 GCA_016185425.1 Acidobacteriota bacterium | reverse complement strand
CCCGGATCTGTTCCAGGCCCAACTTCTCCCCACCTTGCATGCTGATGATCAATCCCCAGCTTGCGCCACCTCTCCGCCTTCAGGCTCATCTTGTGTGAGAATCGCCCGTTCCTTCAGGCTCATCTTGTATGAGATAAGACTTACAGTTGCACGATGCTCCGATAGCTGTTCTAATACGTCCACACGTGGAAAACAGTCCGGAGTCGAACAGCGCGCGCCGCTGGGCGATGATGCGGGAGATCCTCGACAAGGCGCTCGACCTGCCCGAGAACGAACGCCCCGGGTATCTTGACGCAGCCTGCCCGGGCGCGGCGATGCGCGCCGAGATGGAAACGCTGTTGCGCGCCGCCGAACGGACGGCGTTTATCGACCACCCGGCGATCGACGGAATAGAAGAGAACCTGACGATTGCGCAAAAGGCCGCGGAGCCCAGACTCGCGGCAGGATCGGTGTTTGGGCACTACGAGATAGTGGGAAGGTTGGGCGAAGGCGGAATGGGCGCCGTGTTCCGCGCAGTCGACCGAAGTCTCGGGCGGACGGTGGCGCTAAAGGTGATATCCCGCGATGTCATCACGAACAGCGATAGGAAACGATTTGAGCGAGAGGCGAAGGCGGCCTCCGCGCTGAACCATCCGAACATCGTGACGATCTACGAATATAGCGCCGTGGATGGCGTGGAATTTATCGCGATGGAGTACGTGGAAGGAACGCCGCTTGACCGCATCCTGGCAACCAGGCAGTTACCGGAAAGTAAGTTGTTCTTCATCGCGGCGCAGGTCGCTTCCGCGCTGGCGAAAGCGCATGCGGCCGGAATCGTACACAGGGACCTGAAGCCGGCAAATATCATGGTGAGGCCGGATGGACAGGCGAAAGTACTGGATTTCGGGCTTGCCAAGCAGAGCATCGCAAACGCGGGAGATGAATCTGAGCAAGCCACCGAAACTGGAATTACGAGTGCGGGAATGGTATTGGGCACACCCGCCTATATGTCTCCTGAACAGGCGCTAGGAGACTCCGTCGACTCGCGGAGCGACATCTTCTCGTTTGGCGTCATCCTTTACGAACTGGCTTGCGGAAGACGGCCGTTCCAAGGCGCGAATGCGATGGCGACGCTGCGACAGGTGGTGCACGCGGAGCCCGTGCCGCCGCTCGAAGTTACGCCATCGTTGGCGAAGCCCCTGGCGCGGTTGATTGAGCAGTGCCTGACGAAGGACCGCGAGCAGAGGCTGCAGTCACTGGCCGACGTGCCGGGTGTAATTGAGAGCCACAAACAGGAGGCGCGGCCATCGATACGGGCCGCGCGGGGAGGACGAGTGACGTGGGCCGCCGGAGGGGTCGCGGTAGCGCTTGTCGGCGTATGGTCAGGCCGCGACACGATTTCCGAGTGGTTAGGCAGGCCGGCATTGACGGCTCCGAGAACTTCGTATGAGCATTACGAAATTGGCCAGGGACTGCTTAACCGCCAAGACAGGAAAGGGAATTATGATAAAGCGATTACCTCTTTCCAGGCGTCGATTGCCGCGGACGGGGACAATGCCGGGGCGTATGCGGGGCTAGCGGCAGCGTATTTCGTGAAGCAAAGGGCCACACCGGATCCGCAATGGCTGCGTATGGGACGGGAAGCGGCCGAGAGCGCCGTGGCGAAGAATCCGGATCTCGCGGTGGCGCGCGCCGCGAAGGCCGTGGCCTTATTGCTGGATGGGAAACAGGAGTTAGCGTCCAGCGAAGCCGCGCGCGCGGTGCAGTTGGACCCACGGAGTTCGGGAGCCCATCAGGCGATGGGTGAGGTGATGAAAGGCCGGCGCGATTTCAACGGCGCCGAGAGGGAATTCCGGCGGGCGGTGGAGTTAGCGCCCGGAGACTGGCGGCCAGTCTACGACCTGGGAACGGTGCTCTATCACAGCGCGAGGTATGAAGAGGCCGCCAACGTATGGAAGGGCGCGCTTAAAATTACGCCCGACAACGACGTACTCCACCGGAATTTGGCGAGCGCGTATCACATGATGGGCGAGTACGACATGGCTGCTGCGTCCTTTCAGAGCGCGCTGCTTGTTGAGCCCTCAGCGGCTACTTACAACAACCTGGGAACTCTGCGTTTTTTCCAGGGAAGATATTCCGACGCAGTGCCAGCGTTTGAGAAAGCCGTCGAGTTACGCGCGACATCGTACTTTTATTGGGGAAATTTAGGGGATGCATACCGGTGGGCCGCCGGGCAACGGACGAAGTCGGGAGCGGCCTATGCAACAGCCATCCGGATAGCCCGGGGGGAGTTGGAAAAGCAGCCGGCGAACGTAGACGTGCGGTCGAGGCTGGCGTTATATCTGGCCAAGTCCGGAGACAAGGCCGCGGCGCGCGCGGAAGCCGGCGCACTTCCTGAATCGGCGACATCGGGAGCATTTCATTTTCGAGTTTGCGTTGCCTGGGAACTATTGGGCGAACGCGTCCGAGCGCTGGCGTCGATCCAGCGCGCGTTGAAGGCCGGATATGCCTCGGGCGAAATAGAACACGAGCCCGAACTCACCGGTCTTCGCACCGACCGCAGGTATCAACTCCTGCTTTCTTCGCTCAAGAAATAGACCGGGCGAACGACAATAAACACTGTTGAACAAGGAGAGAAGAGTATGGCTCAGATGTATGCATTGCAGTTGCTCGCCGATTTGTCGGGAAGTAATTTGACGGGTTTTTTTCGGACGGCCCGCAAGACCGATGGTGGACCGTTCCAGATCCATCTAATCCGGCAGGGCCATGGCTGGCGGCCAATGGCCCAAACTCCAACGCAAACGATTGGGGACCGACGTTGCGGTTAGGCCGGGGATCAGCCACCGGCCCGGATACGGTATTCTTCGTGATCCGATTTGCAAACGCACCGGTACCCATTCAGTCGAACATGATCACGTTTTATATCGCGTTCAGCCGTCTGAGGCGGAGTGCGAATCCGGTCCGAATCGTAGCGAGTCCCTTTACAGGTACCACGGGCCGGCCAAAGTGCCTGATTGGCCCCGATCTACAGGTGGTCCAAGGACCCGCGAACGATCCAAACTCGTGGCACGTCGGCCTTCCGGTGAGCATTCGTCCGGACGTGAATGCCCAGCAGCCACTGAAGTTCGAATTCGCCTTGATCGTAACAGTGAACACCGGGACAGATATATTCCACTTCTCATTCGATCCGGAAATGGATGTGGACGTGAACAGCTAGGCGCGTCTTAGTTCCCGATTCAGCCAGGCGCGCGCGGTGATCCAATGACGATGCACGGTGGCCCGGGAGAGATTGAGGGCGACGGCGGTCTCTTCGAGTGAGAGACCGCCGAAGAAGCGGAGTTCGACAACTTTGCACTGTTGGCTGTCGAGCTTCGCCAGGCCTTCCAGCGCGTCGTCGAGCGCAATCAGCTCGACGTTTCTCGACCGGGCACCATGCAGAGCTTCGTCAAGGGGCAGCATCTTCAATCCGCCCCCACGTTTTGCCCGGCGGCCGGCGCGGGCGTGATCGACAAGGATGCGGCGCATCATCTGCGCCGCAATGCCGTAGAAATGAGCACGGCCTTGCCAATTCACCCGGTCCTGGTCAATCAGGCGAAGAAATGTTTCGTGAACGATGCCCGTGCCTTCCAGGGAGTTACCCGCCCGCTCCCGGCGAAGGTAGGCGTTGGCGATTTGCAAGAGTTCGGAATAAACAAGCGGCACCAGACAGTCAAGCGCTTCGCGGTCCCCGCCGCTCCAGCGGATGAGCAATGTCGTGACGTCCTCGCCGGGCATGAATCCAGGTAGTATAAGTTTTTTTGCGGCAATGAGAAATCGCGTCATGCGAATTCGCACTGTCCTGCATGATCCCCTATACACATTCCATTCGACTCTTCGCCGCAGCCCTCGCGCTTTCGGCGTTTCCCGCCTTCGCCGGGCGTCCGGCGGGCGATTCCGAGGTGTTTGCGCCCGTACCTGCTCCGGGTTATCCCGAGGGAATTGCGGTGCGCGGAAACAGCGTCTACGTGCTTGGACCGGCCGCATTTGGATTTTCGACTGCGCCTACTGTGGTGGAATACCGCCTTGCTACAGGCGAGATTGTGAATCAGTATCCAATCACTTTTTCGAACCCCTATATCCCGTATCGCGCCGGCGGATGCATCGCATTTGGGCCGGACGGCAAGCTGTATGCGATTGAACCGTTTGTAGGGATCATCCGGATGGACTTGAATCCGGGGAATACGCAGTCCGTATATGCGACTTTTCCGCCGTCGCAGAATTCGCTGCTGAACGATCTCGCCTTTGACGGCGCCGGCAATCTGTATGTCACCGACTCGTTCCAAGCAACCATTTTCAAGGTTCCAGCGGGCGGGGGCGCGGCGCAGGTCTGGTTTCAAGATGCGCGGCTGGCCGGCAATCCGCAGATTCCGTTCGGCGTGAACGGGATTCGCGTAGACAAGAAGGCGCAGAAGATCTTTGTGTCTGTGACTGTGCGGGCTGATTTTAGCGGCGCGATTTATAGTTTGCCGATCGTTAATGCGCCGGCGGCCGCCCAGTTACAGGAGTTCCATGTGTACCTACCCACGGCGGAGAATCCGCTGCCGGCTCCGGACGGGATTGCCTTTACGAACAAGGGAAAGCTATTCGTCGCTATGGCGGGGTCGAGCCAGATTTCGCTGCTCGCTGTGGATGGAACGGAGGAGCGGGTATTCGTTGGACCGGCGAAAGTGCCTGGCTCCGGCGCTACGATAACATGGGCAAATCCCGCTAATATTGCGTTCGACGATGTACGGGACCGGATCCTGGTGACCAATCACGCGAGCCTGGTTCCGTATGATCCGAGCTTATTTGTGGTGCTTGATGTGGCTGTGAACGAGAAGGGAGCGCCACTGCCGTAGTCATTTCCTGACAGCTACAGTCTTCGGCGCCGCGCCGGGAACGGTGATGATCGCTTCCGGAGGAAGCGGCGCGGCGCCGAAACCGAAATGGACGGGGCCCGCGTAGGAAGAAGAGTAGCCCACGGCGGTGTTGGCCGTGTTGGTCTGGCTTCCGATGGTGACAGTGGCGTTGGGAGGGGCTGGGATTTGGGTGGACTTGTTGGTGTTCGCGGTGGTGTTGCGCCAGATTCTGGCCGGAGCGCCGAGGGCTGTGACGATCAGATCGAGACGACCGTCGCCATCGAGATCGGCCGCTAAGGCGCCACGGTGGGCGGCGGATTCGGCTGCTAGTTCGGGGCTGTCCGATGTTGCGCCGGCGAAGGTCTTGCCGTCGCGATTCTGGAAGATGGAATTGGGCAGTTGGTACGCATCCGATGTTGTCGCGCTTACTAAGTCGTTGACGTGGGAGTTGGCGGTGAAGATGTCTTTGCGGCCGTCGTTATCGAAGTCGGCGAAGACGACACCCCACCCGCTCTTGCGGACGACGAGCGGGGCAAGGCGGGCGGTGGTGGTTGCTTCCTGGAACTGGCCTTTGCCGAGGTTCCGGAAGAGGGGGAAAGACTCGCCGGCGAGGGCGGTGACCACAATGTCGGGACGGCCGTCGTTGTCGTAATCGCGGAAATCGACACCCATGTTAGAGATAGTCACGCCGCGGTCTGGGAGTGCGACACCGGCGGCGAAGGCGTTCTCTTCAAACGTCCCGTTGCCTTTGTTGCGGAAGAGGAAGTTAGGCATGCCGTCGTTGGTGACGAAGGCGTCGAGAAAGCCGTCGGCGTCATAGTCGGCGAAGGCAACGCTCATTCCCTTCCCCGGGTATTTGGCAAGGCCACTCGATTGGGTAACGTCTTCGAATTTGCCGTTGCCTTTGTTGTGGAGGAGTTGATTCGTTGTTGCCTGGAAGTGGCGCGGGTGGCAGTAGACGCGGAGGTTTTTGGGCCGGTCGCCGCACCAATGGTTGTTGGCTGGCGACCAGTTGAGGTAGTTGACGATGAAGAGGTCCTGTAGGCCGTCGCGATCGTAGTCGAACCAGCCGGCGGCGATAGTCCAAGGGCCGGTGGCCGGGATGGGGACTTCGACGAATGTGCCGTCGCCTTTATTACGGTAGAGTTTTGACGCGGGGAGGGCAGGAACGAACAGGTCGATGAAGCCGTCGTTATCGAAGTCGGCCGCGGCGGCGCCGAAGGCGAACCCGTCGCCGGCCAAGCCGGCTTTTTCGGTGACGTCGGTGAAATGGAAATCGCCGTCATTGCGATAGAGGCGGTTCCAATATTTCGGACCGGTTTTGCGGAAGGAGGGAAGTTCGGCGCCGTTGGGGAAGAAGAGGTCGGGACGGCCGTCGTTGTTGAAGTCGAATACGGCGAGTCCGCCGGCCATGGTTGAGGGCAGGTACTTTTCGGGCGAGGGAGAGTGTTCGAGCACGAAGCCCGGGTTAGGCGCGGGCACGAAAGTGATGCCGAATGCGGCGGCGGAGAACAGGAGGAGTCGCATGGGTCTAGGGAGGGGTAATGACGACTGCGCCGGCGGCCTCCTGCCGCTCCGCCTTTTTTTGGCGAATTTGCTGGGAGATACGGTCCATCTCGCGGGCCTGGGCCACGGCGCCGGTGCGCTGGAGGGCGCGGGCCAGTTGGAAATGCAGGCCGCCATCGGTGTCCGTGGCGAGAGCGGCTCGCAGCGGGGCGATCGCTTTGGCGGGTTGATCGATGGCGAGATAGGCGCGCCCGAGGGCCGCTTGCGCCGCGGGGGTACGAGTCTTGAGTAAGTGAGGAACGGCCTCGGCCGGTTTGCCGGACTCCACAAGGGCTTCGCCTAATTCAGAATATAATTGATACTTCGTAAGTAGCGGGATGGCTTCGTCGTAATTGCGGCTTTGTAACAAGGAGCGGGCGAGGCCGCGTTCGAGATTCGGATTGCCCGGCTTCAAGGCCAGGGCTTTACGCCATGCGGCGATCGCGCCGGCGTGGTTGCCGCGGGCGCGGGCGGCCTCGGCTTCCGTCTCATGGAGTTCGGCGCTTGGACCGAGCGCGGAGAGGCGGGCGAAGGCTTGCAGAGCCTCTTTGGATGCGTTTTCGATCTCGGCAAATACTCCGGAGGCGGGAGCGGCTTTGGCGGTTTCGGCGGCTGCCCAATCGGAGTGATCCGTCTTCGTATAGAGTTCGGCGAGGGAGGCGTGAGCCGGGCCGAAGTGAGGATTCTTTGTAAGCGCCTGGCGGAGAAAAGTAAATGCCGCCTTTGGCTCATCGGCGGCCAGGCGAGCGCGGGCTAATAGTGTAAGTGCTTCGGCGGATTCCGCGGGTAACCTGGCGAAGAGGGATTGGGAGTGATCCGTCAAGCTGAGGCCGAGGCCGCGCCATGCTGTGGAGTTGGCAGGCTGGAGAGAGGTGAGTTCGCGGAAGAGTTCGATAGCAGGTCCGAAGCGGCCGATGGCGTAGTTGGCGTCAGCGAGCTCGAGGAGGACGGTGGCATTGGAGGGATCCGCCTTGCGGGCCTTTTCAAGAAGCGGGAGGGCGGCTAGCGGCTCGCCAAGCTTGGCATGACACAGGCCGAGCATCATCGTAGCCGGGGCGAGTGTGGGATCGAGCTTGAGCGCCGTCTCCAACTCCGCAGCAGCGGCGCGGTGTTTGCCGGCCTGGAAGAGGGCGAGGCCCAGATTCATCCGGAGGCCGCCGACATTGGGAAGCTGCACGATCAACTTGCGGTAGATCTGTGCGGCCTCGTCGAAATGGCCGGCGGACATGGCTTGGCGCGCCTGCTGCGAGAGCACGGCGGGGCCGTCCGGCTGCGCGGCCAAGCGGAATAGCGACAGGAGCAAAAGCACCAGAAACATGCAGACAGCCACCAGTTTATTGTCTCTGGATGTTAGATTGAAATGTATGGCGCAAGCCAATCCCTTTCAGGACCCGCTCCGTTTCGAGCGCCGCGTCCCTTCCTGCGCCGTCGTGATTTTTGGAGCGAACGGCGACCTGACCAAGCGTAAATTGCTTCCTTCCCTTTACCGGCTGGCGTTTGAACGAAGACTGCCACAAGGTTTCGCGGTTGTCGGTATTTCGCGAACGGCGATGTCCGATGACGACTTCCGCCAGAAGATGGAGGCGTCCGTAAAGGAGTTCCTGGAGAACAGTCCATTCGACCAGGCTTTATGGGACGACTTCTGCCGAGGCCTTTTCTATCTCGCGGGCGATGTGGCCGATGAGGGCATGTACGGGCGCCTGGCCGCGCGGCTGGAGGAGATCGCCAAGAGCCGGCAGACTGCCGGAAACGCGCTGTTCTATTTGTCGACGCAGCCGGATCACTACGGGCCCGCCGCGGGCGGACTGGGGCGTGCGGGGCTGGCGAAATCGTCAAACGGGGCATGGCGGCGGCTGGTGGTGGAGAAGCCTTTCGGGCACGATGAGACGAGCGCGCGGGAGTTGGAAACGCAGCTTCACGAACATTTTTCGGAAGATCAGCTCTACCGCATCGACCACTACCTGGGCAAAGAGACGGTTCAGAACATTCTGGCGTTCCGGTTCGGCAACCCGCTATTTGAGCCGCTATGGAACCGGCGCTATATCAACCACGTGCAGATTACGGCGGCGGAATCGATTGGGGTGGAGGGCCGGGGCGCGTATTACCAGGGCGCCGGCGCGCTACGCGACATGATCCAGAACCACCTGCTGCAGGTATTGTCGACGGTGGCGATGGAGCCGAGCGCGGTATTTGAACCGACCGCAGTGCGCGATGAGCGCGCGAAGCTGCTGCGGTCGATTCGCGTCTACAGGCCGAACGAGGTTCCCGACTACGCGGTAGCGGGCCAGTATGGACCGGCGCGCGTGGGCGGGAAGGACCTGCCCGGCTTCCGCGAGGAGCCAGGTGTGGACGCGCAGGCGATGACCGATACCTACGCCGCGGTGACTTTTCAAATTGAGAATTGGCGATGGGCGGGCGTGCCATTCTACGTCCGCACGGGCAAGCGCATGCCGAAGCGCGTGACCGATATTGCGATCCGGTTCAATCCGGTGCCGCACTCGCTGTTCGTGACGGAGGGCGATGGCGGAGCGGCGATCGACACGGCGCGTCCGAATATGCTGATCCTGCGCATTCAGCCGGAGGAGGGCATTTCGCTGCGGTTTTCGTCGAAACAGCCGGGTGCGGGGATGAAACTCCGGCCGGTGTCGATGGATTTCAACTACGGTACATCGTTCGGCGGACGCACGCCGACCGCCTATGAGACGCTGCTGGTGGACGCGATGGTGGGCGACGCGACTCTGTACACGCGGCAGGATATGGTGGAGGCAAGTTGGACCGCCGTGCAGCCGATTCTGGATGGATGGAACGATCACAAAGCGGGCCAGTTTCCGAACTATCCGGCGGGGACTTGGGGGCCTAAGGCTTCCGACGACATGCTGGCGCGGAACGGACATGAGTGGAGGGTTCCGTAATGCCGGCGGCAGTGGAAGAGATTCGCGCGGAAAAATTGCTGAAGGACCTGGCGAACGTCTGGAAGGAGCTGGGGCAGACGGAATCGGAGTACGCGATTGTCCGGGCGTGCGCGCTGACACTGCTGGTGGCGACGACGGGCGAGGGAGACGAGCAGGACGTGGCGGGAACGCTGGGCGAGTTGATGCACAGCCATCCAAGCCGATACATTGTGCTGCGGCTGGTGGAACGCACCGAGCCCGAATTTTCGGCGCGGGTTTTTGCGCAATGCCAGTTGGCGTTCGGCCGGCGGCAGCAGCTTTGCTGCGAGCAGATTGAGTTCACGGCAACGCGGGACCGGATTCCGGATTTCTACGCTGTGGCGCTTGGGTTGACGGTGGCCGACTTGCCGGTGCTGCTGTGGATGCGCGACGCGCAGTTGTTATTCGATCAGGGATTCGAGACGGTGTTGCCGCTGGCGCGGCCGTTGATCATCGACTCGGCGCAGTTTGTGGACGCGATGGCGGGATTGGCGGAGATGGAACGGCGCCGCCAGGCGGGATGGCGGATCAAAGACCTGGCGTGGAGCCGGTTGACGGTTTGGCGCGAAACGATAGCGCAGATGTTTGAGACAAGCGGGTGCAAGAACCTGGTGAACCGCATTGACCGAGTGGAGATCAAAGGGCGGTTCGGACCGACAGGGACCGATGTGCAGTATCTGGCGGCTTGGCTGGCGCAACGTTTGCCCGGCGCGCAGATATCGGCTACGGGGAGCGGCGTGCAGCGAATCCGGCTGGCGGCGGGCGGGCAGCGGCTGGAAGTGAACGACGCCGGCGAGGCGCTGGTAGCGACCAGCCTCGACGGCATGGTGACGCGCGTGCCGGACCCGGTGCGCAGCGACTCGAACTTATTAGGCGAAGAGCTCAGTATCCTTGGACCCGATCCGATTTACGATGCAACTCTTCGCGCTGTGGCACGGTTAACCAACTGACATGAACTTTCAGACAGTCCTGAGCGCAGATCCGCTCGCCGCCGCGGAAGCGTGCGGAGAGCAGATGCTGCGAGTACTCGGCGAAGCGGTGGCGGAGCGCGCGAGCGCCAATATGGCGATCTCCGGCGGAACGACGCCAAAACTGTTGTTCCGGTATCTGGCACAGGCGGAGTTCGATTGGTCGAAGCTCCATTTGTTCTGGGTGGATGAGCGGGCAGTGCCGCCGGGCGATCCGCAGAGTAACTACACACTGGCGTACGATCACTGGCTGTCGGCCGTGGATTATCCGGCGAGCAACATCCACCGCATACAAGCCGAGCTACCTGTGTCGGAAGCGGCGGAACGCTATGCCGATGAGATCCGCAGCCACTTTGCACTGGATAAGAACTCCTTTCCGAAGTTCGACATCATCCAGCAGGGCATGGGTCCCGACGTACATACGGCGAGTCTGTTTCCCGGGGAACCGCTGATTCTGGACCGCGCGGGAATCGCGGCGGCCGTGTATGTGGAGAAGCTAAGGGCCGCGCGGATCACGCTGTTGCCCGGCGCGCTGGCACGGGCACGGCAGACGATGATGCTGGTGACCGGGGCGGACAAGGCCCCGGCGTTGAAGACGGTATGGTCCGGCGAAGAGTCCTTACTCGCTGCGCCCGCCCAGTTGACGCGCCACCACGAGGGACACGTGACATGGTTTCTTGATGAGGCGGCGGCAGCGGGGATTCGCTAGACCGATGCGCCGGCTTTGGGCAGTATTGGCGCTTTTGTGCCTGGCCGGGTGCGGCGGTGGAAAGCCGGAGCGGAAGACCGCGGCCGCTCCGAGAAAGCAGGAACCAGAGGTGGCGCCGCCGATCAACCGTCTGGTGTTTGGCGGCGATGTGATGCTGTCGCGCCATGTAGCGGCGCGGATGCGCATGGCGAAGGACCCAGCGCTGCCATTCCGGTCGATCGCGCCATTCTTCAAGCAAGCCGACCTGGCGTTTGTGAATCTGGAGTCGCCATTTTCGGACAAGGGAGCACCAGCGGCGGGCGGGATGGTGTTCAAAGCGCCGCCGGAGGCGATTGAGGGCTTGCAACTGGCGGGTATCGACGTTGTGTCGACCGCGAATAACCATACTCGGGACCAGTTGGAGTATGGGCTACTATATACGCTCGACTGGCTGGAGAAGAATAAGATCGCGGCGACGGGAACCGGGCGGGATGAGCCGGGCGCGCGGCGGGGCGTTGTGCTGACGGCAAATACAGTGAAGTTCGCGTTCTTAGGCTACACGTACGATCAGCGGAACGGGAACCATAAGGAAGACGACGCGCGGATCAATGGAATGGATATTGTCCGCCTGCGAGAGGATATCGCGGAGATTCGGAAGATATCGAACGTCACGATCGTGTCGATGCACGCGGGAATCGAGTATGCAAAAGAGCCAAACCCGCAGCAGCAGCAGTTTGCACGGGCGGCAATTGAGGCCGGGGCGACGCTCGTAATCGGGCACCATCCGCATGTTGTGCAGCCGTGTGAAGAGTATCAGATTGGCGTGATCTGTTACTCACTGGGTAATCTGGTATTTGACCAGACGGCGCCGGGCACGAACGACGGACTGGTGGTGGAAGCGGAGTTCAAGGGGTTTTCCCTGCGGAAGTTACGGACACATAGAATCCGAATTACGGATACCGTACCGGAAATTGTAAAGAAATAGCGCGGAGTTATAAATGCCGCGCGGCATCCGCCCGATGCACCTCTGATGAGCGGCTAGTTCTTTTTCTGGCGATCCAAGGTGGCTTGCAGGCGTCCGGCGTCGTGGCAGGTGCCGCAGGTCAATTTCGTCTTGGCCATCGTTTCAGGCTTATCGAGCCAGCGCTGGCCGAAGGCGGCGTAGGGGGTGCCGGGGAAGGCTTTGACCAGCTCCTGCGTGAGTGTTTTTGCCTGCTCGGCTTCGCCGAGGCGCTGGGCGGCTTGCGCGAGCCCGGCCATTACTTCGCCGCGGAAGTGAAGCGGAAAGTTGGCGGTATCGAACGCGGGACGTTGCGCTTCCCGCAGGGCGAGGTAGTTTTCGCGCACGCGTTGCCAGCCGTCGCGCCGGTATTTCGGGGGAAGGCGATCGCTGAATACCGAGAAACTCCCGCCAGTGATCGCGTGCACCGCTTCCTTGTACTGCGGCTCTTCACGCGCTATGGCCGCGATCCGGTCGAATAGATCGAGAGCCTTGGCGTATCCGCTCTCAAACGCGTTGTTATCGCCCGCTTCGTAGGCGCGCACGGCAAGAAAGAGCGTGTTGCCCGCGTGCCAGCCGAGGGCGTCGGCCGCCTTGGGACTATCGGCAAGCACCGCATCGAGCTTCTTCACACCCCGTTCGAAGCGGTCCATGTCAGCATCTATAAAACCGGCAAAAAGATCTTCGCGCACCCACGTGCTGACGCGAATGTTCTGGGGCTTGGTTTCGGAGTAAGCGACCGTAAGGACCGCCAAATATAGGAGCGGGCGTAGGGAAACCATGGCCTCAGTGTACCGGATTGCGGAGGAACGCAACCATATGGGTCTGGCCGTGAAATTCGGCCCAACCGAGCGGCGTGGATTGGTGCATGCCGTCTTTCAGATCGAGGTCCGCACCGTGGGCGATGAGAACCCTGGCGGCATCAATGTGACCGTTGCGGGCGGCCATGTGGAGCGCGTACCCGGCGTCCGGGCCGGCGCCTTTTTCGAGAAGGAACTCGACAATCGCGGCATGGCCGTGGAGGGCGGCGAGATGGATGACTTGTTTGGCGGGATCGTAGAGGTCGCGGACAATGTCGATTTCTCCGATCGTCACGGCGCGCACATAATCCATTTCACCCGCTTTGCCGGTGAGGAACAGCGCAGCCTCGCGATAGCGGGCGCCGTAGCTCGAAACCATTTCGGCGGGAGTGCGGCCGTACTTGTCCTTGGCGTCGAGGCGAGCGCCATTTGCAAGCAACAACTCGGCCACGGGCACGGTATTGGCGAAGTGGAGCGCCGTGGCGCCGTTGGGGCCGCTTGGCTCGTGGATGAGGGCCAGCCGTTGTTCGACGGCGGCGAGGTCGCCGAGCGCAGCGGCGGCCCAGACGGTTCGTTCGGCCCCCGCGGCGAGTAGCAGTTCGATGACTGGAGCGCGATCGCGATGGATGGCGATTTGGAGGGGCGTCCAATGGTCATAGATGGAGCTGTCCGGGTTGGGTGTGGCGCCGAACCCGAGCAGGAATTTCACGGTATCCGTTTGTCCCCACTCGGCGGCCAGATGGATCGGCGCCGCTTCCCCGCCCCAGTACGGATGGGGACTGTTGCGGTTGAGCGCACCGGGATCGGCATTGAGCGCGAGGGTCAAAGCCGCGATGTCTCCGCGGGCGGCGGCTTGGAGAATCTGGCGTGGCGTCACTCCCGTATTGTGCAACGATAATCAACATCCTTATGCGTGTTCTTCTTGCCATCTTTATCGCCATGACGGCGGCCGCGGCCGACAAACCGCTGAAGTTGCGTCCGATCCGGGAACAGTACACGAAGTACGAGTACATGATTCCGATGCGGGACGGAGTGAAGCTATACACGGCGGTGTACCAGCCGAAGGACGCATCGACAACCTATCCGCTGTTGATGACGCGGACGCCGTATAGTTGCCAGCCGTACGGAGAGGACCAATACCGCGCGGTGCTCGGTCCTTCGGAGTACACGCAGAAGGCGGGCTATATCTTTGTCTATCAGGACGTGCGCGGACGGTTTAAGAGCGAGGGTAAGTTTGAACAGGTGCGGCCGTATAAGCCGGCGAAGAGCGGGACGGCGGATATCGACGAATCGAGCGACACGTATGACTCGATTGAGTGGCTGTTGAAGAAGGTGCCCAACCATAACGGACGTGTAGGGATGTGGGGCATTTCCTATCCCGGCTTCTACTCGACAATGGGCATGCTGGACGCGCATCCTGCGCTGAAGGCGGTTTCGCCGCAGGCGCCGGTGGGGGACTGGTTTATCGGCGACGATTGGCGGCACAATGGCGCGTTTTTCCTGGCTCACGCGGCGCGTTGGATGTACTCGAATGATAAGGACACCCAGGCCAATCCGACAGAGGTGAGGAAGAATCCGGAGTATCCTTCGCCCGACGGCTACTCGCTGTTTCTGAAAATGGGGACGCTCGAGGAGATCAATGAGCAGTTACTGAAGAATCGTGTGCCGTACTGGCGCGACCTGATGGACCACTCGACCTACGACTCCTTCTGGAAAGCGCGCGACGTGCGGCCGCATTTGCGCAACATCAAGCCGGCGGTAATGACGGTGGGAGGATGGTTCGACGCGGAGGATCTTTTCGGCACGCTTGAAACCTACAAGAAGGCAGAGGCAAACAATCCGGGCGCGTATAACATCCTGGTGATGGGGCCATGGTTCCACGGACAGTGGGCATCGGGCGACGGCGACCATCTGGGCGACGTGCCGTTCCACCAGAACACGTCGCGATGGTACCGGAAACACGTGGAGTTTCCGTTCTTCGAGAAGATTTTGAAGGAAGAGAAACCGGCAGGACTGGCGGAGGCGATTGTCTACGAGACCGGCGCGAACCAGTGGCGGCATCTGCCGGCGTGGCCGCCCAAGGAAGCCGTTGAGAAGACGCTGCATCTGCAGGCGGATGGGCGGCTGGGATGGAATCCGTCATCGCGGGGCGGCTTTGCCGAGTACATCAGCGATCCGGCGAAGCCGGTGCCGTCGGTGCCTTACACGGCGAACACGATGACTGTGGAGTATATGCTCGACGACCAGCGGCAGGCGGCGACCCGGCCCGATGTGCTGGTATTTGAGATGCCCGAGTTGGAAGAGGACCTGACGATCGCGGGACCGATCGATGTTTCGCTGCAAGTGTCGACGAGTGGCACCGATTCCGATTTCGTTGTGAAACTGATCGACGTCTATCCAAACGATTTTCCCGACCCCGATCCGAACCCAACGCGAGTGCGGATGGGCGGGTATCAGCAGCTTGTGCGCGGCGAGCCGTTCCGCGGCAAGTTCCGCAAGAGTTTCGACAAGGCCGAGCCGTTCGTGCCGGGCCAGATGGACGCGATCTCCTTCCGGATGCCGGATGTGTTCCACACTTTCCGGCGGGGCCACAAGGTCATGATCCAGGTGCAGAGCTCGTGGTTCCCGCTGGTGGACCGGAACCCGCAGAAGTTCACGGATATTCCGAAGGCCAAACCGGGCGACTTTCAGAAGGCAACGCAGCGCGTCTATTTCGGGCCGGCCGGTGGCAGTTCCGTAAAGGTTCGCGTCCTTAGCCGTTGAGCCACCAGATACCGGTGTTGACGAGGAACAGAATCACCACCCACATCAGATAGGCAAGCCAAAGCGCGGCGGCCCACGCATCGAGCGTCTTGTACGTGAACCACAGCAGCGTGGCAAGAACGGCGATGAGCGCAAGATCGGCCATCCCGAGGAACGGGCTCTTCAGGCCATAGAAGAGCGTGGACCAGATCGACTGCAGGAGCAGGAGGAAGGCGAACCCGGCGAGCGTGAATGGAATGGTGCGGAATGCACCCGTTCGCCAGATGCGCCAGATGGAGATGGCGAGCACGAGGTAGAAGAGCGTCGACACGGGTCCGGTGAACGACGGAGGCAGGGCCCACGATGGTTTGGCTAACCGCGGATACCAGCCCCACTGGCCCGATTCGCTCGGCGCGTAGAGTGACGCGTAAAAAGCAGCGATGCCACAGATGCTCAGAATGATCCCCAGAGCCTGCCCCTGGCCTTGACTGGGGGGTACGCTGTCGCGTCCCTCCTCCATCCAAAACGGCAGGAATGCTGGGGGGAGCATCGGCATGGGAATCAGAGGTCCTTCTCGATTTCTTCTTTCGTTGGCACGCGCACCGCGGCGTTGGCTGTGTGGCTTCGATAACCCGCGTCAACGGCTGCAACCGTGACCAGATAGTCCCGGCCGGAAGTTTCAAATGGCTGCCCGGCCAGAAGCGACTGGACAAAATGCCGGGAGGTGGCCCGGACACTGTCGCCGCGATATCCCGCTGCGACCTCATTCTTCCAGAGTAAGTTTGCCCCCTTGGGAGTTACATGGAAAATGTCGCCCGCCGCGGTAAGTTGCAAAGCGCACTCTTCGAATTCGAAAAAAGCGTCGCCCAGGGGCGGCGAGTCGGGGGCGAGGTCGAGGAACCGGTTGCCATCGATCACGCCGTTGAGCCCGGACTGGTGGGAGGCGATCATCAGCACTTGATCCTCGCCAACGATGCGCGGGTTTACCTTGCGAACGCGCGCGTACACCGTTTCGAGCTCACCGAAAAGGAAGCGCGCAGTATCGATGTGGTGGACCAGCGTCTCATGGAGCAGCACGCGAGGCATGGTCCGGAAGTAGGGCTGCAAAAGATAGGGCTCGGGGCCGGCGCCGTCGCGCTTGCGGGTACGGAAGGTATAGGAAACGGGCGCGCCGAGCCCGCCTTTGGCCATTTCCGAGGCGATGACGCGGTACCACGGCTGCCAGCGCCAGTTTTCATGGATCATGAACGGGATGCCGGCGGCATCGGCCACGCGAACCATTTCCAGGCAATCGTCCCAGGAAGTGGCCATCGGCTTCTGGCAGATGACGGGGAGTTTGCGTGCCGCCGCAATGCGGAGCATTGCCAGGTGAAGTTCAGGGCGAGTGGCGATATCGAGGAAATCGGGATTAACCGTGTCGAGCATCCGCTCAAGATCGTCAAACGCGCTCGGGGCCGATTTTTCGGCTTTGGGGAGGTCCGTATCACAGGCGGCGACGATCCGCGCCTCCGGAATGCGCCGCCATCCTTCCAGGTGAATTTGTCCAAAAAAACCGCAGCCGGCGATGGCGCCGCGGAGGGGAGGTGTCATTCCTTGCAGCGTATCAAAGCGCCTGCGGAGAAGACAGGCCAAACTGCGAGTAAAACTGTTCCGGCAGCCGGATCGGCTTCAAATCGTGGTCCAGGAACAAGTGCCGGGAAAACCCCTCCGCCACTTTCTGCGCCGTCATGACGTTGCGCATGAGGTAGACGAAGTGAACGCCCCTCGTGGTGGCCTTCTCAATCCGGGTTTCGATGTCGATCTCGTCGTCGTATCGCGCCGGGGCGATGTAGCGGCAGTTCGCTTCAATAACGGCAAGGTGCAGCGCGCCATCCTGCTCCATCTCGCGGTAGCTAAGGCCGGAGGCGCGGCAAAATTCGACGCGCCCCACTTCCATCCAAACGATGTAATTGGCGTGATAAACAACACCCATCTGGTCCGTCTCCGCATAGCGGACACGGATCCGGGCGTGGTGGGATTCCATAGTTGCCAATTATTGCAGGTGCGCTTCGACGAGCCAGAGGTCCTTGTCCGCTTCGCGGCTGAAGCCGGTGAACATGTCGGAGGTATCGGCGTCGCCCAGCGCGGCCGTATCGTCGATCGCCTTCCGGAGCGCGGCGCCATACGCGGCCAGGCGATCGGCAATAGCGGCGGCGTGCGCAAGCCCGTCCTTGAGGTCCGCCGGATACTCAGATAACGACGAATGGGCGGCGGCCAGACGAATCGTGCCGAGGGCGGTGCCGCCGAGTTGCACGGCCCGTTCGGCGATGTCGTCAATTTGCTCATCGAGCCGGCCCGCAATGGCGTCGAATAGTTCGTGGAGCTGTAGGAACTGGGCGCCTTTCAGATTCCAGTGCGCCTGTTTAACCTGGCTTTTCAGGTCGGTAGCGTCCGCCAGGCGGGCGTTGAGCAACGGGATGATCTGTTCCCGCACCGAAGCGGGGATGTTGTTGCGTGTAGGATTCATGACATTCCTTTAGATGCAGTGATAGCTGTAGCGGAACCAATAGTTGGAACCGAAGCGGCGCGAAATCAGTCTGTTACGATGGCACTGTGCGAATTCGCGTCCTTTTTTTCGGTGTCTTGCGGGATTTTACCGGCCAGCGGGAGTGTGAGCTGGATCTTCCGGATGGCATAACCGCGGCCGGGCTTTTCGACTATTTTGCAGCACAGTTTCCGGCTCTGGAAGCGGCCCGGCGGAGTGTAACCGTGGCTCGAAATCAGGAGTTTGCCGATCCCGGAGTTCTCTTGGCCGATGGAGACGAAATCGCACTGCTGCCGCCGGTGAGCGGCGGATCGGGACGCTGGATTCACGAGATCACTTCGACGGAAAAGGGCAATTTTTACGGACTGACGCGGCAGCCGATCGACGCGCCGGCCGTCGCGCGCGACCTTTTGCAGGGAGCCGACGGCGCGTTCGTTAATTTCGAAGGTGTTGTCCGTAACAACACCAAGGGCCGGCCCACGCGGTACCTCGAGTACGAGTGCTACGAGGCGATGGCCATCAAAATGATGGCTCAAATAGGCGACGAGATCACCGCCGCGCACCCCATCAGCCGGATCGCGATGCTGCATCGCCTGGGCCGTATGGAGATCGGCGAGACGAGCGTGGCGGTCATCGCGTTTTCTCCGCATCGCAAGCCGGCTTTCGATGCGGCGCTCGAAGGGATCAACAAGTTAAAAAAATTGGTGCCCATCTGGAAAAAAGAGTACTTTGCCGATGGAGAAGTGTGGGTGGAAGGGGAGTGGGACGAACGGTTGACGACGCTATGAGTTGTACGCGGCGTACATTTTTCGCCACGAGCGGCCTGGCCGTATGGGCGCAGCAGCAACCGGTGTTTCGCACCGAAGTAAAACTGGTAAGGCTTCTGGCGACCGTGAAAGACGCGAACGGCGGTCTGGTGGGTGGATTGGCGAAAGAGGACTTCCGTATCAGCGATAATGGCGCTCCGCAGGAGGTGGCGATCTTCGAACGGCAGACGGAGCAACCGCTGTCGGTGGCGATCATGTTGGACATCAGCGGCTCCACGGCGAAGGATTTGAAATACGAAGTGGAATCCCTGCAGCGCTTTTCAAAGACGCTGTTCGGCTCCGGGAACGAACGCGATAAAGCCGCGCTCTTTACGTTCAACCACGACGTGGCTCGGCGCACGGAATTTACACGGCGCGTTAAACGGCTGGATGATGCGATGAAGGGGTTGAAAGCGGAGGCCGGCACCTCGCTCTACGATGCAATTGTTTTGGGCGCCGGCGAGTTAGGGCGGCGCGACGGACGGCGCGTGATGATCGTCATCACCGATGGCGGCGACACCACGTCGGTCTCGTCCTTTCACGCGGCCCTCGAAGGCGCGCATCGCAACGATACCGTGATCTACGCGATGGTTGTGGTGCCGATCGAGAACGACGCCGGGCGAAACATCGGCGGGGAGCACGCGCTGGTGCAGTTCTCCAACGGGACGGGCGGCAAGGTGTTCTATCCGTCCGTGGGAGCGGCGCTCGACAAGGCGTTCGATTCGATCCTCACGGATCTCCGGACCCAGTATTTATTGGCTTATTATCCGAAAGACGTGCCGCTGACACGCAACCGTTATCACACCGTGAAGGTGGAGACGAAAGCCGCGGGATTGCGCGTGCAAACGCGGACTGGCTATTATGGAGATTCCGTTCCATAACGGCCCCCGGGATGGCATCCAAAGGCGCAAGTTCGAAAAAGAAGGCACCCGAGACGACGCTCCGCGAAGTGGAGTATTGGAAAGATCTGGTGACGCGGCAGCAGAAGGTACGCGTCCGTTTGATGGACAACCAGGAACATACGGGAACGGTGGAGTACTTCGACGCCTCGTTTGTCCGGATTACTCGAATCGGCCAGCCGAACTTATTCCTCTTTAAACACGACATCAAATACGTCTACGAAGTCTGATCCAATGGCACCTTTCCTGGAAACGGCAATGGAGATCGCCCGTGAAGCGGGAGCACTTGTCTCCAACATGGCCGAGCGGCGAATTCCCTTCGAATTGAAGGGGGAATTCGACTTGGTCACCGCCGCCGACCGCGCGTCGGAAGCGCTGATTGTCGAGCGCTTGCAGAGCCACTTTCCGGGACATACCATTGTCGGCGAAGAGGGTGGCCAGCGGGACCGCCAGAGCGAGTACTGCTGGTATGTGGATCCGGTGGACGGCACGACGAATTTCGCGCACGGATTTCCGGCCTACAATGTAACGATGGCCGTCGAAAAGGCCGGCGAATTGATAGCGGGCGTGATCTTCGACCCGACACGGAACGAGATGTTCGCCGCCGAAAGGGGCGGCGGCGCTTATTTGAACGGGCGGCGGATCCACGTGTCGAAAGCCACCGGAGTGGCCGATAGTCTTGTGGCGACGGGTTTCCCGAGCCGCAAACGTCACGAAAACATCAACATTCACTTCTACTACCAACTGGCTATGATCAGTCACGGCGTGCGCCGTGCCGGGTCGGCCGCGTTGGATTTAGCCTATGTTGCCTGCGGACGGCTGGACGGATTCTGGGAATTCGGGCTGAATCCGTGGGACATGGCCGCCGGAATACTTCTGGTGGAGGAGGCCGGGGGGCGCTGTGCGGATATGCACGGGGCTCCCCGGCACCTCCGCGGGAAGCATGTTCTGGCCGACAATGGCTCGATTCATGAGGAGATGCTGCAGATTTTCAGCGAAGTATTTGCTGGAAGGTTCCGCTATCCGTTGCCGCAAATCCAGGTAAGCCAATAAGCCCCCCGGCCATCGGGAACCATAGGAAGGGAGGGCGCGGGAGAGGTGTGCGTGCGCGAGAAAGCTGCCTTCGCGGTTTCCTTTCAATGAATTGGCATGGTACGCTGGAGAAACTTATATGCGTACCGTCGACTTGATCACCCGGAAGCGGGATGGCGAGGAACTTAGCCCGGAAGAGCTTTCTTTTCTAGTGGATGGGTATACTCGCGGCGAGATTCCGGATTACCAGATGGCCTCGTTCCTGATGGCGACGTTCTATTCTGGCATGACCGACAAGGAAGTCGGCACGATGACGGAGTTGATGCTCCGGAGCGGCGAAACTCTGGACCTTTCCGAAATCCCCGGGCTGAAGGTGGACAAGCACTCGACGGGCGGCGTGGGCGACAAAACCAGCCTGATTTCCGCACCTATCGCAGCCGCCGCGGGCGCGAAAATTCCGATGATCAGCGGGCGGGCGCTGGGATTCACCGGTGGAACGCTGGACAAACTGGAAGCGATTCCCGGTTTCCGCACGAATCTGACAGTGGACGAGATCAAGGCACAGGTCGCGAAAATCGGCCTCGCGTTCGCGGGCCAGTCCGCACAGATAACTCCCACGGATGGTTTGATTTACGCGCTGCGTGACGCTTCCGGAACAGTGGAAAGCGTGCCGTTGATCGCCTCCTCCATCATGTCGAAAAAGCTGGCCGAGGGCATCGACGCCCTGGTGCTCGATGTGAAGGTGGGGTCCGGCGCATTCATTAAGCGCCAGATTCATGCGCGCGAACTGGCGCAGTTGATGGTCGCCATCGGCCGCCGGAACAACAAGCGCGTCGTCGCGCTGCTCACAGACATGAACCAGCCGCTCGGCTACGCCATCGGCAATGCGCTTGAAATCATGGAGGTCTCGCAGACGCTCCAGAACGGCGGTCCGGTAGATCTTACCCGGCTGTCGCTTGAGCTCGCGGCGCGCATGATCTATGTCGGCAAAATAACCGCCACGCTTGAGGAAGCACGTGAACTGGCACAAACTAAGTTACTGGATGGCTCGGGCTTTAAGAAACTGAAGGAAGTGATCGCGGCGCAAGGCGGCAACCCGCAGGTGCTGGACCGTTTCGACTTACTGCCGAACGCCACCGGGATGCGCGAAATCGTGACGCCTCGCGGCGGATATGTCGCCGGAATCGACGCCCAGTTGATTGGCCAGGCGGCGACGCTGATCGGCGCGGGCCGCGCGACGAAGGAAGACGCCATTGACCCGGCCGTGGGCGTCATTCTCGACGTGAAAATGGGCGCCAAAGTGGATGGCAACTCGGTGCTGTGCCGCCTGTATTATCGCGACGACGCGAACGTTGAGGAGGCGGCGGAACTGGTGGAAGATGCGTTCCGAATCTCTGCCGCCGCGCCGGAGGATCGTGAGTTGATCCTCGAAGTGGTCAGTTAGTCAGCAGCTCCCACTCTCACTAAGGAGGCCCGCATGGAGCGGTTCACCGGTCTATTGGGTCTTGCCGCAATCCTGGCGGCGGCGTACTTATTCTCGTCGGACCGGCGGAAAATACAGCCGCGCCTGCTCCTATGGGGACTCGGCTCGCAGTTCGCACTGGCGTTCCTAGTGCTGAAAACGAGCGCCGGGTACCTCTTTCAATCGGCCAGCGTCGCCGTGAACGCACTGCTCGAATACGCCGAGGAGGGCAGTAAATTCCTGTTCGGGCCGTTGGGCACAAAGGCAGGGCCGTACGGCGTGATCTTCGCGTTCCAGGTACTGCCGATCGTCATCTTTATCGCCGCTCTCTTCGCTGTTCTCTACTACTTCGGCGTGATGCAGATCGTCATCAAAGGGATGGCCATTGCCATGCGCCGGATCATGGGCGCCAGCGGCGCCGAATCCACCTGCGTGGCGGCGAGTATCTTCATGGGCCAAACGGAGGCGCCGCTCACGATTCGCCCGTTTTTGGCAGGGTTAACGCGCTCCGAGCTTTTCACCATCATGACCAGCGGCATGGCCCACGTCTCCGGCGCGGTGATGGCGGCGTACGTGAAGATCGCCGGTGTCGAGATCTCGCATCTATTGACGGCCGTGATCATGACGGCGCCCGCCACCATCATGCTCTCCAAGATGTTCATCCCTGAAACCGAAGAACCGGAAACGGCGGGCGATGTGAAGATCGAAATCGAAAGGCCGGGCGTGAACGTGATTGACGCCGCGGCGCGAGGAGCGGGCGACGGACTGCAGTTGGCGCTGAATATCGGCGGGATGCTGATCGCCTTCCTGGCTCTGATTGCGATGGTGAACGGGGTGCTCGGGTGGGTGCATACATGGGCGGGATTTGTGCCGGATTCCCTCCAGAAGTTATTCGGATTCGTATTTGCGCCGATCGCCTGGCTGCTGGGAGTATCGTGGAAGGACGCGCCTATCGTCGGCAACTTACTCGGCACGCGGCTGGTTCTGAATGAGTTTGTCGCGTTTCTCAATCTGGGACCGGTGAAGGACCAGCTCGACCACAAATCGTTCGTCATCGCCACATTCGCCTTGTGCGGATTCGCCAACCTCTCGTCGATCGCCATTCAAGTGGGAGGAATCGGCGCGCTGGTGCCGTCCAGGAAGTCCGACCTCGCGCGGCTGGGCCTACGCGCCGTCGCCGCTGGAACACTCGCCAATTTCATGTCAGCCTGTATTGCAGGGCTCTTGCTATGAACCAACGGATGATGGTGGAAATGGCCGTGGCGGCCGTGCAGGGGAAGTTGGGTGCGGCACCTGCCGTGGGGATCGTGCTTGGCAGCGGGCTGGGCGGATTCGCCGGGGAGCTTCACGGCGCGGTGACGATTCCCTATGAGGAGATTCCGCATTGGCCCGCGTCCACCGCCGCCGGCCATGCGGGAAAACTAGTGGCCGGCCATATCGGCAACCAGCCGGTGATCGTGCTCTCCGGGCGCGCACATCTCTACGAAGGCTATACACCTCTCCAGGCGACATTCGCGACGCGCGTTATGAAAATGCTCGGCGCACACTCGGTGGTGATTACCAACGCCGCGGGCGGCATCAATCTGAGTTACAGCCAGGGCGCGCTCGTAGCGCTCTGCGACCACATCAACTTACAAGGCAGTAATCCGCTTACCGGCCCAAATGACGATGGCTGGGGGCCTCGCTTCCCGGATATGTCGGAAGCCTATTCCGCCGGCTATCGAGACATCGCCAAGGAAGCCGCAACCACACTCGGCTTTCCGCTTCCCGAAGGCGTCTACGCCGCTCTTGCCGGGCCCAACTACGAGACTCCCGCGGAAATCCGCTACCTGCGCGCAATCGGCGCCGACCTCGTCGGCATGTCCACCGTCCCCGAAGTCATCGTCGCCAACCACATGGGCATGAAGGTGCTCGCCATCTCATGCGTGACGAACATGGCCGCGGGCGTGCTCGATCAAAAGATCGATCACGAAGAGGTGCTCGAAACCGGCCGCCAGGTTCGCAGCCGCTTCACCGCGCTGCTGAATGCCGTAGTACCGCAACTGAAAGGCTGAAACATGGACGCCCTTCTGATTGCGGCGACAAAGGCACGCGAAAACGCCTACGCCAAATACTCGAACTTCCGCGTCGGCGCCGCTCTCGAAACGGACGACGGCCGCATCATCAGCGGTTGCAACGTCGAGAATGCAACCTATGGCCTGACGATCTGCGCCGAGCGTGTGGCGATCGTCAAAGCAATCAGCGATGGCGAACAGCCCCGCACCTTCCGCCGCATCGCCATCTGTGCCGACACCGGCCGGCTTACCCCTCCCTGCGGCGCCTGCCGCCAGATTATCTGGGAGTTTTGCGGCGACATCCCGATCATTCTCGTCAACCTCGCGGGCATGACGAAAGAATATACGGCCCGCGATCTGCTTCCGGAGGCATTTGATGATTCGCTGCTTACTTAGCCTTCTACTGGTAATTCCAGCCTTCGCCGCCGAGCCCGCCGACCTCATCATCACCGGAAAACACGTCGTCACCATGGACGCGGCGCGGCGCGTAATCCCCGGCGGCGCCGTTGCGGTTAAGGGGGAGCGCATCGTCGCCGTCGGCACCCGCGCGGAGATCGACAAGGCATACAAAGCCAAGCAGCGCATCGACCGCCCCGACGCGCTCATCACCCCCGGCCTCATCAACACCCACACCCATGCGCCGATGAGCCTCCTTCGCGGTATCGCCGATGATCTCCGCCTGCAGGAGTGGCTGGAAAAATATATCTTCCCCGCCGAAGCCCGCAACGTGAATCCCGATTACGTCCGCGCCGGCACGAACCTCGCCGTCCTCGAAATGTTACTCGGCGGCACGACGACTTACACCGACATGTATTACTTCGAGGAAGTGATCGCCGAAGCCACCGCGGCCGCGGGAATGCGCGCCGTTCTCGGCCAGACGATCATCGGCTTCCCGGTCCCCGACGCGAAGACCCCCGAACTCGCCCTCGCGCGCACCGAAGCTTTCCTGAAGCGGTTCACCGGCCATCGCCTGATCACCCCCGCCGTCGCCCCCCACGCTCTCTTTACCAACAGCGACGAGACCCTGCGTGCCGCGCGCGCGCTGGCCAATAAATACAGTGTTCCGCTCGTCATCCATGTCGCCGAGACCAAGCGCGAATTCGATGAGAGCAAGCAGAAGCGCGGTCTCACGCCGGTGCAGGCGCTTGCGAGGCTCGGCGTCTTTGATGGCCGTACCGTAGCCGCGCACGGGGTATGGCTTGACGATGCCGACATCGCGACGCTCGCGCAGAAACAGGTTGGAGTCGCGCATTGCCCGTCGAGCAATATGAAGCTTTCGAGCGGTGTAGCGCCATTGCCGAAGTTACTGAAGGAGGGTGTCGCGCTCGGCCTCGGCCCGGATGGCCCCGCCGGATCGAACAACGACTTCAACTTATTTGAGGAGATGGACCTCGCGGCGAAGTTACAGAAAGTGACTACCATGGATCCCGAATCGGTCCCCGCCCAAACGGCCTTCATGATGGCCACCATCGGCGGCGCCCGCGTGCTCGGAATGGAGAAGGAGATCGGCTCGCTGGAAGCCGGGAAGCGCGCCGACATCATCGTTGTGCGCATGGATGGACCGCACGCCTGGCCGATGTTTAACATCTATTCGCAACTCGTCTACGCGCTGAAAGCCTCAGATGTGAGCGACGTCGTGGTCAATGGCCGCGTCGTCGTCCGCTACCGCAAGCCGCTGACGCTGGATAAGGCAAAGATACAAGCGGAAGCCGAGCGCTACCTCGGCATCATCCGGAAGACCTTGCAGTAAGTACTAAGGCGTTGCCCATCGGCACAAACCTAGCTCCGTCTTACGAGAATCTACAGCGCGATTCGCCACTTCCTATTTGAAGCGGTATGCGAGTATACACGGCGTCCCCTCGTCCCGGGGCGTATAGAGGTATGTCCGCGTTCGCTTGGGAGAGGAATTCCGAAATGAATCGCAGTGTCTTACTCATTGGCGCGCTTGCAATGGCCGCGGCCTGTCCGCTGGCTGCGTCAACGCTCACTTTTTCCGACCGCCCTACCTGGCTGTCCCAAGTCACCAATCTGACCAACCTTTCCGGCGGCCCGGAAGCAGCCGGCGGCCTCACAAGCTACAACAACTCCGCCGGGCTGATATCCACCGACCTGCAAATCGTCGGTTATAACATCACCACGGGCACCGTCTTCGACCTCCAGACAGTAACCGCCAATGCGTCGCAGACCTGGTATCAGTGGGGCTCCGGCAGCATCATCCGCACCGGCGTAAAGGAGAACAACAACACCATCTTTGCGCGCATCACCTTCACGAACCCTGTCAGCGCCTTCGGCTTCAATGTCGGCGCCGGCGGCAACAGCGGCGCCCCTGCCAGCGTCACCATCAGCCCCGCGGGCTTGTCGCCAGTCACCATCAGCACCAACCAGCAACCCTCGTTCGCATTCTTCGGCGTCACCAGCAACACGCAGACCTTCACGTTCGCCGATATCTTTATCAACGATACTGGCCGCTATCTGATTCTCGACGACGTGTCCACCGGCACCCTGAACTCCGGCACGCCGCCCCCCGTAACGGAAACTGCCGAACCAGGCACTCTGCTCCAGGTCGCGATGGGCGCCGCTCTCGTCGCCACCGCCCGGCGTCGCCGTCAGGGCGCGCAACAGGCCGTCTAAATCTTCCTCCAAAGGCGACCAGCCTTGCCGCGTGGAGACTTCGGTCTTCACGCGGCGATTTTTGTTCGCGCCCGCGTTGTTAAAATTAATGGCGCATCATGCGGATTGCCCTTTCCCTCCTCCTGGCCGTGGCCGTGCTGCCTCCAGCGCTGCACGCCCAGAAGAAAAAGAAAAAGAAACCCGAAGTGGAAATTACCCAGACTCTCGAAGTGCTGCCCGGCCCGCCAGCGTCCGTCACTGTAGAAACGGCAAAGCTCGAATTTCTCGCTTCCCCGCTCTCCGGAAAAGGTCTCCTTTCGCAACAGGTGCGCGATGGGCTGAAGGCGTTGCGGACACAGGCCGGCCAGCGGCAGATCGTAAAACTCCGCGCGTTCGTCGCCGGCACCGGCGATCAGCGGCGCGTGCAGTCGATCGTCAGCGAAACATTCGCCGAAAGGAAACAGGCGCTGCCCGCCGTCTCCACCGTGCAGGTCGGACTGCTGCCGATGGAAGGTTCGCAAGTGGTGCTGGAGGCCGTCGTGCAAGGGAAGAAGGCGGTGAATCCAAACGGCCTCGCCTTCCTCAGCGGCATGGGCGGACAAGGGACGGAGACGCCCGAGAAACTCCTGCCCATGCTCGACAAGGCGATCAATGACCTGACCCGCGCCACGCGCGCCGCTGGCGGCGAGCCGTCTGACGTTCTCCGCGTGACCTGTCTGCTCTCCTCGCTCGATTCCGTCGCCGAAGTACGCACACGCATGGCCGCGGCGTTCCCGACGGCAGTCATGGTCGCCGTGCAGGCGCAACGCCTCCACGACAAGTCGCTCGCCGAATGCGAAGCGGTCGCGCGCCTGCGCACCAGGCCGGCCGCGGCGTTGACGATGCTGAACCCGCCCGACCTGAACCCGTCACCGATGTATTCAAAGGGCGCGCTGATCGGCTCGGAAAAGATCATTCTCACCGGCACGCAGTTGGCATTCCACAGCGAGGACAAGGACGTGCAGCTCGCCTTCCAGCGCATGTCGAAAGTGCTCGAATCCGCCCATTCCTCCATGAAGCACGTGGCCTTTTCCAGTCTCTATGCGCTGACCAATTTCGTCGTCGCAAAAATCCGCGCCACGCGGTTCGACTACTACGACAAGGCGCGCCCGCCGGCCAGCACGCTTTTGCTCTTTGAGGGCCTCCCGTCCATGGATGCCTCCTTCGCTATCGAGCTCGTCGCGGTGCCGCAATGAACGATGAGAAACGCGACGTAGCCCGCGAGCTCGCGCGACGGCATTCGGAGGCCGGCGACCCTCTTGGCTGGTTCGAAGCGCTATACAAACAGGCCAACCGCGATTTCAACACGATCCCGTGGGCGGACCGCGCCGTCAATCCGCACCTCGCCGCCTGGTGTGAGCGCGAAGCCCTTCCCCGCCCCGGCATGCGAGTCGTTGTCGTCGGCTGCGGACTGGGTGACGATGCGGAATACCTCGCCGGGCTCGGCGCCGATGTAACGGCGTTCGACCTGTCGGAAACCGCCATCCGCTGGTGCCGCGAGCGCTTTCCCGATTCGAGAGTAAGCTACCAGGTTGGCAACTTACTCGAATTCCGCGGCGCATTTGACTTAGCCGTGGAAAGCTATACGCTGCAGGCCATGCCCCTCGATCTCCGGTCGCGGGCCATCGACGCCGTCGGCAAACTCGCGCGCGAGATCGTCGTCATCTGCCGCGGTCGCGACGAGTCCGACCCTCCCGGCACTCTCCCTTACCCGCTGACTCGCGCCGATCTCGACGGCCTTCGAAAAAACGGCCTGGAGCTCCTGAAATTCGAGGATTTCGACGATCCCTACGATCCCGGCAAGCGGCGATTCCGCTCGCACTGGCGTATAAAATAGCAGGCGGATGAAAACCGTACTCTTCCTGATCGCCGCGGCCGTGGCCGCCGCACAACCTGCGATCGACGCCGCTGTGGAGCGCATGGAGCGCTATCGAATTACGCCGAATATCACCTACCTCACTTCCGGCGGCTACGATAATAAACTCGACGTCTATCAATTCCAGACCAACGCCCCCAACGCCACACTGATCTACATCCACGGCGGCGGCTGGCAGGGCGGACCGTCCAAGGAGCAGTACGCGCACTGGTTCCTCCCGTTCCTGCACATGGGCTGGAATGTCGTCAACGTGGAGTACCGCTCCTCCGCCATTTCACTCGCGCCCGCCGCGGTCGAGGACTGCCTCTGCGCGCTCCGCTGGGTCTACCGCAACGCCAAGCAGTACAACATCGACACCACGCGCCTCGTCACCATGGGCCATTCCGCCGGCGGGCATCTGGCGCTTACCACCGGCATGATCCCCGCTTCCGCCGAGCTCGACCGCCAGTGCCCCGGCGCCGAGGAACTGAAAGTCGCCGCCATCGTCAACTGGTTCGGCATCACCGGCGTGGCCGACATCATCGACGGCCCCAACACCAAAACCTATGCCGTGAAATGGTTCGCCGCCATGCCCAACCGCCGCGAGGTTGCCAAACGCGTCTCACCGCTAACCTATGTTCGGCCCGGGCTGCCCGCCATCATCACCATCCACGGCGATGCCGACCCCACCGTGCCTTACGCCCACGCCGTGCAGCTCCATGAAAAGCTCAATACGGCCAAGGTCAATAACGAGCTCGTCACCATCAAAGGCGGCAAGCACGGGTTCTTCGGAGTCAAACCCACGCAAGGGGCCTACGCGTCCATCATCGACTTCCTGGGAAAACTCAATTTGCGCGCGACGGAGTAAATCTACTTCCGGACTGCCGCGCAAGCTCCCTTCACCGCCGGCGCAAGCGTCCGGCTTGATGAGCTATAAATCAGGTCCGCATCGCGGTTAAATACTGCGACCTTATTGCCGCGCACAAACGGCGTTACCGGACTCGGCGTCTCACGGTCCAACCGCACGATGAAGTCGGCCTTTTCCCGGTCGGCCGTAATCGCCACCGCTGGACAGTGTTTCTGAAACGCCTTCATCACTTCGATATTTTCCGCACTCGTCGGCCCGGTCAGGGCCATGGCGTGGCTCGAAATCTGCAAAGCGCCGCTCTCGGTGATGAATAGGCGCACCTTTGGCTCAGCCGAGGTAGCGGCGGCAGCCAGAACCAATCCGGCGATCAATAGAGAGATCTGCATAGAGCGTGTCTCCTTTGGCCAATTCGACGCGCTCCATCCGCCCGCGGTTACAGATCTATCGCCACTACCTCGTGCAGCTCGAACCTGGGCACGGTCACGGCCACGCCGCCGCGCTCCGCATTCCATTCCGCCGCCGTGCCCGCTGTCAACAACTTCACCGCCTTCGGCTTCACGCCTGGCACAAACACATGGAACGGTCCCACCGGAAATGTCTCGCGGTACGGCCCCTTCATCATCATCGGGTTGGTGAGGTTCACCAAATGGACAGTCATCGATGACGCCTGCCTCCACACCGTTAAGTCGAGCAGCGCCTTGCCCTGCACCTCCACCACCGGCGCCTCGTTCGTCGCCCACTCCACCGCATTCCGCAGCAGCTTCGCATGGTCCGGCGACAACACTTCCCAGAACGTCCGATCCAGATCGAACGGGAAGTAGACGGTGCGCGCCCGCGCATCTCCGCCGAGATAACATTCGGGTTGATCGGTCTGGTGCTGTCGCGGATACACTTCCTCCATCGGCAAATCCGGGTAACTGGGAACCAGCGTTAACGGTGCCAGCGCTTTATCCAGCGGGCGCGTATGCACTCGCCGCGTCCCGTTGATAATTCGCGGCGCATCCTCTAACCCTTTCAGTAAAGGATGCGGATGCCGAAGAGTCAGATAAGAGTTCTGCATCCGCGTGTCGATCTTACCCGCAAACGAGCACCGGAAGAGTTCGCCTAAGCCGAAGTCCGGCCGCCGGTCACCCCACTCGTTGTATAGGGACGTTTCGCCAGTCGCGACAATCGACCCACCGCGCGCCGCGAACGCCTTCAATTGACCGCACTGCGCGTCGGAGAGACATGCAATATTCGGGAGAATCAGTGTTTTGAACGGCGCCAGCGTCGCCGCATCCAGCCGCCGGTCGTGCACCATCTCGAACGGAATCCGTGCCTCGATCAGCGCCTGGTAGAAGCCCAATATCGGATCTTCCACGCTCGCCCGCGCCCGCTCACCGCCGTAGTAGTGCGCCGTCTGCTGCGAGTACACGATCGCCACGCGCGCCACCGGCTCGGTATTCCGCAGATACTTCTCGTTCTTCCAGTGCCAGTTATAAAACTCCTCCACCGCGGGCAGCCATCGCTTATCGATCACCTTGGCGTTGAACTTAGTAAACCAGGGACGCAATCCGTTCGCTGTGCCTTCGGAGAACCATAACTTGATTTCCTCGTTCGATTGCACGGAATCCTTCCAGCGGTACGGCTCCTCCACGCCAACACTGACAATCCCGCCAATCGCCTTCTTTCCCAGCGTCGAACGATACTCCTTCCCCGTCATGCCATTCGCCCACGGAGCCATCAGCCCTCGCCGCGCCTGGCGGTCGGCGAACAGCGTTTGCGCTCGCTGCCCGATCCCGTTCATGTCCAACTCGCTGAGTGCACCGCCGCCGGAATTGGCGATAAACGAAGCCTTCGGCCGGATCGCCCGCACCTCCTTATCCAGCGCATCCCATACGGCAAACAGTCGCTGCTGATGCCATTCAATATATTTCCGCTGCGCCGGGTCCTTCGGGTCGCTGGTCTTCGGAATGCTGAAACCCGTGGCCTTTTTGAAGTTCGCCTGGCAGTGCTGGCAGAAACACTTCCCGCTCCCGTGCCAACGGTTGGAAAAGACGCTGTCGACGTCGTACATCGTGACGATCTCCTTCGTCACGTCGCGCATAAACTCGAAGGAGTAAGGGCCAAGGCAGCAGGTCACCCAATAGTCCTGCATCGCCCAATGCCGGCGCGGCTTGCCGCCGGCGTCCACGGCGGCCCAGTCCGGGTGTGCGCGATAGGCGCCGTCATGCATGGCGTGCGGATCGGTTCGCGCCAATACGTTCATGCCCAGACTGCGGCAACCCTTCACAAAATCGCCAAAAGGATCGGTGTTGCCCATGAACTTGCTGCGATAGTGGCTGGGCACCTTCGTCGGGTAGAACGCAACGCATCCGCCGGCACTCAGGCACGCCGCGTCGGCATGTATCCGCTTGAAGTAATCGAGCCAGAAATCGAGCGAATAGTTCCCCGGGTCATCCTCGACGAAGGCCACCTGCGCCCACCGCATCGGACGGTCATACCAGGAGGAACCAGATTGTTGCGCAGGCAACGCGGCGGCCAGAGGCAACTGCATCATCGAACGGCGGGTCAGCATAGGCCACTATGATATTTCGTTCGGACCCCGCCTGCCTTGATACCGGCTTCAGCGGGGTGTATCATCGGCGGTCGGCGCTTATGCTCGACATCTCTTCACACGACATCGTACTAATCGGCGGCGGCGGAGCTGGGTTACGGGCGGCCATTGCAATATCGGAAACGGCCCCTAACCTCAGCGTTGCCGTAGTCTCCAAAGTCTATCCGATGCGAAGCCACACTGTGGCCGCGGAAGGCGGCGCCGCCGGCGTTCACCTTGCCGAAGACAGCCTCGACGAACACGCCTACGACACCATCTCCGGCGGCGATTGGCTGTGCGATCAAGATGCCGTGGAGGCCTTCGTGAAAGAGGCTCCGCTGGAGTTGATGCGGCTTGAGCATTGGGGTTGTCCCTGGAGCCGTGACCCGAATGGACGCATCGCTGTAAGGCCGTTCGGCGGGATGAAGAAAACACGGACTTGGTTTGCGGCCGACAAGACCGGCTTTCACATGCTCCATACGCTGTTTCAAACATCCCTTAAGTACGACGCCGTAACCCGCTACGACGAATACTTCGCCACCAGGTTGCTGGTGGACGACGGCCGTGTTCAGGGTGTTGTGGCGCTGGAGCTAACCACGGGCAAAATTCAGGCGATCACCGCGAAAGCTGTCATCCTCTGCACAGGCGGTTGCGGACGCGTCTTTCGATTTACCACGAATGCCGCCATCAAAACCGGCGATGGCATGGCCCTTGCCTACCGCGCCGGCGCGCCATTAAAGGACATGGAATTCGTGCAGTACCATCCGACCGGCCTCCCGTTTACCGGAATACTGATTACCGAGGCGGCCCGCGCCGAGGGAGGTCACTTACTGAATAAGGATGGCTATCGCTACCTGCAGGACTACAACCTGGGAACGCCGGAACCGCAGCCCGTCCTCCGCAGCATGGAGTTAGGCCCTCGCGATCGGCTTTCGCAGGCGTTTGTCCACGAGCAGGAGAAAGGCCGCACCGTAGAAGGACCCTATGGGCCCGTCGTAAATCTTGACCTTCGGCATTTGGGAGCGAAGACGATCAACGAAAAGCTGCCGTTTGTCCGCGAACTGTGCCTGAAGTACGAGCACATCGATCCCATCTCGCAGATGATTCCCGTCCGTCCCGTCGTTCATTACATGATGGGCGGCGTCCATACGGACTTAAACGGCGCCACGCCAATGAAAGGATTGTACGCGGCAGGCGAGACCGCTTGTGTCAGTATCAACGGCGCCAACCGCCTCGGTTCTAACTCCCTCCCGGAACTGCTCGTTTTTGGCGCCAGAGCCGGAAGCGCGGCGGCTGCCTACGCGGCCGAGCAAAAACCGCCGGGCCGGCATCTGCTCGCTCAGGCGCTCGACGAAGAGGCGCGGCTGCAGGATCAGTTTCTGAGGAAGACTGGAGGCCGGGAGCCGATCGCCGATCTCCGCGAGGAGATGCAGAAGATTATGGAGAACTGCGCCGGTATTTACCGTTCTGGTGACTCTCTCTCTGGCGCCGCGGGCAAGTTGCAGGAGCTGCAGGACCGGTTCCGCGATATTCGCCTGGACGACCGGGGACACGTGTTTAACACGGAGCTGATTTCCGCGCTCGAGTTATCGTGCATGCTCGACGTGGCCGAAACGATTGCCGAATGCGCCATGCGGCGGACCGAGTCCCGCGGAGCCCACCAGCGAACGGACTATCCGGCGCGCGACGACGAGAAGTTTCTGGCGCACTCACTGACATACCGCGGCGCGGACGGGCGCCCGCGTGTCGAATACGCGCCCGTAACCATCACTCGCTGGCCTCCGGCCGAGCGGGTCTACGGAAGGTGAACAGGAATGGCGAACAGGATCACCATCGAAGTCGCACGGTATCATCCGGCACACGACGAGAAACCTGGATTCGACACCTATGAGGTCCCCCTCCGAAAAGAGTGGGTGGTGCTCGACGCGCTTAACTACATTAAGGATCATCTGGACGGGACACTGTCGTTCCGCTGGTCTTGCCGTATGGGAGTCTGCGGGAGCTGCGGCATGACAGTGAACGGAGTTCCCAAGTTGACTTGCGCCACATTCCTTTCCGACTATGCGCCTGGCCCCGTGCGCGTGGAGCCTCTGAAAAATTTCCCCGTGCTCAGGGACCTGGTTGTCGACACTTCGGACTTCTTAGTGAAGCTCGGAAAGTCCAAACCCTGGATCATTCGAAAAGTGGAAAAGCCGCTGGACGAGGAGTACCTGCAAACACCGGAGGAACTGGACGCTTACAAGCAATACAGCATGTGCATCAACTGTATGCTCTGTTATGCCGCGTGTCCGGTTTACGGATTAGATCCGTTGTTCAGCGGACCGGCGGCCATTGCCCTGGCGCAGCGCTACAACCTCGACTCGCGCGATCAGGGGGCCAACCAACGCCTCGACATCCTCTCGCAGCACGATGGAATTTGGGGGTGCACTTTTGTCGGCGAGTGCACACAGGTTTGTCCCAAGAACGTCGACCCAGCCGGCGCAATTCAGCAGTACAAGTTAACCGCCACCACAGAGTGGCTGAAGGCCCTTGTACTGCCGCGAGGAGGGACATAGCCCATGATCAATCCCACCGAGTATGTGCCAAAGTCGTATCACGCGCGTGTCTCAACTTACTGGTGGCTGACACGCTGGGTGTATCTGAAGTTCATTCTTAGGGAGGTCAGCAGCGTCTTCGTCGCCTGGTTTGTCGTTGTGACACTGCTGCAAATCCGGGCTGTGACTAGTGGACCGGCGGACTACGGCGAATTCCAGAGATGGCTGCGGAGTCCTCTCCTGCTGACTTTGAATGCGGTCAGCTTTTTCTTCGTGGTTTTCCACGCAGTTACCTGGTTTAACCTGTCGGCCAAGGCGATGGTCGTCCGGGTAGGCGGCAAACGCCTTCCCGGCATCGCCATCGCGGCGCCGAATTATGCCGCCTGGGCCGTTGCGTCCGGCGCCGTGGCTTGGATCCTGCTGCGAGGCTAAATGAACAAGCGATCGAATGAACCGTTTTTGTGGATGCTCTTCAGCGCCGGCGGAGTGATATCGGCGCTATTGCTGCCTATCCACATTCTGCTGTTCGGGCTGGCGTTTCCCCTCGGATGTCTGGATGCGCCAAGCCAGGAAAAGTTGATCCACTTGATCAAGCATCCCATTACGCGGCTATATTTGTTCACGCTCTGCTCGCTGCCGCTGTTCCACTGGGCGCACCGTTTCCGTTTCACGCTGTACGACGGCCTGCAGATCAAGCACCTCAACGAGTTGATCAATGTGTTTTGCTACGGCGGAGCGGTCGTTGGAACAGCGCTGGCCGCCTATCTGCTGTGGAACATCCGATAGCTTCAAAACGAAAACGGAAGGAGACGCCATGCCAAAGTACGTGATCGAACGGAACATGCCTGGTGCCGGCGCCTTGTCGCCGGACGACCTCGCGGTTATTTCCGAAAGATCTTGCCGTGCGCTTGAGGAGATTGGATCCCAAATCCAGTGGGTCGAAAGCTTCGTCACCGCCGACAAGGTGTACAGCGTGTACATCGCCCGCGATCAGCGGCTGATTCGCGAGCACGCCTATCTCAGCGGTTTCCCTGCCGATACCATCAACGAAGTCAAGGCGGTTATCGATCCATCGACAGCACGCGATGCGCGCCGCGCCGAAGAGCATGATGTGTCGAAAGAGTCCGGGATCTATTGAGTGAAGCGGGCGCCCGCGAGGTTTCTTTACTCCGATCCGGGAGTTGCATATACTCTAACAGGCGTTTATGAAGATTTACTTAGTTTTCCTCTCCACGATGCTGGCGACTTTTCCCGCGTTCTCCCAACGAACCACAGCATCCCTCGCAGGCACGGTAACAGATCCCAGCGGCGCGCCCGTTCCATCCGCTAAGGTCCTCGTCCGGAATCTCGACACCGGTATCGAAAGGACGACAGTGTCCAACGACGCCGGTCTATACTCGCTAACCGCAATTCCCGTAGGGGCCTACACCATCGCCGTCAGCAAAGAGGGCTTTTCCACTTTCAATCTCCCCAGGCTGGTCCTGCAGGTCGATCAGAATGCCACCATGAACGCCCAACTGCAGGTCGGCTCTGTCAGCGAGTCGGTAAATGTCGTTGGCGCCGCCGCCGTTGTGGACACGCGCACAGCCACGCTGAATACGGTCATCAACCGCAACATGGTAACGGACCTTCCCCTCAACGGCCGCAACGTGCTGCAACTGCTGCGGGTCACGCCCGGTACCCTCAGCGCCCCGGGAACTTTCAATCAGGGCGCGACCCGGCCGGAGGCCTCCAGCGAGCTCACGTCGGCCAGCGGCGGCCGCGGCAATTCGACAACGTTCGTCCTCGACGGCGGCATCCACGAAGATCCTTACACCGAGGTCCCCAACGTCCTCCCCAATCCGGATGCGGTCCAGGAGTTCAGCTTCCAGACCAATAACTATGGGGCCAAGTTCGCCGGTCGAGGCGGCGGTGTTGTCAATATCGTCACGCGCTCTGGAACTAACGAATTTCACGGCTCCGCTTTCGAATATCTTCGGAACGCGAAGATGAACGCACGTAACTTCTTCGCTCCGCGCAACGACGGTCTGAAGCGCAATCAATATGGCTTTTCCTTCGGCGGGCGTCTCATCCGCAACCGTACCTTCTTCTTTGGTTCCTGGCAGGGCACGCAAGTTCGCGCGCTCCCTTCCACGCTCACCAGCGTCGTGCCTACGGCGGCGCAGCGCGCCGGAAACTTTTCCAATCTCTCCGCGCGGCTCATCGATCCCGCCAACGGCCAGGCATTCCCCGGTAACATCATCCCCACTTCCCGCTTGGATCCCATCGCGCAGAAAGTCCTCGCCTACATCCCCACGGCCGCGTCTGCCGATGGCCTGATCTACTATCAGCGCGGCGACAAGCAGACCGACAATCAGTACCTCTTCCGCATCGACCATCAGTTCTCCGTCAAACACCAGCTATCCGGACGTTACTTCTTCGACGAACTGAAAATACCGGCCATCCTCAACCCATCCAACATCCTCACTGCCATCGCCGACCGCCGCTGGCAGAGCCAGAGCGCCGTCGTTAACTACACCGCGACGCTGTCGCCAACGCTCCTCACCAACACCACCGTCAGCTATAACCGCGCCTCCAATATCGCCTTCGGCCCCACGGTCTTTCCCGGCCACCGCGAGCTCGGCATCAACGTTCCCACCCTTTCGTCTGGCACGACGTTCCGCATGAGCGTCAACAACTACTTCAGCAACTCGTACAACGCGCTCTATCGCGTGCCCCGCAACCAATACAACCTGCAGCACGGCTGGACGCTCGTCAAGGGCCGCCATGAACTGGAATGGGGCGGCGACATTCTCCGTGAACAGAGCATACTGGACCAGGACTTCAACTCCGATGGCACGTTCACGTTTGGCGGCCAGTTGTCCGGTAACAATCTCGTCGATTTCATGGTCGGCAAACCGAGCGCGTTCACCCAGATTTCGCCGCTCTACAACAATCTCATTCGCAATCTCTACGGCCTGTATGCGCAGGACAACTTCAAAGTCAGCCGCCGCCTCACGTTGAACCTCGCCGTTCGATGGAATCCCTTTATCCCCTTCACGGACATCCCCTCCCATCAGATCTCCGTCTTCAACGATGCGGCCTACCGCCAGGGAACCCGCTCGCAACGATTCCCCAACCTGCCTCCCGGCCAACTCGCCGGCGGTGATCCCGGCATCCCTGTCGCCGGTGTCAACAGCGTCTGGAACATCTTCGATCCCCGCCTCGGCTTTGCCTGGGACCTCTTCGGCAACGGTAAAACCAGCGTCCGCGGCGGCTACGGCCGTTTCCACGATCAAACAACCGCGCTGACCTACAACCGCCAGGTCACCTCGCCTCCTAACTCCGTTCGTGTCGATATCGCGGCGCCCTCCAGCACGCAGGATCCCTATCGTGGATACACCAACCCCTTCCCCGTCACACGGCCCATCGCATCCACGCAGCAGTTCCCGCAACCGTTCCTGATTGTCGGCTTCGATCCGGCCTTCACCTATCCGAACATCCATCAGTGGAACGTCACTGTCGAGCAGGGACTACCCGGCAGCCTCGTCCTTCGCGCCGCCTATCAAGGTTCCGCTGGCCGCCGCCTCTTCCACGCCGCCGAGCTGAATCCGGCCGTCTACGGTCCAGGCGCGACCATTGCAAATACCAACGATCGCCGCCCACGCAAGGAGTTCACGCAGATTACCTTCGCCGGAACGTACGGCCGGTCGAACTATCACGCGATGGTTCTTAGCTTGGAGCGCCGCTTCTCCGGCGGTCTCACGTTCCTCTCCGGCTTCAGTTGGCAGAAGAGCTTGGACATCCTATCCAGCACGGCGTTTGAAGGCAATGGCAACGCCTATCCCTATGACTCGATCATTAAAGACTATGGGCCATCGACCTTCGATCGCCGGGCGCGCTTCACCGGCTCCTTCAATTGGGCTCTGCCATTCAAATTTCACGGCCCCGCGCAGTTCATCCTGGGTGGCTGGCAGGCGAACGGAATTCTGACGCTGCAAAGCGGACCGCCGCTGACGATCGGTGAAGGCGTTGACGTCTCCCGCAGCGGCATCGGCCAGGACCGTGTCGATATTGTTGGCAATCCCGCCGTCGACGGTGACCGCTCTAAGGGCGACCAGATTCTATCCTGGTTCAACAAGGCGGCATTCGCGTCCCCGGCGCTCGGCACTTTCGGAACGATCGGCCGTAACACCCTGCGCGGCCCAGGGTTGTTCACAATTGATTTCTCCACGTTTAAGGCGTTCAAGATGCCTTACTCGGAGAAGCACAAGCTCGAGTTCCGTGCGGAGTTCTTCAATCTCTTGAACCATGCCAATCTCGGCACGCCGAACACTACTCGCACCAATTCCCTGTTCGGCCGCATTACCGCCGCCGGCGATCCGCGGATTGTACAACTCGGCTTGCGCTACGCGTTCTGATCGGGCAGGCCAAAAATTAATTTTGGAACTTGCCTTTTTTTCACGCCGTTTGCGCGTCTAAGGAGTGAGGGCCAATCCGTCCTCCCCTACTACGATGCGCACTACAGACATTGCCACTGACCGGTGGCGAGGCCCCATGAGCGAAATGGTCCTCTATACCGACCACCCATGCTTGCCGATCCATGCGGCTCTTTTTAGCAACTTCGACGGTACCTATTCCGTTGTCGTTAGCGGCCGCAACGGGCAGAACCACGATGACTCCTATACCGTCTCCCTCTCGGGCGCCAACCCCACCGGGGCTAGCGCCATGGAGATCGTCCTACGCCCGGTTGATAGCGGACGCGCCCCCGATAGCGTCACCTTCGAGGATACCGGCAACCAGTTCACCGGTATCCGCTTCGATCTCCGTCCGGAACACGCGGCCGTCGTCTAACGGCTAGGGCTGCAACTCCGCCGTCATCGTCGCACCGCCAAACTGCGCGAGCACTCCGGTAGATTTCAGATACTTCCTCGTCTTCGTGTCGATCCAGAACGAAATCTTCTCGTTCCCGCCGTCGGTCGAGGAAACCTCTACCTTCCAGGCATCGAATGTCCCGGCCGGGATGGTTACCTTCTCCTCGCCGCTTACCTCCAGTTGCATTAGCTTGGGCTTCTGCTTCATGAGGTCGAAGTTGTGGAATGTGGCCTTGTATCCGGCAGCCAACGGCAGAGTGCCCAACGCCTGCGGACTTCCCCCGCCATCGGCGAACAACGGCCCCGGCAAATCCACGTTGATCGGCCGCTCCTGGCCGCCCATGTTCAATGAGCCTGTCAGCTTTCCGTCCTTCACTTCCATCTGTACGATCGCCGGCCCTTGCTTCATCGAACGCTTCATCATGTGGAGCGTGTCCTTCGCCAGCACCACGGAATCTTCCACGTCCCCATTCGGTGTTTTGGTGACATCGGTTCCTCGCCATGTCCCGCCCTCTTCCTTGATCGTGGAGGTGATCTGCATCGTCATCTTGCGCTCACCCATCGCGATCGTCACCACGTAGTTGCTCACTCCCGGCGTCAGGCCGGTCACCGGCTTCGCTACTCCCGCGCTGGAGCCTTTCGGCTTCAACTTCACCGTCTTCGGATCAACCGTGATTTCCTTCAACCGCGTCGTGACTTCCGGTTTCGTATCCTCCTGCGCCAGTCCGCCCAAGTGCTTCGCCAGAAACTTCTCCGCCGACAGGAACATCGCCAGATTGTTCACCGGCCGCTGGAAGCCGTGACCCTCGTCCGGCGCCACCAGGTACTCCACAGGGAAGTTCCGGTCGCGTAGGGCGATCACAATCTGGTCGGACTCGGCCTGATTGACACGCGGATCGTTCGCTCCCTGCACTACCATCAGTGGCGATTTGATCTTCGCCGCCGAGTTTAACGGCGATTGCCGCATCAACTGCGCCTTGCCTTCCGGCGTGCCCGGATTCCCCATTCGAGTGTGGAATATCGTCCGTCCCGCTTCCCAATATGGCGGGATCGAATCGAGCAGTGTAATCAGATTGGACGGCGCGACAATAGCCACACCCGCCGCGTAGAGATCCGGCGTAAACGCCACGCCCGCCAGCGTCGCATAGCCGCCATACGATCCTCCCAGGATGCCAACCCGCTTTGAGTCCACCGTGCCGTTCGCCACCAGATGCTTCACGCCGAACGTCAGATCGTCCTGCATCGTCTCGCCCCACTTGCCGTTGCCCAGATTCAGGAACCTCTTGCCGAATCCGGTAGACGCGCGGAAGTTCGGCTGCAACACCGCATAACCGCGATTGGCAAGGAACTGCGCCAACCCGTTATACCCCCATACATCCCGGCCCCACGGTCCGCCGTGCGGAAGCACCACCAGCGGCATCGGCCGCTTCGCCCCCTTCGGAATGGTGAGATAGGCGGGAATCTCCAAACCATCGGACGACTTATAACGGATCGACTCCATCGCCGCGAGCGCGTCGCGCGGTATCTTCTCCCGAATCTTGTACTGCAGCTCCGTCTTCTTCGACGCCCGGTCGAACAAGTAGACCTCCCCCGGATCGGTGTCGGAATTCACGACCACCAGGCACCGGGATTCATCCTTCGTGCAGCCACCCACCGAAACTTCCTTCCCCGCGAACCGCTTCTGCAGCAGCCGATAATCGGCTTCCTTCGCCTTGTCCTTCCAATAAATCCTGACCCGGTCTTCGACATAGGTGGTCAATACCAGTTCATCGGTGACTTCAGAGAATCGCGCATTTCCGAAATCCACACGCTTGTTTGGATCCGTCTCCACCAGTTCCGTCTTGCCCGTCGCCACGTCCATCAGATACAAGCCGGTCAAATCGACATTCGCCCCGGCATTCGACTGCATGTACGCGCGCTTGCCGTCCTTGTGAAAGCGGATCACGCCGCACCCTTCCAGCACACTGCAGGAGTAGAGCGTCTTGAATCCGTCGGGGTCGACGCGCAGGATCTCGGTGTCACCCTTGTCGTTCGTGCGCTCGGCCAGACGCAGGTTGCCGGCGAGATCGAAATTCCAACCGCTGATTCGCTCCGTATTCCCCCGGAGCAGCGTCTTCTCCCCCGTCGAGACCTTCAGCCTGTACAGATCGTGCCATGCCTTGTCCCGGTCGTTGATGCCAATGAAGAATGTGTCCGGATCGTTCTTCGGGGAGGCGTAGAGCAGCGTGCGTACGCCCTTGGCGTTCGTCAGATTCCTTGCCTCCGGCTTCTCCTCTTTGGGATTCAGCGCGTAAACGTTGAAGTTTTCGTCACCGTCGTTGTCTTGAATGAACAGCAGGAATTTCGAATCGCGGGTCCAGAAATACGTTGGGATCGGCCGCTTGGCCGATGTTGTAAGGGGCCGCGCCTCGGAAAACGGCTCCGCCGCCTTCTTGATCCAAATGTTGCGGACGTTGTTGTACGGCCGCATGAACGTGATGTACGCCCCGTCGGGCGAGATCTGCGCCCCCGAGATTTCGGGATCGCCGAAGAACAGTTCCCGGTCGAGCAGCGGGGGCTGCTGGGCAGTGAGCAAGCACGCGGTCGCGGCCGTCAATAGAAGAAGTCGATGTGTCATCGTCGTAGGCTTTATACGAGGCCCGGCGCGGTACTGTTCCCGCCAATTGGCGATACAGTGGTTAGCTACCGGCTTATGCCACTGATTCTACTCTGCCTGTGGGTATTTTCAATCCTGGCGGGACGAGCCGCCGATTATGACGTCCTGATCCGCGGCGCGCGCGTCGTCGACGGTACCGGCAATCCCTGGTACAAGGCCGACGTGGCGATTAAAGGAGGCCGCATCGCACATGTCGGCGCGCTGCCATCCGCGACTGCGGACCGCATCATTGAGGCCGTCGGCCGCGTCCTCGCCCCAGGGTTCATCGACGTTCACACGCACATCGAACGGGCCATCTTTATCGATCCTCGCGCCGATGCTTTCCTTCGCAACGGCGTCACCACGGTCGTGACGGGCAATTGCGGCAATTCCGCCACTAATTTGGACGACTGGTTCGCCCGCCTCGAAAGGGGCGGCATCGGCCCCAACATCGCCTCCCTGATCGGTCACAACTCCGTGCGCGCAGCCGTCATGGGCAGCGCCAATCGTCCTCCGGCCGGCGCAGAACTCGAAAAGATGAAGGCCCTCGTCGCGCAGGGAATGAAGGACGGCGCGGTCGGGTTCGCGACGGGTCTGTGGTACGTGCCCGGCACCTATTCGCAAACCAGTGAAGTCGTCGCTCTTGCCAAAGCGGCCACACCCTATGGCGGAGTCTACGCCACGCACATGCGTGACGAAGGTGTTGCCATTGAAGACGCCATTCGCGAAGCCATCACCGTCGGCCGCGAAGCCCGCCTCCCCGTGCAAATCTCTCATTTCAAGATCATTGATCGCCGCCATTGGGGCAAGTCGGCGAAGACGCTAAAGATGATCGAGGACGCCCGCCGCGAAGGGCTTGACGTTGTCGTCGACCAATATCCCTACACCGCCGCCAGCGCCACCATCGACATTTTCTTCCCTCGCGATGCGCTCGCCGATGGACCATCCGCCGTCACCGAACGCTTGACCACCCCCGCCAGCCGCCGGCGCATCGCCGCGCAGATGAGTGCGGATCTCACTCTCCGCCAGGGCCAGGCCGGCTACTCGTTCGCCGTCATAGCCGATTCCCCCGAAGACCGTTCGCTCGAAGGCAAAACGATCAGTGAAATCAATCTCGCCAAAGGCCGCAAGAAGACGCTCGCCGATGAGATTGAAACATTGATGGATATGCGCACCAAAGGACGGCCCGTCATCGTCTATCACGTTATGAGCGACGAAGACGTCGACCGTATCATGCGCCATCCGCTTACCACGGTGGCCAGCGACGCCGGCATGGTCCCGTTCGGCGAAGCGATCCCTCACCCGCGCAACTATGGCACCAACGCCCGGGTTTTAAGCCGATATGTCCGGGAACGCGGCATATTGACACTGGAAGACGCCATTCGCAAAATGACTTCCCTGCCCGCTCGTACATTCGGCTTCCATGATCGCGGCCAGATCCGCGAAGGGTTCGCCGCGGACCTGGTGCTCTTCGATCCCGCCCAGGTCCAGGATCGCGCCGAATTCTCGAAGCCCCATCAATATAGCGCCGGCTTTGATTTTGTAATGGTCAACGGCGCCGTCGTGGTAGACGACGGCAAATCGAACACACTGCGCCAGGGACGCATACTCCGCCGCAAGTAGCTTTTGTGGCAAACTCAATCGTTCATGCCAATTTTTCTGCTGCTCGCCGCCTTATCACTCTCGGCGCAAACATCGGAAAGCTTCTCCTACCAGGTGGAATGGCGCCTCATCAATGCCGGCCGTACGGACATGACTTGGGATCGCGGTCCCGGCGGATACAAAGCGCAATTGAAGCTCTTCTCCGCAGGCCTAGTGTCGCGGCTCTTCAAAGTCAACGACATATACGATGTCCAGGGGACAACGGACCTCTGCGCTCAGAACGCTCGTCTACAGGCGGAGGAAGGCAGTCGCAAACGGGACACTGTCATTCGCTGGACCGACAGGAAATCGCACTATCTGGAACGCGATCTGCTCAAGAACGAGACGATTCTGGAGAAGGATCTCGATACGACCGGCTGTGTGCACGACGTCCTCGCCGGCCTGGCTAAGTTGCGCACGTTGAAAGACCTGCAGCCCGGCCAACGAGTCATTCTCCCGATCAGCGACGGAAAAAAACTCGCCCAGGCCCGCATCGAGGCGCAAGAGCGCGAGAAGATCTCCACCAAGGCCGGGACCTTCCATACGATTCGATATGAGGCCTTCCTTTTCAACGATATACTGTTCAAACGGAACGCCCGGCTGTTTATCTGGATCAGCGACGATGCGCGCCGCCTGCCCGTGCAAATACAGGTGCGCATGCGCATTCATATCGGGACAGTGACCTTCACCTTGGATAAAGTGGAACCGCCAACGGAGGCGATGAAGAAATGATGCGATGGATGTTATTGGCAATATGCGGCTTGCCGCTCGCGGCGCAGGGCGAACTGTTGCCCGCGCGCGATGCGCTCGCGCTTTCGGAACGAATGGTCCAACTGGCCGAATCGACTTCGGTCACCGCGCCCGGCCTCGCGCGCGCCGCAGCGCCGATACTCGAGAATTTGAAGCAGGACGACAGAGCCATCAAAATTGCCGGAAGGCTCACGATTGCAACAGCATACAGCCTGCTAATGGATGCGAAGTCTTACCTTGCGCTGGCCGACGGTCTTCCAAAGCCCTATCCGCCTAACCCTACAGGAAAACAACAGCTTACGGAACTGCGCGATGCTGTTGAACGCCTCGACATCCATTTCCGCGCGCAGCTCCTGCAGACAGAAGGGCAGCTCCGAGGTGCGGACCGGGACAACCTTCGCCGCTATAGTGAGGCAAACAAAACACTTGGACCAGCGACGGCGGAGCGCGTCGTCTTTTTCGGTGACTCCATCACCGACGGCTGGCGCCTCAACGAGTACTTCCCAGGCAAGGATTTCGTCAATCGCGGCATTTCCGGCCAGATCACCGGTGAAATGCTCGGACGGATGCAGGCCGACGTAATCGCGAACAAGCCGGCGGCGATGCTGATCCTCGCCGGAACAAACGACATCGCCCGTGGCGTGAGCGTCGAAACCATTCAAAACAACCTCAAAATGATTGCGGATCTGTGCGAAAAGCACGCTATAAGGGCGATTTTTGCATCAATTTTGCCCACTTCTGATCACCACAAGGACGCGAACCCCCGCTTCGAAATGACCAAGACGCGCCCGAACTCCGTCATTCGCGAACTCAACCAATACCTCGCCGGCATGTGCCAGAAACGCGGCTTCACGTACTTGAACTACTTCGATGCGATGATGGACCCGAGCGGACAATTGAAGGCGGAACTGGCAAATGACGGCCTCCACCCCAACGCCGAGGGCTACCGCGTGATGGCGCCCCTAGCGCAGGCGGCGATCGAAAAGACGCTTGGGCCGCCGCGAATCCCGCAACAGACCGGGAAAAAGAAGCGTCAATAAGACTATGCGCTGGCTTTTGGCAGTTGTCTTGTTGGCGGTTCCCGCATTGGCGCAGATGCGCATGTCGGTGGACCAGTTGCGGTCGTTCCTGAAGTCGTCGGTGGATCTGCATCACCCGGACAAACAGGTGGCCGATTTTCTGAAGAAGTCCAAGCTGACGCAGAAACTGGAAGCCAGGTACTTCGAAGAGTTTTCCGGGATGGGTGTGGGTCCGAAGACTGTGGAAGCGCTGCGCGATATGATCGCACTGACCAAGGATCTTCCGGCCGCGCCACCGCCGGTCGTGGCCGCGAAGAAACCTCTGCCGCCGCCGATTCCGCCGCCGGCGGCGGACGATCAGAAAGAGGTCATCGAAAAGGCGCGGGAATATGCACTAGGCTACTCCAAGCGTTTGCCCGACTTCATCTGCGTGCAGGTGACGCGGCGGTACATCGATCCGTCCGGTCTGGAATTCTGGCGAAACGCGGACACGATCACTACCCGCCTCTCGTACTTCGAACAAAAAGAAGACTACAAGGTCATTTCGATCAACGGACGCATGACGGAGGTGGCGTACCAAAAGCTGGACGGGTCGACGTCATCCGGCGAGTTCGGTTCGATGATGCGAGAGTTGTTCGAACCAGGCACGCAGACTCGCTTTGAATGGCAGCGCTGGGGTACGCTCCGCGGAAAGCGCAATCACGTTTACAGCTATTTCGTCGCGCAGCCGAACTCGAAGTGGTCAGTCTCCTACCAACGCAAGGATGTGACTACGCCCGGATATCACGGGCTGGTGTTCATCGACCGGGATACGAATGAAGTCACAAGGATTACGCTGGATGCCGACATGCCGCCAAGTTTCCCGGTGCAGATGGCGACAACGGTGCTCGACTACGACAGCACCGACATTTCCGGCAGCAAGTTCATGCTTCCGTTGCGCGCCGAGGTGAGGATGCGGGCCGGCAAGGACCTGGTAAAGAACGAAGTGGAGTTCCGGCTCTACCGGAAATTCGGCGCCGACACGTCGATCAAATTCGACACGCCGGAGCCCCTTCCCACCGATGCGACGACCGAACAACCACCTAAGCAGTAGCGCGTTTCGTTACGAAGATTTTTTTGCCACGTACTCGTAGCGGCGGTCTTCACGGCCTTCGACGGTGGTAATTACTTTCATTTCGGCGCCGTTGAGCTTGGCCTTGTTGAGAAGGCGCATCTGGTTGCCGTCACGCTCGTAGATGGTGATCCAGGTGAGTTCGTCACCGCTGACTTTGCCTTCCTTGATGGACATCTCGCCCATGTGTGTGGTGACCGTGCCGGTGAGTTTCTCGCCATCCATCTTCAGGTCAAGCGTGAGGTGGACAGGGCCATTGTCCGTGTTTATTTCGCTCGTCCATTTGCCGGTAATGTCGGCGGCAAAGGAGAATATGGCGGCGGCGAGGGTGAGGAACGCAAGGCGTACGAGTTGCATATGGAGATCATAGCCGAATATCTTGAAAGTTCCACCTCCATGACTCCTCAAGAAACCGCACAGCACCTAGGCCTTACTTTTGAAAAGCAGACGCCAGGATATTTGAACCTCTGTGTTCGATCCGGAAACCAACTTCTCAGCTCTGGCCATGTAAGCACCCTGAAAGGAAAATTGGGAGCGGGCCTGTCGACAAAGGAAGGCTATGCGGCCGCACGCGAGTGCGCGGCAAAGATCCTGAACTCCGCATGGAATGTACACGGAACGCTTGATGGACTCCGCATAGTGAAGGTGCTGGGCTGTGTGAACTCAGTACCCGACTTTATTGAGCAGCATCTGGTGATCAACGGCGCATCCGATCTCCTCCATGAGGTCTTCGGTAAGAGCGGCGATGGATACCACGCGCGGTCGGCCCTGGGCTTTGCGTCGCTGCCGACCGGCGCGGCGGTCGAAGTGGAAGTGATCTTCGAGGTCAAGAGCTAGCGGCGCGGGCGCGGAATCAGCATCGGCACGCGCTGTTTGTAGACACGGTATACCTCGCCGAACGCGCGTTCGAGATCGCGTTCTTCGAACTGGATTCCGATCAGAATATAGAGCGTCATGCCGGCCGCGAAAAGCAGCCGGCCGTGGGTCATGCGCGGCGTGGCCCAGAGCACGAGAATGATCCCAAGGTAGATGGGATGGCGGATGATCGTGTAGAGGAACGGCGCGCGGAACTCCGGCTGCGCCGGTTCGGCGAGACCGAGCAGTTCGCGCCAGTTGATCGAGATTGCGCCGAAGAGAATGAGTTGGAGGCCGAACGTCCAGACGGCGTACAGTCCGTAGCCGGTGATGCCGGTGAAGTGCCACGCAAGTTCAGGCATCGGCTGCCACATACGGGCCATAACGATGAGGACGGCGACCGTGGCGAGCGCGTAGGTGCGCCGGGGCTTGGGGAATCTGGCTCGCTCCTTAAACCAGGGGCGCGCCATCAGGCTGTGCTGCGCGCCGAAGAGGAGCAAGAGCGCCAGGTTGATAAGTGCGGCCGGGTTCATTCCGGTTTGGCTAGTGGCTCCGGCTTGAAGACAACGACCGATAGCGGTGGCAGGGTGAGCGAGAGGCTGAAGTTGTGGCCATGCGATTTGTGGGGGTCGGCATTGCGCCAGCCGAAGTTGCCCATGTTACTTCCTCCAAAAATACTTGCGTCGGTATTGAGCAGTTCCAGGTAGTTGCCGTCGCGGGGAACGCCGATGCGGTAGTTGTGCCGCGGCACGGGCGTGAAGTTGCAGACGAAAACGAGGAAATCGTCCGGGTTCTTTGCGCGGCGTTGGAAGGCGATGACAGACGCGTCGACATCGCGGAAGTCGATCCAATCAAAACCATTGAAACTGTTGTCTACCTCATAGAGCGCGGGCTCGGCCCGATAGAGCCGATTGAGCTCCACGACGAGCGTCTGTAGTTTTCGATGGAAATGGTATTCCAAAAGTTCCCATCGAATCTGGCCCTGCCAGTCCCACTCTTCGTAGGGCCCGAGCTCCTGGCCCATGAAGAGGAGCTTCTTGCCGGGGTGGCCGTACATGTAGCCGAGGAAGGCGCGCACATTGGCGAAGCGCTGCCATTCGTCGCCTGGCATCTTACCGATTAGGGATGACTTGCCGTGAACAACCTCGTCGTGCGAGATGGGGAGCAGAAAATTCTCGGTGAAGGCGTAGAGGAGGCTGAAGGTGATGTTGTTCTGATTGAACCGGCGGAAGACGGGCTCGAGCTTGAAGTAGTTGAACATGTCGTGCATCCAGCCCATGTTCCATTTCAGGCTGAAGCCGAGTCCGCCCAGATAAACCGGATGGGTGACGGCGCCGAAGGACGTGGACTCCTCGGCGATGGTGATTGCGCCGGGGACCCGGTGCGCGGCGATGTTGAACTGCTTGAGGAATTCGACAGCTTCGAGATTCTCCCGTCCGCCATATTGATTCGCGACCCACTCGCCCTCCTCGCGGCCGTAGTCAAGGAAGAGCATGGAGGCGACGGCGTCGACGCGAAGGCCGTCGATGTGGAACTGCTCGAGCCAGAATAGGGCGTTTGAAACGAGGAATGTACGGACCTCATTACGGCCGTAATTGAAGACGTGCGTGCCCCACCCGCGGTGCTCACCCTGCCGGGGATCGGCGTGTTCATAGAGCGCGGTGCCGTCGAACCAGGCGAGGCCATGCGCGTCCTTGGGGAAGTGACCGGGCACCCAATCGAGGAAGATACCGATGCCCGCCTGGTGGCAGCAATCGACGAAGTACATGAAGTCCTCGGGAGTACCGAAGCGGGAGGTGGCGGCGAAGAAGCCGGTGACCTGATAACCCCAGGAGCCGGAGTAGGGATGCTCCATGATGGGCATCAATTCGATATGCGTGTAGTGGAGGCGCTTGACGTATTCGACAAGCGTTTGGGCGAACTGGCGATAGGTGAGCGGGTTGCCCGCGGTGTCCTTCATCCAGCTCTCGAGGTGGACTTCATAGACGCTCATCGGCGCTTCCAGCCAGTTGGTATTCGCGCGGCGGTCCATCCACTGCCGATCCCGCCATTGGTAGCCGGTCCATTCGTGGACAACACTGGCGGTCTTGGGCGGCACTTCGGCACGAAAGGCGTAGGGATCGCATTTGAGCTGTTCGTAGTCGTTGTATTGGGATTTGACGCGGTACTTGTAGACATCACCGGCCTTGATGCCGGGAATGAATAGCTCCCACACGCCGCCGTCACGGAGCCGCATCGGATGACGGTGCGTGTGCCAGTCGTTAAAGATACCGGTGACGGTGACGTTGAGGGCGGACGGCGCCCAGACGGCAAAGCGAACGCCTTCAACGCCGTCGATTGCCTGCACATGGGCGCCGAAAGTTTCCCAAGCGCGGTTGAGGGTGCCTTCCGTATGGAGGTGGAGATCGAAATTGGAAATGATGGGCCCGAAGCGGTAGGGGTCTTCGATGATCTCTTCGTGTCCGTGCGCCGTCTGGACGGCGAGCTGGTAGTGATGCGGGTTGCTGTCGAGCGTGGCGGTGAAAAAGCCGCCATCGTGAATGCGTTGCATTTCGACGCGCCGGCTAGTGAGTTGAACAGCGGCGGACTTTGCGTGGGGGAGGAAGGCGCGAATCGCCCAGCCCCCGGTGCCGGCATGGGGCCCGAGGATGCGGAAAACATCGGCGTGGTAACCGCCCACGATGGCGTCGATCTCTTCGCGGAACTCGGCAGGGAGCATCCAGCTATTATGGCAACTGTGATTTGCGCCGATACAGAATTGCATGTACACCTGGAGGGATCTCTGGAGCCGGAGCTTCTGTGCCGGCTGGATTCATCGTTGACGATTGCCGAGGCGCGGGCGCTGTACCGCTTCGATACGTTCGCGGGATTCATTGAGGCGTTTAAAGCCGCGGTGCGGCGACTGCAGACGCCGGAGCACTATGCGATGGCGGCCGATTCGTTGTTTTCATCGCTGGCCGCGCAGGGCGTGCGTTACGCTGAGGTGATTTTTTCAGCCGGTGTTGTGGAGTGGAAAGGGCAGAGTTTGGACGAGGTGTGGGCGGCGTTGCGCACCGCGTCGGACCGGGCGCCGTTGACGGTGCGGTGGAATGTGGATGTCGTGCGGCAATTTGGCGGCGCACCCGCGGAGAGGGTGGCGGCGTGGGCGGCGGCGCATGGGGGAGAGGGCATCGTGTCGTTCGGGATCGGCGGCGATGAGACCGCCCGCCCGGCGGAGGAGTTTGCGCGGGCAGTGGCCGCGGCGCGAGAGGCGGGGTTGAAGTTCACGCCCCATGCGGGCGAAACATCTACGGCCGAAAATGTCTGGGCGATGGTGCGGATGGGCGCGGATCGGATCGGGCATGGGATTCGGGCAGTTGGGGATTTAGTGCTGCTGGCGGAGTTGCGGGAACGGGGGATTGCGCTAGAAATATGTCCGACGAGCAATGTGAGGACGGGTGCGGTGCCGTCGCTGGCGGAGCATCCGCTGCGGGCATTGTTCGATGCGGGAGTACTGGTGACTTTGAATTCGGATGACCCGGCGATTTTCGAGTGTTCGCTGGGCGGTGAGTTTGCCCTGGCACGCGAGATGGGTTTTTCCGGCGCGGAGTTGGAGAGGATTGCGGAGAATGCGCGGAGGTGCGCGTTTGGCGTTTGACGGTACGTTGAAAGACTTGTTCCAACAGCAGCCGACGAGCTTGCTGATGGATTTAACCGGTGGCATTCCGGTGAAAGAGTTTCTGAATGTGGAGCTGCCAGCGGTGCAGGAACGGCGGCTTGACCTGGTGCTGTTGCTGGCGAATGAGACACTGCTGCATATCGAAATGCAGAGTTCGAATGACGGCGATATGGCGCTGCGGATGCTGGAGTATTACGCGCTGCTGTGGCGGCGCTACCGGAAGCCGATGCGACAGGTGGTGTTGTATGTGGGTGCTCCGGAGCTGCGGATGACAGATTCATTCGTTGCGGACTCCTTGCAGTTTTCGTTTGCGTTGCGGGATGTTCGCGAGTGGCGGGCCGATGATTTGCTCGCAAGTTCGCAGCTTGGTGAT
>JACPNQ010000041.1 GCA_016185425.1 Acidobacteriota bacterium | reverse complement strand
GTTCACGAAGTTCATGGATTACGTGAACGAACAGAAGATCGTGAGCGTCAAGATCTCGGGCAACGAGATCACGGCCAAAACGGCCGAGACCGACGCGGCCAAGGGCGGCTACCGGACGTACGCCCCCGTGTATCCGGATCTGGTCAAGGAACTGCGCGCGCAGAACGTCACGATTGAAGCCACGCACGAGTCCAACACGTCGTGGACGATGATGCTCGTGTACTACGCGCCGATCGTGCTCATGATCGGTTTCTGGATCTTCATCATGCGGCAGATGCAGACCGGCGGGAACAAGGCGTTCTCGTTCGGCAAGAGCAAGGCGAAGCTATCGTCTTCCGCGCAAAAGAAAGTGACGTTCCGCGACGTCGCCGGCGCCGAAGAAGCGAAGAGCGAGCTCCAGGAAATCATCGAGTTCCTCAAAGAACCGCAGAAATTCCAGAAACTCGGCGGCCGCATTCCGAAGGGCGTGCTGTTGATGGGCCCCCCGGGAACCGGCAAGACGTTGCTGGCGCGCGCGGTCGCGGGCGAAGCGAACGTGCCGTTCTTCTCGATCAGCGGCTCCGACTTCGTCGAGATGTTCGTCGGCGTCGGCGCGTCGCGCGTGCGCGACCTGTTCGAGCAGGGCAAGAAGAACGCGCCCTGCATCATCTTCATCGACGAAATCGACGCGGTCGGCCGGCATCGCGGCGCCGGCCTCGGCGGCGGCCACGACGAGCGCGAACAGACACTGAACCAGCTGCTCGTCGAGATGGACGGCTTCGAATCAAACGAAGGCGTGATCCTGATGGCCGCGACCAACCGGCCCGACGTGCTCGATCCGGCGCTGCTGCTCCCGGGCCGTTTCGATCGCCGCGTGATCGTCAATCGTCCCGACGTGCGCGGCCGCGAAGGCATCCTCGCGGTGCACACGCGCAAGATTCCGATGGCCGACGACGTCGACATCAAGATCCTGGCGCGCGGCACGGTCGGCTTCACGGGCGCGGACCTCGCGAACCTTGTCAACGAAGCGGCGCTCAACGCGGCGCGCGACAACAAGAAGCTCGTCTCGATGTATCACTTCGAGTACGCCAAGGACAAAGTGCTGATG
>JACPNQ010000040.1 GCA_016185425.1 Acidobacteriota bacterium | reverse complement strand
GCTCGCCATCGCTGCGTTCCGCGGCTCCCCACGCCGTGGTCGATCCATTCGCCTGCTGCTTGTTCATTCCGGTTCTCTTTCCCGCCCTGCTCTTTAATTAGGCTGGCCGGAACTGTCTCAGCTATGTTGGCACGGAGGGCATCTTCTCGAGCCCTTGCAAGAGTTTTCTTTTCGGGCATAATGCCTCCTGGCCAAAGTAAAGTGCAAGTCTAAGTCCACGGCTTTGATCACGGTTGGATTGGTCTCGCTCCCGGCCCGTGACGCACCGGAGCTTCTCTCGTCCGCCCATAGAGGAATTGTCTAAGAATTCACTTTGGTCATCAACGTGCATATGACACGCGTAGAGGATCTCAGCATGTAGCACTTGGTCAATCCGCTACGATCCCAATTCACTGCAAAACAAAGGCAAAGCGCTCGAGAGTCTCGTCGGAGACTCTGCGTGGTTCGCGCCACGGCCGCAGTCCGAAAGTCCAGTGAGGCGCCGCCACCTGCGCCCACGGGAAGCCCCGCAGCAGTAGCAAGGGAGGGGTCTAAGAGCACCGGTCAGTGATCGCCGTAGACGCGGAACTCAGAGCGCTTCCATGAGCATCAAGTTCAAACGAGGAAGAAATGAGCCAGCCAGACCTTGCACTCAGAAATAACATCCCTTTCAACCGTGGATTCCCCTTTGTTGAAAAATGGTTGCTACAACAGATCTTCAAGGCGATTGGTCCGGCGCCGCTGCGATTTCTATTCAAAGGAAATGGCGCGGAACTGTCCCCTCCAGGCGTCTCCCCACTCGCCACCGTTACAATCCAGGATCGCCGGACGCTTGCCGGACTTATTCTCGATCCCGAAATCGCGTTCGGCGATGCCTATGCGGACGGCCGCATCGAAGTGGATGGCGATCTGGCCGGGGCACTGCAGGCCGTTTACGAATCTTGGCCCAATGGCCGGGCGGATAGAAGCTGGTACCAGCGCCTTACGTCCGGCTGGATGGGTTGGTGCCAGGCAAACAGCCTGCGTGGATCCCGCAACAACATTCATAGTCATTACGATCTGGGAAACGCGTTTTACAAGCTCTGGCTTGACTCGCAATTAGTGTATACGTGCGCGTACTTTCCTTCGGTTTCGGCGACTCTCGAAGAGGCCCAGAAGGCTAAGCTGGATTACATTTGCCGCAAGCTGCAGCTTCAGCCGGGGGAGCGGGTTGTCGAAGCCGGCTGCGGCTGGGGAGCCCTCGCACTCCACATGGCTCGGCATTACGGAGTGTCCGTCACGGCGTTCAATATCTCCCATGAACAGATTGTGTATGCGCGCAGGCGGGCATTGGAAGAGAGACTCAATGACAGAGTGGAATTCATCGAGGATGACTGCCGGAACATTGCCGGTAAGTTCGATGTATTTGCCTCCGTGGGGATGCTGGAGCACGTCAATGTCGCCGACTACGCTCGTCTGGGAAAAGTCATTCATCGGTCGATCGGTGACTCCGGCCGCGGGATCCTCCACTTCATCGGGAGAAGCCACAAGGACGCATTCAGCCGCTGGATTAGAAAGAGAATCTTCCCGGGCACGTACGCCCCGACGCTCGGCGAAGTAATGGATATTCTGCAGCCGCATCATTACGCAGTCTCGGACGTAGAGAACCTTCGTCCTCACTATGCCAAGACTTTGGAGCTTTGGTTGGAACGTTTTGATAAGTCCGCTCCGCAAATCTCCGAAATGTATGATCCCCGTTTTCAGCGGGCATGGCGGCTCTACCTTGCCGGATCGATCGCGGCATTCCGGGCTGGCTCGCTGCAACTGTTTCAAATCTGCTTTGCAGGTTCAAAGAGCGAGCCAATCTTTTGGACACGCGCACCGCTCTATTGGGACACCAACCGGGCGGCAAAGGACAGGAAATGGATTCATGCGACGTCCTGATTGTCGGTGGTGGCCCGGCCGGTTCCTCTTGCGCGTGGGGTCTGCGGAACTCTGGCTTGAACGTCGTCATTCTGGACAGGCAGTTCTTTCCGCGCGACAAGATCTGTGGTGGATGGATAACGCCCGCCACCCTTCGCAATCTCGAAATTGACCCGGATGAATACGCACAGAAATGTGTGCTGCAGCCGATCACAGGTTTTCGAGTCGGCTCCATCGGTAGCTCTGCTTTGGAGACAGACTATGGTGCACCCGTGAGCTATGGCATTCTTCGTCGCGAGTTCGATGCATATTTGTTGGAGCGTTGCGGGGCGAACTTGCTGCTCGGTACTCCTTTGGCGCGCGTGGATCGTTCCGGCGACGGATGGATCGTCAATGATCGGATCCGGGCTCGCGTAGTCGTCGGCGCCGGGGGACACTTTTGTCCTGTTGCGAGGCTCGTCGCAGGCAGGAACGGAGCGGAGTCGCCGGTTGTTGCCCAGGAAACGGAGTTTGAAATGGACGGGCGCCAACGTGCGGGCTGTCGCGTTCGCGGGGACAAGCCGGAGTTGTATTTCTGCTCCGACATGCAGGGATACGGCTGGTGCTTTCGCAAGGGGAATGTTCTAAATATTGGCCTGGGAAGGGCTGACCCGCACAGGCTTTCGGCCCATGTTGCGGGCTTTCTCGAGTTCCTGAGTTCCGCCGGCAGAATTTCCTTTGATGTTCCGGCACTCCACGGTCATGCCTATCTTCTCCATGGGACATCGACTCGGAACGCTGTTGCCGACGGTCTCCTGCTGGTCGGCGACGCTGCGGGGCTGGCCTGTCCGCAAAGCGGCGAGGGCATTCGACCGGCAGTCGAATCCGGACTACTCGCGGCGAAGAACATCGCGAAGGCCAATGGAATCTACAAGCGGCAAGCGTTCGACGATTACCGCATGCAGATTGCAGCCAAACACCAGGCAGCGATTGCGCGAATCGGCCGCCTTCTACCGCCACAATGGATTTCATCCATCGCAAAGCAGCTTCTCAAGAAGCCATGGTTCGTCCGGGATGTGGTTCTCGACGAGTGGTTTCTGGCATCGAATAGACCGTGATTGTGCGGTAACAGGTTCGTGGCTATCCCTCCATAGGACGCGTCGCACCAATAGTCCCACGCCCCGGAGATTCATCACCGGCGGAAAGCCCCGGCGGATAATCGGGTCTCCGAGCTAGCGTTCGCTCTGTCAACTACGGTTGAGACGCACGCATCGATGCCAGGTAGTTTGCGATTCCCTTTTCGCCGGTCTCGCGGTTCTTCCACGTACGCTTGGTTGCGAGCGAGAAGACCGTCAAGGTCCATATAACAACGCAACGACGCCGCACCGCCGCACCTGTCCAGTGACGAGGCGCACTCATCGGCAAACATTGGCAGGCCGAATTCGCGCGCGATGACCAATTCTGCCCCGCCGTTCCGCACCGTTGGGTGGAGATCAAAAAGATGAACCACAATCGACGAAAGTTTCTAACAGGTGCCGGCGCGGGTGTCGTGGCGGCATTGCTGCCAAGCCGCGCAATGGCCGCCCCTCTCAACGCCTTCGCCGCGTCCCTGGCGCAGCGAATAGACGGTAAATGCGTAGGAGCGCAATTCACCATCGCCGACCGGTACGGCGCATTGGCGACACACGCGTCGGGCTGGTGCCGCCTGCCTCACACCTTGCCCGCGCGTCTCATGTCCGTCTCGGAGAAACTGGCCACGGCGAGCGTGAGCAAAACAATCACCGCCGCGGCTCTTGTTCGCGCTCTTTACGACAACCCCTCGGTCTCGCTCGATAGCCCGTTCGCCCCCTATCTACCCAGCCATTGGACCGTGCACGAAAGCCTGAAGTACATCACCTTCAAACAACTCCTCCAGCACACCAGCGGAATCCAGAAAACGTGGGAAGTGTCTTACGATTCGTTGAAGAAGGTGGCGAGATACGGCGTGCTGTGGAGCGACGTCGGGAAGTACAAGTACACGAACACCAACTACGCTCTCATGCGGCTTCTCATTCCGAGGATCGCTTCCAACAACATCCTGCAGATCCCCCCGGGCACGCCCGATTATGTACTCGATTTGCTGGAGCAGACCCAGGCAGTCGAATTCGCGAACGGCTATATCTCCTACACACAGGAGAAGGTCTGGGACAAAACCGGCGTCGCCCCGAACATGCAGTGCAAGCCGGTCTCCAGCTACCCGGCCCTCGCCTACGCGGAGCCCCCGTCGAGCACACTTGGAGAGGACTACGGCGATCTGACAATGGTATCCGCGTCCCAAGGCTGGCAAGCCACCTCGCGCCAACTCGCCGTCTTCATGCGGACTCTCCACGAAACCTCGTACATCATGCCGGCGTTCCTCTCGAAAAAGATGGCGGACGAAAAGCTCGGCTACGACACGAGCGGCGTCACTACACAGGGATTCTCCTGGTTCCATAAGAGCGGCGATTATCCCGGACCGCCCTACAACAACGCCTACGACGGTGAGCTGCACTCCAAGGTCTATGGGTTCAGCAACGGCATATACCTGGGACTCATCATCAACTCGCACTTTGGCAGCAGCACCGGCCTCGCACAGACCGTGATTGACGCTTTCGACGACGTGGTTTGGTAACGCGCTGAAGCCCGGACCGGGCTTCAGCGGCGAATGGAAATTCGGGCTCCCGCAGGCGACCATTGGCCCAAATTCAATCGTCACTTCGTAATCTCCATCGGGAACTTCGGGAACGACGAGGCCAAGCACTACATAGCCAAAGTTCGAGTAGGCGAACTTAGTTCCCGGATCGTGTTCGAGTCCCTGACCGGGCATGTAGCGGATCAGCGTCTCCGAACTGCCGGTTGTTGTCACGCCGGCGGCCGCGGCGGCCATTGGAGACCGGCCGATAGGATCGAAGCTTATGTCCCGATTCCAACCACCTGTGCACGTGTTGTTTTGCCTCGGTGTCCGCATAGCCGTAGCCATGCGCCAGCAGGAGCCTCCCGTTGCGGGAAACCGCCAGTTCTCCTACCGGAATAGCGTAACGGGACATGATGGTCGTCATGGCTTGGTCGACCGCCGCCATCTCGGGAACATCACGGCCGGTGATTGGGATAGCCTACCCATTCAGCCGGATGGAAAACACGGCAAGTAGAGCGAGGCACCGAAAGAGGTGAGACATTGCGGACGTCCTCCTCACGATCTTTAGATGCCCGGAGTATACATCACCGTTTGGTGCGGTGGCGCACGCAGCCCTTCTGTTCCGGACCGTGCCAAAATGGTCCTGAGCCATGCTGACGGCGACTGCCTACGACACCCACGTGGAACAACTGTTCGATCGAGTCCAGCAACTCCACTCTCTACTGACCGCCGCGGGAGTGCCATATCGAATCGTCGGCGGTTTGGCTGTCTTCATCCATGTCTCCCAACGAGACCCCTTGCGCGCCCGCCTCACCTCTGACGTTGACGCGGCCATTGATCGCCGATACCTCCCTGTGGTGATTGAAGCGGCACAAAAGGCGGGCTGGGTCTATCGCCATGTCGCTGGAATCGAGATGCTCGTGGACGGAGCGCAACCAAGAGTCCGCTCCGCGGTCCGCCTCGTCTTTCTCAATGAAAAGGCCCGCCCGGATTACGCGGAAGCCGTCCCGGATTCGCCCCCGAGCCAGACACGGGAAGGCATTCTCCTCGCCACCGTCGCAGACCTTGTCCGCATGAAACTTACCAGCCACCGCCTCAAAGATCGTGTGCACATCCAGGACCTCGATGCCGTTGGTCTGATCACCAGCCACATCGAAGAAAGCTTGCCGGACCTTCTCCGAACCCGCCTTGCCGAGGTCCGGGCCAGCGAGTAGAGCTTTTCATAAACATCCCTTCATCCAATCCGCTACAATGGATTAGATGGAGAAGCTGGCCCGCCAACTTCACAGGTTCGGTATGGGTGTAATCGCACTCTGCCTCGCCGCGGCTTTTGGATTCTCCGCCAATGGCGCGCCATCCTTAGATCGCCTCACCCGCCAGCAGCAGCGTTCCCGCACCCAGCGCAGCCCGCGCCATCGCGTCTGCCCAAGCGTCTCCGCTGGAACTTGCATCGTCAGTGCCTCGTTTGCCAGGACTTTCCAACTGGACGAGCCGGTCGCCGCACTCGCCTCCACGGCCGCGCGTCCCATCTTCCGGTCGATCGGTGTTGTCATCTGTCCCACCTTGGCCCAACCCGGCCAGGCGCCCACGACTCCGTCCGTCCTCCCTCGCCCGCCACCCCTTTCCGCATAGCCCCTTCGCTCCCCTTTCCAACCACAACCGAAACCAAACCTCTCAGGGTCTAGGAGCCTCTATGCGCAAACTCGTTTCCGGATACAAGAAATTCCGCACGGAAGTGTATCCCAATCATAAAGAAGACTTTCGCCGTCTCGCGAACGGGCAGGAGCCCACCGCGCTCTTCATCACCTGCTCGGACAGCCGCATCGTCCCCGATATGCTCATGCAGGCGAGCCCGGGCGAACTCTTCATCTGCCGTAACGCCGGCAACATCGTCCCTGCTCACGGTGATCTCACCGGCGGCGTCTCCGCGACCATCGAATACGCCGTCCGCGTCCTCGACGTCAAACACATCATCCTCTGCGGCCACTCCGATTGCGGCGTCATGCACGGCCTGCTCCACCCCAACCGCGTCGCCAAGCTTCCCAGCGTCTCCAACTGGCTCAACTACGGCGCCCGCGCCCGCGCCGTTGTCGACGAAATCTGTGACGGCCAGTCCGACGCCGACAAAGTCATGGAACTCGCCCGCCAGAACGTCCTTGCCCAGCTCGACAATCTGAAAACTCACCCTTCGGTAGCGGCAGCCGTGGTCAAACGCGGCCTGCAGCTCCACGGCTGGATCTATCAGATCGAACACGGCGAGATACAAGCATGGTCGGCCAACCACGCTAAGTTCATTCCGCTCGACACCATCGAGATCCCGGAACCCGAACTGGTAACGGTATAGGCGGAGAGCGACCGGCATGAGCAAACAGTTCCTCGGGGCGGACCTCCTCGGGTCCGCCGTAGTGTTCCTCGTCGCCCTGCCGCTGTGCATGGGCATCGCCATCGCGTCCGGCGTGCCGCCAGCCGCCGGACTCGTCACCGGTATCATCGGCGGCATCATCGTCGGCTCGTTTTCCGGTTGCCCGCTGCAGGTCAGCGGACCGGCGGCGGGCCTCTCCGTCATCGTCTTTCAAATCATCCAGGAGCACCGGATCGCAATGCTTGGTCCCATCGTCCTCCTCGCGGGATTAGTGCAGATAGCGGCTGGCCTTCTTCGCGCCGGCCAATTCTTCCGGTCCATCTCCCCGGCAGTCATCCATGGCATGTTGGCAGGCATCGGTGCACTCATCTTCGCTGCCCAGTTTCACGTCCTCGTCGACCATACTCCCAAGGCCAGCGGCCTCGCCAACTTCGCCGCCATGCCGGAGTCCGTCTCCCTCCTCTTCCAGGACCTCGACCACGACCACCACTTGGCCGCCATCGTCGGCTTCGTCACACTCGGCGTCATGCTCGCCTGGACATTCCTGGCCAAAGGGCGACTGAGGACGATCCCTAGCGCCCTCCTCGGCGTTGTCGCCGGAACAACGCTCGCACAGTGGGGCCAGTGGCAGATCCACTACGTCAAACTCCCCGCCAATCTCGGCGACTCGCTCAACTTCACACATCCGCCCAACCTCCTCGGTCTCTTCTCGATGGAAATACTCTGGGAGTCGCTCGCCCTCGCCTTCATCGCAAGCGCCGAAACCCTGCTTTCCGCCGCCGCCGTCGACCAGATGGCCCCGCAATCGAAGAAGTCGAACTACGACCGCGAACTTCTGTCTCAAGGCGTCGGCAACTCGCTCTGCGGGTTAGCCGGCGCGCTGCCAATGACGGGGGTGATCGTCCGTTCCGCGGCCAACGTCAACGCGGGATCGAAGACCCGCATGGCCGCTGTTTTCCACGGCGTCTGGCTGCTAATTCTGATCGTGGCTTTCCCCGGCGTGCTGCAACTCGTGCCCACCGCGAGCCTCGCCGCGATTCTCGTTTACACCGGCATCAAACTCATCGATATACCTACCTTTCGTCACCTCAATCGATACGGTTGGGAGATCGCACTCATCGCCGTTCTGACTACCGTAACCATCGTCTGTTCGAGCCTTCTTACCGGCATCGTTCTCGGCATCGTTTTATCAATCGCAAAACTCCTTTGGGACATCTCCCACCTCGAAGTCAAAGTCGATCAGGATCCCCTCACGGATCGCGTCGATGTGCAATTCCGCGGTTCCGCAAGCTTCATCAATCTCCCACGCTTCGCCGACGCACTCGACTCTCTTCCGCACGCGGCCGAAGCACACGTCCATCTCCGTGGCCTGAACTATGTCGATCACGCCGCGCTCGAAGCACTCGCCGCCTGGGAAAGAGTTCGCCTCTCACGAGGCGGTCAAATATTCGTCGAATGGGATGCCTGTGTACCGGGGAACCCGCGCATTCCTATAAACTAGGGGTGTTTGGAGCCCTCATTATGAAACGACGTGCATTTGCTCTGTCAGCCCTGGCCTCCAGTGGCCTCGCCATCGCGCAGAAAACCAAGTTCAATTTGCCTGCGCCTTACCAGACTCCTTCGGTAAACAATCGCCCCCAGGTCATCTCGCGGCCAGACGGTGCGCAACTGAGCCTGCCCAAAGGTTTTTCGATCGAAGAATTCGCGGCGGGCGACTTCCAACGCCCGCGCTTCATGCTGCACGGACCGGCGCAGGAAATCATCCTCTCCGACACCGTGCAGGATGGCTCGGTCTTCGTCCTCTCTCCAGATGGCAAGACCAAAAAGAAGATCCTCACTGGCCTTGATCGCCCCTACGGCATGGCTCTTCACAAAGGCTTCCTGTATGTTGGCGAACCCACCTCCATCAAGCGTTATCCCTACGACGCGAAAGCCCAAACAGCGGGCAAGGGCGAAGAGCTCATCAGCTATGCGGGTCTCGGCAAGGGCCATAATACCCGTACACTTCTTATCGATCCGAAAGCGGAGAAGCTCTACGTAACTGTAGGATCGGAATCGAATTCGAGCCCCGGCGAAGATCCGCGCCGCGCCGCCATTCACCGCTACAACCTGGATGGCACGGGCCATGAAACCATCGCTACAGGAACTCGCAACCCCATCGGTCTCCGCTTCTATCCCGGCACCAACGATCTCTGGGCCGCCATTCAAGAGCGCGACACGCTCGGTGACGATCTCGTCCCCGACTACTTCACCAAAATCAAAACCGGCGGATTCTACGGCTGGCCCTACGCCTACACCGGCCCCAACGAAGATCCTATGAACAAGGGCAAAGCGCCCGACATGGTGAAGAAAACGCTCGAACCGGACATGATCCTCGGCGCGCATGTCGCCGTCATCGACCATATCTTCTACACCGGCAAAATGTTCCCCGCCAAGTATCAAGGCGGTGCGTTCCTCTGCCAGCACGGCTCCTGGAATCGCTCCCAGCGCGTTGGCTACAATGTCGTATTCGTTCCATTCAAGAACGGCAACATTGCCGGGCCGAAAGAAGACTTCCTCACTGGATGGCTCCTTGATCCGAGCAAGCGCGAAGTCTGGGGCCGCCCCACCTGCTTGCTCCAGCAGCCCGACGGCAGCCTCCTCCTCACCGACGACGGCGGGAACAAGGTTTGGCGTATCTCTTACAAGGCCTAGTCGCCGCACTACTACTCGCAGGCGCTGCCGGCGCGCAGGTCAAACCGTTCTCGCACCGGCAGCATTTGGCCTTGAAGCTCGTCTGCACTACGTGCCACCAGTCTGTTCTGAAGAGTACGAAGGCGGAGGACAACAACCTCCCCAAAAAGGAGGTCTGCGCCTCCTGTCATACGAGCGTTTTAATTCCGAGTGCACCAAAAGTGCGCAAAATCGACCGTTTTAACCACCAGTTGCATGCAAAAAACGGCAATATCGCACCACTTCTGCGCGCTGCGATCGCCGGCAAGCAATACCTCGATACCCGGACTCCCGCCCACCTCGAAACCACCAACAATTGCGCCGGTTGCCATCACGGCATCGAGCAATCAGAGAACGTCGCGTCCGTCAGTGTCTTCCCGTTGATGGCCGATTGCCTCGTCTGCCACAACAAACTCGACCCGCCATTCTCCTGCGAAAAGTGCCACAACAACGTGCCGGCGTTGAAGCCAGCCAGCCATGTCGAAGGCTTCATGGATAAACACAATCGAATGAAAGACTCACTCGATAAATCCGGGTGCGCGACCTGTCACGGCCGCAAGTTCACCTGCCTCGGCTGTCACTGATTTCCGCGGCGGCGGCGCGACGCTTTCGGAACTCGAGCCCGTCACGGCGGCGAGCACCGCCATACCGCTGATAACTGTTACAAGGAATCGAGTTAGCGCCTTCGCATCCGCGCCCGGCGGAAGATCCTTCTCCAGTCTCTGCTCACAGCGCGCCAGTAACCGTGAGACATCCGGGCGGAGTTGCCGGGTCCGTCTGCACGCCGGCCGCACTGCGGAGCAGCGCTTCGGCAACTTGTCGAGCCTCGCGTAGTTCGAGCGCCTTGCCAATGTAGGCGCCTGGACCGGCGGAGTAGCGCACGAGAACCATTCGGAAAAGCGCCTCTTTGTCGCCGAAGGCTGCGTAGAGGCTGGGCCGGTTGATACCCATCGCCTCGGTGAGGTCGGTGAGCGATGTACCTTCATATCCTTGACGCCAAAAGACTTCTACTGCACGGTCGAGTGCCGAATCGATGTTGATAGGGGGTATGCAGCTCACAAATAAGACAGCATTAGTGACCGGCGGATCGCTTCGCTAAGCGGTTGGCCAAAGAGGGCACCCAGGTGGCGATCACCTACAGCGGTTCCAGGGAGAGGACGCAGGAGGTTGTGGATACGATCGTCGCGAATGGGGGCAAGGCGATCAGTATCAGAGCCGACGCGGCGAATGCGGAGGAAGTGCGGAACGCAGTGCAGTCGACGGTTAACGAGTTTGGCGGCATCGACATTCTGGTGAACAACGCGGGGATTGCGAAGATTGGCGTCGCGATAAATGTGCGCGGCGTGTTTGTGGCGGCACAGGAGGCCTCGCGGCAAATGAAGGAAGGCGACGAAGGCGGCGATTGTTGGTTTGACGAAAGGGTTGGCGCGCGATTTGGGTCCGCGGCAGATCACGGTCAACAATGTGCAACCCGGTCCGGTGGACACGGAGATGAATCCCGCTGACGGACCTTTCGCCGAAACGCTGAAGGGGCTGCTCGCGGTAGGACGGTATGGGCAAGGCGAGGAGATTGCAGGAATGGTCGCGTATCTGGCGGGCCCGGAAGCCGGATATGTTACCGGCGCGAGCATACTGATTGACGGCGGCTTTGCAGCGTAACTAGACGCTGAGATCGAGAATGCCGGTGCTGTCGCCGAATTTTTCCGCGGTGACGCCGGCGCGGTTCATCATGTTTACAAAGAGATTCGCCGCAGGGGTCATCGGCTTTGCCGCCACGTGCATGCCTCCACGCTGGTTGCCAGCGTGGCCAGCCACGATGAGCGGCAAGTTGTGATTGGAGTGCTGGTTGCCATCGCTCAGAGCCGCACCGTAGAGAATCGTCGAGTGATCGAGGAGCGTGCCGTCGCCGTCCTGCGTGGCCTTCAGCCGCTCGAGGAAATACGAGAAGAGCTCGACGTGGAATGTGTTGATCTTCGTCACCTTCTCGATGAAGTCCGGATGGCCGCGGTGGTGGGTGAGCGGATGATGCGGGTCGGGGACACCGATCTCGGGATACGTGCGCACGCTGCCTTCGCGGCCCAGCATCATCGTCGAGACACGCGAGATGTCGGCCTGGAAGGCAACCACCTGGAGGTCGAACATCAGCTTCACGTATTCGATGTATTGGAACGGGATGCCGGATGGTTTTTCACCGAGGGGGATTTCGGGATCGCTCTCCGCCTTTGCGATGCGGGCTTCGACTTCGCGAATCGACGTCAGGTACTCGTCCATCTTGCGCTTGTCTTGTGCTCCCAGGGTTGAGACGAGAGACTTGGTCGTCTCGCGGGTGAGGTCGAGAATGCTCTTCTTGTATAAGGCGCGGCGGGCGCGGGTTTCGGGATCGAGGCTGGGGTCGACGGTACCGAACAAGCGCTCGAATACGGAACGCGGGTTGACCTCCACTGCAAGCGGCGTCTCTTCGTCTTTCCAGGAAAGCGTGTTAGTGTAGGCGCAACTCGAACCGGTATCGCAGTTACCGATCATGCGCGCATCTTCGCAGCCGATCTGGAGCGACGGAACTCTGGTGTCAGCGGCGAACTGCCGGGCAAGCACCTGGTCGAAGGTTACGCCGGCGCGAACGTCGGCACCCGCGGTGTATTTGGGCTGGGCACAGGAGAGGAAACTGCCCGACGCCTTGGCGTGACCGCCCCCTTTCGCTTTTTGCGCGGCGTGGTTGGAGAGGCCAGAGACTACGACGATGTCTTCGCGGAACTTCTCGATGGGCTTGAGGATGCGTGTGAAGGCAAAGTCCGTACCGGTCTTCCCGGGCAGCCAATCCTTCATCACGATGCCGTTCGGCACGTAGACGACGCCAACACGCCGGGCCTGCTTCGCACTCTTCGGCGCGCCGAACGCGGGCAGCATGGCATCGAGGAAAGGGATGGCAATTGCCGTGCCCGCGCCACGGAGCAGGGTGCGGCGGTCGATATGCTTGCCGGTGAGTGGGGTCATTCTGATTTTGCTCCGGAAGGGTTGGCCGCCGCGATGCGGCGCTGTTCGAACGGAAGGCTCCCTACAATCTCCATGACGAGCGCCGAGAACCGGTAGTTACTGGCGGGCAATTTGGCGGCGATGGCGGCGATCACCGGACGATCGGCGCGCTCCAGGCCGCGGCCCAGCGCGTATGTCATCAGTTTATCCGTTAATCCACGGACGAAGGCGTCCTTGTTGGTGAGGAGGTTGGTTTTCAGCTCGACGGGCCCGGTGAAGGATTTACCGCCCGGCAGGGTGCCAGACGCATCAACGGGGAACTTGCCATCCATGGTGCGCCAGCCGCCAACAGCATCGAAGTTTTCGAGGCCGAATCCGAGTGGATCCATACGCGAATGGCAGGAGGCGCAGGCTGGATTCTTGCGGTGCTGTTCCATCTGCTGGCGGAGCGACGCCGATTCGCCGATCTTGCTGTCATCAAGCGACGGAACGGCGGGCGGGGGCGGAGGCGGCGGGGAATTGAGAAGATTCTCGAGAATCCATTTGCCGCGCAGAACGGGCGATGTGCGGGTGGAGTAGGACGATATCGTCAATACGCTGCCGTGCGCGAGCACGCCGCCGCCGCGGGGATTTGCCGTCATGTCGACGCGCTTAAAGTCCTGGCCTTCGATACCCGTTACGCCGTAGAAGCGTGCGAGGCGCTCATTCATGTAGGTGTAGTTGCCGTTGAGCACATCGAGGACACTTCCATCCTGCCGGATGATTTCTTCCAGAAAGAGTTCGGTTTCGCGGCGCATGGCGAAGCGGAGGCTTTCATCGAAGTCGGGGAATTTGCCCGGGTCGGGCTTCATTACGTCGATGTTCTTGAATTGCAGCCACTGCCCCGCGAAGTTTTCGACGAGCGCGCGTGCCTTAGGGTCGCGCAACATACGCTTGACCTGCGCCTGGAGCACGGCCGGCTGGCGGAGCCTTCCCTGCCCGGCGACAGTGAGCAGCTCGCTGTCGGGCATGCTGCTCCATAGGAAGTACGAGAGCCGGGAGGCGAGCTCGTACTGGCTGACAGGGGCGTATGGCCTTTGCGCGCCGACCATCGGATCCTTTTCGACACGAAAGAGGAAGTGCGGGGAGACGAGCACGCCCTGCAGCGCGGTGGCGATTCCTTCCTGGAAGCTGTCGCCCTTGGCACGGGCAAGCGCGTAGAGGTTGATGAACGGCGCAGCCTCGGCGGCACTGACAGGGCGGCGGAAGGCACGGCGCGTGAAGTTGGAAACGATGGTTTGTGCGCACGCCGGGGTCTGCTGCGGGCAGATGAAGATGGCCTTGCGGCTCCCGGCCGTGGGGCCTTCGGGTTGGGTGAACGGGCCGCCGATGTCGAGCGATTCAAAACGATTGTCGACGCGGGTTTCAATGCGGTCCGTCTTGATGCGCGTGCCGTATTTGCGGAGGGTTTCGATGTCCTTTTCGGTCAGTTTGCCGCGGACGCCGATCATGGGCTCGGGCGGGCGTTTGGAGGGTTCAGGGCCGTTGTACTTGGGCGGTAGGCCGTGGAAGTTTTTCAGGTAGGAGGCGGAGAGGAGGTGTTCGCCGGCGGTGACTTTGGCGCGGACTTCGACGATCTGGCCTTCGAGGTCGGTGGCGTCGACGACCCAGTCCTGAATCTTCTTGCCGTCGATCCAGAAGGCTGGCGTGGCAGCCTCGGATTGATTGGGACGGTGGCCATTGAGGACGATGCGAAAGCTGTATTCGCCGTCGACCGGAAAACGATAGAGCACATGGAAAGCGTGGCGAGTGCTGAGGCCGGACTCGTCGTAGTGGAAAAGATCTTTGGGCAGTGATGGCGCCTGGACGTTGTCATTCAAGCGCACGGGCGCGGAAAAGTGAATGGCCGCCGGCTTCCTCTTTTCCGGACCGAAGACGGCGGTGCGCACCGCGCGCTCGGCTGCGTAGAGATATTTTTCGAGGAGGACAGGAGAGAGTGTCAGCGCGTCAGCGATGTTGTCGAAGCCATAGGCTGCTTCGTCGTTGGGGAAGCTGTCGGCAGGCCGGATGTCGACGCCGAGCAGGTCGCGGACGGTGTTGTTGTACTCGGTGCGATTCAAGCGGCGGGCCGTGACACGGCCGGGGTCGGGCCTGGCTGTGCGATCCTGGCGGGCGAACTCGGCTTCCAGGAACTGTGTGACGGCCAACAGTTGCTCGGCTGGCGGCTTCTTCATTGCCGGGGGCGGCATTTCGCCAGTCTTGATTTTGGAGACTACTTTCTCCCAGGTTTCGCGGTTTTCGTCGAAGGACTGCGCCGTTTCAAAGGCGGCGAGATTTACATCGCCGTTGGTGACAGTCGCGTTGTGGCAGGCGATACAGTTCTTTTTGACGAATGCGAAGACGCCGGTCGAATCATAGGCCGCGAGGACGCCCGCGCAGGCGAATATGAAAATTTTTCCAGAAAACACCGCTTTTACGCTATCACGGCCAGCCAGGGGTTTAGGACTCGGAAATGCAGCCGAGTTGACAGGTGGTCTATCAGGGTAAGAGACTTTTGAGTCGGATGTCTAAAATACTTCCCGTCCTCATGATGAGTGTCGCCGCCTGGGCCGGCGATGAGCACTACAATGTTCCCCTTTGGGAGCAGGGAAAGGTTCCGATGGCTACCGGCGATGGACCGCTGGATGCCCCGTTTTTGACCGTGTTCCTGCCACCGGCGAACAAGCGGAACGGCACGGCGGCGGTGATCGCGCCGGGAGGCTCGAACATCATGCTGATGTATGGCCTGGAAGGGATTGAAGTCGCCGAGCGGCTGAACGATTGGGGCGTGACGGCGTTTGTGCTGACATATCGATTGAACCCGCGCTACAACGAGGCGGCACGCGTGCAGGACGGCAATCGCGCGATGCGGCTGGTGCGGGCGCGGGCGAAGGAGTGGAAGCTCGACCCGAACAGGATCATCTTCGCGGGTTTTTCGGCGGGGTCGAATATGGCGCGGTCGGTGGCGGCTGTGTCCGGTCCTGGCGATGCGAACGCGCCCGATCCGGTCGACAGAGAGAACTCGAAGCCGAATTACCTGTTGATGGTCTATGGGCCGGGACGAAAGACACCGAATGAGAATCTGAAGGAATTTCCTCCGACGTTTCTGTTGTCGGCGGCCGCCGACCCAGGCGCGGCGAATGGGACCGCGCAGTTGTTCCTCGACATCAACAAGGCGGGGGGCGTCGCCGAGCTGCACATTTACCAGAAGGGCCGCCACGGATTCGGCGCGGCGACGACGAGCCCGGAGTTCTCTCCCTGGATGGACGCATTTAAGCACTTCCTCACGGTTGACGGGTTCTTTGGAGGGAAGAAATAGTTATGCGCCCCTTTCTGTTTCTACTGACGGCGGCCGCATTTGCCGCCGACGGACCCAAAGTGATTAACGACGGCTATGGCGATTTCCTGATTGTGCCGGCGGGCAATTTCATGATGGGCGACAACTTCGGCGACGGAGAATCCCGAGAGCGTCCGGCGCACCAGGTGTACCTGGACACCTTCTACATTGCGAAGTACGAAGTGACGAATGCCGATTGGAAGAAGTTCGAGTCTGATCCGGCCTATGACGATGTGAAGTTATGGCCGACGGGGCGAGTGGTGCCGAAGGATCAGAGCCCGTATTGGACGCAGGCACAGAATCATGGCGGCGCTACGCCGAACTCCGACAACTATCCGGTGCTGGGCGTGAACTGGGATGCGGCGACGGCGTATTGCAACTGGCTGAGCCGCAAGACAGGGAAGAAGTACCGGCTGCCGACGGAGGCGGAATGGGAGAAGGCGGCACGCGGGACGGACCAGCGGCGCTTTCCGTGGGGGAACACGATCGACCATTCGTACGCAAATTTCACCGGTGCGCAGAAGTTTGACACTGGGCAGGTCGTTGGCTTCTATGACGGGAGCAAGCACGGCGATCTGCAGACGCATAACGGGGCATCGCCGTATGGAGCGATGGACATGGCGGGCAACGTGATGGAGTGGTGCCAGGACTGGTATAGCCGGACTTACTATTCGTCGTCGCCGAAGAAGAATCCGAAGGGGCCGGAGAAGGGGGCGTATCGCGTGTTGCGCGGGGGATCGTTCTTCTTTGAAGGGCAGGATCTGCGGTCGTACGCGCGATCGGCTGCGTGGCCGTCGTTTCAGGCGTTTCGGATGGTGGGGTTCCGGGTGGCGCGGAGTGGGGAGTAGATTAGCAGACGCTGACAGCCCGCGCAGCCGGAATCGTCAAATGGGTCATATAGCAAAATTTGGGCAGTGGGCCAGTTTGGCTTCGGCGCAGGCTCGGGTAACCCGACCTTGGAGGCAGTGAGGTGCATGAGTACTTCGCTTCAAAAGTAGCCTTCGTATGAAAAAAACACTATTTATCGTTTTTAGTTAAAGTATACTTTTACTAAATTGATAATTTTGTTATACTGTACTCTAGATGAAGATTTCGCCCGAAGAGTTGGCATCGGTCCTCGGCCAGTTCAATCCGTGGTGGCGCGGAGAGGCGATCACCGACTTGCCGCGTTGGCGTCGAGCGGCGTGGCAAGAGTTGCAGAAGTGGGTTGTTCAACCTCCCGCACCACGCGCCGTCCTCCTCTCGGGTGCTCGCCAGATCGGCAAAACAACACTGTTGCTGCAGTCTATTTCTGCCTTGCTTGCCTCGGGAGTGTCACCAGCAAACATCCTTTACGCAACGTTCGACCACCCTCTATTCAAACTCGCCGGCATTGATGCAGTCATCGACGCGTGGCGTCAACGAGAACCGCGCGCTGACGGGCCCGAATACCTGTTCCTTGACGAAGCCCAGTTTATCCGGGACTGGGGTACATGGGTCAAACATCAGGTCGATTTCGTCCGCTCTCGTCGAATCATTTTTACCGGTTCCGCTATGCCCTTGCTTGAGGCCGAGCAAGAGTCCGGAGTTGGACGATGGCACGCAATTCGGTTAACGACACTGTCCTTCTACGAATACCTGCAAATCAAAAAGCTGCAGCTACCGAATTTGCCGGCCGTAAACAGTTTGACTGAACTGTTCGACCGTGCTCCAGGGCAGTTGTTGGGTATTCAGGAGATTGCTAAACCCTATGCCGGGCATTTTCATGAGTACCTAGTTCGCGGAGGCTTTCCTCAGACAGCGCAGGTCGAGAGCATTACTCAAGCGCAGCGATTGTTGCGCGAAGATATCATTGACAAGGTCCTCAAGAGAGATATGACGGCGCTGTTCGGAGTGCGGCGCATTCTCGATTTGGAGCAAACCTTTCTTTACCTATGCATGCACGACGGCGGCCTGCTGGACATGCCGGCGCTCTGCAGCAATCTCGAGGTGAAACGGCCAACAGCACAGCATTTCATCGAACTGCTCGAGGCCACACACCTCATTTACCGCCTTCAACCTTTCGGGTACGGCAAGGAAGTGCTGCGGGGCCGATACAAGATCTACCTCGCAGACGCAGCGATGTCTCCCGCTGTATTGCTCAAAGGAAAGTCAGTAATGGACGACCCCGCCGCACTCGGAGTCGCAACCGAAACAGCGGTATTCAAGCATCTGTTCGCCCGATACTACTCAAGGCAGGTTAAGTTCACGTACTGGCGAGGGAAAGGAGATCACGAAGTCGATTTGGTTGCAGATCTTGGGGATTCTCTAATTCCGTTCGAAGTGAAATACCGGGCAGAGCATGCAGGCGCGCGGCAACTCAAGGGTCTCTTTGATCTGTGCGAGGACAAACGAGTTGACCGCGGTTATGTGGTGACGAAGTCGCTTGACGATTTCGGCCCGCTTCCCTCCGTTAAAAAACCAGCAACCAAGATTATGCGTATCCCAGCGCCACTTCTTTGTTACTGGATGGGCGAGTCTGAAACGCGCAACGCGTAGTTTGCCGCCGCGACGAAACCAGCGCGACGGGAGCCTGGGGTCATGACCGCGCATCTCCTCAATCAGGAATGAATCGGGCGGCCGGTTCATGCCCGGCCGCACCGGGCCTGACGTCGACCGGCCCGGCGGACACTTCGACGGGGGAGGGGAACAGGTGGAGTGCGAATAACCTGTGCAAGACACAAAGCGGAAACGTACCGGCTGGCATTGCAACGCGTTTGTGTAGTTTCGTTTCCGCCGCCTTTCTCTTGTGATTAAACCCCTTGCCGCAACAGCCAGCGCAGTGCATGATGGCGGTATGTCCGGGACGTTCCGCCTCTGCAACAACGACCCGATCGCATTCGTGCCGACTACCCAGCCCGAACGCGCGAGGGCATTCTACGAGCGAACGCTTGGCCTTCGCCTGGTGAGCAATGAACTGCCGTTCGCACTGGTCTTCGACTTGAACGGAATCATGCTGCGGGTGACCGCGGTGCAGGAGTTGATCCCCGCGATATTCACGGTGCTTGGCTGGAAGGTACGAGACATCGCCGATGCCGCGAGGACGATGCAGGAGGGCGGCGTAGTATTCGAGCAGTATTCCTGGATGGAGCAGGACGAGTTGGGGATTTGGACGGCTCCGAACGGTGCAAAGGTCGCGTGGTTCAAGGATCCGGACGGCAACACGCTGAGCATCTCTCAACACTGATATGGCGACCGCTGCCATTTTGCGAGGTAGCGTTTTGGCGGTCTTGGCATTGACGGCGGCGTGCGGCTCCCGGCCAGGCAGCGTGCCCCCACTGACTCCGCTCTTTCCGCACCAAGCCGAATTCACAGTAATGAACTGGGGTTCGAACACGTGGGGCTATGTGGACGCGAAGGGAAACTGGCTGATACGGCCGCAGTTCGAATCGGCTTCGCGGTTCTACGAAGGGTTTGCCGTCGTCAGCCGGAGCCGGCAACTCTGGTTCCTGACGACACGGCCGAAGTGGGGATACCTTCGCCCGTCCGGCGACTACCTGCTGGAGCCGCATCTGGAAGACGCACGGCCGTTTCACAATGGCCTTGCGGCGATTGAGATCGGCAAGCAGTGGGGGTTCATCGACCGTGTGGGAAAGACGGTGATTGCCCCACAGTATCCGCAGGTGCGCGAGTTCGACGAAGACGTTGCGCCAGTACAGCGCGGGCCGGATAGTTTGAGTACGTGGGGTTACCTTGGCCGGGATGGCCGATGGGCCATTGAGCCCCGGTTCGATGGGGCCCGTAAGTTTTCCGAAGGACTGGCAGGCGTGTGGACCGGGGCGGATCTGGCCAAAAGCGGGGTAGTGCCGACGAAGACCGGCGGCGCGTGGGGCTACGTTGACCATGGCGGCCGAATGGTGATCCCGGCGCGGTATATGCAAGTGCATGAGTTCTCGGAGGGCGCCGCGGCAGTCGCGGAAAAGGGCTCGTTAATGACCGGGTACATCGACCGCAGCGGTGCGACGATCGTGCGGCCGCAATACGGCTTCGCGATGCCGTTCAAGGACGGATGGGCCCGTGTGCAGATTCCCTCCGAAAGACGACGCAAACCAGTGTGGGGATATATCGACAAGCAGGGGCAGTACACGATTCCGGCAACGTATTCCGACATTGGCGAATTTCAGGATGGGTTGGCGTTCGCGTGCCTTTATGGGAAGGGATGCGGCTACATCGATAAATCCAACCACTTCGTGATAGAGCCGCAGTTTGACGGCGCCAGCGAGTTCAGCGAGGGACTGGCGGTGGTCCTCATGATGGCACCGCGAGGGAAAGGATTTGGGTATATCGACCGGACGGGGCGCGTGGTGATTCAACCGCAGTGGAGCGAGGCGCGGCCGTTCTACAACGGACTGGCAACGGTGCGGCGCGGCGACGACTATTTCTACATCGATCGCAACGGCCGCACCTTTAAGTGACGCCTAAAGGAAGAACCGCACACCCAACTGAATGAGACGCGAGAAATTTGCCTGCGAGCTGATGAGGCCGAACTGCGGGCTGGTGAATGTCGTGTTCGGACCGCTGAACATAGGCGTGTTGGTGAAGTTAAGCGCTTCGGCACGGAACTGGGCCTTGATCCGTTCGGTGACGGAGAAGGTCTTGAACATGGAAACGTCCCAGTTGATCTGGCCCGGGCCGCGGAGCGGATTCATGCGGCTGACGTTGCCGAAGCTGAACTGCGGCGCCTGCGAGAAGGCGGCGGGATTGATCCAGCCATCGATCCGGGCGGCGAACGATTTGTCGACGGTGGCGGGCAGGCCAGTGCCGTTGGGGCGCATGTAGGTGGAGCCAATGACGCTGTTGTCGTTCGGCTGGGTGATGGAAAGGGGATAGCCCGACTGCATGACGCTGACGGCGTTCAACGACCAGCCGCCAACGGCGAGATCCGCCCAGCGGTTGGAGCCGAGGAATTTCTTGCCCTTTCCAAAGGGCAGCTCATAGGTTGCGGCGAGCGAGAGGCGGTTCGGCGTGTGAACGCTGGAGAGGCTGTACTCCTGTTCCGGCGCATAGGCATTCTGCGGGCCGGAGGGAGCGGCGCTATACACATTACCGGTTGTGCCGTAGGCCTGGTCCATGTTCTGCGAGCGGGTGTAGGTGGCGAGGACGGTCATACCCTGCGCGAAGCGGCGCTGCACCTTGATGTAGAGCGAGTGGTAGAGCGCGCGGTTGGTATCGGAGTTGTTGAGCGTGACGGCGGTGAACTGCGGGAAAGGTCGCAGCAGTTGCGAGCGGGAGATGACCGCGCCAGCGAGGTTCAGGACGCCGCCGCGGTTATACATGGGATTTGGCACGGAGGCATTCAACGCAGCGCCGAGCGAGAGATACTCCGGCCCGAGTTGGTTGATGTTCCGGCCGTCCTGCGCGAGATGGAGACTCTTGGAGCCGACATAGCCGAGCGATACGACGAAGGATCCGGGGAGCTGGCGCTGCACGTCGAACGAATACTGCTGCACGTAGCCGGAACGCGCGGCGCCATCCGGCAGCGAGAGCCCCTGGCCGATGCCAGTGCTTAACCCGCCGGCGTTACCGATGGGCGCGACCAGACCGGAGGGGTAAGGGTTATCGAGCGTTGTGGCTGGCGTGAAGTTGTTGTCGTAGCTGGCGACAATCGGCGTGGATTGGGAGTAGCCAATGGTGGATTGGAAGGAGAACGGCAGCGGCGCCCAGAAGATGCCGTAGCCACCGCGGATGGCGGTCTTGGAATCCTTTGCCCAGGCGAAGCCGACGCGGGGCGAGAACTTGTTTTTGTTGGGGTTTCCAGCGTGAGTTCCGTTGCCGTTGATACCGGCGAATAGGACGCCGCCGTAGATCTTGGGATCCGGGACGGTCTGCTGCAGGGGGCTTGCGACTTTGGTATCGAAGCCGGTAATGAAGTTATTGTTGCGATCGGCGGGGCCGGTTTCGTATTCGTAGCGAAGACCCATGTTGATGGTGAGCTTGGCGGTGACGCGGAAGTCGTCCTGGAAGAAGGCGGCGTAGTATTTGACGTAGTTGTAGAAGTTCGTTGCGACGGTCATGCTGCCGCCGGTGGGATAGCCGAGAAGGAGCGTTGCCATGCTTCCACCGGTTCCCTGCACGGTGCGCTGCGGCGTCTGCCGCGTGAAGACATCGGAGAAGCTGAAGGAGCTGGGGCCGATTCCGGGCGCGCCGTCGTTGTTGAGAGAGCGCCAATCGAAGCCCGACTTGAAACTGTGCTTGCCCATGAACTTGCTGACGGTGGCGTTGAAGCTCTTTGAATGCAGGACGCTCTGGCTGGTGGCGCCACCGCCGAAGCTGCCGACGTCCGACATGCTGATGCTGGGGAAGGCGGTGTACTTGGTGATTGCGGCGAGGGAGGAGGGAAAGCCCAACTCCGCAAGCGAGAAGCCGAGGCTGGTGGGTGCCGAGAAATTGGGGAAGCGGTTGAACCCGTAGCGGACGGCGACGACCGTTGCCGGTGACGGCGTCAAAGTGGAATTGACCTGCGTCGCGTCGACCTTACGAAACAGCACGCCTTGATTTGGAGAAGCCAGGGAGCCCCACCACGCATTCCCTGGCTCACGGCTCCCGTAGTGCAGGTACGAGGCCGAGGCGCGCCACCAGGAGAATAACTGGTGGTCCAATTTCCAAGTGGTCTGATCGGCACGGTTGTAGGCGGCGACGGTCGCGTCGAAATTGAGATCGGCGTAGAAACGCGTGGCTGTATTGGGCAGCGGGTAATAGGACGCGATGCGGCGGCCCTGCGTGCTGAGGCGATCGGCGGGGATGACGTTGCCGGCGAACGGAGTGCGGGCTCCATCGGCCTTCGTGGTCAACGGGTCATACATCAACTGCAGGCCCGTTCCGGTGCGCGATGCGGATTGGGAGAAGTCGCCGGCGCGTTCGAGCGCGGTGGGCACGGAGAGACGTGTGCCGGCGGATTCGGTCTGGCGGTAAGCCTCGCCGGTGACCCAGAAGAACGTTTTGTTACGGCCATCGTAGAGCTTCGGAATGCGAATGGGGCCGCCGATGGATCCACCGTAGTTGCGGAAAGGCTGCTCAATGATGGGAGTACCGGCGCGGTTGGAGAAGAAGTTATTCGCGAGCCAGGGCGTCTCGCGCACGTAGCCGAAAGCCGAGCCGTGGAGCTGATTGGTGCCGGAGCGCAGGAAGGTATTGAACGTACCACCGCCGGTGCGGCCCATTTCGGCGTCGTAGGTATTGGCCTGCACCTTCACTTCCTGCACGGCTTCCACGGAGGGAATGATTACGGCTCGGTTGGTGGAGTCCGTTATGGAGATGCCGTCGAGGGTGTAGTTATTGCCGCGGACGGGGCCGCCGGCAATGGAGATTTGTGAGGAACCGGATTGATCCTGCATGCGGTTGAACTTAGGGTTTCCGACTTGCACAACGTTCTCGGCGAGCTTGGACATCATGAAGGGGTTGCGGCCGAGGTTGGGGAGATCGATCAACTTCTGGCGGTCAATGACCTGGCCGGTGGATGCGTTGGCGGTTTCGAGGGCGGGCACTTCTTCGGTGACGTTTACCTGTTCGGAAACCTGGCCGATTTCAAGCTTGAGATCGACGGTGACGGCGGCCTGCGTGGAGACGGTAATGCCGCGGCGCTCGGAACGTTTGAATCCTGGGGCTTCAGCGACTAGAAGGTAAGTGGAAGGCGTGACGGAGGCGAAGGTGAATTCGCCCTGGTCCGAAGTGATGGTGGCGCGCTGGGCCGCGGTGCCCTCGTCGATGAGGGTTACCTTGGCGACTGGAACGGCATGGCCGCCGGGATCGAGAATCATGCCTCGGACGGTGCCGTGAAAGGACTGCGCGAGCGCGCATGCTCCGCACAGAGTGGCGAGCAGTAGAGTACGCATCAAATGTTCTCCTCAAGTCGTTCGTTGCGCGACGGAGCCGATAGGAGAACCAACGCGGGTTACCGCGTGCGAGCGGCGTTAGCGGTGCCGTCCGGGCGCGTGGAAAGACGGAACCGCCTACGCCATCACTTTGGTGAGTGCGGCCGTGAACTTATTCATTTCGTCCTGCGTGCCGACGGACACGCGGACCTTTGTGGGCCAGATGGGCCAGACGCGGCCGATGTAGATTTTGTGATCGGCCATCGCGCGCGCCACGTCCGCACCGGGCTTTCCTACTTCCATGAGGAAGAAGTTGCCTTCGCTGGGGATGTAGGTGATCTTGCTCTTTTCGAGGAATTCGAAGGTATTGTCGCGAACACGCTTGTTGATGGCGCGGCGTTCGGCCACCAGGCCCTTTACCTGCATGCTCGCCGTCGCGCACGCCAAGCCCGTAATCGGCAGAAATCCGGATGTGGAGTACGGACGCATTTTTGCAAGCAGATCGGGCCTGCCCATGGCGAAGCCGGCGCGGATGCCGGCCATACCGTAGGCCTTCGAAAATGTGCGGAGGACAACGACGTCTTTATCGGCGGCGACGAGATCACTGCATGGCTGGGCGCTGGAGGAGAAGTGGATATAGGCTTCATCGACGACGACGACCGCGTCCTTCTTCTTGTTCGCGAGAAGATACTCAATATCCGCGCGGGCGGTGATGGTGCCCGTGGGATTGTTGGGATTGCAGACATAGTAGACACCGGCATCGGGATCGGCCTTGATCATTGCCTGGACGTCATGGGAGTAATCGGCGCGCAACGGCACGCGGACGACTTTGGAGCCGATGTAGGCGGGTGCGCCGCCACCGTAGCCGGGATTGGCCATCACCCAGCTTCGCGTGGGAGAAGTGAAGGCGCAGGTTGTGCGGTGCAGGGGATCGGAAGAGCCGGCGGTGGGCATGATGTAGCCGGGCTTTACGCCTTCGACTTCGGAGACCGTTTTAGTGAATGCCATCGTCTCGCCGGTGGGTTGATAGCGGCCGCCGAGCGGAGCCACCTTGAACATAGCTTCCAGCCCTTCTTTGCAGGGCCCAAGCGGGTTTTCGTTACTCGATATGCGCACGGCATCGGGGGGCAGAGGCCCGCGATTACGCATCATCTGGCGCTCCGCTTCCTGCGCCATTGCAAATTCGTTATAGAAGGGCATCGCCGCGCCAGCGGTCAACAGTTGCGCCGCGCGGCGGCGCGAAAACGCCGCGAGCGTCGAGGTGTGGAGTTCCATGGGTTCCCTTGTCTGCAGATTGGTCTAGTGGCGAGGCGCATCAAACTCTATGCGCCCGGAAACAGCCTCAGCTCAGACCGGGAAGCGACAAGCGTGCCTGCGCTGGGAGGCGCGCTTTGCTGTTGGTTGAAAGTAACCGATTTTCAAGAGTTCGTCAAGAGTCAATGTGATTCAATGAAGCTGATGCGCCGCCGTACCGCCTTGGGACAACTCCTTTCTTTCTCTCTAATCGCCGAAGACTGGCCGCAGTTCCGAGGGCCGTCCGGACAGGGTCACGCGCCAGCGCGAGACCTTCCGCTGGCATGGTCCGAGACGAAGAACGTACGCTGGCGAACGGCGATTCCGGGTATGGGTTGGTCAAGCCCATCCATTGCCGGCAGCCGAATCTGGCTGACCACGGCGACCGAGGAGAACAAGTCGCTCCGGCTGCTTTCGGTGGACGCGGAGACGGGAAAGATTGTTGTTGACATCGAAGTATTCCGGGTGAAGGATGTTGGCCCCGGCATTCACACAAAGAACAGTTTTGCGTCGCCGACGGCGATTGTCGAGAAAGACCGTGTGTATGTACACTTCGGGTTTTACGGGACCGCGTGCGTCAGCGCGAAGGGCGACGTGCTGTGGCGGCAGACGTTGCAGTACAAACCGCAGCATGGGCCGGGCGGATCACCGGCACTGTTCGAGGATTTGCTGATCATAAGCTGCGATGGATTCGACGCGCAGTATGTTGTCGCGCTCGACGTGGATACGGGGAAGATTCGCTGGAAGACGCCGCGCGGGAAGGGGAATCAGGCATACACGACGCCGCTGATCATTGATGTGGAGGGGCGGGCGCAGGCGATTAGCCCAGGGGCGCATCATGCGTATGCCTATGATCCGAAGACAGGCAAGGAGCTGTGGTACATCGAATACGGCGACGGGTTTTCGAATGTGCCGCGGCCGGTGTATGCGCACGGACTGGTGTATATCTGCTCCGGCTTCTTCCAGCCGATCCTGTTCGCGGTGCGGCCGAACGGGCGCGGCAATGTGACGCAGACTCATGTGGCGTGGTCCCATCCGCGCGCGGTGCCGTTGACGCCATCGCCGATCGTAGTTGGCGAGGAGTTGTACATGGTCAGCGATAACGGGATCGGGACGTGCCTGAATGCCAAGGGCGGCCAAGTGAATTGGCAGCACAGGATTGGCGGCAACCATTCGGCGTCGCCGATCGGTGCGGGCGGGCGTGTCTACTTCCTATCGGAGGAGGGTGAGGCCACGGTGATCGCGGCAGGCACGGAGTATCGCGAGCTTGCACGTAATTCGACTGGCGAGAGAACGCTGGCTTCTTTCGGCGTTTCGGGAAAAGCCCTATTTCTTCGCGGGGATCGCAGTCTGTACCGTATTGAGGCCTGATTTTAGGGCGGCGTCGAGGAACGTGAACGCTCGACGGCAGGCGTCACCTACTAGTTTGGCATCGCCACTGGCGAGGGCGTGTTAGGCGCCGGGCACGGAGACAAACGCGTGCCGGACGCCGGATCTCTTCAGCACCTCGGCCATGAGCACGGATTGCTCGTGGGGAACGTCTGTGTCCGCGGCGCCGTGGATCAGGAAGGTAGGCGGATAGTCTTTGAAGACGTTCTTGAGCGGCCTTCTTGTAGACGTAGGTGGCGCGGCGGGTTTCGGCCGTGGCGGTGGCTGCGGCAGCAGCGGCTGTCAGTAATGCCCGGCGATTCATGGGAATGATCATGGTCTATTCGATCTGCAGCGGTTCTCGCGTCTCCTCCAAGGAATCGTCTTCTTCATAACTGGGACGGAGTTCCTGTTCGGCATCGGCGGTCAGCGCCTCACCTGGATAGACTCTACGCAGATCCCACTCGTTCACCCATCGACGAATATACGACCTCATACGGCGGCTCTGTGACTGGATGGCGGACGAGATTTCCGGCGGGTCCCAGTTGTAGGCGCGCGCGTGTATTTCCTTCAACCGGAAGTATGTTTCGGCCAAAGTCGATTCGCGCGGCGGCTCCAGGGCAATCGCTTCCCGCTCGATGATGCGCATGCCCGTTTCGGCACGTCCGGCGAGAGCGATATATTCGTCCGTCCCTTTCGCGCGGAGTTTGTCGCCCACAACCAACCTGTCCCCTTTTTCCTGAAGGACGGCGAGCGCGAAGTCATCGGTAATAGCGGCCACAGCGGTAAGACCGGGACAGTTCTCCCCTTTCACGCGCCCCATCCAACGGGCGAGCTCGGCGTACGATTTGCCGCGTTGCAAAAGGCTATATCTGCCCGCGAGCTCCAGCTCGTCAATCAGCAGCACCCATCCGCTATAGCCGGCCGCGAGTATGAGACGCGAAGCAAACAGGAACCGCTGCAACGCGAGATCCTTTAGCTTTACCGGCTTTAGCGAGAACAGACCGGCACAGCCGATCTGCTTAAGCCCTTGTCTTACTCGGCTAATGGCCAGTTGTTCACCGGACCAGAAATTGGTGATCTGGTCGACCAGTTCCGGATCGTTGCCGAGCCGCTCATGCAGCAGAATCGTCGCCCGGAACAGATCGCTGAGCCCGTTGCCCGGGCTGTTGGCCCAGGCGATGAAGTCGGCATAGCCGCGACTTTCTGGCTTCACGCGAAGAGCAATCTCACGGACCGCTTCGCCGTTCAGGTTGGGTACCAGCGCCGACTCGATGGCTGCCATAAACATCTTCGCTGGGTCGTAAAGCGGCGTCTCCTTGCTGACAACGACGCGGCTGCATACGAAGTTCTTGTCCACGGCGAGATCGCCGAAGTAATCGAGCAGATGCGACTTCCCCGAGCCGAATCCGCCGGCAACCAGCAGGCCCGGCGTCTGGCCGCCATCCCTGACGCAGAGGGCGACGCCGGAAAGCTTGTCTTGAAACGCGCGCAAGAGCCGATCCTGGCTACAGCCCAGCAGGCGCACGGCCTCCCTGTTGGGGACGCCGTTACGCAACCCCTCGAGGGCGCGTTGATAATCGATCGGCCGACGATCTGTGTCCATGACTGTTATGCTCCTCGGGCGAGTGTCGAAATACGGGCGAGCGCTGCCATGGGGTTGACCAGATATTTATCCCGCACTTCATCGAATACACGGAACTTGAGCGCCTCATAAGCGGCGCCGCCGCGCCCCTGGCCGTCGTCCAGAAAGGCGCCGCCGGGGACCACGACGATAAAGCAACCGCTTAAACGGCCGGCGTTGTCGATAAACTCGCGCAACACCTCGTAGGCGTCCAGAACGGCTGCCTTGCTATAGAACAACCCATTGTCATGCGGATTGCGCGCGACAGTCAGGCGTTCCGCGTCAAGCACGATGACCAGCCCAGGACACCCAGCCAACCGCACCCAGTTCACCAGGGATTCATGGAAGTGACGGCCGGACGCACGGGTGATCTTGCGAAAGATCTGAAACGGCTTCACGGCGCTGACGGCCCGATTCCGTCCCGTGAGCCACTCAGTGAGGATTTGCATGGTCATCGCACCGTCGGCGCCGCCGGACAACTCGGCGACGCACATATGCGTCATGGCGGTGCGAAAGTCCTTCGAGAGATTTCCCTGCTTGAGCACCTTCTTCCAGATGGCCTGTTTCAGCTCCAGTTGCAGCATCTGCGGGTCTACCCCATTCGCTTCCGCGAGCCGCCGGTATAGCGGACCGCCGGAGGGCTCCACCCAGGAATAGCCGATCTCGACAGCGATCTTGGCGATCACGTTTCTGCAGAGCGCCGCCCATGGAATCTGTTCGGCAATCCGGAAGAACAGTTCCTCCACCATATGAACCTTCGTCTCGGCGGCGCTGACTTTCGCAACCGGATAGGCGTTTCGGGCGCCTGCGGAGACAACGCCACCGATGAGGCCATCGCGCAAGTCTTCCTCAATCGGCACGGCGAATTTGATGGCGGAACCGCCCTCACGGACGTAACTCCGCAGGTATTCCCTCTCCATGTGACGAAGCCACTCGGATGGCTGGATGGATGCGATCACGCGGGTTCCTCCACAAATCGAATTCCGTAATAACTTATCGTCTCTCCGTCCGGGGCGACAAACGTGTAGGATGCCTTCTTGCCCTTCGTTCCCGTGCTGGCGGGAAGAGAGTACGTGGCTCCGGACTTTGTTCGTGTCACGCCACTGCGATCGAGCAGAAAGAGATCCCGCACGAAGTCGGTATGATCGTAGCTCGCGGTAGAGCCCGGAAGAATCGTCAGGGCGTCGTAGATGGAAGACAGCGTAACGGTCTTGCCATACTCGCTGCCGGTGACCAGGCGATAGGCGCGGTACAGCGTCTCCAGAAGCTGTTCCGGCGTTCCCTTCTGCTTTCTGGCCTGAATGTCGCGCAGCGTCTTCACCACGCGGGAGGGCCGGATGGCCTGCACTTTTCTCCGGTTGATTTTGACCGCCCGCTCCGCCGGCGCAACGCGGAGAATCGACGGAAATACGATAAGTCCTTCGTCCTGGCGCTGAATCGGGAGGTTGTCTGCGTTCGCGGCGCGGATCACTTCGTCCGCAAATGAGTCCCGGAGATAGACCTCCTCCTCTTCCGGACTGAACGGCCATGCCGATCGGGCGTTCAACACCTCTTGCCTCGCCGACTCGACGATTGTCGCGAGCCGCTCCGAGGCCTTCCGCATTTTAAGGAGGTCGCCCTCCGACGCTGCCTTCGATAACTGTTTCACGGCGCCGGTCAGCACGCCGGTCACCTTGCCGGCCGCATCCGCCGCCCGTTCCGCCTCCGCAAACCCTTGTTCAAACGTCACTCTTCGTCTCCACAGTGCGATATTTTCACCAAGGATTCAAATTATAAAGGAACAAGCCGGCTCCGGCGCGGCTCACTCCATGCGTAAGGCCGAGGATGGCTCGACGCGCGCGGCGCGGTTGGCGGGGAGCCAAGCGGCTACGCTCGCTGTCGCGGCAAGGATCGATCCGGCCCACAGCAGCGCGGCTGGATCCGCCGGCTCCACGCCGTACAGGATATCCTTCACAAACACGGAGCCATAATATACCGCCGGAAGCGCAACAAGCACGCCGAGTGCCGCCCAACCGGCGATGCTGCCGACTACAAGGCGGACAACTTCCACCGGTGATGCGCCGAGCGCCATGCGAATGCCGATCTCGCGCTGGCGCTGGCTAACGGAATACGACAGGATTCCGTACAGGCCGATTGCGGCAAGGATGACAGCCAATGCGCCGAGGAATGCCGCAAGAACCGCGATCATCCGCTCGAAGCGCTGCATGGCCGCGATCTGCGATTCCACGGTGCGGAAATTCGTAGCCGCAACGTTTGGATCGATATTCACTACCGCTCGCCGAACGCCTGTTGTGGCGCTCTCCGGATCGATGGCGGTTCTGACATAAACCGTCAGGAATTGCCGCATGGTGGATTGCGCGAGCGGCACGTACCAGAATCGGGTGCTCGGGTCGCGCACACCGCGGTACTTGCCGTCGGTGGCCACTCCGACGATTGTGTAGCGCAGCGGGCCTCTCCGTCCACCCTCATCGATCTTCCGGCCGATCGGATTCTCGCCGCGATAGTAGTGCTTCGCGAATGCCTCGTTGACAATGGCCACATACGGCGCCTTCGCGCTATCGCGGTCATTGAATTCCCGGCCCAACACCAGTGGGATTTGCATTGTCGAGAAGTAATCCGGTCCCACCGCGGACCGGTTCGGCCCGCGGTCGCCCTCCGGGAGCGTCACACCCTCGACCTGTATTCCGCTGCTCCAACTGCTGTTTGCCATCACGGTCATCGCCGAGGTCGTCACGCCGCGCACACCGGGCACAGCGCGAATGCTCTCGACGACGCGGTCCATATACGGCAGGATTCGGTCGTCGGAGTATCCCGCGTTTTTCGACAGCAGCGTCAATTGGAGAAGATGTTCCGGCACAAATCCGAGATCCGCTGTCTGCATATTCCGCATGGTCCGGACAAAAAGCGTAGCGCCGGCGAGCAACAAGAGCGTCAGGCCGATCTGCACGCTGAGCAATACCTTTCGCGCGAGCAGACGCGTTCCCACTACGGTCCTTGCGCTGCCGAGACTTTCGGCCAGCTCTTCGCGGGCCGACTGCCACGCAGGAGCCATTCCGAATAGCAAGCCGCAGACTGTCGCCCCGCCGAAGCAGAACAGCAATCCGGTCAAGTCCGGCATCCCGCTTTGCGTCACCTGCGGATCGTCACCGGCAGCCAAACGCACCACGAGCGGGCCGGAAATAACGGCGAGCAACAATCCGGCAAGACCGCCCAACGCCGCCAACAAGACACTCTCCGTCAGCAACTGACGGACAAGCCGCCAACGTCCCGCGCCGAGCGCCAGGCGGACGGACATCTCCGCGCGCCGTGCAGCCGCCCGGGCGAGGAGCAGGTTTGCCAGATTCACGCAGGCCGCCAGCAGCACCAGGCCAGTTATTCCCAGCAGCACCATGGAATTGTTCGCCGCGGCGGGATTGCGATGCCATCCGGTGGCCATTGGACGTATGTGGGCACGATTGGACTTGTAGAGGTTTCGCACGTACTCGGTTACTCCGGGCACGCTGCTGCGCTCCGCAAAGTATCCATTCATCAGGGATTGCACAGAAGCCTCGGCCTGCGCCGCCGTTGCGCCCGGCTTCAGACGGCCAACCACTTCTAACCACCAGTCGCCGCGAGCTTCAAATGCGGGCACGTTCAGATTCACTTCCACCTGCATCATTACGGGTATGACGACATCCGGCGAACGTCCCTGCGACAGTCCATCGAAGCCAGGCGGCGAGACGCCAATCACGGTCATCGGCGTCGTATTGATCCGCACGGTCTGCCCTGCAATCCCGGAGTCGGAAGCAAAGCGCTTTCGCCAGTAGTTGTAGCTGAGCACAACAACGGGATGCCCACCCGGCGTGCGGTCATCATCGGGCGTGAGCAGGCGGCCGATGTACGGCTGAACTCCAAGAACCTGATAGTAGTTGCCGGAAACCAACTGCGCCGAGACAGGCTCCGTTTCCTGCCCGTCGCGGGAGAGAGCAACCCTTGCGCCGCTGCCGCAGATGATTCCGGAAAACGGCGTGTCCGCATTCGCCATTTCCCGGTATAGCGGGTAGGTGAATGAGCCATTTCCCAGCGTGCCCAGCATCGACCAGCTGATCCGGAATACCCGTTCCGGCTCCCGCACCGGCAGCATATCGAGATACATGCGCTTGATTAGTGTGAATATGGCTGTGTTGGCGCCAATTCCCAGGCCGAGCGACAGAACGGCGACCACAGTGAAAACCGGCGACTTGCGCAATAGCCGGATGGCAAAGGCTACGTCGTCAGCAAAATCATGCAAGTAGCGAACGCCCCGGGTGTCGCGTGACTGCTCCGCTAGTAAAGTTATGTTCCCAATCTGCCGGAGTGCCGCCGCTCTCGCCTGCGGCGCTGGAAGTCCGGCGGCCATCTGTTCGCGGGTCAACATCTCCAGATGCAGTTCGATCTCCCGCCGAACGCCGGCGTCCGCCTCCGTTCGGTGGAACAACGAATGAAGCCTCATCCGCAATATACGCAAGAGCCTCATGGCGGCGCCTCCCTAAGCTCGCTCCAACAATAGCCGTACCGCTGACGAAAGGCGGTCCCACGTCGCCAGCTCCTTCGTCAACTGCTTTTTGCCCGCCGCGGTCAGCGAATAGAACTTCGCTTGCCGTCCAAGATCAGAATCACGCCACTCAGCCTGGATCCAGCCCTGGTGCTCCAGGCGATGCAATGCCGGGTAAAGAGATCCCTGCTGTACCGACAAAACTTCATCAGACAACAACTGGATACGCTTGGCGATACCCCAACCGTGGAGGGATTCCCTGGCAATGCTCTTAAGAATCAGCAGGTCCAGCGTGCCCTGCAAAAGGTCGGATGGTTTCGGCATGATGTCAGATACCTAGAACATCGACAATGATACCTAGACTATCGGAAATTCTCAATGGACCATTTTTCTCTTGACACGATTTTTCAAACACCCTATTCTCTATCTATGAAGTCGAGTATTGTTTTCAGGCAGGTTTCTCATATCCGCTGCCGCTGTTGTTGCTGTTGTTAGATCCGGCTTCCCTTCCTCTCTTTTCCCTAGATCCCGTACACGGGATCCACTTCTGTTTTTTCCATCCCTATGACTCGAGTACTCATCCTCATTTCCCTGTCCGCGTTTTCCCAGTCGAGCGACGTTGCTTTCTTCGAGAAGAACGTCCGGCCGATCCTGGTAAAGCGCTGCTACGCGTGCCATTCAGCGGACACCAAGCCGGCCGGTGGACTCCGCGTCGACGACCGCAACGGCCTGCTGAACGGCGGCGACTCCGGACCGGCCGTCATCCCTGGCGAGCCGGAGAAGAGCCTGCTCATCGAACGGATTACTCATTCCAATCCGCGGCGCCGTATGCCAAAGGAAGGTGATCTGGTTACACCGGAAGAACTCGCCTTGTTGAAGGCCTGGATCACCAATGGCGTCGCGTGGCCTGCGGAAACGATCGCAGTCAACAAACCGAATCCAGGATATGAGCGCCTGCGCTCGCGGCACTGGGCGTTTCAGCCGATTTCCGATCCCGCCGGGGACATTGACGGCTTCATCAACGCAAAGCTCGCCGAGAAGGGCCTCACCCCGGTAGGGCCAGCGAACGATCTGACGCTGATTCGCCGCCTGACGTTCGACCTTACGGGATTGCCTCCGACGCCTACTGAGATGGACGCCTTTCAGAAGAATCCAAATTACGAACAACTCGTCGACAGGCTGCTTGCGTCTCCGCGCTTTGGCGAACGCTGGGGCCGCCGCTGGCTCGACGTCGCCCGGTATGGCGAATCCACCGGGCCTTCGCGCAACGTTCCTTACCCGCACGCGTGGCGGTATCGCGACTACGTGATCGATGCCTTCAATCGCGACGTGCCATTTAACCGGTTTTTACAGGAACAGATCGCCGGCGACCTGCTTCCGGCGAATAGCATCGACGAGCGGGTTCGGCTCCAGATCGCCACGGGCTTTCTGGCGATCGGGCCGAAGGACGTGAACCAGCGTTTCAAAGAGCGATTTCTGATGGACAACGTCGACGAGAAAATCGACACCGTCTCCAAAGCCGCGTTGGGCTTGACCGTTAGCTGTGCCCGCTGCCACGATCACAAATTCGACCCGATTCCGCAGTCCGACTATTACGCGCTGGCCGGCATATTCACGAGCACCGATGACGCAGCGGGGTTGCGGAACCGTATGGGCGGTGCGGGCCTCGACTACTACAACCCAGACCTGCTTGTACGTCTTGCGTCGTTTCAGCCCGTTGCCTCAAGCGAAAAGCTGGAGAAGCTTCGCGCCGATCTGGCCGTAGCGAAAAAGGAATGGGAAGAGATCCGCGGCACTCCCGAAGGTCTGAAATTAGCCGCCAACGGGCGCCCGGCACAGCAGCCCTTCCGCCTGAAGTACGAGCGCCTGCAAGTCGAACTGCTGCAATTGACCGACCCGGCTGAGTACGGTTTCGCCGTGCACGGCGCACGTGATGGAAAGCTCATCGCCGATACCGCCATTCGCATTCGCGGCGAGGCCGAACGCCTCGGCCCCACAGTTCCGCGCGGTTTCCTGACAGCCTTCGCGGTGCCCGGCGCGAAGCCCGTTAATCCTGCGCAAAGCGGCCGGTTGGAGCTGGCCGAGTGGCTCACCAGTCCAAATAATCCGCTCACTCCGCGCGTCGCAGCCAATCGCATCTGGCAGGCGTTGTTCGGCGCCGGCCTCGTGCGAACGGTAGACAATTTCGGCATCAACGGCGACCGGCCGTCCCATCCAGAACTGTTGGACTACCTCAGCCGGCAGTTTCTGGCGGACGGGTGGTCGACGAAGAAACTGGTCCGCCGCATCGTTTTGTCGGAAGCATACCGGCGGTCGCCGGAGGCGCCGGCCCGCCTCCGCGAGGCTGACCCCGGGAACCGCCTGCTATGGCATCGCGTCCCGCGCCGGCTGGAAGCCGAAGAGTTCCGCGACGCGGTCCTTGCCTCTGCCGGGACGCTTGATCTCTCGATTCCCGCGGGCACTCCCGCGTCGAAATTCAAAATGATCGAAATGCCAGACAATGGGCCACAGTCCCGGGGCATACAGGAAGCGGCCGCCCGAAGCACTGTTCGCAGTATCTATCTGCCCCTGCTTCGCGGCGTCACGCCGCGTTCACTCGAGGCGTTCGACCCGGCGGCGCAATCATTGGTCACGGGTCAGCGGGATTCGACTACGGTCCCTGCGCAAGCCCTCTTCCTGCTCAATTCCGGGTTCATTCGTAAGCACTCGCTGGCTCTTGCCGGCGCACTTCCCGCCGGAGCGACCGCGACGCGAATCCGGCGGGCGTACCGGCTGATTCTCGGACGCGAACCGTCACCGGCAGAGATCACACGGGCGGCGCAGTTTATCGACGGCTACTCCACTGACTTCGCGAAACTGCCGAGCACACCGGACGTCCTCAGCCAGACCCACACCGCCGAAGCGATCTCTGAGAAGCCCATCGTTCCGGCCGACCCGGACAACATCGATCGCACCGATCATCCGATTGTCGATGAATCCGTCAATCCGCAGTCACCGAACGCCGCCGCGTGGCTGAGCTTCATCCAAGCTCTCTACGCATCCGCCGAATTCCGATTTGTCAATTAACAGGAGACCCCGCCATGTCCACTCTTAACCGACGTTCCCTTTTGCGCGCCGCCGGCGCGGGCTTCGGCCATCTTGCTTTTGCGGGATTAGCCGGCGCCGCTACGGCCGCCAAACCGCTTGCGGCCAAAGAGCCTCATTTCGCGCCGAAGGTGAAACGCATCATCTTCCTTTTCATGGAAGGCGCCATGTCGAGCCTGGATACGTTCGAATACAAACCCGCCATGGTAGCCAATGCCGGCAAATCCGGACCGGGCGGGGGCGTTGTCACGCCTTCAAAATTTGCCTTCCGCCAGTATGGCGAGTCGGGCGCATGGTTTTCGGAACTGCTGCCGAACATCGCCAAGCATGCGGACAGTTTCTGCTACCTTCGCGGGCTTCACACAGATACACCAGCCCATCCGCAGGCCGTTGTGCAGCTCCACACGGGCAGCGCGAACGCGGCACTTACCCGGCCGAGCATGGGCGCCTGGCTTCTGTACGGGTTGGGCACGGAGAATCAGGATCTGCCGGGCTACATCACGATCAATCCTCCCCCCAACTTCGGCGGCGCTGTCAACTATGGCAGCGCGTTTCTGCCCGCTCATTTCCAGGGCACGCGCATCAGTGACCAAGGCTACTTATCCAATCTGAAGGCCGCGGAAGAACGCAATCTGCAACGGCGCCATCTCGACCTGATCCAAGCAATGAACCAGGACGCTGCCTCGTCGCCGGGTGCGCCCGATCCGATCGACGGGATCATTGAATCGTATGAGCTCGCATTCCGCATGCAAAGCAAAGTTCCAGATCTACTGGATCTCTCCAAGGAGCCGCAGTCCGTTCTCGATGCCTACGGTGTGCAGCCGGGTCCGGAGGGATCGTTCGCGCGCCAGTGCTTGATGGCACGGCGTTTGAGTGAGGCCGGCGTGCGCTTTGTCGAGATCTGCCAAGGCGGGTGGGATCACCATACGAACCTCCACAAGGGGCTCATCCAGCGTTCGCGACAGGTCGACCAGGCGACAGGAGCACTGTTGACCGATCTCGCACAACGCGGTCTGCTGGAAGAAACGCTCGTCATCTTCGGCAGCGAGTTCGGCCGGCTGCCGATGTCGCAGGGCATGGATGGCCGGGACCACAACATCACCGGGTATTCGATGCTGCTCGCAGGCGCAGGCGTGAAGAAGGGTTTCACGTATGGCGCGACGGATGAGCTCGGCGTGAAGGCAGTGGAAGGCCGGATGCATACCAATGACTTCCACGCGACGCTACTAGCTCTTCTTGGACTGCATCACAAACAGCTCACCTATCGCTACGCGGGACGCGACTTCCGGCTCACCGATGTCGCGGGTGAGGTTCACAGCCAGCTCTTTGTTTGAGCGGCTGGCGTCAGCCTACGCGACCCGTCCGCTCCAGCCATTTCCGGAGCATCCGGGTGAAGTCTTTGACATGGGCGTCACTTTCCAGCTCTTCAATCGAGTACCTCATTTTGCGCCGCCAATTGGGGTACTCCCAAGTCGATCCGGGCAGGTTCTGCTGTTCCGTCTCCTTGGTAAGGTCTTCCTGATTCAGGACGAAGAGCCGCGAGTTTGCCGACGCAAGAAATCCGATGGCGGCGTTGTGCAACTCGCCTGTCAGCTCGGGAGACATGGCCGCGTCGCGCGGGTAACCGGGCGGAAGCAACTGTAGGTCGTGGAGGATCTCCACCATCTTATGCTTGTCCTCCAAGCGGGCCCGCATCTGATCGCGATAGGAGTCCTCATCCGGCAGGAGGCCGGCATTCCGGCGGGCGTCGACATCGCGGCCCAGCCAGTAGCCGGCCAGCGTCGGCAAATCGTGTGTTGTCGAGCTGACGACAGCACCGGCAGGATACTCATCCGGCCGCTTGAATTTGCCCTCGTCTGTTTTTTCGAAGTACAGGAGGCGATAGCTGAGAACGCCAATCTCCGCCAAGCCTTCGCGGACGTAGTCTTCGACGGTGCCGAGGTCTTCGCCGATGACCATGACCCGATTGCGATGGCTCTCGAGCGCGACGATGCGCAACAGGTCACGCCACGGCTCCCGGACATAGGTGCCCTCGGTTGCGTCCTTCCCTTCCGGTATCCAATAGAGGCGAAAGAAGCGCATGACATGGTCGATGCGCAGTGCACCGCCGTGCCGGCTGTTGTTCCGGATCGCAGCAGCGAATAGCCGGTAGCCATCAGCCCTATGCCGTTCCACCGCGGGCGGCGGGAACGACCAATCCTGCCCTTTGGGTGAGAAGTCATCCGGCGGCGCGCCGACGCGGCAGCCATTGGCGAAATAGGGCCGGTAAGCCCATAGATCCGAGCCGCAACGGTCCGTCGCCAGCGCCAGATCGTGATAGAGTCCGATCGGCATTCCGGCGGCAACGGCGCGCGCCTGAGCCTGCTCCACCTGCCGATCCACCAGCCAATAGACGAACTGCCAGAATTCCACACGGCGCCATTCGCGGCGCGCAAAGTCCGCCACCTCGGGCGAATCCGGATCCTGATACTCCGCCGGCCAGTGCGGCCAAATCCACACATTCGCGTCCAGCCGGTGCAGGCGCTCATCGAGCGCGCTGTATACTGCAAACCGCTCGAGCAGCCGGCCTTCCTTCCGCCGGAATGCATCGAATTCGCTACGCCGCGCCGCGCCACCGCGTAGAAACTGACGGTATAGCAATTGGAGGAAAAACCGTTTTAAGCGCGCAACGCCTTCGTAGTCGACGAACTCGAGCGCGCGCAGCTCGGCGATGCGGTTGTCTGCTTTTGCGCGCAGGCGTTGGACAAGGGGAGAGTGCTGAAACTCCGGAATGGCTTCTATGTCGAGGTAGATGAAATTGCGGTAGTAGGTCGAAGCCGGCAGGTAGGGACTGGTGTTAAAGGGCGATCGATTCGCCAGCGCATGGAGGGGGTTCAGCGCGACGAACGAGGCTTCGGCCTCTTTTGCCGCCCACGCCGAGAAGCGTTGCAGATCGTTGAAATCGCCGCAGCCCCAGTTTCGGTTGGAGCGCAAACCGTAAAGGCTGATCGCGATACCCGCCATCCGGTGGTTTCCTGTGTCATAAACCTTGTCGGGACAGTGGACGAGTTCGCAGGTAGCAGTCAGGCCGCTGGCGGCGACGGTCGCCTTGTGATAGCCGTGCGGAAGACCTTCGGGCAGGGGAATACGGCCACGCGACCACGTTAATCCATCAAATTCGACGGATTTGACCTGCGCCAGGCGCCGCTCAGCCGAAAGCGCGCTTCCGTTTTCGAGGGCCACTGTTACCGTCACGCTGCCGCCTGCGCCAGGAGGGAGAGTCACCGGCAGCCATGCATCGGCATCCGAGCTGACGACGCACGAGGGTAATAGCGCCAGCCTCTCCCGGCGCAGCCAGTCGCGCAAGGATTGGTCAATGGTGTCGGCCGAGGAAACATTCACTCCCATCGAAGCCAGGACGGCCTTCTGCACTTCGATATCCGGTTTGTGCTCCTTTCCCCAGATGTCCCAGTAGACTTCCTGGACCCCATGTGCCTCCGCCGCCCGCCGCAGCGCTACCGGATAATTCTCCGACGGAAACACATAGTGCGCCACACCCGCTTCGTTAGCCATGTAATCTCCCAGTGTCCACAACGGCCCCGCCATTGGGCAACTCGGCGCGTGGCATACTGGAAAGAGGATTCATGGAACAGCGAGTACTTCCTGCCGCCCCAGAGGAGTTGTTTGATCGTATTGACGACTCCCAGGTCGACGATCTCTCCGAGAGCATCGTGCTTACGACCCTCGACAAAGCCATCAATTGGGGCCGCAAGAACTCTATTTGGCCGATGACGTTCGGTCTCGCCTGCTGCGCCATCGAGATGATGGCGATGAGCGCGTCGCGCTTCGACATCTCCCGGTTCGGCGCCGAAGTCTTCCGCGGCACCCCACGCCAGTCAGATCTGATGATTATCGCCGGCCGTGTGTCGAACAAGATGGCGCCCGTAATCCGGCAGCTTTATCAGCAAATGCCGGAGCCGAAGTGGGTAATCTCGATGGGAGCTTGCGCGACGTCGACCGGCGTGTTCAGCAACTACGCGTTGGTCCCGGTGAACCAGGTTATTCCGGTGGATGTCTACGTGCCGGGTTGCCCGCCGCGGCCTGAGCAATTGATTTACGGCATCATGCTCCTTCAGCAGAAAATTGAGAAAGAGCGCGGCACAACGATGAAGGTCTTGAATCTTGCCTAAGGCATCGGCTTAGTACATTCTTCTTCAAGTTCCATCGGACTTTTCCGATGAGTCATACCAGAACCCCTATTAGAAAGGCGGTCGGTATGGACTCTAAGACGATCGAAAAAGCGGCCCTCGCGGCGCTATTGCCCGACACCAAACTGGATCAACAGCAGGCGACGGAGCGGCGGGAACTGGTAAAGGCCATTAAGGCCATCAATGCAACTGAGTTCTTCGGAGAGAACTACGAATTGACGTTTGTTCTGGACCGGGAGACTCATCGCCCCCTGATGCGGATCATCGACCGCCAGACACGCGAAGTGATTCGGCAATTGCCGCCGGAGTACACATTGCGATTGGCGGAAGAAATGCGCTCAAGCTCTTCGCCGTTTCTCCGAAGAGACTTGTAGTGGCAACGAATGTCGATCCAAGCCTATAAAAATCAACAAGATTGGGATATTCTCGGGGCGAGCCCGCTGGAGCTTGTGCGTGCACTCTACCGGGGGGCACTGCAGTCCGTCCGGACAGCACGGACAGCCCTCGCCAACGGCCAAATTCGAGAACGGTCGGCAGCCATCACGAAGGCGTGCATGATTGTTCAGGAACTGGCAATCAGCTTGGACAAGGATAGTGGCGGAGAAGTCGCCGCGAACCTGGCGGAATTGTACGTCTACATGCATCGGCGTCTAACGGATGCGAACATCGAACAGACGGACGCGCCCCTCGCAGAGACAGAACATCTGCTCGCGACACTTCTCGAGGCGTGGAGTCAGCTCGAAGACGGGACGACCGAGCTTATTTGCGAGGAACCGTTGCGTCTGACTGCTTGAGGCCGTTCTCGATCAGCTTACCGAGCCCGAGCCCTCCGCCTTCGGCGATCAGCCGGGAGAGATGTTCGCGACCGAAATCGAGCATAGTCTGGGAACCGGAGTCCGTGTCGCCACCCAGCCCCATTTGCTCGGAAGAAAACGCGCTGTTCATTAATTGGCCGATCAGAAGAGCTTCAAATTCGCGGGCGGCGGTCTTGGTGTCCTTTACCTTGCTGACTTCACCCAAATCCGTTCGAGGGCCGTTCCTTTTCAGGGCATTTAGTTCCATGGCGGCGTCCGGCTAGATCACCTGGATTTCCGCGTCGAGCGCGCCGGCGCTCTGGAGGCTTTGAAGGATGGCGATAACCTCTCGCGGGGTGGCACCGATCTTCTGGAGTCCCCGAACGAGTTCATCGACGGTGGCCCCGTCTTTCAGTTGCACTAATTTGGCGGGATCCTCCTTCGAACCTACCGAGACAGAAGGAACGACGGTGGTCTTGCCTTCGGATAGCGGCGCGGGCTGGGAGATCTCGAACTGCGTCTGTACCTCGATCGAGAGGCTGCCATGGAGGATGGAGACCGGGGCGATCCGGACTTCCTTGCCCATGACGATCGTTCCGGTTCGCTCGTTAATCAGAAGGCGTTGCTTGCGGTCGGAGTCGAGCGTGAGCCCTTCGATAGCAGCGATAAACTCGACCGGTTTGGCCTTCCACTCCGGAGGTGTTTCGACTTCGACAATCCCGGCGTTAGAGGCGCGAGCGACAGCGAGTTTGCCGGGAGCGAATCGGGTGTTTATGGCGGCGGCCAGACGAGTAGCCGTCGTGAAGTCGGCGCGGAGAAGTTGCCAACGTAGCCGTCCTTCCGTAATGACGGATGGCGCCGGTTGCTCAACAATCGCACCACTGGGGACACGGCCTGCCGTGGGATGGTTTACAGTCTGGGAGTTACCCGCGCGGCCGCCGACAAATCCAGCAGTAAGGACGCCGCCCTGGGCGACGGCATATACTTGCCCGTCGGCCCCGCGAAGACTGGTCAGCAGCAACTGACCACCTTGCAGATTGGACGCGTCGCCTACGGTGCCAACCGTCACGTCGATGCGTGTGCCGGGCTGAGCGAACGGCGGGAGCGTCGCCGTCACCATCACTGCCGCGACGTTTTTGGCCTGGAGTGCCGTCGGGTTGACCGAGACACCCATGCGGTTGAGCATGTTGGCCAGACTCTGCGCGGCGAAGACTGTTTGGCGCTTGTCGCCGGTGCCGTTAAGGCCGACGACGAGCCCGTAACCGACAAGCTGGTTGTCCCGCACACCTTCGAGCGAGGCAAGGTCTTTGACGCGGCTGATGGCGCCGGGGAGCGTCAGGGCAGTCATCAACCCGAGGAGCAGTTTTCGCATATGTCGATTTCCTCAGATGGGTAGAAGTCCCATTAACAACCGATATAGGATGAACGGCCGGCGTACCGAATCGCCAACGACGCCCTTGCCGTTCACCTTGATGTCGAGCATGGCCATGCGGTCGCTCGCAACGGTATTGCCGGACTGCAGATCCTCGGGCCGGATGATGCCGCGCACTTCGACAACCTGGCGTTCCGAATTGACGGCGATGGATTTACTGCCGCGGAGCAGAAGGTTTCCGTTGGGCAGCACGCGCTCCACAACGGACGTCACGGTAGTGGAGAGTTGCATAGTTCGGGAGGTCGATCCGGTACCTTGTAGTTTGGAGTCCGATGTCGCGCCCGCAAGATTGGCGAGCGGGCCGGAGGCCTTCAGTGGGCCAAGCGCGGCGGAGATGCCGGCGTTCACATTCGACTTGCGGCTGGTGTTAGTGCTGCCGCTTGCGATGGCGGTAGCGCGGTCGCTGACGACGACGGTGACAGTGTCACCGGGATAGAGGGCGCGGAAGTCGCGCCCGAGGTCAGTTATACGCCCGCCTGGCGTGTAGAGAGAACCTGGGGTTGCTCCGGAGACGAAGCGCGGCGCATCCGCCGCGACACTGAGGAGATATCGATCGAGGGCCGTGCAGGTCTTCGATTCGGGCGTTTCGGCAGTGCAGGGTTCGGCTTTGCTTTTGGGCCGTGCAGCCGCGGAGGTGTCAGTCGCGAATAGGAGCACGACGGCACACCCAAGTCGAGTCGTCATCATTCGTCTACCTTCGCCTTCTGGACTCCGGTTACACGGCCCACGAGTTTCGATCCGTTCCAACTGCTGCGCAGTTGGACTCTTTCGCCGACTTCGCCGTCCTGCTCAGCAACAGCGGGAATTCGAATGCGGGCGGCGCCGGAGGCGGATTCCACTTCCACCGATTGCCCTCGGTGAATGGCGGGCGGGCGCCGGAGATCTTCCGGACGTAGTTCCGCACCCTGGGCGATGGCGCGCTTGGCGATCAGGCCGTTGAGGTCATGTGGGTTCAATGGCGCGACGCAGAGACCGGGCGCCCAAATCGTCTCCTCGCGGTAGTCCTCGGAGATGACTGTCGTACCGGCGGCGAGCGCGCGTTGCAGAACGTTCGCGCGACGCTGGGTTCGTATGTCCAAACGAACCCAGACAGGCACGGAGGTCTTGTCCGGCAGGAGAAGAGCACCGCGCCAAAGGATCACCGGTCCGCGGCTGGCGACGATGCCTCCGCGCGGGAAGGTCAACTCGCCAATCGGAAGGAGATGCCGCGGATATTCGATGACTTGAGCCTTCCACTGCGTTTCGGGGCAGAGCTTAGCCATGGCTATTTCGATAGCGCTCTGCCAGACCTCGGTGGGGATTGCCTCGCGCTTGCGCTGGACGCAGATGCTGTCGGGAAGATCGGCGCCGGCTCCATTAAGGAGGGAGGCGAGCTGGGACTTGTGAAAGACGCGCACGAGAGTTCCCGCAGGCGCGGGGCCGAGGTCCTTGTCCGCAGGCAGTGCCGCGAAGGCCGGCGCGGCGAAGGCGAGATCGGAGGCATGGATGCGCGCACCTTCGACCAGGACACATGCGTTCGCCGCAGGCAGGAGAAGGCTAGCGAGTAATGTTATTGATCTGCTGGTACATTTCATCGGCTGCTCGCACGACTTTGGAGTTGGCTTCGTAGGCTCGCTGGCTCTGGATCAGGTTGATGAACTCTTCAACCACGCTCACGTTGCTTTGCTCGACGTAGCCTTGCATCAGGCTGCCCGCGCCTTCCTGCCCACCGGGATTCCCGAGGGTTGGCTCACCGGAGGCATCGGTCGGCAGGTATAGGTTTCGGCCAATCATGTTCAGGCCCGCAGGATTGACGAAGGTAGCCAGTTGGATTTGACCGGCGAGTTGCGCGGCGGCCTGGCCCGCCTGGCTGAAGCTGACAGTGCCGTCGGGAGCGACGGTGATTGCCTGTGCTTCGGCAGGAATCGTGATTTGCGGCTCCAACGGATCGCCATCGCCCGTCACCAAAATGCCGTCCCGGTTGAGCTGAAACTGGCCGGCGCGCGTGTAAGCAATTTCTCCCGTGGGGCGACGAACCTGGAAGAAGCCACGTCCTTCGATGACAAGGTCGAGTGGGTTGCTCGTCTGCATGAAGCTGCCTTGGCTGAAGATGATTTCGTTGGACGAAGTACGCGCGCCGAGGCCGATTTGGAGGCCGCTAGGCACGACGGTCTGTGTACCTGCGGCAGCGCCCGGTTGAATCATATTCTGATAGAGCAAATCCTGAAACTGCGCGCGACGCATCTTGAAGCCCACCGTATTGGCGTTGGCGAGATTGTGGGCGATATTGTCTACGTTGGTCTGCTGCGCCGACATACCGCTGCCGGCACTGAATAGGGCTCGTATCATACTTCGACTCCTCGAAAACTCATACTTTGGCGACCTCCTCGACAAGGCGGCGGTTCATTTCGTTGCCTAACTGCATGGCTTTTTGCAGTGATTCGAACTGGCGGAGAACGTTGACCATGCGTACTGCCGCTTCCGCCGGTCCGGTGTTCGCCGATTCGAGGGCGCCCTGCACGACTCGTGCGGTAGATGCCGTCCGAATCTGGTTGGCGGGACCTGGCCATCGGAAATAGGTGTGCCCGGTCTTTTGGAGACTCTGAGGATCGGAAAACTCTGTGAGCCGGAGCTGATTGGTCTGCACACCACCTTGCCAGATGGTGCCGTCCGCGCGAATTTCGAGAGCTTGCGAAGCATCGATATTGATTGGCTTGCTGTCCACATTTAGAACGTCCAGGCCTTCTCCGTTGACGAGATTGCCGCGCGGCCCGATTTGGAGCTCGCCGTTTCGGGAATAGAGCATCTCCGCCCCGCGCTGGACCGAAAAAAAACCAGGCCCGGTGATTGCGAGGTGTGTGGCCGAGCCGGTCCGCGAAAGAGCGCCTTGCGTGAAGTCAATCCAACTCCGCTCCACAACGGGTGAGACACCCGCGCCGCCGCGGCCCGAGTCGAGTGCCGATGTGGACTCAGCCGCCCAATATGTGGAATAGCGCTCGCGGTCGGCCTTGAAGCCCGACGTGCCAGAGTTAGCGATATTGTTGGCGAGGATTTCGAGGCTCTCCATTCGAGCCCTAAGTCCGCTAGCCGCTGCAATGCCGATGGCGTCCATACTGTCAGCCCGATGCATGCACGCCGGCTGCCATCTCACGATTTCCTTTAAATTCGGCCCGCGCTATGATTGCTGGCGTTTCAATCTGGCAATATCTTGGCGTGCGATTCCGAATTGGCACAATCCTGACGGCGTATCGGGATGGACTGTGGGCTTTTGGCCTTTATTTCGAGCATTTGCTCTTTTGGTCAGCCATCTGCATAGGTCATCCGCGTGTCGCCGATCTCGCCTACTCCCGTTGATGCCGTCCTTGGCAATCCGACGCCCACCAATGGTAAAGCGGACGTCGCACCTAGTTCTGCCCTCGACTGGCTGATGACCTGGCTCGTTCAGAACAGTGTGCCCACACAAGATGCTAACCAGGCGCCGGAGGAAGTAGCGCCGCCGCACACAAAGGTGCATTGGCTGACGATGCTCCCGTCTGTACCCGCTTTCACGCCGCTCTTCACATATGCGGCGGGCGATGAGCAGCGCGGCGTGCCTGATAGTGCGGAAGGGCTGGCGAGGAAGGAGGGGGCGGCGCCGGTTGAAACGATCATAGTAAGCGTCGTTGATAGGGTGAAGCCGGCAGAGACGGAGAGTGAGCCCGAAGAGCCGGAGAGGAAAAGAGACGGACAAACACCCGCCGCGGCCCCTGTTCCACAGATACAGGTTCTTGCCGTGCCGCCTGTAGAAGTCCCGGTTGCGAACGAAACGCAGGCCGCCGTACCGGCGGCGGTTGCGAAGCCTATCGAGCCAGCACCCGCTCGTCCGGCAGCCAAGGCACCCGAGCAGGACAAGGGTGAGGTGATCTGGAGCGCGGACTTGCGAGTGACAGCCCCGAGCGAGACCGTGGAGACCAAGGCTGCGGAGCAGACAGAGGTGAAGACTGCCCCGGCCACAGCGAAGCAGTGGCAGAAAGATCCTCCAGACATGCAGCAACAGCAGCAGCAGAATCCGGACGCAAACGGCGATCGGGACTCGGAACCCGCAGAGAAGCAGGCATCTAACACGATAGGCGCGGAGAGGCCAGCCGGTGGAGCACTGAAACCGTTGGAAGCTCTTGGAAGGCGCGAGACACCGTTGCCTAAGGCGGACCGTCCAGAGGAGAAAACTATTGAAGCACCTTTGCACGCGGCAATTCCGGCAGACGGTACATCGCATGCGGCGAGCGCGGCGGTCGAAAACGGAAAGGCTACTTCCGGCGGCGTGATGGCCGCGGAAGCGGCCGAGCCGATGCGGCCGGCGCAAGTGGCGACGCTTCAGGTGAACGTACCAATTCCGGCGACAGGCGATGATGCGGCATCACTGCGTCTTGTTGTGACACAGCGCGGTGATCAGGTGAATGTCCGGCTTAGATCGTGGGACGCCGCGACCTCGCCGATCGAGAGCAGCCAGATGCAGCCGCTGCTGAACTCGCTCGCGGAGAAGGGATTCGCCGCTGAAGGCCGCGACCCGGCACGGATCGGCGATCTCTCGCCGTCCTCAACGGAAGTGGTGCAAGAAAAACATGTGACCATGCCGGAGACGGCCAGCAGAGGCAGCGACCAATCACCATTCCAGAGCGCGGATGACCGGCAGCAACGCAACCAGGAGCGTCAGCAACAGCAGCAGACGTTCTTCCTTCGCCGCCTACTGCGCAACGTCCAAGCGCAGGACTTCAGCTTGCAAACGATTTTGGAGGCCGACGGCGCTTCCACTTCACAAGGAGCACGCAAATGAATTTCATGAACGTTGGGAACAGCAAGGCTACATCCAGTCCGGACACGAAAACACCGAATCCGGCAGCAAGCAATGTGGGCACCAAAGAGAACTTCCTGCAACTGCTAGTGGCACAGATCAAGAATCAGAACCCGCTGAATCCGCAGGACGGCACGCAGTTTCTTTCGCAGTTGTCGCAGTTCACCGAGATGGAGCAGATGCTCGGCATGCGGCAGGATCTAGCCGCGATTCGCACCGCGCTTGAGGGATCCGCAAGCGCCAATACAGACACAAAGAAATCTTAGCTTTCATTCGGAGAATTCATGTTCACATCATTTTCTACAGCCTTATCAGCGCTTGGCGCACACTCGACGGCGATTGACGTTGTGGGGAACAATCTGGCGAACCTGAACACGCCGGGGTTCAAGGCGAGCGTGGTCTCGTTCTATGACCTGGTCACCCAGTCGCTTGGTGCAGGCCTTGGCGAGACGCAGGTTGGTTTCGGCGTGGCGCGGCCACTGACGCTGCGGCAGTTTTCGCAAGGGGCGATTCAAACGAGCAACGGCCCGCTCGACGCGGCAATCCAGGGCGACGGCTTCCTTGTCCTAAAGAACTCGACGGGTGGAACGATCTATGGCCGGGGCGGAAATCTGCAGGTCAACAAAAACGGCGCTCTTCTGACGGCTACGGGCGAGAAGGTCCAGGGCTGGGTTGGCGCGAATGGCAACGTGAACACGAACGGGCCGGTCGGCGACATTATTATTCCCGTCGGCACGTTGCGTCCCGCGGCGGCGACGCAGGCGATTTCTTTCGATATGAACCTGAATGCGGCAGCGACGGCGGGGCCACCCGCAGACACCTTCGCAGGGTCCATTGAGGTTTACGACACCCTGGGCGTTTCCCACATCGTTTCGGTGAACTTCACAAAGTCGGCGAATCCGGGCGAATGGAACTATTCGATGAGCATTCCGGACTCCGATGTGACAACGCCCGTGACTCCGGTGACGGGCACGATCAACTTTGATACCGCCGGAAAGCTGGTCAACCCGCCGGTCACTGGCTCCATGCCGGCGATTGCAATCACCGGATTGGCAAGCGGCGCGGCCGATATGAGCGTGAGCTGGAATCTGTACAACGGGACGAATCCACGTCTGACGCAGTTTGCACAGACCTCAGCGATCTCGGCGATTAACCAGGACGGCAATCCGGCCGCACAGTTGATCCGAGTGGGCCTTGGCGACTCGGGCCAGGTGTTGGCGCAATATTCGAATGGACAACAAGTGACGGTCGGCCAGTTGGCGATGGCTTCGGTGCGGAATCCGGAGTCGCTGCTGTCGGTTGGGAATAATACTTATCAGCTCAGCGCGCGGTCGGCGCTACCCGCAGTAGGGCTGCCTGGTACCGGGGGACGCGGGACAATCCTCGGCGGCGCGATCGAAAACTCCACCGTCGATATCGCGCGGGAATTCACTAATTTGATTATTCTCCAGCGGGGTTATCAGGCAAATTCACGCGTGGTCACGACGGTTGACGAGATCAGCCAGGAAACGATCAATCTGAAGCGGTAACGCGAGCCGGCGATGACGACCGTTGAGGAGATCGGCCATTTTAGCGACGTCCCGCTCGAAGTTCTGGTGGAACTGGACCGGAAGATCATGACGCTGCGCGCGATATTGGCGCTCGACAAGGGGAGCGTCATCAAGATGAACCGTTCGGCCGGCGAGAACTTGGACGTGGTTGTCAGCGGCGCTCTGCTGGCGTTTGGGGAGATCGTGATCATCGAGTCGTCGATGGGTGTCCGGATAACGGACTTCAATATCGAGGAGTAGGCGGGATGGAATACACAATTCAATTTACGGCTGTCGCGGGAACACTGGGGCTGTTATGGCTAACGTTGATGGGGCTGCGGCGCCTGCGCGGCCCAGAGAACCCTCGAACGCGACTGCAGGTGCGTCAGCGCGTCTCTGTCGCGAATGGTTGCCAGCTTGTCGTCGTCGAATGGGATGGCCGTGAGTTGTTGCTGGCGACGGGAACTCAATCGTGCAGCGTGGTAGCGAGCAAAGCGACGCTAGCGACAGAAACACCGGCAGAAGTGAGCGGCGCATGGGCACTCTAGCGCGCGGGCTCACTCTAGGTTCGTTCGGAGCCGCGGCGGCCTGGACGGCGCCTGCCGGCCTGCTGACCGCGGCGGCGCGGATTCCGGCGCCCGTGGTGCATTCACCGCAGGCCACGCTCGGCGTACCGATGCAGATCGTCCTGTTGTTGACCGGCCTGACGCTGCTGCCCGTATTGCTCATGTCTCTGACGCCGTTCCTACGGATCACGCTCGTGTTGCACTTCTTGCGGCAGGCGATCGGAACGCAGGCGACGCCGTCGAATCCTGTGCTGATCGGATTGGCGCTGTTCCTGACGGGAATAATCATGCAGCCGACGCTGCAGAAGTCCTACGAGGAGGGATGGGCGCCGTATGAACAAGGCTTGCTGACCGGTGACGCCGCGCTAAAAAAAGGTGTCGAGCCAATTCGAGCGTTCCTGGTGAAGTATGTGCGAGAGAAGGACGTCCAGATGCTGCTCGATGTATCCCACACGCCGGCTCCGGCGAAAGCGGCGGATCTGGAGTTTCGGATCCTGTTGCCGGCATACGTGCTGAGTGAGCTGAAGACCGGGTTCCAGATTGGCGCGATGTTGTTCCTGCCGTTCCTGATTGTCGACTTGTTGGTTGCCTCGGTGACGTTGAGTGTCGGCATCGTGCAATTGCCGCCTGCGATGGTTTCCTCGCCATTCAAGATCCTGCTCTTTGTGCTCGTCGACGGTTGGAATCTGGTCGCCGGCTCGCTGGTGAAGTCTTTTTACTAACGCCATGACTCCGCAAACCGTATCCGAAATCGTGCGCCAGGCGTTAATGCAGACGTTCTGGCTTGCACTCCCGCTGCTCCTGGTCGGTTTCGTGGCAGGCGCGGTGATAAGCCTGATCCAGATCGTGACGTCGATACAGGATTCGGCATTTGGCGCCGTGCCTCGTCTGGCAGCTTTTCTGGCGGCCGTGTTCCTCTTTCTGCCGTGGATGCTCATGCGCCTGATGGAGTACACGATCGGCATCTTTGGCAACTTGGGGCGATATGCGCATTGAGTCCGGTGAGTTGCAGGTTCCATTGCCGTTGGTGTTGCAGTTTGGTCTCGTTCTCTGCCGGACGACCGGACTATTGACATTCCTGCCGATTCCCGGATTACGGATGGGGTTCGATGTGCATCGTCTTGTCTTAGGAATTTTGTTCGCTGTACTCCTGTTGCCCTGGAGTGGTAACGCGACCGCTATTCCTTCGGTTGGTGAAATCGCTAAAACTGCCTTGTCCGAAGCGGCGTTGGGAACCGGACTGGGACTATGCGTTGCGCTCATCCAAGAAGGAATACAACTTGGTGCGCACATGATTGGCCTGCAAGCAGGATTTTCCTACGCCTCAACAATAGACCCGACCAGCAATGCCGATTCCGCCATCATTCAGGTACTACTGAGCCTCGGTTCGGCGATGCTCTTCCTGGCGATGGGTTTCGACACAGTGCTCTTCCGATTCCTGCTGGCCGGCGTGCAAACCGTAGCACCGGGACACTGGACGCTGACGCCGCAACATGCGAGCGCTGTAATGGCGCTGTTTCCCCAACTGTTTAGTGACGCCATCCGCTGTGCGATTCCGGTCGTGGCGATTCTGTTTGTCATCGATACGGCGCTGGCGTTATTGAGTCGTATTCAACCGCAGTTGCAGTTGCTCTCGCTTAGTTTTCCGCTGAAGATGCTGGCGTCGATGGTGCTGTTGGCGGTGGGCACTCCGATGCTTCCGGCAGTAGTGGAGCGTGCCGCGGTGCGGTCGCTTGCGGCAATGCAGATGCTGATGGGGGGTCCGAGGTAGACGAGATGGGCGGTGGCTACAATCGAACAGAGGAAGCGACACCGCGACGGCTTGAGCAGGCGCGCAAAGAAGGGAACTTCGTATCCACGAAGGAACTAGTGAGCGGCATTCAGTTCATCGTCTTCGCGATGATGCTGCTCTCAGGTTTTCCGACATTCCTGTTCGACGCGGCAGGCCATACCAAGAGCTTCGTCAAGCTCGCCTTTTCGGGCGCTGGCCTGCAACGGGAGAGCGTGGTGTTTCTATTCCGGAACCGCCTGGTGCCAGCGATAGCTGGACTGCTGTTGGGCGGGTTGGCGCTATCGGTGGCGGCACTGGCAGCACAAATGGCCGCGTCCCGGCTGGGCGTCTCTGCGAAAAAGATCGCGCCGGATCTCCAACGTCTAAATCCGCTCCCGCGGATACAGCAGATCGGCGGTCAAAACCTGTCTCAGTTCCTGCGCTCTGCACTTTTGCTGCCCGTATTTTTGGGCGTAGCGGGCTGGCTTGTTTGGACGCATGCCCAGCAATTCCTTTACCTACCTCTGCTTCCGTGGGCGCGAGGCGTGACAGTGGTGGGCCAGTCGCTCCGCGACTTGATTGAACGGGCGCTCTACGTGTTCTTATTGCTCGGCTTGTTCGACTGGTTCCGCCAAAACCAGAAATACGGGAAGAAACTCCGGATGACGAAGCAGGAGATCCGGGACGAGCACAAGGAAGTAGAAGGCAATCCGCAAATCAAGGCCAAAGTGCGGCGCATGCAGCGCGACATGTCGCGGCGGCGCATGATGGCCGACGTTCCAAAGGCGTCAGCCGTGATTGTGAATCCGACGCATTATGCAGTCGCGATCCGTTACGACATGGCAGCCGGCGCGGCGCCGTGCGTTGTAGCGAAGGGCCGAAATCACGTCGCCCGCCGCATTCGGGAACTGGCAGTCGCCAGCGAAGTGCCGATCATCGAGAACCCGCCGCTCGCTCGCGCGCTGTTTGCGGCCGCGGATGTGGGGCAGGAAATCCCGCCGCACCTATACAAGGCCGTTGCAGAAATCCTCGCCTACCTCTACCGCATCTTCGGCGGCCGCCTTCCCGGCCAATCGCTCGCATAGTTCAAACCGGTAACTCCACTTATGTCAGCACCCGCATCCACCGTTTCGGCCGTCGGAGCCGAGTTGCCCGCCGCTTCGCCGGCTCTCGCGCCAAAGGGCCCGCGAAAGAGCTCGCATACAACGTCCGTGAAGCCGCCGAACGATAGAGGCCGGAATATTCCGTGGCGCGATCTTTCCGTACCGCTAGGTGTCCTCGGGATTGTGCTGTTCATGATCATGCCGATCCCCGCGTTCCTGCTGGATCTCCTGATTAGCGCCAACATCACGCTGTCGGTGATTCTCCTGCTGGTGTCGATCTATATCGCGCGGCCTGTCGATTTCAGCGTTTTTCCGACAGCGCTGTTATTAATGACGCTCTTTCGACTGGCGTTGAACATTTCCTCCTCCCGCTTAATTCTGCTCCACGGCAATAGCGGGACAGCCGCGGCGGGCGGCGTCATTGAAGCGTTTGGGAACTTTGTTGTCGGCGGAAACTACATCATCGGCCTGGTGATTTTCCTCGTGCTGGTTGCGATCCAGTACGTGGTCATCAATCACGGCGCGGTTCGCATATCGGAAGTCACCGCGCGGTTCACGCTGGACGCCCTGCCCGGTAAACAGATGTCGATCGATTCCGATTTGAACGCGGGTTTGATCGATGAGGCAGAGGCTCGCGCGCGACGAAAGCAATTGGCGGCGGAGGCCGAGTTTTTCGGCGCGATGGACGGGGCCTCACGCTTCACACAGCGCGACGCCGTTGCGAGCATCATCATCACAATTATCAATATTCTTGCCGGGTTTCTGATTGGCGTTTTGCAGCATGGGATGGAGCTCCGGCGTGCGATTGAGACATACACAATCCTGACGATCGGCGACGGATTGGTGACGGTGATCCCGGCGTTAATGATTTCGGTTTGCGGCGCGCTGATCATCACGCGCGCGGGTTCTGAGAACAGGTTGGGTAGCGATTTCGAGAAGCAGATCTTTAGCGCGTCGGAACCGCTCCTGCTGGCAGGCGGCGTGCTGGGTGCGATGGCGCTGTTCCCAGGTTTGCCGACCGTTCCCTTCCTCGCGCTGGGCGCGGGGACTGGGGCCGTAGGGTGGCGATTGCGGCAAAAGGCGGCGCCGGAGACCAGGCCGGCGGAAGCCGATACGCCCGTGCCACAGCGCGAGAACCTGGAGACGCTGCTAAAGGTAGAGCCTCTATCCGTTGAGGTTGGATTGGGGCTGGTTCGCATGGTTGAGGGTGGCGTAAATTCGCCGCTGCTGCGGCGAATTGCCGGAATACGGCGACAACTCGCCACCGACCTCGGATACCTGGTGCCGGCGGTGCGCGTGACCGACAACCTGGGACTCAAAGCCCGCGAGTACACGATCGGACTAAAGGGCGTTGAGATTGGCCGATTCGAGCTGCCAGCGGGGATGGATATGGCCATCGCCACTTCGCGCGAGTGTCCCAAATTGGAAGGCGTTTCAACCCGGGAACCTGCTTTTGGAATTGCTGCGTTTTGGATCCCCTCGGGACAATCCGAGGAGGCGCGCAATGCGGGCTACACCGTCGTTGACGGTGTTAGTGTCCTGGGAACGCATCTGGCTGAAACGATTCGAGAATACGCACACGAGCTCTATTCCCGCCAAGATGCCAAACGGTTGCTGGACCGGGTCGCCGAAGAGAATCCCAAAGTTGTCGAAGATTTGGTTCCGAAATTGCTCCCATTGGTAACCGTGCAGCGAGTTTTGCAGAATCTTCTTCGCGAACGGGTTTCTATCCGCGACGCCGTATCGATCCTCGAGTCGCTCGGTGAGGCGGCAGGCGTCACGCGCAATCCCGTCCTTCTTACCGAGTACGTCCGGCAGTCGATCCGCCGTATGGTGGTTCGCCCCTACTTGAACTCTGCGAATGAGCTGCATGCTTGTCTTATCGACCCCGGCGTCGAGGCATTAATCGAATCAGCGGTCGAACACACGGAGACCAACTCGGCGATCAACCTGCCGCCGAAGCGGATTCATGAGATCGTGGAGCGGATTCGCACGGTTATCGGAAGCGCGGAGGGACCGGTCGTGGCGTTGACCGGCAGCGGAACCCGATTCTTTTTGCGGCAGATTACAGAGTCGGCGATACCGAACTTGATGGTGTTATCGCACAGTGAGGTTCCGCCGGGAATCAAGGTTGTTTCGCAGGGACTGGCGCGACTGGCAGCGTCATAGAGGCAATTCATGCGACTGAAGTCTTACTTCGTACACACGATGGAGGAAGCCCTCCAGACGGCGAAAGTTGAGCTTGGCGAAGACGCAATGCTCGTTGATTCGAAACGGCTGGAAACGCCACAAGGCGGACGTGCCCGTCTTGAGGTGATCTTCGCGGCCCCGGTCCCGCCGCCCGCTCTGCGTCCGTCACGGAACGAGGCAGCAACGAACAAGAGGGCGGCGACGACCGCGGAGATGCAGCGGTTCCGCGGCGAATTGACCGCGCTGCTCGAATCGTTGCGCCGGAAGCCGGACGCGTCATTATTGGGGCCGTCGACACCGGCGGCGGCCGAATTGGATGGTCTGCTTGCGCGACTTCTGCGCGCCGAGGTTCCGGCCGCGTCGGCAGATGAGGTGGTTGAGCAATGCCGGCCGGTATTTGAAGGCCTGCTGCTACAGGGTTCGAAGAACTTCGAGGACGCGGTGGTGCCGCTGCTGGCCGCTGAATGGCCGCAGGCGCCCAAGGTAGTTGCAGCGAAGCAACGAGTGCTGGCTTTCGCGGGACCGACCGGCGCCGGCAAGACATCGGCAATTGCAAAGCTAGCGTTCCTGTTAGGTGTGTCGCAAGGGAAGCAGGTTTTCGTGATTTCAATCGACAATTTGCGAATTGGCGCGACAGACCAACTGGCTCATCTCTGTTCACTGCTTGGAGTGCCGTTTCAGTCGTTGGAGTATACCGGCCGGCTCCCGGCCGCGGTGACGGCGAACTCGCACCGCGGCCTGATCCTGATCGATACGCCTGGCTATGGGCAAGGCGACGCGGATCTGATGGCCGAGACGGCGGGGAACCTGGTGCGCGTCGATGGATTGGTGTGCCATCTGGTGCTACCCGCGACGCTTCGCTATAACGAGATGCAGCGGCAACGTCAGCACTTTGCGCCATTCGCGCCTTCGCGGGTCTTGTTCACTCGACTGGACGAGACGGAATTCTTCGGACCGGCGTGGGCCTTTGCGCGCAATAACCGGCTAGCGGCCGATTGGGCATCAACGGGTCCCGGAATTCCGGAAGACATCCAGGACGCTGATGCAACGAGCATGGCATCGGCCCTATTAGGGCGCGCCTCGGCCGCTCCGCGAACGACTACACCTCTTGCGAGTGCCGCCAGCGCAGGCACGTCAGGAAACTGAACGGGAAGCATCAATGCAGACACAAATGGCCAGCGCGAAAGCTACCCACGACCGAGAGACCCTGATTCTCGAGCACCTGCCACAGGTGCGCCTGATCGCCCGGCGGATCCACGAACGGCTTCCGGGAAGCGTGAGCCTCGACGATCTGATTTCGACCGGGATCGTGGGCCTGATATCGGCCATCGACAACTTTGATCCCAAGCTGAATGTGAAGCTGAAGACGTACGCGGAGTACAAGATTCGCGGGGCTATTCTCGACAGTTTGCGCGGGATGGATTGGGCGCCCCGGCAGCAACGCAAGCGGGTCAAGATGATCGAAGCGGCGATCGCCGCGTTGGAGCAGCGCAACCATCGCGCGCCGAGCGAGGATGAGATCGCGCGCGAATTGGGGCTGAGCACAGAGGAATACCACGAGTGGCTGATCGACGTGCGCGGAGTGAATCTCGGAAGCCTGGAAGGCCATGCGCCGGAGGAGGAAGGACGCGACCTATTGCGCTTCATCTCCGATAGCGATGAGCTGTGGCCGTCCCGGATTGTGGAGCGGGCTGAGCTGGAGCGGCTGCTCGCACGGGGGATCGAAAAGATGCCCTATGTCGAGCGGACCGTCCTGGGCCTCTATTACCACGAGGAGTTGACACTGCGGGAGATTTCGAAAGTGGTCAAGCTGCACGAGTCGCGCGTGTCGCAGTTGAAGTCGCAGGCAATCCTGCGATTGAGGGCGTACCTCGAAAAGCGCTGGCCGATGGATCGCGGACTGTAGGCGGGGAGCAAGGACATGAACGAATTACAGAAGCTCTTGTTGGAGCAACTCGGCGGGCAGTTCATTTTGGCGCTCGAGGGCATGCTCGGAGAGCGGTGGACAGCGAGCCTGGAGGAAGCGGATCTCCCCGGCGAGGGATCGAAGTATTTGTGTTGGAGTCAAAAGTTCAACGTCCACAAGGAACCTGTCGTACAGGTTGTCGTCGAGGAGAGCGTTTGGCGCGAAACGGGAAAGCTAGCACTAACTGCGGTGGGCCTGGAGGACCCGGAGGAGAGCGACATCCGCGCCACGTACCTTGAATTGCTGACGCAGGCTCTTTCCGGCCTGGCGCGATTCTTGACGGGGAAGGCCGGTACCGAAGTCACGCTCAATTCGGGGGTTGAGACGCAGCCGCCGGGAAACGGTGCGATGCCATGCCTACGCCTTGCAAGTCCGTCCGGTTACGTAGCCAGCCTCTACGTCCGTGTTGAGACATCTGTCGTGGCCTCCCTGCTGCGAGAAAATGGCGCTCCTGAGGACAGTGGAGGCGCGGCGGCGAACGCGGAACAACCACAGGTGCAACCGCAGCGGGCGGCAGCCGCCGCGGGAGCGGGTGGTGGCAGCGGAGGGACAAGCCAGCCGGCGCCGCCATCAATGGAGATGCTTTTCGATGTTGAGATGCCCGTAAGCGTATCGTTCGGGCGCACGCACTTAGCGTTGAAAGAGGTTATTAAGCTGAGCACGGGCTCGATCATCGAGTTGAACCGGACAATCTCGGAGCCGGTGGAAGTAATCGTCAATAACTGCGTCATTGCGCGGGGAGAAGTGGTCGTAGTGGAAGGCAACTACGGCGTGCGAATTCAGCAGATCGTCAGCCGATCGGAGCGATTGAAGTCTGTGGACTAGGAGATAGCGTGATGACCTTTTCAGTAGAACAGCCATTGATGTATTGCGGAGCCCTGTCGGCGGCGATGAGCACGTGTCTTTATCTTTTCGTGAGCACCGAGCGGAAGATCGGAGCGCTGCGACGAAAGGTGGAAGACCGGAACAAGGATGTAGCGTCGATCGAAACGCGTTTGGGGGAATGGGCGGGGCGGACGAAGGAAGTGGAAGACGCTGTATCGAGTCTATCGGTCGCGCGCCAACGGCAGGTCCCGGCGAACGGGGTGAACACACAGCAGCGGACAAAGGTTTTGCGAATGGCGAAAAAAGGAGACGGTGCGGAGCAGATCGCGACCGAATTGGGAATCCCAAAAAACGAAGTGGATTTATTGTTGAAGGTACAGCGAGCGGTGGTTCGGACATTTTAGGGGGCGAATGGCACGGCGTTCTCCGCCCCCGTCAGGAACAGGTTAGAATTCGAAGTCCTGTGGACGGCTCACCGTGACGCCGCGCGGCGTCATCGGTTTTTCGTCTTCCAGTTGGACATCCAGCGTCATTTCGGACCTCTGGCGGGAAATGGTGACCTTGAGCGGCTTACGGTTTTTCGCGGAGCGGATGGCGGCAGTAATGTCACGCGGTGTACGGACTGACTTGTCCTCGACACGGACGATCACGTCGCCTGCCTTAATTCCGGCCTTTGCAGCAGGCATGTCTTTGGCGATTCCACGCACAAGGACGCCTTCCTTGACGCCAAAGAAGTCGGCGAGTTGATCCTCCACCGATTCGCCATCTATGCCGAGCATCCCGCTACGCCAGCCCATTACGGCGTGAGGAACATCGGGCATACGGATCTCCGGCAGAGTTCTAATCCGCTCGCGCATCCGCGCCATCTCCTTTTCCACCCGTTCGCGGTCCGCTTGCGACATACCAAAAACGTTGTTCTGGCGCGCGCTGATCGTGGCGGTGAGCGTCTGCGCATTTCCGGCGCGGAAAACCTTCATCTTGACCGTGCGGCCAACCGGCGTCTCGCGCACGAACCGGACAAACTGTTCGGACCCTTCGACGCGGTTCCCCTGGTATTCAAGCACCGCGTCGCCAGCCTTCAAACCGGCCTTCTCCGCAGGACTGTTGGAATCGACGCGTGTGACTTCAACGCCAGCTTCCTCCTTGAGTTTCAGCTCTTTGGCGCGATCTGCGTTGATCTCCATAACGCCGATCCCGAGATAGCTGACCGACCCGCCGAGAGTCATCACCTTGTAGCGGGGAGGTTCGGGCGGGGCGGCAGGCGGGGGCGTCGTGGGCTGTGCCAGTGCCGGCAAGCTGAGTAACGCCATGGCCGCGGTAGCGGTCAGAAAGGCGCATTGCGTGTACAAACGGACAAACATAGTTTTTGATTCTCCCAAGATTTCATTTCCGGCAGTTCCGCCGGTGGACGGCCCCGCGCCGCTTGGTTAGCCTGCGGGGAGCGCTTCGGGAAGCGCGTTTTGAAGTGTCCGGTTTCGGACGTTTCATACAAACAGACGGGCAGATTTCCGTTTTGTCACGGCTTTTTGCATTATTTGCGCGGCGAAATGCACAACGGCCAGATCCGGGGTAGATCTGGCCGTTGTGGGTTCAGGCTTGAGGGCCTAAAAGGTTTCCAGCGACGCGTTCATCGCGCGCAGCGCTGTTTGGCCGCGTTGGCGAATATAGGAATTCTGCTCGCGGCGCATCATCTCTTGGAGAACACCAGCGAGGTCCGATTCGTCCCGCCGCGTGTTGACGAGCAGATCGATCGTTTGCGTGCGCACGTTGGCGCTTTGGTCGGCGATCAACACCTTCGTCAGTGCCGTACGCACGTCGGGCTGTCTGGCGTAAGGCTTCAACGCTTCGAGAGCCTTCAAGCGGACACCCTCATTGGGATCGCCTTCGAGCGCGCGAACAAACGCGTGCCGAACCTCCTCACGTTCCGCGCGATTTTTGAGGAACTCGACCGAATCTACGCGAAGAGCGGCGTCATCGGGGTCACGTGTGGCCGCGAGAAGCATTTCCCGGATACCGCGATCATCGACGCGTCCCGCGATTTCCTTCTGACTCACTTCGTCATAGACGATCCGGACACGGCCATCATTCGAAGGTTCGATAAACCGGACATTGCGGGCGGCCGGTGCGGAGGGCGCGGACATCGGAACGAACCGGGCGCCGAGAAAGCCGGCCGCAAAGATCGCCATCGCCATCGCGGGTCTAGCAACCCAGGCAAGAGGCGCCGGGATCGGAGGGAGCCACTTCCGCCAGAACGGTTGCGCATCGGCGGCTCCGGCGATGACAGTGACTTGTTTGCGAAGATCCTGGCGGCAGGCGGACAGTAACTCCAGCGACGGCGTGAGGACGGCATCGCCGGCGGCCGAGTGGAATGCCGCGAGGACGGTGCGTTCCTTCTCGCATGCCGGGCAGGATCGCAGATGCGCGTCGACCGATTCCTCCTCGTCGAACGACAGTTCGCCGTAAGGATAGAGGACCAGGAGCGCTCGGATTTCATCACAGGACATGTTGGGCCTCATTGTGGCAATGCTCTAAGCATAGTCTCCCAGCGCGGTTCGCATTTTCTGCGTGGCGCGGAAAAGACAGTTTTTAGCGGCCTCCTCGGTCGTGCCCAGGGATTCACCGATGGCACGAAGTCGAAGTCCTTGGTAATGGCGCATCTCGAAAACCATGCGCTCACGGGGAGTCAGGCCGGAAAGGGCGCGTTCAATGCGCGAACGCAATTCGCCCGTAAGCAAGCGTCGCTGCGGATCGTTATCCGCCCGCTGCTCCTCAACAGCTTCCAATACGTTAAACTCGCCGCCGGACGATTCGACAACGGACGGCTCTTCCTTACGGACTTTCCGCTTTCGCAGATGGTCCAGGCAGATATTGGTTACGATGCGGTAAAGCCAAGTGGGGAAGCTGCAATCGAAACGAAAAGTGTGGAGGTTGCGGTAAACGCGCAGAAACGCTTCCTGATAGACGTCTTTTGCCTCTTCCGGAGAACGGAGAAGATTGATGGCGATGCGCAAAACGTTCTGGTCATACGACTGCACCAGAGAGGCAAATGCGTCCTGGTCGCCCTGCTGAGCCGCACGAATCAGAGACGCTTCGTCCATGAGTGAGGGCGATTGTATCGCAGCCGCGGAAATGCTTTCTTTGACCACCAATCAATTATTGGACGCAGACCATGCGGAAACGTTAGAACAGTTTTTTCGCATTCTCATGACGGATTCGCAGGCGGTGGGCTGGCGACAGAAACGACCAGATGGCGTCAAAGGCCAATCTCTGTTTCTCGTGGTCCGCAGCATTCATTCCTACGCCGCCCCAGACGATCTTTTCGGCGCCGAAGGACTGATGAATGCGGCGGCATAGCGGCTGAAGGTCCGCATGGGGTGGCGGCTGCTTAGAACTGTAGCTCAATCCAGAAAACTTCATGAAAACACCGGGGTTAGCTCCAAGCTTGAGCACTTCCTCATACTCGGCCGGCGTACCCTGGCCGTAGCGGCAGAGATGGTCAATGATCACTTTTGCGCCCTTGGTCTGGGCGATCAGTTTACCGACGGCCGGAGCCCACATCGGCGTCATGTGCATCTGGATCGCGAGACCGAGACTTGTCGCAGCCGCCCAGGTCTTGGCCATGCGCGGGTCGGAAAGGTCGCGATCTTTGATCGCACCGGCCCCCTGGGTCTGTTTGCCGATCGAGTGAATGCGTAAAGCGATGATCCGATTCGGCCATCTGCGGGTTAACGCCGCCATTCGCGCCGGTGTCTGGGGATCAAATGCGTCGAAAAGGCAGGTGCCCTTGAAGAACCCCTTCCTGGGCTCGTTCTCGAAACAGTATTCCAAGTACCGGTGGTCGTCCTGATACGGTTCGGGGTGGACAACCACAACCTGGCCCAGTGTTTGCGCCGCGAACGTGGCGTAGTTTTCAAGCGGCTGGGCCGGCGGCTTGTAGGTGGCGTTGGGGTGATACGGAAAACGGGCTGGGTCAAACAGGTGGATGTGCGTATCAATCGGAGCGGGTTCGGCCGCAAGGGCGGCAGGAACGGCGGCGAGCAACAAAGTCCGGCGAGGCAGTTTCATATCGCGGGCCAGTGTATCGGATTTCGCCGCTAGAATTGGGGGATGGCGCAGATACCGGCAGGCTTATGATCTGGGAGCTCGTTGAGAAGCTCAACGAAGGCCGCGATCCGGAGCGGTTGGCACTGAAGTATAAAAAGATGGCCGTGGATGCGCTGGCATTCTTCCGCGGAACTGCGCACCTCTTCTATGAAGACTGGCCGAAGGACAAGACACTGAATGACGTGCCGGCGGCTTGGCTATGCGGCGATTTACATCTTGAGAATTTCGGGACATACCGCGCCGACAACCGGCTGACCTACTTCGATTGCAACGACTTCGACGAGGGATGCCTGGGGCCGGCGGTCTGGGACATTGCGCGATTGCTGGTCAGTGTGGCAATTGAGTGCAATGAGCGAGAGTATCGGGCAAAGGAGACACGAGATTTGTGCGGGCGCGTTGCCGTCTCGTATGCCAACGAGATGCGGCGAGGCAAGCCCCGTTGGACGGAGCGGGAGACATCGGCCGGAATCATCCGGGATCTCTTCGATGGCTTGCAGCTCCGAACCGCCGGGAAGTACTTGAACTCGCGGACCGTAATGGAAAAGCGCCGGCGGCGGATCAATACGGACAACGGGAGAGCCCTGCCGGCCTCGGCAAAAGACAAGGCCGCGGTGATGTCCTTCATCGATCGGCGCACGGAGTTTGCGTGCATCGACGTGGCGCGAAGAGTCGCTGGCAACGGAAGCCTGGGCGTGCCTCGGTTCGTTGTACTGGCGGAGGATGAAGACCGAAATCCGTTCCTTCTTGATATGAAACTGGCGCAAATGGCGTCGCCCCTGCGTTATCACAAAACAGCACAACCGTACTGGGCGAACGACGCAGAGCGTATCGTTGGCGCGGCGACGTTGGTTCTGGCAATGCCGCCGGCATTCCTGCGAGCCGTCGTCTTTGCGGGTCATGGCTGGGTGCTACGGGAACTGCTGCCGAGCGAAGATCGCGTGGATGTCGCCTCGTCGGCCGACTCCGCATTCCGGAGCTACGCGGAGGCGCTGGGCGCGATCGCAGCGTGGGGACAACTTCGCGCGAGCGGCCGGAAGGGCTCGGCTACGGGCGACGACTTGGCCGCCTGGGATGTACCTTGCCGGCGCCTCGTGGAATTTGCGCAAGATTACGGTCGGCGCGTAGACCGCGATTGGCTTGAGTTCCGCAAAGCGTGGGAGCGGAAGACTAAGAAGTGATCCCGGCCGCCTGCTTTGCGGCGGCCTCGCGCTCAGCAAGAACCTTTTTCCATTCATCGGCAACCGCAAACACATCGGTCGACCCAAATCGCTCACAGCCGGCGCTATACGCTTCGTTAAACCTTTCGAGCGTACCGATAGCGCCGGAGGCCTTGATCTTCACCGCATCCTTGCAGATGGTCTTCAAAAGTGTGAGGTCCGCCACAGTGTAACCGCCGGGGCTGAAGCCCGTGTCAGTCTCGGCGAAGTCGGTATCTGTCCGCTTGCATATCTTGCAGAGGATGATCTTCAGGTCCTCGGCCAGATAGGCGGTTTCGAAGATCACCTTCAATATCGCCTCCGACTGATGGCAACTCTCGCTCATCTGCAAAATCTCCGTCTCCACGTGCTGAAACTGCCGTGCTCTCATCTTGCCGAAGTTGACGACAAGGCTCACTTCCTTCACGCCGCGGCGCAGCAGATCGCGTCCTTCATAAAGCTTCGTCGCTGTATTCGACGAACCATGCGGAAAGCCCGCGACACTGGCGACCGCGACCGGCGTGCCGCCGAGTATTCGAACGGCCATATCGACATCGCTCGGTCGCACAACGACCGCGCCGATGCCGTAAGCGAGCGCTTTGCGGCAAGCGGCATCCACTTCCTCTTCGTCGAGATCCGGCCGCGTAAGCGAGAGTTCCAGCCTGCCGGCTACATCTTCGTAAGTAACTAGCGGGGGGCGTTCTTCTTGTTGAAAGTTGCTGTTCGGATCCACAGTGTTCCCCATTCTTTCAGGCGTGTACGGCCTTTCGGCGTTCCGGCGAACCAGTCTTCATGATGGAAATGGGCGAAGTTGCCTTGTCCTCGCTCTTTTTCGTCGATGTCGCCCAAGGCGATGTTCAGCCCCATGGCACGGTCACCCATTTTTGTGTCATAGAAGGTACCGGGGGCTACTTCCAGACACGGGTTGAAGCTCACGGCCCATTCGATAATGTAGCCCTTTCCGCCCGGCTTGGGCTTGGCGGCGCAGTCCATGGAATGCTCCAGAATCCAGCGCTGGTAGTTGTTCCACGCGGACAATTCGCGGCGCGGTTCCCCTTCCAGAAGGCCACCCTTGCCGATGCCGCCCAGGCGCGATTTCGTGAGATTGCATACCATCTGCCAACTCTGTCCATTGCCAGCCGCATTCTCATCGGGCGTCGAGTACCTGTTCGTGGCGTTGATCAGCAGTTCCATCTCATCGCCGAACCAGGGAAACCCCTCGCGAGTCAGCTCATGCGTTTTCTGGTTTTCGTCCGGAACCCACCGGGGAATATCGATGCCGTAGAGCACGTCGTCGACCACGTCGAAGGCAAAATACAGGCGCCTGCCGTCATGTTTGACGTACCCGGTGACCGATAGATCTTTATCGTCCGTGACCGGCGAAAACGTGGACACCCACGTGCCTTTCACACCCGTGAATTTCGTCGCATCGGCATATTCGCCTTTGCCGATCACGCCGTCGAGTGTGGGGGTTTTACCGCGGAAGGCTTCGAGAGAACGCGGGAAATCGCCCGCAAAAAGAGAGGCTGCGAGGACGAGCAGTGACCAGCGCATCAGCGTTTCTTAGTATTGCGAACGGGTGCGCGGGCAGGGCCGCTAAGGGCGGCGAGTTCGGTGCGAGCCTTGGCGGCGTTGTCGTGGTTGGGGAACTTCTTGATGAGAGAGGTGAATTCCTGGCGCGCTTCCGCTTTGAATCCGGCCTTCACCAGCGCGCGGCCCTTTTGCAACATAGCGTCCGAGGTCTTCGGATTATCGGGGTACTTTTCGAGCAAGGTATCGAACGCCATCAGCGCACCGTCCAGATCGCCGCGAAGGTATTTGATTTCGCCGATGTAGTACTGGGCATTGGGAGCGAGGTCCGTGTTGCCAAACCATTTCAAGTAGTTTTGAAACTGTTCGATGGCGAGGTCGGCGTTCCCTGCGGACTTGTCTCGCAACGCGCCGTTGTAGAGCGTCTCCGCGGAGACACCCGCCGGTGGGCCGCCCGCGGGCCCGGCGGGCGTTGCGGTCGACGACGGAGGCGGAGCGGGAGGCGCCGCGATCACTTTGATTGCGCTGTTAATATCGGCAATTTGATTCTGCAGCTTACCCATGCGGGAGGAGAGATCGGTGATCGCCTCGCGCAGTCCCGCGAAGTCGTTGGACATCGTCTCCACCTTCGCGCCGACGCCGGCTACCGGCGCGATCAGCAGTTTTTCCTGCTCTTTCATTCGGTCGCGAAGAGCGGCGTCCAGCAAGGCGACGGAGGTGTTGGCTTTATTGGCCGAATCCAGGGTCTGTTGCACCAGCACCTGCATCGCCGCCATTTTTTCGTCCTGGGAACGCTGCATGGCGCGGATCTGGTCCTGCATCAGCAGGATGTCGCGCTGGATCTCGGCGATCTTTTCCTTTTGGGTAAAGGCCGGCAGCGCGGAAACAACGAGGAGGGGGAGGAGAAAGATTGGGTGCTTCATAGGGTTACTTCTGGTTCTGCCTTAACAGAACGGGGACGAAGCGAACTTCGTCCCCGTGGCTGGTTATCGGTCGGTGAGCATTACTGCCCTGTAAAGTGAGCGCGGCGGTTTTTCTGCCAGCAGGACTCGTTGTTGTCCGTGCACTGCGGGCGTTCCTTGCCGTAGCTGAGGGTACGCAGCCGATCGCCCGGCACGCCGAGCTGAACCAGGAAGTCCTTCGCGGCAATCGCACGGCGGTCACCCAAGCCTAGGTTGTACTCAGCCGAACCGCGTTCGTCGGCGTGGCCTTCAATCGTTACCGTTCCGTTCGGATAGTCGCGGAAGATGGTCTTCAGCTTGTCCGCGTTCTGCGTCAACGTATTGCGCGCATCCTCACGGAGATCCGATTTGTCGAAGTCAAAATACGCATCCTGGATGTCGCGGGCCACGACTTCACTGAACAAGGCCTTCGGCTGAGGCGCTACCGGAGGCGGAGGCGGAGGCGGAGCCGTAACGTTCACCGTGACTGCTTCGGTGACCGAGCCGCCGGAGTTGGTGGCCGTCAGGGTGTAGGTGGTGGTGTCGCTCGGGAAGACGGAACGGTTACCAGAGATGACCGCGGGCGTCGCTCCGCCGGCTGCCGCGTTGCCAACGACACCGAGACCCTGATTAATGCTGACGCTCTCCGCGCCGGTCACTTCCCACTTCAGCGACGAGGCCTGGCCGCGTTCAATGGTGGTGGGCTCAGCGGTGAAGAACTTCACGATCGGGCGGGCGACGACAACCTTGGGCGGCGGCGCCTCTGCGACGGGCGCTTTGGGCATCGGGCCCACACCTACTTTTTTCTTACATCCTGCCGCGAAAAAGCTTAGACAGAGAGCCACTGCTAGTGCACTGGCTTTTTGCGTAGTCATTCTAGATCCTGCCTCCTGGAAAATTCTTCTGATGCAAAGGGAATACTGATTATTGCGGGCGCCGGGCGCCGGAAGTCACTTCGACCACGCCGGCTTTTCGTTCAGGCCGGCGGAGGTCAGTTGTCGGAGTTGTGAGCCATCGGCGAGCATAGTCCAGATCTGGCTGCGGCCGCCGCGGTCAGATGAGAACACAATGTGCTTTCCGTCTGGGGCCCACGTCGGATTTTCATTCCGGCCCGCTCCGCTGGTGAGCTGTACGTACTCGCGAGTATTCACATCCATCACAAAAATATTGAAGTTACCGGGATCATATCCCCTCGTCCACGCAAAGGCAATGTGCGTGCCCTGCGGATTCCAGGACGGATTGGTTGCCTGACCCTCTCCGGTGGTGAGACGCTGAACATCCGCGCCGTCACTATTCATTCTATACACTTGCGGCGATCCGCCGCCTCTACCCGAGACAAACACGATCTCATTGCCCGTCTTGGGGTTCATCTTCGGCTCCACTTCCACAGCCCGGGTGTTCGTGAGGCGGCGAATACCCGAGCCGTCGGCGTTAGCCATGTAAATCTGCGAAAAGCCGCTGGCGGATGAGGAAAACACAACCTGTTTGCTGTCCGGCGAATACGACGCATTCTGGTTCGTGCCGGCCCGCGGATTGAGAAACGGAATGCGGCGCAGGGTCTCGAGCGAATGCACGAAAACCTGCGGTTGACCCAGCGCCCAGCTCGTAAACGCGATCCGCGTGCCATCCGGAGAAACGGAGGGCATGGTCGAGATCGACTTGTAACTGGTTATCTGCTTCTGGTTTGGGCCGTCGTAATCCATCGACCAGATTTCCTTGTTCCCGCTGCGGTTGGAAACGAAGAAGATGCGCGAACCCGCCAAAGACTCAACGCCAAATTGTTTCAAAATATCTGAAGCAAACTCATGGGCGACCTTGCGCGCGCCGGATTCATCCATCGGCCCGAAGTAAAGTTTGCCGATGACCTGCGCCGCGGCCACATCCGGTTGGCGGACATTGAACAACCAGCCGAAGAGGACCATCTGGCCGTCCTGTTCGGCGGCATAACCGAAGGCGAGGTAATCGGCATTTACCGGCGGGTCCGACCAGTCCTGCAGCCAGGGAGCGGCGTTACGGTTATTCGGATCGTACTGGAGCGGCTTGCGGAACTCGCCCGGCTGCTGCGGGACACGCGTCGGGTACATGCTCTTCGGCGCCATTTTGAAGATGGCCGCATCGTCGAGATCGCGGAACAGCGTACCGTTCAGCACGTCCATGAATCCGGCCGCGCGGCCCGCGCCGCGCATGTCGGGCACGGCGATGACGGCCTTCTGCGAACCCATGATGACGCCGATAATATCCGGCCTCTGCTGCGACACGGCGGCAGCGGCGAGCACGAGGAGAGTGAGAATTGTTTTTTTCATCGCTGTAGCTGGAAAGTGAATTCAACGTTGGCCGAATCGCGCTCGAATTCACGAGGCAATTCGGGAAGGGGCGCGGCTTCGAGGATCGCACGGCGGGCGGAGAAGTCGAGCGTCGCGACGCCACTGGACTCGACGATCTTCACATTGCGAACGGTTCCATTTCGAAGAATGTCGAAGCTGACGATGGCGGGCTTTGCGCTGCGGACATACGCGTCCACATCGGTCGTGCGCCATTTTTCGGAGATGCGGCGCCGCAACAGATCCGCATACCAGCCGAAGCGATCCCCGAAGGGCGTTCCAGTGCCGACTCCGACACCCCCGGCGCCGACGGTGCCATACATGGGATTCGACATCGCCTGGCCCACGGTCGTCCGCAGCCGGTTCTTTCGCAGTTCATCGGACGAACGGTATTGATAGCGGCTGGTCTGCCGGTCATTCGGTTTTTTCTTGTCGCGCGAATTTAGCGCAATGGCATTCAAGTCTTCTTTGGGTACGCGATCGCGATCCCGGTCCTTCTGCTCGGCCTTTTCGACCTCGGATTCGGAATCCTCGGCCTTCGGATTCGGCCTGGCCACGCGGCTTGGAAGGGGAATCCGGTCAACAGGAGTGACGGCGAAGCCGGCGCCGGGAATAGCATTGGGATCGCCCCATGCCTGTCGTGGACCAAAATTCCAAAAGCCCCAAAAAACAGCGAGCGCGCCAATCACGGCGTGCAATGCGAACGAGCGGGCCAGGCCCGGTTTCAGATTCTCTTCGCGTTGGACTGTGCTCGTCATCTCCCGCGGCGGCCGGCCTCGTCAACCGGCTGAGTCACCATGCGCACATCGAGTTTCGCTTGGCCGAGCTCGCTCACGACTTGCGCGATCGGATCCCACGGCGTAGCCTTATCCGCGCGAACGTACACCGCTTTCTGCCGCGGGAAGCGTTTCTTCACTTCATTGCCAATCTCATTGATATTCACGTCCCGCTCGTTCAGCCTCATCTCTCCGTCCTTCGATATAGATATGACGGGGAGTTCCTCGGCGGAGTTTCTGACCTGCCGGACCTTTGGAACGTCGACTTCCAGCCCGAACTCCATCACATGCGCCGTAAGCATGAAAATGATGAGCAGCACCAATACGACGTCCACGAGCGGGATGATGTTGATTTCCGCCATGGCATCGTAGGAAGCGCGTCTTCCACGTCCGCCGCCCTTGATGGAAAATGCCATGTTCTATGCCTCGTAGACGCGCTCGATGAGATTCATAAATTCCAGGCCAAAGTCCTCCATACGCGCGCTGACCTCGCGGATTAGGAACCCGAAATAGTTGTAGAAGATGGCTGCGGGGATTGCGGCAAAGAGTCCCATGGCGGTCGCAATCAGTGCTTCGGCAATGCCCGGGCCAACCGCGCGAAGGCTGGCCGCGCCCGCGCCGGTCAGCGCCTGGAACGAGTCGATAATGCCGAGCACCGTGCCGAACAGGCCGACAAACGGTGTAATGGCCGCCGTGGTGGCCAACCAGTTCATGTTCTGTTCCAGGCGCGCAATCTCCTCGCCAGCGCCAATCTGCAGGCTGCGCTCCACAGCGGTCCGGTTGTTCAGCCGCTGCTTCGACCGGACCTGCCGGTCGACTTCGGCAAATCCGTAATCGTACACGGTCACCAGCGACGCAAGAGGAAATTGCTCGCACGCCGCTGTAATGCCGTCAAAGCCGCTGGCCTTTCGGAAGGCCCGGAGAAACTTGCCATTTTCGGCGCGGGCCTTGCGGAGGCGGCTCCACTTGGTGAAGATGATTCCCCAAGAGAAGCAGGACGCGGCGATCAGGAGGATGTGCACCGCCATATTCGCGGGCTTCGACGTGCTGACGAGGGTCCACACACTGGGAGATGCCGCGGCGGCAGCGAGGGCAGGAAGAAGGAAATTGATCAACAAACGCTCCAGGTTCCCATTTTAAGACGGTAGAAGACACCGGAAAGTCGGACAGCCAACAATTTTGGAGTGAAATGTTTCAGCGCTGATGAATCACGCGGCCGTCGAAGATGGTGATATCCACAGCGGTTTTGTGGATGTCCATGGCGGGGATCTTAAATAGATCCTGCGATAGAACCACTAAATCGGCAAGGAGCCCGGCGCGGATCGCGCCCTTCCGGTTCTCCTCTCGGGCTCCGAAGGCGGCGTTGATTGTATAGGCCCGCAACGCGGTCTCCAAGCTGACTCGCTCCTCCGGAATCCACCCTTGCGGCGGTAGCCCAGTGATCGTGCGGCGATTCACCGCGCTGTGGATCCCGCGAATCGGATTCACCGAGATCGATGCCGGCCAGTCGCTAGAAAACACCAGCCGGCCGCCGGCTTTTTCGATACTTCGCCACGCAAATCCCATGCGCGTGCGCTCTGGGCCGATGCATGCACTCCATACTTCAATCCCCGAGGGATCGGCATGAATCGGCTGCATCGACGGAAGCACACCCAGGGCCGCGAATCGAGTCAAATCGGCCGGATGAATCGTCTCGATGTGTTCGATACGATGGCGCGCGTCAACGGCGCCAGTCGCCTTTTGCGCGGCTTCATATCCATCCAGCGCCATGCGCACGGCACGATCGCCGATTGCGTGCGTGTAGATCTGGAGCCCGAGCCTGTCGGCGATCGCCGCCGTGCGGGCAAACTGCTCGGGCGTCCACGCCGCCTTTCCGCTGGTGGCCTTATTATTCGTATACGGTTCGAGCATCGCGGCGGTGTAGGACTCAATGACGCCGTCCATCATGATCTTTATCGCGCCTACACGGAGGAGCGGACTCGAGTATTTCCGACGGAGATTCGCATAATCGACAAGGGTCGCTTCGCTGTCCATCGGCCCTACGGACATTGCGACGCTCGTGCGAACCGTCAGCTTGCCCCGGCTCTGCAAATCCTCGTATAACTCCAGTTCGTCCAGCGTGCCGTTCGCGTTCTGCGCGGACGTGATGCCAAGGCTCGCCGCCAGCCGCAAACCGGTTTCCAGGGCCTTGATCTTCTGCGCTCTGTCCGGTTCCGGAATCAGACGTCGAACCAGACCCATTGCGCCTTCCTTCAACGCGCCGGTTGGTTCGCCCGTCCGCGGATCCCTCACGATCTCGCCGAAGCCCGCGAACTTCGAGTCCTTGTCGACACCCGCCAGTTCGAGCGCTTTCGAATTCACCCATGCCGTGTGCCCGTCGTACGCGGCTAGAAAAACGGGGCGCTCCTTCACGGCCTTATCGAGATCCGCCTTCGCCGGCAACCGTCCCTGGGGAAAACAGAGATACTCCCACCCGCGACCTTGCAGCCATTGTTCATCCGGATGCTTCGCCGCGAACGCCGCTATCTCCTTCTGCATCGCCTCCAGCGTGCAAATCCCATTCAAGTCGATCTGCGAAAGGCCCAGCGATCCGTTGAGGAAGTGCAGATGCGCATCATTGAATCCCGGCATGGCCAGTCTGCCCTTCAGATCGATCACCCGCGCGCCCTTTGCCTGCCTGGCGATCTCCCTATCATTGCCGGCGGCGGCGATCGTATTGCCGCGGATGAGCACCGATTCCACCCAGGGACGCTGGGCGTCGGCAGTCCAGACATGCCCGTTGCGCAGCCACAAATCATCGGCATTTACGCAGCAGGCCAACAGCAGCAAATAGCGCATGGTCGATTATTGCGGGAATTGACAGGGTAACTGCAGCCGCGCGATGCAACCCGGGGCGCCGTTGCGATTCGTCAACGTCAATGCGCCGCCGTGCGCCTCGACAATCTGCCGGCATAACACCAGCCCGATGCCGGAGCCGCCGGGCTTCGTGGTGAAGAAAGGAACGAAAAGGTTCGCGGTCGCCGCCAAGCCAGGCCCGTTGTCCTCTATATCCACGAAGACCTGCCAGCGGTCGACTCGCCACCGGATCAGGATCGTACCGTTCGCGGGATCAACCGCGTCGGCCGCATTTCGCAGCAGATTGATGAGCACCTGTTCGAGCTGATCCGAATCCGCCTGAATGATCAGATCCGGCCCCGGATCGATGGCGACAGGTACACGAGTCTCCATCCGCGCGCCGCGCTGTATCCACTCGGCAACATGCATTGGCGCGGGCGTTGGTCGCGGCAAGCGCGCCAATTTCGCATACGCGCCAAGGAAGCGCGCCAGGGACTCCGCGCGGCCGCCGATGACACTCAAGCCGCGCGTCATGTCCTCCCGCCAATCCTCCGCCAGCGGCTCACGCTTCAAAATGGTCTCCAGGCTGCCGGCGATCGATTTGATCGGCGTCAGCGAGTTGTTCAATTCATGCCCAAGCACACGGACGATCCGCTGCCATGCCTGCAACTCCTCCTCGCGCAGCGGGCGCGTCAGGTCCGTGATCACCAGCAGTTGATGCGGCAGGCCGCCCTCGCGGAAGGACGTGCGCGTGATGCCCCACCGGCCGAAGCCGCCGGGAAACGCCCGCTGCACGGTGTGGGGCGCTTCTCCTGAAAGGAAGATGGCGAGGTCGAGCTGCTCCGCCGGAAGATCGATGACCCGCTCCGCCGGAAGGGCAAGCAGCCGCTCGGCCGACCGATTCAATAGCTTCAGCTTCTGCGACTCGTCGAACGCGAAGATCGCCACATCGATCTCTTCCATCACCTTGCGGAGCAGCGTCGTCGCCTCCATCGCGCCCAGCCGCTGCGCCCGCAGCGTCGCGCCCATCGCGTTCACCTGCTGCATCACATCGGAGAGCGCGTCATCTCCGCCCGCCCCTCGTGCGCGGATCGAGTAGTCGCCCTCGCGCATCGCCTCCAGCAGGTTTGCGATCGTGCGAAGCGGTGAGGCAACCCGATCCCGCACCGCCGCGCTAAACCCAAGCCACGATCCGCCGAGAATCAGCCCAAGCGTCCACAGCACCTTTGGCGGATAGTCGCCGCTCCAAAGGACCCACGCCGCGAAAAGGATAGACGGAAGTCCCGCTGCGAGTGCCAGCAACTGCGCGTGGCGTTCGTGGGAGATCCGCTCCTTAGGGTCCATGTCAGAGGCCGTAGCGCTCCAGGCGCCGATACAGCGCGCTGCGGCTTAGGCCAAGTATACGGGCCGCATGGCTCACGTTGCCATCGTTCTTCGCCAACGCCTTCTTGATGAGAAAGACTTCCACTTCTTCCAGACTCATGTCTTCCAGCCGGCCCGGCGATTCCCTTCCCGCCCGCAGCGCAAGGTCCACCGCGCGGATCTGATCGCCGTGCGACAGAAGGACAGCGCGTTCGACAACATGGTTCAACTCCCGCACGTTCCCCTGCCAGGAGTTGTCGAGAAGCAGCCGCATCGCCGGCGCATCAAAGCCATTCAGGTTCTTCCGGTACCTGCGCGCGTGAGAGGCAAGGAAATACGCGGCAAGATGGGGAATGTCTTCCTTCCGTTCCCGGAGCGGCGGCAGATGAATCTCAATCGTGTTCAGCCGGAATAGCAGGTCCTGACGAAACCGATTCTCCCGGACTTCCACATCGAGATTCGCGTTCGTCGCGCTGATCACGCGCACGTCGACCCGCTTCGTCTTCGATGACCCCACCCGCTCCATCTCGCCGATCTCCAGCACGCGCAGCAGTTTCGACTGCAGGTTGGTCGGAACGTTGGCGATTTCATCCAGGAACAGCGTCCCTGAATCGGCCAGTTCGAACCGCCCCACGCGATCAATCTTCGCGTCGGTAAACGCGCCCTTCACATGGCCGAACAGTTCGCTCTCAAAAACACCTTCAGCCAGCCCGCCGGCGTTAACGGTGATCATCGGTTTGTCGCGACGGAGGGAGAGTGCATGGAGCGTGCGCGCGACGACTTCTTTGCCGGCGCCCGGTTCGCCGGTGATGAGCACATTCGCGTCCGATGGACCCACGCGCGCGATCATATCGAGCACCGGTTGCATGGCCGCGCACTCCGCGATCATCGTGGGCCGCCCGTCGGAATTGAATAGCCGGTTCTCGGCCTCCAGCCGCGCGCTCCTCCGCAGTGCCTCCGCAAGCTCGATCTGCGTGCGGACTATCGCCAGCAGCCGCGCGTTTTCCCAGGGCTTCTGGACGAAATCGCGCGCACCGTGCCGCATCGCCTCGACCGCCAGTTCCACCGAACCCCACGCGGTCATGACGACGACCGGCAGCGACGGGTCGATCGATTGCAACTGCGCCAGCAGATCGAGCCCCTCCTGCCCGGATGTCGTATCGCGGGTATAGTTGAGGTCCATCAGCAGGCAATCGAACTCGCGAATCTCGAGCGCCGCGATGACGGCCTTGGGGGAGGAAGCGGTTTCAATCTGGTAGCCTTCGCCTTTGAGCAGGAGGCGCAGGGCCTCCAAAACATCGGGCTGATCGTCGGCGACGAGAATCCGGCTTTGCTTGTTAGTCTTGTTCACGGCAGGCTTAGGTTTGGGGAGCAACCCGCCTTCCATTGTGCATGGTGTGGGAAGCACAGGAGAAATCGCAGATCCCGGGAAAAGATAGATGTCCGGTTACGGGACAACTGTCGCGCAGCCGGACAGACGGATCACAACTCCACCGGCGTCCCGCCCCAATCCAGCGGATCCACATCCGCCACCGATTGCGAGAAATCCCAACGATGCCCGGCGAGATCCACAGCCCCGTATTGCCGTTCCCCGTATGGATAACTGACCGGCGGACCCACTATCATCGCCCCTTCCGCCACAGATCGCGCGTAGTGAGCATCCACGTCCTCAACCCGCACCATAATCGAATGACTCTCAGCTGTCGGCGTTTTGCCCGGCGCCGCGCCCAAAACAACGGCCCCATCGCCAACATTCAGTTGCGCCCGGTGGTCCCCAATCCGCAGCCGGAGTGTGAACCCAAACGTCCGGCACAGCCAGTCGATGGCCTCGCCCAGGTCAGGATAATCGAGTACGGGAATAACGGTCGACCGCGGCATGGACCGATTGGCAAGCATGGCGCTCCTCAGCCAGACTATACCGCGATCGCTCGATTACTTTCCTTTCCGGATATAGATGTTGCCATTCATACTTCGCATGGCAATCTCCGGTCCGCCGCCATTAATCTGCCCGAGGATTATGCGCTCCAGATTCAGCTTGTATTTCGGCCCGCCGTCTTTTCCGGACTCCTTCCGGTTCACCGACGTCGTCACATTCAGGTCGAAGTCGCTATATGTGTCCCCGCGCTGATTATTGATCTTCAGATCGGCCTTCGCGGAAGCGGGCAGTGTCAAATCGATTCGCCCGTTCAGCGTGCTGAATGACATCGGCTTCCCCGCCGGCACCTGCTTCATCGTCACCGTCAGCCTCCCGTTCAGCGCATGCGCGACCACCGGCCCCATCGCGTCGGTAATGTAGATCGACCCGTTGACGGTCTCGGCGTTGATCTCGCCTTCCACTCCCTCGATGCGGATGTCCTTGCCGTTCACGGAGCTCAGCTTTACCGAACTTTTCTCCGGCACATACACCACGTAAGATCCATTTCCGTGATGCGGTTTGATTGTCACAACATTGTTCTCTTCTTCAATATCGACACCCGCGGCGCCTGACAGAATCCGCTTCATTCCGTTCGGCGCTGGCTGGACGCGCGGGCCCGTTTCATCGGTTTCAACCTGGACATCCCGAGCGTTATGGGCCTTCACGTGAACGCTGCCATTCACCGTGTTGACCTTCACCAAAGCAGGCCGGGACGGATCGCGCAGAGGCACTGTAATGCGCTCGGCGCAGAGGGGAAGAGCGAGAAGAAGGAGTAGGTATCTCATTGCGGGCGTCCCTTCGCAAGGGAATGAATCAGGATAGAACCGTTGACTGTCTCCATGCTGAACTTCGGCCCGCCGCTGCCTGCGCGTAATGCTCCGGTTGTGCCGCGGCGATGAATCACCTTCATGCCGCGCGTCTCTTCCGAGGCGGCCGCCGCCAGCGGAATCGATGTCATATCGAAATCGGTGTACGCCTTGCCATTCAGGGTCTTCAGTGTGAAGTCGGCGCTCAACGACGGCTGGAAGTAGAGGTCCAACTTCCCGTTCACCGTGCGGAATTTCGAGTCCGCCGGCGGATTGGACTTGTACACCGCCTGAACGGTGCCATTGACGGTGCTGAGTTCGCCGGATCCCTCTACGTCGGTCATGCGCACGCCGCCATTAACGGTTGTCACTTTGTAGGCGCCGCTGGTGCCATTCACGTCGATACTGCCGTTAACGCTGCGAAGTTCGATCTGCGCATTGCGCGGAACCGTGACGATGAACTCGTGGGACCAGGACATATCGCGCCAGTCGTCCCACCGGCGGTTGGATTCATTGCGGCCCGTTCTGTCGGGGTTGCTGCAATCGCGGTCCGACCATGGCCCTTTTACGCCGGCCCGGACACCGCCGGACTCCTGCGTGAAGACCACATCGACGTAGCGCTTCATCTCGTCGAGCCGCTGCTGGTCCGGCGCCCGGAGTTTTTCATGTACGGTGAACCGCACTTCGCTCGCATCCGCGGCAGTCACCTTGATCGGCCCATTAATGCCGCACACAAATACGCTGCGTGCGCCCCCGCTCAGCGAAAAGCTCTTCTCGATGGTACGTGTGAATTCTTCCGCGCACCAGAGTGAGGCCGCGGCGAGAATGAGTATCGAGTATTTCATTGATATGGATTTCCCTTGTTGCGTTGATTTGAGAGCAGCGCTTGCAGGTAATCGCGAACATTATTGTCGAGACCGGCGCGGTCCCGCAGTTTCTCCAGGCGCGCGCGGATCGCTGGATCCTTGCGGCTGGCCAAAAGATCGATAACGGCAATCTGCACGAGCGGCGAATCGTCCTGCTCCAGTAGTTGCCAGGCGGAGTCGCCGACACTTGCCGACATCGGATAACGGCGCAGCGCGTCGGCCGCGGCCAATCGCACATCCACGCTCGGATCGGACCGCAGCGTGCGCGAAAGCGCATCGACCACTTCCGGATCGGTGCCTTCAAGCGCCGCGCTATACCGGATACCCCGCAGCCGCTCACTGGCAGACTGCTGATCCAGCAACGAGAGTGCAACCACCTCCCGCAGGTTCCGTACTTCATGCCGGAGGGTGGCAATGTCGCCATCGGCGGGCTTCGGCGCCGTATACCGCCCGGCGAAAAAGCTGAACAGTCCGACCGCCACGGCGGCCGCCGCAGCCATCCAACGCCAGTTCGAAGCGGCGGGGCGGGCGGCCAATCGGCGCTCAAATTGCGTTTGCAGGGTAATGGACGGTTCCTCGACCGGCAGCTCCCCAAGCTTGTTCCAAAGTGCGGCGGTCGCGCGGCAGGCCGCGCATTCACCAATGTGGGCGTTGGCGCGGACGCGCGCCGTTTCGGTGGCAGATCCCGCCAGCATGTCGGCAATATCGACTGCGAATTCGGAACAACTCATGGCTTACCTCCGCCCCTCCAGAGCATAAAGACCCGGCTGCCCGGACAGACGCTCGTAAATCTCTCGCAACTGGCCGAGCGCCCGAAACACCCGTACTTTCACGGTATTCGTCTCCACGCCCAGCATCTCTCCAATCTGCTCATACCGCAGGCCCTGGAACCGGCTCAGCACCAGCAGTTCGCGCTTGTCCGGTGGCAACGCCATCAGGGCTCGCCGTAACAACGCATGTTCTTCGTCCTGCTCCAATTGCCGCGAAACAGGCGCGGCCAATTCAATCTTCTCCGGCATCGCGGTTTCCCATTTGCTCTTGCGCGTATGATCGATGAACGCGTTGTGAGCGATACGGTACATCCAACTGGTGAACCGCGCATCCCGCTGCCACGTTTCGCTCTTCCGCAACACCCGGAGAAACACCTCCTGGGTGAGATCTTCACTCAGCGAAGCGCTGCCGGACATACGCAAGAAGTAGCGATACAAAGCCACGTGGTGACGGTTGAACAACTCGCCCAGCGCCGGGGAATCCCCGCCCTGGACTGCAGCCATCAATTGCTCGTCCGTATCGCTCAACAAGTCTGCTCTCACTCTCTGTTACGGCGGACGCCTTCGATCGTTACAGTAAACCAGCGGGCGCCATAAAAAAAGCCGGCGGGCCATAGGGCGGCCGCGCCGGCTATAGGGGAAATTTTGGGCGTTACTGGGAGTCCACCCAGCCGTCGCGAAGTTGGATGATCCGGTTGCCGAAGGTCGCGTTTTTTTCGTTGTGCGTCACCTGGACGATCGTTGTGCCTTCGGAGTTCAACTTCTTGAAAAGCTGCATGATTTCTTCACCTTGCGAGGAATGCAGGTTGCCGGTGGGCTCGTCGGCGAGGATCACTTGCGGGTTGCTGATCACCGCCCGGGCGACTGCGACAAGCTGCTGCTGCCCGCCGGAAAGCTGATTCGGAAACAGGTCCTTCTTCCCGACGATCTGGAACCGGTCGAGCACGTCGGCCACAATGCTTTCCCGCTCGCTCCGTTTGATATTGCGGTAGGTCAGCGGCACCTCCAGGTTCTCGTAAACCGTCAGGTTATCCAACAGATGATAGCTTTGAAACACGAAGCCGAAGTGGGCCTTGTAGAGCTCCATCCGTTCTTTTTTGCCCAGCGAATGGATCGGCCGGTCCAGCAGCCAGTATTCGCCGCGCCAGGACATGTCGTGCATGCCGAGAATGTGCAGGAGCGTCGACTTACCGGCCCCGGAGGGGCCCATGACGGAGATAAACTCGCCGGGCGCGATATCCACGTTCACCTGGCGAAGGACATAAGTGCGGGATACGCCGTGCTCGAAATACTTTTCGACGCTGCGCAGCCGGACGAGTGGGTTCATGCGGCGGGCGCCTCTTGCGTTTCCTCAACAATGCGGCCGTCGAAGAGATGGATCTCCCGGTCCGCGTACTTTGCGTATCGGGGATCGTGGGTCACCATGCAGATCGTCGCGCCGCCGCGGTGAAGCTCACGGAGAAGCTCCATCACCTGTTCGCCGTTTTGCGAATCCAGGTTCCCCGTCGGTTCGTCCGCCAGCAGGATGGACGGGTCGCCCGCCAACGCGCGGGCGACGGCCACACGCTGTTGCTGACCGCCCGAAAGCTGCGAAGGGTAGTGCTTGATGCGGTGCGACATGCCGACACGCTCCAGCGCCTCCAGCACGCGCTTCTTCCGCTCGGCGCCGCTCATGCCGCGATACGTCAGGGGCAGTTCAACGTTCTCATACACGGTCAGGTCGCCGATCAGGTTAAACGCCTGGAAAATGAAGCCGATTTCCCGGTTGCGGATCCGGGCGCGCTCCGCCAGTTTCAGGCTCTGCACGGGGCGGCTGTTCAAGACATACGACCCGCCCGTCGGCGAATCGAGCAGCCCGAGAATTGCCAGCAGCGTCGATTTTCCGCAGCCGGAAGGCCCGGAGATGGAAACGTACTCGCCGCGTTTCAGGTTCAGATGAATGCCGGCCAGCGCATGCGTTTCCACTTCGTCGGTCGTGAACACTTTCGTCACGCCGTCCATTATCAGGAGGTCTTCGCTCATGATTTCAAAATTCCCCTATCTTTTGAGTTTGATGCGATTCTGCGAGTCGTGTTGAGACAGGTCGGAGAGAAGCACCGTATCCCCCACGGCTAGCCCCTCGACAATTTCGACATGGTTCACCGAACCGCGGCCCAGCTTCACCGGCACGCGGATCGCTTCGTCCGTGCCGGGAACCAGCTTGAATAATGTGATCGTGCTGTTCGGCTGTCCATACACCGGCCGTCCGACATAAACTGTGTCGGCGATGCGCTCCAGATCAACCGATCCATCCACACTCAAGTCCGGCCGCGCGCCCAACGGCAGCGGCCCTTCCAGCTTCACGTCCACGGTCACCGTGCCATTGATCGCGGCGGGATCGATCCGGACCACATGGCCCGGAATCAGCCCGTTCCGCGTGTCGATTGTTGCCTGTTGCCCAATCAGCAGATCCTTCGTCTGCGTTTCGGCGATCTTCAATTCCGCCTTCAGCTTCGTCGGCTGCGCCACTTTCGCCAGCACGGCTCCAGGCAACACCTTCTGGCCCTCTTCCACCGCCATCTGCTGCAACACGCCGGCAGCGCCCGCGCGCACTTTCAACTGCTGCACCTGCTGCTTTTTCAGATCCCAGGCGGCCCTCAGTTTTTCGATCTGCACCTTCTGGGCAGCCAACTGCGCCTCGACCGATTCCGCGAAATTGGCAACTCTCTGATCTTCAATTTTGCTGCGCCCGGCCAGTTCATCCGCCTTCGCCTTGCTCAGCTTGAATTCCAAGTCCGACTTCAACCCTAACTTGATGAGCGCCTCATCCCGGTCGGCAGTCAGTTTCGCCTGGCTAAATTCGCTCTGGACGCGCGCGGCGGCCGACACCTGGTCCAGCCGCTGGGACTCCAGTTTCACCTTTAGGTCGCGAGTCGTCGCCTCCGCGGCCTTCACCTGCCACTCGGCGTCAAACGCGGCGAGTTGCAATTCGGGGTTACTCAGTTCCAACAGAATCGTGTCGGCTCTCACAATGGCGCCAGCCCGCTGGAAGATCTTTTCCACCCGGCCTTCCGAGATCGCCGGAACAAATAGAATCTCCTCCGGGACCAGGGTTCCCATGCCGCGCACATTCCGCAGCATCGGACCTCGCTTCACCGTGTCCGGCCAGACCGTGGAAAACTCCACCGTCACCGCGGCGGGCTGCAGCTTGCCGAGCCAATAGGTGACGCCGCCGGCCACTGCCAGCACAACAACGCCGGCAATAATCCGCTTGATTAATCTTTTCTTAGCTGCTCCCTCGCGAGGTACGTCCATGCTGGTTTTCCTACTTCCTCACTTCGCAACTGCGCGGCCAATCCCCTTTTGGCGGCTAGATGCTTTTGCTTCATCACTTTAGCGCAGGCAGGGGGTGCGGGGGAAGCGGCCGGCGGTGTCCGATTGTGGGACCTTGTGGCCAGATTCGGACCGTGCTACTGCGGAAGGAAGGCCTTCGCCTTGCCCTCAAATCGCTCCGCATCGCGGCTACGCTTCTCGTCTCGCAGCAGCCGCGCGTAGGCATGGTACAGCTCGCTCACCTGCTCTCGCTGACTCGCCGGCAGTTCCGCGGCAAAAGACGAGACTTCGTTCAAATACTTCTCCCCCGCCTCAAATCGCCGCCGCATCAACTCAACAAAAGCCAGCTCCGTCAACGCCAGGCCATGCTGCGGTGTCCGCTGCATCTTCGCCACTTCCAGCGCGCCCAGTTCGTCTGTCAGCACGCGCTCCGACTCCGTGAACCGTCCCTGCAAATGGAGCGCCTGGCCAAGATGGTGCATCGTTTCGAGGGTTGTCTTCGCCGTCTTTCCCAGCCGGGCAGCGCGCGCGGCCAATGCGCGGCGGAACAGAGCGTCGGCACCCGCCGCCTTCTCCTGCCGCAGAAACAGTACACCCAAGTTGTCCATCGTCGTCGCTGTTTGCGGATGATCCGCGCCAAGGCTTGCCTCTTGAATCGCCAACGCACGGCGGAATAGCGGTTCCGCGTCGGTGCCGCGATTGGCCGTCATCATCAGCTCCGCCAGATTATTCAGCCCCGCAGCCAGCGCCGGATGCTGCGGCCCAAGCGCTTCTTCCCAAAGTTGAACCGCCCGGTACATATACTTTTCCGCGTTTTCCAGGCGCTCCATCTTCCGGTACAAAGTACCCAGATTGTTCAACAAACTTGCCAGTGCGGGCCGGTCCGCTGGAGACTGTCTTTCCCGGATCGCCAAGGCTTCTAAGTACAACTTCTCCGCACCGCCGGAATCGCCCAAGTCCTGACGCAGCGCCGCCAGATTGTTCAACGATGTCGCCACATCGGGATGATTCGCCCCAAGGATCTCTCGCTTAATTGTCAGGGCGCGTTGAAAGGTAGCGTCAGCCTCCTGCAGCCGCCTCTGCGTTCGCTGTACCTCGCCGATATTTGACAGCGTGCCCGCGAGCCCCAGCGCTTGCACCTGCGAAGTAGCCAGGTTATTCAACGCCGCCGCCAGCCGGAGTTGCATCGACTTCGTAATAGCCTCGCGAATCGCCAGCGAAGATTTGTATGTCGCCTCGGCCTCGTCAAAACGGCCCATCTGGCGGTAAGCCTCGCCCAGGTTATTCAACGTCGTCGCGTTCTCGTCGCTTTCGTATCCGACAGCCGCGGTCCACAGCCGCGAAGATTCCTGGAACTTTCGCTCAGCCTCCGGATAGCGCCCGCTCAGGTGCAGCATTGACCCGTGGTTATTCACGCACTTCGCCTTTAATACTAGGGGGAACCCGAATTCGTTTGCGGCCGCCGTCAGCGTCTGGTACAGCACGTGCGCTTCGTCAAACTTCTGCTCGCGCGTTATCTGCCCCGCCCGGGCCAGATGCACCTCCCAGTCCTCGGTGCGTTGTATGTCTTTGATCTCCAGGGCCGGCAAAGGCGAAAACGCCATCAAAGTAAGCATCACTGAGCACCGCATACCGCGAACTCCTTTGGTTCGCAATACGTTTAACTTGCTCTTTCGTTCCCCTTCCTGGGACGAAATGCGGAATTCCGGGGTGAAAGTGCGGCGAGGGGTTCCGGCTCCATTGCGTCATAATGGGTGGAAGTGACTGTGCTCTCTATTGACGAACAGGTCACCTACCTTCGGAAAGGCTTCTCGGAAATGATCCGGGAAGAGGATCTCCGCGAGCGGCTGAAATTGGGCCGCCCGTTGCGTGTGAAGGCAGGCTTTGACCCGACGGCCCCTGATTTGCATCTGGGCCACACCGTACTTCTGCGGAAAATGCGGCATTTTCAAGATCTCGGCCATGACGTCATCTTCCTCATCGGCGACATGACCGGTCTCATCGGCGACCCCACCGGCCGCAATCTCACCCGCCCGCCAATGACTCGCGCCGATATCGATCGCAACGCCGAAACTTACAAGGCGCAGGTCTTCAGAATCCTCGATCCCGAAAAAACCATCGTGGATTTCAACTCCCGCTGGCTTGAGCCGATGAAGTACGAAGAGATCATCAGCCTGTGCTCCCACTACACCGTGGCGCGCATTCTGGAGCGCGATGACTTCGCCAAACGCTACCAGGAACACACACCGATCTCGCTGCATGAGTTCATGTACCCGCTCGCCCAGGGCTATGATTCTGTCGTCCTGAAATGCGATGTCGAGCTCGGCGGCAGCGACCAAAAGTTCAACCTCCTTGTCGGCCGCGAACTGCAAAAATCCTTCGGTCAGCCGCCCCAGATCGTCGCTACGGTTCCTCTGCTCGAAGGCCTGGACGGCGTGGAGAAGATGTCGAAGTCCAAAGGCAACTACGTCGGTATCACGGAGTCGCCCGAGGAGATGTTCCGCAAGCTGATGTCCATAAGCGACGAGTTGATGTTCCGCTACTTCGAACTGCTCACGAACAAGAGCGTCGCCGAAATCCAGCAGTTGCGCCGCGCCCATCCGAAGGAAACCAAGATGGAGCTGGCCAAGTTGATCATCGCGGACTTCCACTCACGTGCGGACGCCGAACGCGCCGCGTCGGAGTGGGTGCGCGTCGTGGCAGGCGGAGAAGTACCCGCCGATATTGAGTCGGTCTCGATCCCCGAGCCTTCTTTGCGAATCGATAAAGTGCTGGCGAAGGCAGGGATTGCCGCGTCGACAAGCGATGCAAATCGTCTCGTGAAAGCGGGATCCGTCGAGTTGAACGGCCAAAGAGTGACTGAGTTCATCAGCCTCACATTCCCTGGCGAATACGTCATTCGGGCCGGCAAAAAGTGGAAGAAGGTAACAGGATGATACGCCCCAAGCGGTACCTGATGAAGTTGGCTGAGCGCGAACTGCAGCTCGGCGACCGGACGCTCATCATGGGCATTGTGAACGTCACGCCGGACTCCTTTTCCGATGGCGGCGACAACATGGACGCCGATCGGGCCTGCGCCCGCGCCCTTGAACTCGAGGAAGCCGGCGCCGACATCATCGACATCGGCGCCGAGTCCACACGCCCCGGTTCTGAGCGCATTAGCGAAGCCGAGGAGCTACGGCGGCTGATCCCGGTGCTCAAGAAACTGAAGGGCAAGCTGTCCGTGCCCATCTCCGTCGACACGATGAAAGCTGCCGTCGCCGCGAAGGCGCTCGAAAACGGTGCGGAGATCATCAATGATGCCAGTACCCTCACCTTTGACGCCGAATTGGCCAAGGTTGTCGCGGACGCCAAGGCGGGGCTCGTCCTGAACCATATGCGCGGCACGCCCGAAACCTGGGCCAAACTGGGCACACTTGCCCATCCGATGAAAGCCGTGGTCGAGGATCTCGAAGCCGGTGTCAACCGTGCCCGTCGTGCCGGTGTGGATCGCGGGCGGATCATTTTAGACCCGGGCCTCGGCTTCGGCAAACGCGGCGAACAGAACTATGAATTGATCGGCCGCCTCGGCGAACTCGTGACACTCGACCTGCCCGTTCTCGTTGGCCCTTCGCGCAAATCCTTCCTCGGACAGCGCGAAACTATTGATGCCGACCGCGCTACCGCCGCTGCAGTAACGGCGTCCGTGCTCCACGGCGCTCACATCGTCCGCGTCCACGACGTCGCCGCCATCCGCGCCGTTCTGCAAACAGCCGATGGCATTCTGCGCAGCGTCGCGGAAGAGCCGGTGAAGAAGCCAAAGAAATCCGGCCGCGAAATCGAAGCCGAAGTGAAGGCACGCGAGAGCAAGCCGCTACGCCCGCCCGTCCCCGCTCCCGGCGTCAAGCCGTTTGAGGAACGTCCGCGCCGCGCGGAAGGGCCGGATCGTCCTCCGCGGCGCTTTGACCGTGATGATCGCCCGCCGCGCCGATACGACGATGCGGATCGCCCGCCCCCGAAACGCTTCAGCCGCGACGACGCCCCCCCCCAACGCTTCGGTCGCGACGACCGTCCACCGAAGCGCGAGTTCAGTGATCGCCCCCCACGTCCGCCGTTCCGTGACCGGCCCGACGACCGTCCGCCGTTCGCAAAGAAGAACTTCGGCGACAAGAAACCGTTCGGCGATCGCCCTCCCTACCGCAAATCGGCCGGCGAAAGCGGCGGTGATCGCCCGCCATACAAGAAGCCCTTCGGAACCGGCGGCGGTAAGCCCCCGTTCAAGAAAGATTCCGGAGGCTTCAAGCCGAAGCGCAGCCCAATTCGTAGTCCAAGACCAAAACGCGACAGTTAGTGCGCGCCGCTCACCTGCACAAAACCCGGAAGTAACTGCCTGGCCACGCGCCCGGCAGCAAGGTCGTTCCCTGTAACCAGCGTCGCGGGCAAGTCTTGCCGCGCCGCCGGGGTCTGCCCGCCCAGCTTCTGCGTGATGGCCTTCACCGACTCGTACCCCATCCGGTAGGGATCCTGCAGCACCAGCGAGTCGATCCAGCCATCTTTCAAATCCGCCACCAGCGCGTCCGACGCGTCGAATGCAACCAGCTTCACGCGTCTGCTCCCGCGCGACTTCAACGCCTGCACCGCGCCCGATGAGCTCGACTCGTTGTCCGCAAACAACGCGCCAAGGTCCGGATGTGCCGTCAACATGTTCTCCGTCACCGCCATAGCCTTTGCGCGATCCGCCATCCCGAACTGCACGCCCACCAGTTCGATGCCCGGGAACTTCGCTTTCAACTCCTCGGCAAATCCGTCCTCGCGCTCCATCGTTGAGGCGCTGCCCGGCATAAATCCAATCACGCCGGCTTTACCTTTCCCGCTCAGCAGTTCGCCGATGCGGCGCGCCGCCATGCGCCCGCCCTCCTTGTTATCGGTGGCAATATAGCTCACGCGCTGCGTCGTATCCACATCGGAATCGTAGATCACTGTCGCAATGTCCGCCGCTGTTGCCCGCTCCACGACGTTGACCATCGCCTTCTTGTCCACCGGGGCCAAGGCGATCCCCGCCAGCCGCCGGTTCACCATCGATTCCACAATATCCTGCTGCCGCTTCGCATCAATCTCCAGCGCCGGCGCGTTCCATTCCACGCTATACCCAGCCTCCGCAGCCGCCTTCTCCGCGCCCGCCTTCACCGTCAGCCAGAAGATATGATTGGCGCCTTTCGGCACAACGCCTATTACTTTGTTGTCCGATTTCTGACAGCCTTGGAGTAGCAACAGGCCGAGCAATAGGGCAGGCAGAGCGCGCATGGTAGGTTTATTCTATATGGCGTTTGTCAGGGCCGCGTTGCTGGCCAGGTTGGCTCCGGGGACGATGTTGGAGTACCGGAATGGCGAACAGCAGGTGGCGCTCTGCAATGTGAATGGGGAGATCCGCGCGCTCGATAATCACTGTCCGCACCGCGGCGGGCCGCTCGCGCAGGGTGCCTTGCACGGGGTGATGGTCGTCTGCCCGTGGCATGCCTGGGAGTTCGACTGCATTACCGGCGCCTGCGACTTCAATCCCGAGATCGTAGTGAGGCAGTACCCCGTCCGGGTAGAGGGCGACGAGATATTCGTCGACATCGACAGTGCCGGAACTCCCTGAAGTTGAGACCATCGTGCGCTCACTCGCGCCCAGGCTCGCTGGCCGCACTGTGGTATCTGCACGCTTCCTGGCTCCCCGGGTCATGCGCGGCGCGCCGGAACCGGCGCTCGCAGGCCAGACTGTTCAGGAAGTCACGCGTCATGGCAAGCACATCCTGGTGCGCTTCAACAGCGGCACACTCGCCATTCACCTTGGCATGACCGGCAAACTGCTGATCGACGCCGATCCTTCTCCCTATCTCCGCGCCGAGTTCACATTCGACGGCTTCCGCCTGGTATTCGACGACATCCGTCAGTTCGGCCGAATGGCCTGGAGCGAGTCGCTCCCGCAAAACGTTGCCCGCCTGGGCCCCGACCCCTTGGAAATCGACGCGGCGGCATTCACAGCCCGCCTCCGAGCCAAGCGCACCCGAATCAAGGCCCTGCTTCTCAACCAGGAGTTCCTGCGGGGCATGGGCAACATCTACGCCGACGAAGCCCTCTTCCGCGCCGGCGTTCACCCACTGGCGCAGGCCGCAAAGTTGCCTCGACGCAAAACACTGGCTCTCCATGCCGCAATCACGGATGTTCTCAACGAGGCCATCGCCAACGGCGGCTCGTCGATCTCGGACTATGTCGACACCAACGGCCAACGGGGCTCCTTCCAAGACCGCCACCGTGTTTATGGGCGAGCCGGCGAGCCGTGCATAAGCTGCGCGCGCCCCATCAAACGAATCGTAGTCGCCCAACGGGGCACCCACTTCTGCCCGAATTGCCAGCGAATGTGACACTCCCATCAGCCGTTGGTATACTGAAGGTTTGGGCCACCCTAGCTCAGTTGGTAGAGCGGCTGATTCGTAATCAGCAGGTCGCCGGTTCGATCCCGGCGGGTGGCTCCATCTAATCCTTGCCCCGTCAAAGAGATGCGGGCATCTCCCCACGACAAACCAAAATAGCGATTTCGGCACTGTGACCAGATTTGTGCCCACCCTGTGCCATGGTGCCTCTCAGGACGGCGGTGCCGTGGTCTTGCGTCCTGCCGTAAAATGGGAATGACGTCAATGGTTCTGCGCTTCAACGAACGGAGAGCAACCGAAGCTGCCGCGAAGTTTCTCAAACTTCGTGGCGGCAGGATGAGCTATTTAAAACTCATCAAGCTCCTGTACCTGCTTGACCGCGAGGCACTGCTGCGTTGGGGCCGGCCAGTCACCACCGATCGGTACGTATCCATGGACAACGGTCCGGTCGTAAGCCGGATCTACGATTTGATTCGCGAGGAACCCCCTCCAGGCACGGATCCGGTGTGGAGACACTTCATCTCCGCACCCAGCAACTACGAGGTTTCGTTGACGGCTGAGCCGGAGACTGACGAACTGTCACCCGCCGAGGAGTCTCTGATTGAAGAGATCTTCGCGGAGTACGGAAAGCTGAGCCGGTGGAATCTGGTCGATCTCTCGCACGGCTTGGCCGAGTGGCAGGATCCGAAGGGCAGCGCCATTCCGATTGAGTATCGGGACATCCTCCGCGCCGGCAAGAAGACCGAGAGCGAGATCGCGGCGGTCGAATCGGAACTGGAAGCGCTGGCCGCCGCGGAAGCCATGCTGCAACCTGCTTAGATGATGATGAGGTGCGGCGACACCTTCTTGATGCCCGCCCCTGGCGGGACCGCGACGCCTCACCTTTGGATCGTGATCACCGAGCCGGATCCGGCGTCGAATCTCTGCGGCATCGTGAGCGTGACGACCTTGCGGAACAGCAAGGATCAAACCGTTATTCTCAGAGTGGGCGATCACCCATTCATCCGGCACGAGTCGACCGTCTTCTACGGCGACGCCATGATCGTGGATGCGCAGCGGCTTGAGAACGAGATTGCGGCAGGGTTGGCGGTTCGCCGCGACCCGTGCCCCGCAGCGACGCTGAAACTGGTCCAGCAGGGTGTGAGCGCGTCCCCGTTCACCAGGCCGAAGTTCCTCCGATTCTGTCGCGAGCAATGGGGCCGATAGCGACGATCTGCCAGACTCGGGAACTTAGCGCTGTGAGACTCTTCCATCTTGTGGAAGATCGTCTACAAGCTGGGTCTTGCAGTCACCCTGGCTTCCACTATTCTCCCGTCTCATAATTGGAGTAATGCTACAGGCTCCGGCAGAGTTCGAAGGACCGCTTGATTCACTCTACGAGAGGCATCTGGTCGCCGTCCTCCCTTCTGTCGAATGCGTTGAGCAGTTCGACCATTGGATGGAGCAGTACTGCGCCGAACCAGACCCCTTGTTTGTAGTGCGAAGTGTTGGAGGAACAAACCGGCGCGATCGGTACACCACGCAGGATGGAACCCGATTCGTCGCGGCAGACAACTCCCCGGCGTGGACCGTTCATGCCGCGCTCATGGAGCAGCGCCTCCGTACCTACGCCGACTTCCGAGCACTGCTGGCTCAAATGCCCACACACATGTTCGACGTGCGAAAGCAAGTCCGGCAAACGGCTAACGATCTCGGTTGGTATGTGGCCCATATCGCTCGGGTCAAAGACGGCAACACGAACTATCAGGCATGGAATCGGCGGGAAGTGGTCCGGAGATTCTACAGGACGATCCATCCCTGCAATCTGTTCTTCGTTCCGGGATCGCGCAACCATCAACTCGGCGAGGATTCCGGCGTGATCCGGTTTATCGCCACCCGCTACTCGGCACGGTATTCACCGGGCGTGCGGTGGAGATTCTCGACGTTCACAAGCTGCGGGACGAGATGGGCGAGAAGACCGTCGCCGTGGATGCCTTCGAGGGCAACAATCTGGTGCTGGTGGATGAAGGGCATCGCGGCACCAGCGGCGCGGAAACCGGTGAGTGGATGAAGAAGCGGAACCAGCTCTGCGAGAACGGCTTCTCGTTTGAGTATTCCGCCACCTTCGGCCAGGCGATGAAGGCCAGCGGAAACCGGGCGCTGGAGCAGATGTATGCCCGCTGCATCCTGTTCGACTACTCGTACAAGTATTTCTACGGGGATGGCTACGGCAAGGATTACCGCATCCTGAACCTGGCCGAGGACAAGGACGACGGAATCCGGCAGCGGTACATTACGGCGTGCCTGCTTTCCTTCTACCAGCAGTTGAAGCTGTTCCGGGAAAACGGCAGCGCGTATCGCCCCTATCTCTTAGAGCGTCCGCTGTGGGTGTTCGTCGGCGGCAGCGTCAACGCGGTCCGCACCGAAAGTAAACGCAAGGTATCGGACGTCGTCGACATTCTGCTGTTCGTGGCCGCCTTCGTGCGGGAGCGCGGCCAGAGCATCGAGTCGATTGACCGGCTGCTGGCTGGACGTTCCGGGCTGCTGGATGCGAAAGGGCGGGAGTTGTTCCAGGGGGCCTTCCAGTATCTGGGTTCGCTGGGATGGACGGCGGAACGGGTTTTCGAGGACATCCTGCAGGTCCTGTTCAACGCACCGGTTTCGGCGGCGCTGCATGTCGAGAATCTGAAGGGGACCGATGGCGAGGTTGCGCTGCGGCTGGGCGACTATGAGCCGTTCGGGGTGATCAATGTCGGCGACGCCTCGGCGCTGTGCAAGCTGTGCGCCGAGCAGCGGGAACTGGTGGTTACCGAAAAGGAGTTCGCAGGCTCGTTGTTCCGGAAGCTGAATGACGACGCCTCGACGATCAGCATTCTGATCGGATCGAAGAAGTTCACCGAGGGGTGGTCCAGTTGGCGCGTCAGCACAATGGGCCTGATGAACATCGGCCGGAATGAAGGACCGCAAATCATCCAGTTGTTCGGACGTGGCGTTCGGTTGAAGGGCAAGGATTTCTGTTTGAAGCGAAGCCGCCGCATTGACGGGACCACCGGACCGAAGCACATCGAGACGCTCGAAACGCTGCAGATTTTCGGCATCCGCGCCGACTACATGCGCCAGTTCAAGGAGTATCTGGAGCAGGAAGGATTGCCGGCGAATGAGGACCGAGTGGAGTTCATCCTGCCGGTGATCAAGAACCTCGGTAGCCAGCGGCTGAAGATGGTGCGCCTGCGGGAAGGGATCGAGTACAAGCGCGACGGTCCGAAGCCGACGCTGGGCGCACCGCCCGATTCGCTAACGCGGCATCCGGTGGTGGTCAACTGGTATCCGAAACTGCAGGCCATGGCCAGCGGCGCGGGCCGTTCGAATGCCCCGGCAGCCGTCCTCGACCAATGCTACTTCGAGACCCAGCACCTGGCGTTTCTCGACACGGATCGGATCTACTTCGAGTTGCAGCAATACAAGAACGAGCAGTTCTGGCATAACTTCTGCTTGCCGCGAGAGGCGGTTCCGGCGCTGCTTGCCGACAAGCGATGGTACCGGCTACTGATCCCCAAGGAGGAGATGCAGTTCCGTTCGTTCCGGCAAGTGCAGCGGTGGCAGGAGATCGCGGGCGCCTTGCTGCGAAAGTACGCGGATCGCTTCTACAAGTTCCGGAAGCAGGAGTACGAGGGGGCCCACCTCGAGTACCGCGAATTGACAGCGGACGATCCGAACTTCATCACCGAGTACCGGCTGCTGATTGAACAGTCGCGGGAGGACATCGTCCGGAAGCTGGAAGAGATCAAAGCACTGATGGAAGCCGGCAAGCTGCGGAACATCGAGTTCCAGGCACTCTGTGCGATCGCGTTCGACCGGCACCTGTACGAGGCGCTGCTGTATGTGGGCAGTGACGTGGTCGAGGTGAAGCCGGTGGTGCTGGAGACCGAGAGCGAGCGCGACTTTGTGCTGGACCTTCAATCGTTCTGCCAGAACCGGAAGGATTTCCTGGCCGGCAAAGAGCTGTACCTGCTGCGGAACCTGAGCCGTGGGCGGGGAATGGGCTTCTTCGAGGCCGGCAATTTCTATCCCGATTTCATCGTGTGGGTGGTCACTGGCGGGCGGCAGTACGTGAGCTTCGTCGACCCCAAGGGGCTCCGCAATCTGGAGGGGCCGGATGATCCGAAGATCCGGTTCCACCAGACGATTAAGGAACTGGAACGCCAGTTGGGCGACCCCAAGGTGATTCTCAACTCGTTCATCGTCTCGCCAACACGTATCCCGGAAGTGACGTGGTGGAACGGCGGGATGACGCAGGACGAATTCGAGGCGCGGAACGTGGTCTTCCAGCGGGACGACCAGGCCAACTACATCCGGAAAGTCCTCACGAAGATGGTCGATTCCGTGTGACCAGATTTGTGCCCACCCTGTGCTTCTCTCTGCTGCGCGGCGTTGCGCACGGGTCACGCGAGAAGGGCTGTAAGTGTTTGAACAGTTGGCAGTTGTGCGCAATCGGGAGCAATCTTGCGCAATCCCGCTAAGTCTTTAATTCTACGTCGGTTGATAGTTCGTAATCAGCAGGTCGCCAGTTCGATCCTGGCGGGTGGCTCCACTTTAAACCCAATTACTTAGCGTACCTCCTTTGCCCCGCATGGCCAGGTTAACCACCGTTTGGAAGCAACCTTGTCACCAATTCAGGAACCTCCACGAATGCGGGCGATGGATCGCAACTCCCGGAGGATCAGGGGCTTGACCAGCGAAGCCGGAGAAACTGGCGCCGGTATCCGTCCATCGCCGAAAAATCAGAGAAGCGGGTTCTGCTGTCCGGTTCGACGTTGTGCGTACCAAGGAAGTCGCGCCGGGCGGCGGCGGACCATCCCATTACGAGGATTGTTTCCGGATGGACGGCCATCAGAGACCTATCCCGCGAACGCTCTAAAGGTGGGACTTTTGTTGCCTCCGGCTAGTCGAGCTTCAGATCCATGCCGAAATCCACCTTCACGGACTTCAGCCAGTCCGAGTCGCTCTGCGCACTCCACTGGACCCACTTCTCATCGTTCATCGACCCGCGCCAAGTAAGGAACGGCTCCGCATCCGGCCCCACCGGATGCCGCAACTGCCACGTTCCGGACTCTACGACCTCTCGAACTTTCTGGCCCACCACCTGTGGCTGGCCCGCTCCGGCCGCCATCGTCTCCTCGAACAAGGCCGCGCACCGCCGAACTTGCGGATACACTTTCGAGGCCCCCATGCCCTCGATATTGCGGGCCATCCGCGTATCGATAATGCCAGGCTCGACAATTGCCACACGCACGCCGAACGCCCGCAGTTCCTGCGCCAGGGCTTCACTCAAGGCTTCCAACGCAAACTTCGACGCGCTATAAGGCCCAAACGGCGACAAGGAAATCTTCCCGGCGACCGACGTCACGTTGATAATTGCGCCACTCCGGCGCTCCCGCATTGGCCGCACTACGGCTTGGATGCACCGAATGGCCCCGAAATAGTTCGTCTCCATGCAGGTGCGGAAATCGACCAGCGGGGTCTCTTCAATCGCGCCCGTCCGCTCGATGCCCGCATTGTTCACCAATACGTCCACAGGCCCTTGCGCCAGGATCCGGCCGAACGCCTGCTTCACGCTCTCGTCGGAGTCCACATCCATCGTCTCGATACAAATGGGCAAGTTCTCCTTGACCGCTTGGTCGCCCAGTTCCGGCGAACCCGCCGGGTTGCGCATCGTCGCAACTACCTTGTGACCGGCCCGGGCCAATTCCACCGCTATTGCTAAACCGATTCCGCGGCTTGCGCCGGTGATTACAATATTGGCCATAGCCAATTATAGGCCCCCATCCCCGGCCGCATTCAGTTTGTCTTACCCGATCGAACTGCGCGTAGGGCCTGGATGACGGCGCCTCCAGATAGCTCGACCCAATTTCGTGAATTCGCCGATTGCCACTAATTCCTGCCAAGGAGGCGCAGCCCGTGGCAATGACTCCGCAAACCACTGAAAACACTAATTTTATAAGCTTCATCTCAATCACTAAAAAGGCGAACAAAAAGCGAACAACGTGCTATACTGATACTGGCACATGCTCGCAAACCCGGCCCTCAACAAGCTCCGCCAGCAGATCGGCTGCATCGAAGAGACGCAGCGCCGATTTTCGCGCACCATCCCGGTTACGGAACCCGTGGACCGCTGGCTCCCGTATGGTGGGCTGTCCACAGGCTGCATTCACGAAGTCAAAGGCACAAACCTGGCCAGCGCGATAGCCTTCTCCGCGATTCTCGCCTCCCGGCTTGCCGGGGATCAGGGCAACATTCTCTACATCGCGCCCGACCGTTCCCTGTATCCACTCGGTCTCCTGTCTTATGGAATAAACCTGGACCAATTCCTCCACGTCTCCACAAGGAAATCGCAGGATTTGGTCTGGACGGCGATGGAAGCATTACGATGCCCACAGGTCAGTTCGGTGATCGCTCTACTCAGCGGTCTCGATCTGACAGAGTCCCGCCGCCTGCAACTCGCTGCGGAAGCCAGCGGAGTAACCGGGTTTTTTCTGGGTCATGCCGCCTCCGCTCCTATCGCTTCTCCCATCACGCGGTGGAAAGTTTCCTCTGTCGCCGGCAAACCCGGCCAAAGGTTCGACAAGCCCCTGTGGACGTTGGACCTTCTCTACTGCCGTGGCGGACGTCCGGGGAAATGGACCCTGGAGTGGCACAGCCAGGCACTGCTCCCCATCGTTCCTCAACTGCCGGCGAAGCAAGCCGCACGCGAGGCACTGGCGGGATGAGATGGCACGCCGTTTTCTCAGCCTCTACTGCCGGGACGTTCCCAGCGATCGTCTGACGCCACTCGTTGAATGGTGCGATCGCTACTCGCCGCTTGTTTCGCAGGACGGATGCGACGGAATCATCCTCGACATCACCGGCTGCGCGCATCTGTTCGGTGGAGAAGGCCCACTGCTTGCCGATCTTCGCCGGCGTCTGCGCCAGATGGGTATGGAATGCCGCGGAGCCATCGCCGATGCATGGGGCATCGCATGGGCACTGGCGCGCTATGGCAGGAAATTCATCGTTCACGGCGAGACTGCTGCCGAACTCGATCCATTACCGGTTGAAGCGCTTCGTCTTCCTGAGGAAACCGCTCTGGAGTTACGAAGGCTCGGGCTATTGACCATCGCAGCCGTGCGGAAGGTCCCGCGCCGCTCACTGGCAGCGCGATTTGGCGCCACGCTTCTCGTGCGTCTCGATCAGGCTTTCCAGCAGGCGGCAGAACCTCTGACGCCTTGGCGGCCGCCCGCACCCTATCGGGCTTCCCGGGTTTCCGGTGAGCCCATCACTACCGTTCCCGCTGTTGAATACGTACTTCGCGATCTGCTGCGGGAGATCTGCGAACGGCTTGAGAAAAACTATTTAGGCTCGCGGCACATGGAGCTCGCCTGCTACCGCATGGATGGAACTCTGGATCGCTGCAAAGTTCGCACGTCGAAGCCCACGCGTTCCATTCGCCATCTGATGCGTCTGTTCAGCGGCAGGCTGGATGCGCTGCGGGCGGGCTTCGGCTTCGAAACCTTTGTTCTTTCTGTTCTGGATGTCGAGGCCCTCCATCCGGCACAGCTCAGCCTCTCGCTATCGGACACGGTAGAGGAAGAAGCGTCGTTCGATGCGCTGGTTGATCGTCTCGGCATGAGGCTGGGATTTCATGATGTGAACCGCATCCGGGTGTGCGAGAGCTACCTGCCGGAGCATGCGGTGGAGCTCCACCCCGCCATCGCACCAACCATCACAAGCGCGGAATGGCCGGATTATCGCGTGCGCCCCATCCGCTTGATCGATCCGCCCATGAGCATCGAGGTTTCCATTCTCATTCCCGGTGGATCGCCCGTGCAGTTCTTCGTTGGACGGCAGAAACATCTCGTCGTCCGATCCGAAGGCCCCGAACGCCTGACCCCCGAGTGGTGGCGCGAGCGCGGCATGCGCTGGGGCACGCGCGACTACTATCGGATCGAGGACGACCAAGGACTGCGCCTCTGGATCTTTTGCGATTCATCCGAACACTGGTTCCTGCACGGACACTTTGCGTAGGGATGTTCTATGCGGTATGCGGAGCTACAGGTATCGTCCAACTTCAGCTTCTTGCGCGGGGCGTCGCATCCCCAGGAGCTGGTGAATGCAGCAAACGAATACAATCACTATGCGATTGCCTTGACCGATCGCAACACGCTCTCCGGCATTGTGCTGGCGCATTCCGCGCGGAAGAAAATAGAAAATTGCCACACCCGCTTCATTGTCGGATGCCGCCTGGATCTTACGAACGGGCAGAGCCTTCTCTGCTATCCCGCCAATCGCCGGGCATACGGGAATCTAACGCAGTTGTTGACACTGGGCCGGCGCCGGGCGGCGAAGGGGGAATGCTTCCTTGAACTCGCCGATGTTGTGAAACATGCGGAGGGCCAGCATTTCATTCTTCCCTTTCCACAGGTTCTTAGCGAACCCGTACGGACGCACATTCAGCGCTGCGCCGATCTGTTTCGCGGCAGCGTCCACCTGGCGCTGACGCACTCCTGTCGCGGTGATGACAAGCAGTGGATTCGTACTGTGGGCCGTTTCGCACGGTCTTCGGCAATCCCTGTCGCCGCTACAAATGATGTTCTTTATCACGATCCCGCACGGAAGATGCTTCAGGATGTGGTCACCTGCATTCGCGAAAAGTGCACGTTGGCCGAAGCGGGATTTCGCCTGGATGCTAACGCCGAACGCCACTTGAAGCCGCCCCGGACGATGGCGCAACTCTTCTCCGAATGGCCGGACGCGCTGGAAGCAACCATCGAAATCGCGGATCGATGCCGTTTTTCAATGGATGAGCTTCGCTACGAATACCCGGAAGAGATTGTCACCCCGGGCATGTCGGCCTTCGAGGATTTGAAAGCCCGCGCTTTCGAGGGAGCCAAGGACCGCTATCCCAAGGAGGGTTTGGGAGCGGTTTTCAAACAGATTGACCATGAGCTGAAACTAATCGCCGCGTGTGAGTATGCCCCCTACTTCCTCACTGTTCATGAACTTGTGAAGTTCGCGAAAAACGAGAAAATTTTATGCCAAGGCCGGGGGTCGGCGGCAAACTCGATCGTCTGCTACTGTCTCGGCATTACGGAGGCGGATCCGATTGCGCGCGGATTGCTCTTTGAACGATTCATCTCCGCCGCGCGAAATGAGCCGCCCGACATCGACGTCGATTTCGAACACGAGCGCCGCGAAGAGGTTATCCAGCATATCTACGAAAAATATGGACGCGACCGCGCCGGACTCACCGCCACGGTCGTGCACTATCGCAAGCGGCGCGTCATTCGTGAAGTCGGAAAGGTGCTCGAACTCTCCGGCAAGATCTCCCCGGAACGCAAAGAGCTGGCGGTTCAATTGATGAATCAACTGACTGGGTTCCCGCGTCATCTTTCGCAGCACGTCGGCGGATTCGTCATTGCGCGTGGCCGCCTGGATGAACTTGTTCCCATCGAAAACGCAAGGATGAAGGATCGTACCGTTATCCAGTGGGAGAAGGACGACATTGACGAGCTGCGAATGATGAAGGTGGACGTTCTCGGCTTGGGAATGCTGAGCGCGATTCGGCGGGCTTTCGATCTGCTGGAACGGCACTATGGAAAGAATCTCACGCTCGCCACTATTCCACCGGAAGATCCCGCCGTATACACGATGCTCGGGAATGCGGATTCTATCGGTGTCTTTCAGGTGGAGAGCCGGGCCCAGCAAAGCATGTTGCCCCGCCTGAAACCGAAGACGTTTTACGATCTTGTGATCGAAGTCGCCATCGTCCGTCCTGGCCCGATTCAGGGCGATATGGTGCACCCCTATCTCCGGCGCCGGGAAGGCAAGGAGCTTGTCGAATATCCCAGCCCGGAACTAAAAGCCGTATTGGAAAAGACTCTGGGCGTTCCTCTGTTTCAGGAACAAGCCATGCAGATCGCCATCATCGGAGCGAACTTCACGCCCGATGAAGCCGACGAGTTGCGCCGATCGCTTGCGACGTTCCGCCATGTCGGGACGATTGGCTCGTTTGAAAAACGATTCATTGAGGGAATGCGAAGCAACGGCTATCCCATCGATTTCGCCGAACGCTGCTTCAAACAGATCAAAGGATTCGCAACCTATGGGTTCCCGGAAGCGCATGCCATCTCCTTTGCAAATCTGGTGTATGTCTCAGCGTGGATCAAATGCCACTATCCCGATGTCTTCTGTGCCGCATTGCTGAACAGTCAGCCGATGGGGTTTTATGCTCCGGCGCAGTTGGTGCGTGACGCGCGCGAGCACGGAGTGGAAGTGCGGCCAATCGACGTGAATCACAGCGGCTGGGAAACCACGCTGGAGACGGTCGAGAACTCGTCCGGTCATGCCGTCCGGCTGGGATTGCACATGGTGTCCGGCCTGCCGGAAAAAGATGCGCGAGCAGTCGTGGCGGCGCGAGGTTCCGGGTATGACACGCCCAGTGAGATTGCGAGACGCGCCGGATGCGGCCGGCGGGCACTGGATCGTTTAGCGCAAGCCGATGCATTTATTTCCATGAATACCGGGCGTCGGCAGGCTCTCTGGAAGACCAGCGTGCTCGACCCCAAGATACCGCCGCTATTCGCCGCGGCAGGGCTGTTTGACGATCCCGACGTAGAATTGCCCGCAACAACGGCAAGTCAGGAAGTCCTGGCTGACTATCGGGCTGCGGGACTCACATTGCGCGAGCATCCGCTAACCTTCCTGCGCTCTCGTCTAAAAACCGGACGAGTCATAACGGTTGCGGAACTGAAAGAGACGCAAGCGGGAAAGGTCGTTCTGGTGGCGGGGCTCGTATTATTTCGTCAGCGGCCGCAGACGGCAAAAGACACCATCTTCATCACCATCGAAGATGAAACCGGAGCCGCCAACCTGATCGCCTGGAAGCACGTGCATGAGAAGTACCACGACGCCGTTTATCACGCAAAACTGCTGGCCTGCCGGGGCGTTGTGCAGCGCGAAGGTCAGGTGCTGCATGTCGTCGCGCGCACTGTCTGGGATTGGTCGGCACAACTGACACGCCTCGATCCGCAACGCGGTGCTCCGGCGCTCCCTGTTCACAGCCGGGACTTCCGGTAGTCCGCATACCAATCGGCATTGATTCGTTCATAATGCGCCCATTTTTCGGGAAGGTCTTCCGCCAGGTAGATCGCCGAAACAGGGCAAACCGGAACGCAAGCGGCACAATCGATGCAATCGTCCGGAAAAATATATAGCTGTTCAACAGTCGCAAATTCGGCCCCATCCCGCCGCGGATGAATGACGTCTACCGGACATGCATCTACGCACGCAGTGTCTTTCACTCCTATGCAGGGTTCAGCAATTACGTAAGGCATGATGGCTCCTCGGAAGCTCAGAATACCCGGGAACCATTTAGTTATCGATGACTTTTGTCACGCGCGCCGCAACACACTTTAGATCTTCAGCTCCGCGCGCAGCGCGGCTTCGTCTGGAATTGTAACTGCACGCCGGCGCATCAGAATCAGTCCTTCGCCGTGCAAGCGGCCCAGGTTTCTGGAGACGAGTTCTCGCACAGTCCCCAGCCGCGCGGCAAGTTCCTCATTGTTCTCTTCTAGCGCAATCTCGATTCTGCCGCCGCCCCGGATTCCGCGCTCCTCAGCGATCTGCAAAAGGTGCGCAATCAGGCGATCTCGCACTGTGGCGAACGATAGCTGCTCGACAAGGTTTCTCAAGTGCCGAAGCCGGTGCCCCAATACGCGAATAACCTTGAGCGAAACATCCGGACGCGACAAACAGATCTTCCGGAAATACTCCCCGCGCAGACGAAGAAGAACCGCGGGAGAGACCGTGATCGCCGTCGTCGAGTAGGATCCCCCGTCAAATACAGACACCTCGCCCAACGAACTTCCTGTCCGCTCCACCGAGATCAATTGATACCGCCCGTTCGCGGCCGCCTTCACAATTCGTACGCTGCCCTCTTTAACAATCAGAAGATCCCCTCCTTGGCCGCCTTCAAAGAAAACGATGTCTCCCGCGTCATACTTGCGCACGGTCAGATTCGCGGCAATTGTCAAGATGTCTTCCTCGGATAGATCGTTGAAGAGCGGCACGCGCCGCAAAGTATCGGCGAGTATTTTCGGCGCGATCGACATAATTCGAACTCCCAGCATAGGGCAGCAGAAGGTCTCACCTCGACTTCTCTCCCCCTCTCGTCCTACCCTGACATACGTGGCCCCCGCCAAATCCACCAGCCTCTCCCATCGCCAATTCGCCCGGATCTCCCGCGCCCTCGCAGAGCCCCGCCGCTACCAGATCCTCAAACAAATCGGCGCCGCCGAACACTCCACTCCCTGTGCCGAGCTCCTCGGGCATCACACCGTCAGCGCCGCCACCATGTCCCACCACCTCAAAGAGCTCGAATCCGCCGGGCTCATTGAAATCATCCGTGACGGACGCTGCGCCAACCTCGTTCTCAATCGCGGCACCCTCAAAGCCTACCTTGCCCGCCTCAACGACATTTAGACGTCTATCGAATCTTTTTGAATCTCGATAGTTTGATGTCCATCTAACCGTGTGTCGGCCCAGAACAAGCGCTGGGCCGCAACCCGAAAGGAAACACACATGAGCAAGTTAAACGGTAAAGTCGCCATCGTCACCGGGGCGTCGAAAGGCATCGGCGCCAGCATCGCCAAGGCCCTCGGTGCCGCCGGGGCCGCCGTCGTAGTCAACTATGCGTCCGCCAAAGAAGGCGCCGAGCAGGTCGTCGCCGAGATCAAAAAGAACGGCGGCAAGGCCATTGCTGTCCAGGGCGACGTCGCCAGGCAGGCGGACATTCACCGCCTCTTCGCCGAATCGAAGAAGACCTACGGTACCCTCGACATCCTCATCAACAATGCCGGCATTTTTCAGTTTGACCCCATCGAAAACGTCACCGAAGCCGAGTTCCACCGCGAGTTCAACACCAATGTCCTCGGCCCCATCCTCGCCGCGCAGGAAGCCGTGAAACAGTTCGGCCCCGGCGGCGGCAGTATCGTCAACATCAGTTCCGTAGTCAGCACCAACCCCGTCCCGCAGTCGGTCGTCTACTCCGCCACCAAGGGCGCCCTCGACACCGTTACCCGTACGCTTGCTCTCGAATTGGCCCCCCGCAAGATCCGCGTCAACGGCATCCAGCCCGGCGGCGTCGACACCGAAGGCACTCGCCGCGTCGGCGTGATCGGCAGCGATTTCGAACAACAGATCATCGCTCGTACACCGCTGGGACGCATCGGTCAACCGGACGACATCGCCCGTGTCGCCGTCTTCCTGGCATCCGAAGACTCTGCCTGGGTTACCGGCGAAAACATCACCGTCGCCGGCGGTTACCGCTAATCCTAGGCCAGCACAGCGCCTGTCTGCGCCGTGTCGTATCCGGCAAGCACCTCCAGCCGCCGGCGCAGACTCGCCCGTTGCAACACGTCCAGGAAGCTTTGGGCCATCGGGCTGGCCATCGTTTCACGCCGCATCACGAAGTCGTACCGCTCGCTCTGCAAAGGCACAAACGAAAGCCCGAACGTCTGGGCCGCCGATCGCGTCGCCAGGCAGCAGTCCGCTTCATTCGCCAGCACGGCGTACGCCGCCGCCAGGTGCCCGTACGCCACCCTGTCGTAGCCAACGATCCTCTTCGGCGCAATTCCCGCCTCTCGCAGCAGCCGGTCCAATAGTCCCCTGCTCCCCGATCCCTGCTCGCGGTTCACAAACCGCACGCCCTTCTTCGCCAGATCCTCCGCCTTCGCAATCCCCTTCCGGTTACCCGCCGCCACAACAAACCCCTCCTCCCACCGCGCAAATGTAATCACCGCGAAATCTTCATCCGGGAATTCGCGCCGGATAAACGGCAGATTAAACTCTCCGCTTTCGGGGTCCTCCAGGTGGGAGCCCGCGATGTGTACCTTCCCCGCCTGTAGCCATCGCAGCGCCAGCCGGCTCGATGCCTGCGCGGCTACCACCTCCACTCCGCTCTCCTTCTCCACAACGCGCGACAACAATCCAATCGCCGGATCGCACCCAGCCAGCACCAGCTTCTTCGACGCCACCTCGTCCATCGCGAACACCACCAGATCCGCGCGTTCGGGCACTTTCCCAATCTTCGAAACCACGCCGTCCGCCTCCGGCAAATACGCCGGCGCGCCATCCACGGGGATACTCACCAACCGCCCGCCGACCCGGCATACCCGCACCGCCTGGCCTTTGTTAATCGATGTCGCGCTCAGCACTTCCGACCCCACAGACTCCAGTATTTCCGGCGCGTCCCCGCTCAGCGAAAACAACTCCTCCACCGCCACTTCCAACTCCCGCGCCAGCCGCAGCGTCACTTCTGTGTTCGGCACAAATGAGCCCGCCTCAATCGCATAGATCGTCTGCCGGCTCACACCCACTCGCGCCGCCAGGTCGGCCGCGCCAACACCGCGGCCTTTGCGAATCGAAGCCAATTGATTCTGAACTCTTGTCTCCATCTACCCGTCCTCAGCGTGCGCCGTCGAATGCTCAGAACTGTAGTTTAAGCGCCAACTCAAACACCCTCGGATCGAGCGCCGTCGTAATCGTGCCAAATGCCGCATTACCGAAACTCCCGTTCGGATTCCCCAGCGGCGGCGTATTCGTCACGTTGAACGCCTCCGCGCGGAATTCTGCCTTTGTTCGCTCCCCCATCGCGAATGTCTTCCCAACCATCAGGTCCAGCGTCTTGTACTCCGGCCCAACCACAGGATTCCGCGAACTGCTGCCGATCGTGAACTGCGGCGCCTGCGTAAACGCCGCCGTATTGAACCACCGCCTTACGGATCTCTGGTTGGCCGCCAACGCTGTATCGGCCACGCGGTTCGGCCGCTGAATCCCAAACCCCGCGAACGCGTTCAAGTTCGTCGCCTGCGTAATCGCAATCGGACTCCCGGACTGAATCCTCGTAATCCCCGCAATCTGCCACCCGCGCGAATGCGGCAGCTCGTACACGAATCCCACCGAGGCAATGTGCGGAACATTGCCCGTCGAGACGTCTTTCTCCAGACGCTTGTTAAAGCTATCCGCCGCCTGGAAATTAGTGACGGGGCCGGTTAGCACCGCCGAATCGAACACGGCCCCCGCATCGTCTATGAGCCTCGAAAACGTATAGGTAGCGGTAAAGGTCAATCCCCCGGAAAAGCGCTTCTCAATGCGCGACTGGAACGAGTGATAGGTCGAGTGTCCAATGTTGTTGCGATACAGGGACACCGTAGTGAAGCGCGGATACGGCCGCAGAAGTTGTCCGCGTGGAATCGTCGGCCCGCCAAGCGAAGTATTCGCCGGAATCTGCCCGAAATACGGATTCGTCACCAGTTGCGTAAGCTGCGCCCCCAGCCCCAACTGTGCCACCGTCAACTGGTTCAGATTCACGTCCGGCACGCCTAGCCGCGTCAGTTTCGATCCCAGGTAGCCGGCCTCCACGCTCCAGTTCTCGCCGAATGTCTTCTGCAGCGTGAAATTCCACTGCTGCGCATAGCCGCTGCCATTGTCCCTCTGCACGCCAAACACGCCCTGTCCCATCCCCGCGTCCGGCGTGGGGTTTTGCGGCCGCACCGTGGGCCCATGCGACAACACGAACGCCGGATAAATATTGTCGAGCGTCTGCTGCCCCAGCGGCTGAATGAACGGGAAAAGCGGCGTTGTGAACGGTGTCGTAATACCTGCCTGCTCAATCCAGGTCATCCCGTACCCTGAGCGCGCCACAAACGAATCCGTGATCTTATAGGCGGCGCCAACGCGCGGGGCAAAATTCTTCTTCTCCAATTCGCGCGCCGATCGCGGGAATCCATTGACGCCGAAGTAATCCAACTTCTGCGCCGCCAGATTGAACGCGGCGCCCAGGTCATTCACAACGGTCGACGGGAAATTCAGTGTGTACCGTACACCTACGTTCAGCGTGACCCGCCGGCTCACGCGCCAATCGTCCTGCGCAAAACATTCGGCGATCCGCGCCCTCGGTTTCAGCACGTCCGGCTGCGAATCCAGACTGAACCGCCCCACCTGCCCGATCAGAAATGACGCAAAGCTATTCCCCGTATTCGCCGCAATCGCCCCGGCCGGCGTCAACGCGCCCGTGAAAATATCTGTGAATTGAAAATTTCCCGTCGGACTCGGCGGCTGCAATACATCCAGCGTCTGCAGCCGGATGTCTGTTCCAACTTTGAAGCTGTGCCCTCGGCGCACCCATGAGAAGTTATCGATAAACTGCGTCACCGAAGTCGTAAACGCGGCATTCCCGCTCGCCGGCGGCCCCAACTGCTGCAGACCCACAATGTCGTAGGTCGGCAACACATCCGCGAACGACGGCACGCTGATATTCGGAATCAGCGTCGCCTGGCTTACCGGCTGGCCCATCCGTAAGGATTCTCTGTTGAACTTCCGCCGCGTATATCCAAGCCGAAGCTGGTTCAATGAGGTCGGCCCAACGTTCCAAGTGTGCTCTCCCGCAACGCTGTCCGCTCGCGTCACCATGTTGCCGATCACACCGGTCGTCAAATTCCCGCTCCCATCCGGCAGCGGAGTCGTCGGCCTGCTGTCGTCGCGCAGGAACGAGTACCGCCCAAACACACGGTGCCGCGCGCCGAAATAACGGTCCAGCCGTCCGTCGAATTGGTCCGCCGCTGTGTCGTCGTTGCCCACTCGTCGAAAGTTATTCGCCACGGCGCCCGCAACGTTCGGATCGGGGTATCGATCCATCACCGCCAATGACGCCCTGTCGAGGCGGCTCGCCGGGATCGTGTTCGCCGCAAACGCGGCGCGCGCGTAAACGCCGTTCGCCAGTCGTGTCGTCGCCGGATCGAAAACCGGCGTCGAAAACACCCCGCGCTTCTGTGCCGGCGTTGGCACTGTGCTCGTTCGCACAACGCCCGTGTTCAGCCGCGTCCCCTGCCAGTCCGCGAAGAAGAACGTCTTGCTCTTCTGAATCGGCCCGCCCAGCACAAAACCATACTGGTTTCTACGAAATCTCGGCTTGGGCCCCGCGGTCGCGAATAGATTCCGCGCATTCAACTTCTCGTTCCGGAAAAACTCGAACAGCGTGCCATGCAGATCATTCGACCCCGCCTTTTGGCTCACCATCACCACACCGCCATTCGACCGGCCATACTCCGCTGAATAACTGTTCGTCTCCACACGGAACTCGTCAATCGCGTCCACAACCGGATAAAATGCCACCTGCCCCGGCTCCGGCTGCAGCACGCTGATGCCGTCATAGATGTACTCACTCACTCGCGGCCGGCTTCCATTGATGCGCGGCAGCAGATTCCCCGGCGGCAGGTTCACACCCGGCGACAACGCAATGAGCGGCACGAAATTCCGCCCGTCCAGTGGCAGATTCACAATCTTTTTCTGCTCCACAACAAAGCTCACCGTGCCCTTGCCCGATTGCAACAGCGGAGGCGCCGCCGTCACTTCCACGGACTGCCCAGCATCCCCCACCTTCAACTGAAGATCGACGCTCACCCTGTCGCCCACACGCAGCAGAATTCCATCCCGCCGCAGCGGAGCGAATCCGTCCTTCGTCACCGTAAGCCGGTATTCCCCCGGCGGCAGCGCCAGAAACTGATACGCGCCATCCTCTGTCGTCACAGCGTTTGCCGGCAGTCCCGTTCGCCAATTCGTCAACACCACGTTCGACGACTGCACGGGCAACCCGGACGGATCGCGGACCACTCCTAATATCGATTGCCCGTAGACACAACAACCCAACAAAATAAGATGACTCGCACACACAACAGTGTCATTCTAACACGACATGTTCACAGCGTATTCGCCAGCACCCCTCCATCAATCAGCATCGTCGCGCCCGTAATGTAGCTCCCCGCATCCGTCCCTAACAACAGCGCCACTCCCGCAATCTCTTCCGGATTCCCCCAACGCTTCAACGCCGTCCTGTTCGTGAATTCCTGCTTTTGCTCATCGTTCAACAGCCCCAGCGGAAGCTCCGTCAGGAACGGGCCAGGCGAAATGCAATTCACGGTAATACCGTACGGCCCGAGATCCAAAGCGCTCGAACGCGCCATCCCAATCAACGCCGCCTTCGTCGCGCTATATACGTTCCGTCCAAGCTTCCCACCTAGCCCCAATACGGACGAAATATGAATCACCCTTCCCCACTTCCGCTCCATCATCTGTGGTAACACCGCCCGCGTCAGCCGCATGATTCCCGACAGGTTCAACTCAATGATTTGGTTCCACGCCTCGTCCGTGATCTGGTCCGCGCGCTGTGGGATATTGCCGCCTGCGTTGTTCACCAGCACATCGACTCGGCCCAGCCGTGCAATCGCTTCATCCGCAACCCGCTGGGCCTCTGCCGGCTTGCTCAAGTCCGCGGTCATCCATTCCACTTTCACCGTGAGCCCGCCGCCAATCTCCTTCGCCGCCGCTTCCAATTCACTTGCGTTGCGGCTGCAGATGACGATCGAGGCGCCGTGCTCCGCATAAACTCGCGCCATCGCCTTCCCAAGCCCGCGGCTGCCGCCGGTAACGAGCGCCACGCGCCCTGTCAAATCGAAGAGTTTCTCGTACATAGGGTTCCATCATATAGACTCCGGCTCTACTCAATCTTCAACCGCAGTATCTGTCCGCGAAGCTCGAGAATGAACATCTCTTGCGTCGATTCATCCACGACCATGTTCACTGGCGTATTCAACCCCGCCGCCACAGACGGTTCTGCCGTATCAAACCGCAGCAGCCGTGCCCATCTACGATCCGGAAAAGGGCGCGCAGACCCTTTGGATCGTCGACTCCCGTATCAGCGCCGCCCGTATCAGCGCCGCCCGCATCCTCACCGCCGGCTACGGCTTGCGCGATGCTCCGGTCTGGTCACCGGATGGCGCGAACCTCGCCTACATGCCCGGCGCCGTCCGTCGTTGTAGTGCAGAACTGGGAGGCTGGGCACCCCGTCCCCGGCCACTAGAACGAAACCCGCAGCGCCATCTGCCACGACCGCGGCACATCCTGCCCCGTTATTGTTCCGAACGCGGTGTTCGTCGGTGTCGTATTCGGCGTCGACAAATTCGGATGATTCATCGCGTTCAATGCCTCCGCGCGGAACTGCACCTTCCATCGCTCCGTCACCGCGAAGTTCTTAATCGCCGACAAATCCCATCGCGATTGCCCGTCCGCACGAATTCGGCTGAATCGCAGCGGCGACACACGGTAGTTGCTCCCCAACACCTGTGCCGAATTCCTGTTGAATCCCGCCGCGGTATTAAACCATCGGTCCGGGTTCCGCTCGGACTTCGACAGATTGATGGTGTTCGGATCGCCCGTAAACAACGTCCACACATCGCCAAAGCCCAACGCCGGACCACTCTGGCGCTGCATCACTCCGTTCAACTGCCATCCTCCCGCCGCGAAGTCTAACGCCTTCGGCATCGTCGCGCCCCATCGCCGCCCGCGCCCGAAGGGCAGTTCCCAGATGCCGGAAACAACCACGCGGTGCGGCCGGTCAAAACTCGAAATCGATTCATACGGCACCGTGTCCTGTGCGTTCAGGAACTCAATCGCCTCCATCGTCTTTGACCACGTGTAAGCCAGCATCAGCGTATACCCCTTCGAGAATCGCCGCTCCAGCCTCGTCTGCAGCGCGTGATACCACGAATATCCCGTCGGCTCCGTCACCGTAATCGCGCCAAACTGCGGATACGGCCGCAGCAGATTCGCCCGCGAAATGTTCCTCCCGTAAATCGGATTCGTCCCGAACAGCGGGCTCGCGAACTGCGCGCCCAGAAAATCGATCGTCGCCTGGTCTCGCGTCCTCGACCGGCTCAAATACTGCACCGGCGTATTGTTGATGTTCTGGAGGATCCCGATCCGGCTGCCTTTGCTGCCGACATAGTTCGCCTCCGCCAGCCACTGCTTCGGCAGCTCCCGCTGAAGGCCGAACGACCAACGCTGTGTATAGCTCTGCTTCCGCACAGGCTCGAAAAACGAAATCGCCTGTCCCAGATTCGTACTCAATCCGCCGCTCGCGCCCGCCGGCTGTATGATCCCATTCGGAAACGGATTCGCATTCGTGGCAAGAAATGTCAGCCCGTTATCCAACGAAGCCTGAATCGGCGTCGATTGACTAAACCCGGTCGCAATCGAATCCGTCTTGTTCACGCCCAACGTGTCGAAAAACATCCCATACCCTGTCCGCACCACAGTCTTATTCGATACCTGATAAGCAATCCCGATTCGCGGCATGAAGTTGTTCTTCTCCCCTCGCCAATAGCCGCGCGGATTCCCGTTCTGATTCACGTACGTCAACCCGCCCTTCACCCGGAGCTGGCTCAACGGCAGCTCCGGAATCGGCGCAGTGTAGTTCGCTCGCGCCGCCGCCTCTATCGGGCTCGCCTGCTCGAAGGCGTACGACGCCACCGACCGGTCATACCGCTCCGTCACAGGCGACTCTACCTCATACCGCAGACCCCAATTCACCACCAGCTTCCGCGTCACCTTCCAGTCATCCTGGACGAACGTCCCGAACCACTTGTCCTGCTCCGCCAGCAGAGCCGTCCTCGTCAAACTGCCGTCCGGCACACCCATCAGGAACGACGTCAGTTCGCCGCCCAGTTGCGGTGCCGCCGCGCTGTCTAACGGCCCCCGCGTATACGTCGATCCATAGGCAAGCTGCGGCGCTACGTCGATCGGAAAGCGCCCCTGGTTCTCCCGATACACCCGGAAATCCGCGCCAAATCGAAAACTGTGCGATCCGCTCAGCTTCGTAAACGTCGCCCCCGTAGAATGTACCGTGGAATAATTCCCGCCGTCCCCGGTTTCCCAGTTCGCCAACTGCGTGAACGATCCCACCTGCACATTCGGGAACCGCGCCCGGTTCCGGTCGATTAACCCCGTCAGCCGCGATGAAAACCCGAGCGACGCCAGATCGAATCCCTGGCTGATGCTCTTCTCCGTGAAATTCGCATAGGTCAGCCCATACCGGACGTTCATCAGGAACGTCGGGCTAAAGACGTAAACGTCGTCCAACGTCATCCCTTTGTTCTGCCGGTTCAGAATGATCCCGTTCGCGCCTGTCGTGAAGACGCGGTTCTTGTCTTCCTGCCAGAAATCGGTCGAAAGCCGCACAAAAGCGCGATGATTCTGGCTGAATGCATGGTCAACGCGCACCAGGTGCACCCACGTCTCCTCCAGCGCCTTCGTCGTCCGGAAATGATTGTTTCTTCCTTCCGAAGTCCCCGCCTGGTTCGGCTCCGGCCAGAATTTCATGATGTTCAACGCCACAGGATCCAGCCTGCTCGCGGGAATCACGTTGTTCGGAATCGGTGTCCGCTGGAATCGTCCATTCGGCGCAGGCGTCGTCGAGAATGGATCATAGACCTGATAATTCGCCCCTAGCGCCCGCAACTCGCTCAAATCTCCGCGCCGCATCAGCGCCGTCGGCACAGTATTCACAAAGGACTGCGGCACGCCGAACTTGTTGCCTTCATAGTTGTAGAACCAGAACGTCTTGTTCTTCACGATCGGCCCGCTCGCCCATCCGCCCCAACGGTTGTCCTGATACACCGGAATCTTCTGCCCGGCGCGATTCTGAAACAGGTTCGGCGCATCAAATGCCGAATTCCTCATCCACCAATACAGCTCGCCATGCAAATTGTTCGTCCCGCTCCTGGTGCTCACATTTACCAGCGATCCAATCGTATGCCCCACGCTCGCATCGAACGGCGCCGTCTGCACCTTGAACTCGCCCACAGCCGTCTGCGGCGGAATAAATCCTACGCGCCCCGAAGTTCCCTGCGCCTGCGTGTTCGAAACCCCGTCCAGCGTAAATTCGTTGTTGTATTGCCCCGCTCCGTCCGTCGAGAACTGGGAATTCTTGTTGATCGAAAACGACCCCGCCTTCGCCAGCCGCATATCCGTCGAATTGATCACTCCTGGCGCCAACTGCACCAGCGTCATCGGGCTGCTGCCAAAACTCGGCAACTCCTGAATGCGCCGCTGATCGACGACCTGTCCCAACGATGCCTCCACCGTCTGCAGCAGCGGCGTATCCGCCTTCACCTCCACGATCTCCGTCGTCGCGCCGAGTTCGAGAGCGACGTTCACCTCCACCGTCTCATTCACGCGCAGTTCAATCCCATCGCGCGAGAACTTCTTGAAGCCTTGCAATTCCGCCTGCACGCGATACGGCCCGGGGAGCAGATATGGCAGCGTGAAGTTACCCGCGTCGTTCGATTTCGCCGCCGCGGTGACACCGGTCGCGGTATTCCGCGCCGTCACCGCCGCGCCCGCCACCACCGCGCCGGAGCTATCTGTGACTCTCCCTAAAATCGTCGACCGCGTCTCTTGCGCGCCCAACAAACCCGAAACGAAAAGGAAACAAAACACCCTGCGCATCATGGCCGAAGTCTATAACAAATAGGGGGACAGTATACTCAATTCCCAATTCCAAATTCGGATCTCCACCTTAAATCCGCAGCGTCAACAACGTGGCCGGCTCCATATACAGTCCCTGCCACTGCACCGCAAAGTGCAAGTGCGGCCCAGTCACACGCCCTGAGCTTCCGCTCTCTCCAACATCCTGCCCCTTGGGCACGACATCCCCGACCTGCACCGCGAAACCGGACAGGTGCATATACAAACTGAACAACCCCTCGCCGTGATCTAAAACAACCAGCCCGCCCTCGTAGTACATCTCCTGCGCAATCGCCACGCGGCCTGTGTTGGTGGCACGAACTGTCGTGCCCACAACCGCCCGGAAATCCAGCCCCTGATGCACGCTCCTCGTCTTGCCGTTATAAACTCGCCGCGTCCCGAATGGCGATGTCTGCGGCGTATCGGTCGGCGCTCCAAACGCCCCGCGCCACATCCTTTCCGACCGCACCGCAAACGCGGCCTTCTTCACTTCCCTCTCCCCCGCAATCCGTTTCTCAACCGATTTCGGCGGCTGCACAAACCGCGGCGGCACCGTCAATCGCCCCGTTCGATACGCGTGCGGAACCACGCGAACGCGGTGCGCCGTCCCATCCAAATCCAACACATGCATGCCCGGCTTCGCGTCGAGCGGAACCGCCGCCAAAGCCACCCATTCCTTCGAACTCTCATCCATCGCAAACCAGACCGGCCGCTCCATCCACTTCGCCTCTCGCGGCTTGGCGCCAACAGCAAACAAAATCGGCGATCCCGGAAACGGTGCCGGCGGCTCCACGCGCACCGCGGCCTTCGCGCTTTGCGCGGTCAGCGGCAGGCCGGCGAGAAAAAGACGCCGAAGCATACATGCCAATTATCGGATACGTTCACCAACGCAGTGTCACTAAGTACTAGAAGCACCGGTAGTATGCCGCGCGGCGCGTACCGGATCGAACTAGGAGAAGGTTTATGCACAGCAAAGATCGCGAAGACTCGCGCCGCGAGTTTATTGCCCGCATCGGCTTCGACGCCGCCACGCTGCTCGTCCCCGTTTCGTTCGCAGGTCAAGCCTTTGGCCAGGCCTGCGCCCCGCCCGGCAATACGGCAAACCCCGTCGCCTGGACTCGCGACTGCCGCACCATCCAAGCCCGCCGTCCCGCCTCGACTCTCACCGCGTCCGAAATCACCAAGTTGAAAAACGCCTACAAAGCCATGCGCGATCTCGCGGTGTCCGATCCCGCTGACCCTCGCGGCTTCACCCACCAGGCCAACATCCACTGCCACAACTGTGGTGGCGGCGGCAGTTCCATACAGGTCCACGGTACCCTCCGCTTCCTTCCCTGGCACCGTGCCTATCTCTATTTCCACGAACGCATCCTCGGCCACCTGATCGGCGACACCAACTTCCGCCTCCCCTTCTGGGACTGGGAAAACCCTGCGCATCGCAAGATGCCCGGCGCCTACACCAATCCCAACAACGCCACCAATCCCCTCTTCAACGGTACCCGCGCCCTCGGCCCCGCCGACGACCTCGACCCCACCAGCGGCCAACCCGCCACCGCGCTCGCCCAGACAAACTTCAACGACTTCTCTCCCGAGCTCGAAGGCGCGCCGCACGGCTCCGTCCACGTCGATGTCGGCGGCGACATGGGCGCATTCAACAGCGCCGCCCGCGATCCCATCTTCTACGCCCACCATTCCAACGTCGATAAAATCTGGTCGGATTGGATGGCCGCGGACGTAACCCACACCGCCCCGGCCACTGCCGCCTGGCAAAACCAGACGCAGGGTTTCTTCGACGAAAACAAGACCTGGCGAACCATCCGCAACATTGATGTCGTCAACCACGAACCCAACCTGCGCTACCGCTACGCTGGCCGTTCGTATGACTTCATCTCCATCCGTTGCTTCCTCCGCTGGGACATCGTCGCTAACGTCTCACTCGTCAACGCCCGCATTCGCATCGCGCCGCTCGCCAGGACCACGCTGCGCAACACCATGGAGAAGAGCGTGACGCACCTGCGCATCATCGATCCCAAATTGCCCTCCGATCGCAGCGCCAACTACAACGTCTACTACGACGAGCGCGACGCAAAGGAGAACAAAGGGAAAGGGGCGGGCACTTACCTCGGCATGCTCTCGGTTGTGTTGATGGACAAGGAGAGCGCCCACGGCGCTTCCATCCCGCGCCAGGCCGACTTCGACCTGAGCCCCAAACTAAAGGCCCTGCTCGACAAAACGGACGACATTGATCTCTACTATGTCGACCGCAACGACAAGCAAGGAAGCCGTGTATCCAAATTGCCCTTCCGCTCCGTCCAAATGAGAGTAGCGAAGGAGAGCTAGATCATGTGGCAACGAATTGGGCTTGCGCTTTTCGCGGCAACGGTTATACAGGCCAAGGAACTGCAGATCTCCGTCGGCCCGCCGCCCGCCTGTACGCAGGCCCAAACGTTGCGGCTCACGCTGCTCGATGTCGACTTCCCCGCCAACGTAGTAGCCAATATTCGGGCATTCGCCGCACCCGGAATTTACGTCGGGATGCTGTCGTTCGTGGCATCCGAGAAGCCCCGCAAGCTGCCTAGGGCGGAAATCGCCGCGAGTCCCGAGTTCCGCCGTTGGCTCGAAGAAACCAAACCGGAAAAACTCCCGCCCATAACGCTCCGCCCCCAAGGTCCCGCCCGCAAACCTCTGACCATCGAATGGACCATCCGCTCCGCCACCTGGTCCTGCCGCTAAAAAACCGTGTCAAAGACCAATTTAATCCAACCTTAATCTTCGGCCGCGGATCAAAGTTTCCACTTAACCCACATCAACCAATCCACCCGCTACCATCGGAGTCATGCGGCCCTTCCTGATCTCTCTCCTCCTCGCCAACCTGCCCGCCGCCGACTGGCTGCAATGGGGTGGCCCCAAGCGCAGCTTCCAAATTCCCGCCGGCGTCAAAATCCCCCGCTGGCCCGCAACAGGCCCCAAGCAAATCTGGACCCGCGACCTTGGCGACGGCTACTCCTCCATGGTCACCGCAGGCGGCAACATCTACACCCTCTACCGCAAGGGCGCCCAGGACGTTGTCATCGCTCTCAGCGCAACCACCGGCGAAACGGTGTGGGAAAACCCCATCAACGCCGCGCACACCCCGGATATGAATGTCGAAGCAGGTCCCGGCCCGCACTCCACTCCACTCATCGTCAATAACCGCCTCTTCGTCACCACGGTCGTCGGACAACTCCATGCCCTCGACCTCAACACCGGCAAACGCATCTGGTCCCACGATCTCTGGACCGAATACAAAGGCACACGCCTCGATCGCGGTTACGCCTCCAGCCCGATCGCCTACAAAGACGCCGTCATTGTCCCCGTCGGCGGACGCGGCCATGCGCTCATGGCCTTCCGCCAGGACAATGGCGACATCGTCTGGTCAAAGGGCGACATGCAGAACGCATTCTCCTCACCCATCCTCATCAGCGCCGGCGGACGTGACCAGCTCGTCACATTCATGGCGCGGGAAGTGATGGGTGCCGACGCTGCCACCGGCGACGTTCTCTGGTCCGTAGGCCACCAAACGCAGTACGACATCAACGCCGCCACGCCGGCCTGGTGCGAGGACATCGGCGTGCTCGTCGTCGCATCCGGCTATGACGGTGGCGCCCGCGGAATCAAGGTCGATAAGACGGCGAAGGAGCTCTGGCATCACAAGCGCCTCCGCGTTCATCACACGAACATGGTGTGCAAGGACGGCGTCGTCTACGGTTCCAGCGGCGATTTCGGCCCCGCGCCATTCACTGCCGTCGAAGCCGAGACGGGCAAAGTGCTCTGGCAGGACCGGGCATTCACAAAGGCCAGCTTCCTCCTCGCCGGCAACACAATGTTAGCCACTGACGACGACGGCAGCGTGGCTATGGCGACGATCTCCCGTGACGGTTTCAAACTCCTCGGCGAAGCCCAACTCCTCCGGTCCAACTCCTGGACCGTCCCCCTCCTCCTCGACTCGCGCCTCATCATCCGCGACCGCCACCGGATCGCAGCCATCGCTCTGGAATCGCCGGCCCAGCAGTAGGTAGAGCCAGCGCTAACGAAGCGGCTCAGAACACAAACTTCCCACCCAGCCGCAGCGACCGCGAGGCCATCGCGCTGAGCACCTTGCCGAAGTTCACGTTGGTGAACTCTGCCGTTGGATCGCCATAGGTCACGGTGTTGAATACGTTATACGCCTCACAGCGGAATTCAAAATGGGACCTCTCGGTGATCCGGAAGTTGCGGAATACCGAGATGTCGAAACGCTGGACGCGGTCGCCGCGCAGGATGTTGCGGCCGGCGTTGCCGAAGGTGAACTGCGCGGGTGTGGCGAAAGCGGCCTTGTTGAACCAGGCGGAGGGTGTGGGGTTACTCAGCTTCCAATCGCCGGCCACGTTCGGACGCATATAACCGACATTGCCGGTATTGGCGATATCTCCGGAAACCGTGACGTTGACGGCGTTGCCGGAACGGAGATCGGCGATGCCGTTGACCTGCCAGCCGCCGATGACAGTGTCCAGGATGCGATTCTTGGTCCGCAGGAGACGATCGCGGCCGAAAGGAAGGTCGTAGACCCAGCCAATCACGGCGTTATGAGGGACGTTGAAGCTGGACACGCTGCGGTCGGCGCGCATGTCGTAGGGGTTCTGAATCGACTGGCCTTCAACGCCAAAGAACCCGGAGGAGCCGGTGTCGATGGCCTTCGACCAGGTATAGGCGAGAGACAGGGCGAGACCGTTGGAGAAGCGGCGTTCGAGCGACGTCTGCAGCGCATGGTAGTTGGTGTTGCCCCAGGCACGGTCCCAGGAGATCGGCACGGCGATATAGGGGAACGGAGCGCGCTGTCGCCAATCGCCCGGACCCGGAGTAACAGCTACGTTGTAGCGTCCGCCAATGTTGGCGCGGTGCGTGCCCGACCCGACGTAATTTGCGGTCAGCAGCATCGACTTCGTGAGCTGGTGCTGGATGCCGCCGTTCCACTGGATGGAATACGCGTTGCGCCAGTTCGGATCGGCCCAATAGGCACTCTGCGTGAAGGGATCGGCGGGCGGAAGGCTCGCCGAGGGAAGCGGATTGAAGGCGGACACGCTGGGTGTCGTCGCACCGGAGACGGGGTAGTTCAGGTTCGACACCGATTGGAAGCCCAATGCGGGCCAGGTGCCGATAAAGTTGCGTGAGATCTGAAGCACGCCCGAATAGTTGTCGAAATAGACACCGGCGGAGGCACGAATCGCCGTGCGCTGGTTCACCCGGTAGGCCAGGCCGAAGCGCGGCTGGAAGTTCCTCGTGGTGTCGCGGTAGATCTTGCCATTCTTCGCCAGCTCGACATTCGGTGGCAGCCACCCGGCTGGAGCGCCGGCCGGTGTTGGGATGCAGGGATACGATCCGGTTTCGGAGCATGGCCGCGCCATGCGTTGGATGACGTATTTGCCGGTGTTGAAGTCGATGTTGCCGGCGTAGTTGTTGTTGGCGCCATCCGTACCGGCGGGCGGAATGAGCGTGCGGTCATAGCGGAGGCCGATGTTAAGGGTGAGGTTGTTGGTCACCTTCCAGGAGTCCTGCACAAAGAAGCCGGAGACGCTGGCCCACCAAGCGGTGGTTTCCACGATGTCGCGGCGGGTAGCGCCGTCGGGAATCGCGAGGAGCATGGAGGCGAGTGAGCCGCCTGTGGTCCCGAGGGCGGAGGGATTAGCCGTCTGCGCATCGGCGAAGTTGACGGTGGTGATGTAGTTCTCGTAGTCGTAGCCGATGAAGTTGACGTCGCCACCGGCCTTCAGCGTGTGGCGTCCCCAAAGCTTGGTCAGGCTGCCGCGAATGTGCCAATTGTCGGCGCCCTGCTGGTAACCGAGCGATTCGCCGCCGCTGTAGTAGTTGGCAACGGAGAATCCGGGTAGATAGGTGAGCTTGTCGCGATAGGGTGTCATGATGTTGGTGGTGTAGCCGACCTTGGATTGGAAGTCGGAAGGGAGAGAACCGAAGCGCGTGAGCGTGCGGCCCCATTGCTTCACTCGGCCGCCCTGCAATTGAAGTACGGAGGTCGGATTAAACGTGTGCACCCAGCTAGCCCCGAAGTTGCGGGCGATGTTGTCGCTGTTCACCTTGAGGGAAGGCAGGGCGCCGGCGGGCTTGTTGGGGGCGAATGTCTCGGTATAGCGTACCCAGACGGCATCCTTGTCGGTGAACTTGTGATCGACTTTGGCGGAGAGGTTACGGGTCTGGTTATCGACAGCGGCGCGGTTGATGGCGTTGCGGTCCGCGACGTTGGTCGGCTCGGGCTGGGGGAGAACCGTCTGCGAGTAGTAGACCATGCCGGGGTTCAGCATGCTGGCGGGGATCTGGTTGCCGGGGAAGGGGTCGCGGATGAATGTGGAAGGATTGGCTGGATTGACCCTGGTGGTGGATGGGTTGAAGATCTGCTTCGGCCAGTCGCTGAAATCGCCGCGGAGGTTGGCGGCGGTCGGCACGCGGAGATAGGCGAAGGCGGGAGACTTGTTGAGATTGACTTCGTAGCCGGCATAGAAAAACGTCCGGCTGGTTCCCTTGTAGAGCTTGGGGATCCAGACCGGGCCGCCGGCAGTGCCGCCGAAGATATGACCCTTGTACGGATTGACGGTAGGTTGAAAGGTATTGCGGGCGCGGAAGGCGTCGTTGTCGTGCTGGTACCAGCCATTGCCGTGGTACTCGTTGGTGCCGGACTTTGTGCTGGTATTCATCACGCCGCCCATGATGCCGCCGAATTCCGCCGAGTCGTTGTGGGACTGTACTTTGAACTCTTCCAGGGTCTCGACGATCGGGCTGACCGCAAGGTTGGACATGAAAGTGGACTGGTTATTGACACCATCGAGCATGAACATGCTGCTCCGCTTCACCTGGCCATTCACCGAGGGAACGCTGGACTGGCCTGGGCCTACTGGGTTCACGCCGGGGGTCAGGCGCATGAGATTTTGTATGTTGCGGCCGTAGGGCATATCGACGACTTGGTGCGACGTAAGCACGGTTCCAAGTTCGGCAGTTCCGCTTTGGACCTGCGCGCCGACGGCTTCGACGGTAACCGCATCCTGTACCGCGCCGACAGCGAGCACCATGTCAAAGACGGACGACTGGTTGACGACGAGGTTGAATTGGGAGAGGCGGGCGGTGCTGAAGCCCTGCCGGCTCGCCTCCAGGGTGTATGGGCCCGGAAGGATGTTGAGGAGGACGTAGATGCCTTGCTCGTTGGTGGTTGCGCGAGTCTCGACGCCGGTCTGGACGTTTCGAAGCAGCAGGTCGGCGCCCGCGATGACGGCTCCGCTCGCATCTTTGACCGTGCCGTTGATGGTGGCAAACGAGACTTGGGCCCACATTGTGGTATTCCATGCGAGTAGAGTGGCGAGAATGATGGTCAACTTGGCGGTCATCGGAAACATCCCTTTCGGATGGCGAGTTTACAATCTCTCCAAGATGGTGTCAAGCGCTCATTTTGCCATTGTTCTACGTAATTCGACGAACTACATGTATGAATGAGCGCTTAAACATGGACGAAACGACGAAGTCGAAGCTCGTAAAGCAGAATCTGGCGCAGCAGCTAAAGGCGGCGATCATTGAGGGCCGCCTGAGTCCCGGCCAGCGAGTCGTCGAGGGGGCCTGGGCGCGGACCTTCGGCGTGGCACAGGCGTCGGTTCGAGAGGCGATCAACCTCTTGATTGCCGAGGGATTTCTGGTAAAGAACGCTGGCCGGAGTGCCCGTGTACCGAACTATTCGGTGGCCGACATTGCTACGATCTACGAAGTTCGGGGCGCTCTGGAAGGGTTGGCCGCGCAACTGGCGGCGGCGCGAGGAGCCGACATGGGCGAGTTGGAGGGAGCCTTGGAGCGAATGGAAGCAGCCGCGGCGGCAGGGGATGTGAAGGGGCTCGTGGATAACGATCTGGCATTTCATTTGGCTCTGGCGAGAGCCTCCGGCAATGCGCTGTTGGCCGAGATGATTGAGAGATTGCTGCGGCCATTGTTCGCATTTGTGCTGTTGCGGATGCTGGAAACGCGGGAATCGACAGAGCGGTGGGCTCCGGATCTCCCCCGGCATCGAGAGGTTATATATCTGATCCGGGAAAGCAGTCCGGCAGTGGCTGGGCAATTCATGCAGTACTGCGTGGGACGGTTTGTCGCGTCGGCGGAGGCGGCATGGGCGCGGGCGCGCGAGCCGAATTCTGGGAGTCACAAATCAAAAAAATAATCCCAACCCCAACCCACTCAATCGCATACAACGAATCCGCACCCATCGCACGATCCGTTTTTCCAACCTCATATGCTAAAAGGTAATTAGGGTCGCGTGCGGCAGACCCATGTTAGTAAGTAAGCGAAGGCCTCTCGGCGCCCCTGATTGGGCGGCATCGAGAGGCCTTCGCATTTCTTGCGCAACAAACCGGAAAGAAACCGGGAAGGAACCAAGGTACAAACCGGGGAACAAACCGAGACAAATCCTTGTAACTCACTGATAACAAATGATAATGGGAGAGGAAAACGTGGAAAAACTTTCGCAAGGAAAATGCTGGCCCATTCGCACCTCGCATCTTAGCGTATTGACCAGAGACACTTGATGTCGTCTTCGGCGGCATCGCCTTGAACGGCGAAAAAAGCAACGCGGCTATGGTTACCGTCCAATAGCCCCGAAGCGGAACCGCGCGGTATCTTAGAACGAGGATGATGTCATCCTCCACTGACATCGAACAGATCATCGCGCGCCTTCCGGCTGAATTCTCCAGCCGGATTTACTATTTGGCGCTGCGAAAACTTCGCTCGGCATCATCCGCCGAAGACGTTCGCAACGAGACATTGCTTCGCGTCATTCAAGCGCTCCGCGCCGGTTCGCTTCGCGCTCCCGAGGCGCTGCCGGCTTTCGTGTTAAGCATCGCGCGGAATGTGATTCTGGAGGAATTCCGCAAACAGAATCGAACCGGCGAGCTCGGTGATCGCGATTTTCCCAACGGCGCTCCCGAGGAGCCGGCCGATCCTGCCGTGCGTCGCGCCATTGAGTCGGCACTGACTCGCCTCAAGCCCCGCGAGCGTGATGTGCTGCGCCTCGCCTACTTCGAGGACCTTTCCAAGGAGGAGATCTCGGAGCGCCTCGGTATCGTTCCCGATCGCGTCCGGCTAGTCAAATCCCGCGCCCTGAAAAGCTTTCGCGAATTCTATTGGCGCGTTACCGGGGCGAAGCAAAAATAGTGGATACAAACCCTCACAATCCGTCACATGCTAAGGGAGAGAGCCTGACTCACGACGAAGCAAAATCGCGCGAGCTCGCCGAAGCCTACGTCAGCGGGCGCTTGCCGGAAGCCGAGTCCGATGCGTTCGAAGAGCACTACTTCGCCTGCGCCGAATGCTGGAGCGATGTCGAAGCCATCCGCAAATTGCGTGCCGGCGTTCGCGACGCGGCTCGCGGCGGCACGTTGACCGCCCCGGCACCCGGCCAACATTGGAAATGGGCCTTCGCGGCAGCCGCCGTCGCCCTCATCGCTCTCGCCTCTTGGACAATGCTTGTGCAGATTCCGCGGCTCGAACGCGAACTCGCGGCCGAACGCGCCAAACCGGCGCCACCCGCTCCTGCCCCTGTAGTGCGGATGGCGATGGCGCAACCAAACTTGCCGGTGCTGGTGCTCGAAGCGTCGCGCGCCGGCGCGCCCGGCTCGCTGACCGTCCCAGCCGGTGTACCGCTGTTCGCCCTGTGGCTCGACGCGCCGCCATCCGCTCCTCGACCATTCCGTTTGGAACTGCTTAACGGCGCCAATGAGCGAGTCGAACTCCTCGAAAGTCTGGAACCCAATTCCCACGGCGCCCTCGCCGCTTCTGTGGTGGCGGCGAAGTTCCCGGCCGGCTCCTACATAGCGCGCCTCTACAATGCCAACGGCGCGCTCGCCGGCGAGTACAAATTCCAGGTCGAACGATAATCGGCACTCGAATTTCCGGATACAACTCGAGGCCTCGCTGCACTCTAGTGCATGAGCCCTGCCACTGCACCCGATTTCCGGCCGCGACTAGCGCCGATTCGTCCGCGCCGATGCACAGTCAATCTCCACTTTCCCGGCTCGTGGGCCGTCCGGCCGAATCCGCTGGCGCGTGAACTGGCGCGGCGGGCGCGCGCATGGCTTGGCGCGAGTGTCGACGACGAGACCTATCGTCAACTGTCGGTCGGCGAGCTGGGGAACTGGCCGTTTCCGTTCGCGGAGGAGGACCGCGCGGAAACGATTACCCGGGCAATGGCGGCGTGCGCGCTTGGCATCGATCGAAAGGCGGAATTGAACGAGGCGTTTGGGCGGGCGATGAGCGGCAAGTGGATGAGCCGATACGCCAGCCACGTCGCCGAACGGGTTCGAGTTGAGCGCCTGGCGGAACTGCCAACGGTGAACGATCACCTGCTGCGGTGCCGGGCAAGCCTCGGGCTGCGCGCGGCATTCGATCTGATCGAATATCAGATCGCTTGGGAACTGCCCGGCGAGGTCGCCGCCGATCCGGAGTTGCAGGAAGCGTTGTACGCGGCGGCGGACTGCGTTGCGATCGGGAAGGATCTCTGCGGCTTCACGAACGACCGTGCGCAAGGGCGCGCGAACTTCGTCCTGTGCGCGGCGAACGAGTTCGGCGACGATGCCGGCGAAGCCTTTAAGTGGGTTTCGCACATGCATACCTGCCAGGTGCAGGAACTGCGGCGGTACGAGACGGTATTAATGACGCGGTATCCACGGCACCCGATGCTGACGGCGTGGTTCGACGCGCTGCACTGCGCGATCTACGGTTTCGCGCAGTGGCATAGCCGGGCGCCGCGCTTTCAGGCGACGCATCTGGCGGATGGCTGGACAGTGCAGATTACAATTACGCCCGCTTGTCCCGATCCATTTTGAGATAAGTTGAAGTTGGATGACTAAGAACGTACTGGGCGGGATCCTGCAGACTTGCGGGACGGATCCGCTGACTGGTTTCTATCGCGATGGCAAGTGCAATACCGGGCCCGACGATATCGGCAAACATCATGTTTGCGTAACGATGACGGAGGACTTTCTGCTGCACCAGGCGTCGATCGGTAACGACCTGATAACGCCGCGGCCGCAGTGGGGATTTCCGGGATTGAAGCCGGGCGATTGCTGGTGTGTCTGTCTGGAGCTGTGGAAGCAGTCGCACGACGCCGGGATTCGCGCGCCAGTGCGGCTGGAGGCGACACATGAGAATGCCTTGGAACTGGTGACGCTGGAAGAACTGTCGGCGAGCGCGCGGCTGAACTAAGGCAGCGGCGGCCTTGGCGAAACGCAGTGTGGCGGATGAGAATTCACACCCGATAGTGCGGTTTGAGCGCTTCGAGAATAAGATCGAGCTCACGGAGGTCGGCGGCGTCCATGAAGAAGCGGCTGGTGTTGCGCATCTGAATGGTCTTGAATATGCCCCGCCGGCGCAGGATTTCCTTTTGCAGCACATAGCTGGTGCGGCGCTCGAGGACTGCGGAGGGCAGGAATTTCAGGAACAGCTCGCGCGATTCTTTTTTCTTGCCGGCGTGATAGAGATCCCAGATTTCGGCCTGAATGTCCGCAAGCCCGGCGCCGGCCATCGTGCCTCCGGATTGCCGCTCCATTTCGGTATAGAGATTCATGGCGCCGCCGCCGGTCGAGGGTATCAGCGGCCGCTTACGCTCGCGCACGACGCGGCTGACGTCGTGGGGTACGTCGGCGCTTTCCAGTTTGAGGATCTTGAGGGTTGGGATCTTGTCCGCGAGACGAAGAAGAAGGTCCGTGCTCATGCCGCCGTTGGAAACCTGAATGCACATGGGTAGCTTGGAAACCGACGCGATTGACGTGAAATAGTCGGTGAGGAGCTCGCCGTCGGTGATGCCGCTGGTTGGCCCTAGTGCGTGGAGACCATCGGCACCGATCTTTTCGGCGTAGCGGGCGTACTCCATCGCTTCGAACTTGTTGGCGCCATGGACACCGATCAGGACTGTAGTGCGGCCTTTGACTTCATCGACGACGGACTTGGAGTATGTCATGCGCTCGCGCTGCGACAGGGAAATGGATTCACCGGCGCCGGCGGGCCAGACCATGCCGTGGACTCCGCCGCGGACGAGGAAGCCGGACTCCTTGCGCAGGGAAGTTTCGTCGATCTCGAGGTTGTCGAGAAAGGGCGTCTGCATGATGACGAAGATGCCTTCCCACACCTTCTCCTTGGCTTGCGCGGCGACGGCGAGGGCGCCTAGAAATACGCGTCTGTTCATATTTGCCTGACGGGCAGTATAACCTGTTAGGTCATGACTCAACCCGCCACCTCCCGCGTCCGGTTCCGTGTGCTCGGATTCTGTGTGGCGTTGGCCGCAATTACTTATATGGATCGCGTCGCGATCTCAAATCTGGCCAAACACATAACGAAGGATCTGGGGTTGAGCGACTCGCAGATGAGCTACGTGTTCAGCGCATTCACGCTGGCATATGGGTTGTTCGAGATACCGACCGGTTGGTGGGGCGACCGCGTGGGAACACGGCGCGTGCTGATGCGGATCGTGAGCTGGTGGAGCTCATTCACGATTGCGACGGCGTTCGTCTTCAGTTACCCGTCGCTGTTGATAACTAGGTTCTTGTTTGGCCTGGGAGAGGCGGGTGCATGGCCGAATGCCGCCAAGACCTTTTCGAGATGGATCCCGCTGCGAGAGCGCGGAACGGCGCAGGGAATATTTTTTATGGGCGCGCATTTGGGGGCGGCGTATTCGCCGTTGCTGATTCAGTTCCTGTTGGCCTATCTCGATTGGCGCGGCGTGTTCATCGCGTTCGGGTGTATCGGATTCATCTGGGCGGGACTGTGGTTCTGGTGGTTCCGCGACGATCCGGGCCAGCATCCGGCCGTGTCGAAAGCGGAACACGCCTACATCATCGAAGGCCGTGGGCATGAAGCGTCGCACAGCTTGTCGAACGTGCCCTGGGGATTGATATTGGGGTCGAGGAACGTATGGCTGCTGTGCCTGATGTACTTCGTGCAGACCTACGGCTTTTACTTTTACCTGACCTGGATGCCCACATACCTGGAACGCGTTCGGGGATTCAGCTCGACGACGCTCAGTCTGTTCGCGGGAGCGCCGATGGTGGCTTGCATGATTGCCGATGTGACGGGCGGGGTACTGACCGATTTGCTGACGCGGCGGTTTGGGCTGCGGCTTGGGAGGGCGCTAACGGGAGGGTCGTCGTTCCTGTTTGCGGCAATATTTACGGTTGTCGGGACGATCGCGAATGACCCGGCGACGGCCGCACTGCTGCTGGCTGTCGCAGCGGGTTGGAGCGTGTTCTGCCTCGGCGCCGCCTGGGGATCGTGCCTGGATATTGCGGGGCCTCATGCGGGCGTCGTCAGCGCGTGCATGAACACGGCCGGGCAGGTAGGCGGGTTCCTGTCGCCGATTATCCTGACGTTGATGGTGAACCAGTTCGGAGATTGGAATGTGGCGCTGCGAGTGAGCGGCGGACTGTTTCTGGTGGGCGCGGTATGTTGGCTATTTATTGATCCGCGGCAGCAAATCGCCCACAATCACAACTAGACACTATGCGCCTACCTATCCTTCTATTCGCCGCCGCCTCTGTGTTCGCACAGGCTCCCGCGGCGGCGCCGAAGCCCGTTGAGCCCGCGCCGATCGTGCGGAAACACTCGATTACGCTGAACGGAAAGACGTACGCCTACTCGACGACGGCCGGACGGCTGCCGATTACGAACGACCAGGGCGATGTGGAAGCACAGATGTTTTTTGTCGCCTACACGCTCGACAATCCGGGGCCGCGGCGGCCGCTGATGTTTTCCTTTAACGGAGGCCCGGGGTCGGCTTCCGTGTGGCTGCATATGGGATTGTTAGGTCCGAAGATCGTGAAGATGCAGGACGACGGTAGTTATCCGCCGCCGCCGTTCGAACTGGTGGATAATCCGCAGAGTTTCCTGCCCTTCACGGACGTGGTGTTTATCGATCCCGTGGGGACGGGTTATAGCCGCGCGACGAAGGCTGAGTTGGGGAAGAAGTTTTTCGGGGTACAGGGCGACATCGCGAGTGTCGGGGAGTTTATCCGGCTATGGCTGTCGCGATATCAGCGTTGGAACTCGCCGCTGTTCATGATTGGAGAGAGCTATGGGACGTTTCGCGCGGCGGGAGTGGCGGGGTACCTGGTGGATCGCGGCGTGGCCTTCAACGGGATTTGCCTGATCTCGAGCATTTTGAATTTCCAGACGGCACGGTTTGCCCCTGGGAATGATTTGCCATACAGCCTGTTTCTGCCGACGTATACGGCGATTGCGTGGTATCACAAGAAGCTCGAAGGCGGATTGCAGGCGGACCTGCGGGAGGCCGTGAAGGAGGCTCAGCAGTACGCGGGCGGGGAGTATGTCGTGGCGCTGGCGAAGGGCGACCGGCTGACGGCTGAAGAGCGCGGGAAGGCGGTCGACAAGCTGCACCGGCTGACGGGGTTGTCGAAGCGGTACCTGGAGGAGCATGATCTGCGCATTGAGATCAACCACTTCACGAAAGAGCTGCTACGGGATCGCGGAATGACGGTGGGCCGGCTGGACGGGCGGATTATCGGCGTAGAGGGACTGAACGGCGATCCACTTCCGGAGTTTGATCCGTCGATGACCGCGATTCGCGCGCCGTACACGGCGTTGTTCAACGAATACGCGCGGCGGGAGCTGGGATATGAGTCGGATTTGGAATACTACATTCTGGGAGGCGGAATCGGGCCGTGGGATTTCGGGCAGGGCGGGAATAACCGGTATGCGGAGACGGCGGGCGCGCTGCGGCAGGCGTTTGCTAAGAATCCGTTTATGCGGGTGTATGTCGGGTCGGGGTATTACGATTTAGCGACGCCGTTTTTTGCGACCGAGTACACGTTCAGTCATATGGGGCTGCCGTCGAAGTACAAGCCGCAGGTCACGACGAAGATGTTCCCGGCGGGGCATATGTTCTATGTGTATAAGCCGGCGCTGGCGGAGTTGGCGAAGGACATAGAGGAGTTCGTGGGGAAGAGGTAAGGTTAGATTCGATTGGTTTTTGACAAAGTTTTCTGGTAGCCTGCGACTAACCGCGCCCAAACGGCAAATGCCGTAGGGAAGTCTATTGCCTTAGTAAGGACGGGTGAGATGAAGTTTCATTCTTGGCTAGTGCTGTTGGCCGGGGTGGCCTTGTGGGCGCAGGGGGCTGGCGACAACTGCTCGTTTCGGCGCGATCCGCAGTCGTTTATGGAACGGGAGCAGCGGGCGATTCGCGATGTGCATTTGCGAACCGTAACTACGGCTTCCAAAAGCGAGGCGCGGATGGCTGTTGCGGCCGGCGATTTGCCGCGTCGGAATTTCATCGACGAAGAGATCCTGGGGCGGCTGGAACGGGACCGCATTCCGGCAGCCGCGTTGACGACCGACGCCGAATTCGTGCGGCGGATCTACTTGGATCTGGCTGGGCGGCTGCCAAAGCCCGCGGAGTATCGCGCCTTCATGGACGACACCGGCGCGAGCAAACGCGACGGGTTGATCGACACGCTGTTATTCAGCCCGGATTACGTGTCGCGGTGGTCGACGTGGCTGGGCGACCTGGTACAGAACACGCGCACCGCCTCCAACGCAAACCAGAACGTGGCCGGACGGAACGCGATGTACGATTACCTGCGCGGGGCGGTCCATACGGACAAGAGCTTCCGCGATCTGGCGTGGGATCTGACGGCGGGATCGGGCAATAATTTCGACAGCGGCGTGGCAAACTGGTCGGTGCGGTCGATTACGCCGGGCGGACCGAACCAGGACCGCTACGACACGGCGATGGTGCGGTTGACAACGACCTTTCTCGGACTGGGCCACTATGACTGTTTGGCATGCCATAACGGACGAGGGCATCTCGACCAGTTGAGCCTCTGGGCGAGCACAGTGACGCGCTCCGATGCGTATCGCATGGCGGCGCATTTTTCACGGCTGAACATCGCGGGGCGGGCCGCGCCGGCGGGCGATTACTACGTTGGCAGCTTCGATGTGAATGACCGGACCACCGGCACGTACGACCTGAGCACAACATTCGGGAACCGGCCAAACCGCGTGAAGATCGGCACCATGCTGAACGTGACGCCGGAGTACCGCGACGGGAAGGCGCCGGCGGGCAACCAGAGCTGGCGGCAAGGCTTTGCCGATGCGATGACAGCCGACCCGATGTTCGCGAAGAACACCGTGAACCGTATGTGGAAGCAGTTGTTCCAATTGGCATTGGCTGAACCCATGGACAACCTGGACCCGGCGCGGCTGGAGGCGGACAATCCGCCGCCTGCGCCGTGGACCTATCAGACGCAACATCCGCGGTTGATGCAAAAGCTGAGCGAGCAGTTCGTGAATACGAACTACAGCATGCGTGAGCTGATCCGGCTGATTGTGTCGTCGACGACATATCAGCTTAGCTCGCAATACGGCGCGGAGTGGAAGATCGATTATGTGCCGCTCTACGCACGGCATTATGCGCGGCGGCTGGAAGCGGAAGAGGTCCACGACGCACTATCGCAAGCGTCGGGTAATTGGGTGAACTACACGCCGCAGGGCTTCGCGGAAGCAGTACAAAGCGCATGGCGGATGCCGGACCCCACCGAGCCGGGCGGCGCGGCGGGAACGCTGATGTCGACATTTCTGCGGGGCAACCGGGACACGCAGCCGCGGCGGCAAGAGGGATCGATTCTGCAATCGCTGACGCTGTTGAACGACACCTACATCCGCGACCGGATCCGGTTGACGAGCTCTCCAAACTTGCGAACGGCGGCGGCAATCGCCGACAACGCCGCTATGGTCGACGAAGTGTTTCTGCTTTACCTGGGGCGGGTGCCGAACGCGACGGAGAAGACGACGGCGCTGGCTGCGTTGGCGAAGGCGAACACGGCGGCACTGCGAAACACGACGATCGAGGACCTGGCCTGGGTGCTCGTGAACAAAGTCGATTTCCTGATGAATTACTAGGGGGCGCCATGAAAGATCGTTTCGGATTCGATTGGGACGGGATACGGGGTACGCGATTCTGGCGCGGGCCGCACATGGGAAGACGCATGTTTTTCCGCCACGCGGCTTCGGCCGTGAGCGGATATTTTCTACTGCCAGGCGGGCCGATGGAACGTGTAGCGCACGCGGCGCAGGCGCCGAAAGCAACGGCCGAGTTCTGCATCTTCGTGATGATGGAGGGCGGGCCGAGCCACATCGACACCTTTGATTTGAAAACAGGCCCGTGGACGCCTGCCGCATATAATGCCCAAACCTATAACGGCGTGAGCTGGGCGCAGGGCCTGATGCCGAAACTGGCGGAGCAATTGGACAGCATCGCTTTGGTGCGGTCGGTTAAGCCGTGGGCGACCGCGCATCAGTTGGCGTCATCGTGGGTGCAGATTGCGCGGAACCCGGTGGCCGGACAGAACAGACTGGCGCCGCATATCGGGTCGATCGTGTCGTTGGAATTGGGCTCGAAATCGGCCAACAGGACGCTGCCAGGTTTCTTGGCATTGAACACGGGAACGAGTTCCAGCCAAGGGTACCTGCCTGCGGAGTATGCGCCGTTTTATGTGAGCCCGAACGGCGCGGCACTACGGAACACGACGCATTTCGATACGCAGGCGATCTTCGACCGCCGGTATGGATTGCTGCTCGACATGGACAACGCTCTGCGGGAGTCGGGCGAATTGGGAGCGGCGACGCTGGAGATCGCGCGGTGGGACGAGGGCGCGCGGAAGCTGATGTACAACGCGGACGTAACGCGCGTTTTCACGTTCGACAACAATGAGCGGCTGCGGTACGGAAACTCGAATTTCGGCGCGGCGTGCATCACGGCGCGGAACTTGGTGCGGGCAAATATCGGCACGCGGTTTATTCAGATCAGCGCCGGCGGATGGGATATGCACTCGAACATCTACACGAACGGGTTGAATGCGGCGAATGCGAATTCGGTGGGGCGGACGTTCGATGCGGGGCTGGGCACGCTGATTGCGGATTTGAAGGCGGACGGATTGCTGGACCGCACGCTGATCGTGGCGATGGGCGAGTTCGGCCGCACGCTGGGCGTGGTGAACGCGGGAAATGGGCGCGACCATTTTCAACAGCAGGCGGCGCTTATGGCGGGGGCCGGCATTCGCGGCGCAAGAGCCTTGGGGACAACGGATGAACGCGGTGCGCGCACGGACGATCCGGGCTGGTCCCGGGAGCGGGATATTCGCGCGGAGGATATCGGCGCGACGGTCTATTCGGCCCTGGGTATCGACTGGACGACGATTCGGCGGGACGATCCAAGCGGGCGGGGATTTGAGTACACGCCGTCATCGCGTGATGACCTGTACGGGCCTATTGACGAGCTCTGGAGTTAGCGGCGTACGGGCTGGCGGAAGCGGCTCCACGCACCGGCGACGGTGAGAGCGACTCCGGCTAGGATGTAGAGCGCTAATTTGAAATCGGCCTCGCCGTCGAAGACATGGCCGGAGGTGAAGATGCCGCGGGCAATGAGGACGGTAGTGAAGAGCGTCCACAGAAGAAACAGGATGCGAAGCTTGCCTTTATAGGCGAGAAGGACTGAAGCGCTTCCGAGGATGCCGAGCGTGAAGAGCCACGTCCGAAGCTCCGTTCCGCTCCAGGGAAGCATATCGATCTCGAAAGACTTGTTCTCACTGAGATAGGCGACTGATGCCACCCCGATGCACAGGAGAGAGACGATGAGTTGGACGAGGTAACTGTAGAGACGTAGAATCGCTTGCACCATAGAAGGCGAACCGACATTGTATCAGGCAGTCCGGCCATTTTCCGAGGTAAAGAATCGCCCGGGCGCGGCCGATGCAACTCTAGGCTGATAACCTGACAGCGAGCGGCCGAAGCCGCCGCAGGGAGAACCTATTGTGAATCACCGCACCGTTGGAGCGCTGCTTTTGACCGCCAGCGCTCTCCTCGCTCAATTGACGCCCGAGCAAAAGGCGATCGACCTCCAGACCGTGGCGAGCCTTTATGCGAAGCAGTACGCGCCTTATGAATGGAAGCGCGAGAATGTGGGATTCGACCTGTTCAATCTGCGGCCGTGGCTGGACCGCGCGCGGCAGACAAAGACGGACCTGGAATACCTGGACCTTCTGGAAGAATACACGGCCAGCCTGAAGGACATTCACAGCTACTACGTCGCGAATTCGGACTTCGTGGCGGACCTGCACATGTACACCGACGTCTATGACGGGAAAGTGTTGATTGAGCAGATCACGCGGTCGTACTTGCCGGCGGCGCGGTATGACTTCGCGGTGGGCGATGAGATTGTGCTGTTTGACGGCAAGCCGGTGATGGATTTGGTGAAGGATATTGCGCGGATCAGCTCGTTTGCGAACGAGCGATCGACGATGCGCTGGGCGGCCGATCAGCTCGTGTACCGGCAGCAGGCGTACTTGCCGCGAGTCGTGGAGCTCGGTGAATCCGCGACCATTCTGGTACGCCGCGCGGACGGCAGCGAGAAGAGTTATGTGATTCCGTGGGACAAGTCGGGTACGCCTTTGATGAATCTGGGGCCGTTGCCGAACTTCCGCACGGCTCGGCCGGGCGTGCGGGACGAGAGTCCGCGTGTGCAGCCGGAGTTTGAACCGGCCGATGAGGAGCTGCCCGTGGATCCCGGCGTGCCCGCATTCCGGAAGCCGTGGGTTGCGTTGCAGCGGCATGTAAGCGCGCGGCCGGTGAACGCGCTACGCGGGTTTGCGCTGCGGGATCCGATTTATCGGATGCCGGTGGGATTCGTACAGCGGCTGGGGCGGAATCGCGCCGACTACTTCTTTAGCGGCACGTACACGACAAACGGGAAGCGGATCGGGCTGATCCGTATCGGCACGTTTCAGCCGGTTAGCTTCAGCCTGCTGAGCCTGCCGATCAATCAGTTTCAGCAGGAGATCGGATTCATGAAGGCGAACACCGATGTGCTGATCGTCGACGTAACGAGGAACGAGGGCGGATATGCCTGCTATTCGGACGAGTTGCTGCAGCGGCTGATTCCCAGGACATTTACGACGATCGGCGTGGAGATCCGGCCGAACCTGGACATCATTCGCGACTTTGAAGCGACGCTGCAGGATCTGCAGGATTACGGCGAGGAGTGGGAGTACAAGGTCTTCTCAACTCTGGTGAAGGATGTGAAGACGGCGTATTCGGAGAACCGGGGGCGGACGGGACCGATCCCGCTGTGCTCGGTGGGCTTGGACATCGCGCCGGCAAAGGACCGGACTGGCGCGGTGCTGGCGTATGACAAGCCTGTCCTGGTGTTGACCGACGAGTTCTCGACTTCGGCAGCGGACAGCTTCTCGGCGGTGATACAGGATGCGAAAATTGGGAAACTGTTCGGCTTCCGCACGGCGGGCGCGGGCGGAAATACCGTCAATGTGCAAGCGGGCTTCTACTCGGAAGGGTCGGCGGCAGTAACGCAGATGCTGACCGTGCGGCCGACGGCGCAGGCTCATCCGGGCTTTCCCGCCACGAGATATATCGAGAATGTCGGCGTCGAGCCGGACATTCCATACGATTTCCAGACCCGGGAGAACCTGGTTAACAGCGGTACGCCGTTCGTCGATGCGTTTACGAAAGCGGCGTTAGCGCTGATTCCGTAATGAAATTGTTGGAAAATAGATACTACAGCTTGCGGTCTGGGCGTTACGGCCCTACAATTTGTCGAAAGGCCATTGCTGCTCCTCTGAATTCTGTATGACAGGACGCTCACAGTTCGACCACCGGTCGCAGGCAATCCTGCAATCGATCGTTGAGGCGTACATCGACACCGGGGAACCGGTTGCCTCACGGACGATTGCCCGGGCCGGCGGGCGGCAGTTGAGCCCGGCGACCATTCGGAATGTAATGGCGGACCTGTGCGACGAGGGTTATTTGTCGCAGCCGCACACGTCGGCAGGACGGGTGCCCACGATCAAGGCGTTCCGGGCCTATGTGAATTCGCTGCCGCCGCGGCGACTGGGCGCGATCGAGATGCAGCGCATGCGGACGGAGTTGCGAGCGACGGATTCGATGGGCGAGCGACTGGAAAAGACGAGTCACCTGCTCACCGAGATGACACGGAATGTGGGGATTGCAGCGGCAATTCCGACGGATACGCAGACGCTGGCGAAGGTCGAGTTTTTGCTGTTGTCCGACACGCGGGTGTTGATGGTGGTGGAGACGCGGGACCGGATCGTGCGGAACCGTGTTGTGGCGATGGATTCGGCGATCAGCCAGGACGAGTTGAACACTGTTCGGAACTTCGTCAACGGGCATTACTCGGGGTGGACATTGGGCGCCATCCGGCAGGATTTGCGCGCACGGCTGGCGGAGGACCGGGCGGCGTACGACACGCTGCTGTGCCAACTGCAAACGCTATATCGGAGCGGGCTACTGGACCTCGGGCTGACGCCGGAGGTACATTTCGAGGGGACGTCTAACCTGGTTAGCCCGGATATGGAGTTCAATCGGGACCGCCTGCGGGAGATCTTCCGGACGCTCGAAGAAAAGCAGCGGCTGCTGGAGTTGCTGGACCGGTTCTTGGAGCAGTCGCGGAAAGATGTGGCCATCCAGATTGGGCTGGGGGAATTGCATCCGAGCTTGCAGGATTTATCGCTGATCGGAGTAACGGTGTCGCTTCCGAACGGGATATCGACGCGAGTGGCGGTATTGGGTCCAATCCGGATGAATTATGGGCAAGTGTTGTCCACGGTATACCATGTAGGTGAGGCGATCCAATCGCTCTCCGCGTGAGCGGCATAGTTGAGTCTCTCCTTATCAGATTTTCTACGAAGGATGGGATATAATAGAGGCGTGAGCGTTATCATGGATCAACCTCAAGACGAGGTCTCCCTCTCGGGTGAGGCCGAAAGCCAGTTCGCCGAGCCAATTATCGACGCCATTGCAGCCGAACGCGATGCTTTGTTACAGGAAAAAGCGGAGTTGCAGGGGCTATTGCTGCGGCGGCAGGCGGATTATGAGAATGCCCGGCGGCGTGCCGAAAAAGAGCGGATCGAACACGCCGAGTATGCGGCAATGGATGCGGTGAAGGCGTTTTTGCCGATCCTGGACGATTTTGAGCGAGCCCTGGGCGTGGAAACTGCCGATAAGGAGTACGCGCGGGGAGTCGAATTGATCTTTCAGCGGACTCTGGATACGTTAAAGAAACTGGGCCTGGAGCCGATGGCTACGGAGGGAGCGGTGTTTGACCCGAACATCCATCATGCGATCGAAATGGTTAGCTCCGAGGAAACCCCGGATCAGACGGTTCTGGGGGAATTTCAGCGTGGATACACATTTAAGGGCAAATTGCTGCGGCCGGCGTTGGTGAGGGTTGCGGTACGGTGACGAGGCGCGACTATTACGAGATTCTTGGGGTGGGCAAGGACGCCGACGATTCGGCGTTGAAGACCGCTTATCGCAAATTGGCGATGCAGTATCACCCCGACCGGAATCCGGGCAACGGAGAAGCGGAGGAGCGGTTTAAGGAGGCTGCGGAAGCGTACGGCGTGCTGTCCGATACGCAGAAGCGGGCCACTTATGACAGGTTCGGGCACCAGGGGTTGCAAGGTGCGGCCGGCGGACCGGCCAGCTTCGATCCCGAGACGTTCGGCGATTTCGGAGATATCCTCGGCGATCTGTTCGGCTTCGGCGACATGTTTGGCGGGCGCCGAGGCGGCCGCAGCCGGACGCGGCGTGGCGACGACGTTCGCTATGATCTGGAAATTTCGCTGGAGGACACGATCCGGGGGATGAGCGCGGAGATCCAGGTGCCGCGCCTGGACCGCTGCCATTTTTGCAACGGAACGGGTGGCGAGGGCAAGGACGGCTTGACGCAGTGCGCCACGTGCCGCGGCCGTGGCGAGGTGTTGATTCAACAAGGGTTCTTGTCGATCCGCCAGACCTGCCGGACGTGCGGCGGGCGCGGACAGTTGGTGCGGAAGGCATGCACAAAGTGCGGTGGGGACGGGGTATTGCGAACCGAGCGCAAGCTGCGCGTGACGATTCCGCCTGGCGTCGACAACGGCACGCGGCTGCGATTGACCGGTGAGGGGCAGAATAGCCCGAACGGCGGTCCGGCGGGCGACCTGTTTGTTGTTCTTCTCGTCAAGGAGCATCCCGTATTTGAGCGCCGGGAGAACGACTTGCACTGCACGGTTCCCGTGAATGTCGCGCAGGCGGCGTTAGGGACAGAAGTCGATGTGTTGACGTTCGACGGACTCGAGCATGTGAAGGTGCCGGAGGGGACGCAACATGGCGACCAGGTGCGGATTCGCGGGAGAGGGATTCCGTACTTGAATTCGTCCGGACGCGGCGACTTGATTGTGAATATCGAGGTGCGCGTGCCATCGAGGTTGACCCGGGAGCAGAGGAAACTTCTGGAGCAGTTGCGGGAGACGTTGCCAACGGAGAACGAGCCGCAGGAGCGCGGGATTCTCGATAAGGTCAAAGACTTTTTCGTCTGATCGGGCTGCTATACTGGAGAAGTTTACCGGCGCGGTGAGGTGCGAGAGTGGTTGAATCGAGCGGTCTCGAAAACCGCCGTACCTGAAAGGGTACCGTGGGTTCGAATCCCACCCTCACCGCCATAATAGAATCAATAACATATACGGATTGATCGACACTGGCGTGCAATGGCGTGCTGGACAGAGTAGATTGAGTGCAAATATATGGCGCTCACACTCTACCGCAGGCACCGTAAAGAATGCGAAGGTAACCACGCCGAAGATTAACGTTCCGGGGATTTTGAAGAGCGTAGACGTGGCTGGAAATTGTGCGCACGCCTTATCCACGCGTCCGGTACGATTGCCGGAAAGTTCAATCGCAAAAACACCGCCAAGTCTATATGGGATGGAGCGAAGGTGGTCGCTGCGGCATGGGAGGTGGCACAATCATGGGGCGGCGCGGTCCAGGTCAAGCCTTTGCCGGTGCCTAAGGATGGTCAACAGGATCGTATAGCGATAGCTACCGCGACAACTGCGTTTTTGGCGAACCGCGAGGGCGGGAAAATTGCACCGGCAACGTTGCGCAAGTATCGAACCTTCGTCAGGCAGCTTACCGGCTTTGCGGAGACTCAAGGCTACGTCATGCTCGATCAGTTCTCGGCGGCAGACATCGATATCTTTTACGGGGGACTTAAACTCGGCGCGCGTGCCAAGGGCAAACGGCTCGGAACGTTGCGGGCATTTTTCCGATTCTGCGTGGCTCGCAAATGGCTTCCGGAAAATCCAGTAAGCGCCGATCTTAAGCCGCCGCTCGGCGCGAATCGCGTCGCTAACAAAGTCCCCTTCACCGACGACGAATTGGAGCGGATTGTAAAAGCCTGCGACGCGCTGGGCGAAGTCGCTTGGCAAAGTGGTGATGTGTTTGCGTATATCCCCGATTGGCTCTGTGCTCGACTCGAATCACGTGCTCGCGCTTCGGGCACCTGCCATTTCTGGTCGGCGAATCGACTCGTCAAGAAGCGATTTCAACGCCCAAATCCTTATTCTCCTTCGAATCTTGCCAATATGTTGATTCAGAGACTCTTACGCTTTTACTTTGTCGGGTTTTTGCATATGCTGAATGTCGGGTGTTTGCATATGTACGTAACTCGTCGAAAATCGCTTAAGGAGAAGATCGAAACGCGAATCGCAAAGAAGCGCGGCGACGACGTATTCCTCACGCGCGAGTTTCGGGACCTCGGCGGTGAAGACCAGGTGCTCCGTGTGCTTCGCGGGTTGGTTCGCGATAACCAGTTGATCCGTCTAGGCTATGGCGTGTACGGTCGCGCCGTGGTTTCACGTCTCTCGGGAGAACCGATTTTGTTCAGTAAAGGCGGGTTCTTGGGCGCTGCCCGGCAAGCGCTTACGAAGCTGGGAGTTTCCTGGGAGCCGTCAGAAGCGGAACGCGCCTACAACGAAGGGCGATCCACACAGATTCCCGTCAACCCTGTGGTTCATGTGAAAGGTCGGTTTTCCAGGCGGCTCCGCGACGGCAAGCAGGAGCTGATTGTTGCTCGGTAAGCCCACGCTCCAGGATATCCTCGAAGTTCAGCAGTATTTTTTGATCTGCCAAGCCCTGCGCTTGTTGAGAAAGACTGGTATGTCGTAAAGGCACTGGCGGCGATCACCGGCATAGATGCCGCGCCATTTCAATTCGTGTTCGGAGGAGGTACGGCCCTAAGCCGTGCGCACTGTTTGACGCATCGTATGTCCGAGGACATCGATCTCAAGATTGTCTCCGAGCAAGAACCTTAGCGGGCCGAGTTGCGTACGCTGCGCGACAAGGTGACAACCGCCTTGCTTGATGCGGGATTCGTCTTTGACCCAGCCAATCGTGCTCATCGGGACTCAGGAAACGGAAGCCGCTACACCTTGTATCAATTGCCGTATCCGGCCGAGACTCGCGGTGATGGGGCCTTGCGCGCCGAAATAAAAATTGAGACAGCGGTATGGCCGTTACGCCAAAAGGCAGTGATCTGCACGGTCACGTCATTTTTGGCGGAAGCGTTCAAGGAACCGCCGGAGGTTCCGGCGATTGCGTGTGCCTGCGTCACCGAAACTCTGGCAGAGAAGTTTGTGGCGCTAACGCGGCGTGTGGGTGAGCAAGCAGCCAATGCCGAGCCGGAACGAGACAAGACTCTTGTGCGGCACATCTACGATCTGCATGTGACGCGCGGGAGCTATGAGGCCTCGGAGTTGGTCGATCTTGCAGCGAAAATCGTCTATGCCGATGCAGAAGGCTACGGGCACAAGTTTCCGGCATACCGGGACGATCCCATTGGTGAAACGCTGAAAAGCTCAGCGATATTGGCTGGTAACGCCAGCTACGCCGAGGATTACTCCGAGTTCCTCCGCGATATGGTGTACGGGGAGCGGCCGGATTTCAAGGCGGCACTCAAGACAATTGAAGAATTGGCGGAGAGGCTGAGAGCAGTTTAGAAACGACAGGCTGAACTGTCGTTACAGTACAGTAGGCAGGCACACTGGCTTGTAGGCCACATGGCCCCCAAGCCAGCGGTAGAAATACCACGAGGGTTCGATCCCCCCGCCGCGTGTACCACTCGCCCGCCGACTGATGCTGCCGCTTTCATCTCAAGATGCGTCTGCATCTCCTCCCGCAGATCGGCCTCAATTGACTCCCGGCGGAACCATCCACGCAGTTTGCGTTGCAAGTCGGTCATCGTTGCCTCCTACGCCGGCTCAATGACGCGGCGAATCGCAGCCGTCACCACGTCGAACTGCCGGATCTCCGTCGCCAGTTGCCTCCGGCCCTCGGGCGTTAGCGTGTAGTACCGCGCGCGGCGGTTGTTCTCCGTGGTTCGCCACTCGGCCTCGACCCAACCTTTGATCAGCATTCGCTGCAGGGCCGGGTAGAGTGTTCCTTCTTCCACCTGCAAGATATCTTCCGTCGTTTGTTGGATATGGAGCGCAATCCCGTAGCCGTGCATCGGCCCAAGTCTGGCGAGCGACTTCAGGATCAGCATGTAGAGGGTGCCAGGAGGAATGTCGGCACGCATTTACATAGCAAGCCTACCCTAGATAAACTAGGGTAGTCAATAGGCAGCGGGGGGAAACCTCCCTGCGTTGCGCTTTCCGTGACCCCGCCTCAGTCCGGCCGGCCTCAAACCGATCCAGCGGGCAACTCGCCTGTCCAGACCTTCACCGCATAGCCGCCGGCCCGCACGCGCGTGGCGCCGGCGCCGCTCCGTTCGGCCGACACGTACAACTTGCCGGGCCGCGACACTTCGGCACCCTGCTCGATGACAATCCGCTCCCCGGAACCCACGATCTTTCGCGCCACCAGCCACGCTATGGCCGATCCGGCGGCGGACCCGGTGACCGGATCTTCCGTCCGCGGCGTCAGTTTGCGGGCATGAAAACGGGCTTCGGCGGATTCGGTTTGCGGCGTCAGGAAGTAAAAAGACCGTTGCTTCTCCCCGCCGGCGAAATAGGCGGCGACCGCCGGCCAATCGACTTGGATGGAGCGGATGGCGGCCAGATCCTTCACCATGACGATCAGATTTGGCCGGCCGGTCGAAACGTTCTGGATCGGATAGGTCGTGTCGATGGCGGATAAGGCTAAGCCGGTCAACCGCGCGATGGCCGAAGGGTCGTGCTCCTCCCCGAATTTGGGTTCCGGCTGGAGCATTTCCCCATATAGGCGGCCACCTTCGGAATGAATCTCCACCGGCACCGCACCGACGTTCATCTCAAGCGTTACCTGCTTCATTCCGGGGCGCCAGAGGCTGATCGCCGTGCCGAGCGCCGTGTGGCCGGCGAAGTCATACTCGGCCGACGGCGTAAAGATGCGCGTACGGATTCCTTTGCGCGCTTCCTCAGCGGCGGGGCGGCGGAAGACGAAAGTCGTCTCCGAGAGATTCGTCTCTCTGGCGATGGCGGTCATCTGTTCCGGGTTGAGGCCGGTGGCGCTGGTGAAGACCGCCAGCGGGTTTCCGGTGAACCGGCGGTCCGTGAACACGTCCCAGTATTCGAACGCATAACCGCCGCCCGCGGCCAATAGGGGCGCCGCCATACCGCCCAATGTCATTCTCCGGGAGGGCCCTTTCATCGCCGGTAAAACGAAGCTCTAACGCAACTGGATGAAGAAGCCGAACTCCACTTTGCCGAATGTGTCCTTGAACTGGCCGGTCGGCTTGTAGGCCTTGGCCTCGGCGCGGATTCCGAACCGCTGATTGATGTAGTAGCGAAGTCCGCCGCCGAAGTTAATAGCCGCATCGGTAGAGGAGCCGGAAACAAACTGGATGGGCAACTGTTCAACAGTGACGTTAAACGTGCGCTCCGGCGCGTGGATCATGCCGACACCGAAGACGCCGTAGGGCACGATGGGAAACTCGCGGATCGGCATGCGGATGTGGACCCCGCCGTGGAAGTCGGTGAGCGGTATGTTGTAGGCGATAACGACGGGCGCCGTCAGACCTGGGATGGTGCGCGAAATTTTCCGGCCGATCCCTGGGAAATAGCTGAACTCAGCGTACGGCAGGATGTACTTGTTCGCGGCATAGGTGACGTTGCCGCCGCCCATCCAGCGGAACTCGTCGATGCCGTAGCTGGCCCCGACGAAACCGCCCACCTCATAACTGCCCGACCGGACAACGGAAGCAGTCTGCGCCTGCAGGCCCGCTGTGCCGAGCGCAACCAGGCAAAGGGCGCGAAGCATTTTTTTCATAGCAATCATCCTTCGTGATTTTGGATTGGTGAAGCCGTACCTGACATAGTACGGGAGCGCGTCGAACGGAGACAAGCGCAACCTTCTCTATCTAAAGCGGAAATTGCGGGAAAAAGGGCACCTTCCTCCAAACAAATACGCGTTGTTGTGTAGCGGTATCATAAACTGTTTCCACGTGTACTTCCCCCGCGCAAAGCAGGCGTTCGCGGACGGGATGGCATTTTGCCCTCCTCCCGGTAAGGCGCGGCGGTGCGCGCGGAACCGGAGCGCGGGACAATGAGCGAACGGATCGGACGTTATGAGATCCAGGCCGAGATCGGCCGAGGCGGCTTTGGACGCGTGTACAAGGCCTTTGATCCGATGGTCGGCCGCGTGGTGGCGATCAAAGTCCTGCTGCCCGAGACGAACGACCCGGAGTTCCTGACACGCTTCAAGATGGAAGCGACGACGGCCGGCAACCTGCACCATCCGAACCTGGTGACAATCCACGAGTTCGGCGAGGATAACGGCTCGCAGTTCCTGGTGATGGAGTACCTGGACGGCGAGGACTTGCAGAGCATTATTCGCAGCCGGAAACCGCTGACGATCCACGAGAAAGTCGAAGTCATGCAGCAAGTGGCCGCGGGCCTTTACTGCGCGCATGAGAACAACGTCATCCACCGCGACATCAAACCCAGCAACGTGATGGTGCTGCGGGACAACCTCGTCAAGCTGATGGACTTCGGCATCGCGCGGTTGACGCGCAGCGATACGACCAGATTCACCAAAGCAGGCTTTCTCGTCGGCACGCTGAACTACATGAGCCCGGAGCAGTTTCGCGACGCTGAAGTGGACGCGTTGTGCGATATCTGGGCGTTCGGCGTTATCTACTACGAGTTTCTGACCGGACGCTTTCCGTTTGAAGGCACGTCGACGCCGGCGATCCTCTACAGCATTACGTCGGTGGAGCCGCCGGCGCCCGCGACGCTGATTCCGGAATGTCCGGAGGCGCTGAGCCAGATGATCATGAAGACGCTGGCAAAGGACCGCGATCTCCGTTATCAGAGCCTGCAGGAGTTCCAGCTCGATGTCGGGCCCCTCCTGCTCGACATGCGGCGCCAGCGCTCGAACGAGCTGCTGCCGGAGGCGCGGACGCTGTTCGAACAGGAGCGCGGGGAAGAGGCGCAGCGGCTGGTGCGGCGGATCCTCGACCTCGACCCGATGAACGTGGAGGCGCGCCAGTTGCGCGAGCGCATCCAAAAGATGGCGCAACAGCAGGCGATTGTGCCAAAAATCGTGGCGCTGAAGAAGTCGGGACAGGAGCAGTTATCCCACAAGCGGTACGCGGAGGCGATCCAATCGTTCGAAAACGCGTTGCGTCTGGACTCGTCGAACACCGAGATTCGCGTGCTGCTGGAGGACGCGCGCAATGCCGTTGGGCAGTACAAGCGGGCGCAGGAGCTGGCGGAGGCCGCGGCGGCGCTGGTGGAAAAGCGCGAGTTCGAAGCGGCGCATGAAATCGTCCGCCAGGCGTTCGAGGTCGATCCGGCCAATCAACGGGCACGCGAGGTGATGGCGCGCGTCCAGCACGCCTTCGATTCGCAGGAGCGGCGCCGCGAGGTGGAGCAGATCGTTCGCAAGGCGAAGGGCTTCATTCAGCATGGGCAGTTCGATGAAGCGCTGGGGGTGCTCGTCGACGCGCGAACCCGGCTGCATGAGCCGCTGGAGGTTCTGGAAGCGATCGAGGAGGCCGAAACCGGGAAGCGAAAGCGCGCGGAGCGGGATCGGCTGGAACGAGCTCTGCGTGACGCGGGCGAACTGCTGCGGCAGGAACGCGTGGAAGAGGCCGAGAACCTCTTGCACCCCCTGCGGAAGGCTGCGCCGGACGATCCGGCGATCGCGCAGGCGCTCCAGCGTTGCGCGGAAGTGCGGCGCGTACTTGAGCGGCGCGAGGCGGTGCGGCGCGTCACCGAGCGAACGAAGACGCTGCAACAGGACGGTGAGTTGGAGCGCGCCGTCGCCCTGGTTCAGCGCGCGTTGCAGGAATTTCAGAACGACCCGAACCTGACTGGGCTGCTGCGCGACAGCGAATTGCTGCTGCGCCAGCGCGATGAGCGGCGGGCAATTGACGAGACGCTGCGCGAGGCGCGTGACCTGCGGACCGCGGGCGACATGGCGGGCGCGAGCAAGCTGCTGGCCGAGGCGCAGCGAAAGTACGGCGACGTGCCGGCGTTGCTGTCTCTGGCGAAGGAGATCGGCAAGGACTTGCGGGCGAAGGAGGACAGGGAAGCGGCGCAAATCGTGGCCAATGAGGTGCGCATACTGGCTGCCCGTAGTGAGTGGACCGCCGCAAGCGCGAAGCTTCGCGATGCATTGCAACGTTTTCCCGCCGAGCCGGAATTAACCGCGCTGTCGGAGAGCGTCGAACGCGGGTTGAAGGAAGAAGCCGCCGGAAAGGAGCGCGAGGCCGCCATTGACACGGCGCGCGGGATGTACCAGCGCGGCAAGATGGACGACGCGGCGGCCGAGGTCCGCACGATCCGCGGCAAGTATGGCGACTGGCCGGCTCTGGCCCAACTGGGCCGCGAGATTGAAAGCGCGAGGGAATTTCGTGAACGCCGCCGGGCCGTTGAGAAAACCGCCAATGAAGCGCGCGAGCGCATCGCCGCGTCGCAGTGGGACGCCGCGCGGAACGTCCTGCAGCAGGGTTTGGCGCAGTATCCATCGGAGCCGGAGCTGACGGCGCTGCTCGATAGCATTGAGCGCGGGCTGAATGAGCAGCAGTCCCGCAAGAAACGCGATGAGATTCTGCGCGGCGCCCGCGCGCTGGAGAGTCAGGGCAAGGATGCCGACGCGCTGGCGGCGCTCGACGAAGGGTTGAAACAGTTCGGCGGCGACCCGGAGCTGTTTTCGGCGCGGGCGGCGTTGGCCATGCGATCGGCCGAGCGGCAGCGCGCGGGCGACATTTCGGCGCGCGTGGACCGTATCTCACAGGCGATCGACAGCGGGCAGTTCGACGCGGCGCGGCGCGAGATCGACGATGCGACGCGGCACTTCGGCGATCAGGGGCAGTTGCGGCGCCTGTCGGAAGAGCTCGACGTGAAGCAGCGTATGGCGGAGCTCGACGCGACGGCTCGCACCATTGAGCAGCTTGTGGCGCGCGGCGCGCTGGCGGAAGCGAAGCAGCGGATGCAGGAGGCTCTGGCAGGGCATCCTCGCGATGCGCGTCTGTTGCGGTTACAGCAAACGCTGGAGTCCGAGGGCGTGTTTCTGGAGGCGCTGCAGCGCGTGGAGCAGCACCTGGGCACGCATCGTTTGGATCTGGCGGAGAACGCGCTGCGCTCGGCCGCCGGCATGAAGCCCGGCGATGAGAAGATCGCCAAGCTCACGCAGCGCATTGCCAAAGAGCGGGAACGCCTGGCCGGGGAACGCGCGAAGACGCTGAAGAAAGCGCAGGAGTTGACCGCGAGGGCGGCGTTCGAGGAAGCCGGCACGCTGCTGCGCGGCCTGCAGGACGCGCACCCGGAAGATGCCGAGGTGATGCGGGCGCTGGACGAGATGAACAGCGCCCGCGGCGCCCACATTAAACGCCAGACCTACGCTTCGCGCATCAACGACCTGGAGAACAAGCGAAAGGCGGACAAGCCGCAGCTCGTGAAGGAAGCCGCGGCGGTGCTGCTGGCCGAGTTCCCAGGCGATCCGCAGGCGCGGAGCCTGCTGGATTGGGCGGAGCAGCGGTTGCAGGAGATCGGCGCCTCTTCGATTCATGTGCCGGTGGTGGAGCCTGGTATTTCGACGGGCGTGAAGGCGGGATTGGCGCTGGGACTGCTGCTGGCGGCGGGTGGCGGATCCCTACTGCTGCTGAAGCAGCACGACGGGAAGTCGGCCTGGAATGCGTCGCCGGAGAAGATTCCGTTCCAGTGGAGAATCGGCGAAGGGCTGCCGGACCCTAAGCAGATCGGCCTTTCCAGCTCCGGCGGCGCGGTTACGTTGAAGGCTTCGAGCAGCGCGCCCTGGCTCACCGTCGACCCCGCGGAAACCACTCCGCCGAATGGCTTCGCGATCGCAATTGCGCCCAAGGACTTGCCCCCCGGCGAGTATAAGGCCGCGGTGAACATTGAGTCGGCGTCGTCGCAGCCGAAAGCACGAAAGGTGGACGTGACGCTACGGATCCTGCCGCGCACCGTGCAGAATCCATCGTCGCCGGGCAACAGCATCTCTTCGGACGTGGATTTGCTGACATTCGAAGTGCGGCAGGGCGCCACGATGTCGGACAGCAAGCTCATCCGCGTGCGCGGCACCGGGATCACGCGATTCAATGTCACCACGCGTACGCCCAAAGGGAACTGGCTGCACGTGACGCCCTCCGCCGCGGCGATCCCGTCGGTCGTCAGCGTGACAGTATCCGCGGACGGCCTCGCACCCGGGCCGTACCAGGGCGAAGTGATTCTCACCGGCGACAAGGCTACCGACGTCCTGCAGCGAGTGCCCGTCTCCCTTCGCGTTCGCGAGGAGCGCGTCATTTCCTCTGTGAAGCCGAACATCGACCCGGTCAAACCGCCGGTAACGGAACCGGTGAAGCCGCCCGTGACGGATCCTGTGAAACCGCCGGTGACCGACCCGGTGAAACCCACCGACCCAGGCGTAACGCCCAGCGGAACCTACGCCGGCATCCGCCGCGGCGTCATCACGTGGGTCGGCGAGCTTGCGCCGGGCCAGAAAATTACGATTACGAAGGATGGCCTGGCGGCCGGCGGCGGCAGCACCACCGGCAGAAATATCCCGGGAGACGTGGCGATCAATGTGGACGTGCGGACGCAGGGTATCCGGTTGGAATCGGCTCCGTCGCGGGAGGACCGGTATTCGCGCATGGTCCTGGTGAACCAGAGCACCACGTCGATTTCGCTGATCCAAATCGCCTGGACTGTCCGAGACTAGTCGCGAAGCGTTGTAAAATCTAGGCAATCCTAGATGCGTACCGCGCTGTCGATTTTTCTATTGGTGCTGATGCCGCTCTCTTCCGCGCTCGGGCAGTCCTCCGCGAGGCGCGCCCTGCTGGTGATCAATTCCGAATACCAGCACCTGCCGAAGCTCACCGTAAACGCGGTTTCCATTGAAGATCTGAAGTCAGCGCTGATCGCGGCGAAATTCGACGTGCGCGAACAGCGCAACCTGACGCAAGCTCAGCTTACCGGCGAATTGGATAAGGGCTATCTTGCGACGCTGCAGCCGGGCGACACGCTGTTCTTCTACTACCTCGGCTACCCTTTGCAAGCTGGCGGCGACAACTTCCTGCTTCCCGTCGATTTCGATCCGAATAACTCGAATCCGGCAAACTTCCAGGCGCGCTCATTAACGGGGTTTGCACAGGTGCTCGACGAAAGGAAACTCGGGTTGAAACTGGTCGTGATGGATGCACCCTCACAACCAAGCGCGCTTCTGCCCCGTTCGACGGCTCCCGGATTGGGCGAACCGGACTTCACCGACATCAAAGACATTGCCTACCTTTCAAGCGCCGCGAAGAATGCCGTCTCCGTCTCGCTCACCGACGCCGAGCGCGGCCTGTTCCCTAAACATATCGCTGTGCTGCTCCGGAAGCCGGGCACAACGCTTGTCGATCTGTTGGCCGGCACGCAGAGCGGTGTGGCCAGCGAGACGCCGAAGTTGAATCCGTATTATTCCACGCCAAACGCGCGGCCCTTCCGCTTTTCCGACCCACCACCGGAAAAAGTGATCGTCGTCGAAAAACCGGTCGATGAATACACCGCCAAACCGCACGTCAATCCGCGCGATCGCCAGGCGTACGTCTTCATTCCGGCGGGCAAGTTTCTGATGGGCTGCGCGAAGGACGACTCGAAGTGTGAAGACAACGAAAAGCCGCAGCATGAAGTCACCATCAGCAAGGCGTTCTGGATGGGTGAGACAGAGACTCAGGTGGAGGCGTACATGCGCTTCGCCGACTCGGCCACGCCGAAACGCAAGATGCCTGGCGCTCCGCTCAGCCGCAAACGTTGGGACCAGACGAATTTGCCGATGGTGAGCATGTCGCCCGCCGATGCCGGCGCCTTCTGCAAATGGGCCGGCGGCCGGTTGCCGACCGAAGCGGAATGGGAGTACGCGGCGCGAGGCGGCAAGGCGAACGAAATCGTCCCCCATAACGCCGAAAACGCCCGCGAAAAGGCCAATTTCAGCGGGAAACAGGGCAACGATCGCTTTGAGTTCGAGGCCCCGGTCCGCCAGTTCGACCCCAACGGCTACGGCCTCTTCGACATGTCCGGAAATGTGTGGGAGTTGGTGTCGGATTTCTATGGCGACAAATATTTCGCGGAGTCCCCCAAGATAGACCCGCCGGGTCCGGCCTCCGGAAAAGAGCACGTCGTGCGAGGCGGCTCCTGGAATAGCGACCCCGCCAAGCACCTCCGCATCTCGTTCCGCAGGAAGGGCACCGGCGGCGAGATCGTCGGTTTCCGGTGCGTCATCCCGGACTCGGAGGAAGTGCGCAAACAACTGCGCTAACGAAACTATGCCTGATTTCCGTATCGCCGTCCTCCCTGGAGACGGCATCGGCCCCGATGTGACCGCGGAGGCCCTGAAAACACTGCGCGCCGTGGAAACTCTCATTCCCGGCCTGCGCTTCCATTGCGATGAGATGTCGGTCGGCGCGGGCGAGTTCCTGCGCAGCGGCAATCCGCTGCCGGACGCGACGATGGAGCGGATGAAGAACTACGACGCCATCCTGCTCGGCGCGATGGGCCTGCCCGGCGTGCGCTGGCCGGACGGCAAGGAGATGACGCCGCAGATCGATATCCGGGAAGTGCTGGATCTCTACTGCGGTGTGCGTCCGATCCGGACTTATCATCCCGATGACTCGCCCCTGAAGAGAGGCGCCAATATCGACTTCGTCCTGATCCGTGAGAATACCGAGGGCCTTTTCTACGCCCGCCACGGCAGCGCGGACCTGAACGCCAACGACGCGAGCGATACGATGCGGATCACGCGTCATGCCTCGGTGCGCCTGTTCCACTCGGCGTTCAAGATGGCCCGTGAGCGGCGGAAGAAAGTTACCCTTGTCGACAAGGCCAACGTGCTGCCATCGATGGCTTATTTCCGAACCATCTTTCAGCAGATCGCGAAGGAGTATCCGGACGTGGAGACGGAGGCGTCCTACGTCGACGCGGCCGCACTGTTCCTGGTGCGGCGGCCGCAGGACTTCGACGTCATGGTGACCGAGAACATGTTCGGCGATATTCTGTCCGATCTCGCCGCTGGCCTCGTCGGCGGCATGGGCATGGCGCCGTCGGGCGATATCGGCGATAAGTATGCCGTCTTCCAGCCGAGCCACGGTACCGCGCCGGACATTGCCGGTAAAGGCATTGCGAATCCGGTGGCCATGATTCTGTCGGCGGCCATGATGCTCGATTGGCTGCCCGGCGACGCGGCGAAGCAAGGCGGCAAGATGCTGCACGGCGCGGTGGAGAAGGTGCTGGCGGATCCGGCCGCGCGGACACCGGATGTCGGCGGGAAGATGTCGACGGCCGGGATGGGAGATCGCATCGCCGCGGCGGTCCTGGCGTGATCCGCGGCTACAAAGTCTTCGACACGCATACGCATATCGGCACGGCGCGGCACTCAGGGCGCATATTCACGGCGGAACAAATGCTGCGCAACATGGATCGGCACGGCGTGGACCGCTCACTGCTGATTCCCTTCCCTGTGGTGGACGACTATCGGGGACAGCATGACTTGATCGGCGCGGCGGTGCGCCAGTGGCCGGATCGTTTCGCGGGCGCGGCTTGCCTCTATCCTTACGTGGTGGAGCAGGAGTTTCGCGATGAAGTGAAGCGCTGCGCGGAGAGGTACGGCTTCCGCGCGCTGAAGCTGCAGCCGATGTACCAGGCATTGAATCCTGTCTCGAAGCGCAGCGATTTCTTCTTTGAATCGGCGCTCGCGAACGGTATGGCCGTGGTGGCGCACACTGGGAGCGGCGTGCCGTTCTCGCTGCCATCGCTCTACATCGCCGCCGCGCGCCGGTTCCCCGAATTGCCGATCGTTCTGGGCCACGCGGGCGGGCCGATGTTGATGCTGGAGTGCGCCGTGGCTGCCGATATTTGCCCGAATTTATACGTGGAAGTAAGCTCGCTGATGCCATTTCACCTCGCTGAGTTGATGCGGTACGTACCCTCCGGGCGGTTGATGGCCGGATCGGACCTGCCGGACAGCGTAGAGGTGGAGATGGGCAAAATCTTTTCGGTCGAGATGAGTGACGCCGACCGGCGGAACCTGCTTTGGGAGACTGGAACACGATTGTTCGGGACATAACCGGTAAAGAAGTGTTAAGCGGGTAACATTTCGGCTACAAGAGCCGTAAACTCTCTTGAGCGCATACGATGCCATTGACCGAAATCAGAGAGAGCAGGGCTTTTGTCCAGGAGCTGAAGTTCGTCGTTTCGCCTTCCCAGGCCGATGCCGTTCGCCAGTGGGCGCGGGTTCATATGTCGCCGGATCCACATGCGGGCGGCGCCGCGGGCGATCAGTATCGCGTCACCAGCCTGTATCTCGACACCGATGACATGGCCGTCTTCGAGCGTCGCGGCTCCTACGCGCGGAGTAAGTATCGCGTACGGCGATACGGCGACGGCGAACGGATTTTCCTGGAGCGGAAACTAAAGACCCGCAATCGAGTGGGCAAATTACGGTCCGTTCTCGATCGCGCGGAGTTGCCGATGCTGGAGCGCGCCGATGCAACCAGGCGTTGGGCCGGGCACTGGTTTCATCAGCGGGTGCGGGTTCGCGGCCTGCGTCCGGTCTGCCAGATCTCCTATTGGCGCACGGCGAGGATGGGAGTCAGCGAGAACGGACCGATCCGTCTGACCGTCGACGACGGCGTCTGCGCGCTGCCCGCCAGCACGTTCGCCTTCGCGGATCCGGAGGAGGGTATGCTTTTGTGTCCGGATCAGCGCATCCTGGAATTAAAGTACAGATTGGAGATTCCGGGATTGTTCAAACAACTGATGCAGGAGTTCGATCTTCGCCCACAGGCGTCGTCGAAATACCGCCTGGCCGTCACCGGGCTTGGCTTGAAGCTGGAATCGGTATGCCCGAATTCCTGACCAAAGCGCTCTCCGACGGCCAGAACGTGGACCCGCTGCAGGTCTTCGTGCGCCTTCTGGCCGCGCTTATTCTCGGCTGGGTCGTGTCGTGGATCTATTCCCGCACCACGCATGCCGACGACGCGGCGACCTCGCTGCCGACGACGCTGGTGCTGCTCTCGGTGCTGATCGCGATGGTGACGCAGGTGATCGGCGATAGCGTGGCGCGGGCGTTCAGCCTGGTGGGCGCGCTGTCTATCGTGCGATTCCGCACCGTCGTGCGGGATACGCGGGACACGGCATTTGTGATCTTCGCGGTGATTGTCGGCATGGCCATCGGTTCGCAGCATCCGTGGGTAGCGGTGCTGGGAATTCTGGTGGGCGGCGGAGCGTCATTCCTTCTGGCCAAACGGCAGGATGCGCGCGCGGTGCCGGCGGAGCCGGGAATGGTGCTGCGGCTGCGCGCGAGCTTGGGTACGGACTTGGAGCCGCTGATGAAGCAGGTGTCGGGCGGCGGCGCCTACCGGCTATTGTCGCTGGCGACGGCGAAGCAAGGTACGTCGATTGAGGCCGCCTATGAGATTCGTCTCGACAAGGACAAGAACCCGGAAGAGCTGGTGAAACAGTTGCACCGGATGGACGGAATCCACGATGTGCGCCTGACAGTGCGCGGCGCGGATACGGAATGAGAGGGAAGCAATGAAAACGATTGGCGCGTTTTTGATGGCGGCGGGCGCGGCGATTCTGCTGGCGCAGCCTCCGGGTGGCTTCGGCCCCGGCGGATTCGGCGGACCGGGGGGTCCGATGGGGGGACGGCGCGCCTTGCTGAAGGATTACGACAAGGACGGCGACGGGAAATTGAACAAGGAGGAGAGAGCGGCGGCGCGCGAGTTCCTCGCCACGCAGCCTGTCCGCCGCTTCGGTCCTCGCGGCGGCGGTGAGCAGACCGCGCCGCAGCCCAACGCCAAACTGTCGCCAAAGGACGTCAAAATCTACGGCGGCGAATCGCTCTACGATCCGAAGGTGCTGCGCACGCTGTTCCTTGAGTTCGACAGCCCGGACTGGGAGAAGGAGATGGCGGCGTTCTATCACACCGACGTTGATATCCCGGCGAAGCTTACCGTAGATGGCAAGGTCTATCCCGGTGTCGGCGTCCACTTTCGCGGCGCGTCGTCGTTCATGATGGTTCCGGAAGGGCGGAAGCGGTCGATCAATATCTCGGTGGATTTCACCGATGAAAAGCTGCGCCTCGGCGGCTATCGCACGCTGAATCTGCTCAACGCCAATGGTGACCCGACGTTTCTCCGCTCCGCGCTGTACCTGCAAATCGCGCGCAACTACATTCCCGCGCCGAAGGCGAACTTCGTGCGCATTGTCATCAACGGCGAGAATTGGGGCGTCTATACCAACCAGCAGCAGTACAACTCGGACCTGGTGAAGGAGTGGTGGCAGACGGGGAAGGGTACTCGTTGGAAAACGCCGGGCAGTCCCAACGGCCGGGCGGGGTTGCAGTATGCCGGCGATGACCCGGCGGCATACAAGCGTGCCTACGAATTGAAGACCAAGGACAATCCGAAAGCCTGGGCGGCATTGATCAATCTGTGCAAAGTGCTCAACCAGACGCCGCCCGACAAACTGGAAGCCGCGCTGGAACCGATTCTCGATATCGAGGGTGCGCTAAAGTTTCTCGCCATCGACAAGGCATTGATCAACAACGACGGATATTGGACGCGGGCTAGTGACTACAACATCTATCTCGACGAGAAGGGCAAGTTCCATATCTTTCCGCACGACGCGAATGAGACGCTGGCGCCGGCGGAGATGATGATGTTCGGACGTGGACGCGGGCCGGGTGGACCGCCACCTGGATTTGGGCCGGGTGGACCTGGTCCGAACGGCCCCGGGCCTAATGGGTTCCGCGGTCCCGATGGCGGGGGCGCACGGCCGCAGAGGCCGCCGGAAGATGCCAAACTTGATCCCTTCGCGGGCATCGACGATCCGAACAAGGCACTGATTTCGAAGCTGCTCGTAGTGCCGTCCCTGCGCGCGAAATACCTCGGGTACGTCCGCGAGATCGCCACCAATTGGCTGGATTGGAAAAAGATCGAGCCAATTGCGGGGCAATACTACTCGCTGATCGGCCCCGATGTGAAGGCCGACAACCGCAAGCTCTATTCCACCGAAGCGTTCGAAAAAGGTCTGACAGAAGAGACGCACTATTCCGGCATGGGGCCCTTCGGCGGGCAGGGCCACATGAGCCTGAAGGACTTCATCGACCAGCGCCGGAAGTTCCTGTTGGACTACAAGGATCCGGGGCCGGCGGCGAAGAAGGATTAGCCCACCTGGTTCACGGGCTTGCCGTCGAGAAACGCGCGCACGTTGTTCACGGCAATGTCCATTAGCCTGCCGCGCGCTTCGAGCGTCGCCCAGGCCATGTGTGGTGTCACGATGCAGTTCCTGGCGCCGAAGAGCGGCGAGCCGTCGACGGGCGGCTCCTGCGGCACCACGTCGATGCCGGCTCCGGCGATCACGCCACTGTTCAGAGCATCGGCCAGGTCCTGCTCCACAATCAGCGGGCCGCGCGAAGTATTCAACAGGAACGCCGACGGTTTCATCCTCGCGATGCGCTCCCTGTTCATCAGGCCCTTCGTGTCGGGAAACAGCGGGCAGTGCAGGCTCACCACATCGGAGGTCGCAATCAACTCATCCAGACCCATCCATTGGAAGTCGACACCGGCGAGCGGCCCGCCAGGCTGCGCATCGTAAGCCGCGATCTTCATGCCAAGCCCCGCAGCGGCAACAGCGGCCTGCCGGCCGATGCGCCCGAACCCCACGACACCGAACTGTTTTCCCGCAAGCTCTACCTGACGAGAGTGCCAGAAACTCCAGTCGGGATTCCGGCTCCACTCGCCGGCGCGAACCGCTTCACTATGCCGGCCCACCTGGTGGCAAAGCTCCAACAGGAGCGCCATGGTCATCTGCGCCACTGAGTGTGTGCCGTACGTCGGCACGTTGGTGACAACCAGACCACGCTGCCTGGCCGCGGCGACGTCGACAATGTTGTACCCCGTGGCGAGTACACCGATATATTTCAATTCCGGGAGCGCGGCTTGCGTGGCGGCGGAAAAGGGACTTTTATTGGTTAATGCGATCGTCGCCCCGGCGGCGCGCTCCACCACCTGGGCTTCCGGCGTGCGTTCATACACCGCCACCTCACCCATTGCGCGTAAAGAATCCCAATTCAAATCGCCGGGATTCAGGCAATAGCCGTCGAGAACAACAATTTTCATTCTCCTGAGTATATCCGCCATCTCGATTGTGAGAGCCGGGATTGCTGTGGTACAAAGATTCCAATGGCATATGTAATCGCTGAACCCTGTATTGGGACGAAGGATAGTGCGTGTGTGGACGCCTGCCCTGTCGACTGCATCCACCCCAAAAAGGATGAGGCTGGCTTCGAGGAAGCAGAAATCCTGAACATCGACCCTGTGGAATGCATCGATTGCGGCGCGTGCGTACCGGTTTGCCCTGTTTCGGCCATCTTCGCGATCGAAGACCTGCCCGAAAAGTGGAACGATTTCGCGACTAAGAACGCCGCCTACTTCGGCAAGTAAACCGCACTGCAGTTATCCGTCTCCCACACTTCAACCCGCGAAACGCCGACCTGAAATTCCGGCTGCATCGCCGGGATCGAGGCGCTGAACTGTTCCCATAAATATTGGGCGATGTTCTCCGCCGACGGGTTGACCTCATCGAAGGGCGGCACTTCGTTCAAAAACTGGTGATCGAGACGGCCGATGATCCGGCCCATCTCTTTTTGGAGCGGGACGAAATCGATGAGCATCCCCATCGAATCCACCCGCGGACCGGCAATGGTGATCCTGGCACGCCAATTGTGGCCATGGATCGGTTCGGTCTTTCCGTAATAGTTGCGCAGCGCATGCGCGGCGGGAAACGTGGCGGTAACGTGTACTTCAAACATGATGTTCAGGGGCGGGCGAAGAACTCGCGGACCTGCGCGAGGTCGGTGGTGAAGGCGTAATCGGGCAGGCTGTCGAAGAAGATCTGTCCGTAGCGTTGACGGGTGATGCGATTGTCGAGCAGCGCCAACACACCGCGGTCGGTGCGGCTGCGGATCAGCCGGCCGAAACCCTGTTTCAGGGCAATGGCGGCCTGCGGGATCTGATACTCGCGGAAGGGTTCCCCGCCCTGCCGGCGGACGGCCTCCGTGCGGGCGGCGACGACCGGATCGGTGGGTACTGCGAAGGGCAGCTTGTCGACGATGACGCAGCTCAATTGATCGCCCTGCACATCGACACCCTGCCAGAAGGACGACGTGGCGAAAAGCACGGCGTGCGGTGTGCGCTTGAACTCATCGAGCAGCGCGTTGCGCGGGCCGGTGCCCTGGAGGAGAACGGGATAGTCGACGGCAAAAGAAACCCGGTCATGCAAAGCACGCATCGATTGGTAGCTGGTGCAGAGCACGAACGCGCGGCCCTCACTTAAATTGAGCAGCTTAACGATCTCCTCGGCCGCGGCCTTCGTGAAGGCGGCGTCGCGCGGATCGGGCAGGTGCTGCGGCACATAGAGCAGCGATTGCTCCTGGAAATCGAATGGGCTGGGAACGTTGAGCGTGCGCGAATAGCCGATTCCCAGGCGCTTTTGGAGGAAGTCGAACCCGCCGCCGACGGAAAGCGTGGCGGAGGTCAGAATCGTCGATGGCACTTTATCGAACAGTTTTTCCGTGAGCAGACTGGAGATGTTGATAGGAACGGCCTGCAGGTAAACACCGCGGCCACGGCGCTCAATCCAATAGACGTAGTCCTCGCCTTCGCCTTCCAGGTATTGCTTCAGGTTGTCCGCCAGGGTGCGCGCGCGGCCGAAGAGCGGGACGATCTCATCCACCGACTCACGGATCATCTGCAACTGCACGCCGGTCATCTCCAGCGCGGTGAGCAGATCGTGGTAGAGGTCATCGTATTGCGTCACGAACGCGGCGCGCCGGGCGAATCCGGTGCGCCCCTCCTGCGCGGGAAAACAGGCAAAGAAGCGTTCGGTCGCATCCTGCAGACCCATCAACACACGGTCCAGCTCCGGCGTGCCGAGGCCCTTGCGGCGGGAGATCGCCGTGATGTCCTTCCGCAAGTCCTCGATCATGTGATTACTCACCGACATGCCGAAGTATTGGCCGGCGACATCTTCCAGTTCGTGCGCCTCGTCGAAGACGACGGCCTCGTAATCCGGGATGATGGAGGCAAAGTCGTTTTCTTTCACCGCGAGGTCGGCGAAGAAGAGATGGTGGTTGACGATGATGATGTCGGATGCGAGCGCGCGGCGCTGCATTTCGGTGATGAAGCAGCGTTCGTACTGCACGCATTTTTGACCGGTACAGAGCTCGCCGCGCGCATCGATCTTCGACCACGCGGTGGAGCCCTCGGGAAGTGTTTTGATCTCGGCGCGATCGCCGGTCTCCGTGGTTTTCTCCCATTCGCGGATGATCTGGAAATCGGCGACTTCTTCCAGCCCGGCAAGAATCGGCTCGCGCTCGGCGTCGTATATTTTCTGGCGGCAGGCGTAGTTCGACCGGCCCTTCATGTAACAGACGCGCAGCTCATTGGCGAAGTGCTGCTGGAGGAATGGAACGTCCTTGAAGAAGAGTTGTTCCTGGAGGTTTTTAGTGCCGGTGGAGACGATAACGCGCTTGCCGGAGAGGATCGCGGGGACGAGATAGGCGAGCGATTTACCGGTGCCGGTGCCGGCCTCGACGATCAGGTGTTTCCGCTCCGCGATCGCGGCTTCCACGGCTTCCGCCATTTCGAGTTGCCCGGGCCGGAACTCGTAATTGGGATGCCATTCGGAGAGGGCTCCGCGGGGCGCGAAGAAGCTACGCGCGCTCACGGTGCGAGTTTTCTGAGACATCCGTATTCCAGTGTATGAGCTTTTTCGGATCGCCGCCGCGCGCCGGCGATGAGTTGACGTCCAGCACCTACCGCAGGAAATAGAATCAATCCTCACGAACAACAATGTTCGTGGCTTCCACCGAGCGGACGCCGTAAAACTTGTTCAGAATCCGCTCCAATTCGCGCGCGACACGCTGGGGTTGCTCGGAGTTGTCGAGCTCGAGTTCCACCTTGAGGTAGATGTCGAGGTGCTGCATTAGGCAATGATACGATGGCCTCATGGACCGTCGGCAATTGTTTGGATTGATCGCGGCGGCGCCGATGGCCGCCGCGGCGGCGAAGTATTCCTATCATCTGCGCTACGCGCCGCGCATCGGGATGATTAACGAGCCGATCGAGCGCCAGTTCGAGATCATCGCCGAAAACGGATTCACGGCGTTTGAATACAACGGGCTGCCGAAGCATTCGATGACCGAGATCGAACAGTTCAGAAAGAAGATGGATTCGCTCGGATTGTCGATGGGCACGATGGTCGTCAATCGCGGCGGCTGGAAGCCAAGCGCGATGGTGCACCCGAAGTTTCATGCCGATTTTCTGGCCGATGTGAAGAAGGCCGTCGAGATACACAAGGTCATCGGCAACGAGGTGGCCACGGTGTGCAGCGGGCTGGCCGCCGACGACCTGAGCTACACACAACAGACGACAAACTGTATCGAGGTGCTGAAGCGCGCCGGCGAACTGTGCGCGGGGACCAAGTTGAAACTGGTGCTGGAACCGTTGAATGTGCGAGTCGATCATGCCGGATACTTCGTCGTGTTCTCCGATCACGGCGCCGAGATCGTCGCCAACGCCAACCATCCGAACGTGCGCCTGTTGTTCGACTGCTATCACCAGCAGATTTCCGAGGGGAACCTGATCAATCACATCCGGAAGCATTACGCATGGATCGGCTACTTCCAGACCGGCGACGTGCCGGGCCGCAAGGAGCCAGGCACCGGCGAAGTGAACTGGAGCAACGTGTTCAAGGCGATTCACGGACTGGGATACCAGGGATTGATTGGCATGGAGCATGGGCTGTCGCAGCCGGGGATGCCGGGGTTGATGAAGTGCTTTGACGAGTACCGCAAAGCCGATGCGTGGAGTGCGTAGTGGCGGCCTGCACGATCTGCGAGACGCGGAAACCCAAGCGGTATTGCACCGCACGGGGCGAGGACATCTGCACGCAGTGCTGCGCGACGGAGCGCGAAGTAACGATCAATTGTCCCTTCGAGTGCCCCTATCTGCGCGAGTCGCGGCGGCATGAGAAGCGGCATCTCGATGAGGTCTCGATGCCCTACGCGGAAGTTCGCATCGACAACGATTTCATGCAGCGCGCGGAGTTGGTACTGATGCTGATGGCGGCGTTTTTGAATAAGGCGCTGCAGCCGGTGCCAAACGCTACCGACGCCGACGCGCGCGAAGCGCTCGATGCGATTGTGGTCTCCTTCCGCGATGGGAAGGAGACAACGCCGGAGGGAGAGATCGCCGCCGGCATCGTGGAGCGCTTCCGAGAGACGTTGAGCGGCTTGATCGCGGAGTTGAAGGAGCGGGAGAGCGGCCCATTCACCGATACCGCGTTCCTCGGCGTGGCGGTGTTCATGGCGCGCGTCGCCCACGGCTACGACAACGGGCGTCCGAGGGGCCGGGCGTACGTGCACTACCTGCGGGAGACCTTCCCGGAAGGATCGGCATGACTGGTTTGATCGTCTTCGCGCACGGGTCGAGCGTCGCATCCGCAAACGAGGCGGTGGCCCGTGTGACGGAGAGGATGGCGGCGGAGGGCGGCTATTTCCTGGTAGAGACGGCGTATCTGGAGTTGGCGCAGCCGGACTTACGGGAAGCGGTGGCGCGGCTCGCGGCTCGCGGGGCCAATCGAATCGTCGTGCTGCCGTATTTTTTGACGCTGGGAATTCATTTGCAGCGCGATTTGCCGCGGATCGTGGCGGAAATCGCGGGCATCCATGAAGGTGTGCGGATCGAGGTGACGGAACCGCTCGACGGGCATCCGTCGCTGGTCGGTATTCTGCTCGACCGGGCCGCCTCGGCGCTACGGACATGATTGCTACGTTATTGGAATACCGGGATTTGTCATCGACGATCCGGCATTTCACGTTCGAAGTACCGGAGCGGCTGGACTTTCAGCCGGGGCAGTTTGCGTCATTGAATGCGATGGTCGGAGGCAAGGAGATCACGCGGGCGTACTCGCTGGCGGCGGCCTCGAAGGGAGACAACCGGTTCGAGATCTGTCTCAACCTGGTCGAGGATGGAGTATTTTCACCGCACCTTTTTGCGCTAAAAGTGGGTGAAAATGTGCTCTTAAAGGGCATTTATGGTGCGTTTTTGTGGCGTCAACCTCCGATGGATACGATTCTGGTGGCCACAGGAACCGGCATTGTTCCGTTCCGCGCGATGCTGCAGGACCACTATTGCCGGGGCAGCGAGAAACGCGATATCACGCTCATCTACGGCACGCGCCACGCGGAGAATCTGTTGTGGGCGGAGGAGTTCCGGGCGCTGGAGGCGAATCATGCGGGATTCCGGTTTGTGCCGACCGTGACGCGGCCGGACCAGGATTGGAAGGGCGAGGCCGGCCGTGTGCAGCCGATTTTATTGGGGTTGCTGGGTGACCGGAAAGACGTGCAAGTGTATGCCTGCGGGTTGAAGGAGATGGTGGACAGCGTGCGGGCGCTGTGCAAGGAGCGGGGGCTCGAGCGGCGGCAGATCATTTTCGAGAAGTACGACTAGCAACGTACAATTGCGTAGATGGATAAACGAAGGGAGCGGCTGCTGATGCTGGCGGGCGCGATCACTACGCTGTTTGTCGCGACGATCACGGTCCTGTTGAAAGTCATCCCGCTGCCGCACGGAAACCTGGACTATCTAGTAGTCGGCGCGGTGGCGACGTTCCTGTCGATGATCCTGCTTTGGGTGGCGATGGTTTACGGACCGAAGGAGTAGGGCTTCAGGACCCTCTTCGGATTTTTTGACTCAAAAGTAACTTTGTTTTCATCGCTTGCTGGGACCCTGGTTGTTTCTTTGTCCCGGCGAGGCGCTCCCGTCCGCTTGCCAGGCGAACGGGAGCGAGCCAGCGGATGACAGCGCTGGCGGTGGGCGCGCGGAGGCGTCCCGGTGGGGTGGCAAATTGTTGGTTGGGTTGGTGGCGGATGCCGTGGTTGCGGGGTGCGGTGTTAACGCACGAAGGGCCTGCGGCGCTAATCGGCGCGTCGCAGGCCCTTACTTCTTCATTATATCAACTTGTCAACGGGCAACCAGGGGTTTTTCGCCGCAAACCGTTGATTCTATTTGGAACTTAGTGTTGTGAACGGCTTTAGACCCAGGCGCGGTTGACTCGATACTGGCGGAGCTTGATCCGTTGCGGGCGGACGATGTGGGCGCGGTGGGGCCGTGCGCGGATAATGGAGGGCCGCTGGGTGCGCGCGGGCCGGACGACAACAATGCGCGGGCGGGCAATGGCCGCGAAGGAGCTAAGCACGAGGAAAAGAGTGAGGAGCGTGCGCATGGAGGGTAGACGGTTGGGGCTTGGAAAGGTTAGGTGGATTAATGGATGCGGCGGACGGCCGTGCGCGTTGGGCGTGTGGTCTTGGCGCGCGTCATGCGGGCACGATTTGGAGCGGCATGGTAGGTCTTGGGGCGGTAGGTTTTGACGCGGACGGTATGGGGGCGGTTGTTGGTGTGCACGACGACGGTGCGGGTCTTGGCGAAAGCGGCGTAGGAGGACAGGAGCAGGAGGAGGGCGAGGAGGCGGGCCATGATGGTTTTTATTTTAGACGGGTTCGAGGGGAGTTTGCGGAAGAGGGTAAAGTCAACCTCACGAGGGCCACTGCCGAATACCGATCCCTGTAGGAGAACTTCCCCGGCAGCGAACCTCGGTGGTATCGAGCTGCGCTGTTTGCGCTAGGACGCGGGCAGCGCGCTTCGTTTCTCCAAGCCGATTGCGAAATTTCCCCGGTAGGAGTTTTGGCGGCTGGGAGCTCAACCCTTTCGAGGTGGCGGAAATTGAAGTGTGGCCGCTTTGGACTTGGAAGACGTTCGCGACCGCATCATTCCCGATGACCTCTATGACCGACGCAAGCACCCCGATATCAGGATCGCAAGACGGGCAACAACCATAGCCGCACTGGCAAGGGTAATCAGCGAACGCGACGTATCGAAGGGCTTGAGACGAACGCTTGTGACCCAGGGTCGTAGGCTGGAAAGTCTCGCCTCAAGGCGGTTTGAGGAAGTCGGCGGCGCGATTCCGAAGGTGCAACCCGGCGAAGAGGTCTGATGTGGATAGCGTCTTCCCAGAGACCCGCTCAGCGGTTATGGCGAAGGTGCGCTCTCAACAACAAGTCTACGGAGTGGCGACTTCGGGCCAGTCTGGTGCGCGCCGGCATTCGTGGTTGGACCATGAACCCGCCGGACGTTTGGGGCAAGCCGGATTTCGCCTTCCGATCCCAACGAGTGGTATTTGTGGGCGGATGCTTCTGGTACGGCTGTCGATACTGCAAGCGGGTTCCAAGCTCGAGCACTATGAGCGCAACTTCGATGCGCTTTACAACATGAGTTGAAGACTGTTGCACATGAGGTTGACCGGGTGGCTGGTCGCGCAAGCCGGGATTGTCACACGCTCTCGCTGTCGAGGAATGCAGATGAGCGTCGAAGCAGAGCCCGGACAGATGGCACTTATGCCGTAAGCATCCGGTGCTATTTTCAAATACGCGCAATCTTACAGCGGTGGAAAACCTTGGCGCGAAGCCTACATATTCGGTTCGATGCAGCTTGCTACGAGATCGAGCGGTCCAGATTGTGAAACAGCGCACTGGTCGCCGGCGCAGCGCCTGACCCGGCCGGTCGCCGACAGCGACTCGAAGAACGCCGCAATATCGGCGATGGCGTCCGCCGCAAAGCTGGGGTGCAGATGCTCCAGAACTTCGCAGTTGCCGCCCCAACCGCCGAAGGTAAGGGTGCCCGAGCCGGCTATGACGTGACAGTCATCAATTCCAGCCAGCACGGAAATCTTCGGATGAAACACGCCGTTCGAGACGGCGACGGGTTCTACCTCATAGTCCTTGCCGACACGCTGCGCGCCCTGCTCGCCAATGCTGGCGCGGACGCCGTTCACATCCGCGAGAATGAGCGCCTGCCGGCCGCCTTTCCTTACCAAGGCTTCCAGCACAACCGCCTCGAAGAACGAGAGGCTGAACGCGTATGTGGTGAATACGGCGCGCTGCCACGGATGCGCTGACACCAGATCGAGAGGCGCCAGAATCACGTGCTTGGTTCCTCCGCGAGGGTGGCAAGGTCATAACTCGTGCTTCTGCCCCCTGCCGGGTTCCGCACAAGGACCCCCCGCTCAACGAGAGCCATAATGTCACGCAGCGCCGTGTCGTGCGAACAGCCGGTCAGCTTCGCGTACTTGGACGTCGTAAGCTTTCCTTCGAATCCGTCCAGCAGCTTGTTGAGGACAAGCCGCTGCCGCTCGTTCATGGGGATGCCGCGTACGCGATCCCAGAACTGCGCCTTTGAGAGAACGGCGCTCAGCGCCGTCTGCGCCCCGTCGATGGCGCGGCCCATGCAGCCGAGGAACCATTTCACCCACGGCGTGATGTCCATCGTCCCTTTCTGTGTCTCTTCCAGAATGTCGTAATAGGCGTTCCGCTCCTGCCGGATCTGCGCCGACATGCTGTAGAAGCGCTGCGGGCTGCGTTCGGAACGCGAGAGAGCCATATCGGCGATGGCGCGCGCTATGCGGCCGTTGCCATCGTCGAACGGGTGGATGCTGACAAACCAAAGATGCGCCTGCGCGGCCTTCAACACAGGATCGATGCCGGATTCGCTTTCGAACCAGTCGAGAAACGCGCGCATCTCAGCGTCGAGGCGCTCCGCTTTCGGCGCTTCATAGTGGACTTGCTCCTTACCTATCGGCCCCGACACGACCTGCATCGGTCCCGTGCTGTCGTCGCGCCAGGCCCATGCCCTGATCTTTGTCATCCCGCTGCGCCCGCTCGGGAATAGCGACGCGTGCCAGGCGAACAGCCTCTCGCCGGTGAGCGGCTGATCGTAGTGCCGGGTCGCATCGAGCATCATTTCAACCACACCTTCGACATGACGGTCAGCCGACTTGAGCGCGCCGATATCCATACCAAGCCGGCGCGCGATCGACGAGCGCACCTGTTCGGGGTCCAGTTTCTCGCCTTCAATCTCGCTGCTCTTGAGGACATCGGCCGTCAGCGTCTGGAGCACGGCTTCCTGCCTGAGGTTGAATCCCAGGGCCTCCATGTGCCCAGTCAGCCTGCCCTGACGGTGACGAACGGACGCCAGAGGCTCCGCGAGCGTCTCGCGGTCCCAATGGAGCCGAGGCCAGTCCTTGAGCTCATGAATATACAAACTACGCACTCCTTGCGTAGATTATAGCCGGTAATCGCCGCAGGCTCAAATATTCTACGCGTTTATGCGTAGAATAGCTGTCTCAATCTTCGCAAACGACGATAAGCCACGATGTATCAAAGGCTTAGGTAGGCGTCCCGCGCGCAATGGTTTTTGCGTATTCCTAAGGTTACGGGCAGCGGATCGTAGAGGGCGTCGTTATTCCAGTCCATCTTGGTGAGCGCCAGAATGCCGAACGCCGGGAAACTACTTCGCCTTGGGATGGGCCTTATCGTACACCGATAATAGATCCGTCAGAGAAACTTGCGTGTATTTTTGCGTCGTAGAGAGCTGGGCGTGGCCGAGGAGCTCCTGAATCGCGCGGAGGTCGGCGCCGTCGCTGAGAAGGTGGGTCGCGAAGGCGTGGCGGAGGGTGTGAGGATGGACGCTGCTGTCACCTGCCAACAGGCGCGCGTAGAGGGCGACGATTCGGCGGATACTGCGCGTGGAGAGGCGAGTGCCTTTGTAGTTCAGAAACACGGCGCGTTCGGCGGCTTCGTGCGGATGGCGTTCGGGGAGCCAGTTCGTTAACGCCTCCGCCGCCTTCGATCCGTAAGGCACCTGGCGCTCTTTGCGGCCCTTGCCACGGACCAGGAGCCACTGCTCGCTCGTGTCGATGTCTTCGAGATTGAGACCCGCCAATTCGCTGATGCGGAGGCCGCATCCGTATAGGAATTCAAAAATCGCCCGATCGCGTTTGGGGAAGGGGCGATCGAGGTTGTTGTCGCCGACGGCGTCGACAAGATTGTTGACCGACTCCGCGGTGGGGACTCTTGGGAGAGTCTTGGGGAGCTTGGGAAGAATGAGAAGTTTGGCGGGGTTGCTCCTGGTGAGCCCCTGACGAAGGGTGAATTTGAAAAATGCACGGAGAGCGGCGACTTTGCGGCGAATCGTCGCGGCCATCTTTTCGTCGTGAAAGAGCGTGGAGACCCATTCGCGGAGAAGAAAGAGGTCGATCTCTTCGAGCGGCGGAGCAGCGGGCGCGGCGTAACCGGCGAACTGGCGGAGATCGATTTCGTAGTTGCGGATGGTGTTGGGCGAGGCGTTCTCGCGGCGGAGTCCGTCGAGGAAGTTCGTGATTTCCGCCTGTAGCTCGGGCATTATGCGCTCCAGGCGTCGAGCGCGCCGGCAGCCAGGCGGCACACTTCGGCGTGGCGCGCGCGTTTGTCGTGGCGGAACTTTTTCTTCGTCTGTTCGTCGAGGTGCGGGAGCAGGTCGAAGGTGATGTTGGCTGGTTGGTAGTTCCTGGGATCGGCGCCGGTGATGTAGTGGCAGAGGGAGCCCAGCGCTGTTTCGCGGGGGAACGGGCGGGGTTCCATGCCTTTGCGGATGCTGGCGGCGTGGAGACCGGCCATCAGACCAGTGGCGATTGATTCGACGTAGCCCTCGACGCCCGATATCTGACCGGCGAATAAGATGCGCGGGTCGGACTTGAGTTGGAGCGTGGGCGTCAGGCAGGCGGGTGCGTTGATGTAGGTGTTGCGATGGATCTGGCCGAAGCGAACGAACTTCGCATCCCGGAGTCCGGGGACCAGGCGGAGGACGCGCGCCTGTTCGCCGAATTTCAAGCTGTTCTGGAAGCCCACGAGATTGTAGCTGTCGGCGCGGAGGTTTTCCTGGCGGAGTTGGACGGCTGCGTATGGCCAGCGGCCGGTGCGCGGGTCGGTGAGACCGACGGGCTTCATAGGACCGAAGCGCAACGTGTCGCGGCCGCGGCGGACGATCTCCTCAATGGGGAGGCAGGATTCGAAGTAGGGCGTGTTGTCCTCAGGGATATGAGGATCGTATTTGGACGCTTCGAGGAGGGCGTCGATAAACGTGTTGTACTCGTCCTTGTCGAAGGGGCAGTTGACGTAGTCGTCGGAGGCGTCCATGGACTTGCCGTAGCGGGAGGCGCGGAAGGCGATGGAGTAGTCGATGGAATCGGCTTCGACGATGGGGCTGATGGCATCGTAGAAGTAGAGCCTGTCGACACCGGTCGCGCGGGCGATGTCCTGGGCGAGGGCGTCCGAGGTAAGCGGCCCGGTGGCGATGATAACGATGCCAGCCGCGGGGATCTCGCGGACCTCTTCGCGATGGAGCGTGACTAGCGGATGGCTTGCGACTTTCTCCGAGATGAATTGCGAGAAGATGCCGCGATCGACGGTGAGCGCCTGGCCGCCGGGGACGCGGGCAACCTGGGCGGCGTCCATGAGCAGGCAGCCAAGGCGGCGGAGTTCCTGCTTCAATAGCCAGGGCGCGGAGTTTTCGGCCTCGCTTTTGAGCGAGTTGCTACACACCAATTCCGCCATTTGATCGGTCTGGTGGGCGGAGGTGGAGCGGCCGGGCCGCATTTCAAACAGGTCTACATTGACGCCGGCCCGGGCGAGTTGCCACGCGGCTTCGGAGCCGGCCAAACCGGCGCCGAGAACGACTACAGAATCACTCACTTATTCATTGTATCGGCGATCAATTCCTGGTATTGGCGGCGGCAGTATCCGTCGGTCATGCCGGCGATGTATTCGCAGATGACGATGTGGGCCGGGCGGGTGCGCGCTTGTTCCTGGTAGAGATCGGGGAGGCGGCCGGGGTCGGATTCGAAGTAGCGGAAGAGCTCTGCGATCATCTGCACGGAGCGTTCACGCTCGGTATTGAGGGCCTTGGAGAGATAGACGCGATTGCGGAGGAAGCGCTTCAGCTCAAGGCACGTTTTGCGAGCACCGGGGAGGAGGCATGCGAGCCGCTCGGGGTGGCGCCGGACATCCTCGACCGTTTTGACGCCGGCGTCGCGGCAGGCGGCGGCGGTGCCGTCGACGAAGCCGGTGACGAGGAGGTCGATCATCTGGCGCAGTGCCTCGTGGAACTGGACGCGCGGCGGGGCGCCGGGGTACATGGACTGGGCAGTGTCGTAGAGATCTTCCCAGGCGGGCACGGCCTTGCCGAGATCGTCGAGGGGAAAGAAGCCGGCCTGTTGCGCGTCGTCCAGATCGGCGGTGGAGTAGGCTATTTCGTCGGCGAGATCGATGAGCTGGGATTCGATGGGCGGGTGGAGATCGGGGAGGTATTCGTCGAGATCCGGATTCTGGCCGGGGGTGAGATCGCGGGAGTGTTTGACGATGCCTTCGCGGAGCTCAAAGGTGAGGTTGAGGCCGGGGAAGCGAGCATAACGCTGCTCGAAGTTTTCGACGATGCGGAGGGCGTGGAGGTTATGGTCGAAGGTCTCTCCGTGACGGGCCATCTGGCGGCCGAGCTCTTCTTCGCCGGAGTGCGCGAAGGGCGGGTGGCCGATGTCGTGGACAAGGGCGAGGGCTTCGGTGAGATCGGGGTCGACACCGAGGGCCTGGGCGACGGTGCGGGCCATTTGGGAGACCTCGATGGAATGGGTGAGGCGATTGCGGAAATGGTCCGAGAGGCCGGGCGTGAAGACTTGCGTCTTGTTTTCCAGCCGGCGGAAAGCGCGGGTGTGAATGACGCGATCACGGTCGCGCTGGAAATCGTTGCGGTAGGGGTGGCGGAGTTCCGGGAAGCGGCGGCCGCGGGTCATCTCGGGCCAGAAGCGGAGGTGCGCGATGGGACCTTCGTTTCCGGCGGAGGGATTCACAGGGTTACTTGTTGGGGCCGGGCTTGGTGTCGCTGTAGGCGGTAATGGCCCATCGGCTAACAGAGCTTCGAGTGCTCATCTGGCGAAGCGGTTCGAGGATTTTCTTGGCTTCTTCGGGCTTCGTGGAGGCGAGCAGTTTGGCCAGTTCGATCTGCGCGTTTTCTTTCGAGAAGAGCGCCGTGGGGTTGTCGGCGAGGTAGCGGAGGATCTGCTCAGCCTGCGGAGCCTTACCCTGTTTGGCGTACATCTGCGCGAGCGAGTAGCGGGCAAGGGAAGCGTAATCTTTCGAGCCCTTGTCGACAACGATCTGCCATTCCTTTTCGGCATCGGCAAACTTTCCCTGGTCGGCGAAGCTGATGGCGATGTAGTAGTGCCCCATGGCGGCTTCGTCGCTGGACGGGTACTGGTTGATGATGTTGCCGAAAGACTTGGCGATGGCCGCGTCCTTCAAAACCTGTGTGGGGTAGCTGCGAAGAAACGGGCTGGAACCGGGGCCGACAGCGGCCTGCTGATCCTGGAGCGCGTCCTGAAGCAGAGCCTGACGTTCGGCCGCCTGCCTGCTGGACCACCACCACCAGCCGCCGGCGATGGCAACGACGGCGAGGGCGATGCCGGCATACGTGCTCAACTGCTTCTTGTGAGACGCCGCGTAGTCGATGGTGTGACTAACTTCCTCGACAAAGACGTCATGTTTTAACTGTTCGCGTTCGTGCTTATCCACAACTGTCCCAAACTACCCAGGATAGCATTTTTCCCGAAAGTCAACTACTCAAACCCGCCGTTCGCGGCGCGGCTTTGGAGGTTTTCGGCAGGGGCCAACGGTGTCAAGTTACGGTGGATGGCGAACTTCACGAGACCGGCGACATCGTGGATGTCGAGCTTGCGCATCATGCTGGCACGGTAGGTGTCGATGGTCTTAGGGCTGACGGAGAGGCGGGCGGCGATTTCTTTGGCACGGAGGCCCTCAACGAGCATGGTGAACACCTGATGTTCGCGGGCGCTGAGGGATTCTATGGGATCGTCCTCAAGACGGCGGCCACGCTGGGGTCCGAATATCTTTTCCACCTCGACGGAGGGGGAGATGTAAACGCCGCCATCGCGGACTTGGCGAAGGGAATCGAAGAGTTGCTGGGCAGTCCCGGATTTCAGGACAAAACCCTGGGCGCCGCAACGAAGGGACTCGATGACGGTTTTGCGGTCCGATCGCGTGGACATGAGAACCATGCGGGTATCGCAGGAGGATTCCCTGACGCGGCGGAGGAGTTCCAGAGTGTGAACTTCAGGGAGGTCGAGATCGAGCAGGGCCACGTCGGGCCGGAGCTCGAGAATCTGCCGGAGAGCGGCGGCGCCATCGGCGCATTGACCTACCACTTGAAAATTGCCGCGGAAGGCGCAGAGTGCGGACAGAGCTTCCCGCAGGAGCGGAAGGGGTTCCGCGATTAGGAGTCGAATGTTTGTAGTAGTTTCCATGTGCCGGCAGCTTCGCTTTAGAGTGAGCCCGCAGATGGGCTACATAAATAGAAGTGGCCGTACGGAAGGAAAATTCTCCGGGGAATTCGCGGCCCCCGGAAACTCCATGCGCCGCCGCTTAGGAGAAGCTCCGGACAGCTCTCGCTTCATCGTCGTGGATTTCGAAAACGGTGTAAAGCTTGGTGATTTGGAGCAGATCGTGGACCCGCTTGGTAAGGTTGAGCAGTTTGAGCTGCCCGCCCTGGTTGCTGACAGTTGTAAAACTGGAGACGAGCTCACCGATGCCGGAGCTATCGATGTAGTTAACTTCGCCGAGGTTGATCAAAATTTTGAGATTGCCGGCGCCGAGCAGGCTACGAACCTGATCACGCAGCAACGCGGCGCCTTCGCCTAGAGTAATCTTGCCGGCGGCGTCCACCACCGTGACATCACCAACTTGCCGAGTTGTAATCGTCGCGCTCACCTGTTTCTCCTCAGTCAGAAATAACGTACTTAACTAAAGTGACTTCCGCTCCGCCGGCCGCGCTTTTCTTGACGGTGAATTCGTCAACGAAGGTTTGAATCAGCAGGAGTCCGCGGCCGCTGCCGCGCATAAGATTTTCGCTGTGCGTGGGGTCGGGGACCCGATTCAGGTCGAAGCCTTCGCCTTCATCGGCAATGGTGATCCGAAGGGAGTCGGCACGGGGCTCGAGGACCAAGCGGACCTTCTTATTCGGGCTGTATTTGTTGCCGTGAGCAACGGCATTCACCATGGCTTCGCGAACGGCAAGGCCGAGATCCATGCCGGCATCTTCATCAAGTCCGAGCTGCTTAGCGGCGTCCACACAGAGTGCTTCCGCACTATCGACGCTCTCGAGATTGGACTCGAGCAGAGTATCCACAGTTCCCGGCATGACTTCGTAAAAGGGTATCAGAATGCGGGAGAGCAGACAATTCCGCTCAAAATTGTGCGGGGCCAACCCATGGTTAGCGGCGCGCCTTTTGCGCTGGCAGAGCGGCGAGGAGCGCCATCGTGGACCACGAGCCGCCAGCGGCGGAAATCCATTGATGGTTGATGTAGGGGTATCCGCCGTCGATCAGCGGCTGGACGGGATGGCTGCGGCTGGTGACGAACCAGGAGCCGTGTTGATGACGATTACTTGTGCTGGGGGACGCCTGGTTTTTCGCGGGCGTGGGCCGCCGGCGGTGCCTAAGAGGATGAGGCGGGTTTTTGAAGATTTAGAGGGTTGGGCGAGTGCCGCGGGGCTATGTGTGACGGGAAGCGTCAGCGCCACAGCGGCCTGCGAGATGAAGTGTCGACGGGAGATTCTCAACAACGCAAACATTATAGTGAGCCTCATGCCGCACAACAAAACGGCGGCCCCTTCCGGAGCCGCCGTTTTGCTGTTCAGGTTTGAAACCCGTTATTACCAGTAGGCCTTGATGCCCAACTGGACCTGGCGCGGGAAGGTGTTCTGGTTGGAGACCAGGGACGGGAACACCGTGCCGAAGTTGGGGTTATTGGGGTCGGTGTTGAAGTTATCGCGGCCGAAGTAGTTGTGGTTGAACAGATTGAAGGCTTCCGCGCGGAACTGGATGCGGAGGCGTTCGGTGATCTGGGTGTTCTTGATGATGGACGAATCGAGAGTGAAGGCGTGGTGCTTACGGATCTGGCCGGAGCGCGACGGAGTGGCGCGCGGGGCGTAACTGGGAAGCATCAGCCAGGACGCGTCGGCGACGTTGGCGGAGCAGCCCAGTGAGATGGAATACGGCTGCACGGAAGTGGTGCCGTCATTAAACAGGCGCGCCACGCAGGGGCTCCAGCCGCGGACCTGGTTGGCTTTCCAATCGACGTTGGAAACCTTGGGATCCTTTAGCTGGATGACATTGCCGGGCAGATCGTTGGGCTCGCCGCTGGCGGTAGTGAAGAAGCTGGTGACTTCCCAACCGCCGATCAGTTTGTTCGTAAACCCGTTGGCGCCGGCGCCGAACTTCTTGCCTTTGCCGAACGGCAGTTCATAGATGCCGGTGAACTTGAAGAAGTGCGGACGGTCGTTGAAGTACAGGCCCTGCTGTTGCACGTTGGCGTAAGGATCGTTCCAGCCCCACTTTTCAACGGTCTTGCTGAAGGTGTAGTTGGTGACGATCATGAGGCCGCCGGCGACGCGCTGATTGTAGTTGACCTGCGCGGAGTTGTACCAGATGTTGGAATCGCCGAGGCCCTGCTGCAGGAGATCGCCGGAGAACTGCGGGAATGGGCGGTTGAGATTGAAGCGGCTGAGAGTGGCCGCCGTGAAGTGGGTGGTGCCGCGGAAGGCTTCTATGTTCTGGAACGGGTTGGGGATCTGCGCGTCGCAGTAAGCCACCGAACCACCCTCCAGCGGGTTGCAGAGCTTGCGGAAGGCCAGGGAGGGAATGTTGTAAGCCCGCTCCGTGTTGAGACCGGTCGAACGGCTGCCGACGTAGCTGACTTCAAGAGAAGACGACGGACTGATCTGCCGTTGAATGCCGAAGGAGAACTGATGTGCCTTGGGGGTGTTGAAGTTCGGGTTGAACCAGTTATTGTTGCGGCCCACGAAAGTGTTCGCGCCGGCGCCGGCGCCAGTCGGGATGGCAATTCCGCTGGGGAAAGGATTGGCGAGCAATCCGGGCAGCGGGTTGCGGCCACCGTCGACGGAATCGACCAGCGGCGTGGGCGTGGAGAAGCCGGCCGTTTGCAAAAAGTTGTTATTCGGGTTGAGGTAATAGAGCCCGTAACCGCCGCGGAAGACCGTCTTATCGTTCATCGAGAAGGCGACGCCAAAGCGACCCTGGAAATTGTTCAAATCGTTCTTGGCCGCGATGGTTGGATTGCCGTTGACGCCGGCGAACTGGAATCCACCCTTGAGATTGCGAAGTTCCGGATAGAGGGCCAGGTTAGCCGGAGAGATCTGCCCGGCGATGGGACTGGCGATTGTGGCGTCGAATCCGCGATTCTGCCGGTTCCATTTTTCGTCGGGAGCGCCGTTGTAATCCCAGCGGAAGCCCAAGTTAAGCGTGAGGCGGCGGGAGACTTTCCAGTCGTCCTGGAAGTAAGGAGCGAAGTACCACTGCCGGTTGAACGGATACACCGGATAGTTCAAACTGCCGGTGACGGCACCAAGCAGGAAGCTGGCGTAGGCGTCACCCGCGGTAGACTCACCCTGATTGAAGATACGTTGCGTGTAGGCGCGCTGTCCGTTGATCTGCAGGATGTTGCCGGAGTTCTGTTGGATGTAGTGGATGCGGCGGAGATCGATACCCATTTTCATGTTGTGGCTGCCATGGATCTTGGTGACATTGGCGGCGAGGTTGTAGTTGTTCGTGAAGTTGAAGCTCTGGTAGCGACCGAGGCTCGAGTAGCCGGAGTTTTCCCAGCGGCCGAAGTAGGTGGGGCCTGGCAAGGACGAGATGAGACGGGCAGGCAGTCCGAGACTGGTGAGATCGAACGCCTCGTTGGCGCGGCCGAAGCCTTTTTCAATGAAGCGGTTGTACGAACCGCGGACGTTGATGACGAGAGTCGGGGCGGCAGTCCAGAGCCAGTCGGCGACGTAGGCGTCGTTGATGCGCTGGAAGGGCTGCTGGCCGTCGGTGCCAACTACGTTGTCGAGCCCGTTGACGGCGCGATCTTCCGTCCGATCATTGGACGCGTGGCGGAACATCGCCTTGTGTTTGTCGCCGAAATTCCAGTCAAACTTCAAGACCAGGTTGTAGAACTTGTCGTTGGCGACGTAGTTGGGGAGCCGGTGATTGGCGGTGGAATATTGCAGGCCGGAGGTAGTTGCCGCGTTGGGCAGCGGCATGTACTTGGTGACGGCGGCGGCCACGGGGCTGATACGATTGGCCGGAATGATGTTGCCTGGGAAGGGATTGCGAATGGGGTCGCCATTGGCCGCAACCTGCCCGCCGATGGGGTCATAGATGGTGATGGGCGAACCGGTGGCGTTGCGGAGCTTGGAGAAATCGCCGGTGCGCATTTCCGGTTCCGGGTAGGAGTTGGTGAGCGGGCCGGGCGTCCGCTCGCGGTAGTTTTCAAAGGTACCGAGGTAGAAGAGCTTCACGGGGGAGCTCTTGGTGAGGAGCTTGGGGAGGTAGACGGGGCCATCGACGCTGAAGCCATACTGGTCGAGGGTGTGATCGGCACGGGTGTTCTTGATACCGGCGGGCCGCGGAAGAGCGTTGGACTGGAAGGTATTGGCATCCAGCCAGGGACGCCGGGCGAACTCCCAACCGGTGGCGTGAAAGGCCTGAGAGCCGGTTTTAAGAACAACGTTGAAGACGCCGCCGCCAGTCTTGCCGTACTGCGCGTCGTAGGAGTTCTGTTGGACGACGAATTCCTGCACGGCGTCGACGACGGGGACGTAGGCGATGTTGTTATTGCCGGCCTGCCCGTTGTTGGGCGCGCCATCCATCATGAATTCGTTGTTCGACTGGCGGCCGCCGTTGATGGACCACTCGGCGATGGCGCCGTTATCAAACGGGCGCTGCCAGATCGCCGCGCCGCGGAAGACGACGCCGGCCATCATGGTGCCGAGCATAAACGGGTTGCGGGCGTTCAGGGGGAGTTCGGAGACGGCGAGCGAGTTGACGACGCCCGAACGGGAAGCGGTCTGCGTTTCGAGCAGCGCGGCTTCGCCGGTGACGTTGACGGTGTCGGTGACGGCGCCGACTTCGAGAGTGATATCGATACCGGCGATTTGGCCAACCTGGACGATTACGTTTTCGCGGTTGACGACTTTGAAGCCCTGAGCGGAAGCGGTGAGCTTGTAGGTTCCAGGGCGGAGGAATGGAATAGTGTAGGCGCCCGAGGTATCGCTCGTGGCGGTTGAGGTCTCATTCGTCGCGGCATTTACCGCACGAAGGGTGACATTCGGAACGTGAGCGCCGGATGGGTCCAAGACCCGGCCGGTGATCGTCGCCCGGAATTCCTGCGCGAGCAACCCGCCCGCCAGCAGACACAGAACTGACACAACCCTGAAGGTACACGACATAGTAACTCCCTTTTGTTGCCGCTTCGCGGTTTCCTTAAGACTTCTTTAGAGTTCTTAAGAAACCCTTTCCCTTGGAAGCGTTTGCAAAACTCTATCGAAGTTGGGGAGCCCTGTGCAACTATGGTTGCCGTGCGGATCTTGTTTGCGGCGTTGGCGGCGGCGATGGCTTGGGCCCAGATGACCGATCCGTTGGCCGGCGTGACGCGATTGATTCGGGCCGGAAAAACCGTAGAGGCCCGGAAGGAACTCGACAGCTATTTGCGTCTGCATCCGAGGGACGCGGAGGCGTGGTTCCAGATGGCGCGAACACGTCTTGCGGATTTCGCGCAATCGACGGACGCGGCGAAAAACCGGATTTCGATCGATTTGGCGATCGAGGCACTGGCTACGGCGCTGCGGGAGAAGCCGGATCACGTGTACGCGTTGAAAGCGAAGTCCGTACTGCACGCGCGGGCAGAATTGCTGCACTACGATCCGAACCTTGCGTTCGAGCTGGCGGCACGAGTCGTGAAACTGCAGCCGTTCGCGAATGAGTACCTGCTGAATCTGTCGGAATGGATGACCGGGGAGGTGCGGTTTTCCGAGCATTCGGAGCATCGCGTGCCGCACGATCCGCAGTTGGGAATCGACCGTTCGGTTCCGCTTATTGAACGCGTGATTTCGAGCGCGACGCCGTTCAGCGAAGAGGAGGGCGCGGCGTTGTTTTTGATGGGGAAGGCGATGGCGCGGAAGGGGGCGCATTCGGACTCACTGGAGTATTTTGAGCAGGCGCTGGCGCGGGCGAAGAATCCGCCGCAGAGGCGGGAGGTGCTGCGGGAGCGGGGCGCGAGTCTATACCGGCACGGCCTGTTTCAGGATGCGGCAAGCAGTTTCTATCAGGCGACACAATTGGGCGGAAATGCTTTGATCGATCAGTGGTTATTAAAATCGGCGTTGGAGCAGCTACCGGCTGGGCAAGTGCCGAAGCTGCCGGCGGCGGCGATGTTTGCGAGCGCACCGCGGCCTACAAGGCAGCCGCCTCTGCTGTTTACCGATATTGCACCGGCGCGAGGAGTGGACAGGCTGGACGGAAACGGCACGTGTGCGTGGGCCGATTTCGATGGGGATGGAGATCAGGACCTGTTTTTGGCGGGTTCGGGGATGTTCCTGGCGGTGTATCGGAACGATGGCGGCAAGTTCACCGAGGTGACGGAGAGCGTGGGACTGGCGAAGGTGCCGTCGGGATACAGCTTGAACTTAATCGACTATGACAATGACGGGCGCGTGGATCTGTATCTATCGTTAAACGGTTGGTCCGGGCCGATGCCGAACCGGTTGTACCGGAATGTGGGCGGGCGATTTGTGGATGTGACGGAGAAGAGCGGAGCGGGCGATCCGGGGTCGGGATTTGTCTCGTTGTGGGGAGATTTGGACAACGATGGGTACATCGATCTGGCGATTGCGAACGGCGTATTGCGGGATGGGTCGACACCGCAAGTCTATAGGAACAATCGTGACGGCACGTTCACGAACATGACGCGGGAGGCGGGGATTGTTGAGCCGCCATCATATGGAGCAATCGGGATTGCGCTGGGCGATTATGACGGCGATGGCGATTTGGATCTGTTGGTGAATGGATTGGACCGGTCGCCGAACCGGTTGTACCGGAACGATGGGAAGTGGCGGTTCACTGAAGTTGCAAGAGAGGCGGGCGTAGTGCAGCCCCCGCACAACGGCTTCGTCTGTTTCTTCTTCGACTACAACAATGATGGACGGCCCGACATCCTGACGACGAGTCTGGCGCCGTGGGAGGCGGTGGTGGAGGGGTTGCGTGCGGGTTACAAGCCGCCCGTCCCGCATCCCGATTCGGTGCGGCTGTTCAAGAATAACGGCGACGGAACGTTTGCCGACGTGACGATGGCGGCGGGACTGTTTTATCCGATGGGTGTGATGGGTGCTGGTGTGGCGGATATCGATAATGACGGCTTCGTCGATATCTATTTCGGCACGGGCGATCCGCAATTATCGCGCCTGGAGCCAAACCGCTTGTTTCGGAACCAGGGCGATGGGACGTTTGTGGATGTGACAGCGCTGACGAACTTTGCACGGCCGGGGAACAAAGGGCACGGCGTGAGTTTTATCGACCTCGATGAGGATGGAGATCTGGAGATCTATGCGCAGTTGGGCGGGCATTATCAGGGCGACCATGCGCGGAATGCGTTTTATGAGAATCAGAGCGGGAACCGGAACCATTGGCTGCAGGTGGATTTAACTGGCGCGAATCCGGTGGGGGTGCAGTTGACGGCGTTTGTGAATGGAGCCCGGCAGCATCGGGAGGTGAAAGGGAGCGAAGGGTTTGGCGCGACGAATCCGATGCGTGTGCATTTCGGATTGGGGAAGGCGGACGCGGTGGAACGGTTGGAGGTGCGTTGGCCAACGGGGGAGCGGCAGGTACTGACGAACGTAAAGGCGAATCAGATCCTGAAGGTGAGGATTCGCTAGGTGCTGCGGACGGGGCTGCTATTGCTATTGACGTTCGGGCATACGCTGCGCCATTACGAGACCGCGGAGAAGCATCAGATTGAGACGATGCCCGGTGGGGTGGCGGTTTTGGACTTCGATAGCGACGGGTGGGAGGATCTGTTCTTCGCGAACGGCGCGCCGCAGCCATCATTGCGAAAACAGGTTCCGGGGGATTGCAACCGGCTATATCGAAACATGCGGAATGGGACATTCGCCGATGTGACGGCGACGAGCGGCCTGTGCGGAACGGGTTACGATATCGGCGCGGCGGTTGGGGACTTTGATAACGACGGGCTGGCGGATTTGTTTGTAGCCGGAGTGCGGGAGTCCGTCCTGTACCGCAATTGGGGAGGGGGGAAGTTTGCGCCCGTTGAGATTCCAAAGGTGGAGGGATGGGCGATTGGGGGCGGGTGGTTTGACTACGACGGCGATGGGGACCTGGATCTGTTCATTGTGCGGTATGTGCATTGGGATCCTGCGAAGGAACCGTTCTGCGGGGATGCGACGCAGGGGTTGCGCACCTATTGTCATCCGCAGTTCTATGAAGGAATTTCGAATCTGTTGTTCCGGAATGATGGCGGGCGGTTTGTCGATGTGAGTACGGCAAGCGGGATTGGGCGCGCAATCGGTAAGGGTATGGCCGTGGCGTTCGGCGACGTGGATGGAGACGGACGGCTGGATGCGTTTGTGACCAACGATACGGTGCCGAGTTTTCTGTTCCGCAATCGCGGGGATGGGACGTTTGAAGAGATTGGCGATGCGGCAGGTGTGGCGCTGAACGACGACGGGCGGGCGCTGTCCTCGATGGGCGCGGATTTTCGCGATATCGACAACGACGGCCGCGACGATCTGTTCGTGACGGCCCTGCACAACGAGACGTTCCCCTACTATCGGAACGCGGGACGCGGGTTGTTTCGCGATGAGACCTATCCTTCGAAGATCGGCAAGGCGACGATGGCATTCAGCGGGTGGAGTTGCGGAGCGTACGATTTCGATAACGACGGGTGGAAGGATTTGTTTGTGGCGGGCGGGGATGTGCAGACGAACACCGAAAAGTTCTCGAGCCGCGCGTCAAAGCAGACGAATTTGATTCTGCACAACAACGGCGATGGGACGTTTGCGCCGTTGCCGTTGGGAACGGCGGCGTGGCACCGCGGGGCGGCATTTGCGGATTTCAATCATGACGGCGCGGTCGACGTTGTTGTGACGCGGCTGGGCGAAGCGCCGGAGTTGCATTGGGGCGTTTTGAAGACGGGCAGGCATTGGCTGGGGCTCCGGCTGCAGGGGACCAAGTCGAATCGCGATGGAGCCGGCGCGCTGGTGACGATCGGCAGGCAGACGAACCGTGTAACGACCGCCGTTGGATATGCGAGTGCGAGTAGCCGCGTTGTCCATTTCGGGCTTGACAGATTGGCGGTGGCGCCGCGAATTACGATCCAATGGCCGAGCGGCGCTAAGCAGGAATTGATGCAAGTGCGAGCGGATCAGACACTGATCGTGCGCGAGCCGTGATGCTATCGTCGTAGACTGTGAACGCACTTCTGGCAATCCTCAACGTGTTTATCGATCCGGCGGAGACGGTGCGGCGGATTAAGGGCAACAAGCTGGCGTGGCTGCCACCGGTGCTGGTGGCGGGCTTGATCATGGCGATCTACAACCTGACACTGGCGCCAATGACGATGCAGGCGCTACGGAACGATCCACCTCCGGGGCTGGATCCGGCGAAGCTGGACCAGATGATGGGCACGATGCAGTTCATGTCGCGCTTCAGCGCTATTTCGGCGCCTGTCATGTTCGCGCTGATGACAATGATCGGGGCGGCGGTGATATTCGCGGCGTGCGTGATTCTACAGGTGAATCTGCGATTTCCGGACCTTTACAACCTGCTGGCGCACGTGGGGCTGATCAATGCGCTGCAGGCGCTGGCGCATTTCTTCGTGCTGCGAAGCAAGGGCTCCGACGTGGTGTTAAAGGAGCTGGTGCCGAACTTCGGCCTGGACATGTTTGTCTCCGAGAGCGCGCCGAAGATGCTGCACGGGGTACTGATTTTCTTTTCCGTATTCACCATTTGGCACATTGTGATACTGGCGATCGGAGTAGCCGCGCTGGCACAGATCAGCAAAGGCAAGGCGTTCCTCGTGACCTCGCCGAGCTGGATTGTCGGTCTGATTTTCGCCGTAATCGGAGCGTTGTTCCGCTAGAAGGCGCGATTCCCGGCGACCCAGGTCTGCTCGACGGAGCGGGTGTTCTTGATGTTTTCCAGCGGGTTCTTCGCGAGGACGACAAAGTCCGCCCACTTGCCGCGTTCGAGCGTGCCGAGCGTTTTTTCGACGCCAAGGAACTCGGAAGAACTCTTGGTGGCGGCGCCGATGATCTGTGCGGGAGTGAGGCCCGCGTCGTTCATGAACTCCATTTCGAGGTGTTCGAAGTAGCCGGGGAAACGGGCGGGCGGACCGGTATCGGTGCCGAAGCCGAACTTCACGCCGGCATCGGCGAGTTTCTTGAGATTCTTCTTGGCGGTTTCGATGAATTCGTTTTCGTAGCGCGGCCAGTGGGGATCGGCAGCGGCGCTGCGCTGTTTGTAAGCGGAGGATTTGATGGTGTCGCGATCGGCGGGATCGGCGCTGCGGACAAACCAGGGATCATCGGCCCAGGGGGCACCTTTGGCATAGGTGAAGACGGAGAACTCGCGGGTGAGGGTAGTGGCGGAGAGCCAGGCGTTTTTCTGTTTCATCAGGCGGATGAGCTCGTCGTCGGCCAGCGTGTCGCGAATACTGTGACCGAGGCCGTGGAGTCCGGCGGCGACGAGTTGTTTCGCGTCGGCGAGATAGAAGATATGCGCGGAGGTGGGGATACCGTTCTTGCGGCCCTCGCGGATGATGGCCGCGGAGAGATTGGCGGGAATCTTCTTTTCCTTGCCGAGGTGATCGTCCACCCAGATCTTCAACATGTCGACTTTGTGCGACGCCTCAGTTTTAACCGCGTCGATCACCTGCTGCTCGGTTTCCACTTCGTATGGCACGCCCTTCATGCCCTGCGCCATGGTGGGATAGCCGTTTTTGCCGGTGAAGCCGCGGCCGGCGGTGTAGATGCGCGTGAGCGAGGGGCGGCCGGCGCGCTGCTCGGCGCGCATGTCGAATATCAGGGGCTGATCGCTGCCCATGCTGAGTACGGTGGTGACACCGTTCTTGGCGTACACCTTCAACTGATCGTTGACGTTCTCGCGCGTGAAGTTTTTCGGATCCTGCGTGAGGCGTTTGGTGTTGCCGAGGTGACAGTGAAGGTTGAATAGGCCCGGGATGACATACTTGCCGGCCAGTTCGGTCACCTCCGGCTTGCCGGCCGGCATTTTCAGGTTCTTTTTGGGCCCGACATAGGTGATGCGGCCGTCGGTGATGACCATGGCCGCGTCGGCCAGGGCCGCTTTGCCTGTGCCGTCGATCAACGTGAACCCTTGAAAAACGCGTGTTTCGCCCAGCAAGAGGCTTGCGCCCACCGCCAGAATGCAGATCGCCTTGCGCATCATGGTTCCGAATTTTATCAGAATGGCATCACGCTTCCGCCCCGGTCCGCGGATCTTTTTTGTGCTTGGGCTTCTTCCTGCGGGGATCGCTTTCGATGGGGCGCGCGGCTTTGACAATGCCGACGACGTTGCGGGCGACGCGGCGCGCGGTCTTGCCGGAATCGGGTTTTTGGGGTTTTTTCTTCGCCGCCATGCGGGTTTCCTGTCGTTTGTCCGGGCGGGGTGGGTTGACGAGGCCCGGAGGGTTCTATAATGATAGTGGTATTCAGAAGGAGGCCAAATGAGATCACTTGGGCCTATGGAGCTTGTCATCATCCTAGCCATCGCCTTGCTGCTATTCGGCGGCAAGAAGATCCCTGAAATGGCGAAGGGCTTAGGGGAAGGTATCAAGAACTTCAAGAACGCCATAAAAGAAGAACAGAAACCCACCGAAGAAAAGAAGCAGGCCTAACGGGCTTCCACTGGACGCTCGCACTTTGAGCGGAAAGAAATCGGTATCAACAGCAAGAACCCCGCCGGTTGCCCAGCGGGGTTCTTGCTGTTTGGATGAATGGAAGAAGCCTACTTCTTCTTGGGCGGAACGATCGCGTCCTTCACGGCTTTCGCCACACGGAACTTCACGACCTTCTTGGCCGGAATCTTGATCGCGGCGCCGGTTGCCGGGTTGCGGCCCATGCGAGCCTTGCGTTCCTGGCGGACAAGGCGGCCGAGGCCGGGGAGAACGAATACACCATTCTTCTTCGTTTCCTTGATCGCGATGTCGGAATAAGCGGTCAGCAAACCTTTTACCTGCTTGCTGGAGGACCCTTCGACGGCGTCGACGAGGGCCTTTACGAGTTGAGTCTGCGTCATGCGAGCAGCAGCCATTTTTGAGCTCCTTACTAAAACTGATTCTCCCGAGAGATGCGCCCTCGACGCCCAAATCATTTTAGCTACGAAATGTTCTGGCGACGAGCGTTTGCAGTTCCGATAATAAGGGAATCGGAATGCGACTGTAAAGAGGAAATATGCCTGAAACGCCCATTTTTCGCGGATTTTTTGCAATGCAGGCAGCGAAACCCTTAACTGATGCGGCTTCGGCGAGTTCCGCATCGGTAAAAACCCTGCCAAAAGTGGCGTTGGAAACAGCGTTGGGCCCGATAGTTGTGGAAATCGATACCTTGGCCGCACCTGTTACAGCGGCGAACTTCCTGCGTTATGTGGATGCGGGGGCATACGAAGGCGGGCAGTTTCACCGTACGGTGACACCGGACAATCAGCCGGACAACGAGATTCGGATCGGCGTGATCCAGGGATCGGCGCGAAAGGGCGCGGCGGAATATGGTCCGATTCCACTGGAACGAACGTCGAAGACGGGGATTCCGCACCTGAACGGGACGATCAGCATGGCGCGAACCGGCGCCGATTCGGCGACAAATCAGTTTTTTCTTTGTGTAGGCGATCAGCCGGAGCTGGATTTCGGAGGACGGCGAAACGCCGATGGACAGGGCTTTGCGGCGTTCGGACGGCTGGTAGCGGGATGGCTGGTGCTGCGGCAGATCCAGATGTCGCCGGCCGCGGGGCAGGAGCTTCAACCGCCGGTTTCGATTGTGCGCGCCCGGCGTTTGTAGGCCAGTAGACCAATGGCGCCTGCACTCACGGCGAGCGGGATGGCGAGGACGAGGATGCCCTTGTTCATGGCTTCGGCGCGCGCTTTGGTCTGCGATTCGGCGTTGCGGAAGCACATAGCGCACTGCGCCCAGGCGTTTATACAAAGAAGGAGCGCGATCGGCAATTGTTTCATCGCATCGCTCCCGCGCGAATGCCATCGGGTAACAGCGAGAGCAGCAATCCGACAAAAACGAAGAGCATCGGGATCAGAACGGTGAGGGGCTTGGGACGGTGCGTCCTCAGATGCATGAACCACCAGGCGATGAGGGCGGCTTTGATCAGCGACAAGACCAACAAGAGCGCCAGCATCAGTGTTGGCGCTGTACGAATCCATGCGAGGCCGGCCTCTACCAGCGTCAACGCGACCAGGCCGATCCAGACTTTGACGTAGGTCATGGCTTCACCGCCATCAAGTAGACCAGGGGGAAAATAAACATCCAGACGAGGTCGACGAAGTGCCAGTACAGGCCACCGGTTTCGATATCCTCAGCGGAGAACTTGCCGCGGGCGACGCCGGCGGTGAGGATCGACAGATAGACGGCGCCACAGGCTACGTGCAGCATATGGAGGCCGGTAACGCCGAAGAATACGGCACCGAAGAGGCCGGTGGAGGCGGTGATTTTGTCCTCAAGAACAAGGTGCCGCCACTCAGTGAGATGAAGCGCGATAAAAGCGATGCCGCCGGCGATGGTCGCCAAAAGCCATTTGACTGTGTTTTTTCGATCGTCTTCGGCCATGGCGGCGACAGCCCAGACCATCGTGAGGCTCGAAGCCAGCAGGACGACGGTCATGATGGTGGCATAGACGATAGCGGGCGAGAGAGTGAAGGGTCTGGGCCAATCGGGATTGGCGATACGCAATGCGGTGTAGATGACTAGCAGCGTGGCAAAAGTAAGCAGGTCGCTGAGCACGAAGAGCCACATGCCGGTGGTTTTGACGCCGGGCGGGTTCTTCAAGGCGTTCATGCCCACACTCCGAATAGGAACAACACGTAGATCCACAACGCTCCGGCAAAGTGCCAGAAGATGGCGGCACGGGCGCCAAATCGAGCCAACGCGGCTGCACCGGCAGCGGCGTGCGCCGCGTGAGCCGCGATCAGGACAAAGCAGAAGGCGCCGGCGATCCGCGCCAATTGCAAGTTCGCGAGTAGCGCGAATTGCGACGCGACCAACGCGGCGCCGGCCAGAGCGGCGATGCCGATACGCCCCGTGTGAACGAACCAGCTTGCCAGCAGCGGCAGGAGGATAGTCGCGAAGGCCCAGGCGGGCAGCGCCGGCGCCGCCCAATCGCCGCTCAATCCTCGCCGTACAACCATGGCACTGGTTAGCGCGGCGAAGAACATCGCGCTGGCGGCGATCAGAACCATTTGTCCGGTGCGCGCGACGTTAGTCATTGCGCCACTCCCGCGTCGCCGCATTCCAGGGATTGGCGGGCGCTATGGCGCCGTGGCGTTGGCTCCAGAAGTAGTTAAAGAGGAAGATCAGTTGCACCGCGCCCAGGAAATAGGCGGCATGGGTGACACCGATGTGCAGTGGCATGACGGACTTCAGGAACTCGTACTCTTTAAAATCGGGATAACGGCGCGGATTGCCGACAAATCCCGCGAAATGCAGCGGCACGAAGACAGCGTAGACACCGAGGAACGTCAGGAAAAAGTGGACCTTGCCGAGCCGCTCATTCAGGAACCGGCCGTACATCAGCGGGAACCAATAATGGAACGCCGCGAAGATGGCGAAGATGGCGGCGACACCCATGATGAGGTGGAAGTGGGCGACGACGAAGTAGGTGTCGTGGAAGTAGACATCGAGTCCCGGTTGGCCCAGAACCAAGCCCGTAATTCCGCCCGTAATGAAGAGCGAAACAAAGCCGAGCGCATAGTGCATGGCGGCGGTGAATCGCAAGCGCCCGCCCCAAAGCGTTGCCAGCCAGTTGAACGTCTTTACAGCGCTCGGCACGCCCACCGCAAGCGTCAGCACGCTGAACGCAATGGAGGAATAGGGGCTCATGCCGCTGATGAACATATGATGGCCCCAAACCACAAAGCCGAGCCCGCCGATAGAGACCAGGGCGATGGCCATCGCCTTGTAGCCGAATACCTTTTTTCCGCTGAACACACTGAGCACGGTACTGATCAGGCCCATGCCGGGAAGGATGGCGATGTAGACCTCCGGGTGACCGAAGAACCAGAAGAGATGCTGGAACAATATCGGCGATCCGCCGGAGCGCGATTGCACCTGGTCATTGACGATGAGTCCGCCGGGGATGAAAAAACTGGTTCCGGCCGTGCGGTCAAGCAGCAACAGAATGCCGCCGGCCAGCAGCACAGCGAAGGCGAAAAGGCTGATGAGCGCGGTAACGAACCAGCCCCAGCAGGTGAGCGGCATGTCGAAATACCCCATGCCGGGCGCGCGCAGCTCAATGATGGTGGCGATGAAGTTGATGGCGGCCATCAGGCTGGCTACACAGAAGAGCGCGATCGAGAGTATCCACAGATCCTGACCCAGTCCCTCGCCGGGCCCGGTGATTCTGCCCAGGCCGGAGAGCGGCGGATAAGCGGTCCACCCCGAGAGCGGAGCGCCGCCCTCCACGAAAAACGCCGCGAGGAGCGTCAGCAACGAGAGCGCCGTTGTCCAGAACGACAACATGTTGAGCACGGGAAAGGCCATGTCGTGCGCACCGATTTGCAGCGGAAGAAAGTAGTTGCCGAAGCCGGACTGCGGAGCGGTGGTCAGCACGAAAAACACCATGATCGTGCCGTGCATTGTCATCAATGAGAGGTAGAGTTCCGGCGTCATCTGGCCGCCGGGCGCGCCGTCGGGCCACATTGCCTGGAACAGCCGCACCTTCGCGTCGGGATACACCAGGTGGAACCGCATAATGAGCGACAACAACGTCCCGAGCACGACGCTGAACAGCGCCAGGCCGATGTACTGCTTGCCGATCACTTTGTGATCGATGGAGAAGATGATCACGGAGCGGCAACCTTCTGCTGCGCCTCTTGCAGCCATGCATCGAATTCCCCTGGCGCCATCACCACCAACGCGCTGCGCATCTGATGATGTCCCAATCCGCATAGCTCGGAACAGGGCACTTCGTAGGTGCCGGGCTTGTCCGCGGTAAACCGCAATGGAATGGTCATGCCGGGCACTACATCCTGTTTCAGCCGCAGTTCGCGCACAAAAAAGTTGTGGATGACGTCGCGGCTCTTCAAGTACAGCTCCACGGGCCGCCCGGCGGGCACGCGAAGCAGCGCAGCGGTGATGTCGTCACGTCCATTAGGATCTTTGCTATCAATGCCGAATGCGTTGCCCGCGGAATCGTCAATCTGCCGGATGTCCACACGGCCGAAGATGCCATCCGGTCCGGCGTAGCGGTACGACCAGGCGAACTGTTTGGCCAACACCTCCACGTGCAGCGCGTGCGGGTTCGAGGCTTCGAGATGAATGCCTGCCCAAATTCCCTGCCCCGCGAATGCGAGGCCGATGAAGAGCACCGCCGTCGCCGAGGTCCAAATGACTTCCAATTTGCCGCTGCCTTCGTGCGCCTCCGGCGCCTGGCCGCGATCCCGGTATCGGAACACGACCCACGCCAGCAGTCCCTGCGCAAAAACGAAGATGCAGCCGACGATCCATAGCGTGACTACGAAGTGCGCGTCGTACGCTTTTGCGTGCGCCGATATCGCATCCGGGAACCACCAGCGCGGCTGGAAAAACAGTGCCAGGGTGGCGCCCGCCAGCGCGGCAATCAGAATCGCAATTGCCATAGAGAAGTCAGTTTACGCTACTCCGGTCTGTGGCAAAGTCACTGTGAATATGGCGCCGCGCGGCTGCCGGTTCTCCGCAACCACTGTGCCTCCATGTTCGGACACGATCGACTGCACGATATGCAGTCCAAGTCCGCGGCGGCCGCGCGATTTTTTCGTCGTGACATTCGGGTCAAAGATCGTAGGCAGGATCGATGCAGGAATTCCGGGGCCATTGTCGGCGATTGTGAGTGTGACGACTCCGTCTTCGCACGTTGCCCCGATGGCCACCTCCGCGCCATGCGGATTGGCCTGCGCGGCGTTGAGGAAAAGGTTGACGAAGACGCGCTCCCAGGCGGCGGGCGAACCGGAAAGGGTAACGCCATCGGCCACTTGGCGGGCATACTGAATCGCAGTGCCGCGCGTGAACGTCAGGACGTCCTCGGTGTGCTGCACGGCGTTGTCGAGGATCTCGCACAGGTCTCCCGCGTCGGAGATCGTTTCCGTCAGGCTCTCCACAATCCTCTCGCCGCGGCGCACGCTGCGGCGGATGGTGTTCGCCACACGGCTCCACTTCGCGTCCGTCGAGAGCAGTTCGGCCGCCTCGGACAGCGTTTCGAATACATTATTTAGATCGTGGGCCAGACCTTCCACGGTCAGCCCGGAGTCACCGCTCATCGAACATCCTCACGCGCGAATGGATTCTAGAGTAGCGAAGAATTCAGGAAAAGACACGCTGGCCGCTTCGGCTTCGTTCACGATCGTCTCCCCGCCCTGGGCAACCAGGCCGGCGACAGCGAACGCCATACCGATGCGATGATCGCCGAAGCTATCGACTTCAGCGGCACGGAAGGTCTGTTTGCCCGGAATATGGAAGCCATCGGCGGCCGTCTCGATCTCGATTCCCATCCGGCGAAGATTCTCCGCCACAGTCGCAATGCGATCCGTTTCCTTCACGCGCAACTCCGAAGCGTCGCGCACGGTAAGGCCGTTTTCACTGGTCGCGCCAAGTACGGCGAGCACGGGAATTTCGTCGATCAACGCCGCTGTCATCCCTTTTTCGATGACGCCGCCCTGGAATGGCGAGTTCCGGACTTGCAGATCGCCAACAAGCTCGCCCCCCGAGGAGCGAACGTCAAGCACCTTCACCTGGCCGCCGCCGCCCACCAGAAAGTCGATCAGCGCGGTGCGCGAAGGGTTCACGCCTACGTCATAAAGAATGACACTGGCGTCGCCGCTCATCAGCGCGGCCACCAGGAAAAACGCCGCGCCCGAGAGATCGCCGGGAACGTAGAGCTCGCGGGCCTGCAATTCCTTGCCGCCGGCGACGGTAGTTGTGAGTCCCTCGGTACGGATATCCGCCCCGAACTCTCGCAGCGCGATTTCCGAATGGTCGCGAGTGCGGACAGGCTCTGTTACCGACGTCTCGCCATTGCAGGAGAGCCCAGCAAAGAGCACACAGCTCTTCACCTGCGCCGACGCGACCGGTGTGTGATAGTCCATCGCCTGCAAGTCCCGAGTGCCATGGATGGTAATAGGCGGGTAGGTGCCATCAACGGCGTCAATCCGGGCGCCCATCTGCTGCAGGGGCGTCATAATGCGCTTCATAGGGCGGCGGGAAAGGGACTCGTCTCCGAAGATGGTGCTGGAAAACGGCTGGCCGGCCAGGATACCGCTCAACATGCGGATCGTGGAGCCTGAGTTGCCCGCATCCAATTGGCCTTCCGGCGCCCGCAGCCCGCGCAGCCCGCGGCCATGCACTTTTACTTCGCCTTCGCCCTTTTCCACCTCCACACCCAACGACTGCATGCAGCCGAGGCTCGAGTGAGGATCGGCGCCGGAGGAAAAGTTCTTGAGAGTGGAAGTCCCCTCCGCGATGGCGGAAAGGATAGCGTACCGGTGAGAGATCGATTTGTCGCCGGGGAGGCGGATCGCGCCGCCGAGCGCTTTGGATGGTGCAATACGAACCTGCATGGGCAATCTTCTATTGTACTGGCCAGGAGGGCCTGGACTGCCCTTGCAGGAACGGGTTTATGCGATTGCGGCGTAGGCCGGAATCGTGTAAGTCAACAGCGGACGCGGCGCGCGAAACCGCTCAAAGCGATAGCCGACGCCGAAAACCGTCTGAATATAGGTGTCGCCGAACGAGCCGAGTTTGCGGCGCAGGCGGCGAATATGAACATCGAGAGTGCGGGTGCGGGTGCCTTCGCAATATCCCCAAACTGTGCTGAGCAAAATGTCGCGAGGCACGATCTCACCGGCGTTGCGGGCCAACATCGCCAGCAATTCGTATTCTTTCCGGGTCAGGGTCAGGCGGCGGCTATCCAGTTCCACAGGGCCGGCGGCTTCGATCGAGAGGTGTTCATCGCTATACATCGTCATACGCTCCATGTGGGTAGCTTATGAGAGTTTGCGATGTGGGTCGTTCACAAGTTGTAAAAAACTTGTAAAAGCGGCGCTGTCAATCGCGCAGGCTATTGAGGAACTGATAGGCCTGGCGGCGTATTGCCGGCGGAAAGTCGTGCTCCGCTTCCGGATGCTCGACAATCAGGCGTCCTTCGGGGAATCGGGGGCGAACAGCGTTTGCCACGTCGTCGACGCCGGAGACTTCGAAATTGGAGTCGCGTCTGGGCGCGTTGACGAAAACGGCACGCGGGGCGATGGCGGCCAGTACGTCGGTGAAGTCGAACGGTACCTTCGCCGGGCTGTTGCCGTAGACCTCCGCGATGCGCGGCATGTAGCGAGGCGAGGTCCAGCCCTTCAAGTTGCCGCCGTAGTATTTGGCGAACGATGTGAAACCGCAACTGGTGACGACGGCGCGGATGCGATCGTCGAAGGCGGCGACGAACAGGGCGTTGTGCCCGCCGAGAGAGTGGCCAATGGCGGCGATGCGGCGGCGATCGACTCGTGGATGACCGGCCAGAAGATCAATACCGCGCGTGTGATTTACGATTCCGTACATCGTGCCGCTCCGATACCCCCGGCCATAGACCTCCTTCTCGAAGTCGGTCTTGTCCTCGCCGAAAGAGGGGTAGTCCGGCGCAAGGACGACCCAGCCCTGTTCGGCCAGTTCGCGCGCGTAGTGGAGATTGTCCTTCGGGCCCTCGCCAACCGGTTCATCCTTGCCGATCCGCGTGGTCTGATGCAGGCACAGCGCCGCCGGATGGCGGCCACCGGACTTCGGCACAAGGAGCCACGCGTAGACCTTACGGCCGGGTTCAGGCTCGTAGGTGAGCCTGGTCTTCGTATAGCTTCCGGCGTCCTGCGTGGAGAGCCTCCGCACGGCGAGGCCGCGTTTGCGGTCGAGCTTCGGGAACGGCCCCATCGCCTGCTCCATCTTTCGCAGCGCTTCGGCGCGTGTTTGCGCGATAAGCGTGTATGTACAAATCAGCAGGACGGCTAGCCGGAACATGTTCCCTAGATTCTCGCGCACACAGGATTGTGTGGCATAAAGGTCAGCAGTGCCCTTAATTGTCTTGCTACTCCTGACGCTCGCCGCGGCCTCCGCGCAGCAGCAACCGAATGGGTACGTGTGTCATCGCGCGTCCAAACCGATCCGGATTGATGGACGAATCGACGCGCAATGGAACAACGCGCCGTGGACCTCCCTTTTCGTCGACATCGAAGGCGATGGGAAGCCCAAGCCACGCTTCCGGACGCGCGCCCGCATGCTGTGGGACGACCGCTACTTCTACATCGCCGCGGAGTTGGAGGAGCCGCACGTTTGGGGAACACTGACCGCGCACGATTCGGTAATCTTCAACGACAACGACTTCGAAGTGTTCGTAGATCCCAACGGTGACAGTCACGAGTATTTTGAATTCGAGATGAACGCACTGAATACCGGTTGGGACCTGTTCCTGCCGAAGCCATACAAGGACGGCGGCTCCGCGGATAACGGCTGGGCGATTCCGGGGTTGCTTACCGCGGTGCGGGTGAATGGCACGCTCAACAACCCTGCCGACGTGGACCAAGGGTGGACGTTGGAGATTGCAATCCCATGGAGTGCGTTCGGCAAGGCGGCGCGGATGCCTCTGCCGCCAAAGAGCGGCGACACGTGGCGAGTGAATTTCTCGCGCGTCGAGTGGCGGCACGAGCTGCATGAGGGCAAGTACCGGCGCGTGCCCGGCACGAAGGAGGACAACTGGGTGTGGTCCCCGCAAGGCCGCGTTAACATGCACTTGCCGGAGTATTGGGGTTATGTGGAATTCACAACGGGCAAGGGCGGCGCGTTCGCGGGCGATTCAACATGGCCGGTGCGGATGAAGTTGCAGGCTTATTACGAGAAGCAATTCGCGTTTCACAAAACAAATCGCCGATGGGCATCCGCTGCGGAGCTTCCTCCAGGCGGCGGCATCGTATTGCACACGGCGGACGACGGCCTGTGGCGGGCGTGCGCGCAAGGACTCTGCATTCGCGAAGACGCGAAAATCGGCCGCGACTAAAGCGGCTTCACCGGAATGCCCGCTCCATGAAGCCAGGCCTCCACGTCGTCGCGTGAAAGGCGGGCCGCATCGTATTCCACCAGAAGTTTATCGAGCGATGGCTCCAACTGAATCCGCTGGAATCCATAGATTCCGTGCGCGTCCGAGATCCGCTTCAGCAAGGTGTCATCAAGGGGGCGGAGCAGCTCGTAGCGCAGTTGAACCTTCGTCATAGGGCGTTCGCCTTTCAGGATACCAGCCCTCAGTTCAAGGCCAACGCGGCGTCAAGGAATGGATCGAGATCCTGCGAAGCCGCAGCCCAGGTCCAGGGAACCAGCACGCCGGGCGTGAGAGTTTCGCTCTGCGCCTGCACGGCGGTTTGGCGCCCATGGGTTCGCCGGCGATGATCCACCCACGCAGCGACAACTCTTCGCTGGCAAGCAGCCCGCTAGAGAACGAGCGGGCTGGAACGAAGATTGACGAATGCGTGCCCGTCACCCGCGAAGGCCGTGATGCGCGCCAGTTCCATCGCGATCTGCGTATCGGCGAGAGCCGGGATTCTCTCGCGCAGCGAAGCGGCGGCGCGGTCCCACTCTTCGCGAGAAACCTTCGTGGCAGTACGACGTCAGCGCTGGAGCGAGCAGAATCCGCATTCCGCCATTATGTGGAATGCGCTGCCCCGCGTAAATCCGATCAGCCCCAGAGCTCGTCAATCGGCTTGTAAAGCCCGTCGTTGGCGAACGGAACGTACTCGAAACCGCGTCCGAACGGATCGTCGTAGCGAACGTTGGTCCAGTTGATGCCGAGCGCGGAGTAGATGGTCGCTTCGATATCTTCCACGCGCACATCGCGCCCAGCCGACCACGCGAAATCTTCCGTACGCGCGCCCGTCGCGTCCGTAGTGCCCAACGCGCGCCCGCCCTTCACACCGCCGCCGGCGAAGAAGGCGAATTGCTGCAGGTAGTGATCCCGGCCCATCGTCGAAGTGAGCGGGCCGACTGTGCGCCCGAACTCGCCCATCATCACGATGAGCGTCTCTTTCAGTTGGCCGCTCGCCTTCATGTCGGCCAACAGAGCGCCGAGTCCGTCGTCCAATGTCTTGCCGAGCGAGAAGATGGAGTTCTGCCCCTGCTGCGCGGTGTAGATGTTGTTGTGCATGTCCCAGCCGCCAAGCGATACCTGAATGTACCGGGTACCCATGTTAGCTTCCAGAACCTGCTTGGCGGTGAGCAGCGCATTGCCAAACGACGTGTTCCCGTAGCGCGCACTATCGGCCGTGGAATACTTGAATGCCTTGTCGACAGCCGCGTTGTACATCAGCCCGCGCGCCGACTGATAGAACGCGCTGAAATCCGTCATCGAATCGCCATAGGGCGAATTGACGCGTAGCGGATTATCCAGCCCCTGCAGCAGGGTGTACTTGGTATCGAAACGCGCGCCGCCGTCCGGGTTGGTGGTGTTGGGCAGACCGGCCTGGCTGGGGGCAAATTTGAACGGCTCGTAGACGGCGGGCAGATAGCCTGCGCCCACAGCGCCGTCGGAGTTCAACGCAAGGAACGTCGGGAAGATCTGCGAAGACGTCCGTTCCACTTTCTTTTCCGCCGAGACGATGGCGCCCATGTTCGGGGCGATATCGCCGAGCACCGCGGCCGGATTGCGGCCGATCTGCACCCACGTTTGGGAGAGTGTATGCTGCGCGGCCCAGGCGCGAACGGAGCGGACGATGGCGATATCGTCAAACTGGGCGCCTATCTTCGGAAACACGCCGGCGTTCCACGCCACACCGTTGATGGTTGTCGGATTGAACGTGGCGGGCGTCACGCCCGAGGTCATCTTCAGATCGAAGGTGTCGATGTGACTTGGCGCGCCGGTGAGCAGGATGAAGATAACGTTCTTCGCCGTATTCTTCGTCTTCACGCTCTGTCCCTTGATCGACTGCGCATTCGCGGGCGTCGAAGCCAGATAGGCGCCGGTGACCCCCGCGCCCATCACGCGGAAGAAGTCGCGGCGGCTGCCGTGCGGGCGCGCGTAGAAAGGCAGATGGTGGTGCGGATTCTTCTCAACAAAGCGATTGAACCTGGATTCGTTGGACATGATGATTCTCTAGTAGTTAAAGAAGAAATCGACCTTGTTATAAAGCGACCAGAGAAGGTTCTCCGCCGCCTGCTGCCGGTTGCCGGAGGTGAGCGCGGCGGATGCCGTCGCGCGCTCCGATTCGTTGGGGAGTCGCGAGAGAACCGTCAGGTAGAGGTTGTCTATCAGCTCGCGATCGGTGCGGTTGATGAACTTGCGCAGCACGCTGTCCTGTCCGGCCGCGGCCGATGAGCGCGTCCGCGTCATGACGAAGTTATTGTTCATCAGCGTCAACGCCTGCTGATCGGACCCGTCGCGCCGCCGGTCGGTATCCTCGCGGTCACCCGGGTAGAAGGGATTCAGGAACGCCGCCGCGCCGCCACGCGATGCGGGACTCGTGGTCTGCATGGCGTATGGCACGATGCGCGTCTCCGGAGCCGGTCCATTCGGCACCCGCGTGGAAGTGGTCATCGTGATGGGCGCAGCGACGTTGGATGTCTGCGAAATGGCGTCATACACTTCTTCCGCCCACAGCCGCCTCACCAGCCGCCGCGCATGGAGGCTCTCCCACGATGGGTCCCATTGCCCGTCGTACCGCGCGCTCAGTTGATAGGCGTCCGACGTGGCGATGCGCCGCATCAGGGACTTCAGGTTATATCCGCTGTCGATAAAGTCCTGCGCCAAGTCGCGCAGCAGAGCCGCGTTCGAAGGCTGCAGCGTCCAGGGAGCGGGAGGCGGATTATCCGGGTCCAAACGGTCCGGGTCCAACTGATTCACCGGCTCCACCAAGCCCCTCACCATCAATTCCTTCCAAATGTAGTTCACCGTCGCGCGCGCGAAGTTGAAGTCGGCCGTCACCAGCCGCGCCGCCGCCGTGCGCCACGCCTCGCCGCCATTCGGACCCGCGCCTTCGCCAAACGGATAGGCCGGGGGAACGACGCGCGTGCTGCCGATCGGCTGCCGCGGCGGACGGTTGCCTGTCGTCGTGTTCAACGCGTACGTGCCGGTGCGCGCCGTCGTCAGGCCCCAGTAGTAGATGTTCGGGTCGGGGCGCTGCTCCCGTGCCTGCTGAACCATGTTCGTCTGCGCAAAGAAGGCCGCAAATCCATAGGCCTGCATGCGGCCGGCCCCTTTACCCCACAAGCTCAGCGTATCGACGTGTCCGCGCCCGCTGTGACAGACGATGCAATTGAAATGGCTGACGCCAAGAAACGTCTCCATCGTCGACGCGGCCATCTGATCGTAATTGTCCTGCGCCGGCCCGCCCGTAGTCCGGTTACCGATCTGCCAGTTCAACTCGCCCTGGGTCCAGGAGTTCGCTCCTTCCGCCGCGATCAGTTCGAACGCCATCTTGTTGTATGCCTTGCCGGTCTTCAGCGAGTCATAGATCCAACGATAAAACGCCTCCCGGCCCTCTGCCCGCCGAATCGTGTTCGTCGCGCGAATCTGGTCGGTGTTCCGATAGAGATCGCCGAAGAACATCGTCCACTTGTCCACCCACGCGTCGGACCCCAACAATTCGTCGATATACTTCGTCCGCTTGCCGGGATCGGAATCGGCCACAAACGCCGTTACGCGTTCCGGCGCTGGCACGCGGCCGGTCAGGTCCAGCGACGCGCGGCGGATGAACTCATAATCGTTCGTTCGGCCAGCCGGTGCGATACCCCGCGATTGCAGAACTCCGAATATGTTCTTGTCGACTACATTCGAAGAGTCCGCGCCCTGCATGCTGGAAAACGTGCGGCTGCCGCCCGGTACGAACTGGCGCGTAGCGCCTAGCCGGCTGACGATCTCCTCGGTCTCCTGCGAGAAAGAATTCCGCGGCTGCCGCGCCGCCGCCAGCGAACCCGCCACAAACTGCGCCCGCTTCGGACCAAAGTACGTGCACTCCGCATGGTCGGCGACGATCTCGCCTTCCTGCTCCTGGCCCGTGATGGTAAATCCGGCCAGTACAGAGATGAGAATGGCACAGCGTTTCATCTTGCTCAGTCCCCTAGTTCTCGACGCCGCCGTTTCGGCTTTCGCGACGTCCCGCTTTCTAATCACATCAAGACGGGCATCATCTTGATTCTACGGGTTCGAACCCATTCCCGAACCGCTAGTTTCGCAGCTAGGTAAAAATTCTCGAACAACCCAGTCGGATCGCCTACCACCTGCAATTCGATTGCGCTTGTAAATTACTGAAAACAAGCGGCATCTTCTGTTAGACTCGGATCTGTGCACGGCTGTTGGCCCCTACGTATACTGGCGATATTCTGCTCCCTTTCTGCGTTCTCGCAACAGCCGCTCACTCTTTCCGCCGCTATCCGGGAGGCGCTTGAGAAACACCCGCTCATCGCCGCGGCGGACGGCCGCATCTCCACCGCCCAGGGACTGTTGGAACAGGCCGCTCTGAAAAGGAATCCGCACCTAACCATTCAGCTTGAAAACATCCGCGGCGGATGGCAGTCGCCGTATCGCCCCTTCGTCGACAACGACCAGTTCCTCTACCTCTCCCAGACTCTCGAAACGGCCCGCAAGCGGGAGCGCCGCACGGAGCTCGCCGCGGCTCACAAAGAACTTGCCGGAATTGCTCGCGATCTCCTCGCCCAGCACATCGCCGCGCAGGTGCGCGACGCCTTCTGGACGGCCCTCGGCGCCGCACGCATCGCGCGCGTCTACAACGAAGCCATCGCGAACTTTGCGCAGACCGTTACCTATCATGAGGTCCGCGTGCGGGAAGGCAATATGGCGGAGGCCGATCTCATCCGCATTCGCCTGGAAATGGAGCGCATCCGTTTGGCCGCATCCGGAGCCACGCTGATCGCCGAGCGCGCCAGCATCAACCTGCAGCGAGAGCTCGGCCGCACGGCGATCGATGGCGCTATTCCCCTCGACGGCACGCTGGACGGCGCCTCGACTGTTCCCGCCGAAAACGCCGACGAGGCCATGAACCGCCGCGCGGAGGTCCGCCTGGCCCGGCAGGGCGTTGCGGCCGCCTCGGCCAACGAACAACTCCAACTTGCCCTCGCACGTCCCGATGTCGATCTCTCCGCCGGCTACAAACGAACCAACGGCTACGACGGCCTGCTCGCGTACTTAAACATGGACCTTCCGTGGCGCAACAGGAATCAGGGCAACATCGCCGCCGCCGGCGCTGAGATACGTGTCGCCCGCTCCAACGCCGCCGCTGCTGAGGCCATGGTGCGCGCCGAAGTTCGCGCCGCCTACTCCGCCTACCGGCTGCGCCAGGCGCAGATAGGCACCATGCTCAGCGCCCTTGGCGATCACGCCCGCGAAACCGCCCGCATCGCCCAGGGAGCCTACCGCGAAGGCGGCGCCGATCTTCTTCGCCTGCTCGACGCCGAACGCGTCCGGCTGGAGACCGACCTGCTTCGTGTGCAGGCGCTGACAGAATTCCGTCTCAGTGAATCCGCCGTTGAATCGGCAATGGGAGTCGTGCCGTGAAACGCTACGCGCTTGCCGCCGTCACCGTTCTACTCGCCGCGTGCGGCGCGAAACCGGAACCCGTGAAGGCCGAAAAGAAGGCGGCCGAAAGCAAGGCCGCGCCCGGCGAAGTCCGCCTCAGCGCCGAGCTCCAGAAGACCTCCGGTTTGCAGATCGTCGACGTCGAGCGCCGCAATGTTCCGCTGACCTTCCGCGTGAACGGCCGCCTTGTCGCCGATGAAGAGCGCACTCACAAAGCCGGCGCCATCACCGATGGACGCGTCGTGAAGTTATTCTTCAACGTCGGCGACCGCGTACAAAAGGGACAGGTCCTCGCACGGCTTCACAGCCATGACATCCATGAATCGCGCGCCTCCTACCAGAAGGCGAAGGTGGAGATGACGCGTCTGGAAACCCAGCTCTCCTACGCGCAGCGCAGCCGCGACCGTATCCATCGCCTGCACGATCTGAAAGCCGCGTCGCAGGAACAGTCCGACAATGCCGACAATGAATTCAGGCACGCGCTCGCGAACGTGCAGGCCGGACGGCTGGAAGTGATTCGCGCTCGTCAGCATCTGGAGGAGTTTCTGGAAGTCTCGGCCGAAGAGCCCCCGGGCCATAAGGAGGGCGAGTTGGAGCATGACGACGATATGATCCCCGTCAAAGCTCCCGCCGGCGGTGTTATTATCTCGCGCTCGGTCACGGCGGGCTCGGTCACGAAGCCCGGGGACGACCTCTTCGTCATCAGCGATCTCTCTTCCATTTGGATGATCGGCGCGGTCCCCGAAGAAAACATGGGCCGCATCCGCGCCGGAATGTCCGCGCAGGTTTTCGTCCGCGCATTTGAAGGCCGCCCGTTTCCGGGCCGCATCACCCGCATCGGCGACCAGTTGGACGCCGCAACCCGTACTGTGCAGGCGCGCATCGTGCTCGCCAATCCGCGCGGCGAATTGAAGCCCGAAATGTACGCCGCCGCGGAAATCGTCTCCGGCGGAACGGGTGAGGCTCTCTACGTCCCGCAGGAATCCATACAGGAGATGAACGGCCACCAGATCGTCTTCGTTGCCGCCGCCGGCGACCGCTTTCAGACCCGCGCCGTCGAAACCGGCGCCCGGGCCGGCGGCGGTGTCGCCATTCTCTCCGGCCTCTCCGCGGGCGACCGGGTCGTCACACGCGGTGCATTCCTGCTGAAGTCCGAAATGCTGAAGTCGACGCTCACCGAGGAGTAGCCGCGCTTGCTCAACCGTTTAATCGACACCGCGCTGCACAACCGGATCCTTGTCGTCGCCGCCCTCGCCGTCCTCATCGGCGGGGGGATCTTCAGCCTCCTCAATCTCCCTATCGACGCCTTTCCAGACCTCACCAACAACCAGGTCACCATCGTCACCGCCTGCCCCGGCATGCCGCCCACGGAGGTCGAGCGCCTCGTCACCTGGCCCATGGAAATTTCCGTCATGGGCCTGCCCCGTGTCACCGAGGCTCGCTCCATTTCCAAGTTCGCGCTTTCGAAAATCACAGTCGTTTTTGACGATACGGTCAGCCCCTATTTTGCCCGCCAGCTCGTTAACGAACGATTGCAGGAAGTGCGCGGCCGCATTCCGGCCCATCTCGAACCCGGCCTCGGCCCGAACGCCACGCCCTTCGGCGAGGTTTACCAGTTCACCATCGAAGGCGAGCCGGTGCCGCTTGACGAGCGGAAGGCGTTTCTCGATTGGGTGATCCGTCCGGCGCTTCGCACTGTTCCCGGCGTTGTGGAGGTAGAGACCTGGGGCGGCCGTACACGCCAATTCGAAATCGAAGTGCGCCCGGAATCGCTCGAACGCTACAACGTATCGCTCGCCGACGTGGAGAAGGCCGTATCGGCCAGTAATGAAAACTTCGGCGGCGGGTTCTTTGAATTCGCGGGCGAGCAGTACACGGTGGTTGGGAAGGGCCGAGTGGCCAAGCCCGTCGATCTGGAAAACATCGTCATCACCTCTCGCGCCGGCACGCCGGTGCTGGTTCGTGACGTGGCGCACGTGCGCACCGGCGCCGCCCAGCGGCAGGGCGCCACGCTTCGCGACGGACGCGGCGAATCCGTCTCCGCCATGGCCATCATGCTGAAAGGCGAGAACTCACGCGAGGTCATCGAACGCGTCAAACGCCGGCTCGCCACCGTGAAGATGCCCGCGGGCGCTACTATCGTTCCCTTCTACGACCAGAGCGAAGTAATCAACCGCACGATCTCCACCGTGCGCCGCAATCTCGCCGAAGCGGGCTTACTCGTCATCGCCGTGCTCTTGCTATTCCTCGGCAATGTTCGCGCCGCGCTGCTGGTGGCGGCGGTGATTCCGCTGTCATTGCTGGCCGGCTTCATCGGCATGAAATGGTTCGGCGTCACCGCGAATCTGATGTCCCTCGGCGCGGTGGATTTTGGCATGATCGTCGACGGCGCCGTCGTCATGATGGAGAACGCCGTCGCCCGCCTGGGCGCCCGCAAGGACGATCAGGATCCGCTTGAAGTTGTCCGCCTCGCGGCTCACGAAGTCGCGCGGCCCATCGTCTTCGCCGTTGGCATCATCATCGCGGTCTACGTGCCCATCTTCTTTCTAGAAGGCCTGGAAGGCCGCATGTTCCGGCCAATGGCGGTCACGGTCGTCTCCGCGCTCACCGGATCTCTCGCCCTCGCACTGTTTGCCATGCCGGTGCTGGCTTCGTACACGTTGAAACATGGCGTGAAGCCGCACAAGGAGGAAGGCTGGTTTGAATCGCTGCGCTCCGTCTACCGGCGCCTGCTCTCCACTGCCCTGCGGCACCGCGTCCTTACCGTCGTTGCTGGTGCCCTCATCGCCGCGGCCGCCCTCGGCTCCATCCCGTACCTCGGTACGGAATTCATGCCGCGCCTGGAGGAAGGTTCCATCCTCGTGCAGACGAAGAAGCTCCCCGGCGTTTCACTGTCGGATTCTTCCAAACTCAGCACAGAGGTGGAGAAGACTCTGCTCAAGCTCCCGGAAGTAAAGGGCATTGTCTCCAAACTCGGCCGGCCCGATCTCGCCACGGATCAGATGGGCATCTATGAAGCCGACGTCTACGTCATCCTTCACCCACAGGAGCAGTGGAAGGTCCCGACGAAGGAGGAACTGATCGCCAAAATGCGCACGGCGCTCGAAGCCGTCCCCGGTGTCGCATACAATTTCACGCAGCCCATGGCCATGCGGCTGGATGAAACCATCAGTGGCATCAAGGCCGATGTGGCGGTGAAACTCTTCGGTGAAAATCCGGAGACGCTGGACGCGCTCGCGATGCGCGCTTTTCGCATTCTGGAGCGTGTGCCTGGCGCAACCGATGCGCAGATGGAAGTCACCAGCGGCGTCGCAGAGCTGCACATTGAGCCCAACCGCGCCGCCCTCGCCCGCTACGGACTTCATGTCGACGATATACGGGAAGTCGTCGAAGCCGCGGTCGGCGGCCGCCCGGTCAGCGATTTGATCGACGGCCAGCGCCGATTCGGCATCGTCGTCCGCCTGCCCGGGAATTATCGCTCACGCCCGGAATCTCTCGAACAGGTGCGCATCCAGGCGCCCGGCGGTGAGCGCCTGCTGCTCGGCCAGGTTGCAAGTGTTCGCACTTCGCGCGGACCGGAGGTCGTCAGCCGCGAAAACGGCCTGCGCCGTGTGGTCGTGCAGTGCAACGTCACTGGGCGCGACCTCGGCGGCTTCGCCGATGAAGCGCGCCGCCGCGTCTCCGAAGAGGTGCAGCTTCCGCCCGGCTACTTCATCGATTGGGGCGGCCAATTTGAAAACCAGGAGCGCGCGCTCGGGCGGCTGGCGCTGGTGCTCCCCATCTCAATCATTGTTATTTTCGCCCTGCTCTATTTCACGTTCTATTCGATGCGCCAGGCGATGCTCATTCTCTGCAACGTGCCCTTTGCGCTTGTCGGCGGCGTGGCCGCGCTTTGGATCCGCGGGATGAACGTGAACCTCAGCGCCTCCATCGGCTTCATCGCACTGTTCGGCGTCGCGGTGTTGAACGGCATCGTCATGGTGAGCCAGATCAACCGCCTGCGCGGATCCGGAGTGCCCGACGAGGAAGCCGTGCCCGAAGGAGCCATCCTCCGCCTGCGGCCGGTGCTTATGACCGCGCTCGTCGCCAGCCTCGGCTTTCTTCCCATGGCGCTCTCCACCTCCGCCGGCTCCGAAGTACAGCGTCCGTTGGCCTCTGTCGTCATCGGCGGCCTAGCATCGTCAACGCTCCTGACACTCTTCTTGCTCCCGGCAATGTACTCCTGGTTCACGCCCCGGACGTTCACCCCTAAGGCGGACGAATGAATCGGACGATGATTAGTAGTACGGGGATACACGGATGAATCACACACTGGCGGCTTTTCTCGCCCTGATCTCGGCGGCTACGGCATTTTCGCAGACTCTTTCCAACGCCTCACTGAACGGGAAATATTTTTTCCGCCATATGATGATCGTGGGGAACGCATCGGGCGCCATCTCGGAAATGAGGACGGCCTATGGCGCTATTACGTTCGATGGCGCCGGCTCCTATACCTGGACGGGTTCGCAGGTGATCGGCCCCGGTCTGCCCGGCGCCTTTAACGGCAACGGTACTTACGGCGTGAAGAGCACGGGCTACGTGGTTATGTCGAATCCGCAGCGGTCCGGTGCAGACTTGAATGCGGGATTGGGGCAGGGCGCGGTCGTCGCTTCCTCCACGGAAACGTCCGGAGTCTATGATCTCTTCGTCGCCATTCAAGCCCCGGCGGGCGGGCAGAACAACGGATCGCTGTCGGGAGATTATGATGTTTCCGCCATCGAATTCCCCGGCGGGACGTCCGGCCAAAGGCGCAACGCGGCGTTCCATTTCACCGCGAGCGGAACGGGCGGCGCGGGCACCGTTATCGTCACCGGCAAGGCGGCTGACGCAGGCGGCCGTGTAACCGTCACCACAGCCGGGAATGCTACCTATTCCATCACCCCGGATGGCTCCGGCACGTTCGCCATTCCAGGATCCGCGCTGCTCACCGGCGTTCGGAGTCTATGGATCTCCGCCGATGGCTCGCTCATCGTGTTCGGCTCCTCGGGTTCAGGCGGTCACGATCTGTGGATCGGTGTCCGATCCTTCAACGGCGCGGCTAACGCCGCTTCCTTTAAGAATCTCTTCTTTCGCGCCGGGCTCCGATACACCGATAAGGCGGAGTCTTATTCCGGGTCTTCCAATTCCACCGGATCCGGGAAGCTTGTCTCCAGCCTGCGCGTGCGGCAATCGGAAGGCGTGATCTCCTTCTCCGGCGCGAACCCATACGCTCTCGACGCCGGCGGCACCGGAACGCTGGAGCTCGGCCGTTTCGCTCTCGGCGCCGGAGGCAATAGCTTTCAGACCAACGGCATCTCTACCTCCGATTCCAACAACTACGAACTGAGCTTCGCCATTCGAGCGGCCGCGCCTGCGGGAACGGGCGTGTTCATCAGTCCGCAAGGCGTCGTCAACGCCGCCAGCTTCGCTCCCGTCGGCGCACCGTTATCGCCCGGAGGTTTTTTTACTCTGTTCGGCTCCGGCCTTGCCGCATCCACCACCGTCGCCGCCGCGCTTCCCTTCCCAAGCGCACTCGGCAATGTGCAAGTACTGGTGAACAATACCGCGGCCCCACTCTATCTCACCAGCCCCGGACAGATCAGCGCGCTGGTGCCTCTTAATGCCAGTGGCTCCTCCGCCAACATCGTCGTCGTCAATAATGGCCAACGCTCCAATGCCGTCGAGATTCCGCTCGCCCGCACGTCGCCGGGCATTTTCACCATCCCGCCCGCCGGCACCGGACCCGGTGCGCTGCTCCATGCCAATTTCACACTCGTCAGCGCGGCCTCTCCCGCCCGGCGCGGCGAAACCGTGCAGCTCTATCTCACGGGTCTCGGCCCGGTAACTCCATCCATCCCCGACGGGGCTGCGGCGCCCGCCAGTCCACTGAGTATCGTGAATTCTGACGTAAAGGTATACGTCGGCGGACGCCTGGCCGCCGTGTCGTTCAAAGGCCTCGCGCCCGGCCTGGCCGGCCTCTACCAGATAAACTTCGTCATCCCCGCTACTGCGCAGACGGGCTCGGCCGTCCCGCTCGCCATCGAGACACCCGAGGCCTTTCACGACATGGCCGATATCGCCGTCTCCAATTAGTTACTGAATCGCTACATTCTTGCCAGCGCCGAGATTGGCGGAAAATGCGCCGAAATCCAGCGACCCGCCGTCGGCCAGCGTTGCAGTGAACGTTCCCGGGGCCGACAGGCCCTGAATCGATATCCCTCCGAAGCTCGCGCCCGCCGCCGCCGCCGGTTGCAGGTACGCTAGCGCGGCTGTGGGGACAGAAAACGTCCCCAGGCTGCCCGGCGCGTAGCAACTGATCGTGACGATATGCTGATTCCCCGCGGCCGTTGTCGCCGAATTCACCTGGATATAAACGCGGTCAATTCCGCTCCCCGACCACGTGAAAGTGAGCGGCCTGCTCCGGTCGACCAAGGTGATCGCGCCGAAATTTGTCGCCGTAAAGCTCGTCGGAAATATCGTGGACGTGGTGAATGGCCCGACTTGGGCGCCGCCCGATCCCGTCAGAGTGTAACTCCCGCCAGTGACCGTCCCCGCCGTCATGGATAGCCCATAGTAGGTGCCCAGCAGGAACGGACCCGCCGCTAAACCGGCGCCCGCGGCAAGGTTTGGACCGCTCAACCCCAGTCGCGCACCCGCGTTCAAAGTAGTGGAAGGACTGCTCGCGTCCAGGCCACCAAGCGGATAGGTTCGATCGTAGACGGTGCAGTTTCCAAATCGCGGCGCCAGGTTCTGAATCGCCCACGCCGCGGCGGTCCAACGGCCCACGAATCCGCTGGCCGTTTCCTGGACTGTATTCGTCACCGGTTCGGTCATTTTGGCAATCGCAAATGCGCCGCCGGTAATCGTGCCGCCCGCGTCCAGCTTCGCCAGAACCGCCGGACTCAGATTCGGATCGGAACAAGCGCTTTGGCCCGGCTCCGCGATCGGCAGCGTGACGACATTGCTGAGTTCTCCGCCCGCGCTCACCTGCGCGGAGACCGAGCACCCGGTATCCACGTCCGAAGGCAGAACGAAATTGATCTGCCAGAGGCCTGGATAGCCCGCCGAAGTGCCCGCATAGAGCGGGGTAATAGAGCGGCCGCCCACGATGACGCGGAAATTTCCCGCGGCCGTCTGGTCGCCCGACGAACTTCCCGAGTCGTTTGCCGCGTCCGCGCCTCCGCCTGTACCCCAGAACACCAGAGTATCGCCTGCATGCGCCGGCGTCAGGGTCCATGTCAGTCCGTTAAACGCCAGGCTCCCGCTGGTAAACCTCGTCAGGCTTACGCCGCCATTCACATTGCCGATCGTCGCTTGCGGGACGCCTGCGCCACTGCTATTCGCCGTGGCGATCCCGAGGCTCCGCGCAACCACCGTTACGTTCTGCGGCGCGCTGGTCTGTCCGTTATAAGTCACACGAACCGCATATGTGCCCGGTGCGGTCGACGACGGCAAAAACCCCGAAATCTGTCCTGCCAGCGTGTAAATCATGCGTGCCTGGATCGGCGTGCCGCCCGTAGCCGGGGTGAACGTTATCGATGTTCCCGCCAGCAAAGCCGGGTAGTCCGGCGCGGCCCCTGCAGCCAGAGTGGCGCCGCCCAGCCCGCGCCCGAAAATGACAAACACAACTCCCGGCGCCAGTTTGTTTTGATATCCCAACGCATTCACGACACCGGTACTCACGAATACCGGCGTGGCCTGCCCGGTCACCGTGAATGTCACACCAACGTTCTGCGGAGAGCCTCCTGCCGGCGTAAGCGTTACCGTCCCGCTATAGGTGCCCGGCGCAAGCGTGCCCGGTGTCACCGAAACCTGCAAGGTCGCCGGCGTCGTCGCGTTGGAGACGTTTACGGACAGCCAGCCTCCGCCAGTGGATGTCGAGCTGGAAACGTTGAACGTCAGCGGCGCTCCCGTACTCGTCACCGACACACTCTGCGCCGCCGGGGCCGTCGCGCTCCCCTGCGTAAACGAGAACGTCAGCGAACCGGGGCTTGGCACTAGCGCCGGACCGGAAGCGGCCACTTTACGGATACGGAAGTTCCCCGTATCGGAGATGTAGAGATTCCCCGCCGCGTCAAAAACCACGTCGTGCGGTACGCGGAATTGCGCATTGGCAACGGGTCCGCCGTCGCCGGCAAAACCGAGCGTGGATCCGCCCAGGTTCGTGATAATCCCCGCGGTATCGATCTTTCGGATTCTCTGGTTGCTCACGTCGGCGATAAACAAGTTGCCGGCGCGATCGAAGGCCATGCCCGCGGCGCCGCGGAACTGCGCGCTCGTAGCCGGACCGCCATCGCCGCCGTTTCCGAGCGTACCCGTGCCGGCTATCGTTGTGATAATTCCATTCGCGTCGACTTTCCTGATCCGCCGCCCCTCCGTCAAGTACAGGGTCCCGCTGTTGTCGATCGCTACCGACTGTACCCGTTCAATGCCGGCGTTGACCGCCGGCCCACCGTCCCCGGAAAAGGGCGACGCCGCGTCACCCGCCACCGTGCTGATGATTCCGGCCGGAGTTACTTTGCGAACCCGCTGGTTCCCCGAATCGGCGATGTACAGATTTCCCGCCGCGTCCAAGGCAATCCCATTCGGTTGCGCTAGCTGCGCACTGGTCGCCAGGCCGCCATCGCCCGAGAAGCCCTCTGTACCGTTTCCAGCGAACGTGCTGATGATTCCCGCCGGGTTCACTTTTCGGATGCGATGATTTCCCCCGTCGGAGATATATAGGTTCCCCGCGCTATCCACTGCCAGTCCGGGATGCAGCGATCCGCCCTGCAGCAGCGCGCTCGTTGCCGGCCCGCCATCCCCCGAACTGCCGAAGGACTGGTACACACCCGCCACGGTCGTAATGATGCCCGACGGACTCACTTTCCGGACGCGAAAGGGCTGGACCTCCCAGATGTAGAGATTCCCCGTACCGTCGATGGCCAAGCCGTCGGCGCCTTGCAGATAGGCGCTCGTCGCGGGTACGTTGTCCGGATCGGCGCAGCAGGTTCCGGTACCTGCATACGTACTAATCGTCTGGCCCTGCGCAACCGCCGCCACAAGCACAGGAAGAAAAAGGTACCTCTGCCAACCGGTCATTGTTCGCCCTCTCAATGGGATGGATTATACATCCCAATCGGGCAGATCGATCACTTCAGTTTGGCGTATTTTGCGAATTCTTCCGCGATTTTTGCTTCAGCGTAATCGCCGGGGTGGATGATCAGCCGGTAACGGAACCGCATCGCGCTCCCTTTGGTTAACTTCATGTCGCCGTTCTTCGTCTTGTCACTTTCGAAGTCGCGCACGCCAAACGGATTTGCGGCAAACAGACCGTATCCGCGCGAGTGCCAGTACGTCGGATGGCGCGGATTCGCCGGATGATCGAGAATTGCCAACCCGACCTTCTCGCCCTGCAGAGTCCCCGCGTAGTCCACCCAAGGAGCGCGTTTGCCCCACACGGCTTTCTCGCCCTCTTTTCCGTCTGAAGTCCGCATTTTGCCAGTGTGTTTCTCTTCCAGGTCCGTCGCCAGGCGGATCGCGAACATACCTTCTTTTGTGTCGCCGAAAACCACATCGTCCAGCGCTGTGAACGTTACGTCAAAATCGATGATGCGTTCGGTCGGGTGCGAATAGAAAGTCATCGTACGCCGCTCGGCCAGCAGACCTTTACCCGAAGGGTCCTGCCACTCGAAATTGGCGCCGGCTGTGCCCTTTTTCTTCCCGCTGTTCACCGCCGTCACACGCCGCGTGACTACCGTGCCTCTTCCATTCTTCCCCGCGCCTTTCTGGTTCTTCTCATTCGCCCAGAAATCCACTTCGTTCAGCAGGCCGTGCGTGATCCACAGTCCGCGGTGATGCGGGTGATCCTTCGCCTCTCCCGCCACCGTCTCCATCGGGTACGAGCGCGTGACAATTTTGCCCGAGGCCGTCCGCAACGGATGCAGATAAGGCTTAGGCGCCTCTGCGCCAATGAAGAAATCGGTGAACGGCTTGCCATCGATCGTGACGGAGATGCGGTCCGGAGACTGCTTCAGTTGTACCTGCGCCATGCAGGCCAAAGAAGAGGCGAGAAGTAGGAGGCGGAATTGCATTCCTCACATTCGATCACACCTTCGCCCCTCGTGGGGAGTCAATCTTTGATCGCCGTTAAGATCCGCGAAGGATAGAATCCTTGCCGGACGAACCGCTCTTGCGTCACCCGGAAGCCGGTGGATTCCAACAGCGTCAGCGCCGAGCCATCCACCTGCCGTCCCCAAAACGCGGGCACCAACGACGAAGCCACACGGTATGCCTTATTGAAGAACTCCACCTGTTGGCCGATCAGAATCGCTGTCACCTTGCCCCGCGGCTTCAGCACGCGCTGCATCTCTTCCATCGTCATGTACACATCGTCGGTCGAAAGCAGTTCGAACAGGTAGCAGCAGAAGATCGAATCGAACGATGCATCGCGGTAAGGCAGCGCCCGCGCGTCCACCGCCTGGCAGTGCAGCCGCGCCGCCGGGAACTTCTTTCGTGCGTGGGCCTGCGTCCTCGCCGCCATGTTCGGCGACAGGTCGACCCCGCACGTGTGCCCCTCCGGATTGTTCCGCACCAGCCGCCGGAACATCTCCCCCGATCCGGTTGCAATTTCCAAAACCTTCATGCCATCCCGCAGCCCGCTCATTTCGAGCGCAATGCGATGCGCCTTCGAGTGGAAGAAGAATGTGGAGGCCGGATAGATCGCCGACAGATGATCATACACGCGCTTCGTCCGCGTGGCTATTGTCTGGTGGAATCTTTCGGAGCGGATAGCGACAGCAGTCTGCATAGACAGTCGTTGCGGCATTGTATCTTATCTGCGTCCGCTCAAGTCGGGAAACTCAATGTGCGTCCTCGTGCCTTCTCCAGGCCGGCTATCGACTTCCATCCTGTAATCATCGCCGAAAAGGACATGCAGCCGCTCATTCACGTTGGATACCCCGATTCCGGAATCAAACATCGTGGCCAGTTTGGATTCCTCTACACCTACGCCGTCGTCTTCTATTTCAATGTGTAACCGCTCCTCGCGCAACTGGGTCCGCAAAGTGATCTGTCCTCCCTCCACTTTGGAGCTGAGCCCATGCTTGATCGAGTTTTCGATGATGGGCTGCAATAGCATAGAGGGGATCAGGCGGTCGAGCGTGTCAGGCGCCGTCTCATTCACGAAGCGCAGCTTCTCGCCAAAACGTGTCATTTCGATGCTCAAATAATCGTTTATAAAGCTAATTTCGTCGCGCAAAGGTGACAGATTTTCGTCTTTTTTGAGCAGTCTCCGCAGAATGTTGGAGAGCTTCCGCACGACGGCCCGCGCCTGCTCCGGATTGGTGCGGATCAGCGAGTTTACTGTGTTTAAAGTATTGAAAAGAAAGTGCGGATTGATCTGGCTGGTCAGCGCGCGCAACCTCGCCTCAGTCAGCAGCCTCCGCTGCGCTCCAAGAAGCTGTTCCTGACGGATAGAGTTCCATATTTTCAATGGGATAGCGAACGCAAATATAGTCGCAGAGTAAATCAATACGATATCCAGCCAGTCCAGTTGCTTCCAGGTGGAGTACAAAGTGAACAGAAACCGGTCATCCGGAAGGATTTGCGCCAGCGCCCAGCGCGCGAACTCCGCGAAAATCACGGTCAGCAGCACAAACCCGTGAAAGATGGTGACTCGGGGGTCGTACTTGGCGCGGAAGAGGCGGTATACCGTAAGGTCCAGATAAGGCGAGAAGCGCCAGATATCGTCCTTTGTAGGCGCCAGATCGCGCAATAAACCGCCCGTAACCCCCAATCCCGCGTACAAAAGCATCGCCATCCACTCGCCGTTCATCAGGCACGCGGGGAGGGAGATCAGGATGCCGCCCACCAGTCCCGTCACGTAGCCGCCGAGCACACCGGCCAGCAACGAACCCTCCAGACCCAGATCGAGCGGTTGGTAGTTGTTTTTCGTGAGCACGCGAAGGGCGATGCCGCCGCCAAAAATCACTGCGAACCCCCCGGCCAACTGCAGCCTTTGCACGGTAGTGCGTTCTTCGCGGGTGAGCATGCGCAGAAAGGCGCCGGAGCGGCCGAGAATACTTGCCAGAGCCGCGGAGACAGCCAGCTTCATCAAAAGGATTACCAGGTGCTGCTCCAGCATGACCGTATAATGAGAATATCTAAGCTTTCAGCTAGCATGGCGGAGAATCAGGGATTTCGACTCGATAAAGCGGCGGAAGCCGCCTTTCCGACACGCTTCGGAGACTTCCGAATTTATGGCTTTACGGGCCACTCCGGCGAGGAGATGGAAGAGGCCGTCGTCTTGAAAATGGGCTCTCTGGACGGCGCGCCGCCAATCGTCCGCATTCACTCGCAGTGCCTGACCGGCGACGTTTTTCATTCGCTGCGGTGCGACTGCCGGGGGCAGTTGGAATTGGCGCTCGAGAAGATCGCCAGCGAGGGGCGGGGGCTGATTATCTACGAACAGCAGGAAGGGCGCGGCATCGGCATTATGAATAAGCTGCGCGCCTACGAACTGCAGGACAAGGGCGCCGATACGGTCGATGCGAATCTGCAGTTGGGGCTCGACGTAGACCTGCGCAACTATGACCTACCCGTCGCGATCTTGAAATATTTTGGCCTGCAAAGCGTGCGTTTTCTGTCCAACAACCCGGACAAGATAGCGGCTTTAGAGCGCGCGGGGGTCGCGGTGGCCGAGAGAATTCCCGCCATCGTCGAGCTACAGGAGCATGCCGAAGACTACCTGCGCACCAAGCGCGAGCGGTTAGGCCATTTGCTGGACATTTTTTAAAGTAACGGCAACGGCGCCACGATAAGATGAGTGCATGTTCCTCCGGGTCTTGTTACTCCTGACAGCTGCGTGCGCCCTATTTGCGCAAAGCGGGACGATTCAAGGCGTCGTCCATGATGCGACGGACGCGGTGATCGCGGGCGCCAAGGTTGACGTAATCAATATCGACACTGGCCTCCGCCGGGAAGTCGCCACCAACGAACAGGGATTCTACACGGCCCCGGCGCTGCCGGTGGGCCGGTATCGCATTTCGGCGTCGAAACCCGGGTTTTCGAATGCCGAAGTGCCCGAAATAAAGCTCGATGTGACGCAGACGGCGCGTATCGACTTCACGCTGAAGACAGGCAGCGTCACGGAGAGCATTGAGGTCACCGCGGCTGCGGCGCTAATCGATTCCGAGACAACAACCGTTGGCCAGGTGATTGAAAACAAGAGAATTGTCGAGCTGCCGCTCAACGGCCGTAACTACCTGGATCTGGCGGCACTGACAGCGGGCACCAATCCCGGACGCGGCGGCCGGACGCAGGACCAAGGCGGATTTTCCGCCTCCGGGCAACACATCTATCAAGTTCAAGTCACCATCGACGGCGTGGACAATTCGTCGGTTGCATCTGGCGGCCCGCTCGGGTTTGAGGCCCAGGCTGTGAAGCCGAGCGTCGATGCAGTCGGTGAATTCCGCGTGGTAACAAATAATCTTTCGGCCGAGTATGGCACGCGCATGGGCGGACAGGTCTTCGTGAATATCAAGTCGGGCACCAACCAGTTGCACGGATCGGCCTTTGAGTTTCTGCGCAACAGCAATCTCGACGGCACGAATTTCTTCGCCAATCGCGCCGGAAACACGAAGCCGACCTACAAGCAGAGCCAGTTTGGCGGCACGTTCGGCGGTCCGGTTCGGAAAGACAAGACGTTTTTCTTCGGCAGTTACGAGGGAACGAGAACGCGCCTCGGCCGCAGCTTCGTCTCGACGGTCCCGGTCGATGAGCTTCGGCGTGGAGACTTCAACCGCATCCGTCCGGTGTACGATCCGGCGACAACCGTTGGCACAGCGGCGAGTTTCACGCGGCAGCCGTTCCCTGGGAATGTCGTTCCGGTAAACCGATGGGATCCCCTGTTTCAGAAGCTGCTCGACTTGTATCCTCGACCCAACAGCGGAACAGGCATCGTGAACAACTACTTCTTCGCGCCGACGGAGAAGAACGATGTGAACAGCTATGATTTCAAAGGCGACCACAACATCTCGGACCGTCAGCGCTTTTCCGCGCGCTACAGCAAGCGCACGCGCGACCGGTACGAACCGGGACCGCTGCCTTTGCCGGCCGATGGCGGACTGGGAACGACGACCGCCATCGACAGTCACAGCGTTGTTGGAACGCACTCGGCGACGATCGGCGCTTCAGCGACCAATGAAGCCCGGTTCGGCTTTACGCGGATCGTCTCGCGGTTCGATATTCCTTTCGACAAGCCACTCTATGACCAGTTCGGCATCAAGGGAATCCCCACGGTCAACAATCCGGGATCGAACGATCATGGACTGTCTCGCTTTACGCCCGCTGGGTACGCCGAACTCGGTTCGCGCAGCTTTTGGCCGAACTTCAACAACCTGGACCTCTTCCAGGCCAATGACACGCTGTACAAAAACTTCGGCAAACATAACGTCCGTTTTGGCGGAGAGTTCCGGCGGCAGAACATCGCGCGGCTGGCGGCACGCTTTGCGCGCGGGCAGTTTGCCTTCAACCGCGAGTTCACGGCGAATCCGGCGAACCGCGCGGCCACAGGCGACGGACTCGCCGAGTTCATGCTCGGGATGGCGGCTGGCGGGACGGTCGGCAATGAGAACGGCGAAGACATGTGGGCGAATACGCTCGCCATGTTTGTGCAGGACGATTGGAAAATCTCGCCGCGGCTGACCTTGAACCTCGGCGTCCGTTACGACATTTTCTATGCCACAAGCTTCGTGCGGAACAACATGTCGCGGTTCATCCCGGACTTGACCAACACCGGCGCGAACGCGCGGCTGCAGCAGGTACGGGTCAATGCGGGCGACTGCGGATGCAAGAACGATTTCAACAACGTAGCGCCACGAGTTGGCATTGCCTGGAAAGCGACGGATAAAACGGTCATCCGATCGGGCGCCGGCGTGATTTATGCCCAGCCGGACAGCTTCCAGATGGGTTCGCGCGCGTTTAATCAAGCGCCGGACTTCGTGGAGATCGGCTTCGGCACGCTGGACCGGATTGTTCCGCGCTTAACGCTAAGCGGCGGCTTCCCGGCGGTGCAATTGCCCGCAACCTCAGTACCCGGACCCGCATTGGTCGGGATCGATATTCCGCAGGAGTTCCTGCCGACGCAGTATTCGCAACAGTGGTTCTTTGACCTTCAACGTCAGTTGCCGTTCGACATGTTGCTGACGCTCGGCTACAACGGAAACGGCACGCGCCAGTTGCTGGCGGGCGTCGATTTCAATTTGCCGTACGACATCGCACCGGGTCCGACGCCGATCGCCAGCCGGCGCTTATGGCCGTTCTACACAAGCGTCACGCGCCAGTTGCCCGTGGGGCGGTTGAGCTACAACGCGATGACCGTAAAGGTCGAGAAGCGCTTTTCGAAGGGGCTGACGTTTTTGTCCGCTTATACGTGGAGCAAGACGCTCGACAACGTCGATGAGACGCTGAGCAATTCCGGTGTCACGGCGTTGAAGCCATGGGACCGCAATATCAATCGCGGACGATCCACGACCGATCTGCGCCACAACTACGTGATGAGCGCCAGCTATGAACTGCCATTCGGCAAGGGCAAGGCCATTATGAGCACGAACCGGTTTGCCGACATTTTGTTCGGCGGGTGGCAACTCGGCGGCATTCTGACGTTGCAGACGGGACTGCCGTTCACGGTGACGAGCGCTGGCGGCATCACGAATGCCGGCGGCGCGGATCGCCCGAACCGGATTGCCGGCGGCAACTTGCCAAAGAGCCAACAGAATATCGACCGCTGGTTCGACTTGTCCGCGTTTGTGGCACAGACGCAGTATACGTACGGAAATTCGGGCCGAAACATTCTGGACGGACCTGGGAATAAGAACCTCGACCTGTCGCTTGCGAAGAGCTTTGCGCTGGGCGAGAAGTTGCGGCTCCAGTTCCGTGCGGAATCGTTCAACGCGACGAACACCGCGAACTTCGGAATTCCGGGAGCGAACATCAACGGAGCGGGTGCCGGAACAATTACGACGGCCGCCGAGCCGCGGCGCATTCAGTTTGCGCTGAAACTGTTGTTCTAGGAGGTGTCGTGCGGCGCCCAAGGGAACTGCGCGGAAATAAAAAGCTCTTGTGGTCGACAGGAACCGGGACGCAGGTATGGGAGTTGTTCCGCGCCGCGGCTGGGGGCGATACGCGGACGATCAAGCGGTTGCTTAAAGAGGACCCGTCGCTGATCCGATGCCAGCATGGCTATCGCACGCCGCTGTATTTTGCCGTGCGGGAGAACCAGGTGAAGGCCGCGGCGCTGCTCCTGGAGCATGCGGGTGATCCTCTCAGTTTTGCCGTGAGCGACACGATGCTTACAATCACCCGCGAGCGCGGTTACAGTGAGATGCAGAAGCTGCTCGAAGAGCATCTCGACGCGCGGTTTCGTATTTCGGCGCGAGGCGAGGCTGTTGGCGCGGCGATCCGTGACAAGAACATTCGCAGAGTGAGAAAGCTGCTGAATGAGTCGCCGGAACTGGTGCATGCGGGGGATGAGCGTGGTAATCAGCCGATTCACTGGGCGGTCATGTCACGGCAGTTGCACATGGTTGATGAGGTGCTCGCGCGCGGAGCGGATATCGATGCGCGGCGATTCGACGGGGCACGGCCGATTCAATTGACCAACGGCGACTACAACTATCGCGGGTGGCGGGACGTTCCCGCAACCACGAAGACCAAGCCGCAGGAGGTGCTGCAGCATCTGCGGGACAAAGGGGCGCACTGCGACATTTGCACTGCATCCTACATCGGCGATATTGCCCGGGTACGGGAATTGCTGAAGGAGGATCCCGGACTGGCAAATCGTGCGTCTGACTACGTGACTTACTACGCATGCTCGGGTACACCGATTCGGAATGCGGCGGGCGGCGGGCATATCGAGATCGTGCGGCTACTGCTGGAACATGGTGCGGACCCAAATCTGGCCGAGGAGGGCATTGCGCCGTTAGGCCACGCGCTGCATTCAGCGGTTTGCAACGGGCATAGGGAAATTGTCGAACTGTTGCTGGCGCACGGCGCGCATCCGAATGTGCCGGTAGAGAGCTCCGCAGATACGCTAAGCGCGGCGATCCGGAATGAAGATCAGCCGATGATAGAACTGCTTGCGTCGCATGGGGCGTGGCGCGGATTACATTTGCTGGCCTACTACGGCGATGTAATGACTGCCGCGGCAATGCTTGCCGCCAATCCGAAGCTCGCCGATGACACGGAAGCCCTGTCGTATGCCGCAGAGGAAGGCAAGGAGGCGTTTGTACGGCTGTTGCTCAAATACCGGCCGAAGTTGCCGAAACGGATCGGCATCCGCGGGAGTACGCGGGAGATCACCGAACTCCTTTTCGCGCACGGGATGAATCCGAACTATCGGGACTGGATGGACTCGACACCGCTCCATCACTGCGCGCGGAAGGGCGATGTCATGAACGCCGAGATCTACCTGGACCGGGGTGCGAACATCAATGCCCTTGAGGAGGACCAACATTCGACGCCGCTTGGCTGGGCGGCGAAGTACGGACAAAAGGCGATGGTGGAGCTTCTGTTGCGGCGCGGCGCGCAACGAGACCTTCCACGCAACCCGCTATGGGCGCGACCGATCGTCTGGGCGGAGCGGCGAGGGCATGCGGAGATCGCCGCACTCCTTCGTGCTACCTAGCGTCCATAATCTTGTGGAACGCCGCCATCGTATCCGGTGATGGCTTGTAGTTGCCGAAGCGATACCCTTCGGCGATGCGGAGCGGGGTCCAGCCGAACTTGTTCTTCTTGTCCCAGATCTCGCGTTTGGCGCCCTTCGCGTAAAGGAATTCAACCGCTTTCGGCGCGTTCTTGTAGGCCGCGGCGTGCATCGCCGTCTCGCCGTTATTGTCCACGGCGTCGATGCCGGCGCCAAGATCGAGGAGGATTTGCAGCGTCTCGACGACTTCCGGCTCGGTGCCCGCATCCTCGCCCGGGGATCGGGTGCCGAGGCCGGCGGCGGCCATGAGAGGAGTTGCGTTGTCCGCGTTGTTCAATTTTGTATCCGCGCCGAGTTCGGCGAGCACCTTTACGAGCTCCGCATCCGCTGTGCGGGCGGCCATGAAGAACGGTGTGGCGCCCATGGTGTTGATGCTCGTCAGACCGAGCTTTACAGGCCTGGTCATGCGTGCGTTGAGATCCGCACCCTTCGCCGCCATCTTGCGGACGAACTCGATGCTGGTCATGTTGCCGGAGCCGTCGGGCGCGGGATCGTTGTCACCAACGCCGGGTTTGCGGACGCTGGTTAGGACATGCAGCGCAGTGAGGCCGGCACCGGCGGCGTTGGGATCGGCGCCGGAGTCGAGCAGGAACGATGCAAGCTCGTAATGCGCATTCGTCACCGCAAGAACCAGGGCACTGGTGCCGGTACGCGGGCCTTTGGAAACCGTTGCGAATCGCTTGCCGGAAACCAAGCCGGGTTGCACGGTCTCATTCACGTCAGCGCCTGCTTTCAGCAGGGTACGAACGACGCCCATATGACCTTCCCGAACGGCGAACAGGTATGCGGTAAATCCGGAATCGACGCGCGCGTTGAGTTCCGCGCCAGCATGAAGCAACTCGCCAACGGCTTCGCCGTTTCCTTCCGCGGCAGCCCACATGAGGGCGGTCTGGCCTCGTTTCGACTCCCGCGCATTGACATTCGCTCCGGCTTTGATAAGTGAGCGAACCGCTTCCACCTTGCCTGTTCGCGAGGCTGTCATTAGTGCCGTTTCACCGCCAGGCAGGGTTCCGTTGGGATCGGCTCCGGCTTTGAGCAGCAGCTCGACAATCGGACCATTACCGTTCTGGCACGCCAGCGACAATGGCGTGACGCCGAAGTGGTTGACAGCCTTCGGGTTGGCACCACCCTTGAGGAGTTGGCGCACCGTTTCCACGTCGTCCTGATAGACGGCCAGGTGCAAATCCGTCGTTCCATCCGGCAGTGTTGCCGCGGACGCCGCTAATGCAATAAGAATTACCGCAAATTTCACAGTGACAGAGGCTCCAACTGCAGTTCTTTCACCTTGCCCCGGCTATCCGCGAAGGCATCCAGGCGCACGCCGACGCGCTCCAGCATGGTCAGGTGGAGGTTGGCGAGCGGAGCCGGCTTGTCATAGCGCACGTGGCGGCCACCCTTCGCCTGGCTGCCGCCGGCGACGAGGATTGGCAGGTTCATGTGATCGTGCTTGTCGGCATTACCCATGCCGCTGCCATAAAGGTACGTGGTGTGGTCGAGCAGCGTGCCATCGCCATCGGGCGTAGCCTTCAGCTTTTCGAGGAAATAGGAGAATAGCGACACATGGAATGCGTTGATCTTCGCCACTCTCATGAGTTTTTCCACGTCGCCGCCGTTGTGGGTGAGCGGATGGTGCGGATCGGACACACCGATTTCAGGATAGGTGCGCGTGCTGGTCTCCCGGGCCAACTGGAAAGTGATGACACGAGTCACGTCGCCTTGCAGAGCCAGGACCTGCAGATCGAACATGAGCCGCGCGTGATCGGCGTAGGAAGCGGGGACGCCGATGGGGCGATCGAGATCGCGGAGTTTCGATTCGGCGGCTTCGGCTTCCGCCTTTTGCACGCGGCGTTCCACTTCGCGCACGGTGTCGAGATACTGCGATACTTTGCCGCGATCGCCAGGCCCGAGCTTCTTCTGCAGGCGGGCAATGTCATCGCGTACCCAGTCCAGGAGGCTCGAATCCTTTTTCAGCTCGGCGCGGCGGTCGGCCGAAGTGCCGCCTTCGCCGAAGAGCCGTTCGAACGCTATGCGCGGGTGGGCTTCCGCCGGCAATGGCGTCGTCGGCGAAGACCAGGAGAGATTATTTTGATAGACGCACGCGTAGCCGTTGTCGCATTGGCCAACTGTGGTCAGCAAGTCCATCGCCAGTTCGAGCGATGGGAGGCGCGTTGCCTGGCCGATGTTCTGCGCGGCAAGCTGATCGACGGTGGTTCCGAGATGGTAATCCGTGCTCTCGGTCCACTTCGCCGTGGCGGCGGAAAGGAAAGCGGCGTTGGACGTCGCGTGCGTGCCGGGATAGGCGTTGCGCAGTTCGAGGTTGGTGACGACATTGAGATAGTCGCGCACCGGCTCGAGCGACTTGAGGATAGGCGAGAGTTCGCCGAGAGGGCCGTTGGGGCTTGCAGGCGTCCATTCCTTCCAGTAGGCACCCATGGGAATGTAGACGAACCCGATGCGGCGTACGGGCTTCGCCGGAGTGGCCGCGAGCGCGGTGCCGGCCGGGATCATCGCGTCGAGCAGCGGCAGGGCGAGCGACGTGCCGAGGCCGCGTAACAGGGTGCGGCGGGGAAGTGCCTTCTTGGTGACAATCATGACGTTCTCCTCATTTGGAACGGAGTGCTGTTGACGATGCCGAGGATGAAGGATGAGAACCGATAATCCCTGCCCTTAGTTTCTCTCACAATTTTGCGGACCGCGGGGGCGTCCGGCGTTTCGATGCCGCGTCCGAGCGCGTAGGTCATTAACTTTTCCGTGAAGGTTCCAGCAAAGATTTCCGGCCGCTTGAGAATCGCCTGCTGCAGGCCCTCGGCTCCATTGAACCTGCTGCCATCGGGGAGTCCACCGGCCACGTCCAGTGGTTTTGCATTCTCCGTATCGCGCCAGCGGCCGACGGCATCATAGTTTTCGAGGGCGAAACCGATGGGGTCCATGAGTTGGTGGCAGCCGCGACAGGCTGGGTTATCCCGATGCTCGGCGAGGCGCTCGCGCATCGATTGCGGCTTGCTGGTGGACGTTTTTTCAGGCAGCGCCGGTACAGCGGCGGGCGGGGGCGGCGGAGGTACGCCGAGGATATTTTCGAGAACCCATTTCCCTCGGATGACCGGGGAGGTACGGTTGGCGTAGGAGGTGACCGTGAGTATGCTTCCGTGGCGAAGCAGGCCGCCGCGGAGGTGATCCTTGCCGAGATTCACTCGCTGGAAGCGGCTGCCGTAGACGTTGGGAATGCCATAGTGCTTGGCGAGGCGGCCGTTGACGAAGGTGTAATCGGCACTGACGAGGTCCATAATGCTGCGGTCCTCGCGCATGATGCTCTCGACGAACAGCTCTGTCTCTTTTCGGAAGGCCTGGCGGAGGTTGTCGTCGAAGCCGGCGAAGAGGCGCATGTCCGGGTTACTGGAATTCAGGTTGCGCAGGTAGAGCCACTGTTCCGCGAAATTGGTGACGAGGGCGCTGGAACGTTTGTCGGCGAGCATGCGGCGGACCTGCCGCTCGAGGACGGCGGGCTGCTTGAGTTTGCCCTGAATGGCGGCGTCGAGAAGGTCGTCGTCAGGGATGCTGCTCCAAAGGAAGAAGCTGAGGCGAGAGGCGAGTTCGAGATCGCTGAGGCGATATGCCGTTTGCGGTGCGACGCCGGCGGGATCGGACTCGACCCGGAAGAGGAATTCAGGACTGACCAGGATGGCCCGGAGCGCCATTTCGATGCCGGTGTCGAAGTTGGATTGTTCCTTAAAGAAACGGAGCGGCGCCTGGAGATCGGCGCCGGTCACCGGGCGCCGGTACGCGCGGCGTGCAGTGGTGGCAATGATCTTTTTGGCACATGCTTCGGCGTCACCGGGTTTCATTGGCTGGCAGACAAAAAGGCGTTGGCGGCTGGGGGAGTTGCCGGCGTGCTGCTCGCCGTAGGGACCGTTGATGGTGAGCGTGTAGACCGCGGGCTGAACACGGGGATGGCGGTCCATGTTGAAGTGCGCCTGGTAGGGCTGCCGCTCGGTCTCCAGGAGCGCGCCGGTCAATCTGGGGAAGGCCGCGGCGACGACATGCGGGCCCGCTTTGACCGGAATGCGGACATTGAGATGTTTGTCGACGCGGCTATGATCCTCGCCGGAGGTGGGCTGCTTCACGGTGAAGCGTTTGACGCTGGCGCCGTCGACGAGAAGTTCGACATCGTGGACACCGGCGATGCCTTCGACGTGCTCGTTGCGATCGCGCGCGAGGCGGATCTGGAATTCGTATTCGGCGTCGACAGGGAACGTGTACTTCCAAGTCTTGCCACCACGCGTGCCGAGCGGGAGGCCTTCGAAATGTTCTTCCTGCGTGAGGTCGGGCGGGAGGTTGACGGATTCACCGCCGGGGGCTTTGGCCGGGATGCCGACGGCGAGACGGCTGATTTTGCGGGCGGCGGAGAGGTAACGTTCCAGCAGCGTGGGCGAGAGATCGCCGACGGTGATGTTGTCGAAGCCGTGGCTCGATTCGTCAGAGGGCAGGAGGTTGGTGACGTCGAGTTCGACGTTCAAAAGATCGCGGACGGCGTTCTGGTACTCCGTGCGATTGAGGCGTCGAAAGGTATCGGTGCGACCTGGGTTGGGTTTCAGATGGTCAAGCGTATTTTCAAGCGATTGGATGACGGCGGTGTAAGTGGCTTCGTCAGGCTTGGGAATACCGACGGGCGGCATGGTGCGGCCGCGCAGGCGGCGCAGTACGCGTTCCCAGATTTCCGGGTGGTCGGCGGGTGTGCCGGCAGTTTCGAAGACAAGATTGCCGGCCTTGGCAGCGGCGCTGTGACAACCGGCGCAATACTTCGCAATCATCGTCCGCTCAGGCGTCTGGGCGTGGAGGGAGACGGCGGTAAACGCCACCAGGCAACACGCAGCCTGGAGCGCGGGTTGGCTCATGCTAAGAAATATACATGAAACCGGGATAGGAGCGCTTCTGCAATCGTTTCTCCCTGGCTGGCAACATCAACTTCCGGTCAGAGTGCGACGTATCCGTCATCTTCCGGTTCGATTATTGCGGTTAACCGTCGCGCCCTCTAACTCTACTCGCAAGCAGATAGAGTATTGCTGATGAAACCTTTCGGATTGTTACTTCTGGCGGCGAGCGCGTTTGCGGCCGATGGGGGCTGGATCTCGCTGTTCGATGGCAAGACCTTGAACGGCTGGAAAGGATTTCGCGGACCGGTAGACCCGGTATGGATCGTGAAGGGTGGGGCGATTGTCGTGAATCGCGAAGGCATAGCGGGGACACCGGGCAGCGGTGGCTCGAACCTGCGGACCGAGCGCGAATTCTGCAATTTTGAACTCGAGTGGGAGTGGAAGAACGCACCGGGAGGAAACAGCGGACTGATGTATCGCGCCACGGAAGAGGAATCGCGTCCACCGTTGACAGCCGTCGAATATCAACTCGTCGATGCCGACGGTCACCCCGATGGGAAGAATGGACCGGACCGGTGGAGCGGCGCCGCATATGCACTGTACCCTCCCGCGGCCGATGCGAGAGCTGTCGCACCAGGCCAGTGGAACAAGTCGCGTATCGTGGCCCGGGGAACACACGTGGAGCACTATCTGAACGGGAAGCTGGCGTGTTCGTTCGAGTTCGACAGTGACGATTGGAAGAAACGCGTGGCTGCGAGCAAATTCGCAAAGTATGCGAAGTTCGGTGTGGCACGGCGTGGCTTTATTGCGTTGCAGGACCATGGACACTTCACGGCCTTCCGCGCGATGCGGATTCGCGAATTGAAGTAGCTAGCGCGAATGCGCCGGGCCGCGGAAAACAGCGTTGAGGAACAGCACGTTCATCCCGTCAAGATAGGCGCGAAAGTTAGGATCAAACGCAAACCCGATGACGTGGCCGCTGCCCTGGCGCTCAACCATGACAAGAGGCTTGTAGGCGAGTTGTTTGCGGTTCTCTTCCCACATATAGCCGCTGGCGAGCAGCTTATCGGCTCCGAGGAAATAGGCCGCGTTGACGCCGCGATCGAGCTTCACCGGCGTGTAAATCGTACGGCCCTGGACGAGAGAGTTCACAGTGGCGGGAACGCCCGCGGTGAGCCAGTGTTCATCATCCGTCTTCGCGATGCCGAGGATGCCTTGCACCGCATCGGCCATCTCACGATCGGGCTTAATGGAATCGAGATAGGCGGCTTCGTCTTTGATCAGCCGTCCGGTAACGCGGCCGTTTTCAGGCTTGGGCGGATCCGGCTTCTTTTCGGTGGCCAGCGATTCCGCGGCGGTAGAGAGCATCGACACGTTGCTGCCGGCGAGGAAGTTGACCGCTTCTTCAATGGCGATCAACGTGCCGCCTTTGTTCACCCAGGCGCGGAGACGCGCGACAGCGGCCGCGTTGAAGGTATCGGCGTAGTTACCTTGTGAACCGGGAAGAATGAGAACGTCGAACTGATCAAGATCGGCGGCGGCCAGAGTCGCCGCACGGATAGCGGTGACGGGGTAGCCGAACTGGCGTTCGATGACGAAACGCGCGGCGCCCGCGCTGGATGCGGCGACAGGACGATCCCACGCGACGGCGATACGCGCCTTCTTAAACAGCGCGACGTTGCGGCTGCCAAAATTGATGCCATTCTCAACCCAGCCGCTATCGACGGGAACGACTTCGGCTTCACCGGCGATGCGCGTGACGGTGTCGTGGAGACTGGCGGCGTTCTCTTTCGTCAGAACAATCAACGTGCCGCGCGGAAAGATGCGGCCGGATTGAGTGAAGGCCTTGTCCGCGGTGCGGACCTTCAGATCGGCGCGGAGGGCGGCGGCAAGGAAGTGCGCGGCGGCGCGGCCTTTCCATGGGATGACATAGGCGACGCCAGCTTTGGCGAACGGCGGCGGCTTCGGCGGAGCGGCGTAAGGCTGAAGCGGACCGGTAACGGCGGCATTGACCGGCACACACTCGACGTTGAACAAAAGCGGGAGGCTCCATGCAGTGACGTCGTAGATTTCATCGGCCAGTTTGCGGGCACGGCGGCGTTCCTGCTCTTTGACGAAGTCAGGCTCCATACTGATCTGCTGGTCAAGGAGAACACGGATGAGACGCTTGGCGGGCTGGGCGAGGGAGACGACGTAGCTGCCGTCGGGATAGCCATTGATGGCGGCGGACGCGCGTTGCACTTCGATGCCTTGCTCGACAAGCAGCGCGGCAAGCTTATCGACAGCCGAGGTATCGCCGCGGCGCGGGAGAATAAACGCTTTCACCGTATCGCTCTTGCCTTCGGCGACCGCGGTCTTGTTGTACTCCCAGAAGTTCTTCAGAAGCTGCTCGCGATTGTGGGCGGCAGCTTCAGCGGTGGCGATTTGCGTGGTGAAGTGTTTGCGGATGGAGTCGGCGTAGGTATAGAGCGTGCCATCGGCGCGGCGGTAGACGAGGCCGCGGACGCTGGCGTTTTCGTACGTCATTGCGATGGAGCCATAATAGGCGGGCCAACTTGCGCCGTAGCCGGGGAAGAACGCGTCGTATTGTTCGCGGGTGAAGTAGGAGTAGCCGAGCTGGTCAAAATACTTCGCGTTGTTCTTGCCGAACCAATCCAGGCTGGTCTTCTGCTCTTTGGTCAGGTGCGGGTTGAAAGGGATGGCTTCAGGCGCGAAGTAGTAGCTCGATTCGGAGCCCATTTCGTGAATGTCGGCGACGACGACGGGATGCCACTCCTGGAACATCTTGATCCGCGCTTTGGTCTCGGGCTGCGTGACGGCGAACCAGTCGCGATTCATGTCGAAGAGGTAGTGGTTGGTGCGGCCGCCCGGCCATGGCTCGTTGCGTTCGGCGGCCATGGGGACGGCGTCCGGTTCCAGGCCGACGGCTTGTTCGAAGCTATGGATGAAGCGCATGCGACCGTCCGGGTTCTGTAAGGGATCGAGAAGAATCAGCGTGTTTGCCATCGCGGCGCTGACGGGCGGCTGATTGCGGGCGGCGAGGAAATGGTAGGCGGCAAGGAGAGCCGCGTCGGTACTGCTAATTTCGTTACCGTGCACGGAGCAGCCGAGCCATACGATAGCGGGTGTAGAGGCGATCAGGCGCTGGGCTTCGGCCTCCGTGGTCTTACGGGAGTCGACGAGCTTCTTCATCGACGCCTGAATCTCCGGCAGCCGGCGCATATTTGCTTCGCTGCCGATGACGGCATAGACGAGTTTGCGGCCTTCCCAAGTCTTTCCGTATTCCAAGACTTTCAGGCGATTCGGCGCAGCGGCGGAGAGAGCCTCCAGGTACTGGATGAGATCGGTGTGCGTCGCGTGACGAGTGCCCGGTTCGAAGCCGAGGACTTTTTGGAAAGTAGGGATCGAGGGGTCATAAGCCGCACCGGGCCAATACTCAAACGCGGACTGGGCGGAGAGGACAGCAGCCATGCAAATCCACAGCAGAATGGGACGCATGGTTTCAGGATAAGCCAGCGGTCCGCTATCCTGATTGAGTGCTCCGTAGAACAGTTTTCCTCATAGCCGCGGCGGCGGTAGCCCTAATAGGTGCGCCCAAGAAGACAGCGCTGGATGAGTATGTGGCGAAGCCGGATCCGGCGTACTCATGGAAATTGGCGCACAAGGCGGAGAGCAAGAACAGTACAGGATTTGTGCTGGAGATGACTTCGCAGGGTTGGGGCGAAGACAAGAAATTGGATCGGACGAAGTGGATGCATTGGGTGACGATTGTGCGGCCCAAGGAGGTGAAATCCACTACCGGCCTGCTGTTCATCACGGGCGGCGCCAATGACGGCCGGCCGCGGACCACGGTAGATGGGCAGATGGCGGCGATCGCGGAGTATACGGGATCCGTGGTGACGGAGTTGCGCATGGTGCCGAACCAGCCGCTGGTGTTCGCGGACGATCCTCAACCCGGCCGTAAGCGCAACGAAGACGCGATCATCGCCTACACCTGGCGCAAATATCTGGAGACCAGCGACTCCTCCTGGCCGCTGCGCCTGCCGATGACGAAGGCGGCAGTGCGCGCGATGGATACGGTGACGGCGTTCATGAAGTCGGAGGAGGGCGGCGGGAAGACGGTTGACAAATTCCTGGTGGCCGGCGGATCGAAGCGTGGCTGGACGACATGGACGACTGGCGCCGTGGATCCGCGTGTAGTGGCGATGTCGCCGATTGTGATCGACCTGCTGAACGTCGTGCCGAGCTTTGTGCATCACTACCGCGCCTATGGATTCTGGGCGCCGTCGGTGGGCGACTACTTCGCCGAAGGCCTGATGGACCAGATGGACAACCCGCGCTACAAGGAGCTGATGAAGATTGAGGAGCCGTACGAGTACCGCGAACGCTTCACGATGCCGAAACTGTTGATCAACTCCGCGGGAGACCAGTTCTTTCTGCCGGACTCGTGGAAGTTCTATTACAAGGACCTGAAGGGCGAGAAGCATTTGCGGTATGTGCCCAATTCGGACCACTCGCTGCGGAACACCGACGCGTTTGAATCGCTGATTGCGTTCTACGATTCGATTCTGCAGAACAAGCCGCGGCCACGCTACGAGTGGAAGGTGAGGAAGGACGGAACGATTGTGGTAAAGACCGGGGACGCGCCGTCAGCGGTGAAGCTGTGGCAGGCGACGAATCCGGACGGACGCGATTTCCGGCTGGAACAGATCGGGCCGCAATATACAAGCACGGAGTTGAAGCCTGTGAAGCCCGGCGTCTATGAGGGCAGGGTGGAAAAACCGGCAAAGGGCTTTACGGCCTATTTCGTGGAGATGACCTTCCCCAGCGGACGCTCGTTCCCGTTTAAGTTCACATCTGGCGTTGTGGTGAATCCCGACACCTATCCTTTCGCGGCGCCCGTGAAGGGCCAGACAAAGCTGGGCGGACGTCCGGCAAAGAGGTAATCGGATCATGTGGAGCTATAAGCTATTTCGGATTGGAGCGCTGGTGTTGGCGCTGTTGGGGTGCGCGCACTTGTTGGTACACTTCGCGAACAACGCCGCGAAACCGGCGAATGGGACCGCGGCCCAGTTGCGCGAGGTGATGTACGGCTACAAAGAGAACATCATGGGCACGATGCGCAGCCAGGGTGAGATCTTTGACGGGCTGACGCTGGGCTTCTCCGTGTTCATGCTGACTGTCGCGGCCATTGGCTTCACCGCACCGGTGCAACGCAAGACGGCAATCGTGATTTCGGCATCGCTTCTGGTGATGCTTGTGATCTCGCTCGCCTACTGGTTCATCCTGCCGACAGTAATGATCGCGGCGGGGCTGCTGTGCTTCGCGGGGAGCGCCTACCTCGATAGATAACGAACGGCTACTGCACTGGCAGTTCAGGCGCGGTGCTTCCACCCAACCCCGCGTACATATCCTTGACCTTCGTTACTTTGCTTCCGGTAAACGTGACGAAGGTCAACTTGCCCGGCGGGCGGCCATACATCCAATCTTCGAGTTCGTCGCCATCAACAACGCGCCGCTCCTTGCGCACGGGCTGGCCAACGGCTAGGCGCACCTGTTCACGATCCATGCCTTCGATGACGCGCTTCTGCTCAATCGCCTTGCGCACGGGCTCGGGCAGTTTCTCCATGTAAGTCTCAGTTACGGACCGCATTTCGAAATCGAGAACCTGGCCGAGCATCTTCTTCACTTCGGGGACGTCGAGGGCTTCGATATTCTTCGGGAACACGATGGCGATGTTGGTACCGGCCTTGGCGACGTTGTCGCGCCCGGAAATGGGTGTGGTGCTGGTGCCCATACCGACCTCCACGCGCTCATACCACTTCGGACCCGTCTTTAATCCGTGGTTTAGCTCGAGCTCAACGCGGTCGTCCTCGACCCGGACCTTCGTAATCTGCACCATCTCGCCGACCCGTGCGGCAGGGCCGAATTCGACGTTTGCCTTTTCCCAAGCCTCCGTGTCCCATTTGCCTGTCGGCGCTATGGGCAGGGACTTCTTGGAACGCGGGATGAGAACCTTGGCCTTCGCGTATTCGGCAGTGAGGCCGCGGAGCAGCGCCATACGGTCGTCCGCCGTCAGCTTCTTTTCCCTGGCGAAGGCGGCGGCAGCGGGAAGTAGAAGGACCAGATCGCGGCGTTTCATTGGGCGGAATCCTCCTCTTCTACTTCTTCTATCAGATCCGGCATCAGAAGCAAGCGTTGCCGGCTGAGCGGAATCCGGTGCAGGGCGAAAAATAAACCGGCCACAACGAGGGAGCTAAGAACGCTCGCTTCGGGACCGTAACTGCCGCCGCTCCACAGGTCGCTCGCGCGCCATTCCAGAGTGCGGCCCGTCATCCCCATTCTAAAACCGCTGAGATTGACGCCAAATAGCGGCAAAGTAAAATTCCAGCCGAAGTGGAGGCCGGTGGGGAGCCAGAGGTCGCCGGAACGCAGGAGGGAGTAACCGAGCACGACGCCCCAGAGAAATGTGTTGAACAGCCCCAGGGGAGAGCTGTTCAGATTGCCGGCGTGCGCGGCTGCAAAAAGAACCGCGGCGGGAAGTAGAATCTGAAAGGTGCCGTATCGCCCCGCCAGCATTTGGAAGGGATAGCCGCGGAAGATCAGCTCCTCGCCCAGCGCGCCGAAGAGCAGAACGATGCCGACCAGGAACATCGCCGGGAAAGAAAGCGGATATTCCGAGGAAGGGACGAAGTACGCCTTATCGATTAACAGCGGCACGCCGACAACAAGGACAGCCGAGCCGGCGCCGAGCGCCATTCCCAACCCCAAGTGGCGGGCGGCGGCGGCATGCCAGACCAGACCGATGTCGGGGAGCGTTCCTTGCAGGTAGATGCGAAGGGCAAGAACCGTCGCGATCGCACCGCCCGCAAATGAGCCCAGCGTCGCGCCGACAAACAGCCCAAACGGCTGCAGCAGCAGAAAGGCAATGAACTGAATCGTATATGCCAGCGCCAGGAAGACAATCACGCGTACGCCGGCGATGAGATGGGATACCGCCGGCGCTGGCGCGGGGGTGTTCATGGCCGCCTACTTGACGATTTTGACTTTCACGCCCGACGGCGCCACCCTTACCGGTAACACCTCCGCGCCTTCCCGTTCGATGACGGCGGAGACTTTCTCCTTCGTCCCGGGCTCCACCAGAAAGAAAACACAACCGCCGCCGCCTGCGCCGCATACTTTTGCGCCGACGGCGCCCGCGCGCTTGGTTGCGGTTACCAGGTTGTCGATCAACTCCGTCGTAATGCCGGGGGCGTTCCTCTTGCGGAAACTCCACTCTTCGCGCAGCAGCCGCGCCACATCCGTCCAATCGGCCTTCTCCAGCGCCAGCCGCATGTCGTGAGCGATGGATGCGATCTGATCAAAGTTGTTGTGCACCTTGCGATCGCCGTCGATATGGTGTTTCGTCACTTCCCAGTTGTTGATTCCGGAGTTGCGCGGCTCGCCCGTGTAGGCGAGGACGGTGCGGCTTTCAAGATCGGCGGGGTCGAGCGGAATTGCCACGCGGCGAATGCCGTCAGCCCGCAGTTCAATGGCGCTGATCCCGCCGTACATCGCCGGATAATAGTCCTGACAGCCGGTGGGGACGCGGATAATCTGCGCTTCAATGTTCTGCGCCAGCTCGCGGAGCCGTTCGATGGAGTATCCCGCGTTGAGCCACTTGTTGAAAGCGGCGCAGATGGTGATCAGCAGTGACGACGATCCCGAGATCCCTGCGCCCGCCGGTGCTTCGGAATCCGAGTCCAGTTCCAACCCGGTTTCCGGCGCGAAGAAGCTGACCGCATATGCGAGCAGCGCGAGCTTGTACTTCTTCGCGGCCTTCAATTCGTCGAGCGACGCAAACGTCTCCTCCACACCCAGGTCCCGCGAGCGCAAAACAATCTGCCCGTCATTGCGCGGGACAACGGAACAGGATGTGTACCGGTCCACCGCGAAATTTACCGTCACCGCGTTGGCATGGTGCAAATAGAGGGGCCAGATATCGAGGGTGCCGCCGGCCAGGTCGACACGGCAGGGGGATTGCGACGTGATACGCATGAACTTTCTAGTGTAACTTCTACGCGGCCTTTACCGGCTTGCGGGAGCGCAGGATTAGCACGACGGCAGCCAGTGCTTCGATAGGCGCCAGAACGAGCGTCGCCTGCACAATGCCGTCGGGTGTGAGGTATTGGAGCAGCCGCGCCATCGTATCCTCATGCAGGAAGCGCGGCAGCGCAAAGAAGGCGACAAGGATCAGCAGAAACGCGATGCGCAAGCGGCCCTTCGCCGTAGACGCGCCGGGCGCGCGATTTGCCGTCCACGCCGCCAGTGCGGCCACAAAGATACAGGCGAAGAGGCTCATGACAGCGAGCGACAGGCCAACCGCGACTGGCGGCGCAACCAGCCGCCCGGTTCGCCAGCTCACCGTTGCAATCCCCAGCCACAACACCCCCACGCCGGTAGACCAACCTATACCAACAGATCGGAAGAGCGCGCCCAAAGGGACTCCTCTGCCCGGCTGCGCAAACACCGCATCAACCACCATCGGAATCACAAAAAACAGGCTGAGCATCGAGTACGGGATGAGCAGGAACAGGTCCAGATACTCGATTCCTTTGAAATACGGCACCAGAAAGCCGAACAGTACGGCGACCAGCAGGTTGTTAAATAGGGTGCGCGGGACCACCTGAGTTAGCATAATGCATGACATGACACGGAAACATATTCTTGTTCCCCTGGCCGCGGTTGCCTGCGCCATTCTCGGCTTCGGCTTCCAGGCGGCTTCCAAGGCTCCGTCAGCCAAGGACCCGATCACCGCCGGGTTCGAGAAAACCACCGTGGCCTCCGTCGCGGACGCAGTCGACCAGATCACCGGTCAGCGCGGCTTCCTGTCGCACGATATGCGCCCGCGAACCGGCAACATCCGCGTGGTCGGCCGCGCGACGACCGTGCTGCTCAAACCGGCGCCTCCGGAGAAAGCCACGCCCGCACTCTCGACGGCCATGTCCACGTCGATGATCGATAATTCGAAGCCGGGCGACGTGGGCGTCATCGTGATTGAGGATGGCCTGGACGTCGCGGGCATTGGCGGTTTGATGAGCACCGCCGCGAAGGCTCGCGGAATGGCGGGCGTCATTGTCGACGGCGGTGTGCGCGACCTGAAGGAGGTACGGGGACTGGGCTTGGCGATCTATGCGCGCAGCGTGGTGCCGTCGAGCACCGTGAGCCGCTTTGCCGGTGTGGCAAAGGATATTGAGGTGCAGTGCGCCGGTGTTTCCGTGAAGCCGGGCGATTGGATTGTCGCCGATGAAGATGGCGTCGTTCGCGTGCCGCAGGATAAGGCGAAGGAAGTGCTGCAGCGGGCGCGGGAGATCGACGACCGCGAGACGAAGATGGTGCCCTACATCCAGAAGTTCAAAGCCCTGACAAAAGCAGTGGAAGTTTTTAACCGCATTTGATTTCCGTGGGCAATGACCCTAGGAGTAATAGGGTAATTTTCCGCCGGCTCTTCCTATACTCAAAACCGGACGGCTGTCCGATAAATGGGTATGGCAGAGAGACGCATCGAACCGCGGTTGATGTGCGCGGATCTGGTTGATATCGAGTGGTGTGACGGGGACGGCGGTTCACGTCGAACGGTAGCTAACTTGGAAGATATCTCCGGCATGGGGGCGTGCTTGCAGGTTGAGGACGAGATTCCGCTCCGGACCGGAATTCGGATGACGGTAATGCAGACGGAGTATGTAGGCGAGGTTCGCTACTGTGTTTTCCGCGATCATGGATACTTCCTCGGTGTGCAGTTTGAACCGGGCAAGAAGTGGAATTCCAAGTCATTCAAACCGCTGCACTTGTTCGATCCACGACGACTGCTCGATTCTCGCGAGCCGAAGTAGCGCTGGCTAGAATTCAAATCTTCCGATAATCAGCCAATTCGAAATCGGATTCGATGGATTGAATCACGTCGTCCAGTTGCGCGAAGTAGCGATTGTGCAAGCAGCGGCGCCGGGTGAGCTTCCAGACACGTTCAATCGGATTCAGCCCTGGACTATAAGGCGGCAGATAGTCCAGGACAAAATGGCGGGCGTGCTGTTCCCGCCAGTCCTTGTGAAGGAGGGCGTGATGGTATTTGGCGTTGTCGGTGATGACGACTACGTGTCGGCCGCTGCGAATACTGGTCCGCCAGAGAACTCGCAGAAAAGCAAAGAAAGTCACGGCGTTGAACTTGTTCATCTCCCGGGAAAAAATGAATCGTCCATCCCTTATCCGCACGGCACCGAAGTAGCCGCATCACCCAACGCGAGACAGTGTCGGCTAGGCGGTTTCTTCTTGCTTCTGGGCGGTGTCAGCCTTCTTGCCAGGATATTTGGTGGTCGATTCTACTTCAAGAATCTGGGCAGCAGACAGGAAGGCCCATCAATGCCCAAGTGGTTGGCTCGTCCGTTCTTTGTCGCCTTGGGATGCGCGTTCATATACGCCGCTGTTGATCTCTTGAAGGGCGGCTGAAGGTTGATTGAGCGGCCTACCGTCGCTGCACTTCGAGCTTGACCGCATAGAAGGCAGCTTGGAGGAGATGGATGGGGCCGTGGTTGGCGGCGATGACGAGGTTGCGGTTGGACCACTAGGAGTTTTTGTGAGCGCCGATGAGAAGTTCCAGGGCGTACGGTTCGAGGACGTGATCGTAAGCGGCTTGGAGTTCGTCATCGGATAAGGCGGCGAGGCCGGCGCTGCATTCGCAGATGTCTTTGACGAGGAGTTCGTCGGCAAGTTGGGTGAGCAATGTCCCCTAAGTGAGCACGCATCGTGCCACTCAGCAAGAAACAGGATTTATAACGACGGTATCGCGGTTAACTCCACTTGAGCAAGGCGTTGCAAGGCCGGGTCAACGGCTGGTCGAAGTGATTACTGGAGATGCGGAACGCGCAACCAAGGCGGCCGGTCTGGCTTGGCGCGAAGTCGCAGCCGAATAGCCATGCCTCTCCGCGCTGCTCAAGCGGCGAAAGCGAGACGATCTCCGTATCGCCCAGCGCGCCGTTCGCATCGATGCGGCCAACGACCGCCTCGACACGAACATCGCCGGGTACAAGGCCTGCCAGGTCCACCTGCGCGCGCATCGGCATCGGCTGGCCGGAAAGTACAGGCCCATGCGGAGCGCCACCCACTTCCAAAAACTTCACGTTTGGCCAGGAAGCCTGCACCTGCTTGTCCCAGGCCGCGCGGTTGCGGCTGCGAGTGAAGTTGTCGCTGCGCGTTTCGGCGCGATAGGCGTGCGCGGGATCATAGAGCAACCGGGAATAGTCGTCCAGCATGCGCCGCGCGTCGTACTGCGGCGTCAACGCCTTGATCGACTGCTTCATGCGGCGAACCCATTCCACCGGCACTTCGTCGGCGCGAGCCGCATAATAGAGGGGCACGATCTCGTTTTCGAGAAGCGAAAGTATAGACGAGGCGTGAATGTCGTCCTGGTCGTCGGAGTATGACTCCCGGTCGCCAATCGCCCATCCGCCGGAAACGTCATCGGATTCGTCGAACCAGCCGTCAAGAATCGAGAGATTCAGAACACCGTTGATGCCGGCCTTCATGCCCGACGTGCCGCAAGCTTCTTCGCCGCGCCGCGGATTGTTGAGCCACACATCCACGCCGTGCACCAGCTCGCGCGCGACAGCGATGGAGTAGTCCTCAACGAAGATCAGCCGGTTCGCGATTTCCGGATCGCGCGATAGCTGGAAGATTTCGCGGATCAGCGTCTTACCCGGAATGTCCTTCGGGTGCGCCTTGCCCGCAATGAGAATCTGCACAGGCATCCGGTTGTTGGTGAGCATGCGCTTCAAGCGCGGCAAGTCCCGCAAAATCAGCGTTGCGCGTTTATACGTTGCGAACCGCCGCGCGAAACCGATGGTGATTGCGTCGGGATCCAGCGCCTCTGACAGACGGCGCACCTCGGCCGACGAGGACTTGCGCTGTTGCGCACCCTGCAGCAAACGGGCGCGCACGAAGGTAATGAGCTGGCGCTTTCGCTTCTTATGCGCATCCCAGATTTCGTTGTCCGGGATGTCGTCCAGCAGCTTCCACGTATCCGGATCGGTGGCCTTATCGCGCCAATCCGGTTGCAGATACGTGTCGTAGAGCTGAACCAGATCGCCATTCACCCAGGAACGCAGGTGGACGCCGTTAGTCACGTGCGTGATCGGCACTTCCCACGACGGCACGTTTGGCCACAAGTCCTGCCACATCTCGCGCGATACGACGCCGTGCAGGGCGCTAACGGCATTGCGCCAGCAACTCGTCTTGATGGCCAGGATCGCCATGGAGAACGACTCGCCCTGATCGGACGGATTGCGCCGGCCGAGCGACAGGAGTTGATCGATGGAGAACCCGGTGCGTTCGCAATACTCGCGGAAGTAGTAGTGCATTAGTCCCGTATCGAAGAGGTCGATACCCGCGGGAACCGGGGTGTGCGTAGTGAATACGTTGTTGGCGCGACACGTTTCGATGGCTTCGTCGAAGCTCAGGCCGTGATTCGCCATCAGCACGCGAATTCGCTCCACGCCGAGAAATGCGGAGTGCCCCTCATTCATGTGGTAGACGGTCGGCTCGATCTTGAGCGCGCGAAGGGCACGCAGGCCGCCGATGCCCAGCACGATCTCCTGGCGAATGCGCGTGTGGGAATCGCCGCCGTACAGTTGATCCGTGATGTCGCGCATTTCCGGATTCTTGTTCTGCGGGATGTTCGTGTCGAGCAGGAATAGCCTGACGCGGCCCACTTGGATCTTCCAAACCTTGGCCACAATGTCGCCGCCGGGCATCGGCACATCGACGGTTAGCTCCGAGCCGTCTTCCTTGACCACCGGACGCAACGGAAGTGTGTAGAAATCGTTCTCCGGCGATTTTTCAATCTGCCAGCCATCCGGATTCAAGGATTGGCGCAAATAGCCCTTTTGGTAAAGGAGGCCGACGCCGACGAGCGGCAACGCCAGATCGGACGCGCCCTTCATGTGGTCGCCGGAAAGCACGCCGAGACCGCCCGAATAGATCGGCAAGCACTCAGCCAAGCCATATTCCATCGAGAAATACGCGATGAGCTTGTCGCTGCCGACGGGGGTGGCGGCCATATAGGTGTCCAGCTTGTCGCAGGATTTCTTGTACATGGCGACGAAACGCGGGTCGGCGGCGTTCTTTTCGAGAGTTGCCTGGGAGACTTGGCCCAGCATGCGGACAGGGTTGTGAGACGACCCGCGCCATTCGGCGGGATCGAGGCGGCGGAACATGCTGCGGATGTCCCGATCCCATACCCAGAGCAGATTGTAAGCAAGTTCGGAGAGGCGCGACAGGGCGGCGGGAAGTGCTGGCTGAACTAAAAACTCATGTTGCGGACGGATCTGAAACGACATGTTGCTTAGTGAACTCTCAGGGTAGCAAACACGGCATCGGCCAATACGGCGCGATACAATGAAACCTTGGTCTACAAGCTGGTTTGGGAGAATTTGAAGCACCGGCCGGTGCGGACACTATTGAGTTCGCTGGCAATTGGGCTCGGCGTTACGATGATGTTAACGCTGGTGGGCGTCAGCGAGGGTATGTTTCGCGACCAGGAAGAGCGGACGCGCGGCGTAGGAGCGCACATTATTATTCGCCCCTCCGGTTCCTCCGCCATCGGCATCACACCGCCGAATATCAATGAACGGCTTGTCGGCTGGGCTGCCGAACAGCCACATGTACAGCAGGCGACCGGCGTGGTGATCTACCCGCTTGGCGGCGTCAGCACGGTCCACGGTGTCGATTTCCAAGAACTTTCGCGCATGAGCGACGGCTTCACGTTCTTTGAGGGCGGGCCATTCCGGCAGACCCAGGAAGCGATTATCGACGAGTACTACGCGAAGGAGAAGAAGCTCCACGCCGGCGCCATGGTGAAGATCCTGAACCGGGATTGGCGCGTGGCCGGCGTATTCCGCGGCGGCAAACTGGCACGGGTGATGCTTCCGAAGCCCATCCTGCAGGATGTTACGGCCACAACTGGCAAGGTTTCGGTGATCTACGTAAAGCTGGACGATCCGTCGAGAACTGCTGAAGTCATCGCGCATTTCAAGCAAACTCTGGTCGACTATCCGATCTACTCGATGGACGAACTCGCATCGCAGTTCTCCGTCAACAGCCTGCCGGAGTTGAAGGTGTTCATCCGGGTGGTGATGACGCTCAGCGTGCTCTTCGGATTTCTTGTCGTGTTCCTGGCCATGTACACGGCTATCCTGGAACGGACGCGCGAGATCGGAATCCTGAAAGCGCTCGGCGCGGGCCAAGCTTACGTACTAGGGATACTCGTCCGGGAAACGGTCCTGATGGCCGTGATTGGCAGCTTCTTCGGCATCGGCATGAGCTACGGAACGAAATGGCTGCTGGGCACCTTTATTCCCGCCTCGTTCCCGCAGGCCATTGTCTATGAGTGGTGGCCGATCGCGAGTGGAATTACGTTATTTGGCGCCCTGCTCGGCGTGCTGTACCCGGCGATCAAGGCCGCGCGGCAGGATGCACTGGAGTCGTTGTCCTATGACTGAGCCGATTATCGGCATTCGTGAACTGCGCAAGACTTTCCGTTCGGGCGACGTAGACGTTCATGCGCTACGTGGAGTGGACCTGGCGGTGGAGCGGGGCGAGTTTCTGGCGATTGCGGGCCCGTCGGGTTCCGGCAAGTCAACGCTCTTTCACATTCTCGGCGGGTTGACGCCTCCCACCTCCGGCACTGTCCTCATCGACGGCCAGGACTTGATGAAGCTATCCGACTCCGGCCGCACCAACCTGCGCAAGAAGACCGTCAGCTTCGTCTTTCAGAAGTACAATCTTCTGCCGACGCTGACCGTCGGCGACAACATCGAGATCGCACGCGATATTGCCCATGCCAAGGGCCCGATCGACGCTCAGTTCCGGGACGTGCTTGAGATCCTCGGCATCCACAGGAAGCTGGACCGCAAGCCGCGCCAACTGAGCGGCGGCGAGCAGCAGCGAGTCGCCATCGCCCGCGCTATCGTCAATCACCCGGCCATTCTTCTTGCCGACGAGCCCACCGGCAACCTCGACACCGAGAACTCCAGCCTCGTCCTGGACCTCATGCGCAGCCTCAATGAGCGCATCGGCCAGACGATCCTCATGATTACGCACAACCCGGAGGCGGCGGCCTTTGCCCACCGCATCGTTCAGATGCGGGACGGCCAGTTACACGCGGTGTAACCGCGCCAGCTCCAGCGCGCCGTACAACACTGAATCGTCGCCCAGCGCACCCGGAACAATGTCGAGGCGCGCACGGCTCCAGGACGTTACCTGCCGGCGCAGCTCGTTGCGCAGGGGGATGAACAACTTATCTCCAGCTTTGCCGATGCCGCCGCCGATCACCATTCGGGCGGGATTCAGCAGCATGATGCAGGCCTTCAGACCCAGAGCAAGGTTAACGACATAAGCGTCCACAAAATCCGGGTCCTCGATCAGTTCTTTGGCTGTCTTGCCATAGTCGCGTTCCAACCACAGGCCGCAGCACATCCGTTCAAAGCATCCCTTCGAACCGCAGAGGCAATCGGGCCCCTCCGGGCGAATGGTCAGGTGGCCGAGTTCTCCGGCGTACGAGTCCGCGCCGCGATACACACCGTCCGCCGTCAGAATGCCGCCGCCGATGCCTGTGGAGAGGGTCATGTAGAACAGTGGACGGAATCCCCGGCCCGCCCCGTGAACGCCTTCGCCCAGTGCCCCGGCGTTGGCGTCGTTGTCCATGACGACGCTCTCAATTCCCAACTCTCGCCGCACCCAGAGGCAGAGGTCGAAATCCGCCCAACCGCCGACATGGGTCGAGAGCGCCACCATCTGCCGCTCAAAATCCACTGGGCCGCCAAAGCCGATCGCACAGCGCTGGAGCGGCATCGCCGCCGCCCACTCCCGGACGATCGTCTTGATCTGGGCCAGCATCCAGTCTTTACCGCCTTCGCGATCCGTCGCGCGGGACTCGCGGCGGACCATCGCCCCGGCGTAATCGAAAACGGCGATAGTGAACTTTGTACCGCCAATATCGATGGCGAGCGTGTTCATCCTTTGGCCAATAACTCGGCCGGCGCCGCAGTGCCGGTCCCCTTCTTCGTAATGGTGATCGAGGCGACTCGATTGCCGAATTCCGCCGCAGCCACAGGGTCGCGCGTCACCGCAAAAGCACATGCGGCGCCGGCGCTGAAGCTGTCCCCGGCACCGCAGATATCCACCGGATCCGCCACGGGTTCGGTCTTTACCCAGTGCTCGCCCTCGGCGTCGTAAATGTGGACACCTTCCCCGCCGAACGTCACTATCAGAAATGGCGCGGCGCAGTGCGCGCGCAGCGCCTGGAAATCCACGCGGCCCAATGCACGGTTCGAGGCATCGGTGGCTTCCTTCAGATTCGGCTTCACGATTACACCTTGATAGTGTTCGGCGCGCGCGCGGGAATCGACCCAGACGACTTTGTCCGGATGCGCCGCGGCGGTGGACTCGATCGCCCCTCGAAGCGCGGGCGTGACAACACCTCCCGCCGACGTCTCGGCCTGATCGCTCACGATGATCACGTCGAAGCGTTCGGCATTATCCAGGAACCGCCGCACAAGCTGCATCTCCATGGTTTCGGAGAGCGCGCGGGTAACGACGAAATCAACCCGGGGCAGATCTTCCGCTTCGGTCTGATTGTTGATCAGTTTGGTGTAAGTAAATGTCTGCAGTTCGGGAGCTTCGAGCAGCAGAGAACCATCGATCCCGCGAGCGGCCAGCGCTTCCCGCAGTTCCCATGCAAACCCATCCGCACCCACAACGCCGAGAACGGCTACCGTCGTCACACCGAATGCCGCAAGGTTATTTGCAACCGTTCCACCGGCGCCCGGCGTCACTTCCGTCCGAATCACACCAATCCGGGGAATCCCAGTCTCCGCGGAAGCCAGCGCCAATGCGGGCTCATACCAGCACCAGCGGTCGAGGCAAATGTCGCCGACAACGAGCACTTTCAGAGAGGCAATCTTCTCCAGCAACTCGGCGGTTGTCATCGTGTGAGGCTCCACAGCGCAGGCAGCGTCGCGCGGTGGTCGCCGCAGAAATAGAAGCTTTCGCCGCCGTCGGCCACCGTCCGCACCAATATAGTTTTGTGTGGGCGGAAATAATAGCCCGGGTCGCTCTTGGGCAGTTCACGGTGAATGTCGCCGCCGATGGGCACCATGTCGAACACGCCGGTCGCGAAGTTACGAACAACGCGTCCCTCCTGATGCGCCACATTGCGCGCCATCGCCAGCGCCTTCAGATAGACTTCGGGAGCCATAATCGCCGAACCGAACGAGAGCATCACACCGCCCTCAAGATTCTCGACGGAGCGGGCGAAGATCAGGAAGTCGCGGTAACTGGAAGCGCCTACCGCGGCGCCGTCGCAATTTGGATGCTCATGCAGAATGTCATAGCCGATGCCTGCATGAACAGTGGCGGGGACACCCGCGCGGTAGGCGGCGGCGAAGACACTTAGGTCTTTGTAGGAAAACGTTGAGGTCTCGATATGCCGTCCGACATTCTCCCCGAGGCCCAGCCCTTCCGCGGCGGCCTCCACGATAACGTTGTTCAGCTCGCCGGTTTCGCGCCAAAGCCCGAACTCTCCGGAGCGGATATACCTCGCCACGCTCTCCGTTGTCGCGCCGATGCGCGCCAGCTCGTAGTCGTGAATCGCGCCGGCGCCGTTGAAAGCAACGTGCGTGATGACGCCGCGCTCCAACCAGTCGATCAGGAACCGGTTCACGCCGGCTCGCAGCACGTGGGCGCCCATCATCAGAATCCGTGCCGCGCCGCGTTCCTTCGCCGCGCGCAGGCGCTGGGCGATGGCCGGCAGATCGGCGTGGGTAAAGGAAGGCGGTGTGTCGGACAATGACATCCACCGCGAGATCTCCAGGTCGTGCGTCCGCTCACCGAGCGGCTTGATCAACAAGCGCGACCGGTCGAATGCTTCGTATCGGGATGCCATGCCGCTTAGCCCGGGAACAACGTCGAGAGCAAGGCGGGCCTGGTGTCGAAGTGGGGAACAATCCAATCGGCGCCGGAGTTCACCAGGCGGTCCCGCTTCCACTCGTCGACTTTCGCGCAGGCCGGCTCATCGGAGGCAACGCCAACAGCCACGCCGCCCACGCTCTTCACATTCTCGATCTCGACATATCCGTCGCCAAAGCCGACAAATTCGTCGCCGCGGTTTTCCGCCGAGTCGATGATCTGCTTAATCAGAATCGCCTTCGAAAACGTCTTGTAGTCGTCGAGCGCCCCATACATCCGTTCGCCGAAAAATGGCTCGAGGCCGAGGATCGCCGCCTCATGTTTCACGTATTTGTCGTCCGTGCCGGATGCCAGATAGAGCGTCAGCCCGCGCTCCTTCAAGCCCTGTAGAAGCTCCATGGAGCCAGGCACCAGCCAGGTTTCCGGCGCAATGCGGCCTTTCTCCAGGTCGTCAATCCGGTCCTTGATCTTCACCATCAGCCGGTCCAGGTACATGTGCTTGTAGACAACGGGCTCTTCCGGCGTCCCGCCGCGTTTCTTGATCTGATCCGCAAACTCGATCATCTGATAAATTGTCTGGCGGCCGGTCAGGCGGCCAACGTATTCCAGCACGATCGCCGTCAGTTCCTGTTCCGATTCGCCAGTCTTCAAATCGGCGAGAATCTCAACCATCATCGGAACCATCGTTTCCACCCATCCGGAGCGGATCAGCGAAAGCGTACCATCAAAGTCAAAAAGAGCAACACGCGCGTTCAGCGCATGCGCGCCGGGGCGCAAAGTTTCAATCATTCTTTCCACTATTTTCGCACGAGCCCGCCCGCACCCACCCGTTCTGCCCGCACCGCATTTGCGTCCGTCCCCAGCATGCCGTTTGTCCGCGCGCAAAGTCACGTCCCGCGAATGCGCAGGACCCGGGCGCCGTGTCCGGACGTTGCGCCAACAAGCGAACGACGCGGTTCTTCCCGCTCAAGTTCCCGCCCCAATCGGCATCCGCCTCCACATCCTCATACTGGAGCGTTCGATAGCCGGCGAATAGCTTTGGCAGCTCGTTATCCGCAAAACCGTCAAAGAGCAGCCGGCGGAACCCCGTATCCGCGTGAAACCCTTCCACAACGACCAATCCGCCGGGCTTCAGCGCCCTTAGAAGTTTCGCCGGCAATTCGCGAGGGAGAAAGTAGCAGAGGACGATCAGGTCCCACTGGGCCTCTCCATACATGAACTCGCCATATCCGATCCTTTCGGCGTGAAACCGGAGCTGGCGGCGTTTCGCTTCCGTACGCGCTTGCTCCACACCCTCATCGGAAATATCGATGCCTGTCACATCCCAACCCCGCTCCGCCAGCCACAATGCGTTTCGCCCCTGGCCCATACCGATATCCAACGCGCGGCCGGGTTTGCGGCCTTCCATCATACGAACCAGAAACGCATTGGGCGCGGCGGCATAAACCTTCGTGGAATCGCCATAGATTGCGTTATACGAGGCTCGCGCCGACTCCTGCGCGAGGACGGCGCACGCCGTCATCGCCAGCGCCGCTAGACGAACCACTTGCCCCACGGCGACCGCCACTGGCGGCCGAGGATCGTTGCGCTCTCGCCGGTGATCCTCTCCGCTTCACCATCCCAGTGGATCTTCTTTCCGATCTTCACCGCCAGGTTCCCGAGATGGGAAACGATCGTGGCGCGATGACCGGTCATTACCGTGGAGCGCTGCTTTTCCGTCCCGCGTATGCAAGCAACAAAATGTTGCGCATGGATCGCAGTTGCGTCCGTCGTGTTCTTCCGAACCGGCGGTTCCTTGCCACCTTCGAAATACACTTCATAGCCAATGCGATCGCAGAAAATAGTGCCTTTCGAGCCGTAATAAGCTTCGCCATGGGGACGGTTATACTCGCCGCTCATGTTGTAGTAACGGTGTCCGGGTGTACGGCCAGGCGCGCCCTGTCCGTTCATCATGATTGCTTCGTAATTCAACACAAAGCCCGGATACTCATAGGTCACCTGCAGCACGTCCGGAATCTCGCCCACGCCTTGCAGCCCGTATTGTTGCGAGACGGCCGACACACTCTTCGGCATGTCCGACCCCATGATCTGATGGACCGTATCGAAGCGGTGCGTGCCGTAGTCGGTGATGAACCCGCCCGAATAGTCGAAAAACCATCGGTACGTGCCCAAAAACCGTGCGCGATCATAAGGAACCAATGGCGCCGGGCCGCAGTAGAAATCCCAATCCAGATCATCCGGCTTTGTCGAGTTATCGAGTCCGCGCGGGATAATCGGCCGTAGCCGCGAATTGACCGCGTTCCAGATCTTCACATACCGCACATCGCCGATCAACCCTTCGCCGACCATCCTCTGCACTTCCTGATAGTGCCCGGCCGAGCGCTGTTGCGTGCCGGTCAGGAAGAGAGGCTTTGACGCGTTGGCGGCCTTCACCATCGCCTGCTGTTCGCGGATGTTGTGGGCAAGCGGTTTCTCACAGTAAACGTGCTTGCCGGCCTTCAAAGCTTCGATCGACGTGATTGCGTGCCAGTGGTCGGGCGTGCCGATGAGCACTGCGTCGATATCGCGATTCTCCAGCAGCTTGCGAAAATCGCCGTAGACTTGGCCGGCCGGCCCCATGGACGACTTCGCCCGCTCGGCATTGGTCTTGTACACATCGCAAAAAGCGATGAACTCCGTGTCCTTTGCCTGCCGCATGAAATTACCGGCGTACTGTCCGCGTCCGCCGCAGCCGATAAGCCCGACGCGGACGCGCTCATTCGCGCCATAAACCGCCGCGGCGCCCGCCGCCGTCACGGATACAAATTTCCGACGATCCATGGCTGCCACTATATATGAGCAATCGCCGGAAAGTCACCGCCACAATTGAAACCATCGCCTGGCCGGCTCGGGCGGCTCCAGCGCGCCCGGATGCAGGGCGCGTCCTTCGATCACGGCTTTGGGGTGCGACGTCAGTAACGCTTCCGCATACTCGTCCCCATACCGCTCAGCCACGTGGTTTCGCACGTGATCCAAGCGTGTCGCCCTGCGGTCCAGATCGTGCGCATCGCTAGCCAGGAAATGCACCAGGCCGCACGTCACCAGTTCCTCGGAGAACTTCTTCGCGTCCCCGCCGAAGGTACCTAACAGAGAGCCGCCGGTGACCTGCAAATACACCCCCGATTCCACCCAACGCCGCAACCTGTCTATATCCTTCCGCAAAAGCCAGTTTCGTTCCGGGTGTGTGACGATTATTCCCATCCCCGCATTTTTCAACCGCGCGAAAATCTCCTCGGTATTCGGAAAGATCATCATGTCGCTGAACTCAACCAGCAGCCACCCCAGCCCGTTCACCGAATACTTACGTGGATCTGACAGCGCATCCTGAATGTTGTCGTACTTCAAATGGAAATCGCAGCCCGCATGTACGCGGATCTGATCCCCCACCTGGGCTTGCAGCTCGGCCTGCCGCTCCGCAATCAATGCCGGCTGAAACTCATAGTCCGTATCGGCATGCGGCGTGGCGACGATATCCGTTGTCCCGCCCGCCGCCGCCATCCGCAGCATCGCGACACTCATTTCCAGCGACCGCGCGCCATCGTCCATGCCCCACAGGACGTGAGAATGAATGTCAACCATCGATTCTCTTTTGCCGCTCGTTCCACCGCGCACGCACACCGCGCCGCAACGCTTCCATGGCCATGCACAGCGCTACGCTCGTCGCGTGTCCGGCCTCCACCGGCGCGTTGGGATCCTTCCTCGACTTCACGCATTCCAGCAGATTGCGAATGTGTGCCCGCGTCGCCGAATTGAACGTGCCGGGCTCCACTTTCCGCACCGCCGGCTTCAACTCGATCGCCTTCGGGTCTTCGCGGTAGAGCGCGTAGCTCTCGCGGCCAACGTCGAACCGCGCCCTCGACCCGTTGTACTGCACCAACTGATCCAGAGTCCCCGAGTAGCGCATCGCCTTATATCCGACAGTAAACGTCGCCAGATAGTTCTCCGGATATTCCAGGCACATGGTGGTTGTCTCCGGAACTTCCACGCCGGCCAGATTCGGGCGTCCACCTCCAACAACCACAGCCGACGGAATTCCCGAATTCATGAACCAATGAATCGAGTCCACAATGTGCGCCGCTTGCCCGATCATCAGTCCGCCCGAATAATCCCAGTAGTAATACCAGTTGAAGAAACGGGCGGGATCCGCATCACGCTTCGGAGCCGTACCCAGCCACGCCTTCCAATCGATCTCGCCCTCGAATTTCCCTTGGCGTACACTCGCCTGATGGTTGTACCACCACCCATTCACCAGCCGCACATCGCCAACGTCTCCTTCGGCCAATAGCTTCTTCGCCTCCTGGAAGAGGGGAAAGCTCCGCCGCTGCGTTCCCACCTGCACAACGCGCTTCGTCTTGCGGACGGCATCGATAATCCGGTAGCCTTCATCGGGCGTGTGCGCCATCGGCTTCTCGACATACACGTCCTTCCCGGCATGCACGGCGTCGATTACCATCTGCGCATGCCAGTGGTCCGGCGTCGCCACGACGATCACATCGAGCGACTTATCTTCAAGCAGCTTTCGATAGTCCGAATATGCGTTCGCGCCCGTGGACGCTACCTTCAATCCCGCTTCGAGATTCGGTTTATAGACATCGCACACGGCGGCCATCTCCACGCCGATCTCCTTGAACTCGCCAGTGAGCAGCCGTCCGCGCCCGCCCGATCCGACGATCGCTCCGCGCACTCGCTCATTCGCGCCCATCACCGCGGCAGCGGACGCGGCAGTTAGGAGGAAATTACGCCTTTGCATTACTTCATATCATCCCAAACCTGGTGAGAGAGCATAGAATACCGGGTATGCAACGCCGCACGTTCCTACCGCTTGGCGCCGTCCCTTTGCTCGGCCAGCCGCCGGGCCGAAAATACAAGACCGCCCTGATCGGCTCAGGCTGGTGGGGGATGAATATTCTGCGTGAAGCGATTGCATCCGGTGAATGTTCTGCCGTGGGTTTGGCCGATCCCGATCCCTCGCAAATTGCCGTGGCGCAGTCGGAGATTCGAAAGGTCACTTCGGACAAACCTCGCGAGTATCGCGATTATCGCGAGCTATTGCAGAAAGAGCGGCCCGATATCGCCATCGTCGCCACGCCGGACCACTGGCACGCGCTGCCGACGATCGATGCGGTGAAGTCCGGGGCGCATGTCTATGTCGAGAAACCGATCAGCCACACGATTGATGAAGGTAAGGCGATGGTGAAGGCGGCGCGCGAGTCCGGCCGTGAAGTAGTGGTCGGACTGCATCGCCGCGTGTCTCCGCATTGCATCACCGGAATGGAGTTTTTGAAGTCGGGGAGGGTAGGCAAGATCGGCATGGTGCGCCTGTTTGCTCATGCCGCCGGTGGACCGGGCGAAAAGACACCGGACAGCGAGCCGCCCGCCGGAATGGATTGGGACCTCTGGCTTGGTCCCGCGCCGAAACGGAATTTCAATAAAGCCATTCACCCGCGCGGGTTCCGGCACTTTCTCGATTACGCCAATGGGACGCTGGGCGATTGGGGCGTGCACTGGTTCGATCAGCTTTTCTGGTGGACCGAAGAACTTCATCCGAAACGAGTCTTCTCGACCGGCGGCCGTTTCATCCGCCAGGATTCTACCGACGCTCCCGACACACAGATCGTTGTGCTCGATTTCGAGGGCTTCAAATGCACCTGGGAACAGCGGCATTATGCCGGTAACAGCGCCGAAGCCACGCCGATCGGCGCCTACTTCTACGGCACAAACGGAACTTTTCATCAGGGCTGGCGTGACGGATGGACGTGGTTTCCCGCCAACAAGAACGAGAAGACGATACACGTCGAGCCGCAGCTCAATGCGCCGGACGGTCAAAACATCAAGGAACTCTGGGCCGATTTCCTGTTGTCGATCAAGAACCGCCGCCGCCCCGTGCGCGACATTGAGATCGGTCACCGCGCGACGGCGGCGAGTCTGCTGGGCATGGTCAGCATGCGGCTGGGGCGCGCGGTCGAGTGGGATGGGACGCGAATCACCAACGATCCTGGCGCCAACCAGCTCCTGCGCCGGGACTACCGAAAGCCGTGGGAGTATCCGAAGGCCTAGGGTTTTTTCAGAATTACTTTTTCTCCGGCCGGCAGCGTGAGCGTGAGAACAAGCCCTTTGGCGGGGCCGCCCTCGACCAGTGTTCCGGCTTTGATTGCCGTGTCCCAGATCGCCAAGTCGCGCGACGCGGTGAAGGCGCTGAGCAATCCCCATGAGTCGAATACAATTTCTTCGCCGCCCTTGGCGGGCCATCCCTGAATCTCCGTGTCTTCTGAAAGCACGGCTACGAACAGCTTCCCATCGTCATACCGCAAATAGCTGTCTTTTAGCGGTAAGCCGTCCACCCGCGCTGGCGCGGCTAACACGGTTTTTTTCGGTGCTGGAGCGTTGTTGCTGCCTCGCCGGGCCCAATCCGCCAATTGGTCTCCCGCAAATACAACGGTGAGGAAACAGACTGCCACGCCACCAATTAGCCAGGGTCGCGCCTTGGGGACGAAGTACCAAATGGCCCCGCCCGCCGCGAACGCAGCGCCGAAGACGACGAGCAAATCGGACGCGAGATTCTGCGCGATCCCTCGAACCATCCGGTTGTTCTACTCCTGCGTGCCGTCGATTTTCTGCCCGCTCACAAGATTCGAAAAGAGTCCGATCTTCAGCGTGCCCAAAGCGCCCAGCGCGGCTGTCACGCGGCGGCCCATTCCACCGCCATGGTGCTTGCCAAGATATGTGGCCGCGCCCTGTTCAAAGTCCGCCTCCAGCAGCGAGGCAGGTAACGGAGGGGCGGCATCCGCTTCGTGGAAAACACCCTTCGCCGAGGGGATAAGCATGATCTTCCGCCCGGCACGTTTCACTTGCGCGGCAATCTCGGCGTCGGCCCACAACTCGCCGTAGCGCTCATCGAGAAAGTTCATGCCTTTCAAAAAGGGCTTTCGGATCAACAGCGCAAAGACGCCGGGAAACTCCACCGCGGTGGGCTCCTCCGGCAGAGCGGAAAGTGCCGCTAGCGCGGGCCGCAGATCGTCCGGCGCGGGCAACTTCCGCATCACGCGGGCCGGCGCCCCATCGGGAGCTGTCAGGACTGCGCTGGCCGCGGCGGCTACGCTCTCTTCCGATACCTCGGCCGCCAGAGCGGCAATGGCGCCGGGTGCCAAATCAACGCGCGGGTCCAGGAACAATATCGATTCTGCCAGCGAGGAGCGCAGCGCGATATTGGCCGCCTTAGTCCAACCGAAATTCTTCGGCAGCTTCAGGTAGGTGATCTTCTCGAAATCATCCTGAATCACGTTGCTTCCGTCCGTCGATGCGTTGTCCACGACGATGATTTCGATCTGATCGAGAATTGTGGATTTGTGGAGGGCTTCCAGGCACCGGCGCAAGGCCGCAGCCTGATTGCGCGTGACAATGATCACGGATACGCGGGGCGGCTCGGGCTGTGCCTGGGGAACGAGAGTTTCTTCCATGTCGCGGAAACCAAAAAAGGGCGCGGTACCTAATGAATCAGCCAAGGGATATGGCTGTTAACTCGGAAACGCGCCCTTTTGTGTTGCGGGTGGGTAATGTCGATTAGGACTCTGCCGGCTCGCCGCCTTCGCGGCCTTCCTGCATCGCCTTGAGCTTTTCTTCGCGGCGCTTCGCGCGATCGGCGGAGCGGCGGACGAGCTCGGAACCAACGAGTTCCAGAACAGCCGTTTCGGCGCCGTCGCCTTTGCGGAAGCCCACGCGGACAACGCGGGTGTAGCCGCCGTTGCGCGCGGCAAAGCGCGGTCCGATCTTATCGAACAGCTTCTGCACGCTAGCCGGAGTGAGCAGGTAGGAAGCGGCCTGCCGCCGTGCGTGCAACTGGTCTTCCCGCTTGGCCAGAGTGATGATCTGGTCCACAATCGGTTTGGCCGCCTTCGCCTTCGGAACTGTCGTCACAACGCGCTCTTCAAGAATCACGCTGGTGACAATGTTCCGCAGCAGCGCGCGGCGCGCGCTCACATCACGCTTAAGTTTGTAGCCTGCCTTGTTGTGCCTCATGTTGGCGTACTTCCGTTCCTGTGATTTCTTTCCGAATGACTATTCGTCATCGCCGGCGGCAAGGCCGGCCGTGCTGCTGGCGGGGCCAGGTATCAGGCGGCCCTGAGAATCGATCTTCATCCCAAAGCCCAGGCCCATACCCGACAGAATCTCTTTGATTTCGTTCAGCGACTTGCGGCCAAAGTTCTTCGTGCGAAGCATTTCGGCTTCGGTCTTCTGCACCAGATCACCGATCGTGCCGATGTTCGCGTTCTTCAAGCAGTTGTAGCTGCGAACCGAAAGCTCCATCTCGTCCACCGAGCGGTTGAGCACTTCGTTCATCTGGTTCATCACGCGCTCAGCCGGCTCTTCGGCGATTTCCGGCGTCTCTTCGAAGTTGATGAAGATGCTCATGTGATCTTTCACCAGCTTGGCCGCCTGGCCGATGGAGTCCTGTGGCGAGATGGCGCCGTTCGTCCACACTTCGATGGTAAGCTTGTCGTAGTCGGTCATCTGGCCGAGACGGGCATTCTCAACGGTGTAGTTCACTTTGCGCACCGGCGAGTGGACCGAGTCGATCGCGATATAGCCGATCGGCAGGTCTTCGTCGAAGTTGCGGTCCGCCGAGACGTAGCCGCGTCCCTGCTTCAGACGCATTTCGATGTTGAGCTTGCCGCCTTCGCCAACGGTCGCGATGTGTACATTGCGGTCGAGCACTTCGATGTCGGAGCTCGTCTCGATCTGACCCGACAGAACTTCGCCGGGCTGATCCACGATCAGGCGCACCGTATGAACGGCGTCCGTCGACATCTTGAAGGGAACCTGTTTCAGGTTCAGGATGATGTCGGTCGCATCTTCCGTGACGCCCGGAATCGGGCTGAACTCATGGGCGATTCCTTCAATGCGGACGGCGGTAATGGCCGCCCCTTCAATCGAACTCAACAGCACGCGACGCAGGCTGTTGCCGATCGTCGTGCCGAAACCGCGCTCAAAGGGTTGGGCTGCGAAACTGCCATAACGCTCGTTCAGCGTCTCGGTATTGGCGACCAACCGCTTCGGTTTCTGAAAACCCTTGAACATAGCTCTCCTTTGGGGGCTCTAACGCAAGTTCTGTGACGGTGTTGGATGATGGGTTCCGGCTCACTCCGGAGGCTGCCATTGGGCAAAGCGATCTTCGCCGCGGCCGCCCCGGGGCCGCTTACTTCGAGTACAGTTCGACGATGAGCTGCTCGTTCAAGTTGATTTGAACAAGCTCCTCGCGTTTCGGCAGCGAAACGATTCGCGCCTTGAGGCTCTCCCGGTCGACTTCCAGCCAGCTCGGTGAAGGCAGATGGGCTGTGGCTTCCCGCGCCGACAGGATCGACGGATTCTCCTTGCTCTTCTCGCGAACGCTGATCTCATCGCCCGGCTTCACAGTGAACGAAGGAATGTTGACCTTCTTGCCGTTCACGCGGATATGGCCATGGCGGACCAACTGGCGGGCGAATGCGCGGCTGGTGGCGAAACCGATGCGGTAAACAGCGTTGTCCAGCCGGCGCTCCAGCAACTGCAGCATCACATCACCAGTGATACCCTTTGCATTGGCGGCCTTTTCAAACAGGTTCCGGAACTGGTTCTCCCCCAAGCCAAAGTAGCGCTTCGTCTTCTGCTTTTCGCGCAACTGCAGGCCATAGCCCACAATCTTCGGCCTGCGGGCCTGCCCGTGCTGTCCAGGTGGAAAGTTCCGTTTCTTTTCTTCGCTCACGGCGCACTTCGGGCCGTAGCAGCGCTCACCCTTCAGAAAGAGCTTCATGCCCTCGCGCCGGCACTGGCGGCACACGGGACCAATATAACGAGCCATTCGTTTCTGTCGAACCTTTCAATGATCGGAAGGTGCAGTTTACAGCGCGCGGCGAGCGGCCTTCGTCCTGCTTTTTACTACTGGGGGCGTTATACCCCGCATTGCGCCTAGACGCAAATTCCTACGATTAACAGTATGCCACATCCGGAAGGCGTCTCGCAAATGGGCGGAAGTCGGAAGCGCGGCGGGAAAGAGGGTAGGGGTGGCCCGACGGAGGGGCGGTTGGGCGGGTCTCCGTCGGGCCGTTTTGGCGCGCAGGGCGGGTGGGGGTCTGCGCGCCAAACTGAATGCAATCTTTAGGTTCGCGGCATGGAAAACCGCAGTTTCCAGTATTGCATGATTCGGATGGAAGCGTAAAGGGGATTCGGCGCCCGAGGCGGTGCGAAGCCCCGCGCGATCAGACGCGCCGCTTCTTCGGCGGACGGCAGCCGTTGTGCGGAATTGGCGTCACGTCCTTGATGTTTTTTACTTCGATTCCTGCGCCCGAAAGGGCGCGAATCGCCGATTCGCGGCCCGCGCCGGGTCCGGAAACCCGTACTTCCACAGTGCGCAATCCGGAATCCTTCGCCTTGTTGGCGGCCGTCAGCGAAGCCTGTTGAGCAGCGAACGGCGTACCTTTACGCGACCCGCGGAAACCGAGCGAACCGGAGCTCGACCAGGCCAGCGTGTTCCCCATCGGATCGCTGAACGTGATGATCGTGTTGTTGAACGTCGCCTGGATGTGGCAGACGCCGATCGGCACGTGCTTCTTTTCTTTTTTCTTGAAGTTTTTCTTCTTCGCGGTCTTGGCTGGTGCTTTTGCCATATGACGATCTCTTCCCGTGTATTCCCGTCTGCCCGGCGATTATTTCGCGCCGGTCTTTTTCTTGTTGGTCACCGTGCCCTTGCGCGGTCCCTTGCGGGTGCGGGCATTGGTATGCGTGCGCTGGCCACGGGCAGGCAGGCCGCGGCGATGCCGCAGACCACGGTAAGAGCCCATTTCCATCAATCGCTTGATGTTCAGCGACGTTTCCTTACGGAGGTCGCCTTCCACCGCTCCTTCGGTTTCGATCAGCGTACGGATCTTGTTCACTTCTTCTTCCGTAAGATCCGCGATCTTCTTGTCCGCATCCACTCCCGTGCGGTACAAAATCGACTTCGCCCGCGTGCGGCCGATGCCGTAGATGTAGGTCAATCCGATTTCCGCGCGCTTGCGGGCGGGCAAATCAACACCAGAAATACGTGCCATGTGCTAGTCCTTGTCCTGATTCTTCTCTGGTTTCTCTTGCGCGCGGTTAGCCCTGGCGCTGCTTGTGCTTGGGGTTAACGCAAATCACCCGAACGACGCCCGTGCGGTGAATGATCTTGCACTTATCGCAAATTTTCTTGACCGATGCCCGTACTTTCATAACTTCCTCTTCGCGTTCCTGATCTTAGAAATTCGTCGCTACTTCTCTGCAACTCGCCGTTCCGCTAGCGCCCCGGCCGCAGGCTGACGATTCGTCCCCGCGTGCGATCCTGCTCCGAAACCGCTACCATTACCGGATCGCCCGGCCGCAATCGAACAAAATTTACTTCTTTCGCTCCAGCCGCGTGCGCCAGAATCTGCCGCTTGCTGCCGGTTAATTCCAAACGAATGAGCGCCTGAGGCAACAACTCCACCACCACAGCTTCCATCGGCTCCGCCATTTTGCATTCCCCGGTTCATGGCCGCGTCAACACCCATGGGCCATCTTTCGTTACAGCCACACAATGTTCAAAATGCGCCGAAGCCGATCCGTCCTGGCTCACGGCTGTCCAACGATCGGACAGTACTTTCGATGCCGGCTTTCCAAGGTTCACCATCGGCTCAATCGCCAGGACCATGCCCTCTTTCAGCCGCGGATTTTCATTGTTCCGGTCCACGTAGTTTGGCACCTGCGGCTCTTCATGCAGCGAAGTGCCGATCCCATGGCCCACAAACTCACGCACAATCGAGAACCCGTTCGTCTCGACATACTTTTGCACCGTCGAGCAGATATCGAACAACCGGTTGCCTTCCCGGACTTTATCGATCGCCATCTCCAGCGAATCCTTTGTCACGTTCAAAAGCCGCTGCAACGACTCCGAGATTTCGCCCACTGGAACCGTGATCGCAGAATCGGCGAAATACCCATCCAGTTGCACGCCGGTATCGATCGAGATCACGTCACCTTTTTTGAGCGCAATCCTCGCCGACGGCATGCCATGCACAATCTGTTCATTGACCGAGGTGCAGAGGACGTACGGATACCGATTCCCCGCCGCGGCCGAATAGTACCCTTTGAAGGCAGGACGGGCGCCCGCGTCAGCGATCATCTTCGCCGCGGCGTTCTCCAAGTCCATCGTTGTGATGCCTTCGGTCACCATTTCCTTTACAGAATGCAGAACCTTGTAGACGAGCAGCCCGCTGCGCCGCATCTTTTCCAGTTCCGCCGGACTCTTCCGGATAATCATTCTGCTTTAATTCTTCGTTTTCTTCGCGATCGAACCACTGATCCGGTCCAGCCGCCACACAATCCGGTCTGCTACGCTTTCCGGGTCCATCTCTCCGCAATCAATCGCCTCTACCAGGATCCCGTGTTTCCGAAGCGTTTCCGCAACCGGCCAGGTCTGCCGCTGGTAGGTCTGCAATCGCTGCATGACCACCTCTTCCCTGTCATCGGCCCGAACCGTCAACTCTGCCCCGTCGTTTTCGCAAACTCCAGGCACCTTCGAAGGGTTCGACTCCACGTGATAAATGGCGCCGCAAACCGGACAGGTACGACGACCGGTCAGCCGCCGCAATATCTCATTGTACTCCACCCAAAGGTGGATCAGCACCGGGCGGAATTGCCGGCCTCCGAACCACTCGGCCAACCCTTCCGCTTGCGGGATCGTTCGCGGGAATCCATCGAGGAGGAATCCGTTCTCACAGTCCGGCCACCCGAGGCGATCCCAAACCATGCGGCTTACCAAGTCATCCGGCGCCAACTGGCCGGAAGCGAGAATACTTTGCATCTCCAGACCCAGCGGCGTTTTCCGCGCGATCTGCTCCCTCAGCAAGTCACCCGTGGCCAGATGCGGCCAGCCGGTTAGCTTGGTAAGCATCTTGCCCGTGGTTCCCTTGCCGGAACCCGGTGCGCCGAACAGCATGACCGCCAGGGGTTTGCGGGGAGCAGATTTGCTGGCGATTTCGGCGTTATCAATTGTCAAAGAACAAACACCCGAAAGGAATTAAGCGGAACTGCGGCGGCCGCGAATCCGGCCCGCACGCGGAGTGAACCCTTCGTAGTGGCGCATAATCAACTGCGCTTCAATTTGATTCACCGTATCCATGGCCACACCAACCACAATCAGAAGGCTGGTGCCGCCAAAATAGAAATTCACGCCTAATCCATCGAGAATGAACCTGGGAAAATGTGCGTCGATCCAGTTGCCAAGCAGGGGAAGATGCTGCAGCTTCACGCCGCTGATCATCATTTCCGGCAACAGGCTCAGCACCGCGAGGTACAAGCCGCCAACCACGGTAATCTTGGTCAACACCTTGTTCATGTAATCGGAGGTGTTCTTGCCTGGACGGATGCCCGGGATGAACCCACCGTACTTGCGCATATTGTCGGCCGCTTCGTTCGGATTGAAGATGATCGACACGTAGAAGAAGCAGAAGAAGATAATCAACGCGACGAAGAGAATAATGTAGAGGGGCTCCGCGTGCTGGATCGAACGCAGCATTGCCGAAAGATACGGGTTGTCGCGAACAAACGCAATCTGCGTCAGCGTCTGCGGGAACGTCAGCAACGAACTCGCAAAGATGACAGGAATCACGCCGCCGGCATTCACCTTCATTGGAAGATGCGTCGATTGGCCGCCCATCATGCGGCGCCCGACAACACGCTTGGCATACTGCACCGGAATCCGGCGTTCGCCGCGCTCCACGAGAACGATCAGCCCGATCACCGCCACCATTACGACCGCGATGATCAGCACCTGCAACAGGTTCCATTCCCGCGTCAGGAACGACTTCTGATAGATGCTATAGATCGCCGACGGCAGGCCAACCACGATGCCGGTGAAGATGATCAGCGACATGCCATTGCCGATTCCGCGCTCGGTGATCTGCTCACCCAGCCACATGATGAAAGCGGTCCCGGTTGTCAGCGAGATCATCGTCATCAAAACGAATCCAATACCCGGATTCACCACGAAACTGCCCTGCGACTGCAAAGCCGTTGCGATGGTGAACGACTGGACCAACGCCAGCAGCACGGTCAGATAACGCGTGTATTGCGTGATCTTGCGCCGCCCGAGTTCCCCTTCTTTCTGCAGTTTCTCCAACGTCGGGACGACGATCGTCATGAGCTGCAAAATAATGGAGCTCGTGATGTAGGGCATAATGCCCAACGCGAAAATCGTCAGCCGCCGGAACATGCCTCCGCTGAACAGGTCGAAGAAGCCCAGAAGTGTCCCCTGGTTCTGCTTGAAAAACTCTTCGAGCCGGTCGGCGTCGATACCCGGCGTCGGAATGTGTCCGCCCAGCCGGTAAACCGCCAACATCGCCAGCGTGAAGAGAATCCGGTACCGCAGGTCCGGAATCCGGAATGCGTTCGCCACTGCTTCAAGGAACTTCATGCCAATCCTTTAAAGGAGAAGTGCATTATGCGCGAATCCAACTATTCCTTCGGCTTGCGGGTCACCGGCTCGATGACCACCGCCTTGCCGCCGGCCTTTTCAATCTTCTCTTTCGCCGATGCGGAAAAGTGATGGGCCGTGACGGTAATGGCGCGAGTCAGGTCACCGTTGCCGAGAACCTTCAATCCGTCTTCCAACTTGCTGATCGCGCGCGCCGCCAGCAACGACGCGACGTCGAACGTGTCACCTTCGAGATCATTCAGCGTGGCCACGTTTACGATGGCGAACGTCTTCTTAAACATGGCGTTCGAGAAGCCCCGCTTGGGCAGACGGCGGTGCAGCGGCATCTGGCCGCCTTCGAATCCGCGCATGCGCGAATAACCGCTGATCGACTTGGCGCCCTTCGCACCGCGGCCCGAGAACTTGCCGCGGCCCGTGCCCATGCCTTGGCCCAGGCGCCGCTTATTTTTCTTTTGCCCTGCGGGCGGTTTGATTTGACTTAGATTCATCGCGGCTACTCCACAATCCGCAACAGGTGCGGAACTTTCAACACCATGCCCCGGAATCCAGGCGTGTCAGGACGCTCCACAATCCGGTTGAGCTTCTTCAGGCCCAACGAACGGACGATCTGCTTATGGGTCTCCGGCGTGCAGATGGTGCTGCGATACAACTGAATTTTGATTGTTTTCCCGGCCATGTCTTGCCTCGTCTGCAAATTACTACATGCGCTCCGGCAGAATGCCGCGCATCTCGGCCACTTCGCTCTTCTCGCGCAATTGCTCCAGAGCGGCAATCGTGGCCTTCACTACATTGTGCGGATTGTGCGTTCCGAGCGACTTTGTCAGCACGTTGGGAATCCCGACAGCTTCAATCACCGCGCGCACCGGTCCGCCGGCGATCACGCCGGTACCCTGGGGAGCCGGCTTCAACAGCACCTGACCAGCGCCAAAGCGGCCGAGCACCGGGTGTGGAATCGTCGTCTCCAGCACATGGATCTTTCGCAAATTCTTATTTGCCGCCTCAATGCCCTTCTTAATGGCGGCCGGCACTTCTTTCGCCTTACCCGTTCCGAAACCAACGATCTTGGCGCCCGGGTCTCCGATCACGACCAGAGCCGAGAAGCTCAGGTTCTTGCCGCCTTTCACCACCTTGGTGACGCGGTTAATGGAGACGACCTGTTCTTTAAGACCAGAGGTCGGTTCCACGCGCTTGGTAACAGTAGCTGGCATGAATGCGTAATCTCCCCTTAGAACTGCAACCCGGCTTCACGCGCGGCATCCGCCAGCGCCTTCACCCGGCCGTGGTACAGGAACCCGCCGCGGTCGAAGACCACCGCGCCGATTCCCTTCTCTTTCGCGCGCTCGGCAACCAGTTTCCCGATCGCCTTCGCGCCGGCTACATTGCCGCCGTTACCTGCGCCTTTTTCCGCCGAGGAGGCCGACACCAGCGTCGTTCCCGAACGGTCGTCGATAACCTGTACGTAAATATGCTTGATCGAACGGAACACCGCCAAACGGGGCCGTTCCGCCGTCCCGGCGAGCTTTTTGCGGATCCGATAGTGAATCCGGCGCCGGACTTCATCGCGATTGACTTTACTGACCATGCGTTTCGATCCTTTTCCTTTCCCGGATTACTTGCCCTTGGTAGCGCCCGACTTACCGGCCTTCTTGCGCAGCGCTTCGCCCGTATAACGGACACCCTTGTTCTTGTACGGATCCGGCTTCCGCAGCGCCCGCATGTTCGCCGCAACCTGGCCCAGAACCTGTTTATCGTAGCCGGTCAACACCACATGGGTGTTCTTGTCGATTTTCGCTTCGACGCCCGGAGGCAGTAGAAACTCGATATTGTGTGAATAACCAAGCGTGAAGTGGACCGCGTCCTTGCCCTTGGCCTCGGCGCGGAAACCGACGCCGACAATGTCGAGCTCGCGGGTAAATCCGGTGCTCACACCCTGTACAGCGTTCGCCGCCAGTGCCCGTGTCAGCCCGTGGAGCGCACGGTAGGAGTCGTTCTCCCGTTTGATATCCAGGATGTTGCCATTCTGCTCGACGGTGATACCACCCGGCACCGGAACAGTCAGCTTGCCCTTCGGGCCTTCGACCTGCATTGGGCCGGAGCCTTCGACCTTGATCTTCACTCCCGCCGGAAGCGGGATCGGTTTCTTTCCAATTCTCGACATCGTTTCTTTTCCTTACGGTTCTTGCTACTCGGGCCCGAAGCCCGGCTTCGCCGTTAATTCCTGCAAACCGTTTGCGGTGTTTACCACACCGAGCACAACAGCTCGCCGCCTATGCCTTCCTTACGCGCCGTCCGTCCCGTCATCACACCGCGCGGCGTCGTGAGGATGTTGATCCCCATCCCGCCCAGCACGCGGGGAATTTCCTTGCTCGCCACATACATACGGCGGCCTGGCTTCGATTCCCGCTCCAGGTGAGAGATCACCGGCGTGTTATTCGGGTTGTACTTCAGGTAGATCTTGATGACTTTCTTCGAGCCCTCGTCTCCCTGCTTGTAATTCAGAACGTAGCCCTCTTCTTTGAGGATCCGCGCAATTTCGAGCTTCAGCTTCGAGCCCGGCACATCCACTTTGGCGTGCCGCGCCTGCATCGCGTTCCGGATCCGCGTGAGCATATCTGCGATGGGATCGCTAACCATTCCCGATTCCCCTTCCTTCGTAATTCCCTTGCATTTCCCGAACTCGCGACTACCAGCTAGCCTTGATCACGCCTGGGATCTCCCCGGCGAGCGCCAGCTTACGGAAACAGATGCGGCAAAGACCGAACTTGCGGATATACGCCCGCGGACGGCCGCAGCGGAAGCAGCGATTGCGATGCCGGACACCAGCCTTTTCGGTGCCCTTCTCCTTGGCGGCCTTCAGCTTCAGGTCCTTGGCGATTTTGGCGGTTGTGGCCATGTGCGCTTCTAATCCTCTCTTCTCGTTACTTCGCCGCGAACGGCATACCCATTTGCTTCAAAAGGGCCAAGCCTTCCGCGTCCGTCTTCGCCGTCGTCGTGAAACAGATGTTCAGACCTTTGGTCTTTTCCACCTTGTTGTAGTCAATTTCGGGGAAGATCAACTGATCCTTCAGCCCCAGCGTGTAATTGCCGCGGCCGTCAAACGCCTTCGACGAGATCCCGCGGAAGTCGCGCACGCGCGGCAGACTGACACTGATCAGACGATCCAGAAATTCGTACATACGGTCGCCGCGCAGCGTCACCATGCAGCCAATCGCCATGTTCTCGCGCAGCTTGAATGCGGCGATCGACTTCTTCGCCTTGCAGACGACCGGACGCTGCCCGGCGATCTGACCCAATTCGTTCACGGCACCGTCCATCAGTTTCGGGTTGCCCGTCGCTTCCCCAAGACCGATGTTCAACGAGATCTTTTGAATCTTCGGAACAGCCATGATGTTCTTGTACCCGAACTCTTTCATCAGAGCCGGCAGTACGGTCTTCGTGTAATGTTCTCTCAGCCTGGCCATGGTTACTTTCCGTTATTACTAGCTTTTGCTTGCCAGCACTTCGCCGTTCTTGCGCGCGACGCGCACCTTCTTGGCCGAAGCGCCAGTCCCTTCGATCTTGTAGCCCACGCGCGACGCTTTTCCGTCGCCGGTCATCACCATCACGTTCGAAACGTGGATAGTGCCTTCCTTCTCCGCAATCCCGCCCTTGATCTGCTTGGCCGGATTCGCTTTCGTGTGCCGTTTCACCATCATGACGCCCTCCACCAGGAGGCGCCCCGCTTCACCCTGCACTTCGAGCACGCGGCCGGTTTTGCCCTTGTCGCGGCCGGCGATTACCTTAACCGTATCGCCCTTTCGAATTTTAGTCGTTGCCATCGAAAATCTCTTTTCCTTGCAGCCTGCAGCTCTTCCCAGATCCTTTACAGTACTTCCGGAGCCAGCGATACGATCTTCATGAACCGCTTATCGCGCAACTCGCGCGCCACCGGCCCGAAGACGCGGGTTCCGATCGGCTCGCCCAATTCATTAATCAGCACCGCGGCGTTCGTGTCGAACCGGATGTAAGTCCCGTCCTTCCGGCGCGTTTCTTTCCGCATGCGCACGATCACGCAGCGCACAACCTTGCCCTTCTTTACCGTCCCGTCCGGCGAGGCTTCCTTCACCGCAGCGGTGATCACGTCACCGAGGCCGGCCTTCAATCCGAGATCACCGCCGCGCGGCAAAATGCACTGCAGCTTGCGTGCTCCGCTGTTGTCGGCTACCTCGAGGATTGTTCGCATCCCAATCATGACTGTCTCCTTAAATGCCCGCGGATATTCCTAATCAGTGCGACTCGCCCACTTGAACGGCTGCGCGAACCACTTCCGCCAGCGCCCAGCGCTTCAGCTTGGAAAGCGGCCGGTGCTCCACAATGCGCACGACATCGCCGACCTTCGCCAGCCCCTGCTCATCATGGGCATAAAACTTCTTCCGCTTCTTGATGATCCGGCGGTAGAACGGGTGTGCCACACGGCGGGAGACTTCGACGACAATCGTCTTCTCCATCTTGGTCGACACAACCTGCCCGACCTTCTCCTGCCCTTTTTTCTCAGCCGCCTGCGGAGTCGTATTTTCCGGCATGACTTACTTCGCCCTCTCGCGCAGAACCGTCAGGATCCGCGCACGATCTTTCTTTGTTTCCCGGTACTTTTTCAACCCGTCCGCCTGTCCCATCGACATCTGGAATCGGATCCGGAACATGGACTCACCCATGTCCTTCAACTGTTTTTCGAGCTCGGCAGTTTCCAACCCGCGAATCTTTTCCGCTTTCATGACGAATTCCTCTTCTAACCTTGCTGCTCGCGGCTGATCATCTTCGTCTTCAGAGACAGTTTCTGCGCCGCCAACCGCATTGCTTCCGCCGCCACTTCCTGGGAAACCCCTTCCATCTCGAAAAGGATCTTGCCCGGACGAATCACTGCCACCCAGAACTCCGGCGCGCCCTTGCCCTTACCCATACGGGTTTCAGCGGGCTTCTTCGAAACCGGTTTATCCGGAAACACCCGGATCCAAACCTTGCCGCCGCGCTTGATGTGACGCGTCATCGCAATACGGGCCGCTTCAATCTGACGGTTCGTAATCCAGCCGCAGACCATCGCCTTCAACCCGAAATCGCCAAAGCTCAGCGTGCTGCCGCGCCACGCGAGACCGGTCATGCGGCCGCGCTGCTGCTTGCGGTATTTGACTTTTTTCGGCATCAACATGGCGTATTACTCCTGGTTCTCGCTCTTCGGCTCGGCGGCTGGGGCCGCTTCGCTGCTATCACTCTTCCAAGTCGGCTGCACCGGCTGCGCCATCGGCGGAGCGATCGGCCGCGGTGCCGCACCCTCAATGGGAGGGGCTTGCATGGGGGGACCGGATGGCACGCTCTGATGGCCGCCGCCGTATCCACCGCCGCCGCCAGCAGGGCCACGGCGTTCGCGACGGTCACCGCCGCGCTCGCCGCGATCACCGCCACGGTCGCCACGCGGGGCGCGGCGGGGTTCCGGCTCGCTCGACATCTTGCGGAAGTCGCCGAGGATTTCGCCCTTATAAATCCAAACCTTTACGCCGATCACGCCATAGGTCGTCTGCGATTCGCTAAAGCCATAGTCGATGTCCGCGCGAAGCGTGTGCAGCGGCAACTGGCCATCCAAATACCATTCGCTACGGGCGATTTCCGCGCCGTTCAACCGGCCCGACACGCGGACCTTAATACCCTTGCAGCCTAGACGCTTGGCCGAATCCACCGCCTTGCGCATCGCCCGGCGGAACGCCACGCGCTTCTCAAGCTGCAATGCAATCGATTCGCTGACGAGCTGCGCATCCACGTCCGGCTTTGACACTTCCTGAATGTCGATGAACACTTCGCGCTTGGTCCGTTTGGCCAGCTCCGACTTCAACTTCTCGATTTCGGCGCCCTTACGGCCGATGATGATGCCCGGCCGCGACGTCCGGATCGTGATCCGCAGCTTATTGCCGGGACGATCCACTTCCACCGAGCTCACACCGGCCGCCTTCAGCCGCTTCCGGAGCTCGTCCTTCAGGTCGAGGTCCTCTTCGAGCAGTTTGGCGTAGTCCTGCTTGGCGAACCAGCGCGAACGCCACGTCTTCGTGACGCCCAGCCGGAAGCCGTAAGGATGTGTTTTTTGACCCATGTAGTTCCCTCGCGCCTCTTATTTTTCCGCCACAGCCACAACGATATGGCTGATCCGGCGCTGGTAGCGGTAGGCACGGCCCATCGGGGCCGGCCGGATGCGCTTCATGCGCGGGCCTTCGTTCACGTAGGCTTCGCTTACGACTAGCTGGTCGACGTCCACCGAATCCGCCTTGTTCTCGGCATTGGCGATGGCCGACCGCAGGACCTTCTCCACAGTCGGAGCAATCCGCTTGTTCGTCGAACGTAAGATGTTGATGGCGTCGCCGGCCCGATGGCCGCGGATCAAATCCACTACCAGCCGCGCCTTCTGCGGCGAAACCCGGATATATCTTGCTTCGGCTCTTGCTTGCATGTCCGTATCCTCGTTGGCCGGCCGGTCAGCCCGCCTTGCCGGCTTTCTCGGTCTTGGCCACGTGACCCTTAAATACCCGGGTCGGCGAGAACTCGCCCAACTTGTGGCCAACCATGTTCTCGGTCACATAGACCGGAATAAACTTCTTGCCATTGTGCACTGCGAACGTGTGCCCGATGAACATAGGCAGAATCGTCGAACGGCGCGACCAGGTCTTGACGACCTTCTTATCGCTTGCCGCGTTCAGTTTCTCCACCTTCACCTGAAGATGGCCATCGGTGAACGGCCCTTTTTTGAGAGAACGACCCATCGTCTAATCCCTTCCCTAGCTCTTCTTGCCGCGGCGCGTGACAATCTGGTTGTCGGTGCGCTTGTTGTTCCGCGTCTTAAATCCGCGTGTCGGCTGGCCCCACGGCGTCACCGGATGACGTCCGCCCGATGTCCGGCCCTCGCCGCCGCCGTGCGGGTGGTCGACCGGGTTCATCGTCACGCCGCGGTTGTGCGGGGTGCGGCCCTTCCAGCGGGTGCGTCCCGCTTTGCCGTATGTTTCGTTTTCGTGCTCGGTATTGCCCACCTGGCCGATCGTCGCAATGCAGCGAAGATCGACTTTCCGGACTTCACCCGAGGGCAGCTTGATGAGGGCGAAGCCGCTCTCTTTCGAAACCAACTGCGCCTGCGCGCCCGCGCTCCGCGCCATCTGCGCGCCCTTGCCGGGCCGCAGCTCAATCGCGTGAACGATCGTACCGGCCGGGATATTCTTGAGCGGCAAAGAGTTACCGGGCAGAATGTCGGCTTCCGGACCGGATATCACCGTCGAGCCAACGGTCAGGCCAACCGGCGCCACAATGTAGCGCTTCTCACCGTCGGCGTAGTGCAGCAGCGCCAAGCGAGCCGAACGGTTCGGGTCGTATTCGATGGCTGCAACGCGCGCCGGAACACCGGCCTTATCCCGCTTGAAATCCACTTCCCGCAACGTCTGCTTGTGGCCGCCGCCGATAAACCGCGACGTCACTCGTCCCGTGTTATTCCGGCCGCCGGACTTCCGGCGCCCAACGGTCAGCGATTTTTCCGGGGTATCTTTCGTGATGTCATCCCGCATCAGCGTCGTCATGTAACGGCGGCTGGGTGTATACGGGCGGTATGTTTTCACTGGCATGATGCGATTCCTCTAAAACGCGGAGCTAAATCTCCGCGTATTCCGGCATCTTTTCGCCGGCCTTCAATTTGACGTAGGCCTTCTTCCAATCCGAGCGGTACCCGGCGAACCGGCCGCGGCGGCGCAGTTTGCCTTCGTTGTTCAACACACGGACATCGGCCACCTTGACCTTGAAAAGCTTCTCAACGGCAGCCTTGATGTGGATCTTGTTGGCTTCGGCGTTGACTTCGAAGCAAAGCGTGTTTTCCGCTTCCTTCTTCGTGAGCCCCTTTTCCGTCACGATGGGGCGGCGGACGACTTCATAGATATTCATTACGCCAAGCCCTCCGAAAGCCTTTTCGCAGCCGACTCGCTGATCAGAATCTGCTTCGCGTTCAAGAGATGGTACGGATTCACGTCCCGGCTCGCCAACAGCACCAAGCCCGGAATGTTCCGCGCACCCAGTTGCAGGTTCTTGTTGTCGGAGTTGTCGATGACGAGCACCTTATTCGGCGCTTCCAACTGGCTCAACGCACCGGCGAACGTCTTCGTCTTGTGATCGGCGAGTGAGAACTCGCTGATGATCTTAATCCCGCCGTCGCGCAGCTTCGCCGTCAGAGCGGACCGCAGCGCACCGACCAACATTTTCTTCGGCAACTGGTAGCTGTAATCGCGCGGCTGAGGTCCGTGCGTCGTGCCGCCGTGCCGCCACAGTGGGCTTCGGATCGAACCCATACGCGCGCGGCCCGTGCCCTTCTGCTTCCACAATTTTTTACCGGACCCGGCCACTTCGTGCCGCGTCTTCGTCTTGGCCGTCCCGCGCCGCTGGTTCGCCTGGTAGTTGCGAACGGCTTCATACAGAAGCGCCTGATTCACCGTCGCGCCAAACACCGCGTCGGAAAGTTCCAACGTGCCAACTTTGCTATTGCTGAGATTAATTACGTCGACTGTGGGCATCGTAGAGCTCCTTTTAGTACCCCGCCTTGGCCCGGCGAAGCACCACATAGCCGCCGTTCGGTCCGGGCACTGCGCCCTTCACCATAATCAGGTTCTCTTCCGTATCCACGCTCACGATTTCCAGGTTGCGCACCGTCACTTGGGCGTCGCCCGAGTGGCCGGCCATGCGCATGCCGGGAAACACGCGGCTCGGGAAGCTGGAAGCACCGATCGAACCCGGCGCGCGGCCGAACATCGAGCCGTGTCCGCCGGGACCGCCGCTGAAGTTGTGCCGCTTGATGATAGAGGTGAACCCACGGCCCTTCGAAGTGCCGATCACGTCCACTTTCTGATTCACCGCGAACTGCTCCGCCAAAACGCGGTCGCCAGTCTTCATATCGTCGTGGCCCGGTCCGAGCTTCAGTTCTTTCAGGAACCGGATCCCATCCGCATTGGCCTTTTTCAAGTGACCCGTCTCCGGCTTGTTGATCCGCGACGGCTTCACATACTCCATCAGGCCAAGCTGAACGGCGTTGTAGCCGTCCGTGGCAGGCGTCTTCCGCTGCACGACTACGCACGGTCCCGCCTTAACCAGGGTCACTGGGACCACTTGGCCGTCCGCGTTGAAGACCTGCGTCATCCCGATTTTCTTGCCGAGAATTCCTGGGCTCATTGCACTTTCCTCGAACGGGGCTTAGTCACTTCCGTTTTGGCAACCGTCCCGGCGCCCGCGCCGCGCGTCATTGCCTCTCCGTTTCCCCGGATACCTGTTCTCTTTACTTGTTGTTGTTCAAAACGCCGTTGTCCGGCTACTTCTTACCGAAGGCCTTGATTTCGACGTCCACTCCGGCCGGCAGATCCAGTTTCATCAAAGCGTCCACAGTTTCCTGGGTCGGCGACAAAATGTCGAGCAAACGCTTGTGCGTACGGACCTCAAACTGCTCCCGCGACTTTTTATCGACATGGGGCGAACGGTTCACCGTAAACCGGTTCTTTACCGTCGGCAGCGGAATCGGACCGGCTACCTGCGCGCCGCTCCGCTTGGCCGTTGCCACGATCTCCTGCGTCGACTGGTCCAGGACGCGGTGATCGTACGCCTTTAGCCGGATTCGGATGCTTTCTCTCAAAGACATGGATTCAATCTTTCGATTCGTTTGGTCAGGGCCGCTCCCGAAGAACGGCCCCGGCTTTCATTTCGTTAACTAGGAGACAATCTCCGCCACCGTACCGGCGCCGACCGTACGGCCGCCTTCGCGAATCGCGAAGCGCAGCCCCTTGTCCATGGCCACCGGGGTGATCAGTTCGATTTCCATCTGCACGTTGTCGCCAGGCATCACCATC
>JACPNQ010000039.1 GCA_016185425.1 Acidobacteriota bacterium | reverse complement strand
GCCTGGCCGGTTTCCTGGGAAATCTGCTGGTCCCGCGGCTCATGGCCCAATACCAAACCCCGGATGAACGCGAACTGGACCCGCAAGAGACCGCGGCGCGATTCCGCCACGCGGGCTTCGCCTGCCAGGCGCGGTTTTACGATTTCGTCTCCACGCCCCTGGCCGGGCTCCTTCCAGGCTGGAGAGCCGGCTACCAAACCGCGCGAGTGCTGGACGAACTGCTGGTGCGGATTCCCGGCTGGCGCCGGCTGGGCAGCAATTTCGAGATTGTCGCCACACGCGAGCGCTTTCCGGCTTGATAGGGAGGCCGTGACTTACCGAAGCGATCCCCTGCACACCACTGCTCAGTTCGAGGTGCGCCACTTGATGATCGCCTGCATCCGGAGCCAGCCCCCGAACAGCCAGATTGTTGCAAGCGTCCCGGACATTACCAAAGGTAGGGTATCGGGTCGGGTTCAATTTGGTACTCTATAGTACTAGGTCTTTGACTGCCTGAAGATATTCCTAACAAACATTTCTAATCGAGAATGTTTTGCCTTATACTTGGGCATGGCCCGCCCACCCAAGCCGTTTCACCTTAAGTCACAAGACAAGAAGGAACTAAACCAGATTCTGGGCGGAGGTATCCAGCAAGTGCGCGTGGTGTTGCGGGCGTTGGCGTTGTTGCAACTGGATGCGGGGATCAGTGCGCCTAAAGTATCCCAGACGGTGCCTTTCGCCCCGCAGGCGATCCGGACCATTGCCAAACGATATCAACAGCACGGCTTGGAACGAGCGTTATTCGAGAGAAAGCGCAAGGGACATGCGGAACTACTGGATGCCTCTGACAAACAGCGGATTATCGCCATGGTTTGCAGTCTGCCTCCGGAGGGCCGAGCGCGCTGGACGGTGCGCTTGGTAGCCGAGGAGGCGGTCAAGCGAAAATTGGTGCCGGGCGTAGGCCGGGAGACGATTCGAATCTTGCTCGAAAGCCACGACTTCAAGCCGTGGCGGGAAAAAAATGTGGTGCGTCGCCGAGTTGGATGAGGAATACATCGCCAAGATGGAAGACGTTCTGGCGCTCTATGAGAAGCCCTATCGCAGTGCCGAACCGGTGATTTGCCTGGATGAAAAGCCGGTTTCTCTGCACGAAGATGTCCGCCCGGCGCGACCTGCCCGGCCTGGCCACATTGCCAAGCGCGACAACGAATACAAGCGCTGTGGAACCGCCAATATCTTCGCTGTCGTGGAACCCAAGGCCGGGCGGCACTTCAACTGCGCCACTCCCAACCGTTCCGCAGCTCAGTTCGCGCAGGTGGTCCAGCGCTTGGTCGCAGCTTACCCCTTTGCACGCAAGATCCATCTGGTGATGGACAATCTCAACATTCACTGCCGCAAGTCCCTCACCGCTCACCTGGGCCAAGAACAGGGTCGCTACGTCTGGAGCCGTTTGAAAGTCCACTACACACCCAAACATGGCAGTTGGCTCAATCAAGCCGAAATCGAACTCAGCCTGGTATCTCGGCAGTGCCTCGGGACCCGCCGCATCCCCAAACTGGATCTATTGGCCGCCAGCGTCAGATCCTGGAACGCCAAGGCCAACCGCGACCAGACCTGCATTCAGTGGAAGTTCACCCGCAAAGCTGCTCGCGTCAAGTTCGGCTACCAAAGGAATACTTCTAAGCGGTCAAAGACCTAGCTGCTCAGCGGATGGCGAAATTGTGGGTGGCAAAGGCCGAAGTCAGCACCACGCTGGACCAGTTGACCAGGGCGAGCGCGCGGGCCGCCCGCGGATGCTTGCGGGCGATGCGGTATTCCAGACCCAGAATCGCGGCCGTGGCCCCCATCTTGATGCCGGTGGCCTTGGCGCCG
>JACPNQ010000035.1 GCA_016185425.1 Acidobacteriota bacterium | reverse complement strand
GGAGAATTTGACTGAAAATGCTCGATACTCGTGTCAGGGCTTGGTCCTCGTCGGAAGGAATTCTGTTCTTGGCGGAACGTCTCCTAACCTATCAGGACCTTGCCTACTTCTTGCTAATCGCTAATTTGGACACGCCTGGTTTCTCACAGATGGGTCAATGTGGAAGCAACGGAAGAGCGATCTGCGAAAGATAGTGGAGCTCCAGAATACTGGTGACATTACGCGCATCTACACCTTCGCGTTCGCTGAGCAGTTCGAAGCCGACTTGCGGCAGCTCAAATCCGAATATCGCCTGTAGCAAAAAACATTCGCCCCGGTGAGTCTTTTTTGCGATTGAATGCGCTCGGTGGAAAGAGACATTCAATATGCAGAATATATTCCAGTCAGACTCGATCTCCCGCCGCCAATTGTTGCGCCGGTTGGGCTTTGCGGCGGCCTCGGCTGCCGTGCCGATGCACGGGTTCGCGCAAGGGAATAGCGCGAAGAAACTGAAGGTCGTGATTGTCGGCGGCGGGTTATCGGGGTTGTGCGCCGCCTACGAGCTCGAACAGCGCGGGCATGACGTGACGATACTTGAGGCCGAGACAACACACATCGGCGGCCGGGCCCGCACGCACCGCTTTGACAATGGCCAATATGGCGAACTGGGCGCAATGCGCGTGCCGGCGAAACATAACCTCACGCGCGGATACGTGCAGAAGTTCGGGTTGTCTCTCCGAAACTTTGTGCAGTCGAATCCTGAGGCTTACTACTTCGTGCGCGGCCAGAAGATCAAGATCAAAGACGAACCGCAGGTGAACAAGTATTACGATTTGGCCGGAAACGAGAAGTCGGCCTCGCCTTTTGACCTTTGGGACCGGTCCATTCTGAAGATCCTCGGCTCGTTGAACCCGGCAGAGATCGCGGACCTACACAACGCCGTATTGAAGACGGACAAGATGAAAGCGATCGACCGTTTGTCTCTGGATGAAGTATTCCGGCAGGCGGGTCTGTCGGCGGACGCGCGGGAGATGCTGTCGGCTACGTGGGCCTATGAAACGATGCTGCAGTCAGGCGTCCTGGGCATTCTGCGCGAGGAATACGACGAGGTCTGGACGAAAGACTTCGACGAAATCGTTGGCGGCACGGATATGCTCCCGAAGGCCTTTGTGACGAACTTGAAGAACAAACCGCGCATGGGGTGCAAGGTTGTGCGGATTGAGCAGACCTCGGCGGGAGCATCGGCGTACTTTGTAGACGGGCCGAACCGGGCGCCGCAGCGGGTTGACGGCGATGTGCTGCTGGTGACACTTCCGCTTGGCGTGTTGAGCAAGATGCAACTGAACCCTGCGTTTTCGCCGGCGAAGATGCGGGCGATCCGGCAGGTGATGTACGACTCATCGGCGAAGGTGTTGATGCAGACGAATCGGCGCTTTTGGGAGATGGATGAAGGCATCTTCGGCGGCGGTACCTACACCGATTTGCCGACAGGCATCACGTACTACCCGGCGGACAACGCCGCTGCAAAGAATCCGCAGGTTTCGCAAGGTCCAGGCGTGATGCTGGCCTCCTACACCTGGGGCCTGCCAGCGCGGCGGATGGGAGCGCTGCCGCCGGAGGAGCGGGAGCGGATCACTACCGAATCTCTGCAGAGAATTCATCCACAGTTGACGCAACCCGGCCTGATCCGCCAGACGGTGAGCTGGTCCTGGGACAACAATCCCTATACTTGCGGCGCCTTCTGCTGGCTTGCTCCGGGGCAGCAGGAAACGCTCTATCCGGCCTTAATTGCGCCTGAGAAGCGGATATTCATGGCCGGCGAGCACGCGTCGCTTACCCCGACCTGGATGCAAGGGGCTTTCGAATCCGCACTTCGCGCCGTCGATCAGATTATCAGCGCAAACTTTTAGTTGACTTCGCCATGTATTCGCCCCATACTAGCGAAGAGATGGCGAAACAACTCGCAACCATAACTGAAAATGCAGCTGAGCTTCTGAACGGCGTGCCGGTGTTTAAGTCAGCCGACGACAAAGAGAAGCTGCGGACGTTGCAGGCGACCTTGGGCGCCATCGAGAAACAGTTCGGGAAGGGATCTGTGCTCCGTTTGGGCTCCCGCGAAGCGGTGGCGCCCATCGCCGCGATCTCCACGGGCTCCATCTCGGTGGACTTCGCCCTGGGGGTGGGCGGTGTGCCTCGCGGACGAATTATTGAAGTTTATGGGCCCGAATCATCGGGTAAGACTACATTAGCGTTGCAGGTTGTCGCACAAGCGCAGAAGACCGGCGGAATTGCGGCCTATATCGACGTCGAGCACGCGCTGGATCCGGGTTACGCGCAGAAACTGGGTGTCGATATCGACAACATGCTGGTAGCGCAGCCGGATTATGCCGAGCAGGCACTGGAGATTGCGAACACGCTGATTGCCTCGAATTCGATTGACGTGCTGGTGGTGGATTCGGTGGCGGCGCTGGTTCCGAAGGCGGAACTCGACGGCGAGATGGGTGATGCGTTTGTGGGCATCCAGGCGCGGCTGATGTCGCAGGCGATGCGGAAGTTGACTGGTGTGGTGGCCAAGAGCAACACGTGCCTGATCTTTATCAACCAGATTCGCGAGAAGATCGGCGTGATGTTCGGCAACCCGGAGACTACCTCGGGCGGCCGGGCATTGAAGTTCTATTCGAGTGTAAGAATCGACATCCGGCGCATCGCCGCGATCAAGGATGGCGACGCCGTGACGGGGAACAGGACCAAGATCAAGGTGGTGAAGAATAAGGTGGCCGCGCCGTTCCGCGAAGCTGAGTTCGACATCATGTACGGCGAGGGGATCTCGAAAGAGGGCGATCTGATCGACCTCGGCGTGGCGCACAACCTGGTTGAAAAGTCGGGCTCCTGGTACAGCTTCCAGGGGGAACGGATCGGCCAGGGCCGGGAGAACGCGAAACAGTTTTTGAAGGACAACCCCGACATCGCGGCGGCTGTGGATCTGAACTTGCGAGTGAAGCTCGGATTGCCCGCCGGCGAGGTCGAGGACGAGACGAAACCGAAATCGAAGGCGGCTGTGTCCTAGGGTTTTTTCTTCGCCAGGTCGCCGGTGACGTAACGAAGCAGGCTCTCAATGAGCGCGCCGCGCGGGTAGCGGGTCTTATCCATGCCGGTCTTAATGGTCGCGTCGCTCGATTTATCGAACGGCAGGGCTACAGCGAAGTGATCGCCTTTGGCGATGCCGAGGTACGTGCTGCCCGGAATGATCGCGTCGGAGCGGGTTAGCTGGCCGTCCTGGAAGGGGTCATAGGTCAGCAGGAGTTGCCAGGTCTGCAGCAGGGCCTTCGACGTGGTGTTCTTGTCGGAAGCAGCGATGATGGAGTAGGTCGGCACGAATGGGTTGGGGTAGTTAGCCAGGAACGCGCCGCGAACCATTTTGCTGAGGCTCTTGAAGCCGAGCGCCATGTCGCCCTGACAAGTGGGCTTCAGTTTGTACTGGTTCATGTACTTGTCTACTATCGAGGGAATCACGTCAGCGATGTTCGAACCGCCCGACGCGCCAGCGACCGAAATGAACGCAGCAGAAAGAGGACGAAGCTCCGGGTAGCGGGCGAGCGCTTCCTGAATATCGGGCGTGCCTTTGCTGTAGCCCACTAAGACCCACTTGCGCGCATCGCCTTTCGATTTGTCCTTTAGGAAGTCGGCGATCACCTTAGCGTTGCTATCGGAGCCGTCGTTCGGCACCTGCAGATACTCGACGTTCAGTCCATATTTCTCGCGGAGAACCGGAAGCCCCTCGTTAAACGCAGGACTATCGGCAAAGCAGGAACTCATGAAGCCGGGGACAATCAGAACGCGATAGTCCTTGGGCAGATCCGGAAGCGATGTGTTCGTGGAGCCGCCGCCGTCGACATAGCTTTCGCAGCCGTCCCATTTATCATTATCGGGATTGTTCTTGGCGAGGACGGTGCAGAAGATATCGCCGAAGGACTTGGAGAGGTCGCTATCGTCGGGCTTCAGATAGACGATCAGCGTTCGGCCATCGGAATGGTACGCCTCGCCGTGGGCGGTCTTGGCCTCCTTGACCGGATCCTTGTGCGTCATGTAGTCGAGCAGCATCACCTCGCCGGTGTCCTGGAGGGATTTGCCGATGTATTCGCGCTCGCCATCGGTGTCGGGATCAATCTTGTGCGTGATCTTGCCGTTGCGCTGGTCCTTATCAAAGCCGATATCGTGCGTGCCGGCGCCGACCCAGACTGTGCGGCCCGCCGCGGTAAAGGGCGCTCTCCAGATGCGGAAGTGATGGCGCGCGGCTACTACTCGGAGCGGGTCGGCCTGGGCCCAACCGTAGTCCTGGCCGCGGCCGAACATCGTGAGCGTACTCATTGGCAGTGTCACGTAGGCCTGCTTCGACATGCTGGCGAGGATGCCGCGGAAAATGGTGTCTTTGACGGATCGGTCGACCTTCACCCATCCGGCTCTTTCCAGCGCCGAGACGACATGGAGCTCGCTGCCGACGATGAAGAAGTTCGTGCGGTCGCCCGCCAAGCCGTCGGCGTCGACGACCCGGTTGGGAACTCCATCGATCTGGTCCTGCGTGAGTTTGGTGAGGCTTTTCAGCAGATCGCTGTTGTTGCGGACAGGCGTGGAACTCTTCGTTCGGGTGAGCTTGATTTTGTAAGTGCCGGTGGCGCGGTCGGCCGGGGCCTGGTTGATGCCAAGGAATAGACGGCCGGTAATGGGAATCTGCCGGTCGGTGCGTTCGCCGATGAGGAAGGGGCGGGAAGAAGCGTTGTCGCCGACGCGGCCGATGAGGGCTCCGCGCTTGGCGTCATTGAGAGGAAAGACTTTGATGAGGTCGGCCCAGCCGCGGGCGAGGCCTTCGGGCCCGGTGTCCTTGCCCTGGTAGCTGATCTTGCCGGAGGCTTCAATTGCGATCGAGTCACCAGGGGCAACATCGAGGCCTGTATCTGTCCAAACCTTGTCGGCGCCGATATCGAGATTGAGCGTATTGCCCCCGGTCTGGCTCCAGACGCCGAGAGCCGCGGCGGTCACCAGAATCAGTCGTTTCACTTCGTATTCCCTGCTTCCTGAATTAGTAGTTCTACACGCGCCCAGAGGACCGGGTCAGCCTCCATGCGAGCGTGAGCGCCGCCGAAGATGCGCCGCGGCCAGGACTCTGGCCAAGTGTGGACCATCCACAGCGGGTATTCGTATTCAAAGTTACCCAAAATCCGGGTGTGCGTGGGATCGGCAGCGCGAATGTGGTCTTCGCCACGGACAGAGAACCAGTGGCGTTGGAAGAAGTTGGCGGCGGTCAGGACGTTGTCGGGAATGCGCTGGTCGTGGGCGCCGAAGCTATCCACCTGGACGGTCAGGAGCACCGGAACGTGCTTGCCGCGGAGATAGTGGGCGAGTTTCACGGCCGCGGCGCCACCCATCGACTGGCCGTAGATCACAATCTTCGCCGATGCGGCCTCGTTGGGATCGATGCGGTGGTTGCCGTTGCGGTCAAGGGCCTGGAAGACGGCTTTTTTTGCCACGTTGAGATTGCGGTGGGAGAAGGATTCCGCCTGCCAGCCCTGTTCGCGCAAGCGGACGGCCAATTTCCGGACCGAGCGATGGGGATCATCCCATCGCTCCAGAGCGCCGAGGAACCCTATCGCGATCCTAGAGCCTTCGGGGGCGGGGCAAGCGATGGTGACTTCCGGCAGAGACTGTCCCAAGGCGCAGATCGCCAGCGCCAGACAACCAACAACGAATCGCATCACAAGAGGGTTACCGTGTAGTTAGAGTCATCATCCCGTGCACGCGTTACCCCTTCTATGTTTTCTCGCGTCCGCCAGCCCTGACGCACTGGTCGAGCAGCTCCGCCAGCAAGGTGCGGTATCGGTGAAAGTGCACCGTGTCCAGTTGGATAGAGATGCGCCGCTCGAAGCAGTGGTGCAATACGAGCTGCCAGGATCCGGCGTGCATGCGCAGGTGCTCGACGAGGCGAACGGGACGTGGCGCGTGGCCGGCAAATTCAATTCCTGGTGGAACTACGTCCCGGGGGACGCGGAGCGCTTCGTGGAATTTCGCGAGACGGTGGAGGCGGGCGTGCAGGATTTGCTCGTGCGGATACGCGGCGGCGGGACGGAGGACTCGCGAACTCTGCTGGAAATCTACCGGCTGCGCGAGGGGGCGCTGGTTAGCGTCCTCTCGATCAAGGAGCAGGAGACGGCGATGGAGCATCCGAGCGGCGATGTTTATGCGACCAACGCGCGCGTGCAATTCGCGAAAGGCCGCGTGACAGTCAACTACGTGAAGAAGCCCGGCGGCGCGACGCGTTGCGTAATGTATGTATGGAAGCCAGTACAGTTTCGATTTGATGAAGAATCGTGTCTACCGTAGTACGACCGCCGTTCCCGACGCGCTCACCATCATCATTCCACCGCCGTTGCCGATCTGAATCGTTTCATAATCGAGGTCAATTGCGATAACGGCATTGGCCCCCAATTGCGCGGCCTGCTGCTGCATCTCGTGCATGGCGATGTCCTTCGCCTTCCGCAGCTCGCCTTCATAGGCAGCGGACCGGCCGCCGACAATATCGCGAATCCCAGCGAAGAAATCCTTGAAGATGTTGGCGCCGAGAATGGCTTCGCCGGAGACTACGCCCAGGTACTGTATCTGACTGCCTTCGATGGTGGATGTGGTGGTGAGGAGCATACTTATTTGTTGAGCAATGGTGCGATCACTTGGAATACGTTGTGGCCGACGATCTTGTTCCCCGCCGCCGTGGGATGGATGTCGTCCCGCTGCATCAGCCCCTTTTTCAACACCACGTCCTCCAGTAGGAACTTCATGCGCATGATCTTGTGCTTTTTCTCCAGCGCCGGATAGATCTGTTCGAAGTCGCGCACGTAGTCCGGCCCGTAGTTGCGCGGCAGAGTCATTCCCGCGAGCATCACTTTCGCGCCGGCCGTTTTGAACGCGACAATCATCTTGTCGAGATTGTCGCGGGTCACTTCAAGCGGAAGGCCACGCAGTCCGTCATTCCCGCCCAGTTCGAGGATGACAAGATATGGTTTCAGCGCGATGGCCTGGTCGATACGCGCCAGGCCGCCGCTGGTTGTATCGCCGCTGACACCCTGATTGACAACGTGATAGCGGTAACCGGCGGCATCGAGCTCCTTCTGCAGGAAGTCCGGGTACGATGAGCCCGTCTCGGCGCCAAAACCGGCCGACAGGCTGTCCCCAAAGGCAACAATAACGGATCGATCATCCTTCTTTTCCTGGCGCGCCACCGGCATTGGGAGCGGCTCGGACGATGGCGGGTCACTCTTTGTACCGCAACCGGCCATGAAAAGCATCACACTGAATACAAGTAGTCTCTTCACCTTTCTCCATCCTATGGCAAACCCTACCAATCGGCCGGCCATTCGTGTCCGCGAGTTACACAAATCCATCGCCACGGCCACGCATACTGTCGACATTCTGCGCGGCATTGACTTTGACGTGCCGCAGGGGCAGTTCGTTGCCATTATGGGCGCGTCGGGGTCGGGCAAAAGCACTCTTCTCGGGCTGCTGGCCGGGCTCGACACGGTGTCCCGCGGGTCGATTCAACTCGACGGCGAAGAGATCACCGGCCTTGGCGAAGACGCGTTGGCATTGCTGCGCGCGCGGAAGCTCGGATTTGTCTTTCAGTCCTATCAACTGATTCCGACGCTGACCGCGGAGGAGAACGTGCTGCTACCCGCCGAGCTGGCGGGCGACGGGGCAAGCGCGGCGGCCAGGGCGAGAGATCTGCTGAATGAAGTGGGACTAGCAGACCGGCGCGACCACTACCCGGTGCAGCTTTCGGGCGGCGAACAGCAGCGCGTGGCGCTGGCGCGAGCGTTCATGCTGCGGCCGCCAATCCTGATGGCGGACGAACCGACCGGCAATCTGGATTCGACCAATGGCGCGCACGTGCTCGACCTGCTACTCAACATGAATCAGAAGGAAGGCACGACGCTGGTGCTAGTGACGCACGATCCGCAACTGGCGGCGCGCGCCGCGCGGCGAATTCACATGCGTGACGGGGTCATCGTGAGCGATGAGTCTTAAAACAGCGTTCAAACTGGCATGGCGGGATTCGCGCACGGCGGCGGCGAAGTTCGCGTTCGTCGTGCTGGCCGTGGCCGTGGGCGTCGGGTCATTAACCGGCGTGCGCGGATTCTCCCGCGCGTTCCGCACGATGTTGCTGCGCGATGCGCGCACGCTGATGGCGGCGGACTTGACGATCCGTGTTTTCGAGCTGCCGACGGCGAGCCAGCAGTCCGTGCTCGATGCAATGCAGAAGCGCGACATCGACCGGACGTGGGTGACGGAGACGATATCGATGGTCAGCGCGCCGCAGTTAGCCGCGCCCGTGCTTGTCGCGGTCAAGGCCGTCGACCCCGCCAAGTATCCGTACTACGGAAGAGTGACTGTGGCATCCGGCGCGCCGCTGCCGTCGGTGCTGGAAGGCGCAAGTATCGCGGTGTCGGAGGACCTGCTGGTCCGCTCGGGTCTCAAGCAGGGAGCCTTGATAAAACTCGGCTCGGCCGAATTCACCATTCGTGGTGTGGTGTCGTATGAGCCTGACCGCATGTCGGGCTCGGTGAACGTGGGGCCGCGGGTAATGCTCACACGGCAGAATCTGGAGCGTGCGGGGCTGCTGCAGGAAGGGAGCCGCAGCTCGCAGCGTTTTCTGTTCAAGTTTCCGGCCGGGCGGGCGGACGAGATGATCCGCCAGGCGCGCCGCGAGTTGCAGGTCGCGTTTCCGGATGCGGTGATTGCGGATTACCGCGAGACTCATCCTCTCATTACGCGCGGGCTCGGCAATGCGACCACGTTCTTGAGCCTGGTGAGCCTGATCGCGTTGGTGGTTGGCGCGTTGGGCGTGGCGATGGCGATGCAGTCGCACTTGCAACAGAAGCTGGATCCGATCGCAGTGATAAAGGCGCTGGGTGGACGGTCTTCGCAGATTCTGAAGGTATATCTGCTGCAGGCGGTGATGCTGGCGGTGATCGGCGGCTTGGTGGGACTGGTGCTCGGAGCGGGCGTGCAGAAGGCGTTCCCGCTGCTGATCGCGCGCTTCTTCCCCATAGCGCCGAACGTGCGGTTTGAGTGGATTTCGATCGCGGAGGGCATGGGCCTCTCGTTGTTGTCGACGCTGTTGTTCGTGTTGCCACCGCTATTGAGTATCCGGCAGATCAAGCCGATTCTGATCTTCCGCCGGGACATGGAGGGCACGCCGAAAGGGTGGCGCACGTGGTGGAAGGAGCAGCGCGCTTCCATCGGGGCGATGGTGTTGATTTGTATCGGCCTGGCGGGAATGGCCTCGTTCCTCATCGATTCCCAGATACGCGACGCCGCGCGGATCGGGATGTGGTTTGTGGGCGGATTGATCGGCGCGTTGTTGCTACTGGCCGCGCTGTCGTGGGCGCTTTTGAAAGTGCTGCGGCGCTTGTTGAAGCTGCCCGCGCTGCAGTTGCCGGCCCTGGCGCGGCATGGGTTGGCGAACCTCTACCGTCCGGGCAACCGTGCGGAGGCCGTGCTCGTGGCGTTCAGCCTGGGTGTGATGTTCACGCTGACGATCTATCTGCTCCAGAACTCGATTCTGGGGCAGATCTCAGCCAGTGCACCGCCGGGAATGCCGAATGTGTTCCTTATCAACATCACGAACGCGGATCGCGAACAGGTCGCGGCATTTTTGAAAAAGGCACCGGGCGTGGAGGGTGAGGTGACGGTGACGGCGACGGCGGGCGGGCATTTGAAGTCAATCAATAACGTGGCGCAGACGCCGGAGACGCTGAGCGGTCCGCTACGGCGCTTTCAGTTCTCGCGCACGGTGACGTGGTCGCGCGAGATTCCGCCGCAAACGCAGGTTGTCGAAGGCAAGTGGTGGAATGGCACGCCGCCGGAGCCGCAGGTTTCGGTGTTCGTCGATTCGGCGAAGCTGCTGAACCTGCATCCAGGAGCGTTGATGGAGTGGGAGATTGCGGGACGCCGCGTCTTTGCGCGTGTCGCCGCCGTGCATCGGAGCGAGAGCGTGCGTCCGGGATCGAATACGGAGTTCGTGTTCTCGCCCGGCGCTCTGGACGGTGTGCCGGTTCTATATTTCGGCGCTGTGCGCGCGCGCCCGGCGGAGATTTCGAAGCTGCAAAAGGCGTCGTTTGAAGAGTTCCCGGCGATTACGGTGATCAATCTCTCGGACGTTCTGGACCGGGTGCAGGAGGTGATCGATCAGATAGCGCTGGTGGTCCGGTTTATTTCGGCGTTCGCGATTCTGGCGGGCGTGATTATTCTCGCGTCGAGCATCGCCGGCAGCCGCATAAGGCGCGTGCGTGAGGTCGTGATTCTGAAGACGCTGGGAGCCACGCGCGGAAAGGTGGCGGCGATCTTCTCAGTGGAGTTTTTGCTGTTGGGATCTGTGGCCGGATTGATGGGCAGCGTGTTGGCGGTTGGGTTTACGAACGTGCTGCTGACGCGGCTGCTCGACGCGAAATTCCAGTTTGCCTGGGCGCCGAACGGTGTGGCGATATTGGGAAGCGCATTGATCGCGATGGGGGCGGGGTGGATGGCGAGCTACAGGATCCTGGATCAGAAACCGCTCGAGATTTTGCGGGATGAATGAGTTTAGTGGCGGAAGGGATTGACGATCTGCATGCCGTCGATGACAAGTCCGTCTTGCAGGTCTTCGCTATACAGGACTCCACAACGGCCTTCCAGCGCAGCGGCGATGATCAGCGAGTCGTACCAGGCGAGGGTGTAACGCTCCCAGAGTGTAATGGCCTGATAGAAGAAGCGCTGCGAATGTGGAACGATCTGAAGCCCAAAGAATAACAGTTCGAATCCCGCCACCATGCTTTTGACCGCCGCCGGATCTTTCAGGTGACGGATCGCAACGGACACGAATTCGTTCTGGACCTGATGGCTGATTACTCCCGATTCCTGGACGCCGTGCTCCAAAACGAGGGCGTGAGCTATGTCTCTCTTGCGTGTGTCCAAGCGGTCGAAGCAGTACACCAGAATATTAGTGTCAAAAAAAACTCTATCGGCGTTCATTCATCTCATCGCGTGTCATTTTTGGCCCGCTCGTATCGAGGTCCTTTAATATCTCAAACGCGTGCTCCATTTTCTGCCGCCGCTCATTCTTCCCCGCGTAACTCCGAATCCAGTCCCGCACGAGTTCGTTTAGAGTTGTACCCTCCACCTTGGCCGCTTCGCGAGCCTGCGCTATGATCGCTTCATCTACGGAGAACGTTATATTCCTCAGCATATGTGTAGTGTACACGAACGCGTACACGAGCGGAAGGACTGTGAACCCCGTGTCTCTTCGTGTACGCTGGAAGTAGATGACCCCGGAAGAACGGGAACGCTATTCACGCCAAATACTCTTCCCTCCTATCGGAGAGGTCGGTCAGGATAAACTACTGTCGTCGCATGTGGCGATCATTGGATGCGGCGCGCTCGGTACCTTCCAGGCTGCCGCACTGTCGCGCGCGGGCGTCGGAAAGCTCACTATAATCGACCGTGATTACGTCGAACCATCCAACCTCCAGCGGCAGTGGCTGTTCGAGGAGCGGGACGCGAAGGAAAACCTGCCCAAAGCAGTAGCGGCGGCGCGGGCAATAGGACGGATCAGCTCCAGTACGCAGGTTATCCCGCATGTCACCGACCTAACTCCTACAACTATAGAGGACTTGCTGCGGGAAGCGGATCTGCTACTCGATGCAACCGACAATTTCGAAACCCGCTACCTGCTGAATGAATTCGCGCTAAGCACAAAAAAACCATGGGTTTACGGTGCCGCCGTTGGGAGCTATGGTATCTCGATGCCAGTGTTGCCAGGTGTTTCCTCCTGCTTGCAATGCGTCTACCCCGAACCGCCAAAATCCGGCCAGCCAACCTGCGAGACCGCTGGCGTACTCGGATCAGTGACCGCGACGATCGCCGCAATTCAGACTGCGGACGCCATGCGAATCCTCGTAGGCGATTACCCGCGTTTCCGAATTACTACAATTGATGTTTGGAGTGGGTCGGTTCGACAAATCGACCAGCCGCCTCGCGATCCCGCTTGCCGGGCATGTGGACCGGACCCGGAATTTCCCTACATGAATGGCGAACGCAGCGCCCCGATTTCACTGTGTGGACGCGATGCGGTCCAAATTCACGAGCGGGCCAGGCCTTTGGATCTGGTAGAGCTGGAGGAGCGGCTCGCTAAGTTAGCTCCTGTTCGCTCTAACGAATTCGCTCTCCGATTCTTTCCCTCCCCTTTCGAGATGACCATCTTCCCCGATGGACGCGCAATCATCAAAGGCACTACCGATGTCGGGGTAGCGCGCAGCCTCTACGCAAAGTACATTGGGGCGTAAGTTCTAAAACATACCCACAACAAATAGCGGTTTTCCACATGTACTCCACAATTTGGCGTGGTATCCTTTTTCCGTGGCACCGGTCACACAGCAATCGTGGACCCGGAAGGAAATCTGCAGGGTCCTGTCCCTCGGTGAGCGCCAGCTACGTAGCTGGGAAAAGCAGGGGCTCATTTCGGAAACGGACGAGTACGCCTTTTCCGACCTGTTGACCCTGCGCACCTTGAACACCTTGCGGGCGCAGAAAATACCGGTTCGCCGCATTCGCCAGTCTTTCCGGTCGTTGCTGGACCGCCTGGGCCAGCAGCCGGGCGACGTGAAAATCTTCACGGAGGGCAAACGAATCGGCGTGCAGTATTCCGGACAGCGGATTGAACCGGTGACCGGCCAACTGCTGTTCGACTTCGAGACGGCGAACCTGGCTAAAACCCGCACTCTCGCCCCCAAGCCGGAGCCGCAGAAGAACAGGGAGCAGGCGGACTTCTGGTTCCAGAAGGGCCTGGAGTTGGAGCAGGTCAATGCACCTGTGGAAGAGGCGATCGAAGCCTACTTGAAGGCAGTCGAGTTAAACCCCGCCGCGGCCGGAGCCCTGGTCAATTTAGGCACCATCTACTTCCACCTCCGCGAATGGAAGCGCAGCGAGCACTACTACCGCGGCGCCATCGACGCCGACCCGAACTACGCGCTCGCGCACTACAACCTCGGCAACCTCTACGACGAGCGCGGTGATTCCGACCGTGCCTACGCTCACTACCACGCCGCGCTCCGCCTGCAACCGCAATATGCCGACGCCCACTACAACCTGGCGCTGCTCCACCAGGGTCAGGGCGACATGATGAAGGCGCTGAGCCACTGGCAGACCTACTTGAAACTGGACCCTGCTTCCCAGTGGGCGCAGATCGCGCGGCGGGAGATCGACAAGATCAAACAATCGACGATTGTTCCGGGCACCAAGCCGGTTCTGCGGCCATAATAGAAGCTGCGGATGGATCTTCACGCCACCCTGCGAGAGTATTGGGGCTACGAGGCGTTCCGGCCGAAGCAACAGGAAATCGTCGAGAGTATTTTGGCCGGGCACGATGTGGCCGTCGTCATGCCGACTGGCGGCGGGAAGTCGCTGTGTTACCAACTCCCCGCGATCGTAAGCGGAAGGCTCTGCGTGGTCGTCTCGCCGCTGATCGCATTGATGCAGGACCAGGCATCGCAACTGGCGCAGCTTGGCGTGCCGGCCGCGGTCTTGAACTCGTCACAGGAACAGGAAGAGCGCAAAGAGGTTTTCCGCAAACTCTACCGCAACGAATTGAAGCTATTGTATCTGTCCCCGGAGCGGTTGGCGGTCCCCAGCACAACGGAGTGGCTGATGCAGTGCAACCCGGGCTTCTTCGCGGTCGACGAGGCGCATTGCATCTCGGAGTGGGGGCACGAGTTCCGGCCCGAATACCGGCAATTGCAGTTGCTGCGCGATCGCTTTCCGAATGCACCCATCGCGGCGTTCACTGCGTCGGCAACGCGCAAGGTGCGCCACGATATCCTCACTCAGCTTAAGCTGCATGAGCCGCGAACCTTCATCACGAGCTTCGCGCGGCGCAACCTCCGCTATTATGTGCGCGAATCGGCGAAAAAGGAAAAAGAGAAGCTGCTGCTGCGGGCAATCCGGCACCATCGCGGGGAGTCCATCATCGTATACGGCTCAACGATCAAGACGGTGGAAGAGACAGCGGCGATGTTGAATGACAACGGCATTTCGGCGCGGCAGTACCACGGCAAAATGGAGGCGGAAACGCGGCGCGCGCACCAGGAGCAGTGGATGAACGGCGAGGTCGACGTGATGGTCGGCACGCTGGCATTCGGGCTGGGTATCAACAAGCCCGATGTGCGCTGCGTCATTCACCTTTCGCTACCGAAGAGTCCCGAGCAGTACTACCAGGAGGCCGGCCGTGCGGGCCGCGACGGGCAGCCGGCGGACTGCCTGCTACTGTGGTCGCGCGGCGACATCGGCGTGCTGGTGCACTTCATCGATCAGCTTGAGGACAAAGCGAACAAGGACACGGCCTGGCAGCGTTATCACGCCGTGAAGAAACTGGTAGAGACGGATGAATGCCGCATGCGCCAGATCTGCGAGTATTTCGGCGAGACGCCGAAAGCCTGGGACAAGTGCGGCGACTGCGACGCCTGCGCGGGGCTGCCGGACTGGATGCAGAAGGACGATAGCAAGCCGGCGCGGAAGATGGTCTACGAGGCCGAAGTGAGCGAGGGGCAGTTGGGATCGATGAAAGCGTGGCGGAGAGACTTCGCGCGGAGGAAGCGCGTAGCGCCGTATGTCATTCTGCATGACCGCACACTGACCGAGCTACTGCTCCGCCAGCCGGCGACAGTGGAAGACCTGTTGCAGGTACCTGGCATCGGCCCGCAGAAGGCGCACAAATACGGCGAAGATATTTTGGAGGCGCTGTTCACGGCGCTTGAGACGCGGCGATGAGGCGATTTGTCTTGATTTGCGCGTTGACGCTCGCGGCGCAGACAGCGTTCGAAAAGGGCAACGACTACCTGCGAGCGGGACGGTTGGCGGAGGCCGAGCAAGCATACCAACTGCACCTGAAGACGAATCCCAACGATCCGCAGGCCCTGGCAAATCTTGGCGCGGTGCAGGCGCGGCGCGAGGACTATCCGGCCGCCATTCGCTCCTATCAGAGAGCGCTGAAGGCGGCCCCATCGTTGACGCCTATCTACTTGAACCTGGGACTGGCGCACTACAAGTCGCGGCAGTGGGCGGAGGCGTTGGCGGCGTACGATTCCTTCCTGAAAATGCAGCCGGGTCAACGCCAGGCGATGCAACTGCGGGCGCTGTGTCTGCTGGAATTGGAGCGGTTCGGCGATGCGGCCACAGCGTTCGAGGCATTGCAGCCGGCCAGCGACGCGACGATCCTGATCGGGCTCGCGACGGCCTACACGAAGTCCGGCCGGGCCGCCGATGCCCAGAAACTGTTGGGGCCCCTCCTGGAACAAGGCACGTCGCCGGAGTTGCAGTTGACACTCGGCCAAGCCTACTTCGGCGAGGGCCAGGATGCCGACGCGATGGCGGCTTTTCAAAAGGCGCGGGCGTTGAATCCCAACCTGCCGACGCTCGGGCTGCATATCGGCGCGGTGCTCTGGCGGCAGCGGAAGTTGTCCGATGCGGTAGCGGAGTGGCGCGCGGAGCTGGCACGATTCCCGACCAACGCGGAGGCGCTGTTCACCTTGGGCACCGCGGTGGCGCTCACCGGCGGAGACCCAACGGAATCCGAACAACTGCTGCGCAGGGCACTTGCGCAGAGGCCCAATCACGCACGGGCCAACTATCAATTGGCTAAACTGATCTGGCAACGGCGCAAGGCGCCGGAAGCCATTCCATGTCTGGAACGTGCGGTCAAGGCCGATCCCGATCTCCGCGAAGCGTACTATCTGTTGGGCCGGATCTATCAGCAGACGGGCCGCAAAGCGGATGCGCAACGCGTGTTCGCGCGCGTCAAAGAATTGGCCGAAAAGGTGCGCTCGCAGCAGTTGGACTTGTTCTCGGAACCGTCGCAGCAGTAGCGGCCCCATGTGCGCAGTGCCATGCGGAGAAAGCGCGCGTGCAGGAAGCGTCGCGGCACGCCAACGCACTGAAGCCGTTCGATGGCACCGGCTTTGCCGGGAAGACGCTCCGCGAGCGGGGCGGAACCGTCTTCTCATACAGCGATAAACGGGTCGCGATCACGCGCGATGGAGTAAGGCGGGAGGCCGTGATGCAGTGGCTGTTCGGCGCAGGGCATTTCGCGCGGACGCCGGTATTTAAGCAGGACGGGAAGTGGGTGGAACACCGGATCAGCCAGTATCCCGGCGCCGGGCGCCTGAGTCTGACACCAGGGCACGTGGCGCAGCCATCGCCGTCGTTCGATGTGGCATTCGGGATCGTGCAAAGCGAGGCGAACGCCGAACGTTGTTTCGGCTGTCATTCAACGAACGTGTCGGAACCGGGCGTGCATTGCCAGCGTTGCCACGGCGAGGGGCAGGATCACCCGGCGCAGGCAACGATCCGCCGGACAAAGGACATTGCGCTGTGCGCGGAGTGCCACCGGTCGCCTAATCGCGAGTATGCTTCACCCGAGCCTGAAATCGAGGACCCCGGCAGCATCCGCTTCGCCCCTGTGGGCCTGATGGCGAGTAAGTGCTACACAGCTAGCAAGGGCGCACTAACCTGCGTCACCTGCCATGATCCGCACACGGATGCGAAGGTTGGGCCGGGCTATGACAAGAACTGTCTGATCTGCCATTCCCCGGGACCAAAGAACGGCTGTGGACGGGAGCCCAACTGCGCGTCGTGCCACATGCCGAAGAGTGGTCCGATCCCGTTGTTGACGTTCACGGACCACCGTATTCGGTAAGTGCAATTCAGAACAGCAGTTTCAGCCCAAGCTGAATATTCCGCGGGCCGATCTGCGTGCCGCCGATACGGCCGAACGCGGCGGAGGTAAAGTCCGTGTTCGGGCTGTCGAAAACCACCCGGTTGAGCGGGTTTTGCATCTCGACACGGAACTGCGTGGTAAAGCGCTCCTTGATGCGGTTCTGCTTGAAGAACGCGAACGACTCATCGAGACGAGCCGGGCCGCGGACTTCCAGCGCGCGAGGGGCACTGCCGAGGCTGGCGCCCACCGGGTTGGCAAAGGCGGCCGGGTTCAGGTACTGGTTACGCGCCGGGTTGTTCGGATCATAGTCGCTCATAGAAACATTGGAGCGGATCTGCGAGGAGACGATGTCCGGACGGCGGCCGAGGTTGAAGAACGGGTTCGGATTGTTTGTCGTGACAAACAGCCGTCCCCCGACCGTGTAGCTGTCAACAGTGGCGAGTTGCCAGCCGCCGAGCACGCCGTTGACGACGCCATTGCCGCTCTTATACTTGCGCCCGCTACCGAACGGCACATCCCACACAAGGGAGAACGTGAAGATGTGCGGATAGTCCGACGGATGGTAGGACTTCTCGCGATAGAGCGCATCGACCTGCGCGGGGTTGCTGTCGAACATGGCCGCGTCGGTCAGGAACTTCGACCACGTATAGGCAAGCGTGCCGGAGAGGCCGCGCGCATACCGCTTGTCCAGCTTTGCCTGGAACGACTGGTAATTCGAATTGCCGTAGGTCGAGCCGTAGAGACCCACGCCGTTGTACTGCGGGAATGGACGCAGTGCCTGGTTGACACGCGCGTTGCCGCCCCAGAGCGTGGCGAAGCCTGGGAAGGGTTCAGAGAACCCGGCCGCGCGGGCTTCCGGCGAGTTGATGTTGGCCGTGAGCAGCGCGGGGCTGAGGTTCCAATACTGGCGGGGCAGTTGGTTCAACTGCTGGCCGGAGTAAAGGTGGCGGCCGACGCTGGCAACGTAGGAAAGGCTCATAGCCAGGTCGCTGGCGAATTGGTGGTCGACGGACAAGTTCCACTGCAGCTTGTAGGGCAGGCGGTACTCGGTGGGGAGCACGGCGGTCACAGCCTGGCCATTGGCGGAGGTGATCTCCTTGTTCGGCGGACGCCGGAAGTTTTGCGGGAAACCGCCATCCCAATTGAAGGCCTGGGTCAGGTTGCCATCCGGCGAAGTGAAGGTCGCCGTGGTGGCGTAACCGAAGGCGGGAAGGCCGAGACCGTTATTGATGTAGTTCGAATTGAAGAGGCCCGCGCCCGTGCGGACGACAGTCTTCGAACCGATGCGATATGCAACGCCGATGCGCGGAGCATAGTTGCCCCACATCGGATCGAGGTAGCGGTTCCCATTGCCGGGACTGCCGCCGAAGTGCATCGCGCCTTTGATGTTGCCCGCTCCGGGATTCGGGGCCGTGACGTCCACGTAGGAGATGCGGCCAACGGGATCGGAGTGCGGCGTGACAGGCTCCCAACGGAAGCCGAGTGTCAGCGTGAGGCGGTTATTCATCTTCCACGTGTCGTCGAGGAAGAAGCCGTAGACGGTATAGCGCCCGCCCGGAAGCGAGTCGCGGAAGTAGGCGCTGCCGGTGGAAACGCCACCGAGCAGGAAGCTGGCGAATGCATCGCCGGAAGCCGAAACTCCGCTGAGACCCGTGGTCTCCTGACGGAATCGGAATGTGCCGCCGCCGTTGCCGAAGTTGCGGTAGTTGTCGCGGTGCCGCTGGATCTCACCGCCGAGCTTCAGCGTATGGTTTCCCCGGATCATGGTCACCGTGTCAAGCACGGTGAATGTGTGGAAATAGTTGTCGCTGGCGATATCGTCGCCGAAGCGGGAATAGCCCTGGGTGTCGAACAGAACGGTGGGGGCAAGGTCGAACTGGAGACCGCGAAGGCCGAGCTTGCCGCCGTCCGGCTGCGTCCACCCTTCGTTGAATCCGAGCGAGAAGTTCGGATTCCGGAAACGGCTGTAGCCCAGGCCGATGTGGTTCAGCGTAGTAGGCGTCAGGTTCTGATCGAGGTTGAGGTGGACGACATTCGTCCGCACCTTTTGCAGGTTGTAATTCAGGATGAGCGTTGCGGCCTCACCGCCGACCGGGAGCAGGCGGGACGGGCCTGGGCTCTTCACCGACGGGCGGTACGTGTCGTTATACATGCCGCTGACGCGGTACTTCTGCGAGAAGATGTGGTCCATCTTGAACCCGGCTGTACGCTCGTCGGCGCGCGGGCTGCCGAGCGGAGCGATGGAATTGTTGGCGATGCCGGCTAGCTCGGGCTTCGGGAGGAACGGGAGCATTTTCGACGAAACGGCGCTGATGCGGTTCGACGGAATGATGTTGCCTGCGAAGGGCGTACGCTGCGCCGTATTGGTGGAACTGGCCGGGTCGTAGATGACGCGAGGGAGTTCAGAGAAGTTGCCCTTCTGCATATTGGCGGTCGGCAGCGTATTGAGGCCGGCGAGCGCGCCGCCGCGCCGGTAGAACTGGTCAAACGAGAAAAACCAGAAGGTCTTGTCCTTGCCGTTGTAGACCTTGGGAAGCACAACGGGTCCACCTAGCGTGCCACCCCATTCGTTCTGCTTGGATGGAGCGCGTGTGGCAGGGAAGAAGCCGCGCGCGTCGAGCTTTTCGTTGCGCAGGAACTCGAACGCCGTGCCGTGGAACTGGTTCGTGCCGGACTTCATGGTGAAGCTGGTCACGCCGCCCATCGCATGCGCGTATTCGGCGGAATAGTTGTTGGTGATGAGCTTGAATTCGGCGATGGCATCGACGGAAGGATTGACTTCGGCGTCGTTGGAGAGATCGCCGCGGCTGAGCGCGATGCCGTCGTAGTAGATCTGATCCTGGAAGCCGCCGCCACCGGCGATGGACTTCGTCCAAGTGCCAGTGGGGCTTACGCCGGGAGCGAGTTTGATGAAGTTGGATGCGTTACGGATGCCGCCGCCGAGCGTGAGCGGGAGGTCGAGGAACTGTTTGGATTCGACGACGCTGCCGATGTCGGTGGACTCGGTCTGAATGAGCGGAACACCGCCCTGTACAGTAACGCTATCGGTGACTGCTCCGACGCTGAGCGAGACGTCAATGGTGGCGGTCTGGTTGGTCTGAATCTGTACGCCGCGGCGGACGTAGGCCGTAAAGCCCGAGGCTTTAACCGTGAGGTCGTAGACGCCGATGGGAAGCGCGGCGAGACGGTAGGCACCGGTTCCGGTGGTGACAGTCTCGGTCCGCGCGTTGGTGGCCACGTTGATGATTTCGATGGCGGCGTTGGGTACGGCGGCGCCCGAATTGTCAATGACGATGCCGGTTATCGAACCGCGGTCGCCTTGGGCCCATAACGCGCTGGCGAGTGCAAGAAACGAAAGGACGGCAACCAGTCGCTGTCGTTGTAGCATAAAGTCCTCCTGACGCCGGTCTGGCACCCGTTGAGGGTTGGCTGGCCAGCCGTGCGAAATTAAGTTAATTAAACCATATGCATTTCGCGCTGCCAATGTTGATTATGGGAGCGGCTCTTGGTGTACGCGGAGCGGCGTGCCGGTCCTGTCATGCCGCGATTGTGGATAGCTTCGCGATGACAGGGATGGGGAGGAGCATTTCCGTGCCTCGGGTGGAGGCGGGCGACCGGCTGACTCACACCGTGGGTGGGATGACCAAGGCGATGGCGTTTGCCGTCGGTTCGGGTAATGCGGGGAAGAGCTATGTCTGGCGGCTGGGGGATTCGCTATTTCAATCGCCGCTTGCGTGGTATCGGGAGAAGGGTCGCTGGGATCTGGCGCCTGGCTATGAGCGGGACACGAACCCGAACTTCTATCGGCCGATCGTGGAGGAGTGTTTGACGTGCCACACGGGCGGGGTACGGACGATTGCGGGGACACAGAGCCGCTATCCATTCGCGGGCGCGCCGCCAGCTATCGGTTGCGAAAGGTGCCATGGAGAGGGAGAGGCGCATGCCGCCAGGCCGTCGCGAGGGAACATCGTGAACCCGGTGCGGCTTGCGCCGAAGCTGAGGGATAGTGTCTGCGAGTCGTGCCATCTGGGCGGTGAGGCGCGGATTCCAAATCCCGGACGCGCCTTTGCCGATTTTGTACCCGGCATGGCGCTGGAGGAGGTCTTCAGCGTGTATGTGTCAGGCGATGCCGCGCAGCGAGTTACAGGACACGTGGAGCAGATGGCGTCCGCGCGATGCGCGAGCGATCCGAAGTTGTGGTGCGGGTCCTGCCATGATCCGCACCGGCAGCCGGCGGCAACGGACCGGCCGCGGTATTACCGGGAGCGCTGCGTGCAATGTCATGCGGTAATGGACCACGAGACAAAGCGAGGCGGCGACTGTGCGGCCTGCCATATGCCGAAGGCGCAGGCTCACGATGGCGGGCATACCGCGTTTACGGATCATCGTATTCGATTGAAGGGCGAGAGCCGCCCGGGGCCGCAGTTGCGCGCCTGGCGGAAGGGACCGTTTGAGGAGCGCGGACTGGCGTTGGCGTATCTGACGGTGAGTGAGAAACGAGGTTCGCTGGCGGATTTGCAAGAGGCAGTGCGACGGCTGAATCCGCTGCTTGCGGGAAAGCCCGATCGGGCGATGTTGACGGCGGCAGGGATGTTGGCGTTGCGGCAGAATAAGGCGAGGCAGGCGGTGGAGTGGCTGCGGCAGGTGCTTTCGGAGGAGCCGGAGAGTGCCCGCAACCATGCAAATTTGGCCGCGGCGTTTTTAGCGGCGGGCGATCGGGAGAGGGCGGCGACAGAGGCTCGGGAGGCAATGCGCATTGAGCCACTGCTTGAGGAGCCATACGGTATTCTGGCTGAGGCGGAACCAGCGAAAGCAGCGGAATGGAGAGCGCTTTACCGGCAGCGGGCGCGGCGATGATCAGGGCGATGGCGGTCCTGTTCGCGGGGTTGCTTTGCGGGCAGTCCCTGGAGGAGGGGACCCGGCTCTTTCGGGAACAGAAATTTGCCGAGGCGGCGAAGGTTTTGGACGTGTTCGTGCGGCAGCATCCGGGGGATCGGAATGCACGGTATCTGCTGGCGCTGAGCTGGCAGCAGGCTGGGGAGTTGCCGAAGGCGCGGGAACAGTTGCTCGGGATTCTCCAGCGCGAGCCGAAGTGGGCCGCGGGGCATTATGCGCTTGGCCGGGTCTACTTCTTCTCGGGACGGTTTGACGATGCGATTTACGCCGCGCGGAGGGCGCTGGAGTTGGGCGAGCCCGGGGCGCGCGTTCATCATCTGATTGGCAGCGTTGAAGAAGAACGCGGGCGGCTGATCGAGGCGCTAACGGCATATACAAGGGCAGGCGCGGAGAGCGGACGCGCATCGGTGCTCTACAAGCTCGGCCGATATGCGGAGGCGCGTGAAGCGGCGGCAGCGGCGCTACGGGCAGAGCCGGCGAATGTAGAGGCGTTGCGCGTGTCGCGGCAGTTGGCGCGCGTTGCCGAATCGATCGTGCCTGCCGCCGCGGGCAAGGTGCGCTTTGAACGCGTTCCCTTTCCGTTTCGGCTCGAGCATAATCCGACGCCCGAGAAGCACCTGGTGTCGACGATGGCGGGCGGTTTGGCGGTGTTCGACTTCGACAATGACGGCCGGCCGGACCTATTCTTCACCAACGGCGCGGCGTTGCCATCGCTAAAGAAAACCGGGCCGAAGTTTTATAACCGTTTGTACAGAAATCTCGGCGATTGGAGGTTTGAGGACGTGACGGAGCGCGCGGGTCTCCAAGGCGAGGGATTTTCTATTGGCGCGGCGGCGGCGGATTTTGACGGCGATGGCTGGGTCGATCTATTCGTGGCGGGAGCAGGGCGGAATTTGTTGTATCGCAATGTGCAGGGACGCTTTGTCGCCGTTGAGAACGCGATCGCCGATGAGAAATGGAGCGTGGGAGGGGCCTGGCTGGACTATGACGGCGATGGCCGGCTGGATCTGTTCGTGGTGGACTACCTGGATTGGACGCCGGAGAACCCGAAATACTGCGGCGATCCGGCGCGGAACCTGCGTGTCTACTGCCACCCGAAAGAGTACGGTGGAGCGTCGAACCGGTTGTATCGGAATCTGGGCGGCGGCAAATTTCAGGATGTCTCGCGGGAATCCGGGATCGCGGCTCACAAGGGAAAAGGAATGAGCGCCGCGGTGGCCGATTACGATGGCGACGGGCGGCCGGACATCTTTGTCGCCAACGATTCGGAGCCCAACTTTCTGTTCCACAATCTGGGTGGCGGGCGGTTTGAGGAGGTTGCGCTGGCGGCGGGCGTAGCGGTGAACGATCAGGGAAAGGCGGTGTCGTCGATGGGCGCGGCGTTTCGCGACTACGACAACGATGGGCAGCCGGACCTGCTGGTAACGGCGTTGACAGGAGAGACATTTCCGTTGTTCCGCAACACTGGGAAAGGCTTTGTGGATGTCACGTATCCATCCCGAAGCGGTCTGGCGACCGCCCGGCGGAGCGGCTGGGGAGTTGCATTGGCAGACTTGAACAACGACGGCTGGCCGGACATCGTGAGCGCGAACGCGCACGTGACCGACAACATCGAACAGATGCGCTCGGAGCGGTATCGCGAGCCGAACCTGGTTCTGTTGAACAGCGGCGGCCGCTTCGGCGAGGCTCTCGAATTTGGCCCCGCGGCGGCGCATCGCGGGCTGGTGGTTGCCGATTTGGATGGTGACGGGCGGCTTGACGTTGTGATCTCGGTGCTCGGGGAAGGGGCGGAGATTTGGCGGAACGTGACGGAACCAGTTGGCAATTGGATTCGCGTTGATGCGCCCATTGGTGCGAGAGTTCGAGTCGGCGCCCAGGTGCAGGAGGCGCGGACGGCGGTGGGTTATGCCAGCTCAGTGGCGGCACCGCTACACTTCGGCATCGGTCCCGCCTCGGCCGCCGGCGTGGAAGCAGTCCTTCCGGGCGGCCGGAAGCGTGAGTGGCGCGATGTGCGGGCAGGCACGACGTTGGACGTTTTGAAGCCCTAAATTATTCCTACAAAGTTGCCGATCACTTTCCCATGAGCATTTTCGAAGAGATGCTGATTGGGAAAACGATTGAAGCGGCGATGTGCGACACCGAAGTGACTTATCTGATGCTGGCCGATGGCACGCAGGTCACAATTCGAGGCGTGGTAGTGGTACAAGTCCCGCAACCTCAATATTCTGACGCGCCATAAGTCCACACAGCGCGGGGGAAGCGATTGGTGTCGCGGTCATCTATACTAGCTGTCAAGTTGTGTCCGGCACTTTGCGAGATCTCATCGAATAGAGCGCCGGAGACTCAGCAGGGTCAGTAAGGGTTCTTTGGCGTACCGCAACCGTAACGCTTGAAGTAATTTGCAATTGAACAGCTTGCTTGGAGAATCTATGACTTTTAGAATCCTCATTCTGAGTGCAATCGTTGTGTCGAATATTTGGGGGCAGCGGGTGACGGACCGCCGGACGGCGGACATCCGCGGCGGCGGAGGCGACGGCAAATGCACGATTGAAGTCGTGGTGGACGATGTCGCCGAAGTGGAGATCCGCGGGCGGGAAGCGACCATTCGCACGTTCAGCGGTTCGCCCGCGTCGTTCCGGCGCTTTCAATGCAACCAGGAGATGCCAACGCGGCCAAACGATTTCCGCTTCCAGGGGATTGACGGCCGGGGTCGCCAGGATCTCGTGCGGCAACCGAACTTCGGCCCGGCGGTCATCCGGATTGAAGATCCGAAAGGCGGTACCGAAGGCTACACCTTCGATATCTTCTGGCGCGGTGGCAGCGGCGGGGGCTACGACAGGGACCGCAATGACAGTGGCCGCTATGATCGCGGTGGATACAATAGCGGCGGGTACAATCGCCCGGGCTATGGGAACAGCTCGGGTTGGAACAACGGATGGGGAAGCGGAAGCGGCTGGGGCAATAACAACTTCCGTTTTGAAGGCGGACGCAATGGAGCCGGTTCCTACGAGGACCGTTACGGCGAACGCCGGCGCCTGGATGCCGCCAGGGTGTTAATCGAGAACTCGGGCGTCATCGTTGTCGCATTTCAAAGCGACCGGGGAAGAATTGAGTTCAGAGGACGGGTCGAACGGCGGGACGGCCACCGGGTGTTTGCGCAGGTTGAGGGGAGCGGCATGAACGGCAATATAGAAATAGAGATGAACTCCCCTGACTCGGTTCGCCAAATTACCATGAGCAGCATTCGCCTTAGCTGGTTTAACTGAAGCGTGCCTGGCACGGGCAGGAAGCCCGTGCCAGGCACGCTTGGGATCAGAAATAGAACTTCGCCGCGAGCTGGATGAAGCGCGGGTCGCGCGCTGCATTTACTGCGCCGAAGCCGAACCGTCCACCTCCGCCGCCGAGAGCCGTTGGCAGGTTCGTCACGGCGCCGGTTGCGGGGTTGAACTGGATGGTGCGGTTGAAGTCGCTGAACTGCGTGTGGTTCGGAGCGTTGAACATCTCCATGCGGAGTTGCAGGAAACGGCGTTCCGCTCCGAATGGGAAGTTCTTGAACACTGAGATATCCCAGTTGTTCACGCCCGGACGGCGCACAATGCGCTGCGCCGATTCAAGACCGACGCTGCCGACGGACGGCATTGTGAACGCGGCCGCGTCGACATAGCGATCAATCGTCCGGTCGCCGATCGGGAGGATCGGGTTGCTCTTCACAACCACGCGCGGACCAACGCTTTCCGATCCGGTATAGACGCGGTTCAGTTCGCCGCCGATACCCTGGAAGCTGAGGCCGATGTTCGAAGGCTGGCCGCCAATCAGCGAACCGAGTCCGGACACCTGCCAGCCCCCAAACACGCCCTTGCCGACAGCGTTGTTGAGTGCGCTGACGTGCTTGGAAAGCGACGGCACGTCGTACACGAAGTTGACGATCAACATCTGCGGCACGTCCTGATCAAGATAGCTGTAGTTGGCCATCTTGTAGTTGGTGGGATGCAGCGTATCGCCATCGCCGGAGGCGATACCCAACGCCTTGGACCAGGTGTAGGCCACGCCGAACGTCATGCCTTTGCCGGCATTTTTGTTGGCGCTCACCTGGAGCGAATGGTAGTTGGAGTAGGCGCCGAAGGCCGTGACCGACGCTCCGGCCATTCCAAGGTAGGGGCGATACATGTTGACCGGCAGCGCCGTGCGGCCGTCGAAGCTGGTGGCGCTGAGGTTGGCGGTCTGCGGGTTCTGGTTCTGGCGCAGCCACGCGGAGCCGAACGGCATGGCGTTGAAGTCATACCGGGAGAGCAGGTGGTTGCCCACATTGGCGACATAGCCGGCTTCCAACGATACCGATCCGGGCAACTGACGCTGTACGGTGACGTTCCACTGGTATGTGGTCGGGACCTTACCGGCTTTGTCGAAGCCGCGCACGTCAGCCGGGAAGAAGACACCCTGCAGAGAGGAGATCTGATTCAGGCTGCTGTAATAGAAGTTCGGCCTCTGCGTGGACGGAACGTTTGGCAGCATGTCGAACACTGGATTGCCCTGGAACCGGTCATAGAACGTGCCGAATCCGGCGCGAATGACGGTCCTGTCCTGTATCTGATAGGCGAAGCCAAACCTCGGCGCGTAATGGACGCCGCGGCTATCGATCAGGCCTTGGGGATAGCCATTCTTCCCGGCGAGGCCCATGCCATTGGCGTAAAGTCCGTTGACGAAGCCCTTGCCGGTATTGACGATGGAGCCAACCAGGGCGTTGGCGACAACGGCCCCTGTAATCGGATTGATACCTACGTTCTGCCCGTCCACGCGGCCCGGCTGAATGAGCACGGCGCGGTCGCCGGAGTTGTAGAGCGCGGGGTTAAACGACGACGTCTGGAGAGCGGCGTCGTACTGGGGCTGGATGATGTAGAAGCGGATGCCATAGTCCAGCGTCAGTTTCTTGTTCACGCGCCAGTTATCTTGCACGAACCATTCGATATTCCAGTTGCGGTACTGGCCGTTCAAGACGACGTTGGACTGTGCCAACTGGCGGAAATTGCCGAGCATGGCATTGGAGTACGCCCAGTTAGTGTCGCCAGGGTTGGCGCTGTCACGGTCAAACCAGATATCTCCGTTGACAGCCGTGAACGCTGTTTGGTCCTTCAAGCTTTTGTGCAGATAGATGCCGGCTTTCATGGTGTGGGCGCCGCGCACTTTGGTGACGTTGTCGGTGATGTCGTAGGTGTGATTGAAGTTGCGGAAAGGCGTACCGTTGAAGCCGCTAGTGGGCCCGTTTGGCACGCCGCCCCAGCGCCAGTTCTGGATGAGTCCAAGTTTGTCCGCATCCGGGAACGGCATCTTGTAGGAGAGGCCGAGCTTGGAACGGTCAAAGGTCTTGTCGACAGGGTCGATGTTCAGCACATTCTTCGACGAGCCGAAGATGAACTCGTTGGTGAGCGTGGGGCTGAGGACCGTAGTGAGATTGTTGACAAGGCTCCAGCCAGGATTGCCGAAGTTCATGGGCGCGAAGGGAATGTTGTAGTCGGCATTCCACTGGCCGTAGGCGCGGTCCTGCTGGGAGTTGGTGTACATGTAGCGTGCGTAGTAACGCCACTTGTCGTTGATGTTGTAGTCGCCGCGGAAGATGTTCTCGCGCCGCGGGAAGGTATCGGACTTCTGCGTGGCGTAGTTGAACTGCGGGTCGATGGGAACATTGGGCAGCGGGTAGAAGTTCAAGATCTTCTGCCCATCGGTGTTGATGCGGCTGGGGGGGATGATATTTCCGGGGAAGCAGCCACCGCCGCCGGCGTTGGTGGCGCATGGCAGGTTGCTCAGAGGATCGCGGATGAAGACGGGACGGCCGTCGCCTTCGCGCGTTTGCGAGAAATCGCCTTTGCGTTGCGCGTCGGTCGGAACCGTCACCGTACGGAGAGAGTTGGGCGAGAGGCGATTCTGCCATTCGATACCAACGAAGAAGAACAGCTTTTCGCGGTTGGGGTTGATCTTCGGGATGTAGGCCGGGCCGCCGATGTTGAAGCCGGTGGTGTTATCGCGGAAGAGCTGGCGCTGCCGATTTTCGACGTTGTTCCGCCAGTTGTTGGCATTCAGTCCTTCATGGCGATGGAACAGGTAGCCTGTGCCGTGGAGTTCGCGGCTGCCACTCTTGGTGACCACCGAAATGGCGGCGCCGGAAGAGCGGCCGTATTCGGCGGGCTGCGAGTTGGTGAGGATCTTGAACTCGGCGATCTGGTCGATGTTCATGGTGGCGAGGAGGCCGCCGTTAGAACCGGTGTCGATGTTCGTGACGCCGTCGACCATCAGGTTGTTTTGGTTGTTGCGATTGCCGTTGACGGAGCCGCCAACGCCGCCGTTCGGGACGACGCCCGGAACGGTACGGGTAAGATTCAGGAAGTCGCGGCCGTTCAATGCAAGGTTGATGACTTGATTGCCTGTGAGAACGCCGCCCTTTTCCGCGCCGCGCGTCTGGAGGACAACGGCTTGCGCTTCGACGGTAATCGAGTCCGACACCTGGCCGACGGACATCAGAATGTCGGGCAAATCGAGACGATCATTCGCGAATACGCGGATATCCTTCTGCTCGTACTTCTTGAATCCGCTCATCTCGACGGTCACCTTGTAGGTGGATGGCTTCAACGGATTGAAGAAGAATAGGCCGTCCTGGTTGGTTACGACTTCGCGATTGTCGCCCTGCGCCACGTCGGTCAATGTGACCTTCGCGCCGGGCACGACTCCGCCCTGTCCATCCTTAACAGTTCCTCGCATCGATCCGGACGATTGTTGTCCGAACGCGGCTGAAGCAAGCAGCATCGCTGCCGCAGCCACACGGGCCCACCGGCCCTGAGGCGTGCATTGGTACATTCGACAGTCCCCTTTTTTATTAAGACCTTTGGTTCCTTGATCAGAAGCGCCTGTCGCGGCTTACAGATGCTCCCCGACAACTCAAGTTGAGGGGAGCATATAAGAAATCGCAGGTGGTCGTCAACGTAGGGATTTGTTAATGAATGGTACGCTGGCGGCATGAAGGTTGCGCTGTTGCTCTTGGCGGCGTCCCTGACGGTGGCGCAGGCGCAAATCGGCGGTCTTGCGGTGAATGCGGACGGCTCCGATCTTCGCTTTCAAGCGAGCTACGGGTTGCGCGAGGAGACAGATACGTCGGGGACAAACCGTATCTACCGGTATGCGCCCGGGCAGCCGGAGGCGCTGGCGCGCGGAACGCTCTTCCAGTCTGTGTTACCAACGGGTGCCTACGTCTCCGACGATGGCAAAACCACGGGCTGGTTCACGCACTCTCCCTGTCTGGGCCCCTGCATGTTTGCGACAGCACAAGGCGGCCTGGTGTTAACGCGCAACGGCAAGCCGCACCAATACTACGGCCAGACATTTCGCCTCAGCCGCGATGGGCGCTGGTTGTTCGACACGGGTTTTCTCGGATTGGGATCGCGCCCCGCGCAAATTATCGACCTCGATTCGGAAGCGTCCACCGGGTTGCCGAATCTATTCCCGCTGCATCCGGCCCACGTGGTGGCGAACGATGGAACGATTGTCAGCGCACCGCCCGGTGTGCGGCCGGGCCTATTCCCCGGCTTTCCGATGGCCGTCCGCGTCACCGCGCCCGGACGGGAGCCGATTGAAATTCCCTTCGACAAGCCGGTCCTTTCCGCCTCCATCACACCGGACGGTGGGAAACTTTTCGTCCTGACGCAGCCCGGCACGCTATGGGAGATCGACCGCGCAAGCCTCGCGCGCCGCGAACTCTACAAATCGGAGGAGACTCCGGTTTGCTTTGCACCATCCGCCCTTGGTGACCGCATTCTGCTGCAATCCGGCCGGCGCGTGCTCCTCGTCGACGGGTCGGCCGCGCGCCAGATCTATACAAGCGGCGAAGCGATCAGCGAGATTCTGCTCGCCGGTGATGGTCGTGTGGCGTTTGTGCTAACGGAATGGAACCGTTTGGTACGTATTGACGACGATAGCGTCCGCGAGTTGTACCCGCCGTTCGTATCGCAGGTGCGGCAGAGCAGTCTCGGCACGGTGCCCGGATCTTTGGTGCGGTTGAGCGGCGGGCGATTCTCCGAATCGCAGACTCTGACGATCGGCGATCGCGTGTTTCCATTGATCGCCGCCGATGAGCGGACCTACGAAGCACAGATCCCCTGGGACCTCGATGTGACCGGCCCCAGCCAGTACACTTTATCGGCGCCCGGCACGCCGTTTGCGTTCCGCGACCGGCTCTTTCTGAACCAGGAGATTTTTCCAGCCATTTACACACATCCGGAGGCGGTGGAGGGGCAGAGCCTTGCGAAAGCCGCGCAGGCGGATTTTCGGAGTCTTGTCAGTCGTGACAACCCGGCGCCGGCAGGCTCCACGATCCATATCTGGCTCACCGGCCTGGGACCGCTCGACCGGCCATTGGCAACCGGAGAGCGTGGTCCGGTGGATCCGCCCTCGCGGCCGCTGACACCGCTCGCCTGCTATATCGTCAACGAGTCGCGCATTCCCGCGACACGTGGATTGGCGTTGCCGTTCATCGCCTATGCTCCCGGCCTGCTCGGCGTGTATCAGGTGGACGTTACGATTCCCGCGGATTGGCCGTCCGGATGGGCCTATCTGCACTGCACCGTCGACGGCAGCCCGCGCGGTTCCGGCGGAGCGATCTACGTAGCGAATCCGTAGCGCGCCGGTAGTTCCGATATACTTTGCGACGAGGTCTTAATGAGCGTTCGCTTCGTACTGTTACTAGTCCTTACTGCCGCCGTAGCCGTCGCGCAGGATCGCGGCACGATTCGAGGTACTGTTACCGATCCATCCGGCGCCGCCGTTCCAGGCGCCAACGTCACCGTGCGCAACGTTGACACAGGTTTGACGCAATCCATAACCACCGGCGCCGACGGCGTCTATACCGTCCCGTACCTGCCCGCGGGCAACTACTCCGTCACCACAGAGAAGCAAGGCTTCCGCAAGGCGGAGGCGAAGGATATTCGCGTCAACGTAGCCACGGTTTCAGGCGTCGATGTCGTGCTGACTGTCGGTTCCGTGGACCAGACCGTCGACGTCACCGCGGTGAGCCCGTTGTTGGAAGTCCAAGGCTCGAACCTTGGCAAAGTGGTGCCGACCCGCGCCATCAAAGACCTGCCGCTCTTCATCGGCGGCGGGTTGCGCAGCAATCTGGCATTCGTGATTCTGACTCCCGGCGTGATCGGGCCGGCGAACAACCCGCGTATCGGCGGCGGTCTGTTGGACGGGCAGAGCGAGCAGCTCGACGGCGCGGAGGCCAATAGCGAGCGCCGCAACGATCCCGCAATGAACGGCGTAAGCGTGGAGGGCATGGAGGAGTTCAAGGTGCAGAGCTCGGGCTATTCGGCGGAGTTCGGGCGCACGTCGAACGGTGTTATCAATTGGGTGACGAAGTCCGGCACCAACCACCTGCACGGCAGCGCGTTCGTTTTCAACCGGAACGAAGTCTTCAACGCGCGCGGATTTACGTTTGCGCCGACGAAGCGGCCAATTGTCCGGCAGTGGAATCCGGGCGGCAGCATCGGCGGCCCGATCTATATCCCCAAGGTTTTCGACGGCCGCAACAAAGCGTTCTTCTTCTTCGCGTACGAGCGGGCATCGACGCGGAATGGGCAGTCGACCGCGCTGGTGACGGCGCCGGTGGATGAGTACCGGGCCGGCGATATGCGCCGCAATGTGGACTCCGCGGGCCGCACAATTCCACTTTATGATCCCTTCGACGGCAGCGGGAACATCATCGCCAATGCGGCCAACCGCCCGCGCCTGCAATGCAACGGCGTAATGGACGTGATCTGTCCGGAGCGCATCGACCCGACGGCGAAGCGGCTGATTTCACTTCTTCCCCACCCCGACGATCCGGCAAAGATCGTGAATAACTATCGCTCGCGGAGCTACTCCACTTCACGCACCCGGCTGCCATCCATCAAGGCCGACTACGTATTAAATGATAAGCACCGGGTTAGCTATCTCTACAGCAACTTCTTCAGCCCGGCCACTCCGAGCATCAATGCGCTGGAAGGCGTGCCTGGCACCGGTTTTCCTTCCGAAGCAACGGTCATCTATCACCGGTTTAACGATGACTACGTCATCCGGCCGAATCTGTTGAACCATCTGACGATCGGATACAACCACCGGCATATCATTGAAGCGCCGGGCTATGTCAGTAGCTTCCCGGCGGACTTGGCGAAGGCCACTTACATTCCGGGAACGGTGACTCCGTTGGCGCCGGGCACATCCAGCGTTTACTCGGCGGCGGGCGTGCAGTGGGGCAACAGCGTGTTTACCGACTCGCGGCAGCGCACGACGAATATCAAGGAACAGGTATCGTGGCTGGCGGGGCGCCATAGCTGGAAGTTCGGCATGGAGTATCTGCGCGGCATCTACCGGCGGCTGGACTACAACGGCGCGTTTGGAACCGTAAGCTATAGCGCCGCTGGAACGGGGAATCCGAACGTAGCGAATAGCGGATCGGACTGGGCTTCGTTCCTGCTGGGAGCGGCGAGCGGCGGCGGCTTCCGCTATCCGGGCGATACATCGTTCCAGTGGCCGTACTATGCGTGGTACGCGCAGGACGATTTCAAGGTGAGCAGGAAGCTGACGATCAACGTCGGGCTTCGCTATGAGCTGCCGGTTCCGAAAAGGGAACGGAATCTGAAGAACAGCAACTTCTGCCCGGCGTGCCCGAATGCGGCGGCCGGAGGATTGCCAGGTGCCATGGTGCTTGCCGGAAGAGACGGCGCGCCGGAGCGCTTCGGCGAGACGCGCAAGAACGCGTTCGGCCCGCGGCTCGGGTTTGCCTACCAGCTCGACTCAAGGACGGTGATCCGGTCGGGCAGCGCGATCTACTTCCAGCCATCTCGCGAGGACGGCAACGCCGACAACGGCATTCAGGGGTTTGGCGGCACGTTTGGCTCCATCGCGAATGCGCTCTCAAACGGAGTCTCGTACCTGGTGCCGACTGGCTTCCTGCCGTTCTCTCAGCAGATCGGGGCGCTGCAGCCGCCCGTGAAGGATGCGGCGACGTTAAGCGCAAACCTGTTGAACCAGGCGCCGTTTTTCTATTACTCGAAGGCCGGCCGCGCGCCGTACTTTGCCGATTGGAACTTCACGGTGGAGCGTTCTTTGACGCAGAACTCATTGATCCGCGCCACGTATCACGGCGTGGTCGGTGTGAAGCTGTTGTCGCGGCAGCAATCGCAGAATCAGTTGGATCCGAAGTATTGGGCGACGTATGGGAGCCTGTTGAGCAGCCCTGTCAGCTCGGTGCTCAGCAACCCGGCGGTGATTGCGGCGGGCTTCAAGCTGCCGTATCCGAACTTCCCGCAGAACCTGCAATTGCAGCAGGCGCTACGGCCGTTCCCGCAATACTCCGACATCAACAGCAACGCGGGCGGGCAGAACGACGGACACTCCACGTTCCACGCGCTGGAAACGAGCTTCGAACATCGGTTCAACAAGGGCCTGTTCCTGCTGGTCTCGTACACGTTCGCGAAACTGATCTCGGGATCGAATGGCGAGGATGCCAACCGGACAAGCGACGGCGCGGTGCAGAACCAGTACAACCGGCGGCTGGACAAAGCCGTGGCGAACCAGGATACACCGCACAATTTGCGGTTTAGCTATGTATATGAGCTGCCCTTCGGCAAGGGGCGGAAGTGGATGACGCGGGTGAATCCCGTGATCGAAGGCGCGCTGGGCGGCTGGAAGATCTCGGCGATTCACACGTACGTGAGCGGGACGCCGTTGGTGGTGAACTGCAGCCAGAACTTCTTCGGCGCTGGAAGCAATGCGCGCTGCAGCTATGCGCCGGGCGTGTCGGATGGGTCGGTGCCGCTGGTAAATCCCGCGTGGAGCTCGGACAAGAGCGTGGCGTTCAGCGTACCCTATTTGAACAAGGCCGCGTTCGTGCTGCCGCCAAACATGGTCTACGGCGATACGCCGCGGCGTATGTCGTATCTGCGGACGCCGTGGACGGTGAATGAGGACTTCGCGCTGCTGAAGGATTTCCGTTTGGCGGAGAAGGTCAATCTGGAACTGCGCGCGTCGGGGTCGAACGGGTTCAATCGCGTCGTGTTGGCTGCGCCGGTGACGGCGCAGAATAACAGCGCGTTCGGATTCATCAACACGCCGCAGGGGAACTCTCCCCGGAACGTGCAGATGGGGGCGCGAATCTCGTTTTAGCGGCTAGGGGGGAAGCCCCGCCGTGACGGCGCGGCCTCCCTGGATTGCCAAAGTTCCCCCGCCCATGGCATACTGGAATTTCCGCTCCTTGAGCGGGAGTAACTCAGTTGGTAGAGTGCAACCTTGCCAAGGTTGATGTCGCGGGTTCGAATCCCGTCTCCCGCTCCATCCTTCCCCCCTCGCGGAACTTTCCCCCATTAGTCGCGTTTAATGAATACAGGAACCGTATTCATGTTACGCCAATGTATTGCCGTGGCGGTCGCCGCGTCGCTTTTACCCGCAGCAGCGCCTGCGAAGTTGAACAAAGACCAGCGCGCCCTCCACGCCGCCAGCCGCTTAACGTTTGGCCCCACAGCGGCTGACCTCGCCGCAATCCGGAAGATGGGCGTCGACAAGTGGGTCGATCAACAGCTACATCCCGAGCGCATTCCGGAGAATCCGGAACTGGTGGAACGGTTAAAACAGTACGATTCGCTGACGATGACCAACGCGCAGTTGATCGAGAAGTATCCGCCGCCGCAGCTCCTGCGCAGCAAGAAGCAGGCGGCGGCGGCAGACCAGGCCAAGCAGAAGGAGATGCGTCAGGCGCCCGTGCAGATGATTTACCGGGAGTTGTCAGAGGCAAAACTCCTGCGCGCCTTGCATTCGACGCACCAGCTTGAGGAGTTGTTAACCGACTTCTGGTTCAACCACTTTAACGTGTTCTTCGACAAGGGCTTCGACCGCGTCCTGGTGACCTCCTATGAGCGCGATGCCATCCGGCCGTATGTGCTGGGCAACTTCAAAGACATGCTGCTGGCGACTGCGGAGCATCCGGCGATGTTGTTCTACCTGGACAACTGGACCTCGGTCTCCACCGAGCAGTTGGAGCAGATGAGGAAGCGCTTCCAGGGACGGAAGAAGCAGCAGCTACCGGCCGGAAAGCGCGCAACGGGGTTGAACGAGAACTACGCCCGCGAGCTCCTCGAATTGCACACGATGGGCGTGGATAACGGCTATACGCAGAAAGACGTTACGGAAGTGGCCCGCTGCTTTACGGGATGGTCGATTGCGGATATCCGCGAGGATGCGCAGTTCAAGTTCAATGCGCTGCTCCACGATCCGAAGGAGAAGCTGGTTCTCGGCCACGTGATTCCGGCTGGGCGCGGGGTGGAGGACGGGCTGCAGGTCATCGATATCCTGGTGAACCATCCCTCCACAGCCAAGTTCATCTCCACGAAACTGGCGCAGCGGTTTGTGGCCGACGCGCCACCCACGGAGCTGGTGGCGAAGATGGCGGCGGCGTTCACGAAGACGCACGGCGACTTGCGCGAAGTGATGCGGACGATGCTACGGTCTCCGGAGTTTTGGTCGGCGGGCGCTTATAAGGTGAAGATGAAGATGCCGCTGGAGATGGTGGCAAGCGCGCTGCGCGCCACGGGCGCCCGAGTGGAGAATGCGGCCGTCGTTCAACAGCAGTTGCGGACGCTGGGTCAACCGCTTTACCGGAAAGTGGAGCCGACGGGCTACTATCCGTTTGCCGAGGAGTGGACCAATTCGGCATCGCTGTTGACACGGATGAATTTCGGACTGGAGCTGACGCAGAACAAAGTGCGCGGCGTGCGCGTGGATTTGGATAAGGTGCTGAGCGGGAAGTCGGCGCCCGCGGAGATCGCGCAGGTGTTGCTGCTGCATCCACCGGCCGCGGAGACGCTGAAGACGCTGGCGGGTAGCAAGGACACGCGGCCGGCGCATGTGGCCGGTTTGGTGTTGGGCGGGCCGGAATTTCAGCGGCGATAGGGGAGGAACCCAATGACTGCAACCACTCGCAGAGCCTTCGTAAAAAACGCGGCGCTCGCCGCCTTCGGAATTGGCGCGGCGCCCGCGTGGCTAACGCGCGCCGCTTTCGCCGGCACCCCTGGCAAACACGTCCTGGTCGCGATCTTCCAACGGGGCGCGATGGACGGCCTGAACGCCGTCATCCCGTTTGGCGAGAAGCGCTACGCCGAACTCCGGCCGGCGCTCGCGGTACCGCGCGAGTCGATCGTCGAACTCGACGGTTTCTTCGGCCTCCACCCCGCGCTGAAGCCGCTGTACCCGATGTGGGAGGCCAAACAGCTCGCCGCGATTCATGCGACCGGCTCGCCCGATCCGACACGCTCCCATTTCGATGCGCAGGACTTCATGGAGTCCGGAACTCCGGGCCGCAAAGCGACGCGCGACGGCTGGTTGAATCGCGCGATCGGGCCGCGGAAAGCGACATCGCCCATTCGCGCCGTGTCGATGGGTGGCACGCTGGCGCGCAGCCTCCGCGGGCCGAATGCGGCCGTGGCGATGAACACGATCGGCAGCTTCCAGGTCCGCGACAACGCGCAGTCCGAATTCATGTCGATGTACTCGCAGTCGACGGACACTGTGCTGAAGGGCACGGGCAAAGAGACGTTCGAAGCGGTAAAGCTGCTGGAGTCGATTAGCAAATCCAAGCCGGCATCCACCGTCAATTATCCGAACTCGCGGCTGGGGACCAGCCTCCAACAGATCGCAATGTTGATCAAGGCGGATGCAGGGTTGGAAGTGGCGTTCGCCGATACCACCGGATGGGATACGCACGTTGGGCAGGCGCCCGCGCTCGAACGCCTGCTCGGCGATTTTGCCCAGTCGCTGGCGGCATTCCATCAGGACCTGGGCGCGCGGATGGCCGGCGTGACCGTGGTTTCGATGTCGGAGTTCGGCCGCACCGCGAAGGAAAACGGGAACCGCGGGACGGATCACGGGCATGCCAACGTGATGTTCGCGCTGGGCGGCGATGTGCAGGGCGGTAAGGTGCTCGGCAACTGGCCCGGGCTGGAGCCGGAACAGCTCTACGAGCGCCGTGATCTGGCTGTAACGACGGACTTCCGCGATGTGCTCTCAGGAGTTGTGCAGCACCACTCCGGAACGCAGGACATGGCGAAGATCTTCCCCGGATATGAAGCGAAGCCGCTTCACTTCTTCCGGCCGATGCAGTAGAGCGCCTCACCTGTGCGAATGAAGAGCTGGTCGTCGACGGCGATCGGACTCGCAAGCGTATAGCCATCCAGCTTGTTCACGCCGAGCATCTCGAATTGGGGGCCGGCCTTCACCACCGACGTCGTGCCGTCCTCGTTGATGTTGTAGAGCTTGCCGTCGGCAAGCAGCGGCGAGGAGCTGTAGGTGCCGAGTTCGATACGCTGGCTTTCATAAACGGGTTTGCCCGTGTTGAGTTCCAGGCAATTCATCGTCCCGTTGTCCTTCAGCACGTAAAGGTATCTACCGTCGGTAGTGGACGTGGGGACGTCGGCGCCGTGGCCATTGATCCACATTTCGTTCTTGCCCGTAACGTCGCCGCGCCCGCCGGCTTTGAAGGCGATGTACGGTTTGCCGCGGTTGCCGCCGACGATGACCTGATCTCCCACAACAAGGAGACCCGCGATGGTGCGGTTCATCTGGAACGCGGACGGGTTGAAGCCGCCGATGCGCCACAGCTCCTTGCCCGTGTCGGGATCCTGGCCCGTGGCGATGTCGCCGCCGAAAACGACCATCTCCTTCCTGCCATTGACGACCGCCATTTGCGGTGTGCCGTAGTTGTCTTTGGATTCCAGCACGCCCGGCGCGGGGCGAAGTTCTTTCCAAATCGTCTTGCCGGTGAGTTTGTCGAACGCAGCGGTGTAAGAAGGATTGTCCGAGCGGTAGCCGTGAACCACTTGCACGTAAAGACGGTCGCCATCAAGGAGCGGTGTCGACGCATAGCCATGGTTGAGGCCCACCTGGCCGTAATCCTCCACCAGGTCGCGCTTCCAGACGGGCTTGCCGGCCGTGGTGAAGCAGACCAGCCGCACGTTGCCGGTCATCAGCCATACGTATTTGCCATCGGTGATGGGCGACGGCGAAGATGAGTTCTGCTTGCGGAAGAGCTGATTGCCGTGGTCGGCTTCGACGCGCCACTTCTCCTTACCGGTCTTGCGGTCGAGCGCAAGAAGGAAGATCTTGTCGGACGATTTTTCGGCGGCGCGGCTGAGTTTGCGCGTGTCGTATGTCGGGTTGACGAAACCGGTCTCAGCCGTCGTGACGTAGATGACGTCGCCCCAGACCACAGGCGTCGCCGCGCTCCAGCTCGGCATCTTCGCCTTCCAGATAATGTTCTCGGTTTCGGACCATTTCACCGGAAGGTCATGTGCCTTGGGTGCGTATCCCGATGCGCGCGGACCACGCCACTGCGGCCAGTACGGATCCTGCGCGACGGCAGCGGCGATTCCGAAGGTGAGGAGGAGAGTGGCTCGCAGATACACAGAAATAGTCTAATCTTTCCCGCTACCTGATAAACTGAGCATCCTTGGCTCTATGACGATCGACTGGTCCCTACTGCCCGTAGCCTTCGCCGGAGGCGCGTTGGGCGCCGCGCTGGGCGCAAGCGCCGCTTTCATTTTCACCGGCATCTTCGTGCTGATCGGCGTTGCGGTCGCTGCGGGCGGCGGCGGGAAAGAGTTCATTGGGAATGTTGCGTTCGGCCCGCTGCTTGGCCCGCACATCAGCTTCGCGGGCGGCGTGGCGGCGGCGGCATTCGCGGCGAAACAGGGCCACCACCAGACGGGCCGCGACATCGGCCGCGGACTGGCCGGCGTGAATCGCCCGGATGTGCTTCTGGTGGGCGGCCTCTTCGGTGCAATCGGATTCTTGATGCAAGCGGGAATCGCCGCGACACCGCTAGGACCATTGACGGATCCCATCGCGCTTACCGTGTTTTTGTCGGCGGTGCTGGTGCGCCTGGTATTCGGAAAAACAGGCCTGATGGGCGACCGGAAAACGCCCGGCGAATGGCTGGCGTTTCAGCGCGACTGGCCGCAGGTGGCCGCGATCGGGGCGGTGTTGGGATTATCCTCAGCGTTCCTCTTTAAGGTCATCGGCGCGGATAAGGGCGGCGACGTGACCGGTTTCGGCTTCGCCGCGACGGGCCTGATATTCCTGCATCACGGCACAACCGTCCCGGTGTGGCATCATATTGCACTCCCGGCGGCGATTGCGGCGGGGATGACCGGCGGCAATCTCTATGCGGGCTTGGCGGCGGGCGTGGGCGGCGCGGTGGTGGGAGAACTGTACGCGCGGGCGTTTCTAAATCACGGCGACACGCACATCGATCCGCCGGCCGCCGCGATCGCGACCATGACTCTACTGCTGAAACTGCTGCTCTAGCGCGCGCGGACCGATTGCACGGGAGCCGCGGAGTCATAGCGCCACCAGGCGCCGGGCACTTGCAGCAGGTCGGGCGAATCGCTGGAGAGAGTCTGTGTGCGGCCGCCGAAGTTGGGCTGCTCATAGACATCGAGCGTCGCGCCGTTGAGCCGCACCGAACGGAAGCCTCCCTGCGAGAGGGAAACCACAGGTAGGTCCTGTCCGCGAGAGAGGCACACCGGATCGCCTGTATAGTTCGGCTGGCGGTAGAGGCACGCGCCGCGAGAACGGACAACATCGACATCCACCGGACGCGTCCCCGGAACCGGAGTGACCGGCATGGGCACCGTCGCCGCGGTCCCGCCGCCGGGGAGGCGCAGCGTCTGGCCATCCTGCGCGGTGGCAATGGTGCGCCGGCCGTTGACCTCGTATTCAACGGTAAGGGTCTTCACCACGTTCGGCGCCGGGTCGCCGCCAAGCGTGGCATCGTTGACGGGAATCTCTGCGCGATAGTTGGATACACGCGCGGCCACGGCCTGCGTGGCATTGATCGAGCGGCCGGGCACGCCGTACGTCGCGGAGTAAATCGTCAGGGAAGTGACGGGTGGCAGAAAGAGCGTCTCTGTATCGCGCGCTGTGGCAACCTGCCGCTGTCCGTCCAACTCGTACTCCACCGTAAGGGTTTTGGTCGAGCCGATCGCGGGATCGATCCCAAGCGTGTCGCCATTAACGGGAAGCTCCAGCGTATTGTTGCTGACGCGGTTTGTGACCGCGGCGGTAACGTCGGCGTTAGCGCGGCGGCCTGAGCCGTAGGAAGCGCGAATGATGCGAAGAGTGGGCACGGGCGCGGCGCGGTTGATACGGAGAACCTCGCCGTCTTTCACATTGACCGATTGCCGCAGGCCGTTCAGCTCATAGACAACAGCGAGCGTCTTGATGACTCCGGGAGCCGGATCCGCTCCGAGGGAGGCTGAGTTAACCGTGAGTTCGAGGCCGTCGTTCGAGATCTGGCGCGAGAGCGCGTTGGACACGTCGACGGAGCCGCGCCGGCTGGTGTAGAGTGCGCGAATGATGCGGAGGTTGGAGACCGGTGCGTCGTTGTTCGTGGGGAGGAGGAGCGTGTCGCCCTCGTTGACCTTCACATTTCCGGTGCGGCCGTTGTAGTCGTAGACAACGGCGATGTATTTCTTCACCGCCGGCGCCGGATCGCCGCCGAGATTGTTGTTGGAGATAACGAGTTCCAGTCGATTCGCGCTGATTTTGCTTGTGAGGACATCGGCAACATCCTTCATGCGGCGGCCATCGCCATACTGGGCCTTGGTGATGCGCAAAGCTCCGGTATTGGCGTCGCCGCCCAGGCGGAGCGTGTCGAAGTCGCTGATGCGGATGGTGCGGCGCTGATTGCCCAGGCGGTAGATGACCGTGAGAATCTTCGGCGTGTTGGGAACGGGGTCGCCGCCCATTGTGCCGGCGTTGACGGGAATCTGAATAGCGCCGTTGACGATGTAGGATTGGACGCGGCTGGTGACGTCGGCCTGCGTTGTCCCGGCGCCGTACGTGGCGCGGATGATCTCAAGTGGCTGCTGTGCGCAGAGATGCGCCGCGGCCAACAGTAGCGGCATTAGAAGTCTGAGCATACGGGTGCTTGTCTCGCTTGTCTGATAGTAAGGGATATGCTCTCAAGATGCAGCGAATCGAATGGTGCGTTACATGCCTTGTGCTGGCGGTAGGATTGACCGCCCAGGAGAAGGTCCGTGTGGACAGTCACGTCGCGGTGAAGATGCGGGACGGCGTGAACCTGTACGCCGATATCTATCGTCCCGCGCGGGAGGGCAAGTTTCCCGTAATGGTAACTCGCACGCCGTACGGCACCCAACGCGACGGCGTGCACGCGGCGCTGTTCCACTTCGCCGAACGCGGCTACGTAGTCGTAAACCAGGATGTCCGCGGGCGATTCGAAAGCGACGGCAAGTGGACGCCGTTCACGGACGAGGGCAAGGACGGCTACGACACCATTGAATGGGCCGCTAAGCAGCCATGGTCGAATGGGCGCGTTGGTTCATTCGGCGGCTCGTACTTGGGCAACAACCAATGGCTGGCCGGAGCCGGGACACCGCCAAGCTTACTGGCCATGTTCCCCGCAGTAGCCTCGACGAGCATTTACCACAACTGGGCCTATTTCGGCGGAGCGTTCCGGCTGTCGTTTAACTTCGGATGGGGCGTGGTGCGCATGCCGCACCGCATTATGCAGCCGCAGACCTGGCACACCGGAAACGTTATTCCGGCGGATATGCGGTATGACTACGTCTTGCGCGGCGCGCCGCTCGGCGAAATGGATTTGAAGAGCAGCGGCTCCAAAGTGGCCCATTACCGCGACTGGATGCAGCACGAGACCTACGACACGTATTGGAAAGCCGCGTCGGTCGAGGATCGCTTCGACAAGATCAAAGTGCCCGTGCACACGTTCGGCGGATGGTGGGACATCTTCCTCGCAGGCACCATCAACGGGTATGTCGGCATGAAGAGCAAGGGCGCTCGAATGGTGGTCGGTCCCTGGGGTCATGGCGCCAGCCAGAAATACGGCGAAATCGACTTCGGCCCCGGCGCGATGCGCAATCTCTTTGACTACGAACTCCGCTGGTTTGACCGCTGGCTGAAAAATGAGCAGAACGGCGTTGACAAAGAACCGCCCGTCGAGATCTATTACATGGGCGCCAATCAGTGGCGAAAGGAAGCCGATTGGCCCATTCCAGGGACAGATTATAAGTCTCTGTATTTGACGGCGGATCGCGGTCTGAGCTTCGACAGGCCGGCCGCGCCCGGAGACCTGTCGTATGTGTCCGATCCCGAGAACCCCGTTCCCACACTCGGCGGAAATAATTGCTGCGGCACTCCGACGATTGCCGGTCCCGTAGATCAGCGCAAGATCGAATCGCGGGCGGATGTGCTGAGTTATACTTCGCCCGCGATGACCGAACCGCTGACAATAGCCGGCCCGGTAAAGATGACCCTCCACGCCGCGACCGACGGCCCTGACACAGATTGGATGGTGAAGCTGGTCGATGTCGCCCCGAACGGCTACGCGATGAACATCGCCGAAGGCATACTGCGGGCAAGATTCCGCGAAGGGCTGGACCGTGTGCGGCTCCTGAAGCCCGGCCAGACCTACGAGTTCACCGTCGACATGGTGGGCACCGCCAACGTCTTCCTGCCGGGCCACAAAATCCGTGTCGACATCATGTCCAGCAACTTCCCGCAGTTCAGCGTGAACCCCAATACCGGCGATCCGCTGGCCACTGCCGGCGTGGGCCGGAAAGCGAAGAACACCATCTTCCACGGAGGCATGAAGCCATCGGCGATCGTGCTTCCTGTAGTGAAGGCGCTGCCCTAGTCGTCAGCCAGCGCCTCCATCGGTGATATCCTCGCCGCCCGCGAAGACGGTATCAGACATGCGGCAAGCGAGACGGCGCCGATCGTCAACGCCGCCGCCAGCAGCGTCGCCAGGTGGAATGGCGGCACATGGAACAGGATCGTCCGCATCGCCTGGCCCGTAAGCCACGCGCCGAACAGGCCGAGTACCGTGCCCGCCGCCAAAAGCCGCAACGCGATCGAAAGGAACTGCGCGCGAATACTTTCCGGCCGCGCGCCAAGTGCCACTCGAACGCCAATCTCCCGCCGCCGCTGAGCAACGGCGTAGCTAAGCACCCCATAAGTCCCAAGCGCCGTCAGCAGCAGCGCAACCACGGAAAACAGCCCTGCGAGCAACGCCGGCGAGCGGCGCGTCACCAGGCTCTGATCGATACGGGCCTCCATCGTGCGGATGCCGGTAATGGGAACTTCCGGATCGATCTGGCGAACCGCTCTCTGCAGCGCCGGTACGAGACTCTCCGGCGGCTGTTGCGATCGAATCGCGACAATCACGGACGGATCCGAACGCATGACGTACGGATAGTAGACCGCCCCGTGAGGCGCTTCATCGGTAAGCTCGGATTGCTTCACCGCTCCCACTACGCCCACCACCGTGAAAGCGTCCTGTTCGCGGCCCGCGCTCGCGCCTTGAAATAGCTGTTGACCGATCGCCGTCTTGCCCGCCCAATAATAGCGCGCAAAATCTTCATCCACCACGCAGACTGGTACCTTCCCGCGTGTATCCGCGGCGTTCAGAAACCGGCCTTCGCGTAGCGCGAACCCCATCGCGGCAAAGTAATCGCCGTCCACTCCGTAAGAATAAAGACCTCGCGGCGATTCGCCCGGCCTCCGTGCGTACCCGATTACCGTAGCCGCGCTCTTCCCGCTATTGCCACTGAGCGGCACGTTGCTCGCGATCCCAGCGGACACCACGCCGGGCTGCCCGCGAAGCTCGTTCAGCAGACGTTCATTGAAGCCAAGCCGGCTCGGCCAGTTGCGATAGACGTTCCATGACACCGATAGCTGGCCGGTCAGCACATGATCCGCGCGGAACCCGGGCGGCACCGCCATCGCCTTCTCCAGGCTCAGTCCCAGCAGCCCCGCTCCCGTTAAGAGCACCAGCGCCAGGGCAATCTGCCCGGTGATGAATGCATGGCGCAGCCGCTGTGCCGCGCGTCCGGCGGTTGTGCTCCGCGATTCCGTTTGAATCGCCGCATGGTTACGGAGATGAAACCACGCAATCGGAATCGTCATCAGCACGCCCAGTAAAGATGAGCCTGCTATCGTCGCGACAACAAGTTGCGCATTCATGCCGATCTGGCTGCCCAGGGGTAATCTGTCCGCGCCGAACCGGATCACGGCCTGAACGCCGAATGCTCCGATCGCAATCCCGAGTATGCCTCCTGCAAAGGCCAAGGCCACGATCTCCGTTCCACTCTCAGCGATCACATGCCACCACGTGGCGCCTAATGCCTGCCGTACCGCAATCTCCTTCGCGCGGCTACTTGCGCGGATGAGAAGCAGGTTCATCAGGTTGACGCCGCCGATAATCAATAGCCCCAGTGCCCCCGCCTGCAGGCAGAGAAGAATCGTCCGGACACCGGCCGTGTGATCGCCGTGCAGCGAGACGACAAGCGAGCGAAATCCCGCTTCGGCCATCATCGCGGCCCTCGGATTGTCGCGGTCAAGCGCCGCGTTCTGTGCATCGATCTGCGACTGGGCCTGCTCGATGGTTGCGCCGGGAGCCATGCGTGCGATCAGATGTTTCGCGTTTCCTCCGGAGTGCCGGTTGCCGGACGTCCGCTCCTCTGGCGAGGACGAAAACGGCGCGTATAGCCGCGCTTCCGATGACAGGAACCGGAATCCGGCCGGCAAGACGCCAACGACCGTGTTCGCGATGCCATCAATACGAACCCGCCGTCCGGCGATGTTGGGATCGGCGTTGAACCGCTCGCGCCAATAGCCGTCCGTCAGAATAACCGCCTTATCAGTCGCCGGCGTTGTCTCTTCCTCCGTGAAGACACGCCCAAGCACCGGCCTCGTCCCAAGAGTGCCGAAGAACTCCGGCGTAACCCGGTTGATGATCTCGCGTTCCGTATACCCGGGCTCGCCAACGATCCCCGAACCTTGCCGGTACATCGATAGCGATGCAAAAGCCGCAATACGGCCGCGCCGCTCATAGTAGTTCGTGATCGATGAGCCGTCCCTCTCCACGTTCGCCTTCGGGTAGGTGTTGAAGATCGTTACGAGCCGTTCAGGTTCGGGAAATGGGAGCGGGCGAAGCAGAATCGCGTCCACAACAGCGAACAGTGTGAGATTCGCGCCAATACATACACCGAGCGTCAATATCGCCGTCATCGTGAATCCCGGCGATTTTCGCAATAGCCGGGAGGCGTGCCGGATTTGCCGCTTCAGTTCATCGAAAAATAGCAATCCCCTCGCCTGGCGGCACTCCTCCTGCACGCTGGCCGCGGAACCGAACTCAACCCGCGCCCGCCGCGCCGCCTCCTCCGCTGGAATGCCGGAGCGAATCAGATCCGCCGTGTACTCCTCAATGTGGAAGCGGAGCTCCTCCTGCATCTTCTCTTCAAATTTGCGGCGGGACCAGACGCGCTTCCACATTTCAGACCTCCTCCGGCGTAGTGTTGAGAGCGGACGAAATAGCCGCCGCCAACCGGTTCCACCCCGCCGTCTCGTCCCGCAACCGCCGCCGGCCCGCGGTCGTGAGCTTGTAGAACTTAGCCTTGCGGTTGTTGTCGCTCGTGCCCCAATCGGCGGCGATCAGATCCTGGTGCTCCAGGCGATACAGCGCGGGATACAACGACCCCTGGGGGATGTCCAGAGCGTCGCCTGAGATCTGGCGAATACGGAGAAGAACTCCATACCCGTGCAGCGGCTTCAACGACACGGCTTTGAGAATCAGCATGTCCAGCGTACCCGGCAGCAGCCCGGCGTTTTTACCCATGGATCTCTCCTCCTAGTTCAACTAGGAGTCTATCGCCACTTCTCCTAGTTTGGCAAGGGGAGAGCGGGAAGCGCCTACAATAACGGGGAACGTATGCGCATTGTCCCGGTTTCCACCGAGCGTTACGCGGAGCGCCACGCGGCGCCGTGGCGGGCGGTGTATCCCGCCGCGGAGATCTCCTGGGAAGCCCCGCGGCAGTACGGCGAAACGGCCGTCGATTTCCGCCCCCATCTGGTTTCGACGATGCCGGAACTGGGAGTGCTGATCGTCGATGGCGGCATGATCGCCGGACCCGATGGCTGGGTGATCGGGCGAGGCGGAGCGCTGCTGCGGGACCTGACCTGGTATGGCGAGACCTTTCCATTCCAGTGGGTCGGGGACAAGCGGCACCGCCTGCTGAAAGGCGCCTGCGTCAATCTGGCGAGCGACTGGGGAGCACAGAACTACGGCCATTTCCTGCTCGATTGCCTCCCCCGCTTGCACCTGTTCCTCGCGGCCGGCTTCGCGATGGGCGATGCCGATTTCTTCCTATTGCCGAAGCCTCCCTCGAAGGGCGCGGACCGCATGATCGACCGGCTGTGCATTCCGCGGGAGAAGATCGTTTGGACGGAGGCGGGGGAAGTGTTGGTGACGGAGCTGCTGATCGCACCCAGCTTTCCCGGCGTACGCCGCAACTATCCGCCCTGGGTTCCAAAGTTCCTGTCGAGCTCTGTTGCGCTACGGACCGCGGGAAAGGAACGAAAGGTGTACTTGCGCAGAAAGGCGCAAACGCGAAACATCCGGAATGAGGCCGATCTGGAACCGCTGCTGCAGGAGTTCGGCTTCGCGATCTACGAACCGGGCTCGGTGGAGGACGAGCCGGGGCTGCTGCAGGGGGTCGATTGCGTGATCGGCACGCACGACGCGGGCCTTGCGAACATCGCATTCTGCCGGCCGGGAACCACCGTTGTTGAGATCGTTCCCACGGATCACGTCTACCCGTACTACTACACCTTGGCGTCGGGCGCGGGGTTGCGGTACGGCTATCTCGCCGCATCGTCGGATGCGATTCGCCCCGTGGGCGCTTGGGGACCCAGCCCTTACGATTTCACAATCAATGAGAACGACTTTCGCGGGATTTTACACTCTTTGTCCCGATTAGCCGGCGGGTCTCGCTAGACTCCACGTGGGGGCGGAGATCCCGCCTCGGAATTGAATGGAGATACAAGGACGTTATAATGCGGTGGTTCCAGGTTGGTATGAATCCCGATCTAAGTCCGTTGACAGGACGGATCACTAGCGATACCGAGGTTGCCGCGCTGTTAGATCGTTGTGTCCACGGCGAGTCGGGGGCGTTCGGCGATTTGGCCGACAGGCTATATCCGGAGTTGCGCCGCGTGGCGGAGCTCCGTCTGCGTAGCGAGCGCACCGATCACACCCTCCAGCCGACGGCGCTGGTGAACGAATTTTTCCTCGAGTTCGCGCGAAATTCGCAGATGAGCTGGAACAGCCGCGCGCACTTCCTGGCCGTGGCTTCGCGGGCAATGCGGCGAATCCTGATCGACTATGCGCGGGCGCAGAAGAGCCAGAAGCGCGGCGGCGGAGCGCTCCGCGTTCAATTGGATGGTTTGGAGCTCGGCGGAAACGGCGACTTACACGACACGATCGAAGTAAGCGACTTACTCGACAAGCTGGCCGAGGAGGAACCTCGTATGGCGACAGTTGTCGAGATGAAATGCTACGGCGGATTGACCTTCGCCGAGATCGGCGAGAGCTTGCGGATCGATGAACGGACGGCGAAGCGCGACTGGAACGTTGCACGAGCGTGGCTGTGGGGACAACTTCGGAAACGGCGCGATGACGGCTGAGGAATGGGAAGAAATTAAAACGCTCTTTGAAGCGGCGATGCAGCTTCCCCCGGACGACCGGGAGGAGTACCTGCGGAAAGCCTGCGCCGAACGCCCGGCGGTATACCAGACCGTATTGGATCTGTTGGAGAATCATGTCAGCTCCGCCACCATTGCCGGAGCGAAGGGGGAGATAGGACAGCTTCTTAGGCCGGGTGAACTGGTGGGTGACCGTTTCCGCGTGGTGCGATTCATTGCCGCCGGCGGAATGGGCGAGGTCTACGAAGCGTTTGACGAGTCCCTGCGCACCAAGCTCGCGATGAAGGTGTTGCGAGTCGCGCTGCTGGCCGAGCCGGGAGCGCGCGAACGATTTCAGCGGGAATTGTTGACGGCGCGCCAGGTTTCGCATCAGAACCTCTGCAAGGTGTACGACCTCGTGGAGCACCGGCGGCAGAGCGCCGGCGCGGGTCCTGAAGTTTTGCCCTGCCTGTCGATGGAACTGCTGGACGGCGAAAGTCTGGCCGACTACCTCCAGAAGCACCGCCCGCTGACGTGCCAACAGGCGCTGCCGTGGATTGGACAGATTGCCGCGGCTCTGGACGTGCTCCACGCCCAGGGAATGGTGCACCGCGATTTGAAGCCCTCGAATGTGATGCTCGCCCGCCGCAAAGGCGGCGAGCTTTCCGCCGTGGTAATGGATTTCGGCCTGGCAAAGGCCATCGACCACGATCCGGAGATGTTCGAGTCGCGCGTGGCATGGAACGCCGGCTCGCCGTACTTCATGGCGCCGGAGCTGCTGCGCCACGGGCGCGCGACGGTTGCGTCGGACATCTATGCATTCGGCCTGCTGATCGACGAGATGGTGACGGAGACGCGCGCGTTTCCCGCCCGCTCGCTACCGGAGCTCTACTACTCGAAGCTGTGGGATCAGCCCTTGCCGCCGGCGGGACGCGCCAAAGATCTACCGCCTTCCTGGGCTACGGCCATCGAAACATGCTTGCGGACGGATCCGGCCGAGCGTCATCTCAGCGCCGGCGGCGTCGTCCGGGCAATTGAGACGCCGGCGGCCAAGACCCCGCGGCCCGGACTGGTCCGGCGGCGCGTATTGCGCGGGGCGGCGTTGTTGGCGCCGCTTGCCGTGGCGGGAGCCGCGTTGCGGATCGCGCTGAGCACCGTGAATTCATCCGTGGATGTCTTCGATGTGGAGAATAAGAGCGGCCGCGCGGATCTGGATTACCTCTGCCGCGGCACGACGCAGGAGGTGCTGCGCCGCTTGGAGCAGTTGAAGAGTCTCCGCGTCGTTCCTATGCGAATGGGCCGTGCCAGCGCCGGGAAGCCGCCAGCCGGAGGGCAGTTCCGGTTAGCCGGTAATCTGCAGGATCTGGGCACGCTGGTGCGTTTGCGGATGGAGTTGACCGACGGCGAGAGCGGGCATTTGATCTGGTCGCAGACGTTTGATGGCGGCTCCATCGAGAGTCCGGTGACCTTCCAGCAGGAGATCGCGCAAGGCGTTGTCGCGGGACTGGAGAACCGAATCCTCTTCGATCGCGAAGGACGCGCGGGCATTATCCCCAGCCTCGCGGCACCGCTGCGAAACATGCTGGGAATGCAGTTGGAAGCCGGGCTGGCGCAGACGCCCACGCGGGATAACCAGGCGCTCGACGACTACATGCGCGGCAGCAAGCTGCTGGAGGAAATCACCGGACCCGCGACGCTGGCGGCGATAGGCTATTTCGAGCGTGCGGTGGCGCGGGACCCGTCGTTCGCACTGGCGCATGCCGCGGTGGCGCAGGCGTATCTGGCCGCGATGGGATATGAGCATGGCGCGGAGACGGAGTTCCTGCGGAAGGCGCGGGAGAGCTCAGAAAGCGCCGTGCGGATGGGACCCGAGCTCGCGGAAGGGTTTGCGGCTCTGGCGGCGGTGCGTCAGGCGGAATGGGACTGGAGCGGCGCTGAGCAGGCGTACCTGGACGCGCTGCGATTGAAGCCGGGGTTTGCGCGAGTCCACCGCTGGTACGCCGGCCTGGTCCTGCAGTTCGCCCGGTTCGACGAAGCCATTCATCACGCGCGTACGGCGATGGAACTGGACCCCTATGACCGCGCCACGCCGGCCAGCTTCGGAATGTACCTCTTTCTGGCCGGACGATACAAGGAAGCCGCGGCGGTGCTGGAGTCCTCCATTGAGGGACGCGAAGCAACCGGCAGCCGATATAACCTGGGCCAGGTTTACGCGCGCATGGGGTATGCCGGCCGTGGGCAGGCATCGGTTGACGCTTACCACAAGGCGCTGGAGCAGGCGGGGATTCTCACCGCGAATGCCGAGCGCGAGTCCCGCAGGACCGGCAAGCCGGCGAACTTGTTCGGCGATCTGCTCTACGCGCTGGTATATATTCTGTCCGGTCATCCGAGCGCGAACCAGCACGCGCAGAAGGTTCGCGAACACGTGGCCGCGGGACGGCTGCGGCCCGTCATTATGGCGGCCATCTGCGCGATTCGGAAAGAGAACGAGGAAGCGCTGCGGGTTCTGGAGGATATCCATGCGCGGCGCGAACAGGGGTTGAACTATATCCGCGTGGATCCGTTTCTGGAAAATCTTCGCGGGGAACCTAGATTTCAAACGCTGCTCAAGCAGCTTCGATTGCAGTAAACACCAGCAAAACCAATAAGTGAGAGGGAGAGAACTATGTCGGCAAGTGTCAAGAGTAAGTTGATGTTCCGCATTTCCGATCAAGTGAGATTGGAACCGGTCCATCCGTTCGGCATCTTCGAAGGGGAAGCGGCGGACGAGTTGGTACTGGGCAGTGAGATATCGGTGAAGCGCCTGTCCATTCACGTAGACGATAACGGGCACACATACCTGGCGCTCGGGGACTGATGCTTCCACTCACGGTGTTGCGCGGGGGTTCCGCAAACGCGGTGTCTTTGCGCGAACAAGCCATGGAGCTGGCCGGGGACGGCCAGTTGCATGGTGCCCTTACGGCAATGATCGGCGCAATCGCCCTGGAACCGGAACGCATGGAGTGGCGGCGGGACCTGGCGGCGATCTGCGGAGCGAAGGGAGAATGGGCGGAGGCCGCGCGTCTGTACCAGCAGGCCGCTCCTCTCGCCGGCGCGGACACCTATGACGACTGGGGCCGCGCGCTAATCGAGTCCGGCGACGCTGAGCGCGGACTGGACGTTTTGGAACAGGTGCGCGTCCGCTGGCCCGCTCGCCCGCGAACCCTTTACCTGCTGGCGCGTGCCTATTCCAACCTGTCTCGCGGCCAGGAGGCGGTCAACGCCCTGATAGATTGCCTGGCGCTGGACCCAGACTTTGCCCCGGCCCAGCTCCTGCTTGCCCAGCTTCTGATGCGCGGCGGCTACTACTTCGGAGCGCGCGACGCACTGCTGGAGTATGCCCGCCTGCGGCCCGGCGGCTTGACCGGCCGAAGTGGATTGGTTCGAGCTTTGTGGCATACAGGCGAGCTGGCGGCATGCCGCGGCGTGTGCGAGTCGCTGATCGCCGAGGGGTGCGCATCGCCGTTCCTGGAGTCCTTGTACCGCGTGATCCGCATTCACACTCCCGGCGAAACGGCGGAGAGCCTGCGCTCGGTGCACGAATCGTGGAATGCGGCAGCCCGGACAGTGCCCGCATCGCCCGGCGCAACCAATCGCCAGCCCGATCCGGAGCGGCGGCTACGCATCGGCTACATCGCGAATCAGTTGGCGAAGGGTCCTTTTTTCCACTTCGTCACGCCGCTCCTGCGTGACCGCGACCGCGAAAATTTCTCCGTCTACTGCTATCACACTTCCGGGGTTCAGGACGACTACGAGAAGACGCTGCGCGGCCATGCGGACCACTGGCGCGGCAAGATGGAGATGGAAGAGTTAGCGGCGCAGGTGGAGGCGGACCGGATCGATATTCTGGTCGACTTGTCCGGCCACTATGGAACACACTTGCCTTTGTTCCAGGAGAAAAGGGCCCCGGTGCAGTTGGCGCTGCCGACGGAGTATCCCGCCACCACCGGCGTTCCCGGGATCGACTACATTCTTACGGATCGCCTGACCTGCGCCGCGGGGCAGGATGAGCAATACACTGAGCGGCCCTGCTTCCTGCCCGGCGGGTATTTGACCTATCAGCCGCCCGCACCCGTTCCGATTCCTCCGCCTTCCGTCGGACCGATAACATTCGGCCTCTTTCAGCGCCCGGCGAAGTGCAATGACGCGGTGCTGCGGGCGCTGCGGCAAATCCTGCTCGCCGTTCCGGACTCCAGGTTGCTGGTCCACTATGCCGCCACCGAACTGGATGACGCGGGCTCCGCGGCTCAGCGGCGTTTTTTGGATGCGTTCGGCGGGCGGGTGCGCTTTCGCGGCGGCGCGCCGCTCGTGGAGCATCTGGGTATCCTGGCGGAGGCGGACATTGCTCTAGACACGTTTCCGTACAACGGCCAAACCACTACCTGTGAGTGCCTTTGGATGGGCGTGCCCGTGGTGACTCTGGCTGGGGACGTCCATACTTCTCGCGTGGGCTGCGCGATATTGAGCCGGGCCGGTCTGGACGAGCTGGTGGCGGACACGGTGGATGGCTATGTCACGCGAGCGGCCGCGTTGGCGTCGGATCGGGCGCGGCTCCATGGGATGCGAAGCGAGTTGCGGGAATGGTTGTCGCGGTCGCCTATGGTAAACGGCGATGCCGTCCGCGGGATTGAGCGCGCCATGCGCGCGCTATGGCGAGAGTGGTGCACAAATCAAAAGGAAAGAGAGAGAGGACGCAGATGATATTTCCACCCTATGGAGTGATTCCCACCGCGTATAGCACCGACAAAGGAAAGCCCGCGGATTGGGGCAATTTGGAGCCGTTCGACGCTTGGGTCGACCGCAACATCGAAGTCATCAAGGAGAAGCTTTGGCCCGCGTATATGCCGGCCGAAGCCGATGACCCTTGGGTAGGCGCCAGCAAGACGCGCATGGAGGCGATGACGGTCGTTGACCTCGGTATCGTGGTCGCGCTGCGCGCCGTCGGCCCGAACCGGCCGTTCGACCAGTTGCCGGACTCGCCCTTGCGGGCTCTCTCAAGCTATACCCATGACGTGTTCTTCACTGCCGAGGACGACAGCAGGATCGGCGCCGATTTCAAGCACTACAACACGCGCGACGACGGCATGGCGGAGGCGGTCGCGGCGATCTTCAGCCGTGTCAAGTACCAGCGCAAGACCGGGAATATCGCCGCGTATTTCAAGTCCGTCTTCCAGCGCCCGCGCGCGTATCAGATGGCTGTCATAGCGGGTACCAGGGGCTTCACGTGGGTGGCGGGAAAATCGTCCATGACGCCCTCGCTGCCCAGCGGCCACTGCCTCCAGGGATTGATGGGAACATGCTGCGTGATGGACCGTATCCTCGAAGGCTGCGGCCCGATAGATCAGGACGCATGGGCGTCCCTGGAGCAGTTCGCGGTGGACATCGGCGACAGGCGGGTGATGGCGGGCATTCACTGTCCCAGCGACAACATCGCCTCCTGGATGCTGGCGCTGGATATGGTCAGGCATGTGTTCGTTCATGGCGACGAGATCCGGCGGCACCTCTGGTCGGCTATCCACCACCGCAGCGTTATCTTCCGGAAGATGCAGGAGGCAATCGACACGAACCCCGCCGCCGCCGCGGCCTATGGACCCGCTTGGGAGGAGTTGCATCGCCGCTCTACTCAGTAAGCGGCGCCGGCATTGCAGGGGTATTCAACACCGGGCATTTCCCGGTGATTTGCTCGAGATGCGCCAGATAGCGGGCGGCGAGCGGAGTGGCATCGGCCGTCATCGCTTCGCCGAATGCGAATGGCAGTTCCTGAAGAATAGACAGCCTCTCCCGTCCCGTGATGCGCGCCAGACTCTCCAGTGGAAACACGACGGGAGTTCCGAACGCCAGGCACGGCAGGACGGCGTGCAGGCGTGAGGTATAGACGATCTCGGCGCGGCGGAGGAGGTCCAGACGCTCAACCGCAAGCCGCCATTGCTCGCTCCACGGGATGTCGCCGATATCCTGCGTCAGTTCCGTGACCCCGTTTGGAGCCGGAGCGTCGATGCTGTACCGCCCGTGCCGTAGTCCACCGTAACGGTCGAACGTCAGCGTGGCGCAACCAACCGTTTCAACCGGCGTGATTCCGCGCAGTACCATTGCGGTGAACGGGTCCCGCGCGCCGATCGTGTGCGGGCTCCGGCGCAGCCACTCCACGTGCGCGTTGTGGCGGCGCGCGATATGAACACCGGCGAAGAACGCGCTCTCGAAACATGGCGTCGCCCCCAGCCAGCCATTCGCGATAAGCGGAATGCCGGCGCCATCCGGCGGCATCGGTTCGTCCCGATACACTCCCGCGCACGCGCAGCCGAGCAGCCGCGTGAGCGCCACTGTCTGCATCGCGTCGCCGAGGTTGAACGTGCGGCGATAGATGAAGACGCGGAACACGGTCTCTACTATGCGAGCGCCTGTTTACAGAAGTCGAGGCACTTGCGCATCTCCGCCATCACCGTCGTGCCCTCGCCAATCGCGTACTCAAGCTCGATGTTGGCGGGCCACTTGTACTTCTCCTTCTTCATCAGTTGCAGGACTTCGCGGATGGGCGTATTGCCTTGGCCCCAGGGCAGATTGTCACCGCCGTCGCTGCCGTACTTGCGGTCCTTCAGATGGAAACTGGAGATGCGGGCGGCGTTGGCCTTGATGAATGGCACCGGCGATTTGTTGATCGCCGCGGTGAAGTGGCCCACGTCGAGGTTGATGCTGTTGTACTTCGATTGCGAGAGCGCCGTCTCCCAGCTCGTTTCGTTCACCTGGGTGTGGTTGTGATACCCGGCATAGATCTTATGCTTTTCGGCAAATGCGCCGATGCGCTTGGTGAGCGCCGCGTCGGTGGGCAGCTCCATCGTCACCGAGTGGGAGCCGAGCGCTTTGGCCACGTTGAACACATACTCGTACTCTTCATCGGACATCGACGTGGTCAAGCCGAGCTTCACGATCTCGATAGCGACACCGGCGTCGTGGTACATGGAGCGGAGCGCCTTGTACTTGTCCATGGACACGGAAAGGCGCCACTTCTTACGCTCTTCCGCCGCTTTCTTCATCGCCTCCTGCTGCTCCGGCGTAAGCTGGCGGCGTCCGCCGCCGGCGAAGGCCGCGGGGCGGGAGGGAGGAGCGCCGGCGAAGTTTTCCGCGGCATCGCCCATCAGCTCAACGGAGCTGATGCCGAGCTCGGTGCAGTATTTCAGCAGGTCGTTGGCTGTGCTGGGCAGCGAGCGGAAGCAGTATGTGATGGCCCCGATCTGCACGCCGGAGAACTTCGAGTTCGGTTTGGCGAGGAGCGTCGATGCGGGCAGCGCCGCTAGCGCGGCGCGGGCGAAGTCGCGACGATTCATGCGGGCATTATTTCATAGGTGGCGGCCGCTTCCGGACGATTGTCTTTCTCACAGCGGTTTTCTTAGCGGCCGCTTTCTTCGTTGCGGCTTTCTTTGCGGCCGGTTTCCGCCGCTGTACGCCGAGGGCGGTTTCCAGGACGGCTTCGAGCAGCTTCTTTTCTTCTGCCTTGACAACCTTGTTGAAGTTATCGGGGCGCTGCCCGGCGAGAGACTGCATGGCAGCTATCCATTCCAGCGCAGGCGCGGCGGTATGGGGCTTGTTGAGGCCGCTCATAACGGAGAGCGTGCGCTGGATATCGGGGACTCGCCGGTAGCAGTCGATGGCGTCGTCGAGATTTCCGGAAGCGCGGTGGGACTCGGCCGCCGCCGCGAAGTTGCTTGTGCCTTCGTGGCATTGCGCTTCGAGCCTGTGATTGCGTTCGGGGAGATCCACGAGGATTGCCAGCGCCTCCCGAAAATACCGGGCTTTCACGAGATCGCCGATGGCGCGGGTGCGGAGCCGCGCGGTCCTCTCCTCGGCGTCGGGAAGTCCGAGCGCCTTGTAGAACGGCGGCAAAACCCGGGCGCAGATGGCGCCGTTGGATTCCACATGCTGGACCCTTTCCAGCAACGAGATCCAGCGTAGGGACTCGGCTTCGATTCCGGTACGAAACCATGCCGGCAGAGAGTCGATAGCGCCGGGGATTTCGCTCATGAGGGCGACCGCGGCGTTGATCTCATTCGAATCTCCGAAGCCGCGCAGATCCCGCATGATTCCGAACAGTTTGACGAGCTCGTTTTGACCGGCCTGGGCGGCCGCCCGGGCAGCCTCGAACAGAAGGCTCGGCTCACCGAGCTCGGGCGAGAGCCTGGCTTTGTTCATCGCGAGAGTGAAACAGACCTCGGCGAGCGTCATGTTGGCGGTGCGCCGCGTGAGAGGATCGGCCACCGCGCCCAGGTCATCTTCCTTGCCGAGCAAGGCGACCGCCTGGTGCGCGCGGGACCAGGCCAGGTCCGGACGCACGGAAATATACTGCCGCGCGTCGTCCTGGCAGCGCTGCACCCGTTCCTCTATATCGAGATTCTCTTCCTGCAGCGACCGCAGGAGAGCATCGGGGGAGAGCGCGGCGTGGAGAGGCGTGGCCATTCTCCCGTTCAGGAATTCAAGACAGGCGGCGACGCGAGACGGCTTGGCGCCGATGTCCAGCCAGATCAGCCGTTCGGTGGGACGGCTGATCGCCACTCGAAGCTGATCGATCGCCAGGCGCCGCGAGAGCCGCTCAATGTCGGCGGGCATGAAGCGGGACGTCTGCACGTGTTCCAGTTGCTCGCCGGCGTTGACGACGCAGACGGAATGAAAATCGAGGCCCTTGATCTCCGAGGGGGTTAAGGCGTTGGGAATTGCATCCCCGTTCGCGGCAAACGATACGATCGCGAGTCCCTCCCGCGAGGAAAGTTCGTTGAGCAGCGCGGTCAGCGCTTCGCCGGGAGCCGCGGAGCAGTACAGGATCTGGTCCGTCGCATCGTCCTCAATGGAAGCCCACCCTTGCCCGGAAGGGCGGTCCTGCTTTTCCAAGTGGGCGTAGAGATCCCAGACGCGATTGATCAGCTCGGCGATCTGGCGCGGGCTTCGCAGGTTGGAGGAGAGCTTATGGATAGTGGGCGTCGCCAGTTCGGCGTGGAAGATGTCGTTGAGCCAACCCCATTCAAAGTCCGTGGGACGCACGGTCTGCGCCTCGTCGCCGGCGATCAAAACGGGTACGGTATGGCCGCGGAGCTCGCGAAGGCGCTTGGCCAGCCGGGCCACAAACAGGGTTTCAATGGGTGTCAGGTCCTGACACTCATCGATGGCTATGCAGTCCCACGGCAGCGCGCTTGCGGGTACGTTGGGCAGTTGCTGGACGGCTGTCCAGGCCAAATGAAGATCGGGGAAAAGGCGTGGAGCGATAGCGCCAGACGATTTTTCCAGGCGCGTGGCGGCATTGTTCGCGGCCTCAGCCGCTTGGGAGCCCGTATAGCGAGTGCGGCTGGCGATATAGTCGCGGTCGTTCATGCGCTGCAAGCGCGCGGCGGCAAAACGGCCGATACGCACCGGCAGCGCGGCGCCGACGATATGCGCGTGGAACTCGTCGAAAAGGGCGGGAATGTTGGAAGCCCATGGCCCCAGCATGCGCGATAGGCTGACGACCTCGGCGCGGAAGCCGCGCCTCTGCTCCGCCAACGGTACGGGGGGCATCTCGACGCCGAGCATCGCCCGGATAAACTGCGGAAACGTGTGGACATGGTATTGCCTGCCGGAAGAGCAGTAACGGTCGAAATAGGAGCGCGCGAGCGAGGCGAGATCGGCCGAGTAAGTGAGGTATAGAACGTTCTGCCCGCCGGCGTTGTCGGCGGCGTGCAGCAGAGCGGTGGTTTTGCCGGATCCCGGATGGCCTTTCAATACGCGCACGGCGTCGCGCGCGGTGGCGAACTTCAACTGCTGCTGGGTCCAGGGTGAGGGACCGTACTCCTCGTGGCGCACTTCCGGCACCGAGACCGGCAGATAGTCGGCCGGGAAGGCTTGCGCCTCCAGCGGTGTGTGGTCGTCGTGGTGCCGGATGGCGCGAAGGAAGAGTGCGCCCGCGGGCGTATCGGCTACGTCCTTCAACGGAAGCGCGCCGGCCGGCGCCCACCACGCGTAGAAATGGCTGCCCGACGAACCGCCAAGCCTCGATCGCCGCCAGCCCCTGTTGACGCCTTGCGTGGATTTGAAATGCAGGCGCTCGGGATCGATCAGCAGGCGCTGCAGCAGGAGCGCGGCCCGTTTTCCGATCGGTTGGTTGCGGTACTGTTCCAGCCGCTCGAGGAAGTCGGTGTGGCAATACAGCGGGTTCGGCGGCCGGGCTGTTTGAAAAGTCGCCTCGAAAAGGGATTGCACTTTGTTACTGTAACGCTGTATGCGGAAACTCTGGATTGTTGTGGCCGCGCTAGCCTCCCTGTGGGCAGGCGAGCCGATCACGGCGTTAGGCAGGAAGTGGTCGGTGCCCGTCGCGGCCGATTGGAAGGCCGGCGCGGATGTATTGGAGCTGGTGCAGAAACACGAGCCGGGAAAGCCGCGGCGGCCCAGTCAGTTTGCGCTGCTGCAAGAAGGTCCGTGGGCCGCGTTCACGCTGGACGTGGAGGTGAAGCGGAACGGGAAGTCGCTCATCCTGGTGTTCGCCCATCAGGACGACGACCACTTCAACTACGCGCACATCTCCGTCGACGATCCGGCCAGGCAGAATGTGCATAACGGGATCTTCCACGTATTCGGCGGCGACCGCGTGCGGATATCGCCCTTGGAAGGCGGGCCGGGCGTGTTGCCTACACAGGAGTGGACTCCAGTGAAGCTGGTTTGGAGCGGAAAGACCGGCGAGGTGATCTGCTACGCGAACGGAAAGACGTCAGGCGCGATGCGCGCCGTTGATCTGTCGATCAAGCACGGGCGCGTCGGTCTCGGGTCGTTCAACGAAACCGGGGCGTTCCGCAACCTGAAGGTCACAGGAACGCCCGTAAAATAAGCGCCTAGAGCGGCTTAAAGATATCGACGACGATCCGCGTGTTCTTGAATACGATGGCGGCTTGTCCGCCGATGAATCCGCGCTCGTATTGCGGAGGAAGCGCAGGCAGAACCGTGATGAGGTCCGGCGGGAAGGGGCTCCAAGTGCCCCTTTCCAGTCCGGGAGGAAGGCGGCCATTACGCCGAAGCTGCTTCTCCAGGCCGGGCGGCAGCGCACCGCCGCGTTTTGCGAGGCCCGGAGGAAGGTTGGCGGCCGTTTGACGGCGGCACCAGGACGCGATCACGCCGCGATCGGATTCGGAGAAGTAGAAGGATGCCGACGTCGAGGAGGGCTGATCCTCTCCGCCATGCCCTTTGCCTTTCCCTTTTCCTTTTCCCTTGCCTTGAGCAATCAGAACGCTTATTGGAAAAGCGCAAAAGAGAACGCGTCGGGTCATACGGGTTAGAAGCATCGTCGTTCCAAAGTGTTACCGCCGGTTGCGGACACCGGAAGAGACGGTGCCGTCATAGAGCGGGTTGCCCTGCGCGTTGTAGCGCTTGTCGATCGTATCCCACAGCGGCGCGATACGGCCGTTCAGGTCCCAATAGAAGACGCCGCCCTTCATCGTCATCTCCGCCACCAGGTTCTGCGTGCCCATCATCTTCGCGCCATAGACGTCCACAAAGCCAAAGGCGCCTTTTTGCACGTTGAGAACAGTAACATCGGCGGTGGCGCCGACGCTGAGGTGCCCGAGATCGGTGCGCTTGATCTGCTGCGCCGGATGCCAGGTAGACGCCTCCACCACCTGCTGCAGAGTCATGCCCATGTTGAGGAACTTCGACATCACGTTGGTCATGTCCTTCATGCCGCCGATCATTGAGGAGGTGTGCAGGTCCGTTGAGATGGAGTCCGGGAGGAAGCCCTGCTTGATGGCGGGAATCGCCCAGCGGAAAACGAAGCTGCCGCCGCCGTGGCCCGCGTCGAACTTCACGCCGCGCTTCTTGCCGTCGAACAGGTACTGGCGGACTTTGCCGTTTTCGTCGAGCATCGGCACGGCCGCGAGATAGGTGTGCGTATACATATCGCCCGGGCGCAGATGAGTGAGGATCAACTCCTGGTGCGGGCGTTCCAGGCGGAAGGAGCCGAAGTCGACCATGATCGGCACGTTGGCCATTTCGCCGGCTTTGACGGCGTTATCGACGGCGATCCACTCGGGACCGGCGAAGTGCGCCGTCTTCACGCCTACGATGATCTCGGGGTACTTCTTGATCATCTCCGCTACGGGCTCGGGGTCCATGTCCTGCATGTTCTGCTCGACCGCGCCGCCCATGCCCGCGCCGACGATGTTGAGGAGCGCCAGGACGCGGGTCTTGGAACGGTCGATGATGCGTTTTTTGAAGACTTCGAAATTCCGCCAACTGGAAGTGCCGGCGTCGACAACGGTAGTCACGCCGCTACGAAAGGTATGCGAGTCCGGGATGACACTCAACTGTCCGTCGCGATAGCTGGGCCCGTCGCCGTAGAAGACGTGGACGTGGAGATCGATGAGGCCGGGCATGACGTAGAGGCCTTTGACGTCGACGACCTTCCTGGCTTCGGAGACCGGGATGTTCGCGGCGACCGCGGCGATCTTCTTGTCTTTGATGGCAACGTCACGGACGGCGTTGATGTTGTTCTTGGGATCGATGACGTGCCCGTTTTTGAGCAGAACGTCGTAGTTTTGGGCCGTTAGACAGGCCGATAGAGCCAGGATGGGGACGATACGCGCCATTGGCGTATTCTATGCGAAGTTCCTGTTCTCGAAAACCCAAGCGGACTCGACGATCTCTTCCAGGGTGCTGTGACGGGGCTGCCAGTCGAGTGTCTGGCGGAGCTTGGAGGAATCGGCGACGAGCTGGGCGGGGTCGCCTTCGCGGCGCGGTCCGATGGTGTGCGGGACCTCTTTGCCTGTCACCCTTTCAACGGCGTTGATGACTTCGCGCACCGAGTAGCCGCGGCCGGTGCCGGCGTTGAACGCGGCCGTCGCGCCGCCGCCGAGCAGGTAGTTCACGGCGGCGATGTGCGCGGAGGCGAGATCGTCGACATGAATGTAATCGCGGATGCAGGTGCCGTCGGGAGTCGGGTAGTCGTCGCCGAAAAGGGTGACCGGCCTGCCCGTGCGAACGGCGCGGAGGATAAGAGGGATCAGGTGGGTTTCCGGGTCGTGGCGCTCACCGAGACCCGCGTCGTTATTGGCCCCGCAGGCGTTGAAGTAGCGCAGGCGCACGCTGCGGACACCGCGCGCGGTGTCCAGCCAGTCGAGGACCTTCTCCACCATCACCTTCGACTCGCCATACGGATTGACGGCCTGAATCGCGGCCGTTTCCGGAATCGGAACCTGCGTAGGATTGCCGTAGACGGCGGCAGTGGAGGAGAAGACAAGCTTGCGGACGCCGGCCTCCGCCATGGCGGCGAAGAGCGACATGGAACCAGCCGTGTTGTTATGGAAGTACTTTTCCGGCTCTTTGCCGGATTCGCCGACAGAGATGAAGGCGGCGAAGTGAATCACGGCGTCGATCCTTCCGCTTCGCATGAGCGCTACGAGCTGCGGGTGGTCGAAGAGGCTGCAGACGTGGAGCGCATCGGCGGGAACGCTCGCGGAATGGCCCTTGGAGAGGTCGTCAATCACGGAGACTGTGAATCCCTGCCGCTGGAGTTGGTAAACCGTGTGGGAGCCGATATATCCGGCACCGCCCGTTACGAGTATGTTCGGCATCAAAAGCATTAGTATGGCAGAGATGCCTACAGGTGCTGAATTGTTCGTCGAAAGCGCGTTGCAGTTGGGAATTGACCGAATCTTCACGCTGGTTGGGGATCATTTGAATGAGGTGCTTTCCGTTGCGGAGAAGCGCGGCTTTCCGATTGTGCATATGCGCCATGAGGCGGCTGTGGTGCACGCCGCCGATGCCTGGAGCCGGATGACACGCAAGCCGGGGTTGGCGATCGTGACCGGCGGGCCGGGACATACCAATGCGCTGACCGGCATCGCGACGGCGCATTCGAATGGCAGCCCGGTGATCGCGGTGAGCGGGACACCGGCGCAGGAGATGCGGCACCGCGTGGTGTTCCAGGACATCGACCAGGTGGGCATGGCGGCGCCGGTGACGAAGTTCTCGCACCTGGTGACATCGCCGTCCCAGGTGCCATTCGCGCTAGGGCGTGCGTATCAGGAGGCCTTCAGCGGCCGTTATGGCGCTACGCACCTTTCGATTCCCGTCAACGTGTTCACGGGCAAGACGGAGACAATGCTGCGGATGCCGGCGGCACGCGGAACCGCGCGGTCTTGCGACGACGCGGCGGCGGCGATGGACATGTTGGCGAAGGCCGAGCGGCCGGTCGTGATCGGCGGGAGCGGTGTCTGGTGGAGTGACGCGGGACAGGCGCTGCTGGAGTTTTTGAAGCAGACGAGGGTGCCGTACTTCGATGTGACGATGGCGCGCGGGGTAATCCCGGAGGACTTCGCCGGGCATTGCGGCTACGCGGATCCGTCTCTCAATCGCGGCTGCATTCCGGCGTTTCAGGCGGCCGATGTGGTGCTGGTGCTCGGCAAGCGCATCGACTACCGGATCGCTATGGGAGGCCCGCGGCTGTTCGGGAAAGAGACGCGATTCATTCAGGTGGATGTGGAGCCGCGCGAGATTGGGAACGTGCGCGATGTGGCGGTTGGCGTCGTGGGCGATGTGCGGACCTTCCTGGAAGCGGCGACACCGGCGAAGGTTTGGGAGACGCGGACGGAATGGGTGCATCAGATCGGCAAGTGGCGGGAGGAGTGGATGGCGAAGCTGCTGGCGCCGCCTCCGCCGGATGACCTCCTGCACCCCGGCAGCTTCTTCGCGGAAGTGAAGCGGACGCTGCCCGTTTCCCCGCTCCTCTCCTTCGACGGCGGCGACTTCATCCACTGGGGCCGGGCGATCCTGCCGGCGCTGCATTCGGGCGGATGGCTGAGGCTGGGGCCAATGGCGACGATCGGCGCGGCGCTTCCGTTCTGCATGGCGCAGGCGATGGCGCGTCCGAAGCAGCCGGTGATGATGATGACGGGCGATGGCTCGCTGGGCTTCTACATCGCCGAGCTCGACACGATGGTGCGGTACGGCGTGCCGGTGGTGATCATTGTCGGCAACGACGGCGGCTGGGGATTGGAACGCGAGTTGCAGGGCGAAGTGCAAGGCACGACGACGGCCTGCGAACTGCGGCGGACGCGGTATGACTTGATCTGCCAAGGCTTCGGCGGCGGCGGCGAGACGATCGACCGTCTGGAACAAGTTGGCCCCGCATTGGAAAGGGCCTTCGCGTTTCCGGGTCCGTATGTGCTGAACGTCAATATCCGCGGGGCGCGGTCGCCGTTCACCTCGTGGCAGTTGGAGGGGAAGAAATGATCCGCGTTGCCAGTGAGGGCGTGCTGGACATCGTGACGATGGCGGGTCCGCGGCGCAATGCGCTATCGCTCGCGATGATGAAGGAGCTGGTGGGGGCGCTGCGCGGCTGCTCGGGGCGTGTGGTGATCCTGGCGGCCGATGGGCCGGTGTTCAGCGCGGGACATGACTTGAACGAGATGGTTGGCTGCACGGCGGCAAAGGCGGAAGAGGTCTTCGCGGTTTGTACGGAGCTGATGGAGACGGTGCAGTCGATACGGCAGCCGGTGATCGCGGAGGTGCAGGGAGTGGCGACGGCGGCAGGGTGCCAGTTGGTGGCGGCTTGCGATCTGGCGATCGCGTCGGAGGACGCGTGGTTCGCGACGCCCGGAGTGAAGATCGGCCTGTTCTGCTCAACGCCGATGGTCGCGGTGACGCGGGCGATCGGCCGGAAGCGCGCGATGGAGATGCTGCTGACCGGGCGGCAGGTGCCGGCGCACACGGCGGCGGAGTGGGGGCTGGTGAATCGCGCGGTGCCGGGGGCGGAGTTGGAGCAGGCGGTGCGGGAATTGGCCGTGGCTGTAGCCGCGGCCAGCGAGTACACCGTGTCAATCGGCAAGCGGGCATTCTATGAGCAGATCGACATGCCGCAGGAAGAGGCGTACCGGTTCACACGCGGCGTGATGGAGCGGAACGCCGTGGCCGACGTGGCGCAGGAACAGATGCGTGCTTTTTTGGAGAAACGGGGTGTACGCTAGACAGGTATGGAACGCCGTACTTTGCTAGCCGCCTCTTCCGCCGCCCTGTTCGCCCAGGCGCCAGCGCCACCGCCCAAGAAGGCCAAGATCACGTCGAGCGTCATGCTATGGACGCTAAAGGGCAGCTTCGAGGAACGGATGGAGGCCGCGGCGAGGGCCGGGTTGCAGTCGGTGGAGTTCGTGGGGGAGCACTATGAGTGGTCGGACGCGGATATCGACCGGACGAAGAAGCTGGCGCGATCGTTGAAGCTGGGGATCGATACGTTGAGCTCCGTGCCGATGTGGGGCCGCCAGAAGATCAACATGGTGGAGCCGGCGGGCCGGGAGACGTTCCTGAAGGAGGTGGAGAAGAACCTGGTCTTCGCGCAGAAGCTGGAGATTCCGATGGCGCTGCTGATGTCGGGCAACGCAGTGGCGGGGCTGACGTTCGAGCAGCAGTTCGGAGCGATGGTCGACTGCGCGAAGCGGTGCGGTGAGTTGGCGGAGAAGGCGGGGATCACGCTGATTGTCGAGCCGCTGAACACCAAGGTGAATCATAAGGGCTACTTCCTGTCGAACTGCGTGGACGGGTTGCGGTTGATGAAGGAGGTGGATCACCCGAACGTACGGCTGCTGTTCGATCTCTATCACGAGCAGGTGGAAAGGGGCGACGTGATCCGTACGGCGCTGGCGGCGATGCAGTACGTGCGGGTGTTCCATGTGGCCGATAACCCTGGGCGCAACGATCCCGGCACGGGCGAGATGAACTACGCGAACATCTACAAGGCCATCGCGAAGGCCGGGTATGAGCACTACATGACGATGGAGTACCTGCCGCTACAGGATCAGGTGAAGAGCTTGGAGAGGGCCGTGACGGAAATGAGAACTGGATTAGGGGCGGTTTAGGTGGGTTTGAATTGAATTTTAATTTTTCGGTTTTTGGGAATGATTGTATTTTAGATTCAATGAGTTAGAGTGGTTTGTTTTTGGGTTTGTTTGTTAGTAAACTAGTACTTATCTGCTTATCTTTTATTGCCTTAATTGTAGCATATTTATTTGTTAGAGGCAAGCGGCGGCTAGATTGTAATGTTCACTGCAACAGCGCGTTGATCTCGCGGAGAACTTTGGCGTCGAACTTGGGCTTACGGTCATAGGTCAGGAGGCCGTTGATTTCCTGCTCGACGTCGGTTAGCTGGGTGTAGCAGATGCCCATGATTTGGGGGATCTTCGATATCCCGACGTACAGGCTGCGCATGCGCTCGAGGGCGGCTTCGGGGGACTTTTCGACGCCAGCGTAGCCCCAAGCGCCGGCGGGGACCGGGCTGCCCGGGAGCGGATAGGCAATGCCGCCGAACTCGCTTAGGAACACCGGCGATCCGTTGTACTGGAAGCCTGGCGCGAGCGCTGACCGGCCGTTGCCGGGGAAGGCGAAGTCCTTTTGGCTTAGGACGCCGTACTTTTCGACGAGGCGCTCGCCGCGGGGGGCATAATCGTGGATGCCGAAGAGGTCCGTCATATCCGTATGCTCCCAGCCGTCATTGTCGATGACGGGACGGGTGGGGTCGAGGGATTTCGTGAGTTGGTACAACGCCTTCAGATGGTGCGTCTGGCGGGGGTCGGATACGTCAGAAACACCCCAGGATTCGTTGATGGGAATCCACATGACGATCGATGGGTGGTTGACGTCGCGCTCGACGGCTTCCATCCATTCGCGGGTGAAGCGGGCGGCATAGTCCTCATCGTAGAGATAGGCGTTGGCCATCTCGCTGGAGACAAGAAAGCCCATGCGGTCGGCCCAGTAGAGAAAGCGCGGGTCTTCCAGCTTCTGGTGCTTGCGCGCGCCGTTGAAGCCCATCTCCATCATCATTTTGATGTCGTACTGGATGGCTTCGTCGGTGGGCGGGGTAAGGGTTGACTCCATCCAGTAGCCCTGGTCGAGGACCATCTTGAGGTAGATCGGCCGGCCATTCAGGTGGAAGCGGCCGTTTTGAAGATGGATGGCGCGGTAGCCGTAGTAGGAGGTAACGCGGTCGAGGGTGTTGGCGCCGCTGCGCAGGTCGAACGACACGTCATAGAGGTTGCCCTGGCCGATGTTCCATTTGATGGGGTCGTCGACGTAGAGGCCGATGTTGGCGCGCCCGCCGGCGACAGTGGCGGAGCCGGAGGCTACCTGCTTGCCTTTGTAGGAGATGGTGGCGTGAAGCGTGAGACCGGGGGTAGAGCGCGCGATCTTCGTGTTGAAGGTGACGTGACCGCCGGGCTGGGTTTGGATGCGGAGCTTATCGATGAAGCTGGCGCCCGTGGCTTCAAGCCAGACGGGCTGCCAGATGCCTGTGGTCCGCGTGTAGAAGATACCGCGGCTTTGGGGCTGCCAGTATTGTTTGCCTCGCGGGATGTAGCGGTCTTCGGGCGGGTCTTCGGAGCGGACGACGATGGTTTGCGTGCCGCTGGTGAGGAGGTCGGTGATGTCGAGCTTGATGGGGACGTTGCCGCCTTCGTGTAGTCCGGCGAGGCGGCCGTTAACCCAGATCATGGCGCGGTAGTCGACGGCGCCGAAGTGGAGGAGGATGCGGCGGTTGACCCAGTTGGCGGGGATCTGGACTGTGCGGCGGTACCAGACCCATGGGTGGAAACTGGTGTCGCCGATGCCGGAGAGCTTGGTCTCAAAAGCGTAGGGGACGGTGATTTTTCGGGAAAGCGATTTCTTTGTGGCTGGCCAGTTGTCGCGAAGACCGATGTTGGCGTCGTCGAAATCGAACTCCCACTCGCCGTTCAGCGTTTGCCAATCGGGACGGGCGAATTGGGGCTGGGGGAGTTCCGGGCGTGGGATGGCCGCACTAAGGGTAATCGCGGCGAACACGATTGTGAGCGCCTTCGGCATGGCGAGGGGAATTCTATCAGATCCAGGCCGAAGATTAAGGCTGGATTAAATTGGTCTTTGACACGGTTTTTTAGGCTTCGACTTTGCCGGCGACGATCAGGGAGACGCCGACAGTGCCCATTTTGTGCATCAAGACCCAGTCGTGCTCGCCGACCTTCTCGAGCGAGCCTTCCTTGAAGAACTTGGGATCTTCTTTCCAGATGCTGAATACGCACGGATGTGGAGTGTTCGATACCTTCTTGCTCTGTTCGACCAACTCCTTGAAAACCGGCGTCGCGGCACCGTCGGTATCGGCGGCGGCGGCGCTCAGGAGCAGGAAGTCGCGCTGGGGGGCTGCGCCTTGGTGGTCACCATTCTCGGGATAGTAGCTGTAGCGCATGGTGTAGAGGCCGGGCTTGAAGGTCTGTCCGCGGCGGTCGGAGTAGGCCTGCTCGACTTTGATTACGCCCAGGAGGGAGCCGTGGGGGACGCCGGGCATGGTGAGGTTCGCCTCCGTGGAGGGCTTGGCGGGGGGGAGTTCGGCGCGGAACCAGATTTCGCTCAGTGGTTTGCCGTCTTTCAGGACCTTGACACCCTGCTTTTCGAGGAGGCTCTTGACGCTGTCAGCCAGTTCCGCGGGCGGGGCGGCGCCGGGCTCGGCTTTATACTCCTCACCGAGGAGGACGGCGGCCGCTAACAGAATGCTGAGAAAAAACTTACGCATGAAATGGAGTCCCTTTCGATACAATTCCAGACGGGCGTGAATGCAGACGATACTCGTAATTGACGACGACGACAGCCTCCGCGACACAATCGGGTTGATGCTTGAGCAGGAGGGCTACCGGGTCCACCTTGCCGCGGATGGGAGAGAGGGGTACGAACGGAGTCTGACCTTGCGTCCGGACCTGATCCTGGTGGACTTGCGACTGCCGGGAATGAACGGGGTAGAGATCTGCCGGCAACTGCGGGCCGACAAGGTGCAGACACCTATTATTGTACTCAGCGCGGTGGGCGATGAGATTGACAAGGTACTGCTGTTGGAGATTGGCGCCGACGACTATGTAACGAAACCGTTCGGGCGGCGTGAGTTGATGGCGCGGATGCGCGCTGTGCTGCGGCGCGCGACGACGGAGACGCACCGGATTCTGCACTTTGGCGACACGGAAGTGGACATCGAGCGCCGGGTCGTGGTTCGAAAGGGTGAAGAGGTGAAGATGACGCCGGCCGAGTACAACCTGCTGGTGTTCTTTCTGCAGAATGCGGACCGGCCATTGACGCGTGACGTGATCTTGAATTCGGTGTGGGGATACAATTCGTTTCCGAACACTCGAACGGTGGACGCCCACATTGTAAAGTTGAGACAGAAGTTTGAAGCCGACGCAGCGGTGCCGCGACACTTTCTGACGGTGCACGGCGTCGGCTACCGCTTTCTTCCATAAAGGGGCGACATGGCCCAGACAATATTGATTGTTGAAGATGACAGGGCGCTGGCGGGTACGCTTGAGATAGGGTTGCTGGCGTTCGACGATGTGGATACAGTAACCGTATTCGATGGCCGGGAGGCGATGGAATACCTGGAGACGACCGCGCCGGCGCCGGCCGTGGTGCTCACGGACCTGGACCTTCCAAGGGTGGATGGGTATCAACTCATCTCGTGGATGCGGGCGCGTCCGGAACTGTTGCACGTGCCGGTGATCGCGATGTCGGCGAGGCATGATGCGGCGGGGGCGTTACGGGCAGGGGCAAATGAGTTTCTGGCGAAGCCGTTTGGGCTGGCGGCGGTAAGAGCGCGGGTGCAGGAGCTGTTGCATGCGTAAGTGGATATTGATGCTCGCAGCGGTCCCGATGGCCGCACAGGACCTGACGTTGATTTTGGCGAGGCTCGACAAGCTTGAGTCGGAGAACCGGGAGTTGAAGCAGGAAGTGAAACAACTCCGGGAGATAGTGGAAGGAAAGCCGAGCGTTCCGGAAAGACTCGATGTCGTTGAGCGGAGAGTGGAAGAGCAGGCCTCCGCCAAAGTGGAGGCGTCCAGCCGGTTTCCGATCACGCTAACCGGCATGGCGCTCTTTCAGAGCTTCTACAACACGCGAGGAGCGAATGGCGTGGACGTGCCGACGGCGGCGGCAGCTACGCCCGGTCGAGCGGCCGCCGGCGCGACGGTGAGGCAATCGGTAATCGGGCTTCGCTATCACGGAGCGGAGGCGCTATGGGGCGGGAAGGTCTCGGGCTCGCTGTTCATGGACTTCTGGGATGGGAGTACGGAAGGCGCTTCTCCGCCGTTCCGTGTGCGGACGGCTGACTTCACGGTTAACTGGGCGACGCGGTCCTTCAGCGCGGGGATTATGAAGCCGCTGATTTCTCCTCACGACCCGAGCTCGATGGCTTATGTGGGGGTCTCGCCGCTCACCGCGTCGGGGAATCTGTGGCGCTGGCAGCCGCAGGTCCGGTTTGAACAGCGGGCGGGTTGGTTTAAGGGCCAGGCAGCGGTCATGCAAACCGCGGAAGACTTGACGGGCGCACCGGCGAATCTGTTGAATAACCGCCGGCGGCCCGGATTGGAGCTGCGCGGTGTTGTGGGCAAGACGTGGAGCGCGGACCGGAATTTTGAGATCGGCGTTGGGGGGCATTTCTCCGAGTCCCGCGTGGGGAGTCAGAGCCTGCCATCGCGGATCTTTTCCATGGACTGGCTAATTACGCCGGCCCCACGGCTATCATTGAGCGGCACTTTTTTTAACGGTGAGAATGTGCATCACCTGGGCGCGTTGCGGCAGAGCTTCCGGGTGGCCGCGAATGGGACGGTGAACACTGTGCATACGACCGGGGGATGGGCGCAGATTTCGATTCCGGCGACGAACCGGCTGACCTTCAACTGGTTCGCGGGGATTCACGACGATCGCGATGCGGACCTAAACCGCGGACAGAACGGCCGGAACCGGAGCGGCGGAGGGAACGTGATGTACCGGGTGGCTCCGAACGTGGTGTTGACCTTTGAAGGCATGCAGATACGCAGTAATTACATTGGAATTGCGAACCGGCGAATGAACCGTTATGACCTTTCGATTGCTTACCTGTTTTAGCCTGGGCGCGGCCGTGATGGCGGCAGCGGCCATCCAAGGCAAGGTGGATTTGATTGACGCCAAGAAGAAGGGCTCGGCGGAAGGGGTCGTTGTGTGGCTGGAGCCGGTGGCGGGGAGGAATGCGCCGGCGCCGGCGAAGTTCACCCTGGATCAACGGAGCAAGCGGTTTCTACCGCACGTTATGGCCGTTCCGGTGGGCTCCCAGGTGGATTTTCCCAATCACGACCCGATTTTTCACAACGCCTTTTCGAATTTCGCCGGACAGCCGTTCGATACAGGACTCTATGCGCCGGGCACGTCACAAAAGATAACTTTTCGGCGAGAGGGGATTGTCCGGGTATTTTGTAACATCCATGCGCAGATGAGTGCGGTTATTGTTGTAGTTCCAAGCCCGTATTTCGCAACATCGGCTGCGGCCGGGTCGTTCCGGATTGACAACGTACCCGCCGGGGAATACACGTTGAAGGTGTTCCATGAGCGGGCGACGGAGAAGACGCTGGCGGCGCTGGAACGGCGAATCTCGGTTACTTCGGATCAGGATCTGGGAATGGTGAAGATTTCCGAAAGCGGGTATCTGGAAGTGGGGCACAAAAACAAGCACGGCGGCGACTATCCGCCGGTGCCATTGGAGAACGGACCTTACGCTGGAAAGAAGTAGATAGGCCATGCCATTGCGATGGAAGATTTGGCTGTCGGTGTTTGGGATCGTGACCGGATTGTTCGGTGTGGCCGGATGGCTGTTGCAGCGCCACGCGGTGGAGAGCGCAACGCGGAGCCTGGAAGAGGAAGTGACGGCGGGCTTCCAGGCGTATGAATCGGTGTTGAAGGCGCGGCAGGAGATGATCGGGTCCGCGGCGCTACTGCTTTCGAGCCTGCCGAATGTGCGGGCAGCATTCGGGACGGGCGATCCGGCGACAATTCGGGATTCAGCGACGGAGCTGGGCTCCTATTTGAGTCCGGCGCTGAAGGAGTCGACGTTCGTGTTGGTGGCGGATCCCCGGGGAGCGACGATCGCGGTGTTATCGGGGACGCCGCTGTTGCAGAAGTGGCCGGTAGAAGCGGCGGTGGTTCCGACAGCGCCACGGCAGGTTTCCGGGTACCATGTGCAGGAGGGAATGCTGTTCCGGCTGGTTCTGACGCCGGTGTTCGTCGACAGCGCCCGCGGGCCAGCGCTGATCAGCGTGCTGGTGGCCGGGTATCCGGTGACCGACACGACTGCCGAATCGATGAAGCAGTCGACGGGCGGGAGCGAGTTCGTGTTCTCGGGACCAAACGGGCCGTTCGCGCGAACTGTGGGGGAGATTTCGCCGGACGACGCGCGGATTGAGCGAGATCTGATGGGGCTCGATGGGCTGCCGGTGGGGAAGTTGACTATTGCCCGGACGTTTGGAGCGGCGGGTCAACGGCTGGCGCGGCTAAGGCGGGACTTGTTGCTGATGTGGGCGTCGTCGTTGCTGTTGAGTCTGCTATTGGGCTATCTGCTGGCGAACCGGATTATGGCGCCGATCTCGGAATTGGACCGGGCAGCGTCGGAGTTGTCGAAGCAGCATTTGTCGCACCGGATTCCAGAGAGGGTGGCGGGCAGCAAGGACGAATTCGGGCGGCTGGCGGCGACATTTAATCAGATGGCGGGATCGCTGGAGGATGCCCAGCGAGAGCTGATCCGGCATGAGCGGATTTCGACGGTGGGACGGTTGGCATCGAGCATTGTGCATGACCTGCGCAACCCGCTGGCGGCGATTTATTCCGGCGCGGAGATGATGGTGGACAGCGAGCTGCCGCTGGCGCATAACAAACGGCTGGCGGAGAACATTTACAAGGCTTCGCGGCGGATTCTGGAGATGCTGCGCGAACTGCTGGATGCGTCGAAGGGAAAGCGGAGCGAGCGGGAGAGCTGCAATATTCTGGACCTGGTGCAGGCAGCGGTGATGAGCCAAGAGACGGTGGCGGCGCATATTCAATTCGCGGTGGAGGTTCCGGAAGAGCTGGAAGCGAATGTCGACCGGGGGCGGATGGAGCGGGTGTTTGTGAACCTGATTGCGAACGCGGTGGAGGTGATGCCGAACGGTGGGACGGTGGCCATTCGCGCGGGGAGAGAGAACGGCGCCATGCATATTACAGTAGCGGACCAGGGGCCGGGGATTGCGAAAGAGATGCACGACCAGTTGTTCCAGCCGTTCTCGAGTTTTGGGAAGAAGAATGGGTTGGGCCTGGGGTTAGCGTTGAGCAGGGAAACGGTGATCGATCATGGGGGGGAGATCTGGGCGACGTCCGCGGCGCCGCGGGGAGCGGTGTTTCATGTGAGGTTGCCGGTGGGGTGAGAGGGCTAGCGCAGAGCGCGGATGAAGTCGTGAACTTCCTGGAGCGTCTGCGCCTCCTGCGCGAGGAATAGATAGTGGCTGGCTCCGGGCCATTCGAGGATGCGGGCGTTGGGGACGGCTTTGCGGAGGCTGGCCTGGTAACGGCGGATGAAGGCGAGACGCATGTCATTTTCGACTTTGCCGGCGGCGAGGAACTCGGGGCCGCGGGCGCGGGCTTCCGCGCCGAGGGGGGCGGGCGTGGCGAAGATGGACAGTACCGGGACACGGATGCCGTTGTAGTCGCGTTTGACGGAGCCTCGGTCGATGGCGTCGCGAACGGTGTTGGGCGTGCGGTAGGCCCCGATGGCGCCGTCGGGGTTGAAGTCGTACATGTTGCGGACTTCATGCTCGCAGAACGCGAATACATCTTGTTCCAGTTGCCAGGCGCGGTAGGCCTGATAGGAGTTCTTGCGCTTGTCCGCGGTTTGCGAGGGCTTGGGTGGGGACAGCTTTTGCAGCTTGCCGACTGCTTCGCGGTAGGCGGGGTCGCTCCAGGGGAAGTCGGCGGGGTCGGCTCCGGCGTCAAGGTAGATGAGGCCGGAGAGTTCCTCGCTGTGCGTTGCGCCCAGAGTGGTCAGCTCTCCGCCGGCCATGGAGTGGCCGATGAGAACGGGTTTTTCGATCTTGAGCGCGTGGATGACTTGCAGCACATCCTCGGAGAGACGCTTGTTGTCGAAGCCGGACGACGGGTGACTGGAATGGCCGAAGCCACGGCGGGTCACCGCGTAGACGTGGCAGCAGCCGCTGAGCTTCGGAGCGAACTCGTCGTATACATGCGCGGTGTTTCCGGAGCCGGTGAGGAGTACGACAGGCGTACCTTCGCCAGGCCATTCGAGGACTTCCAGTTTCACGCCTTCTTCGACGGTGACCCAGTGGGTCTTGTGTTCCTGCGCGGGGAGGAGGGAGAGCGCCAGCGCTATGAGGAGGAGTGCTTTCATAAGCCCTTCAATTCGTCGATTTCCGATTGGAGCCCGGCCGCCTGGCGATGCCGCCAGACGACGCCGAAGACGATCCACAAGACCAGTAGCGACAGGAAGGGAATCGCATTGCGCAGCCGTTCCAAGCCAACGTATTTGATCCCCACGGCAACGAACAGGGCGATGGCGAGGTACAGCGGGCCGTGCCATATCCACACGTTGCGCAGATGGTCACGGCGGCGTTCGAGCAGCCGGCGATAGTGGTCGACACCCGTGGCGAAGAGAGCGTCCGGACGCGCATTCCATATGCGGTCCCGAAAGACGTAGATAGTGATCGCGGACCATAGGACCACCGCGGCGAGACCGTACAGCGGAAGGGGATCACGGTAAGAAGCAAGCCGCCAATTGAGCCCGGCCGTGAAGAAGAAGGCCGCGCAGATGCTAACGAGAATCTCGCAGCGAGTGGAATGGAAGAGGCGCTGGGTGCGGCGGTTGGTGAGGCGTTCGAGATTGACGGCAAGGTTCTCGACGGGCTGATTGCGCCAGAGCGTGCCGGGATCGTGGGATTCAGACATTGTGATGCTCCTTGTGGAGGCGGCGGGAGAGGATGTTTTTCACGCGGTGGACTTTCATGGCGACGTTGGCGGGCGACAGGCCGGTAATTTCAGCGATGGAGGCAGTATCCATTTCTTCGAGGTAGGACAGCATGATCTGCCGGTCGAGCGGCTTCAATTTGCGTATGAGTTGGGAGAGCCTTTCGAGGGCGCGGCGGTGATCGATATCCGGCTCCCACGCGGGGGTGTGAGCGGTGTGCTCGATCTCCTCAAGACCGATGAGGGCGGCGTTGTTGCGGCGTTCGCGGTTGATGTAGGAGACGGCGGCGTTGTGGGCGACGCGAAAAGTCCAGGTTCTGAGAGAGCAGCGGTTATCGAAGCCGTCGAGGCTTTTCCAGAGGTTGAGGTGGATTTCCTGACGAAGGTCGAGGCGCTTGACAGGATCGGCTTCGTAGCCGGCGGCAAGGCGGTCCAGGGCGCGGCCGAATTCGGCTGTTGCGCCGGCGTAGAGTTGTTCGCGGTTTGGATCGGTTTCTTGCCGCACAACGATATAGTCGCTTGACGCGGAGAGTTATAACAGTTTTATGACGCGCAGAGCGCTATTGGCGGCGGCCGCGGCCGCTGGGGCCGTTCTGGCCGCCGAACCTGTGCGCGTACCGGTCTATCTGCTTGTCGATAAGCGGGCGAAGCTGGCGCCAGAACTGTTGCAGAACTTTTCGGCAAAGATCTGGCCGCAAGCGGTGGAGGATTTCCGCCGCTGCGGTATTCAGATTCAGAGCGGACAGGGTGTGGGGGAGGTGAAGCGGGCACCGAGTGGCCGGCCCGTATTCACGGGGCTGGCGTATGGAGTGATCAACTTTGTGCTGACCGGCGTGATTCCGGTGGAGTGGGACCACGGGCGGGGATTGGCAGGCGTTACCACGCAGTATGACGGTTACCATTTGTGTCTGATCGCGTTACCGCGCGCGCACGGGCACCAGATTCCGTTTGTTTCCGTGAACACGTGCGTCCACGAGCTGTTGCATGTGGTGATGCACGACATTTTCGAGAACCGTCCGAAGGGGTTGGAGGGGCAGACGCGGGAGCTGCGGATCGATTGGTACGCGACGAAGATGTGGCTGTTCCATGAGGGCGCGGAGATACGGAGCTCGGCGCAGGCGTATTTGCAGAAGACGCGGCGGGCGCCGGCGGGTTCGGGCGAACGATCGATCTAGCGCGGAAAAAAATATTGACCCGGCGCGAGTCCGCTTGCATAATGAAGTGGTTATATCACCGATTAGTTATGTATGGAACTCAGCAACTCGATGCAACTTTCGCGGCGCTCGCCGATCCTACAAGGCGGGCGATACTGGCCCGATTGGCGCAAGGCGAAGCGACGGTGACGGAGCTGGCAAAGCCGTTCGCGATGAGCCAGCCGGCGATCTCCAAGCACTTGCAGGTGTTGGAGCGCGCGGGGCTGATCTCCGGCGGACGGGACGCGCAGCGGCGGCCGAGGCGGCTGGAGCCGGAGCCACTGGCGGCCGCGAATGAGTGGCTGGAGAGTTACCGGGAGATTTGGGAGGCGAACTTCCTGCGGCTGGACGCGCTGCTGGAGGAGATGAAGGCGAACGAAAGGCGACGCGGCGCGAAGAGCGCGAAAGGAAAAAACTGATGAATCGAATGACTTTGACCGCGAAGGGCGACAACGAGATCCTGGTTACGCGGGTATTCAACGCGCCGCGCCGGTTTGTATTTGAAGCGTTCACGAAGCCGGAGCTGATTCGGCGGTGGCTGTTCGGGCCTCCCGGCTGGTCGATGGTGGTGTGCGAGACGGAGCTGCGCGTGGACGCGCCGTACCGCTATGTGTGGCGGCATGAAGACGGGCGCCAGATGGGAATGAGCGGCAAGCTGGTTGAGTTTGTGATGGACGAGAAGCTGGTTTCGACGGAGAAGTTCGACGAGCCGTGGTATCCGGGCGAGGCGATGAGCACGGTGCTGCTTGAGGAGACGAACGGCGTGACGACGTTGACGCAGACGATCATCTACGAGTCGAAGGAGATACGGGATGCCGTGATGAAGACGCCGATGGAGCAGGGTATGGCGATGGGTTACGACCGGCTGGAAGAGCTGGTTGCGTCGATGGTATAGGAGATGGCGCGGAAAACGGCAGGTGCACAGCCGGATGCGGAGGCGGCGCTCGCGATGTTGCGGACGCACGCCACGCCGCACGATATGGCGAATTTGAAGCGATTTGGGATCGATGCGACGAAGCCGATCGGCGTGTCGATGGCGAACATACAAAAGATTGCCAAGCAGTTGGGGCGGAGCCATGGACTGGCGCAGGCGCTGTGGAAGACGGGATGGTATGAGGCCCGCCTTCTCACGGCCTTCGTGGACGAACCGGCGAAGGTGACGGCGGCGCAGATGGACCGCTGGTGCAAGGACTTTGACAACTGGGGCGTGTGCGACACGCTGTGCTTCAAACTTTTCGACCAGACGCCGCACGCATGGAAAAAGGTGGACGAGTGGTGTCCAGTGGAAGAGGAGTTCGTAAAGCGGGCGGGTTTCGCGTTGCTGGCGAGCCTGGCGGGGCACGACAAGAAGGCAGGCGATGCGCAGTTTCTGCGCGGCCTCGCGTTGATTGAGCAAGGCGCGGCCGATGACAGGAACTTCGTGAAGAAGGGGATTAGCTGGGCATTGCGCCGCGTTAGCAGCCGTGGTCCGGTGGTAGAGAAGGAAGCAATGGCGGTGGCTAAGCGGCTGGCCGCATCGGAATCAGCCGGAGCGCGATGGGTAGGGAAGGACGCACTGCGCGAATTTGCGAGGAGACCGAAATGAAGAGCTTCGTTGCTGTCTTTGTGGGCTTTGCCGCTGTGGCGGCACTGTCTCTAGGAGTCGATATGCTGCTGCACTTGACCGGAGTGTTTCCCGTTTGGGGGAAAGTGATGTCCGACTCTATGTTCGGGCTGGCCACGGCTTACCGGACGGCGTTTGCGATTTGGGGCAGCTACCTTGCGGCGAGGCTTGCGCCGAACAGGCCGATGGCGCACGCGCTGTGGCTGGGTGGGGTTGGCTCTATAGTGGCAACCGCGGGCGCCGCCGCAACTTGGAGTGCGGGTCCGGAATTCGGTCCGCGTTGGTATCCGGTTGCCCTGGTGGTGACGGCGCTACCGTGCGCATGGTTGGGCGGGAAGCTATTTCTCGCTCGCGCTGGGAAATAAAGGAGTTTGACAATGGTTCTAACGAAAGACGAATTGCTTTCGGCGCTGCGGAGCGAGGTCCGGCTGTTGCTGCATCTGATTTCGAAAGTGGAACCGGCGATGCTGGACTATAGGCCGTCGGCGAGGCAGCGGAGCTTGCTGGAGCTGCTGCAGTACATGACGATCATGCCGCCGATTCATCTGCGCGGCGTAATGACGGGGCACTTCGACCGCGCGGTGTGGGGCAAGACCTGGAACGCGGAAGAGTCGATAGCGAAGACGCTGAGCCTGGAAGAGGTGAAAGAGTCGATCGGCAATCAGAACGTGCTCTTCGCCGAGGTGCTGGCGCCGTGCACGGATGCGCAACTGCGGGAAGAGATCCAGATGTTCGGGCCAAAGGCGAGCCGCGGATCGATGATTGTCGCGCTGGTGCTGAGCCACTACGCGGCGTACCGCATGCAGGTTTTTTTGTACCTGAAGGCGGCGGGCCGGGAGGAGTTGAACACAATGAATCTGTGGGCGGGGATGGACGGGCCTATGTAGGGGCCGTCAGGCCTTCGCCTTTTTCTTCTTCTGTTTTTTCTGCCCCGGAGCGGCTGCCGGAATCCACAACGGCGGCATGTTTCGCTTGTTCCAGGTTTCCCATTCGTTGCCCATCTTCTCCACGCGCGCAGTCTCGACGTTGGAAAGGTCCCTGGCTTCGCCGATGTCGTCTTTGAGGTTATAGAGCGCCGGCGGACCGCCCATCGACATCAGTTTCCAATCGCCCTCGCGTATCGCCCATTGTTGGCCGAATCGCCAATAGAGCCGCTCGTGGGGCCGACCTTTGTTTTTGCCCGCAATGAAGGGCAGGAGATCGGCACCGTCGAGTTTCCACGACGCATCGGCTGTACCGCCCGCGGCGGCGACGAACGTCGGCAAAAGATCCAGCGCGATGATGGGGTTCGCATAGACCTTGCCCTTGGGAACATGGCCGGGCCACTGCATCATGAAGGGGATGCGAATCCCGCCCTCATAGACCTGCGCTTTGAAACCGCGCAGAGGATCGTTCTTCGACGTGTTTGCGGCAGTGGGCCCGCCGTTATCGGTGAGAAACACGAGAAGCGTATTGTTGGTGAGCTTGTGTTTTTCGAGGGTCTTTAGAATCAGACCGACGCCATCGTCTAGCGCGGACAGCATCGCGGCGAAGGTTTTGCGCGCGGGATCGGCGATTTTTCCCTTGAAGCGGTCCTCATACTTCGGCAGCGCCTGCGCCGGATTGTGCACGGCGTTGAAGGGGACATAGAGGAAGAACGGATTTCCTTTATTGCGATCGATGAAGCCGGCGGCCTCGGCGGCAAACTGATCCGTGGTGTACTCGACTTTTGCGACTCTGTCCGTGCCGCGGAGGATGGGGTTCGCGGGGTCCACTTCGGCGTCGATATAGCTATGCGCGCCACCGAGGAAGCCGAAGAATTCGTCGAAGCCGCGTTGTTGCGGATGGTAGGCGGGTCTGTAGCCGAGGTGCCACTTCCCGAACATGCCTGTCTTATAGCCCAGGTCCTTCAGCCGCTGGGGCATGGCCGTCTCCGTGAGCGGCAGGCCGAAGTTTTCGACGGCCTGCTCCGCGGGACCGGGATTGAATTCATGGCCGAAGTGAGTCTGGTAGCGGCCCGTCATGATGCCGGCGCGCGTGGGGCTGCAATAGGGGCAGGAGACGTAGGCGCCGGTGAATCGTACGCCATTGCGGGCGACGGAATCGATGTTGGGAGTCGGCACGTCCTTGCAACCGTAGGCGCCGATATCCGCATAGCCCAGATCGTCGGCAAGGATGAGGACGATGTTGGGCTTCGGCGTAGCCGCCGCTAGCGGCGGGAATGCGAGAGCGGAGAGGAATTGCCTTCGATTCATCCTGTTTTACCTCGAGACTTGGCTATGGAACGCAGGCGTGTTTGCAGCTCTTCGCGAACCTTCGCGTGCCGGTCACTCTTGGCGAGATTCTGCATTTCCTTGGGATCGGATTGATAGTCGTAGAGCTCCGCGCCTTCATCGCCATTTTTCCACTCGGTATAGCGATAACGCTCGGTCCGGATGGTGTAACCCATGAGGGTGTTGCCCTGCTGACGGGAGACCTGGCTGACGGCGGGACGATCCCAACGGGTATTGGGGTTGTCGAGCAGAGGGCGAAGACTCTTGCCGTGGAGGTTGGCGGGCACATGATCGAGGCCGCAGAGATCGGCGAGAGTGGGATAGAGATCGAGGAGCTCGATTGTGCGGGCGCAGCCTTTTCCTTTGGACTTCGCGCCGGGCATGGCGATGATGAGCGGCACGCGCGTCGCGGCTTCGAAGACTGTCTGTTTCATCCACTGGCCGTGCTCGCCGGTGCCATAGCCGTGGTCGGACCAGAAGACGACGATCGTATTTTCGGCAAGGCCAAGACGTTCGAGTGCGTTGAGGAGTTTGCCGACGTTGGCATCGACGAAGGAGATGGAGGCGTAGTAGGCCTGCAGCGCTTCCTGGATCTGCCGTCGCGTCATGTTCCAGTTGGGCGGCTTGGTGAAATAGGCCCACGGCGGGGCGATGGTGTTTTCCCCTTCGGTGTATGGGATCGGCTCCAGTTTGTCCGCAGAGTACATGTCGAAGTACTTCTTGGGGGCGATGTAGGGACAGTGCGGGCGATAGAAGCCGGCGGCGAGGAAGAAGGGCTTGTCCTTGTTCTGTTCGAGAAGTTTGATGGTTTCGTCAGCAACCATTCCATCCGTGTGCGCCTCATCGGGCGCCGGCGAGGCGTAGAAGGCGATGGCCGAACCGAGGCCGGTGCGTTCGGGAGTGTGATTGGTGACCTTGGGCTCTTCGGCTTTGTCGATGCCTTTTGGATTGACCTTGTGATTCCAGGAGGGTGGGTCATCGAGGCCATCGGTGCCAATCTGCCCGGGGTTTCCGTAGTGGTAGATTTTGCCGACGCGAGCGGCGAAGTATCCGTTTTTCTGGAAGCACTGGCTGAGTGTGACGACGTTAGGGATGGCTTCGCGGAAGTGCTTTTGCAGGTTGTAGATTGTCGTCGTGTCCGGGCCGAGTCCGGTCATCAGGGAGGAACGGGACGGACTGCAAAGGGCGAACTGGCAATAGGCGCGATCAAAGCGGACGCCCCGCGCAGCCAGGCGATCGAGATTCGGACTCTTGACGACGGGATGACCGTAACAACTGAGAGCGTTGTTCATGTCGTCCGTGGCGATGAAGAGGACGTTTGTCCTGCGTTTCGCCTGCGCGGCAGCGGCTATGGAGGAGAGAAGAAAGTTACGGCGCGTGAGCATGGACGGTTAACTCCAATCGGGCCCTTCGCGGCAGACGTCCGCGTGGGCTTTGATGAGCTTATCGCGAAGAGCAGCGAGGCGCTTGGGTTCTTTATGTTTGAAGCCGGAGACGTTTAACGGGGTGGCCGAAGCAGCCGAGGTCGTCGCAGAGGACAACGACGACGTCCCGCGGTTTGGAGGGCGCGGCGGATAAGGCCGCGCCGATGAAATGGCGGCGAGTCACGTTCGTAGGAGCGGCCGGATAGCCGCATCGATAGCGGCATCGCTGATTTCCGCAAGGGAGCCTTTATGGAGGCTCCAATGCTCGACGTGGGTGAGCGCTTCGTCCTTCGCCAGTTTCATGAAGGGGCCCATGGTTTCGAGTTCGAGAAAGTCCTGGTTGGTGAAGATCTCGAATGAAGCGCCGAATTCCGGGTGAGCCATGCCGCGAGTGGGGAAGAATTCTTTCAGGAAGATCTCGCCGTTGAGGAAATAGGCGCCGAAGGTGTGGGCGTTCCAGTGGCCAAGCTTTTGCGGCCGGGGATTGGCGGGGTCCTGGCGCAGGGTGAGGTACTTGTTGGTGAATTTCCAACGTGGATCGGTGAGGTCGGTGAAAGCCCACATGATGAGGGGGTTAGTGGGTTCAAGGTCTTCGGGGTGGGTACCGCGCGGGGGAAACCCGGTGACGCCGAGGCCGGATTGCGCCATGACGGTGGGCGTCCATGCGGCGATTTCCACTGGGAGGAGGCCGCGATTCCAGATGGTGTGTTTGACGGTGACTTCGCTGCCTGTACTGGCGAGTTGGAGCTCGATTCGCTTTTGGAGCCCTGTTTCGGGCTCGACCATTTGCGTCGCAGTGAGCGTGTTGGACGAAGCTTGGATATCGATGGGCGAGTTGTCCAGGGCGTAGGTCGCATGGCGATCCTCCGGGCCTTTCCAAAGGCGATGGCCGCCGCGGATGCACCATCCGGTTTCGCCGCTCTTGCCGAGCTGTTCGGTGAATTCCTTGAACAGATTCTGCCCGCCGGCGAAGGCGTAGCGCATGACACGCGGTCCGACATCCTGCGTGACGATGAGCTCGACGGTTCCATTCGAAAGGCGCCAGCAGTTCGGCCAGCCCTTCCATTGCTGCTTCTCGATGATTACTGACATTCCTCGGCTATTTTATGGCAAGGACCGCGTCGACCGGCGCACCTGTGACCTTCGCGGACACTCGCCGGAAGCCGGCGGCTTTGCAGAGGGCTTCGTACTCCGCGGCTGTGCGCTCCTGGCCCTCGGTGCATGTGAGCATGTTGAGCGATTGCATCATGGCGAGCGTAGGGCCGGTGCGTGTGTCGTTGATCAGCATTTCGCAGATGAGCAGGCAGCCGTTTGCCGGAAGAGCCGCGTGGATCTTGTTTAGCAGCCGTTCGATTTTCGCCGGCGACCAATCGTGCAGGATTCGCGCGACAGCGTAACAATCGGCCGGCGGAAGGGGGTCAGAGAAGAAGTCGCCCGCAACGCACTGCACACGGCCGCCGGTGATTTCGCGGGTGAGCGGGATGACTTGGGGAAGATCGAAGACGGTGGCCCGGGCGTCCGGATATTGATCGACGAAGGCGAGAGCGAGGTGGCCGGTTCCACCGCCGAGGTCGACGAAATGCTTGACGGCGCGGAGGTCATGCGCGGCAATAGCTTGCGAAGAACTCAACATGCCGAAGCCATGCAGGCCGGTGAGGAAAGTACGTTTGGACTCTTCCGTACGGAAGAAGTGATCGAAGATTGGTCCTTCCGTGTGGAAGGCCTGCGGCCAGCGGTGGGAGCCTTCGCGAACGGCGTCCGGCAGGTGTTCCCAGAGACGCCAGAGGACCCTGTTCGAATAGAGGGCGTAGCCGGCGAGCGTGCGCGGGCTAGAGCGTTTGAGGAAGACCTCGGATTCCGGAGTGTTGGAGTAAGTGCCGTCCTCCTTAGCGAGCAGGCCGAGGCTGACGCACGCGTCCAGGAGGAGTGTTGTGGCGCGGAGATTCGTTTTGTTGGCCTTGGCGAAGGCCTCGGCGGTAGTGGGAGTGGCTTCGAACACGCCGAGCTCGATGGCGGTGAACATGGTCTTCGAGCGGCGAAATGCATCGATGAGCCCGGTGACCGTTTGCGGGGAAGGATTCATTGTGGGCGGAAGTGATCCCAGCCTTGCGGCGGGAGCGGCTGGCCATGAAAGTTGACTCGGCCGGAGGGCCCTTTGACGATCCGGCCGATGACGCGCGCGCCTTTCGGCGCAGCGATTTTCGGCGGCAGCGTGAAAAGGAGCTCGTAGTCTTCGCCGCCGTGCAGCGCGTGCTGGAGCGTGGCGCCTTTGGCAATGGGGACGTCGTCGAGATCAGCGGCACAGTTGGAGGCGATGCAGAGGCGGGCGAGGTCGAGCGAGAGGCCGTCACTCAAGTCCATCGCGCATTTGACGCCCATCCTTCGGAGCAATTCGCCAAACGCGAGTTTGGCGTTGGGGAGGTACCGAGAGCGAGTATCGAGCGCAAGGGCGGCGCGGCCGAGCGGACCGCTGACACAGATCGCATCGCCGGGACGCGCTTTGGAGCGGAGGAGCGCCTGCCCGCGCGGCACTTCGCCGCAGACCATGACGTCGCAGGAGATATTGGCTGTGTTGGCGAGATCGCCGCCGGCGAGGATGACCTTGTGTTTACGGGCGAGCGCGGTGAAGCCGTTGTAAAAGCCGTTGACCCACTGCGTGGACTCTCCGGGAAATGCGAGGGCGAGGAGGCAGAAGAGGGGGCGTGCGCCCATGGCAGCGCAGTCACTGAGGGAGCGTGTGAGGGCTTTGTGGCCGACGTCACGGGGATCGGCGTCCCAGGTGAAGTGGACGCCTTCGTGCATCATGTCGGTGGTGAAGATGAGGTCGCTGGCGGCGCCGCGCTGGCGGAAGATAGCGCAATCGTCGCCGATTCCAGCGATGACGCCGTTTCCTTGCGCGATGCCGAGACGCCGCAAACGCGAGTGAATCGTTTCAATGAGGCGCGTTTCCGTCAAGCTAACATTGTAGGGTCATGTTGCGATTTCTCGTAGCGTTGGGATTGTTGACGGCGGTGATGTGGGGGCAGGGGCGGAATACTCCGCGAGGGACGGCTGGGGAATTCGATTTCTACCTGTTGTCGCTGTCGTGGTCGCCGCAGTATTGTTCGTCATCGGCGGGCGCACGCGATAACACGCAGTGCGGGCAACGGCAATATGAGTTTGTGTTGCACGGGTTGTGGCCGCAGTATGAACGGAGCTGGCCGCAGTTCTGTTCCACCTCGCAGACGTTGAGCAATCCGGTGGTCGAGAAGATGATGGATATCATGCCGAGCCGGCGCCTGATTCGGCATGAGTGGGAAAAGCATGGCGTGTGCTCGGGGATGAGCGCGGCGGAGTACTTCGGCAAGGCGCGGACGGCGTTCGGGAACGTGAAGATTCCGAGCGGTTTCCAGAGTCCGCGGAATGCGCGGACGGTGGCACCGGCGAAAATTCGCGATGAGTTCGCCGCGGCAAATCCGGGGGTGCTGAAAGAGGCGATTACTGTGGGATGCGCGGGCCGGTTCCTGAGCGAGGTTCGGGTTTGCGCCGGCAAGGACTTGAAGGCGCGGGCTTGTCCGGCCGAGGTACAGCGGCAAGGGTGCCGTATGGCGGAGATTATTGTGCAGCCGGTGCGTTAGCTGGCCGATCCTTGCTCTTCCAGCACCAGTCCGCCAGGCAGCTCCTCACCGAAGACACGATCGAGGTCGCCTTGGGATTCGCCGTCCAGCAGCGCTTCCAGATCCGGATCGCCGCCGATGAGTTTGCGGACGAGGCCGCTTGTCTGCGCGTTCACATCCAGCGTTACGTTGCCGGTCTTCTGCGCGAGGCGGACAAGGGTTTCGGCAGCGTTGGGGACCTTGGCCAGCGACTCCACCCAGCGCGCAGCGCATGAGGCAGGGAGCACCTGGTTGATAGGCGCGTAGAACAGCCGCCGTGCGCCGATTCTTGTCATGCACCAGAGCTCCGATGCGGCGCCATCTCCATTGCGAAGCTTCCGAACCAGCGCGTCGCCGAGTTCGGTGCGGGTGCCGGCGGGAAGATGCTCCAGGCTCGAAGCGGCCCGCCACATCTCGCGGTGCAAGCTCGAGTTAATGCGCTGCACCTTCTTGTTGCCCTTCGGTAGCAGATACTGCGCGATCCGCTGGTAGATGTCCGCCTGTTGATTCTTGTTCAGCCCACCGGCGACGCGTCCCCAGAAGATGTACCATTCGATCTCCACCTGCACCTGATTGCCGAAGGTCATTCCCGATGCGTAGATACGGCGCGCCTGCTCAATCCGGAGATCGTCGCCGGGATAACCGAACCCAGGGCGTAGACAGAGACCGCAAAGATTGAGCCAGCGCGCTTCATGCTGCGCCGACTTCTTGCGGCCCTCGGCGTGCTCGAGAAACCTGTCGGCGAGAGCGCGAATCAGATCCAGCGGCCAACTCAGCCGTCCGAGGCCGAGCGTCTGCTCCAGCCGGGCCGGGAGCTCCTCCGGCGCGGAAGTGCCCGATGGCGAGAACACCGCTTCCAACTGTTGCAAGGCGCCGGCACGCGCCTCGTCGCTGATGACGGCGGCGGCACGGCGAGCACCGGCGGCCTTTGCCTTGGCTTTACGAAGCTCAAACTGTAGCCGCCAGCGGTTGTCGCTGATCTTCGAATCGCAGAAGATTTCGAGTGTGCCGACGGCGGTGAGTGTCGCGCCGAGTTTGACGGGGACGAAGCGCTCACCTTGGGGCTTGCCAAAACGGATGAGGGCGTTGAGCGGTGCATGCGCGTGGAGCTCACCGGATTCAACATCGGCAACAGGAAAGTCGACGACACCGCCGAGCTGGTCTTCCGTGCGGGTGAGGGAGCTATAGAGGCGGAAACTAACGGGCTTGTTGGCGACGAGCTGCAGACCTTCCATATCGAGCGAAAGAGACGAACCCTCTTCGGTTCCCCGGGGCGCAAGGCACACTGTTTTCACGACGCCTTCCGCTTCGCCAACGCCAATGAAATAGGCGCGCGGAAGGCCTCCGCGGACCAAGACGCCAGTGCCGGTTGTCTTGGCGTTGGCGTAGTAGGCCGCGCCCACGGCGACGGCGAGATCGAGATCGCGGTTCTCGAAAATCAGCGGCCGCTTGCCGTACCAGCCCTCAAGCACAGCGGCAACTCGCTGACGCAGGATTTCGGGGATGAAGAAGCCGCCGTTGAACAGGATGGCGTCCGGCACCACATCGCCCGCGCCGGCGAGGAACGCCGCGAGGTGCTTGGTGATGGCGGGATCGGAGACGTAGGGCAGGCCGAGCTCACGGAAGATGCTGCGCTTGTCGTCGCTCGGGCGATCGGTCAGTGCGCACATCGGCAGGAAGCCGTCCAACGCGAGTTCCATGGCTTCGGCGCGAGCGATCTCCGTGCGCAGGGTACCGCCGATGAGCGAGGAGCCGGCGCCGAGAACGGTGATCTCTACTTTCTCGATGGCCGGATCATTCAACATGCGTTCCTTCGCGCTGGCGCACTGGCGGCGCAATGCGCTACGCTGCCGGAGGCTTAGCGGCTGGCCTAGCTTGGCCTCGACGAGCCAGGCGAGCGTAAGGTCGAGGTTGTCGCCGCCGAGCAGCAAGTGCTTGCCCACTGCGGTACGCGTGAACTCCACCAGGTCGCCCTTCCGCGCGACCCTGATGAGCGTGAAGTCGCTGGTGCCGCCGCCGACATCGCAGACAAGGACAGTCTGGCCATCGAAGAGAGTTTTCTGCGACTCCGCGAGGTGATTCGCGATCCAGGAGTAGAAGGCAGCGGCAGGTTCTTCGAGCAGTGTGAGTTTGTCGAGGCCGGCTTCGCGCGCGGCTTCGACGGTAAGCTCACGCGCTTCCTCATCGAACGACGCGGGAACGGTGAGGACGATATCCTGCTCTGCAAGCGGGTTCCGCGGATTCACGGCGTCCCACGCCTTGCGCATGTGCTCGATAAATTTCGCGCTGACCTCCACGGGGCTGAGCTCGCGCGCGGACTCTTGCGTGTCCCAAGGGAGGATCTTCTCGCGCCGGTCGACGTCGGCGTTGGACAGCCAGCTTTTGGCGGAGTGCACCGTGCGAGTGGGAGTCAAGGCTCCCTGTTCGCGGGCGTAAGCGCCGACGTAGTTCTGATCGCCGAGATACAGAAAACTGGGCAGCGTGCGCAGACGCTCTTCCCGGCCCTGTGCGACGAATTGCGGGATTTCCAGGACGTTGATTGTCTGGTCGTCCTCCGAGGAGTCCATCCAGGCGAGGGCTGAGTTAGTGGTGCCGAGGTCAATACCGATCTTCATTGCGTTTGCTCGCGGACGTTGAATTCCAGTTTCCAGCGATGGCCGTCCTTGGCGACGCACCATAGTTCCAGAACGCCGGTTGCGGTGACATCGGCGGCGAGGGTGACGCGAGTGACCTTTTCGGCAGCCGTTGGGAGGGTGACCTCAATGGGCGACAGTTCTTCTACTTCCGGCGGAATAGGATCGAGCACATCGCCAGGCTTGTCCTCCCGACGCGCGACGGAGCTGAAGAAACGGAATTCGGCGGGCTCGCCGGTGAGTAGTCCAAACTCAGTGCGGGGGAGTTCCACGCTTGACCCCTCCTCCAGGCCGAACGGAACCACCGCGAGGGCCTTCATCGGTGCGGGGAATCCCGGCACGGCGGGCATGGAGGATTCGATGCCGATGTAGTAGGTGCGGGGCACGCCGCCGCGGATACGAATTCCCTTCCCTTGCCGGGCCAAGCCATAGTAAGCAGCGCCGCGAGCCACCGCGTGCATCAGGTCTTCCCCTTCCAAAACCTGCACGGGTTGGGGTAGCCACGAGTTCAGCGTTTCGACGATGCGCCGGCGCACGATTTCCGAATGAAGCACGCCGCCATTGAAGAGCACGTGCGTTGGAGTGCCCGCCTGCTGGATGAAGCGAGCGAGGTGCGCGGTGATGCGCGGATCGGAGGCGTACGGCAGGCCGACTTCGGCGAGCGCGGCTCGTTTGGGCCGGATGGGTTGCTCTTCCCTGGAGACAGCGGGCAGAAAACCGTCGAGCAGCACCTGTTCGAGTGTTTCGCGGCGGAGCACAGCTTTAACTGCACCTCCGACAAGGCCCGTACCCCGGCCGAGAATTGTGACGGGCTCTTCGGCCTGCTTCGCGCCCGGCGCGAGCAACTTTTCCTTGGCCGCGCGGCAGCGCTGCCAGAGCATGTGAAGCTGCATCGCATCCAGCTTCACGTTCTTCGCGGCTAGTTCCTGCTCGACGCCGCGGGCCAGAGCAAGGTCAATGTTATCGCCGCCGAGGAGGATGTGTTCGCCGACCGCGATGCGTTCGAGCGTTAGCTCGCCATTCGATTCAGCGGCCGCGATCAATGTGAAATCGGTGGTGCCGCCGCCAATGTCCACGACGAGAATCCGGTCGCCCGCATGGACGCGCTGGCGCCAATCGTCATGCCGCTCCAACCAGGCGTAGAATGCCGCTTGGGGCTCCTCGAGCAGGACGAAATTGGTAATTCCGGCGCGGCGCGCGGCGTCCTCCGTCAGGGCGCGGGCAGCGGCATCGAATGACGCCGGAACGGTGATGAGGATTTGCGCGTTGCCGGCGTCGCCGAGCGACTGGCGAATGTGCGTCAGAAAGGCAGTGGACGCGTCGAGCGGGGACACGCGGCTGACGCCTTCGGGAGCAGTCAGAGGAAGCAACGGCGCCGTGCGATCGATACCGGAATGGGAGAGCCAACTCTTTGCGGAGTGGACCAGCCGGCTGGAGTTTTCGACGCCGCGGCGTTTGGCCCACTCGCCGGCGATAAATTGCGGGGCGTCGTCCCATGGCAACGCCGTCGTACCCTCGGCGAACTCTTTCGCGCCCGGTATGTAGAATGACGAGGGAAACAGCGGCTCATCGCGCAGTTCCCCGGGTCCTGTAAGCTGGGTGACCGTCAACACTTCCACCGGGCCGCCGGTGGAGCGGGCGACGGCGCAGTTCGTGGTACCCAGATCGATACCGATTACAGTGCCGGTGGACACAGCGTTACTCGACTTCGATTTCCGCGGGGGCAATAATAGACAGATTCACAGAAGGGGCTACCTTGGGCAGGTCCACGTTGGATGCCTTCCAGCCTTTGTGGCGAAGGATGCCGCCGGGCGCGCGGCCTTCGGCCGGGACGTTGCCGATAAACTTCAAGCCCTGTTTGGCATCGGAGCCGGCGGCATCGGATTTGGCATAGGTTCCTTCCACGCCGTCGATAACCGGCGCCAGCGTAAACGAACGCTTCAGCGCCGCGCCGCACTGTTCATGCAAGGTCCGGACCGCCGCGCCGACTTGATCGTCCGAGTACGCGCCGATGTCTTCCATGAGGAAATCGACCAGGCGCGCGTCGCGCTGGAGGATTCCCAGTAGCTGCAGGGCACCGTCGGCCGGTTTGATTTCCGGCATTTTCGGCGCAGGTTTGACGGGCTCCGGCTTCTTTACTTCCGGGGCCTTGATGTAGCCGTATTCCTTCGCTACATCCGCTGGAAGCTCACCGCTGAAAAGGATGCCGAAGAAGCTGCTGAACGCGTTACCGATACGAGACAAGTGAAATTACTCCGAAACTACCAGGATACAACCTCATTTGGCCGGAGCCGCGCCGACGGCGTAAAGCGCCGATGCGGTGCGAATATACATACGGCGCCCGGCGATGGCGGGCGTGGCGTAGATAGGTTCTTCGAAGTCGTTAACTTGGAGAACCTGCCACTCCCCGCCCGGCTTCAGAACAGCCACCTTGCCTTGTTCGCTGCAGAGGAAGAGCTTGCCATCGGCGACGACCGGCGAGGAGTAATAGCTGTCGATCGCGCCGGGAATCCTGGCGGATTTCTTGACTTCGCCGGTGGAGGCCAGCATGGACGTGAAGATCCCTCCGGTCTTCACGGTATATAGGACGCCATCGAGCAGCAATGGCGACGGCACTTCCGGAACCATGCGCTGGTGCTTCCAGGTGACATGCGTGCTGGTGAGGTCGCCGCGGGCGTTGCCGGGTTTGACGGCCATGTTGACGTTGTTCGCCTCGCGGCGGGCGCGGTAGAACCCCCACTCGCGGCTGTCGAGCGCGCCGTCGTTATCGAGATCGATAGCGGTCCAACTGCCGCCATGCTTCCACGGCGCGGGCAGTTCGGCGTTGGAGAGTTTGCCGTCGTTATTGGTGTCGGCCTGTTTCACTGCCTCTTCGAAAGGCGGAAGAGGCTTGGCTTGTCCGGGATCCGCGCCGGGAGCCCAACCCGTGGCGTAGATGGTATCGCCGTCGACGACGGCGGTCGCTTTGATCTGCCAGGAGAGACCGCGGACGCTCCACAACTCTTTGCCGTCGGCGAGTGCGTAGGCGGCGAGCAGGTACGAGCCGGGGACGATGATCTGCTCTTCGCCGCTGGGCGCGCGAAAGAGAGAGGCCGTGGCGAAGCCATGGACAACCGCCTGGCGCGGCGTTTTCCAGAGTTGCTTGCCGGTGTTGATATCGACGGCAAGAAGGTAGGAGACCGTGTCCTGATCGCAAACGAGAATCAGTTTGTTTCCTGCCAGGATTGGCGAGGCTCCCATGCCGTGGAAGTTCGAAAAGGGACCGAGTGGAAGCCGCCAGCGCTCGTTGCCATCGGGTCCGTAGGAGAGAAGGCCGAAGTCGCTGAAGAAGACATAGACGTTGGCGCCGTCGGTGACAGGTGAGGGACTGGCGGGATTATTGAGCTGATGACGAGCTTCGGAGCGAGTGTGCGGGATGATGCGGCGCCAGAGGATTCCGCCGCTCTTCGCGTCGATCTTTAGCGTGTGGAGTTCCTTATTCTCGTAGGCGGTGAGATATAGCGAATCGCCCGCGAGGACGGGAGATGAGCTGCCGGGCGCTACGGGCGTTCGCCAGACGATGTTCTTGTGCGGGCCGAACTCGGACGGGATGCCTGTAGCCTCGGCGACGCCGGAACCGTTCGGACCGCGAAAGGAGGACCAATCCGCGGGGAAGGTGAGGGAAGCGAACAGCAGGCACGCGACGCGCATTGTGCCTGCGATTGTAACGTCCTGTTACGCTACGATCCATGGGACGATTTTGGCGGGTTGCCGCGCTTGCCAGCGCGGCGGCATTTGGTCAGGCGCAGGACGCGGACTTCGCAATGTCTGTGAAGCAGTGGACGACGAAACCGGAGTTCCTCTCGCCGCTAGTAGACCATCTGCCGCTCGTAGAGGGAATTCCCACGCCGAAAGACGTCCTCGGCTATCACGCCGGCACGCCGAAAAAGCTGACGGATACCACAGGAGTACGCCGGTATTTTGAGGCGCTGGCGAAGGCCACCAAGCGGGTGCGGATCATCGAAGCGGGAACCACCGACGAAGGCCGGCCGTGCTGGAGCGCGGTGATCGCGGATGAGGGAACGATCGCCAACTTGGACGCTTACAAGGGCTATTTGGCACGTTTAGCCGATCCGCGCGGATTGGGTGAAGTGGACGCGCGCGCGGTCCTGGAGAAGGCCAAGCCGATCTACCACTTGACGGGAGGCCTGCACAGCGGCGAAACCGGGCCGCCGGAGATGTTGATGGAGCTGGCTTACCGGCTGGTAGCCGAGGACGGGGCGCTATACGACGCCATTCGCAGGAACTTGATTGTGATGGTGACGCCGGTGCTGGAGCCGGATGGACGGGACCGGTATGTGGATTGGTACCGGCGCTACAAAGTGCAGGAGGAGAGCGAGGAGGACCGGCTGCCGGGACCGCCTTACTGGGGCAAGTACATCTATCACGACAACAACCGCGACCTGCACTACTCCCAGGTGACGATGCGAAATTGGCTGCGCGCTTATCTGGAGTGGCACCCGCCGATCGTGCATGATCTGCATGAGTCTGTGCCGTTCCTATATACGTTCAGCGGACAGGCTCCGCAGAACGCAAACCTGGATCCGATCCTTTATGCCGAGCTGCCGTGGTTCGCGAATTACGAGATGACGAAGATGATCGGCTACGGCATGCCGGGCGTGTGGACGCATGCGTTCGTGGACATGTGGTCGGTGGGTTATCTGGGGTTCATGGCATCGAACCATAACGGCATGTTGCGGATGTACGAAACGTACGGAAACGGCGGCGCCAATACGATGAAGCGGAAGGTGCAGGCGGAGGGCGATAATTTCGGAGCGGCGCAGCGGCAGTGGTACCGGCCGCTGCCGGCATACAAGGACGTGGAGTGGTCGATGCGGAACAACACGAATTACATGCAGACGGGCGTGTTGTCGGCGTTGGAGCTCGCGTCGTCCCATCCGCGGGTGATCCTGGAGAACTTCTACAAGAAGTCCCTGCGCGCCGTACAGGACGGCGGGAGCAGCGCGCCGTATGGGTTCGTAATTCCGGCCGGACAGAAAGATCAATCCCGCGTGGCATGGGTGGTGAACACGCTGCGGATACAGGGAATTGAGGTTGGAACGCTTCGTGAAGAGTTGAAGGTGAAGGACGGGACGTTCGCGGCCGGTTCGGTGGTCATCAAGAGGAATCAGCCGTATGGAAGATTGGCAAAGAGCCTGTTGGAGAAGCAGGTTTTTCCGGACGCGAATCTGCGTACCTACGACGATACCGGTTGGACGATGGGCCTGACGGCGATGGTGGAGGTGAAGGAGATCGGGGACAAGGCGCTGCTTGACGCGCCGGTGACCGCGTTGGACCGGATGGAAGCGAAGGGCCGCGTGGATGGGGCCGGCTCCGTGCTGGCGATTCTGCACAATGGCGAGCACCGGCTGATCACGCTGCGCTACCGGCTGAAGGGCGTGAAAGTGGAGGCCGTGGAAAAGGAGTTCACGTCGGCGGGCGTTACGGTACCGGCCGGTTCGCTGCTGGTTGCGGATTCCGAGCGCGTGCGCAGAGAAGTGGAGGAGTTGGGGCTCCGCGCGATGGCGCTCGCGGCGATGCCGGACGGGAAGCGGCATGAAGTGGATCTTCCTCGTATGGCCGTTTTCAGCACATGGGGATACACGCAATCGGTGGGCTGGGTGCGCCACACACTGGATGAATACGGCGTTGGTTATGAGCTGATCTATAAGGAACGCGTGAAGAAGGGCGGGCTGCGCGCGGCCTACGATGTAATCCTGATTCCCAGCCAGGCTGGCAGCGCGAAGGCGCTGGTGTATGACATCGAGCCCGCAAAAATTCCGCTGGCGTACAAGGGGTTGTACGGGGAGAGCGAGGACATTACCGGCGGCATGGGATTGGCCGGCGCAGTGGAGCTGGAAAAGTTTGTGCGGGAAGGCGGCGTGATCATCACGCTTGGAACGTCGAGTTTCTTTCCCGCGGAGTTCGGCCTGACGCGGCGCGTGGAGGCACGGCGGACTTCGGCGGCGTTTTATGCGCCGGGCCCTATTGTTGAAGCGGAAGTGTTGAAGGCCGGCCATCCCGTCTTCTACGGCTACGACAAGAAGCGCCTTCCTGTGCGATACGCATCGGGGCCCATCTTTGCAATTCCGGAGACAGAGAAGAACAACTGGACGCTGATGAAGTATACGGGCACTGAGTTGAGCGGGTTGTTGAAAGGCGGCCCGGAGATTAAGGACAAGGCCGCTATCCTCGATGTGCCCGCCGGCAAGGGGCGTGTGCTGATGTTCGCCACCAATCCCTGCTATCGATGGCAGAACCACGGCGAATTCACTATGTTGTTCAACGCAATCCTGCATTACAACGATTAGCCGTACGCCAAATCGGATCGGCGGTGTAATCCGCTTGCGCGCCTAAGGTCGCCCCTCGCGCCGACTTAGGGATTTGATGTAGCTGCCGCACGGAAAGCAATAAGTTTTTTAAACATCCTCAGATCCAAACCGAAGAGGTTCATGCGCGAAGAAACTTTCGTCGTAGATCGCTCACGAACAGGATTTTTGGATATGAAATTGTCATCACTCCAGGCCAATCGATCCGCTCTATGGCTGATCCTAGCAATGGCCGGATCAACCATACCGGCCAGCGCGGCAAATCTTCTGACGGCAACACCTGGCTCCGTCACTCTCACTTGCAGCACTGCCACAGGACCGGGCAATGCTGCGAACGTTATTGTCAAACCGGTGACCGCCCTTACCGGAAGCAACACGCTCGTCGTAACCTTTGGCTCCGTGGGAGCGGGCCTGGTCGTGACGGCGCCTTCTGTCACCACTCTCAGCACTGCCAACCAAGCAGCCGGAATCACCTATCAGGTGAAGGTGGCCAACGGATGCGCGGGCGCGGCGTCCGGCGCCAGCGCACCAACGTTCCGCTTCAGCACCGGCGCCGGCGTCGATGTCACCGTAACCGCCAACGTGACGGTGACGGCAGGCACGAGCTCACCCCTTACTACGTTGCCCAGCGCAATTGCCCTGACATGTACCCGCAACCCGGCCGGCCCGGTCTACACGCCGGGGCCGGCACAGAAGCTCTCGGTGAAGTCCGCCACGCCTGGCGGGACGCCATTCACCGTGGAGAACAGTACTTTCGCTTTGCCAAGCTGGTTAACCGTTACGCCGCTATCAGGAGGTACGGCCTCCGCGACATCGGTGGACCTGTCCTTTGTGGCGGCGGCGGGATGCGGCTCATTCGCGGCCGGAAGCACGAATACCTTTACCGTTCACTTGGCCGACGCTCCGGCGCCGGATAAGCTTGTGACCGTCACGCTGCAGGTTGTTCCGCCAACGACTCTCGTTGCCACACCGAGTCCGGCCAGCCTTTCCTACGTGAAGGGTTCGGGCACCGCGGGACGAGTGGACGTGACCATCACATCAGCGACAACACCAGCGCCGTTCTTCTCCGTGGACGCCACCAGCCTTCCCCCGTGGCTGACCGTCGACTCGCTCTCCGGCACGGTTCCGAAGAGTGTCCGTTTCAGCTCAACGGTTGCGGCCGACACGATGGCCCCTGGGAACTACTCCACCACGGTGCGCGTGAAGGTTTCCGGTCAAGCCGACTTGACCGTTCCAATCACGTTGCAGCTCAATAATCCCGCGCCGAAATTGACGGTTTCCGAAGGCACCACGCGCAACATCACGTGGGTTGTCGGTTCGGCCGTTCCGTCTCTCTTTGTGACGGCCGTTTCAAGCGACTCGCCGATTCCCTACACCATCGATACCGGCGGGACGCTGGCTCCGATCATTCCAGCGGCCAACATAAAGGGTCTGGCGTATAGCTTCGGCACGCCTATCCCGGTGACGTTCAGTCCCTCCATCTTCGCTTCCGCCCAGCCCGGCACTACGCTGGTCGGGACCGTGGCGATCACGTGGGGCAGTCCGGCAGCGACGATTACCGTGACGTTCAACGTGAATGTGCAGGCGCCCGGAGCGACGATCACTTCGATCTCGCCGGCCAGCTTGCCGACGGCCCCCGCCGGACAAGCGTTTACTCTCGTACTCTCCGGCTCGGGATTTGTAACCGGTACGGACCCGAGCCTGCGCACCAAGGTCGGTATCGTTTCCGGCAGCAACTTCATCGTGGAACCGTCGATCGCGGTGAACGTCGTCAATGTGTCGAATATTATCCTCACAATCACTGTTCCATCGACTCCATCCGTGAACTTGCCGTTCTCGCCAACAGGCACCGGCGGCACGGTGGTCCTTGGTGTGTGTAATCCGAACGGCACTACATGTTTGACACCAACGGCGACAACTTCGTTCACCATCGGCTCCAACCCGATCGTCAGCGCGGTGACTAGCGCCTCCAGTTTCCTGCAGGTGACGGCGCCTGATGTGCAGACCATTTCGCCTTTCGAAATGCTCAGCGTCTTCGGCTCCAACTTCTGCTCCTCCGGTGGCAACGGCTGCGCGAGTGTGGATGTCCTCTACGGTATTCCGGACGCGACGACGCTCGCCTATCCGTCGTTCGTCAGCCCGGATGCGGTCAGCGCCACGCAGCGCAAGCTCTCCGTCACGTTTCAGACAAAGGCTTCGCCGCCGGTTGTGATCGCTACGGCCCCGATTCTGTTCGCCACAAACGGTCAGATCAACCTGATGGCGCCAGCCGCATTGGCCGCGCAGTCCGGTAACACGATCAGCATGGTGGTCAGCTTCGGGTTCGGCACCGGCGCAACGATGAAGAGCAGCGCGCCGATGGACGTGACTGTGGCCGACACCAACCCCGGCATCTTCACCGTGGCTGCCAATGGCCAGGGTGACGGCGCCATCCTCAGCTCCGCCTACGTGCCTGTTGCTCCTGGCGCCGAGGCCGGTATGCGCTCTACCGCCACGGATTCTGACACGGTTCAGATCTACATGACGGGTCTCGGCGCTCCGGACAGCTCGGCGAACAACGCGAGCGCCGGTTCGGCCTTCTCGTGGTCGGCGGACTGCGTCAGCACGTCCAGCTACCTTTCTTCTCTGAATACGTTTGCGGGCACCTCGCTGACTGCGCTTGACGGCGTGATCATCAGCTCGTCTCTGCTGAACTCGAACCGTTTGGCTCCCTGCTTCCTCTCCGGCGGCACGCCGCCCACAGTGACGATCGGTGGCGTGGCTGGTATTGTCACTTACGCTGGCTGGGTATCGGACAGCGTTGCCGGCCTCTACCAGGTCAACGTTCGTCTGCCCGGCAGCGGCGCGGGTCCGTTCACCAACGCCGCCGGTTCCCCGGTCTCCGCCATTACGACACCGGTGCAGTTGCCTGTGGTCGTGACGCGCGGCGGACGCAGCAGCCAGGCCGGTGTCAATATGTGGGTGGCGCGCAGGCTGAAGGTCGCCGGGCCCAGCGGCGCCGGTTTGACCGGTACCGTTGCTGTTGCCTGGTCGAGCTCCAACAACTCCATCGTTGCGACGCAGGGTACCGCTCCTTATCGCTACGCGCTCTCCTCGGGCGTATTGCCGACGGGCCTGTCCCTCAACACCACCACCGGAGCTATCTCCGGTACGCCGCTGGCTGGCACGGCCGGCTCCTACGCGGTCACGGTGACGGCGACGGACGCCGCCAACTTCCCGCTTACGGGTAAGGTCTCCTTCACGCTCACGGTGACGGGCGGCCTGGTTGTTGTCTCCTCCGGTACGGCGCCATATGCGGAAGTCTACGGTACGGCCGATGCGACGGTCACCACCGTCTCGGCTTCGGGCGGCACATTCCCCTACACCTACGCCATGACGTCGCCCTCGCCGGTGCCGTTCGGCATGGCCATCGACAGCAGCTCAGGCGTGATCGGCGTCAGCGCGCTCACTCCGGCGGGCACCTACCGCATCACCGTGACTGCCACGGATTCGGCGGCAACTCCGCTCATCGGCACGTTGACGTTCGACATCGTGGTGGCTCTCAAGGTGCAGAACACGACTCCCGTGGCGGTTACGGCCGGCGCGGCGAGCACGATCACCACAGTCTCGGCGACCGGCAACACCGGCACTGTGACCTACACTCTGGACGCGACGACCGCGGCTCTGGGCTGGGTATCGATCAACTCCAGCACCGGTGTGGTTTCCGTCACCACTGGTAGCGTAGCCGGAACACGGTCTGTGACTGTCACGGCAACCGATGGATCGACAGCAACAGGAGCGTCGGCGGCCGCCACTGGCACCGTCACCTTCTCACTGGTGGTCAACTAACCCCGGCCCAAAAGGCCTCAACCGAAGGGCGGCGGAGCGTAACGGCTCCGCCGCCCTTCACCCATTTAGCGCTTGGTTTTGTAGCTTTCCGGCACCAATCGAAACCCGACGCCGAAACGGTTCCAGGCGTTGATCGCCGCAATGGCCAGCGTCAGATCCGCGAGCTCTGTCTCGTTGAACTCGGCATGCGCTTCTTCAAAGACGTCATCGGGGACGAATTCGGGCGCGAGTATCGTGAGCGCCTCCGTCCATGCAAGCGCGGCGCGTTCCTTGGTTGTATAGAACGGCGCCTCCCGCCAGGCGGTCAATAGATCGATTCGTTCCGTTGTCTCCCCCGCTTCCCGCAGCTCGCGGCTGTGCATGTCGACACAGTAGGCGCAGTGGTTGAGCTGCGATGCACGCAGCACGACAAGGAGCTTTAGTTTCTTATCCAGACTGCTCGACGCCAGATAAGTCTCCAGGCCCAGCATCGCCTTCAACACTCCGGGCGCAGCCTTCGCGTAATTCATTCGGGCTGTCATTCGATAGTTCTCCTTAGACGGTTAGGCGGGCTTTGTAAGCGGAACGCCCGGCTCAGCGAAGAGCAGTGCCAGCAGCCGGGCGGGCTTCGTCTTGCTCGCGTTGCCGGAAACCTGGTGCACGCTGCCCGGCGCTTCGTAGAACATCTCTCCCGTCTGCAGCGTTCTCTCCGGCTCACCGCGCAATTGGAAGCGAATTTCCCCTTCCAACACGTACCCGAGGACAAAGCTCGGATGCTGGTGCGGGTTCGACTCTTCTCCCGGACCGTAGCTGACCTCCACCGCGGTCACATTCCATCCTTTGAGATTCACGTCCGGAAGCGCCTGTTTCCCAATGGGTTTTGATTGCGCGGCCCGGCCGGACTGCGACGCGAAAAGCGCCGCCGCTATGATCTGCATCCAATCTCTTCGTTCAACCATGCCTCATGGTAATACCGCCGATGGCGCAAACGCCCGCCGTGATAATCAGTCGGCCAACGTCGCCGCGATCCGCTTCGGGTCGTAGCGCGTAACTGTGTTCGTCTTCGGGTTTACCAGCCACACCGACGACAACCCGGAATAGACGAAGCCGCCGCCATCGCCAGCAAATTGCTGCACCACTTTCGCCGTCGCCGGATTGATCCGCGTAATCGGGAATCCCGGCGCCGACACCCACACCGACCCATCGCCGAACGCGATGCTGCCTGCGGCATTGGGAATCAGCAGATCGATCGTGGCCGACACCTTATTCGTCTTCGGATCGATCTGCGCCACTTTCCCTTCCTTCTGCGTCAACACCCATACCGACGCCTCTCCGAACGAAAGTGAAATTGGCTTGCCCGCGACTTCAATCCGCTTGTCCACCAGGTTCGTCCGCGGATCCACGCGCAGTACTTTGTCGGCCTCCGGACAGGTGATCCACAACGAAGTCTCAGCGAACAGTATCGAGTTGCACCTCGCCGGCAGCCGTACTTCGGCGATAACGGCGTTCTCGTTCGGATCGATTCGTGAGAGTGTCGCGTTGTCGCTCGAAAGCAGCCAGATACTGTCCGTGCTCGCGGCGAGCGCGGGCGAAGCGGTCCCCGCCCCCGTCTCAATCGTTGCCGCAATCTTCGCCGGTTTCAGTTCCAGCTTCGCCAGCGACTTCGACCCGCAGTTCACCACCCACAAATTTGACAACGCATTCAGCAATCCGCCGCAGGCATTGTTCAACCCCGGGATGGCTTCTCCGGCCTTGTTTGTTTTTGCATCGACGCGCTGCACGGCATTTCCGGCTGCGATCAACGCCTCCGTCGTGAAGACGATGCCGGAAGGCGCCGCCTCCAACCGGATCTCCGCGTCGGACTTCAAGGTGGCGAAGGGAATCTGAATGCCGGGAGTTTGTATCCCGGCATTCGATTTCTTCGCGTTTTTGTTTTCTTTCGGTGCCGCGGCGACGGCCAGCAGACTGACCACCGCCGCGACACAGATTTGTCTAGAATTCATACCGAAGCGCAAACTGCATCACACGTGCCGGCATCACCCCGGTTAGCTGGCCGAATGTGGAGGGATTCGCCAGGCTCAAGCTCGGAGTGGTGAAGTTCACGTTGTTGAACGCGTTGAACGCCTCCGCCCGAACTTGAATGCGATGCCCTTCAAACGGCAGCGGGAAGAACTTGCCGAGGGACAAGTCGAAGTTGCTCATCCCAGGCCCGCGAAGGATGCCGCGCAATCCTGTGCCGCCCGGATACTGCTGGACGAATGCCGCGGCCGACGCGTTGGTCGTCCGGAAGAGGCTCGGATTACCATTCTGGTTGTATCCGGTACCGTTGTCCGGCATCGCCGCGCCGGGGCGCACAATAGCGAGCGCGGAATTCAAGTAGTTGGTCGGATACTGGCCGCCGGCGCTGATATTGAACGGCAGTCCCGAACGGTACCGCCACAGCAACGTCGTCTGCCAGCCTCCGGCAATCTGGTTCACCCAGCCCGGCGCCCCGTTCAGCATCGGCTTGCCCTTCCCGAACGGCAGTTCCACCACCGCGTTCGCAGTGATATTGTGCCGCGCGTCGAAGTCCGAGCTTCCGCGGAACGCGTTCGGGTTGAAGGTGTCCTGAATCACGCCGCCGGAAGTTCCGGAGGCTGATTCCGCCGTCGATGCAAGGTCGATGGAGTGCGAGAGCGTGTAGTTGAAGTCGAATCCCCAACCGCTTGAAACGGCCCGGCGAAGAACAAACTGCCCGCCGTGGAACGAGCTGCGGCCGGCGTTCGACCACGCGATGTTTCCGGCATTCTGCAGCGCGAAGAACGTGTTGCAGCCCAGCGCCGAAATGCACGAGCCATCAGCCAGCCGTTCGCGATCCATATCGTTCAGTGCATCCAAGTCCGACCCAGCGTACTCATTATAGGTGGCATGGTAGTAGTTCTGCGTAGCGGTTCCTGGTGTGTACAGGTTCGCCGCTTTGCCGAACATATTCTCGAAGAACGCAATCGGCGGAATCTCGCTCGCCTTCTTGCCCTGGTTGTTGTAGTCCCGCAGGATCGAAGCGGCCTGAGCCCATGTCTGGCCCGACTTCGGATCCTTGAACTGCGTCAACGGCTGGAAGACATCGACCTGCACCAACGATTTCCGCGCCAACCGGCCGATGTAGCCGACTTCCATCGTCATCTTCGACGGCAATTGCCGCGCGTAGCTCAGGTTCAGCAGCATCGAGTACGGCGCCACCAAGCCAGGGAACACGCCCGAGTAGGAACCGAATCCGCCGAGAATCGTCGGCGGCGTGTACGGGAACGAAGCGTTCGCCACTGTTGGCAGCGTAGGTAGCGCCCCGCCGGAATAGCGGAAGGAGTCGGTGAAGTTCGTGTTGCGTGGTTGCGTCACCGGAGTCGCGAGACCAGGCGAGCCGGCGCGGTCGAAGTTCGTCACCATATCCGAGCCGTAGCGGTCGTAGAGCATCGATCCGCCGGCGCGGATCACAGAGCCCTTGCCGAACATCTTGCCCCAGAACCCGTCCTTCACTGGAGCATAGGCGATGTTGAACCGCGGCGCCCAGTTGTTGTTGTCGCGCTGATACCAACCCGGACCATTGTTCACGGGCCCGCCGAGTTGATACGTCAACGCCGCGTTTGGCATTCTCGCGCCGGAAATTCCGGCCATCGATGCGCCCACGCGTTCCGCCAGGTACTGATCCAACCCGGCCGTCGACACAACTTGCACGCCGTTCTTCTCGTACGGCACTTGATACGAGCCATAGCGCAGGCCGAAGGTCAACGTCAGGTCGCGCCGCGCTTTCCAGGTGTCCTGCACATAGAACTCGTATTCGTGCGTTCCAAAGCTGCGGGCTAACGGCTGGCCGAACGGAACCGCTTTGCCGTCGCGCCCAAAGTTGTACGTAGCGCTGTACTGATTGATCACACCGAGCAGGATGCCCATCGCGCGCTGCGTCGGCTGCGTCTCGGAAAGTGCCAGCGCGCTATTGCCGGACCGCTGCTTGATGAATGCGTTCACGGCATCGGAAATATCGGCGCCCAATCCGCGCAATGTGTTCCGGCTATAGCTGTAGGAGGGGAAGGAGTTGGCGAAGGAGTTCCGGTCATTCTGCACAAGGCGGAAGTTGATGCCGGCCTGCACCGTGTGCGCGCCCTTCATCCACGTCAAATCGTTCACCAGGTTCGTCGTCGGGATGAACCGTCCGAACCCGCGCGTGAAGTTCTGCTGCGCCGTCAATCCGTCGAAGCTCAATGACGCACCCGGCGTGCCCGACTGCGCGATGCCCAGCCTTGTGTAGCCGTAGCTGAACACGTTCACAACCGTCGGAGTTAGCACGGCTGTGTACCGCGCGGCCAGACCCTTCGAATTGTCCAACACCTTCGCCGCCGCATCCTGGCCTGGGAACTGCGCCAGCACTTCGTCGCGCGTGTTGTCCGCCAGCGTGCCGCGCATCATCAGCGTATGGCGCGCCGCCTTGTCCAGATTGAAATCCATCTTGGCGACATAGGCGCGGTCATTGCGCGTCAACGGCGCGTTGAACCGAAAGACGCCGAAATTCAATCCGCGGTCCGATCCGGCCTGCAGATCGTTGGCCGCCGGATAGCTCGCCAGAATGTTCTTCATCGTCGAGCTTAGACCCAGCTTCATCGGATCCACCGCGGCCACTTCGGCCGTGCTCAACTGCCCGATCGTCCCGTTGTTCTGCCGGAACTGCACGATGCCTTGTTTCAGCATCTCCGTCGGTACGTTGCGCGATTGCGCCGACGCCGAACGGTCCTTGCGATCCTCCCAGTTCACGAAGAAGAACGCGCGATCCCGGATGATGCGGCCGCCGAAGGACGCGCCGTACTGATTCCGGATTAACGCTTCGCGCGCAATTCCCGCGCGATTCGAAAACCAATCGTTCGCCGCAGTCTTCACGTTGCGGTGAAACTCATACAGCGAACCATGCCACTGGTTCGATCCGCTCTTCGTCACCAGCGAAACCTGCCCGCCGGCGGAGCGGCCCTGATCGGCGCCTTGCCCGGCTATGGTCACGCGGAACTCCTGCACGCTGTCCAGCGGAATCGGCAGTGCCGCATTCAGGCCCGGCGATGTCGTCGCCGTCATACCGGCCGCCTGGTTGTCGTTCACGTCAACGCCGTCGAGCGTCACGTTGTTTTGATCGCGCTTCGCGCCAAGCACTTCGCCGGTCGCCGTCACGCCGGGTTGCAGACTCAGCAAGTCGACAACGTTGCGCGTCTGCAGCGGAAGCTGCCGCACCTGCACTTCGGTGAACGCATTGCCCACCGTGGCATTCTGCGTATTCACCGTTGTCACGTCTTCATTGACGTTAATGACCTCGGACACCTGCCCGAGCTCCAACTTCACATCCAGCGTCGACGGCACATTGATCTGCAGCCGGACTTGCGAGGTGTGCGTCCGGAATCCCGGGTGCTGAATCTCAATCTTGTAGTTGCCCGGAGGCATCTGTGCAAAACTGTACGAACCATTGGCGTTGACGATAACTTTCCTGGCAGCGGAAGTATCGGCGTTGGTAATACTGACAACCGCTTCGGGTACGGCAGCGCCCTGTTGATCGGTGACAAGCCCCGCCAATGAGCTCGTCTGTGCATACAAAGACAACAAGCTTGCCGCGAGTAGCAAGGTAATTCGTTTCAAGTGATTTCCCCTTAGAATTCTTTGAGCGCGGACAGGAGCGCGCGATTCTCAGACAGTGAGGGGAATTCCGCGGCCAGGCGGAGACATGCTTCGTGACTAGACGAAAGTAGTTAAGGGGATCATAAGAGATTTCGATTTAGAGAGTCAAATAGAAAAGAGCTATACTCCTTATTCACCCCGCAGCGTCTGCGACCCGCCCCTGTAGCCTCTTTCCTGGCCCCTGTCAAAAGCCGGCTTCACTCAAAAGGGGTAGTTCCATGACAGGCATGCTTTGGCCGGTCGTGATCTTCATGGCCCTGTCTTTGGCCATTGGTCTCTACACCTATACGCAGGTGCAGGGCTCCAGCAAACGATACACAGTGTGCGGCAAATCGATGCCTTTCCTTGTCGTGGGAACAGCCCTTGCCGCGCAGGCGATTGACGGAAACGCAACGCTCGGCAACACCTCACTGACATTCTCCACAGGCTTCTGGGCCGGGGCTGCCATCCCCATCGGTCTCGCCGCAAGTCTCCTCATCGTCGGCCGCTTCCTCGCCGCGCCGCTCAACAGGATGGACCTGCTCACACTGCCTGAATTCTTTTACAGGCGTTACGGCCGCGCGGCGGAACTGCTCGCCTCTGTTCTCACCGTCATCTGCTTCATCGTCCTCGTGGCCGGCAATCTCTCCGCCGTCGCGTGGATTCTCTCCGTCGTCAGCGGCCTCAGCTACGGCGCCTGCCTGATGATCGGTACCGGCGTCATCTTTCTCTACACCATCGCCGGTGGGTTGTACGCCGCTATCTGGACCGACTTCTTCCAGATCCACGTCGCCATCATCGGCTTCGTGCTTGCGGCCGCGTATGTACTTTGGACGCGCGGCTGGGGGCCCATTACCGCGGCTCTTCCCCCTGTCACACTGAATCCTGGGCAGATGACGACCATTGCCGGCGGCGGCCTCGCCAACTGGGCCAATATTATCTCTCTCGCCTTCGGCAACGCGATGGCGCTCGACTTCATGGAACGCGTCTTCTCCGCCAAATCACCGGAAACCGCCAGGAAAGCCTGCTATTACGCGGCTGGCTGGACCATCGTCATCGGCCTCTGCGCATCGCTGCTCGGTCTGGTGACGATCTCCACCGTCGGCAAGATTGACGATCCGCGCATGGTGCTCCCCGCGTTCGCCAGCGCGCACCTGCCCTACTGGATCGCCGTACTCGTCTTTGTCGGGGTGCTCGGCGCGTCCATGTCCACCGCCAACGGCGCCATGCTCGTTATCTCCGTCGTACTCGCGCGCAACGTGTGGCAACGCTGGAGCTCACGGCGCGTCACCGATGAGACAATGCTGTTCCTCTCCCGCGCCCTCGCCCTCCCCACGGCCATCGCGGCGGCCTGGATCGCCTACGTGAGGCCGGAGCCCGGCATTCTACTGGTTGTCGCGTTCGATATTGTCTTCGCCGGCTGCGTCATCCCGCTCTTCCTCGGCGTTTACTGGGCCCGCGCCACACAAGCCGGAGCCCTGGCCAGCATCCTGACGGGAACCATTGCGCGCGGCATCTGCTACTTCGTCGTTCCGGCCGGATGGTCCGGCCTCGACACGCTTCTCCCTCCTGTCCTTAGCGCTGTTGCCTTCGTCGCCGGCAGCTTGATGACCGAATCGTCTACGGCCGAAAATAGCGAGGAACTGCTATGCGATACGCCCTGATCTTCCTGGCCGCCGCTCTCTGCGCGCAGGACGCTGCCGCGCCACAGAAGAAAAAACGCTCCCGCCCGCCGCTCCCCGGCGTCAAGGAGGTGCAGAAATCAATGGACCTCATCAAGCCGGAAGCTGTTTTCCCCGTGCCCGGCGTACCTGACTGGACCGTCGCCACGAAGGACGCGGTCTGGGTCTCCAACAAACCCAAGGGCACTATCTCCAAACTGGATCCGAAGACCAACACCGTCACCGCCACCGTAGAAATCGGCAAGCAGCCCTGCAGCGGCATCGCCTACGGATTCGGCAGCCTCTGGGCGCCGGCCTGCGGCGACAAGACCGTGGCCCGCGTTGACGAAAAGACGGAAAAGGTCGTCGCTACTATTCCCGCCGGCCCGGCCAACTCCGAGGGTGGCATCGCCTGCTCCAAAGATGCCGTCTGGATGGCGTCCGGCGAAGCCGGTGATAAAGTCGTCCGCATCGATCCGAAAAAGAACAAAGTAGTTGCGGAGATTCCCGTCGCCGCCGGTTCGCATACCGTCGATTTTGGCGAAGGCGCGGTTTGGGTCACGCAATCGAAAGGGAACCTGCTCACCCGCATCGACCCGAAATCGAACAAGGTGACCGGCACAATTGAAGTCGGGCCCGCCCCGCGATTCCTCACTGTCGGCGAGGGCTTTGTCTGGACGCTGAACCAGGGCGACGGCACCGTTTCAAAAGTGGATCCGAAGACGAAGAAGGTCGTCGCCACCATTCAGTGCGGCCTGCCCGGAGGAGGCGGCGAAATCTCCGCGGGCGGTGGCGCGGTGTGGATCACCATGTTCCAAATCCCCATCACCCGCATCGACGCCAGGACGGATAAGGTGACGCATCAGTACGCCGGCCCGGGCGGCGATGCCATTCTCTACGCCCACGGTTCCGTGTGGCTCTCTAACTTGCGTGAACAGAACATCTGGAGGTTGGACGCGGCGAAAATCGCTCCGTAGCGAATCGAAATGAGTGAAACAATTCTGTGGGAAGACAGCCTGCGCGGCGGGCAGACGTGGTCGCACGTGCTCGACGCGGGCATGGCGCTGCGCTTGACCGATACCGAAGGCGGCGCCAACGTAAGCGCCCTCTTCTACAACGCGCTGCAGCCGGAAGAGCGCTACAACATGCCCGATACGCTGAAGGCGCAGCATATCGCGCGGCTTACAAAGGGATTCGTGCTCTACTCCGACATGGGCCGCATTCTGTGCTCCATCACCGATGACACCGTCGGTTGGCACGATCCGATCGGCGGTACGTTGACGGCGGCGCAGGTGGCCTCCAAGTACGGCGCCAAGAGTTATCAGGAGTTCCGCAACAATTGGACGCAAGCCTCGAAAGAGGGCCTCTTGCTCGAGCTGGCGAAATACTCCCTCGGCCCCCGCGACCTCACGCCCACGTTGAACCTTTTCAGCAAAGTGCAGGTCGACGATACCGGAGCGATGAAGTACATCCCAGACAATTCGAAAGCGGGCGATTACGTGGAGTTGCGCGCCGAGATGAAGGTGCTCATCCTGTTATCCGCGAATCACCACGCCATGGAACCCGGCGGCGCCTATGCACCGAAGCCCGTTAACATCACGGTGAAACGCGTCCCGCCCCCCAGCCCTGACGATATCTGCCGGCTCTCGCGTCCGGAAAACGGCCGCGGCTTCGAGCTCACCGCGAGGTGCTGCGCATGAGTACCGTGCTCGACACAGCCGTCCTTGCGGGCGACGGCTGGAGCGGAATTGTCGAGAGGGGCCAAACCCTCCGGATCATCGATCTGGAAGGGAATCAGGCCGTCGACACGCTGCTCTACAATGCGCACGATTTCACCGACCGCTACTCCGCCGTCGACACAATCACCGCCCAGGGCAACATCTACCTGACCAAAGGCACCAGGCTCCTCACGCAGAACGGCAATCTGCTGATGACCATCGCGGAGGACCTCTGCGGCCGCCACGACACGCTCGGCGGCGCCTGCTCCCAGGAATCCAACATGGTCCGCTACGACATCGGCAAACGCTACATGCACGCCTGCCGCCAGACGTTCCTGAAGTACGGTCTCGCCGCGGGCCTCGAGAAGCGCGACATCGCCCACAACATCAACTTCTTCATGAACGTGCCCGTCACTCCCGAAGGCAAGCTCACCTTTGAAGACGGCCTCTCCGCGCCCGGAAAGTATCTCGACTTGCTTGCGGACATGGACACCCTCGTCCTCATCTCCAACTGTCCGCAGCTCAACAATCCTTGCAATGCGTACAACCCCACTCCTGTGCGCCTGGTAATCACCGAGTAAATGTTCAACAAAGTTCTCATCGCCAATCGCGGCGCTATCGCCACTCGTATCATCCGCACTCTTCGCGGTATGGGTGTTGGCAGTGTCGCCGTCTATTCCGATGCCGACGCCGGGAGTCTCTTCGTTCGCCAGGCGGATGAAGCCGTCTCTGTTGGCGGTCCGCGCGGATATCTCGACGCCGACGCCGTGATCGCCGCTGCAAAGCGATCGGGCGCGCAGGCGATACACCCCGGCTACGGTTTCCTTAGCGAGAATGCGGCATTCGCCGAAGCTTGCGAAGTGGCGGGGCTCGCGTTCATTGGACCCACGCCAAGGCAGATGCGCGACTTCGGCCTGAAGCATCGCGCCCGGGAGCTCGCGTCGCAAGCCGGCGTCGCCATGCTCCCTGGCACCGGTCTGCTGAACCGCGCTGAAGACGCGGCGGTTGTTGGCTTCCCCCTGATGCTCAAGTCCACGGCGGGCGGCGGCGGAATCGGTATGCGTGTGTGCCATTCGGCGGAAGAGCTCGAAGAAGCTTTCGCCGCCATCGAACGGCTCAGCAAAACGAACTTCAAGGAATCCGGCATCTACGCCGAACGGTTCGTGGAGAGAGCCCGCCACATCGAAGTGCAGATCTTCGGCGATGGCAACGGCCGCGTCGTCGCGCTCGGCGAGCGCGATTGCTCCGCGCAGCGCCGCAACCAGAAGGTCGTCGAGGAAACACCCGCGCCCGGCATCACTGAAGCGGTCCGCGCCGCGCTCCTCAGCTCCGCCGTACGCCTCGGTGAGCTCGTCAACTACCGCAACGCCGGCACGGTGGAATTCATCTACGACGAAGCGTGCGGCGAGTTCTACTTCCTGGAGGTCAACACCCGCCTGCAAGTCGAGCACGGCATTACCGAAGAAGTCACCGGGGTCGATCTCGTCGAATGGATGGTCCGCCTCGCCGCCGGCGGCGATCCCATCAAGGCAGTCACCCCGCGGGGCGCGTCCATTCAAGTTCGCGTCTATGCCGAGTCGCCCCTCCACGACTTCCGTCCCTGTGCCGGTCCGCTCGGCCACGTCGAATTCCCTGGCGACGCCCGCATCGAAACCTGGGTGGAATCCGGTGCTGAAGTCTCCACGTTCTACGATCCACTCCTCGCGAAGATTATCGTCCGCGGCAATACTCGCGCCGAAGCCGTCGCCAAGCTCCGCCAGGCGCTCGACGACACCACCATCGCCGGCATCGAAACGAACGTCGACTACCTCCGCGCGGTCTGCGCGAGTGATGCCTTTGCTGTTGGCGCCTTCCCGACAGCGCTCCTCAAACACTTCATCTACCAAACCCGCGCCATCGAGGTCGTCGAACCCGGCACGCAATCCACTATTCAGGACTACCCCGGTCGCCTCGGCTACTGGCACGTCGGCGTCCCTCCGTCAGGCCCCATTGATGACAAGGCCTTTCGGATCGCCAACGAAATCGTCGGCAATGCGCCCGATGCCGCCGGCCTCGAGATGTCCCTGATCGGCCCCGCGCTGCAGTTCCACCATGACGCTGTGATCGCTGTCACCGGCGCGGACATGGGTGTCCCGCGCTGGCAGCCGCTCTTCGTGAAAGCCGGTGAAACAATTCGCTTCGGCCCCGTGCAGGGCCCAGGCGCGCGCGGCTATCTCGCCGTTCGCGGCGGCTTCGACGTCCCCAAATATCTCGGCAGCCGCGCGACGTTTATCCTTGGAAAGTTCGGCGGCCGTCATCTCCGTGCCGGCGACCTGCTCCGCTTTCACTCCCCCACTGATAAAGAACCAGCGCCGTGGCTGAACCCGCCGGAATACGCAAACGCCTGGCGGATCGGCGTTACCTACGGGCCGCACGGTGCTCCGGATTTCTTCACCAACGAAGACATCGACATGTTCTTCGCGCACGACTGGCGTGTCCATTACAATTCGGACCGCACGGGCATCCGCCTGCTCGGCCCCAAGCCACAATGGGCCCGCAAGGACGGCGGTGAAGCCGGCCTCCACCCCTCAAACATTCACGACAACGCCTACGCCGTCGGTACCATCGACTTCACCGGCGATATGCCCATCATCCTCGGCCCCGATGGTCCTAGCTGCGGCGGTTTTGTCTGCCCGGCGACCATCGTCAAGGACGAACGGTGGAAGATGGGCCAGCTCAAGGCCGGCGACACAGTCCGTTTTGTTCGCGTCAACACCGAGCCCGCCGTCCTCCGCGGCGAAGCGCCCGGCGTCGTCATTCGCGCCGATGGCGATCAAAACCTGCTCGTCGAATTCGGGCCCAACCAACTCGATTTCGAACTCTCCTTCGCCGCCCACTCGCTCCGGCGCCAGCTCGAAGGCACACCGGGCATCATCGACCTCACGCCCGGCATCCGCTCCCTGCAGATTCATTACGACGGCGCGAAGCTACGCCGCGAGGAGCTCCTTGAACGGATCGACGACGCCCAATCCCATCCACTGCAGAAGGTCCCGTCGCGGAGAGTCCATCTCCCGCTCTCCTGGGACGATCCGCAGACGCGCCTCGCCATTCAGAAATACATGCAAGGCGTGCGCGCCGACGCGCCCTGGTGCCCTTGGAACATCGAGTTCATTCGCCGCATCAACGGCCTCGAATCGGTCGACGAAGTATACCGCACGGTCTTTGAGGCTAGCTGGCTCACTCTCGCGCTCGGCGATGTCTATCTCGGCGCCCCGGTTGCCACGCCCATCGATCCGCGCCATCGCCTGGTCACCACGAAGTACAATCCCGCACGCACGTGGACGCCCGAAAACGCTGTCGGCATCGGCGGCGCCTATCTCTGCGTCTATGGCATGGAGGGCCCAGGCGGTTATCAGTTCGTTGGCCGCACAACGCAGATGTGGAACACCTGGCGGCAGCCAAAACCGTGGCTCCTCGATTTCTTCGATCGCCTGCAGTTCTACCCGGTCTCCGCCGAAGAGCTCCTCGCCATGCGCGCCGATCCGAATTTCACGCCGCGCATCGAAGAGGGCGAATTCAGTCTCGCGCAGCATCAGGCGGTCTTGCAATCCATCGAGCCGGAAGCGGCCGCGTTCCAGGCCATGCGCGAAAACGCCTTCCGCGAAGAGCGCGACCGTTGGGGCGAATACATCGCACCGGCTCTTGACGACACGCCTCCGCTTCCCGAAGACGCTCTGCCCGACGGCGCCACCGCCGTCCGCTCGCCAATTGCCGCTAGTGTCTGGAGCGTGCCGGTCGAAACCGGCCAACAGGTCAAGGCCGGCGATCGTCTCCTCGTCCTCGAAGCCATGAAAATGGAACTTGCAATAACAGCCCCGTCCGCCGGGGAACTCCTTGAAATGCGCTGCGCCCCGGGCGCGCTCGTACAGCCCGGCCAGGTCCTGGCGGTGCTGCGATGAAACCTCCCGTCTGGATTTCGGAGATCCCGGCGAAGACGCCCGCCGCCGGTCCGTTGAATGGCCTCACCTTCGCCATCAAGGACAACATCGATTACGCCGGAGTCCCCACCACCGCGGGCTGCCCGGCCTTCGCGCACACGCCGAAGACAACCGCCCCTGTCGTTTCCCAACTGGAAGCGGCCGGCGCCCGTGCCGTCGGCAAAACGAATCTCGATCAGTTCGCTACAGGCCTCGTCGGCGTCCGTTCCCCTTACGGCGCCTGCTCCAGCGTCTTCAACGCCGAGTACATCTCCGGCGGCTCCAGTTCCGGTTCCGCGGTCGCCGTCGCGAGCAATCAGGTGGATTTCTCCCTTGGCACCGACACCGCCGGCTCCGGCCGCGTCCCCGCCGCATTCAACAACATCTATGGCCTCAAACCCACCAAAGGCCTGCTCTCCACGGTAGGTGTCGTGCCCGCCTGCACCAGTCTTGACTGTGTCTCCATCTTCACGCGTGACGTCCTCACGGCGCGCCGTGTGTTCCAATGCGTTGTGCCGCGCACCGAAACGCCGGCTTGGGCTCACGGCAGATTCCGCTTCGGCGTCCCCCGCGCCGGGGATCTCCAGTTCTTCGGCGACGATGGCGCCGCTGCTCTCTTCGCCGAATCGATAAATCGCCTCGAAGCCGCCGGCGGCGAGCGCGTTGAGTTCGACTACACACCTTTCCGCGACACCGCCCAGCTCCTTTACGCCGGGCCGTGGGTCGCCGAGCGCTATGTCGCCGTCGGAGGCTTCCTGGAAGGGCATCCCAACGACGTCCACCCCATCGTCCGCGACATCGTCCTCGGTGGCAGGAACTACACGGCCGCCGACACCTTCCGCGCAATGTACAAGCTCGAAGAGCTCCACACCGAAACGCTCAAAACCTGGAGCGCCATCGACGTGATGCTCCTCCCAACGACCGGCACCATCTACAAGATCGCCGAGATCGAAGCCGATCCCGTTAAACGCAACAGCAATCTCGGCTACTACACCAACTTCGTCAATCTGCTCAACCTGGCGGCGCTCGCCATCCCCGCCGGCTTCCGCCCTAACGGACTGCCGTTCGGGGTCAGCCTGATCGGACCCGCCAATTCTGACTGGGCGCTCCTCGATCTCGCTGCCCGGCTTGAGGAAGTACGGCTAACCGTGGTCGGTGCGCACCTTACCGGACAACCGCTCAACAGGCAGCTCGCTGAACGCGGCGCGCGCCTCCTCAAGACCTGCAAAACGGCGAAGGAATACCGCCTCTACGCGCTTGCCAACACCACGCCCCCCAAGCCGGGTCTGGTCCGTGAACCGGGCTTCGACGGTCCCGGTATTGAAGTGGAAGTCTGGGCCATACCAACGCAGAATCTCGGCGGTTTCCTCGCGCAGATCCCGCCCCCGCTGGGCCTCGGCACGGTAACTCTCGACGACGGCACCACATCCATCGGCTTCCTCTGTGAGCCTGCCGGTGTCGACGGCGCCAAGGAGATCACCAGCCTCGGCGGCTGGCGCAACTACCTGGCGAACAAGTAGCCTTCCCACTCCCACGGCGTCACGGTGTTGCCGAATATCCGCTCCATCAGTGGCTGGAACGCACGTTCACCGTTGTCGCTGTTGGTAAGCAGAATCATGCATGTCTTCCGGTCCGTGAAACAGATCATATAGGTCTGCGCGCCGTCACCATGGCCTTCTTTGAAAAAGGCGGGCCCGAACGGCGTCTTCGTCAATAGGCCCCAACCCGCGCCATACGCCAGCCCCACACGCTTTGCCTCTTCGCCCTCGGGCTCATTCGGCTGCAATGGAAACTGGTGCAGCGATCGGAGCCTCATGACCGGCTTCATGATTTCCGGTAGCACCGGTCCTGCCAGCAGAGCCTCCGTATACCGGCACAGATCCTCAATCGTGGTCGCCATGCTCCCCGCTCCGCGTGCCGGAAATCGCTTGGTTTGCGCCAGAAACTGTCCGTCGCTCCCGAACCGGTCGGCCACATTCTCCGCAAACTCCTCCCGGTAGATCATCCCCGTCCGTGTCATGCCCAACGGCCCGAACACCGCCTCCTGCAGCAACACCTCCAGTGGCTGGCCCATCTTCTGCTCCACCAGGAACTGCAGCAGGTTCAACCCTTCACCCGAGTACCGATACGAGCTCCCCGGCGCAAAGTGCAAATGCATTCGTTTATCCGGCTCCATCGCGGCAAAGTTCGCCAAACCCGACGTGTGGGACATCAGCATCCGCGGGGTCACTCGCAGCCACCGCGGATCGCGAACCAACGAATTCGCCTTTCCGATATACGGCCCGAATGACTGCAGCGGCCCAATCAACTGCTTGGCCACGGGCACATCCAGATTGAACTCGCCACGCGCCGCCAGGCCCAGCACATACGTCGCGAAGACACTCTTCGTAATCGAAGCCGCCCATATATTCGTCGACGTCTCCATCGGGAGGTTGGGTGTTAATCGACGCAACCCAAACGCACGCGACCATACCGTCTTGCCGTCATCAATCACGGCAAGTTGTGCGCCGGTGACGGCATTCGCTCGCAGCACCTCGCGCGCAATCTCGTCCGCCTCCGCAAACGAAAGCGTTGACCCATCCAGCCGCCGGATCTCCTGCGCCGGCGCACAAGCGCAGCAGAGAGCCAAAATCGCAAATCGCATGTCGAAGACTACGATGGACGCAGTCTAAAGTTCCAGCAACTTCTTCGCTTCCTCTTCGTTGCCGCTAAATATCCAGGTTCCGCACGTCGAGCGCGTTCTGCTCGATAAACCGCCGGCGGTTCTCGACATCCTCGCCCATCAGGGTCGAGAAGATCTCGTCGGTCTCCACCATATCCTGCAGGTCCACGCGCAGTAGCGATCGCTTCTCCGGATTCATCGTGGTCTCCCACAACTGTTCGGCATTCATTTCGCCCAGCCCTTTATAGCGCTGTACGTTGGCGTCCTTCATGCCCTCTTCCCTCAAATACCCTAGCAACTCGCCCCAGATACTCCGTGTCTCTTTGCGGTCCTCTTTCGCCACGACGAATGGCGGCTGATTGTACTTCGCGATCTGCTTGGCCAGGTTGCGCAGCCGCCGGTACTCCGGCTGCGAAGCCATCTCGATGCCGATCGTCCGTTCCATGTTGGTCGAATCCAGATACGACACGCCCCATGCGTCGTGCATCTCGTCGGCCTTCATCTGCGCGCCCACTTTCAAGGGCTCCAGCGCTTTGAACAACTGCTCTACGTTGGCCCTCTGCTGGAAGTCGAGCTTTGTGTCCACGGGTAGTTCGGCTTTGCTCAGCACTTCGACGACGCGCGAATCACGGAGGCGCTTCTCCAGCGTTTTGAACAAGCCGGAAAAGTCGTCGAGCGAGACGAGGAAGTTGCGGAATTCCGCGCCTTCCAGTTTCATCCGGCCGCCATCGGGACCATACTCCAGCGTAAGGCCCTTCGTAGCGCGTTGCAGTATCTCGCGCGTGAATTCCTTGTCGTCCTTGATGTACTTCTCTTCCTTGCCCTTCTTGATCCGGTACAGCGGCGGCTGCGCCACAAACACGTGGCCGCGCGTGATCAGGTCCTGCATGTGGCGGAAGAAGAACGTCAGCAGAAGCGTTCGGATGTGCGATCCGTCCACGTCCGCGTCCGTCATGATGATGATCTTGTGGTACCGCAGCTTGGCGACATCGAAGTCATCCTTGCCGATGCCCGCGCCAATCGCGGTGATCATCGCCCGGATTTCTTCGTGCCCCAGCATCTTGTCGTAGCGGGCTTTCTCCACGTTGAGGATCTTTCCCTTCAGCGGCAGAATCGCCTGGAACTTCCGGTCGCGTCCGCTCTTCGCGGTACCGCCTGCGCTCTCACCCTCCACGAGGTATAGCTCGCAAAGCTCCGGATTCTTCTCCTGGCAATCGGCCAGCTTCCCTGGCAGGCCGCCAGAGTCCAGAGCGCCCTTGCGCCGAGTCAGGTCGCGCGCCTTCCGTGCCGCCTCGCGGGCCCGCGCCGCGTCGATCGCTTTCGTGACGATCCGTTTCATGACCGCGGTGTTCTTATCGAAGTATTCACCCAGTTTCTCGTTGATCAACTGAGACACGGCGCCGGAGCAGTCGCTGTTCAACTTGCCCTTCGTCTGGCCTTCAAACTGGGGCTGCGGAATCTTCACACTGACAACAGCCGTCAGCCCTTCACGCACGTCGTCGCCCGAGAGATTCTCCTTCACGTCCTTGAACAACCCGGCTGCCCGGCCGTACTTGTTGATCGTCGAAGTGAGCGCGCTCCGGAAGCCCGAGAGATGCGTGCCGCCGTCGACCGTGTTGATGTTGTTCGCAAAGCTGAATACCGTGTCGGAGTAGCTGTCGTTGTACTGCAGAGCCACTTCCATCGTCAGCTTGCCGCCGTTTGGCAGGTCGCGCTCGCCTTCGAAGAAGATAGGTTTGTCGTGCAGGACATTCTTCGACTTGTTCAAATGCTTGATGAACTCCGCGATGCCGCCCTCGTAGTGGAACTCGAGCGTGTGGACCGGATCCTGCCGCTCATCGGTCAGAATGATCGTCAGTCCGCGGTTCAGAAACGCAAGCTGCCGCAGCCGCGCGGCCAATGTGTCGAAGTTGAAGACCGTGACATCCATCACCGTCGTATCGGGCTTGAAACGAACCTTCGTGCCCGTCCGCTTGCCGGCCTTCCCGCCCTGCTTCAATGGAGCCAGGGGAATGCCCTTCGAATATTCCTGCGTCCACGTATAACCCTGCCGCCAGATCTCGAGCTCGAATTCTTCGCTCAACGCGTTGACACAGCTTACGCCGACGCCGTGCAAGCCGCCCGATACCTTGTAGCTGTTTGAATCGAACTTTCCGCCGGCATGCAGCTTCGTCAGCACGACCTGCGCGGCGGAAACACCTTCCTCGGCGTGAATGTCCACCGGAATTCCGCGCCCGTCGTCTTCCACCGTCACGGAGTTGTCCGTGTGGATCGTGGCAAGCACTTTCGTCGCGTATCCGGCCATGCACTCGTCGACAGAGTTGTCCACTACTTCATACACCAGGTGATGCAAACCCATCTCCCCGGTGGAGCCGATATACATGGCGGGCCGGAGACGTACAGCCTCGAGACCCTCAAGCACTTTGATACTACTGGCGCTGTAATCCTGTTCGTTGCTCAATGTGTGTTCCTGACTACGAAATTGTTCAGATGCGCATGGGCATCACGACGTACCGGTACCGGAGAGGCGAGTCCCCGACTGGCCGCAATTCACCAGCGCTGCCGGCGTCCTTGAACAGGAAAGCCACCTCCGGCTCATCGCCAGCTCGCAAAAATTCAAGCAGATACTGTGCGTTGAAACCGATATCGACCTTGGGACCGCTGTAGGTCACGTTCAACGACTCTTCCGATTCGCCGGTGTCCGACAGCGACGAATGCAGCAGCACCTCCCCATCCACGGCGCGAAACTTGATCGCTCGCGAGCGTTCATCGGCAAACTGCATGACGCGCTCCAGACAGGACCGCAGTTCTTCGCGGGGCATTGAGATCACGTTCGGATGCTCTTTCGGGAGCACACGCTCGAAGTCCGGGAAGTTACCGGTGAGTTTACGGCTTAAGAGCAGGCGATCGCCCAAGTGGAAGAACAGGTGGTTATCGTCGCCGCTGAAGCGCAGCTTTGCGTCCGCACCCGCTTCCGCCGAAAGCCGCAGCAGTTCGTTCATCGCCTTCCGTGGCAACAGTGCGCGGAACGCTTGGCCCGAGCTGATATCGAGCGTTAACGGCGCCTCCACCGTCGCCAGGCGATGGCTATCGGTCGACACCATCGTCAAACCATCGGGCTTCACCAGGAGCAGCGCGCCATTCAGTGTAAAGCGCGACTCTTCCGCGGAGATCGCGAAGATTGTCCGCTGGATCATACCGGCTAGCGTCTTCACCGGAAGCTCCGCCAACATCTCGGGCATCTCCGGCAGTTCCGGGAAGCTCTCGCGGCTCATGCCCGCGATGCGCGTGCGCGCCTTGCCCGCCGTAATCGACGCCCATTGGTTGTCGCCGAACTTGATGGCTACTTCGCCTTCGGGCAGCAGACGAACATATTCCATCAGCTTCTTCGCGGGGATCGTGCCGCTACCGGCCTTCTTCACCTTCGCGGGGCAACTGCAGCGGATGCCCAACTCGAGATCCGTCGCTGTCAGAGTCAGCTTGTCGCCATCCGCCTCTAGCAGGATGTTCGCGAGGATCGGGATCGTCGATTTCTTCTCGACAACTCCCTGAGACAGCCCCAGTTCACGCACCAGATCAGATCGATTGACTGTGAATTCCATCGTCGTTGCCTCTGCCCCTCCCCCGGTTCTCGTTTCCAGTGTTCTTCCCTATTTGTTCATTACGAAATAGGTACCGGAATAGTAGGGGTTGTGGATATGTTGAATTCTCTCTAAATTATACTAAAAAAAAGAGCTTGCCGTCATCTCGCCTTTTGGAATCCATGGTGGGAATCGGAGGATCTCCAGGAGGTCCGTTTTCCCTCCACAGGAATCCTCAGGCCTTTCAGGGCAGGGTCTGTGGGAAACCCCGCAACTCGTTCAAAACGCATCGGTGATGCTGTGAATAATCCTGTTCAAGTCCGCGTCACGCTGCCGCAGTTTGTCGATCTTCTGCACCGAGTGCAACACCGTGGTGTGATGCTTCCCATTGAAGTGCCGGCCGATCTCCGGTAGCGACGCTGGGGTGAGTTCCTTGCACAGATACATCGCGATCTGCCGCGGGTAGGCGATCTGCTGCACGTTCGTCTTCTGCTTCAACTGCGCCGGCTGCAGGTTGAACTTATCCGCCACTGCTTTGATGATCGACTCAATCGTGATCCGCTTCTCCGCGCCTGCTGAGAGGTTCTTTAGCACTTGCTGTGCCATCGCCAGTGAGATCGGCGAGTCGGTGACGCTCGAATAGGCGATTAGCTTTACCAAGGCACCCTCCAGCTCTCGTACGTTCGATTTCGTCTTCGTGGCGATATGAATCCGCACATCCTCCGGCAGCGACACACCCTCGGCTTCGGACTTCTTATCGAGAATCGCCATTTTCGTTTCGAGATCCGGCGGCTGCACATCGACCATCAACCCCCACTCAAATCGGCTGCGCAGACGATCGAGCAATCCGGAAACCTCCTTGGGAGGCCGGTCCGAGGAGATCACGATCTGCTTGCCGTGCTCATACAATTCGTTGAAAGTATGGAAGAACTCTTCCTGCGTCCGCTCCCGGTTGGCGAGAATCTGGACGTCGTCAACCAGCAACGCATCGGCGTTCCGGTAGTGCTGATGGAACTGGGGCATCCGGTCCGTGCGAATCGACGCGATCATCTCGTTCATGAATCGCTCGCTCGACGTATAAACAATCCGCATCCCCGTCCTGTGCTCCATCAGCGAGCGCCCAATTGCGTGCATTAAATGGGTTTTCCCCATCCCTACTCCGCCGTAAATGAACAATGGGTTGTATCGGTTGGCGGGATGGTCGGCCACGGCGCGGGCGGCGGCGTGGGCGAACTGATTGCAGGATCCGACCACAAAGGAATCAAATGTATAACGGGGGTTGAGCTGCGTGGCTGGGGAAGAGAAGGTGAGCTCGGGGGGCGGGCCGTCTTTACTCTTGATCATCGCGGAGAGTGGGGGAGGAGCCGATTTTACGTCGTAAATAACGTTCAAAATGTCGAGTTTTAGTGCATTTATTGCACTAAAAACGCGCTCCGCGTACTCTTGCTCCATCCAGGTCTTGGCTGTTTCGTTCGGCACCCGGACCACCAACGTATTTCCAAACTCCTCCTGCTGCTCCGTCGGAGCGAGCCAGTTCCGAAAACTCTCGGCACTTACAGACGTTGATAAGTGGTGCTTGATGCGATCCCAAGTACTCATATGACGGAAGTTTGTAGCCCGGACGAAAACGCAAAGAGTTTCCCTCAGATTTTCCACAGCCTGTGGAAAACCAGTTGAAACTATAGTTGTAGTGATTTAGTTCCCCGAGGAGAAAATCTCTTTACGATCACCGTCAGGGGTCCCGGAAAGGCCGGGCGGAACCCCAGTCTAGCACAGGACACCAGGAAAATTACAAGTACTATCAAAACGAATAACTCCTTTATTTTCATATAGAAAACATTTCCCATTGAATTTGTTTCCCTTGCGTTACAACGGCGCGTTTACGTTAGTTACACACCGTTTTCTATGCCCATGACGGGAATTGACCGGGAATCCCGCTTTCCATAGCGTAGAGACTCGAATAGTGTTGAAATAGGCTTCGGTGATCGTCCCATGACAGTTAGCATCCGCATCGCAGGTAAAATCGTTCACGTCTCCAACGTGCCGTCGCGGAATCCTTCAGTCGACGTGGGCAGCGCGACGTTACTGCGCCGCGTGCGGCTCGATCCGACCGCCATTCAGGCGTTGCGGCAGTTGCTGGTCGGGGAAGTCGGTTCCGTTGTCCAGCGCCTGGCCGACCCCCTGGTTGTGGACGAGACTATCAAGCGCGTGACGGCGGGCCGGTGGAGCTTGGGGATTGTGGATCTCCCCCAGATCAAAGCGGACGCGTCTCTCAGCGACATGGGTTCGAGCGGTCCGAGAAAGGCTTCCGACCCGGAGAAGTCGACGAAGAAGACGTGGGTCGAAATCGAGCTGCTCGACAAGAATAAGCACCCCGTAAAAGGATTGGCTGTGGAGTTGACGCTCCCCGATGGCACGGTGGAGAAGGGCACGCTGTCGGACAAGGGCTCGTTCCGCAAGGACGGCATCGATCCGGGTACCTGCAAAGTGCGCTTCCCCGACATCGACGGACGGGAGTGGGCGAAGTCCTCGAATTTCGCTGACGGCGCGGCGGTGACTCTGCTCAAGGGCGCGCCGAAGATAGCGGCAGGACCCTATAAGGTAGTGCAGGGCGATCACATTGCCAGCATTGCGGCCGATGCCGGTTTTCTCTCCTGGAAGACCATTTGGGACGACGGCAAGAATGCCTCGTTGAAGGCCAAACGCAATCCGAACGTGCTTTACCCCGGCGACCTGCTGGAGATTCCGGCCAAACAGAAGAAAGAAGAGAGCGCTCCCACAACGGAGTATTCCACTTTCCAAACAATCGGCGATCCCGTGCAATTGAAGATCGTCGTGCTGGACTGGGCGGGCAACCCCGTCGTCGACACCGAGTTGGATATCCAGCTCGATGGCAGCGAGAAGATCAAAACGGCTGGCGATGGCAGCGCCACGAAGAAGTCCGTCGACCCGCAAGGGGAGAAGGTGGGCAAGCTCACTGTGAAGGGATTTGCTCTCGGTTTGAAGCTCGGTCACCTGGATCCGGTGGAGGAACTAAGCGGACAGGTCTGGCGCCTGAACAATCTTGGGTACCGGGCGGGCGACGCGAAGGACGCTTCAGACATGAACTTCAAGAGCGCCGTGGAAGAGTTTCAGTGCGACAACAACCTGACGGTTGATGGCATTTGCGGTGCGGGCACGCAAGGAAAGCTGAAGGACGTACACGGTAGCTAGGGGATCATGGAGAGTCCGGCGGGAACGGCGACGGCCGCTTTATACGATGGAAAATCGACGGAGTTGCTCGTGGTGCACGCGGATGCCGCCACGGGGCGGCTTGGAACATTTGAATTTCACGAAACTCGCGCGGACCATGGGGAAGTAGAACTCTTCCGGGGTTTCGATTGGGAGCGGAGGGCTCCGCCGGGGACAATGGTCCTGATTCCCGAGGCCGGGCAGTTGCTTGCGAAGCTGGATCAATTCTGGCTGCTGTGGCGCAGCGGCAACGCGCTGTTCGGGCAGGCGGTTCATCATCCTACGCCGCTCTCGTCGCTGGTGGTGGACGGGGAACGGATCATCGACCGCCCGATCGTCGCTTCCAATCAGGAGCTACACGTCTACGCCTGGCGCGGAGGCAAACTACTTCGGCGGCGCTACGCCGCCAAGCGGAACGGCGAGGCGCAAGTCATCGTAGAACAGGCTTGGGAGCGGGAGGCCGCTCCGGCGCGCTCCATTTCTGTTCCAGTGCCATCAGGCGATGGAGGCGCGGCGGTTGTCGCGAATGTCAACGATGCCGAAGGAGTACTTTCCGCGTCGGCTCTCTTGTTCCGGGCCGGCAAGGGGAAGGAAGCGAAAGGAACGGCGGAGGGACGATACCGGTTGATGGCCCGCCACCGCATGGCTCTTCACGCCGGCGTGAAGGGCAGGCCGGCGTTGGCGATGATCGCCGAGAGTGCCGCCGATGGCGCCTACGTCCTGCTGGAGGCACAGTTCGATTTTGCAAAGGGCGATTGCGTCTGGCGGCGAACAACCATCGAGTTCCTGGCTCCAGGACATCTCCAATCCGCCGCCGTCTTCTACTATAAGAGCCAGAACTCTCCTGTGCCCTTCGTCACCGGCGTGGACCAGCAGGGCGACCTGATCTGGCTGCGGAAGCGGATTGTGGAAGCCATTCGTTCCGATGCCGGGTCCGGATACAGTTTTCCCATACTGACCACAACGAATAACCGGTATGAGGCGGTGTGGGTGGATGGAATGCCGGCACTGCGGAGATTCTAGTGGCGATGACCATTTGGGAATTGAGCGACCTGAGCACGCCCTGGGCAGTGCATGTGGCCGTGACGTTGCGGATTGCCGAGCACATTGACGCAGGCAAAGCGCAGATTAACGACCTCGCGGCCGCGGCGGGAGCGAATCCGGAATTCCTCCATCGTTGCCTTCGCCACCTGGTCGAAAGAGGAGTCTTCATAGAACCCGAGTCCGGCCGTTTCGCGTTGAACGACGAGGCACGCCAACTGATGGATACCGGTGTTCGCCTCGGCATGGACCTGGACGGATTCGGCGGCCGGATGGCGGGGGCGTGGAGCACCATGCTCTCCGCCGTGCGCACCGGCAAGCCTGCGTATCGCGAAGCGTTCGGACGCTCCTTTTGGGACGACCTCGACGCCAACCCCGCTATCGCTGAGGAGTTCGACGCGCTGATGGGCCCGGCGGGGCACGGAACGCCCGATCCCGCCGTTCTGCCGAACGAAACTGACTGGGAGTGCGTTCACACGGTTGTTGACGTAGGCGGCGGTACGGGCTCCCTTCTCGCCGAGATTCTTCGGGCACGCCCCCATGTTCGCGGCATCCTGGTTGATCTCCCAAAGACCGTCGCGCGCTCCGGGGCGGTGTTTCAAGCTGCGGGAGTCTCGGACCGTGTGACCGTTTCCGGGCAGAGCTTTTTCGATTTGCTTCCGGCGGGTGCCGATCTGTACTTGTTGAAGAACGTGCTTGCCGACTGGCCGGAAGAGCAAGCGCTAGCGCTGTTGAAACGCTGTGCGGAAGCAGCGGGAGCGGACGGCCGTGTGGTCGTAAATATCAGTGAGAGGCCGTCGCCCGCATTGTTGATGATGGTGCTGGCCGGCGGCAGGGAATATGGGCTCGAAGAGTTTCGTGAGCTTGCGGAGAAGGCTGGATTGACTGTCGCCGCCTCTTACAGGCAAGCATCGGGCCGCTTTTTTGCTGAGTGCCGGCCGTTAGGCGGGACGTGCCCTTAAGTATGGTTTAGACTACGACTACGAAGTGATGGACAAAATAAATGGATCCGATACTGCGGAAGTCACTCGGCGCGGCCAAAGCTGGGCATGAAGGAGTACTCGCCGGCTTCGGGTTGGAGCGCTACATCGTCTACGGTCCGCCGATGGGCTCGTCCCTGCGGCAATGGGAGGAACGGCTAACACTTCGCGGCAACGGTGAGGCCGCCTACGAAAACATGCGGTCCATCACCGACGGCAGCGGAGACGAAGTCGGATTGTACCGGGGCACCGTCAGCCGGCAGGCGCTGGCGGATGTGATCGAGCTGGTGGATCAAGTGGGCCTGATGGATGAAGCGCCGTATCGCATCGAGCCGGCCGACATGGCCATCCGCATTACGATCATTGCCGGCGGAATTGAAGCGGTGAAGCACATCGGCGTGAACGAACCGGAACGCATTCAGCACCTCCAGCCACTGTTTCGCAGATTACAGGAGATTGAGCTCCGGGTGCGAAACCATCCCGCGCGGACGATGTCGATTGAGATGTCAACGCCGGAGAGCGCGGAGGTAGGAATGCAGGTGCTGCCCGTGAATCTGCGCTTTGTGAACCGGGGTACCGAGTCGTATTGGATCAACCACCCGCGATCGCTGGGCAAGGGCGCCTATTACGACCGCTGTTCTTTGAACTACGGTCTCCGTCCGTCGATTGAGCCCGGCATCACGCCACCGCCCATTGAGGTGATGGAGGCTGTCCTGCGGCCCGATCGTGAAGAAGGCCTGCAGATGATTTGGCTGCCGGCCGGCGCAGTGCAGGAGGCCAGGCTGCTGGCCGAGGTGAACTTCCACCAGCCCGGCGAGTTTTTGCTGCGCGCCGTCTATTCGAACTACAGCGGCGAGGATTTGGTAGGCGGCGTGCCGAGGATGCGCGGGTGCGTGTTCAGCGCCGAGAATTCGATGCCAGTGAGCGGCTGATGAGACGACTTTGGTGACCGTTGTCCTGGTTTCGCCACGGAATCCTTTGAACATCGGCGCGGCGGCGCGCGCGATGTCTAACTTCGGCTTCTTCGACCTGCGCCTTGTGAACGCCTATCGGGTGGCCGTGGACGAAGCGCGTAGCGGCGTAAATGCGGACAAGGTGCTGACGGAGGCGCGCGAGTTCACCTCCCTGGCCGATGCGGTGGCGGACTGCCATCTGGTTGCCGGCACCACGGCGCTAGGCCCGCGCGAAGTAACACTGCCGTTCTATGGTTTAGAAGAGGCTGGCCGGCGGTTGAAACGCGCACGCGGCAACGTGGCGATTCTGTTCGGCAGTGAGAAGTTCGGTCTTTCCAACGAGGACATGAGCCATTGTCACTGGCTGCTCCGGATACCCACGCGCGGCGAACACAGGTCGATGAACCTTGGCCAGGCGGTTGCGGTGACGCTGTATGAGTTGATCCGAAGCGGACGCGCGGCGGCCGCTCAGTCCCCGCCGCCGCGTGGCGCCGCGGCCGGGTCGGAAGACAGGGTGCTTGGATATTTGATCGACTCGCTGACTGCTAGCGGCTACGTGAAACCGCCAGTCGATACGTCGCAGATCTTGAAGCTGCGGCGGCTGATCCGGCGGATGGAGTTGTCGGAGAAAGATGCCGTGATGTGGCAGGGGATGCTGCGGCAGATCGTCTGGAAGCTGAAGCATAATCAATAACGTCCCACGACGCTAAGCTGAAAGGCATGACGAAATGGGTTGTGGCGCTGTGCGCTTTGTTGGCCGGTTGTTCGAAGACTCCGGAAGCGGCCGCGAAGGTAACGGACGCGGCATCACCGGCCTATGATGCCGCGTTCTGGAAGACGTGGGGTGACGGTTTCGCCGAGTTGACGAGCTATGACCTGAAATACCCTCGCTACGGCGCGGCCCGGCAGGGGACGGCCGTTGCGATCGTCGTATCGGAAACTTTTGCGAACTCGTTGCGTGTGAAGAGCGATCCCGGCGTGCGGGACAAGAAGGATGAATTCTCCGTGATAAAGCTGAACCTCGTGGAGGATTTCCAGACCGGCATTTATGACTACAACCTCATGCAGCAATCGTTTGTCGCCACGGAGAGCGTGAACGGGCGGCCGGCGGGCGTGTTCACGAAGGTGACGTGGAGCATCCAGGAGTGGTGCGGGAACGTGTTCAAGGAGGCGTTGCTGGATAAGGACAATCTGCGTGTGATGAGCCACAGCTATTTCGACGGCGAGGGCGATCAGTCTCTGACCGAACCGGCGGTGTCGCCGGCGGTGATGAGCGAGGATGCGTTGATGCTGTGGGCGCGCGGGATGGCGTGGCCTGTGTTGAAGGGAGGCGAGACACGAGAAGTTCCGGCGCTATTCGCAATGCAGGCGTCGCGATTCAAGAAAGGGCCGCGGGAGTGGGGCAAGGTGACGTTGTCGCGCACCGTTTCTGGCGGCGTGGAAGTCTTCCGTGCGAAGTTGAGCGATGGGCGGGAACGGGTATACGAGGTGGAGAGGACGGCGCCCCACCGGGTGCTGAAGTACTCGACCAGCGAGGGTGTCGAGGCGGTCCTGGTCGCGTCGGAACGGATGAAGTATTGGGAGCTCAACAAGCCGGAGGGCGTGGTTGCGTTGGAGAAACTGAAGCTGAAGGCGCGTCCGGCACGGACGATGTAGACTCAAGGGGAAATGGAAGACTTCGTGATGGAACGAGTGGTGCGGTTGCAGGATGCGGACCGATCGTTCGACGTGGAGTACTGGCAGAGGCAAGGATCGACAGCCATCTTCGCCGCGGCGTGGCAGATGGTAGTGGACCATTGGCGGATGAAGGGCGGCGATGAATCCGAACTCGAACTTCAGCGAACTGTTGAGAGTGTTCGACGATTGGGGAGTTAAATACCTGCTTGTGGGGGGGTACGCTCTGATGCACTATACGGAGCCCCGCTACACGAAGGATATTGATCTGTGGGTGGAAGCTTCGCCGGAGAACTCCGCAAAGGTATTCAGGGCGCTGGCGGCTTTCGGTGCCCCTCTCCGCGGACTGACGGAGGCAGTGTTTCAGACTCCGGACACCATCTATCAGATGGGTCGTCCGCCGCTTCGTGTTGACGTCCTGACGTCGCTCAGTGGAGTTGCATTCGCCGACTGTTGGGAGAGGCGAGTGCCAGGGTGCTTCGCTCAACAGGCGGTGTGGGTGATCGCCCTGGAGGACCTGATCGCTAACAAGCGGGCCGTAGGCCGGACGAGGGATTTGGCCGATGTGGAAGATCTGGAGGCGGCGCGCGGCAGAGATAGTAGCGCCAAGTGACGGCCTAATACTCGTACGGCCAATGCGGCTTCGCAAACAGTCCGCCGTCCACATAGAGCGTCTGCCCCGTTACGAAATCCGATAACTCCCCGCAGAAGAACACTACCGCGCGGCCGACATCCATCGGCGTTCCGACGCGCCCAAGCGGCGTCGCGGCCGCCCACGTCCCGGCGTAGTCACCGGCCTCCTCCTTCGTCCGCTCAATCTCCACCGCCCCCGGCGCGACGCAGTTCACCCGTATGCCATACTTACCCAACTCCACAGCCGACACCTTCGTGAACTGCTCCATGCCACCCTTCGATGCCGTATAGTTCACCAGCCGGGGAAACGCCACCTTATTGCACCCGGAGCCGATATTGATAATGCGCCCGCCGCCGGCGTCTTTCATGATCCACGCCGCCTGCTGTGTGCACAGGAAGCAGCCCTTCAAGTTCGTATCGAGCACGTGGTCCCACTCCTGCTCCGTCAGCTCGATCAGCGCCTTCCAGGTCTGCACGCCCGCGTTGTTCACCAGAATATCCAGCCGTCCGAAGTCCTTTTTCACTGTGGCGAACATCGCCTCGACGTGCACCGCGTCGCCGACGTTGCCCTGCACGACGACGGCCTGCACGCCCATGCACCGTATCTCGGCCGCCGTGGCCTCCGCACCTTTCTGATCCGTGTTGTAGTTGACGACGACATTGGCTCCATGGCGCGCCAGTTGCAGCGCCACACCCTTACCGACGCCCTTGCTTGCGCCGGTGACCAGAGCCACTTGGCCGTGAAGTTCCTTGTGCATGTCCTTCACTGTAACTATATTTTGCTTGCCGGATGGTGCGGTTTGTGCGCACACTGAAATTTTCGGAGGCAGTGTTACGTTGAGTCTGAAGATGAGCGAATCCGCACAACGGCTGGAACCAACAGAGCGATGGACGACTACCGATGCATCGGAGATGTACGATGTCGCCGCGTGGGGCAAGGGGTACTTCTCGGTCTCGCCCGAGGGGCACGTCTGTGTCCACCCCGGCAAAGATCCCAGCCGCAGGGTCGATCTGAAGAAGCTCGTCGACACGCTGGTCCTGCGCGGTATCAGTCCGCCCATCCTCATCCGTTTCGGCGAAATCCTGCAGAACCGCCTGGCCGAAATGCACGCCGCCTTCAAGACCGCCATCTCCGAACACAACTACAAGGGCGATTACCAATGCGTGTTCCCCATCAAGGTGAACCAGCAGCGGCAGGTGGTGGAGGAAGTCTTCGCCTATGGCCGCCCGTTCTCGTTCGGGCTGGAGGCGGGGTCGAAGCCTGAGTTGATGGCTGTGATGGCCATTGCCGATAACGACACGCCGATTCTCTGCAACGGCTTCAAGGACGACGAGTACATCGAGCTTGCCATGATAGGCCGCAAGATCGGCCGCAACATTACGCCTGTCGTGGAGAAGTACACCGAGCTCGAGCTAATCCTGAAGCACGCCGAGCGCCTGGGCGTGAAGCCGTCGATTGGCGTGCGGCTGAAGTTGGCCAGCCGCGGTTCGGGCCGATGGAAGAGTTCGGGTGGTTATCGCTCTAAGTTCGGGCTGACGGTGACTGAGGCGATGCGCGCGCTGGAACGGCTGAAGTCGCTTGGCATGGCCGATTGCCTGAAGCTGATTCACTTCCATCTTGGCAGCCAGATCACTAACATCCGTCAGATAAAGGGCGCGGTGATTGAGGCGGCGCGGATCTACGTGGAGCTGAAGCGCGCCGGCGCGGGGCTGGATTATATCGACGTTGGCGGCGGACTGGGTATCGATTACGACGGCTCTCAGACCGACTTCGAATCAAGCGTCAACTATACGCTGCAGGAGTACGCGAACGACGTCGTCTATCACATTCAAAACGTGTGCGCCGACGCCGAAGTTCCCACGCCGAACATCATCAGCGAAAGCGGCCGCGCTGTCGCCGCTTACCATAGCCTGCTGGTCTTTAACGTCCTGGGCGTGAGCGGCTTTGGCGATGAACAGGTACCGGCGCATGTGAACGAGGAATGGGAGCAGCCGGTGCTCGACCTGTTCCACTCGATGCACTCGGTGTCGCAGAAGAACCTTCTTGAGAGCTACCACGACGCGCAGGGCGCGCTGGATTCGTCGCTGAACCTGTTCAGCCTCGGCTATCTTTCCCTGGAGCAGCGGAGCATCGCCGAAAACATGTATTGGCATGTGTGCCGGCGGGTGTTGCGGCTGGCCAAGGAGCTGGATTACTTTCCGGAGGAGCTGGAGGGGCTGGAGAGTATGTTGTCCGACACTTACTTCTGCAACTTCTCCCTGTTTCAATCGATGCCCGATAGCTGGGCTGTGAAGCAGTTATTCCCGGTTATGCCTATCCACCGTCTGGAGGAGCGGCCGACGCAGCATGCCGTATTAGGCGATATCTCCTGCGATAGCGACGGTAAGATCGATCGCTTTATCGATCGCCGCGACGTGAAGAACACCCTCGAACTGCACCGGTTCAATCCGGGCGAGCCGTACTTTCTCGGCTCGTTCCTGGTGGGCGCGTACCAGGAGATCCTGGGTGACCTGCACAACCTGTTCGGCGATACAAACGCGGTGCATGTCGCCTTGGATAAGAATGGCGAAGTAGTGTTGGACCACGTGATTCAGGGCGATACAGTGCGTGAAGTGCTCGATTACGTGCAGTTCAACTCCCGGTCACTGATTGAGGCGTTCCGGAAGGACGTGGAAGTCGCCGTGCGCGAGGGCAAACTCGGGTATGAAGAGGCAGGGCGGCTCGTGCGGTTCTACGAGGACGGTATCCACGGTTACACGTATCTTGAATCTGTCGAATGAGGCTGCTGGTATTTTCCGACATTCATAACGATAAGAAGGCCCTGGAAAAAGTGATGGCCATCGACGCGGATATGTATGTCTGCGCCGGCGACTTAGTATCTTGGGCGCGCGGGTTGGATGGCATGGCGGAATTGATGAAGCCGCGCGCGGATAAGATGTACGTGATGCCGGGAAATCATGAGTCCGAGGCCGACATCACGCGGGTGTGCGAGCAGTTCGGGTTTAAGAGTTTCCACGGGAAATCAGTAGAGGCGGATGGGGTCCACATTGCGGGACTCGGTTACTCGTGCCCGACGCCATTTAACACGCCAGGCGAGTATAGCGAGTCGCAGATCGCCGACCGGTTGCGGCCGTTCGCGTCATTGCAACCGTTGGTGCTGATCTGCCACTGTCCGCCGAAGGATACCGATCTCGACGGCCTGAAGGCCGGCGCGCATTACGGCAGCACCGCCGTCCGCGAGTTTATTCAGGCCTACGAGCCGGTGCGGTTCTTTTGCGGCCACGTGCATGAGTGCGAGGGCCGGGATGTGATGGTCGGCCACACGCGCGGAGTGAATGTGGGGAAGCGCGGGTATCTGGTGGACCTCGCTACGCTGTTGGCGTAGGCCTGGGGAGATCGGTAAGGGAGAAATCGCCGCCCTTGTAGAGGAGCGGCGCCCCCGCGATTTTGGCGACGGCGTAGGAGTTGCAGTCACCCATGTTCAATCTGGCGGGGTGGTGCCCCCTGCCGAACCGCTGATGCGCTTCGATTGCCTCCATCGCATGTACGCTCGTAAAATCGACAATCTTCACGTTCCATCGGTCCAGCAAGCGTATCAGGGCTGCCAACCCAGCGGTCCCTTGCCGGCTTTGTATAATTAGTCCCGTTTCGGCAAGGGTTGGCGCGCCCATTAGAATTAGACCAGCCGAGTTGAGGATTGAGACGTACTGTTCAAAACCAGTTTCTTCAAGAAGCAGCGCGTAGAGTATCGACGAATCGAGAACGATGGTTTCGGAAGGGTTATTCCCAGAGGGCATCCATCTCTTCCTTGGTAACCGGCTTGCCTCTGAATTCGGGCTTAGTAAGCGGCCAAACTTCCCGCTCAAGCCATTCGCGGACCCCATCCATCCGTTGCCGTTGTGGCACTGACAAACTTTCCTTCCTCTCCAGCAACGCCTTCCGGATCGCCTCCGTCTTCGACTCCCCCGTCATCGCCGCCACCTCAGCCGCCAGCCGTTCCACCTCTGCGTTCTTGATATTCAGGCCCATGGTAGAATCCTACAGCGATTATACCATTCGTCCTCACGCTACAATGAAATCATGACGTTAGACGAACTTACGCGGGAGTACGAGCCGCTCCGCCAGCAGGCCATCGCTGTGCGGAGCTATCTTTGACGCTCCCAAAAAGCGAGCCGAGCTCGCCAAATCCGAAGAGGTAATCTCCTCCCCGGACTTCTGGAACGATTCCGAACGCAGCCAAAAAGTCATGCAGGAGCGCAAGCGGCTGGAAAGGTCGCTCGGCGAGGATGCCGAGGTCGCCGGCATGACCGAAGATCTCGACACATTTTTCGAGCTCGCACGTGAAGGCGAAGCCGTGAATGACGATATCGGCGCCGGTTTGAAGCGACTGACCGCCCGGCTTGAAGAGCTGGAAACCGGGATGCTGCTGTCCGGCGAGAACGATTCCAAGTCAGCCATTCTTACCATCCACCCTGGCGCCGGCGGTACGGAAAGCCAGGATTGGGCGGAAATCCTTTTGCAGATGTTCCTCCGCTGGTGCGAGCGCAATAACTACCAGGCAGAGGTGACGGACCGGTTGGAAGGGGAAGGCGCCGGCATCAAGTCCGCCACCGTGGAAATCAACGGCGAGAACGCCTACGGCCTGCTCCAGAGCGAAATCGGTGTGCACCGGCTAGTCCGCATATCGCCATTCGATGCCAACGCCCGGCGGCACACCTCGTTTGCCTCCGTGTTCGCGATCCCGCAGATCGATGACGACGTGAACATCGATATCAAGCCCGACGAGCTGAAAATCGACGTCTTCCGCGCGAGCGGCGCCGGCGGCCAGCACGTCAACCGTACCGAATCCGCCGTCCGCTTCACCCATCTGCCGACCGGTATCGTGGTGCAGTGCCAGAACGAGCGGTCGCAGCACAAGAACCGGGCCTCGGCGATGAAGCAGTTGCGCGCAAAGCTCTACGAGTTCGAGATGAACAAGCGCCGCGCCGCGGAGAAGAAGCTGGAAGACTCCAAGATGGAGATCAACTTCGGCAGCCAGATCCGCAGCTACGTGCTGGCGCCGTACCGCATGATCAAGGATCACCGCACCAAGTTGGCGATCGGCGATGTCGATCGCGTTCTTGACGGCGATCTCGGCGACCTGATGCATGCTTTCCTGGTGTTCAAAAGGACCGGCAAGACGGCCGGCGACGACAAAGACCTTGAAGAGTAATCCCGAGTTGGAGCAGGCGGTGGCGCTGTTGCGCGCGGGCCGCCTTGTCGCGTTCCCGACGGAAACGGTCTACGGCCTGGGCGCGGATGCCTTTAATGCGGCGGCTGTCCGCCGGATCTTCGAAGTGAAGGGCCGGCCATCCACCAGTCCTCTTATCGTCCATGTCTCCAGTGTCGCCATGGCGAAGCGTGTGGTCACCGATTGGCCGGAAGCCGCGGAGAAGCTCGCCGCCCGTTATTGGCCGGGACCGCTGACGCTCGTGCTGCCGAAGTCTGAACGCGTACCGGCCGAGGTCACCGCCGGCCTCAACACGGTCGGCGTGCGAATGCCCGCGCATCCGCTGGCCCTTGCGCTCATTCGTAAAACGCGCCGTCCTCTCGCCGCGCCAAGCGCCAATCGGTTCACGCAGCTCTCGCCGGTGACGGCGGAACAGGTGCGGCAGGGTCTCGGCGAATCGGTCGACCTGGTGCTCGACGGTGGTCCATGCCGCGTCGGTATTGAGTCGACGGTGCTCTCCCTTGCGGGCCCGCAGCCGGTGCTGCTGCGTCCCGGTATGGTCAGCCGCGAACAGGTGGAAGCGCTGATTGGGCCCGTCGCGGACGCCGGTGCCGTGGGCGACGGCGTGCCCCACGCGTCGCCGGGCCAGCACTCGCGCCACTATTCGCCGCGCGCTCTCCTTCGACTGGGTACGCCGGGCGAGCCGCGGGGCACGGCCTATCTGTGGTGGGCCGTGGACCGTCCCGCCGAATTCTCAGTCCGGATGCCGAAAGACCCGGACCGCTATGCCGCAATGCTCTACGACACGCTGCACCGCGCCGACGCGCTGGGCGTAAAGGAGATTGTCGTCGAGCCCGTCCCGTTGGGCACGGATTGGGACGGCATTCGGGATCGCCTGCGACGCGCGGCGAAAGAATAAGCGCTGCACGCCGCAAACGCCGAGCCCGTCAACCCTAACGATGACCGACTCCGCACTCGGATGCCTGCTGGGGACCGCGGCCGGCGATGCAATGGGACTGCCCTACGAGGGCGCGTCGCGGAGCAGCCTCGCCCGATTACGCCTCAACGGCCACAGATGGATTTTTGGGAGGGGGATGCTCTCAGACGATACGGAGCACGCATGGATGGTCACAGAGTGTCTCCACGGAGCGAACGGCGATGTAGATGTTTTTCAACGCCAACTTGCCCGCCGTTTCCGGACGTGGTTTCTAACCTTTCCACCCGCGGCCGGGTTCGCCACTCTCCGCGCGTGCCTGAAGTTGTGCCTTGGCTTCCCGCCATCGAGGTCCGGCGTCTTTTCCGCCGGCAATGCTCCTGCGATGCGCAGCGCGATCATCGGCGTCTATTACCGCCATGACCTCCCTCGCCTGCAAGCATTCGTCCGCGCCAGCACGCGAATTACTCACACTGACCCGAAGGCCGAATGCGGCGCTCTCGCGGTTGCGCTGGCCGCCGCCGGCCGCACGGAGTTGATCCCCGGCCTCTGCCCCACACTCCCAGCCAGGCCGCGTGCAGGAGATGGCGTTACGGGATACATTTTCGACACCGTTCCGGCGGCCCTAGCCATTGTCGCGCAATACCCGAACGACTTCCGCGCTGCGATCGAAACCGCCATTCTCGGCGGAGGCGATACCGATACGGTGGCGGCAATTACCGGTGCCATCCTCGGCGCCCGCCTCGGCGAGAAAGGCATACCGGCCGAGTGGATCAACGGTATTTGTGAGTGGCCGCGCTCGATCAAGTCGATGCGCCGGCTGGCTGCCGGTGAATCACCCGGCCTTCTCTACCCCGCCCTCGTCATTCGCAATATGATCTTTTTCCTGATCGCCCTCGGTCATGTGCTCTTGCCCCTCCGGCTGCTACAATCCAAAGGCGATGACGCCCGTAGTGCCCGACGGCCACTTCGTTAACTGGTTCGGACACTCCGCGGGCGCTGTCGTCTTCGGCCTCTTCTTCGGCCTGTTATGGGGCGACCGTAGCCCCGGCCGCAATAAGGCACTGGTTGCCACATTGATCGCATTCCTCTGGAATGCCGCCGAGCTCGCCGGCCTCGCACAGGGCTCCGTTGGCCCCTATCTCGCGGCCTTCGAAAGCAGCCTCTTTAGTTTCCTCCCCGCCCTCCTGTTCGACCTTGTCATCAGCGGAGACCCGCCCTTGGCAGTTCGCACCGGATACGCCCTCAGCGGCTGCGCCACAGTCCTCCATCTGGCCGAGCTCATCTCCGATTCCGACTTCCTTCACGGCGCCGGGCTGGACATCGTCGCCACCGGGTTCTGCGCACTCGCCATGTACGCCGCCATCCGCCGGCGGCAGCGCGCCCTCCCCGCGCTGGCTCTCCTGCTCCTCTCCCTCTCCATTCTTCACTTCGCTGAAGACGAGCGGCACGCGGCGTGGTGGGTGGAAGTGCTCGTCCATCACGGCGGCATCCCGCTCGCCATGTTCGTCCTCCTGCAGGACTACCGTTTCGTCTTTCTCGATGCTCTGATCCGTTTCCTCGCGAACATTCTTGTCGCGTTGGTCTTCTCGGCGGCCGCTCTCGTCTGGCGCGAGAAGTGGCCGTCAACGGCTCTCGCCGCCATCACCGGACTCCTGATCCTCTACGCCTTCACCCGGGTGCGCGTGCAGACACTTCTTACCCGCCTCGCTTTCCGGCGCACGGACCCGCCCGCTTTTCGCGCGAATAGCGACGAACCAACGTTTCTCGACCAGGCGGAGCAGACGCTGCGTATTTATTTCGGCGCTGGTCCAGCCGTCCTCGAAGCAGATCCCGCTATGGATGGCCCGCAACTCCTCGCCAACGGGAGGGAGGCCGCACTTGGAATTCGTCTTACCTCGGGCCAGATTCGTATGATGCGCTTCGGACGCCGGCCCGGTGGCCGCCGGTACATGAGTGAAGACGGCGTCGCCCTCCGCCGGGCCGCGGCCAGGATCCGTGAGGGCATTGAGGCCATCCGCGACGCCGGGATTCTGCGCCTTGTCTCCCAAGCCGAGCTCCGCGCTCTGCAGGCCCAGATCCACCCGCACTTTCTGTTCAATGCTTTCAACACCTTATATGGCGTCATTCCGAAAGAAGCCGCCGGCGCGCGCCGCACCGTCCTCAATCTCGCCGATATCTTCCGCTACTTCCTTCGCACCAACCAAACTTTTGTCTCTCTGGAGGAGGAGCTGCGCATCGTTCGCGCGTACCTTGAAATCGAAGGACTCCGTCTCGGGGCGAAGTTGAAGACCGAGCTCAACATCCACCCGGACGCCGCGCAGGCTAATATCCCTCTGCTGTCCATCGAGCCTCTCATTGAAAACGCCGTCAAGCACGGCGTCGCCCCCAAGGCCGCTGGCGGCTCCGTCCAACTGAGCGTCCGGCCCACGGAGAACGGCATCCTGGTGGAAGTTGCCGATACCGGCGTCGGCTTTCCCGCATCCGATAAACCGTCCGGCGGCGTGGGCCTGGAAAATGTCCGCCAGCGGTTGCGCCTCTGCTACGGTCCGGATGCCGATCTCGACATCCAATCGTCGTCTGCCGGCACCACCGTCCGCTTTACGGTTCCCCGCTCCGCATGAAAGTCCTGATCGTCGACGACGAACCCATCGCCCGCCAGATTCTCCGCGAGTATCTCGAAGAGATGCCCGGTATCGAAATCGCCGGCGAGGCCGGCAACGGCCTGGAAGCTGTCGAATGTATCGCCCGGCTCAAACCCGACGTTCTGCTCCTGGACCTCCAGATGCCCGAAATGGATGGATTCACCGTCGCCCGCAATCTCGCCGGCCGCAGCATTCCCGTGATTGTCTATGTGACCGCGTTTCAGGACCATGCTCTGCAGGCGTTTGAAACGGGCGCGGTCGATTACCTCCTAAAGCCCGTTCGCCCTGACCGCCTTGCAGCCGCGCTTGAGAAGGCGCGCACTCAGGTTGCGGGTCATGCCAGGCCCGCTCGCGCTGCTGAACGGCCTCGCAAGATTGCCGGCCGGATGGGGGAACAGGTTCATCTGTTGGACCCCGCCGACGTCGTTGCTTTCCAGGCCGATGGCGAAGTGGTATATGTCTTCACCGCCACTGGACGTTACTTCGCCAACAGCTCGCTCCGGGCACTCGAGGAGAAACTGGACCCCGCACAATTCCGCCGCGTCCATCGGAAAACTCTGATCAATACGGACCACATCCGCACGATCTCTCCGCTCAGCAGTAAGCGTTGGCTGCTAAAAATGTCGAACGGCATCGAGGTCACCGTTAGCAAACGCCTCGCTGGCCTTATCCGTGAACAGGCCAGTTGGTAGGACCGATCACCCGCAAACGCAGGTATCTTTCGATAGCCCATATAATTGCCTGATGCCCTCCAGCAATTCGAACGCTCCAGCGAGCCGCGTGCGCTGGTGGATCCTCACTCTCCTGTTCCTGGCGACCACCATCAACTACATGGACCGGATTGCTTTCGGCTTCCTGGTCCCGGAAATCCGGAAGGACATGGTGCTGGACGATCGCACCTACGGCTATATGACCTCTGCGTTCGAGATGGCGTACACCCTCGGCTTTCTGGCCATGGGTAAGTTCATCGACCGCTTCGGCACCAAGCTTGGCTATGGCATGGCCATCGCATGGTGGTCGGCCGCCGCGCTGTTTCACGCTCTGGCCCGCACGCCGTTGATGCTGGGCATGAATCGCGGGTTGCTAGGCCTGGGCGAAGCGGGCAACTTCCCGGCCGCGATCAAGAGTGTCGCCGAGTGGTTTCCGAAAAAGGATCGCGCGTTTGCTACGGGGATTTTCAACGCGGGGTCGAATGTCGCGTCGATGGTTGGTCCGCCACTGTTCACGGTGATGGTCAGCTACTTTGGCTGGCGGGGCTGCTTTCTCGTCACTGGCGGTCTGGGTTTCGTATGGCTTGCCATCTGGGCGCTGACATATCGCAGACCGGAGCATCATGACGGTGTTAACAGCGCCGAGCGCCAATACATCCTCTCCGACAACGACACCGGCACGGAACCGGAAATCGGCTGGCTCGCCGCGTTGAAGTACCGGGAAACATGGGGCTTCGCCGCCGGAAAGTTCCTCACCGATCCCGTTTGGCGCTTCTACAGCTATTGGCTGCCCGTCTATTTATACGATGTGCGCGGGTTCGACATGAAGAAGGTAGGCTGGGTGCTGCCGTTTATCTACCTGATGGCGGATTTTGGCAGCATCGCGGGTGGGTGGCTCTCCGGATACTTCATCCGGCGCGGATTCGATGTCGGTAAAGCCCGCAAAATGGCGATGGGAGTGTGCGCCGGCTGTATGCCCCTTGCGGTCACCGCGGTGCTTTTCGATAACCCGGTCACCGCCATCCTGCTGATGAGCCTCGCTACCGCTGCGCATCAGGGCTGGTCCGCTAATCAGTTCACCACCGTTTCCGACGTATTCCCGCGCCCGGCAGTAGCGAGCGTTACCGGCATCGGCGGCTGCGCGGGTGGTTTGGGCGGAACGATCTTTGCGACTCTGCTGCCCGGCTCGCTAATCCCGCTCATCGGCTACAAGCCGATCTTCCTTACTTTCGGCGCCTTCCACCTGACAGCGCTCCTTTTGGTCCACCTCCTTATGCGGGACCTCAAACCGGTACGTTTGCAGGAAAACCCCGTGGGGCCAAACCGTTAGTATTCCGAACAATCCGAGGCGACAATTCTTCCAAGCTGGGTCAAACTGAGTTCGCTCATGGCTTCCTCACAGTTGGGATTCCCCCGTTTGCCGGAGGATCGGCAAGATGTTCGGTTTGACGGCCGTCATACGGCCGAATTGGAACGTGTCGTCCGGTTCGGCCTCCGGCGCCGCGAACTGGAGGGCATCCTTCCCAGCGGCTCCATCACCATCGACGCGGCCATGGGTGTTGGCGGCCTTCCTCGCGGACGGGTGATTGAGCTCTACGGCCCTCCCGCTATCGGCAAAACGACCCTTGGCCTGCAGGCCGTCGCCGCAGTGCAGCGAGAAGGTGAGACGGCGGCATTCGTCGATGTAGAGCGCGCGTTTGACGGCGCCTATGCCGCGCGCGTGGGAGTGGATGTCGAGGCGCTCCTCCTCGCCCGGGCGGAAGACGGTCAGCAGGCGTTTCGAATTATCGAGAAGCTGGCGGCGTCGAAGGCCGTGGACCTGATCATCGTAGACTCGGCGGCGGCGCTCCTGCCGCCGGAAGAGAGGGAGGAGCGGCTCGGAGAGGCGGGTCCTTTCGGACAATGCGAGATGCTGGCCAGCGGATTGCGCCGCCTGGTGCGCGCGTTGCAGGGAAGTCCGGCGTGCGTACTGTTCCTGAACCAGGTGCGAGCCTATAAAGGGTTCGGTTACGCGCAAACCAGCGCGGGCGGCTGGGCATTGAAGATGCACGCCGCGGTACGAGCAGACCTGGAGGAGCGGGCTGAGCTTCGCAATGGAAAACGCGTCGGGCTTCGCATTGTCAAGAATCAACTCGCTAAGCCGAAGCAGCTTGAGTTTGACCTCGTCCCCGGTACTGGCGTTGATCCGGCAGCCGAACTAATCGACCGCGGTATCGAATGCGGCGTTGTGAAGGCCACGCGCGCAGGAATCGAATTCGATGGACAAGTCGTTGGCCGTAGCCGCGAGGACGCGCTGGAGCGACTCTCGCTCCACGCGACGCTTGCGGCGCAGGTTCGAACGGAAGTACGGCTGGCTTTGGGGCTGCCGCAACGGCGTCCCGCCGGCCGGGAGGAACAGCCGGCCGATGTGGCCGTGCGCGGTGCAAATGCTATGTAAGGGCTATGATAATAGGCATAAAGTATAAAACGTATAGAAAAATAGACAAAGAAGCATTGAGCGTGGCCATGGCGCACGAGATCGCGGCCCAAGTAGGGCGGGCTATCGCGGAAATTGACCGCATGGCGTCGGCGTTCGAACACGAGGACCTGAACGCCGCCACACGGCCGGCCCCTAAAACGCCCCAGCCTGCCGGCAGGCTTCAATCTGGTTCGCGATCGCTTTCGGCACGCTCCGGTCCTCGCCGAGCAACTGGTTCTTACTCTCCAGTTCCCTAAACAGACGTTGCGCCTGCCGCAACTGCTGCTCCGCCTCCCGCCATGCCGGCGGTTGCTTGGTGGACGCCGCGAGCTCCGTCAATGCGCGCCCCAGCACCCACTGCGCGAAGGCGCGATCACGCTGAAACAACGCATTATCCTTTTCCTTCTCCAGCAGCGTATCCACCATGCGAACCGCCGTCCGCGCGCTGGTCACGGCGCCCGTCCGGTCGCCCGTTCGCGGCAGCACTTCGGCCATCTTCATTTCCGCCACCGCCAGCATCTGGTTTGCATATGGATTGGCCGGATCACGCTGAATCCAGTCTCTTGCCGCCTGCAGAAGCTGGCGGTAACTCGCCAGCGCCGCGCTGTTATTTCCCGCCGCGAGCTGCCCGTTGCCCTGCCGTTCCCACGCCAACGCCAGATCCCGCCGCGCCAGAATATTCGCCGGATCCAGCACGGCAAGCTGCCGGAATGATTCGAGCGCGTCATCTAATGATCCCTGCTTCAACAGCGCATACGCCAAGTCTCTCCGCGCCTGCAGATTCTGTGGATCGGACACAGCCAGCTCGCGGCGAAGCTCGAACGATCGCCGGTAGTACGGCTTCGCGGCAGCCGCGTTTCCCGCCCTCGATTCCAAATCCCCCAGATCCTCCAGTGCGAACGACAACTCTCGTTTTGGCCGCGCCGCAATCGGATTCGCCGCGGCGAGCTGCTCATAAATCGCAAGGGCCTTCTGGTGGTAGTCGCGCGCCCCGCTCAGATCGCCCGCTCTCTGCAGCACCGACGCATAGCGGCTGTCACCCAGCGCCTGCTGCCGCGGTGCATCCGGCCCTGCGAACCCGCGTGCCAGTTCCTGCGCCTTCTTCGAGAGCGCCATCGCCTCGTCCGCTGAGCCGGCCGCGGCCAGCGCAATTGCCAGGTTTTGATAACTCGCCGCCTTCGACTGTGGAGCGGCATTCGCCGTATCGCGCAGCTCCACCGCGCGCCGCAACGCTAGCAGCGCGCCCGCCGAGTCGCCGTTCAGCGTCAGCATGTCGGCCACGGCTTCCTGCGCCCCCGCCAAGTCGTTAGCGACTTGCTCGTTCTGCGGATCGTTCCTGTGCAACTGCTCCAGTAACTCCTGTGCCTGCCGGTAGCTCCGAAACGCGCCCGATGCATCGCCCAGGTTGGCGAAGTTCGGATTCCCCTGCAAATGGCCAACGCGCAGATATCCTGCCGCGAGTTCCCGCTGTAATGCCGGATCGTGCGACGATTCTTTGGTCAGGTTCCCCAGATACTCCAGCGCCTTGTTCACCAGAAGGCGCCGCGCCGGTGTCGTCCCGGGCAGTGGCGCCAGCGACTCTTGCACGTCGAACAGGATGGCGTTCGACATCTTCCGCACTTCGGCAAACCGCGCCTCCGCGCGAAGATGTTCGGTATGTGCCCGGTAAGCCTGCCACAGCGCGAATATGGCCACCAGCACCAGCAGCAGCAACGCACCCGCGGCCGCGATGGCCGCCCCCATATTGCGCCGCAAAAAAAGTTTCATCTTGTATGCGGGATTGTCCGGCAGCGCGGAAACGGGTAGCTGGTTCAAATGGTTTCGGATGTCTTCGGCGAGCTGCGCCGTCGACTGGTAACGATGGGCGGGATTGCGCCGCAGTGATCGTAAGAGAATCGCGTCGATGTCGCCCCGTAACTTCTTCACCAAGGCAGCCGGCGTGCCGTCGCGGACAGAACTCACGGTCAGCGCGTTCTTCGTCACCTGCCGCTGCCCGTTTGGCATGAGCCGGTCGGCGACGCGGAAAATCGCCTCGCTCGGCTTCTGCGGCTCGCTTTGAGAAAACGCGCGAACCGCCTCCAGCGTGGCGTCGTCCTTCACCTGGTAGGGCCGGTGGCCGGTCAGTAGTTCGTAGAGTACGATGCCCAGCAGGTAGACATCGCTCGCGGTAGTCACCGCCTCGCCCTTCACTTGCTCCGGACTCGCATACTGCGGCGTCATCAGGCGCATTGATGTGGCCGTCTTTTCCGGAACCGCGGAAGAAACGTCCGGATTCATCAGCTTGGCGATTCCGAAGTCGAGCAGTTTCACGGTATTGTCGGGCCTCACCAGGATGTTGCCCGGCTTGATGTCGCGGTGAATGATCAGGTTCTGATGCGCATATTGAATCGCCTCGCAAACCTGCAGGAACAAGCGCAGGCGCTTCTCCGTGTTGAGCCGCCGTTGATCGCACCATGTGTCGATCGACATGCCCTCGACGTATTCCATGACGATATACGGCCGGCCATCCTCGGTTGCGCCTCCATCGAGCAGGCGCGCGATGTTTGGATGGTCGAGCGACGCGACGATCTGCCTTTCCCGCCGGAAGCGCTGCAGGATCCGATCGGACTCCATTCCTTTGTGAATGACCTTGATCGCGACCTGCTTGTCGTACGTCTTGTCGGCTCGCGACGCCAGATAGACGGCGCCCATGCCGCCGCTCCCCAGTAGCTTATGCACGGCATATGGGCCGATGCGCGACGGCATCGTCTCCTGCATGTCGGCAAGGACCTTGGAGATCGGCGTAATCGCGGGCTTCTCAAGAAAACTCTCTGAAGTCGAATCCGAGCGCAGCAACTCTCGTACCTGGTCGTAGAGCTGGCGGTCGGCTCCGCACGCCCGTTCGAGAAAGTCCGGACGCTGCGCCGGCTGCTGTTCCAGCACCAGTTGGAACAGGCTCTTGACCTGGCTATATCTTTCCGGCGTCACAGCGAGTCCGCGAAAATAGTATCCCGCATTACTGACGCGTGGCGGTATGGGAGAGCGACATCGCTCGCAGCCGGAATTGCGTGCCGACTGCCGGACGGTCGAGCGGCGTGGACGGTAGGGCGTCGTTATCGAGAAGATCCTGCACTTCGATGCGAAGTTCGTCGTCGCCCCCGCAAAGTTGGTGCAGCAGTGTATCTCGCTGCCCGGGCGGAAACTCCAGGGCGAGGCGGAAGGCGGACTTGACCTGCTGATAACGTTCTGGAGTCACTGGCTACATGTCCGAAAAGAAATGCGAGGCTAGTTGGAGCCAGCCTCGCAACCTCCGACGATGGCCGGGAACCATCGGGCAGTTCCGCGTCCACTATTAAGCGCGCGAACGTGGCGGAAACGGCATCAGGGATTTTTTGGCCGCGTTGCGGTGAGCTGATGGTGCAGCCATGCGCGCGCCATGCGCCATTCGCGTTCGACGGTCGCGGTGGAGATACCCATTACCTCCGCGGCTTCTTCTACCGTCAGTCCGCCGAAGAACCGCAACTCCACCAGTTTGGCCTGGTCGGCGTCAAGCTGTTGGAGCCGGTTCAACGCTTCGTCCAATTCATCGAACGCCACTTCCGGGATCGACGCGATTCCGACGTTGTCCTCAATCGACAAGACCTGCATATTCCCGCCGCGCTTCTGCGCGCCCTGGTTTCGCGCATGGTCCACAAGAATGCGGCGCATCAACTGCGCCGCGACGCCGAAGAAATGGGCACGGCTCTGCCAGTTCACTCGCGTCTGATCGACAAGCTGCATGTAGGCTTCGTGCACAAGCGCCGTTGCCTGCAGCGTGTGATCGGCGCGCTCCCGCCGCATATAGTTCGCGGCAATCCGCCTTAGCTCAGAGTACACGATCGAGAAGAGTTGATCGTGCGCGCCCGGTGTCCCCTGTCTGGCATCGGAAAGGAGTTGGGTGACTTCGCCGCTGGGTTGTGGGGTCACGAGTTTATGTCCGGGAAGAGGTGGTAGGGACGGGCAGAGTCGAACTGCCGACCTGTCGCTTAGGAGGCGACCGCTCTATCCATACTGAGCTACGTCCCCGAAACCTTCCTCATTCTACCAACGCTTCAGACCCTTTTTGCCGATATCTTTTCGGAATTGCATGCCGCGGAAGCGGATCGGAGCAGCCGCCCTGTAGGCGTTTTCCATAGCTTCGAGCAGCGTCGGACCGTCGGCGGTGATCGTCAGGACGCGGCCCCCGCTGGTGACAATCTCACCTCGCTCATTTCGCTTCGTGCCGGCATGAAATACCTTACCGCCAAGGCTTTCCGCCGCTTCGATTCCCGAGATCCCGTCGCCCGTCACCGGCTTTCCGGGATAACCCTCCGCGGCCAGCACGATTCCCACAGCCGGTTTTTGGGACCACTCCAGCGTCTCGTTATGAAGTTTGCCTGTGGCGCCCGCATGCAAGACCTTCGCGAAATCGGATCGCATGCGATAGAGAATCGGTTGCGTCTCCGGGTCACCCAGACGGACATTGAATTCCAGCGTCTTCGGTCCGCCCGCCGTCATCATGAGCCCCGCATAAAGAAAGCCGGTGAACGGCGAGCCCTCTTTCCTCATGCCGTCGATAGCAGGCCGCATCACCGTTTCCATCACCGTCTGCGTCTGTGCTGAGGTTAGAATGCGTTCGTCCACGTAGGCGCCCATGCCTCCAGTATTCGGGCCTTGATCGTTATCGAAAATGTTCTTGTGGTCCTGCGACGGCAGCAGTGGCAGTATCGTCGTGCCGTCGGAGAGCGCGATGAAACTGACCTCTTCGCCGATCAGAAACTCTTCGATGACGAGCCGCTGACCCGCCGTCCCGGCCAGCTCGCCTGCCATAAACTGCTTTACTGTCGCGCGCGCTTCTTCCATCGTGTGAGCGATCACGACACCCTTGCCTGCCGCTAATCCATCCGCCTTCAGCACCACGGGAGCAATGAAGTCGTCGAGAGCCTTCAGCGCGTCGACTTCACTCAACGCGGTGTGAAACCGCGCCGTCGGAATGGCGTGCCGGGCGAAGAAGTTTTTGGAGAAAATCTTGCTGCCTTCTAATTGCGCTGCCGCTTGTACCGGCCCGAAAATTGTCCGTCCCGCCTGACGGAACTGATCCACCACGCCCTCAATGAGCGGCGCCTCGGGCCCCACGATCGTGAGGTCGATGCCGTTATCAGCCGCAAGCTGCAGGTAGTTGCACCCTGCGAGGCATGTAGCGGACTGCGCTATCCCGGGATTACCCGGGGCCGCAAAAACCCTTTTTACAGATGGACTTTCCGCAAGCCGCCATGCCAGGGCATGCTCGCGTCCGCCCGATCCGATAATAAGTACGTTCAACGAAAAATCTCCTCCAGTTAGAATAAAACAAGGGATATTTTCGTGATCCGGGCATTGCAGTATGACGTCGTTGTAATCGGGGCAGGCCACGCCGGCTGCGAAGCGGCGCGGGCATGTGCGCGCCTCGGACTGAAAACGGCGATGATCACGATGAATATCGACCTCATCGCGCAGATGTCGTGCAACCCCGCGATCGGCGGCATCGCGAAGGGCCACTTGGTGCGTGAGATCGACGCGCTGGGCGGCGTGATGGGAGAAGTAGCCGACGCAGTCGGTATCCAGTTCCGTTTGTTGAACACCAGTCGCGGGCCGGCCGTCTGGTCGCCCCGCGCTCAATGCGACAAGAAGCAATATCGCATCCGAATGCGCGAGGTGCTGGAGCAGGAGCCGAATCTTCGCATCCTGCAGGCGGAAGTCGCCGAGCTCGTCATTCAGCCCGGCGAGGCCGGGCGCCGCCGCATTCGCGGTGTCGTGCTCCGCGATGGTCGCCGCATCGATACTGGTGCCGTCGTCGTCACAACGGGCACGTTCCTGAACGGCCTGGCACACGTTGGCGAAAGCAAATACAACTGCGGCCGTAATGGAGAAGCACCCGCCAACCTCCTCGGCGATCAACTACGGCAGCTCGATCTGAAATGGACTCGCCTGAAAACCGGCACCCCGCCGCGGCTCGATGGCAGGTCACTCGACTGGTCGCGCTTTGAACCTCAGCCCGGCGACGAAAACCCGACGCCTTTCTCCTTTCTCACGGGCAAGATTGAGCGTGAACAGATCAAATGCTATATAGCATATACGTCCGAGCGCACCCACGCGGTTCTGCGCGAGAACATAGCCCGCTCTCCGTTGTATAGCGGAGTCATTGAGGGTATCGGTCCGCGCTACTGCCCGTCCATTGAAGACAAAGTGGTTAAGTTTCCGGACAAGACGCGCCATCAGATTTTCCTGGAACCGGAAGGTCTCGACACGTACGAAGTCTATGTCAATGGGATGTCGACAAGCATGCCTGTGGATGTGCAGACGGCGATGATCGCCTCCATCCCCGGACTCGAGGATGCCGAGATGATCCGCCCCGGCTACGCGATCGAGTACGACGCTATCGACCCCCGCGAGCTGGACCACTCGTTGGAGGTGAAGAGGGTGGAAGGTCTATTCCTCGCCGGACAAATCAACGGTACTTCCGGGTATGAAGAGGCTGGCTGCCAAGGATTGATTGCGGGCCTGAACGCTGCGTGCAAGGTCAGTGGGTCGCCTTCTTTTGAGATCCCGCGTTCCGAGGGATACACCGGCATACTCATCGACGACCTAATCACGAAGGGTGCCGATGAGCCGTATCGCATGTTCACTTCTCGAGCGGAATATCGGCTCAACCTTCGCATCGACAACGCGGACGAGCGGCTCACTCCTCTTGGAAAGCGGCTCGGCTTGGTCAGCGGTGAGCGTTGGACCCGCTACGAGCGCAAGCAGCAGCAGAAATCGGTGCTTATGAAGTGGCTGTCGGAAACGCGCATCGCTCCTTCCTCATTCCCGAATCTCGGTTTGTCCGCGGAGGATCGGCCGTTGTTTTCAGTGTGGCTCCGCCGTCCGGAGGCGAGGCTTGCTCTCCTGCAGCCGCGTATTGAAGAGGTAGTCGGCGGCACTCCCGAGCAGGGCCTGCTTGAAACCGTGGAAACGGGGATCAAGTACAGCGGCTATCTGGATCAGCAAGAGCGGCAGATTTCTCGACTGAAGGAGTCGGAGCGCCGTGCGGTTCCTCATTCGGTGACCTACGCCCGAATACCTGGCCTCTCGCGTGAAGTAGCAGAGAAGTTGGAGCGCGTTCGCCCTTCTACACTAGGGCAGGCCGCCCGTATTCCCGGAATCACTCCCGCGGCTATCGCGGTCCTCGACATTTACCTCTCGAAGGGGTAAGTGTTCCACGTGGAACGGGTTGCGGGGCGAGGTTCCACGTGGAACGTGATAGCATCGTGAAAGGAAAATTGAACGCTTGGCCAAGATTATCGCCATTGCAAACCAAAAAGGCGGCGTTGGGAAGACCACAACCGCCATAAATCTAGCGGCCTCGCTAGCAGCGAGCGAATTCAAAGTGCTTCTGGTCGACGCGGACCCGCAAGGGAACTCCACTACTGGCCTCGGAATCGCTAAGGACCCGGAAAACATTAGCCTCTATCATGTTCTGACAGGTGAAAAGCTCGCCGCCGATGCAATTGTGAATACGGATTGCGAAGGCCTGGAACTCCTCCCCGCTGATCGTGCTCTCGTCGGTATTAACGTTGAACTTATCCAGATGGATCACCGTGAAACCGCGCTGCGCACGATTCTCGCCCCGATTCGCAACCACTACGGCTACATCATTATTGATTGCCCGCCCGCACTCGACCTTCTAACCCTCAACGCCCTTGTTGCCGCCGATTCTGTCCTCATCCCCATCCAGTGCGAATTCTTCGCGCTCGAAGGTATCTCGCAGTTGATGGACACAATCGAACGCATCAAGGAGTCGTTCCAGCACGATATCCAAACGGAAGGTATCCTGCTCACGATGTTCGACGATAGGACGAACCTGACGCGACAGGTCGCGCAAGACCTGAAGGAATTTTTCCAGGATGAGGTTTTCAAAACCGTCATTCCCCGCAATGTACGTCTCGCTGAAGCCCCCAGCCATGGCAAACCCGTTCTTTTATACGATGTGAAGTCCAAGGGTGCGGAATGCTACCTGCAACTCGCCAAGGAGATCATCGCGAATGAGCAACGCTCCCGAGAATCAGCGCAAAGCGCTCGGTAAGGGCCTCTCCTCCCTCCTCCCCAGCCGTCCCGCCAGCGCTCCGCCGGCTCCTGCGCCCACAGGGGAAGTGCAGATAAACAAACTCCCGATCCACCAGATCGAGCCGAATCCGCTTCAGCCTCGAAGTGTCTTTGATGCAACGCGCCTTGAGGAATTAGCTCAATCCATCCGCGCGAACGGTGTCATCCAGCCCCTTATCGTCCGCAAACTCGGCAACCAATTTCACATCGTTGCCGGAGAGCGCCGCTGGCGCGCCGCAAAACTTGCCGGTCTCGCCGAAGTTCCTGTAGTCGTGCAGGAGCTCTCGGATCTCCGCGTGCTCGAAGTTGCGCTCATTGAAAACATCCAGCGCGAAGATCTCAATCCTCTTGAAATCGCCATCGCCCTCCAAAAGCTCGCCGTCGAGGTCGGACTGAGTCATGAAGAGATTGGTCAAAGAACGGGGAAGGACCGCTCCACTATCTCCAACCTTCTTCGTCTCCTCCGCCTTCCCGGTCCCATCCAGATCATGGTCGCCGAGAGACGTTTGTCGATGGGTCACGCGCGTGCCATCCTCGGCATCGAAGACGAAGATCTCCAGATGGAAGTGGCGGAAAAAGCCGTCGCGCAGGGCCTCAACGTCCGTCAGGTCGAGCAGTTGGTTCAGAAAATCACTCAGCCGCGCGAACAGAAGAAACCTGCCGAACCCGAACTCGACCCCAACGTCAAAGCGGCGATTCGCGAACTCGAAAATGCCCTCGGTACAAAGGTGCGAATCATCGAACGCGCTCCAGGCAAAGGGAGGATTGAAGTCGAGTACTATTCGAATGATGACCTGGATCGCATCTATTCAGTCATCGTGGGCGAAGCGCCCTAGCATCTATTTTGGTGCCGGCGGTAGGACTCGAACCTACGACCTGCGGATTATGAGACCGCCGCTCTAACCACCTGAGCTACACCGGCAACAAAGTCCAGAATAAACAACAACTTGCAGCCCTGTCAACGCCGTCCGCTATATAGCACTCCCTTGCAGACCTCCACGCCATCCCCGCTTATCCAATTCTCCGACGTTTCGAAGAGCTATCCCATCTACGAAGCCCCAAGCCATCGCCTCAAGGAACTGCTCACTCTCAACCGCATCTCTTACCATCGCGACTTCTGGGCGCTCCGCGAAGTGTCCTTTGAAGTGCGCCGCGGTGAGACGTTCTGCATCATCGGCGAAAACGGCTCGGGCAAAAGCACGCTCCTCCAAATCGTCGCCGGCATTCTGCAGCCCACCACAGGCAAGGCTCAAACCAACGGCCGCGTCGCCGCACTACTCGAGCTCGGATCCGGCTTCAATCCTGAATTCACGGGGCGTGACAACGTCTATCTCAATGCAGCCATCCTCGGCCTCTCAACGGTAGAGATCGACAAACGCTACGCCGAAATCGAAGCCTTCGCCGAAATCGGCGACTTCATCAACCAGCCGGTGAAGATGTATTCCAGCGGCATGTCCGTCCGCTTGGCCTTCTCCGTCGCCATCCACGTGGATCCCGATGTGCTGCTCGTGGACGAAGCCCTCGCCGTTGGCGATATCTACTTTCGCCAGCGCTGCATGCGCAAGGTGCATGAACTGCGCGCCAAGGGCGTCACCATCCTCTTCGTCTCCCACGCCATCGGCGACGTCAAAGCTATCGGCGATCGTACGATGTGGCTCCATAACGGCCGTATTCGCGAAATCGGTGATACCGAGCTGGTCGTCGCAAAGTACCTGGCGCACATGGTGGAGAAGGACTCCCAATTCCTCGATCTTGCGCGCAAGGACCACACACCTGGCCCCGCCACACAGGCCCCCGAGCTCGTCACCGGCATCCCCAACATCGATCACCGCTACGGCGACGAACGCGCTGAAATCATCGGCATCGTTGTCACGAATACCGGCGGCCGCCCGTTGCACCTGCTCGAACCAGGAAGCAAGATCGTGCTCCGCATCAGCGCCCGCGCCAAGCAGCCGGTCCTCAGCCCGAACGTCGGCTTTATGTTGCGCAATCACCTCGGCGTCGATTTCGCCGGCACCAATACATTGCGCGAAGGCCATCAGCTCGCCGAGATGTGGCCCGGCGACACCGTCACGGTCGACTTCCACATTACGCTGCCCGAGCTGTACCCCGCGTCGTTCTCGTTCTCACCCGCCATCGCCGACGGCAACCTCACAGAGTATAAAATGTGCGATTGGATCGATAACGCGCTGACACTGCAAATGGGCCACGGCGAAGGGCAAATCTACGGCTACCTGCATTTGCCCTGCCGCGTCGAAGTCAACAGCCGGCTGCTCGCCCAACCGGAGGCCGCGCATGAGCGCTGAGTTCACCGGGGAGAGAGTCATCCCAGGCCAGGTCGACGTCGATCTCTGGAACGAACACCTCTCGCGCTACGCTTTCGCCGCGCGTCTCTCGCGCCGCAAGCGCGTGCTCGATGTCGGCTGCGGCGCCGGCTACGGCTCGGCCGAACTCGCAAACACCGCCTCTACTGTTACCGGTATCGACATCAGCGAAGACGCCGTCGCCTACGCCGCCCAGCACTACGTTCGCCCGAACCTGCAATTCCAGCACGCCGGCGCCGCAGAGCTTCCCTTCCCCGACGGGTCTTTCGATCTCGTCGTCGCCTTCGAAGTCATCGAGCATCTCACCGACTGGCCCAAGCTCATCAAGGAGGCACGACGCGTCCTATCCCCGGGCGGCCAATTCGTCGTCTCCACACCCAACAAAGCCTACTACGCCGAATCCCGGCGACTCTCCGGTCCCAACCCCTTTCACGAGCACGAGTTCGAATTCGACGAGTTCCGCCTGGCCCTCGAAGAACACTTCCCCCACACTCTCCTGTTTACGGAGAATCACTCGGACAGCATCGTCTTCCGGCCAGTCGCGAATGGCGGCACGCCGGCAGCCGATGTTCGTCTTGAGGGCGAACCGGCGCAGGTCGATGAAGCCCATTTTTTCATCGCCGTTTGCGCCGGCCAACTCATGACCGGCGCCCCGGCCTTCCTGTACGTACCCTCCGCGGCCAACGTCCTTCGCGAGCGCGAACGGCACATCCAGAGGCTGGAAGGCGAGCTTGCCACGAAGGACGGCTGGCTCCGCGAGTCCCAGGAAAAGCACGCTACATTAGTCGAACTCCATGATCAACAAACGGCCGAACTGAAGGACCGGAACGCCTGGGCCATGGATCTCAATCAACAGTTGCAGGAAGCGGGCAACCGTATCACCGCCCTGCAAGCCGAGTTGGAAACCGAACAAGCGGCCGCAACGGAAACAGTTGCAGCCTATGAGAAAGAAATCAAACGAGTGAATGCCGAACAGGATGCGGCACTCGCTTGGGGTAAGACGAAGGAGACGGAGCTCCTACGAACGCAAGCCGAGCTTGCTACATGCGTAGAGCTTCTCGACAAAGCCGAGAAGACGGTTGAGGAACGCACTCTGTGGGCGCAATCGCTTGATGCCGAAATCGTTGCCCTCCGCCAGCAGCTTGACGCCGTGCGCGGATCGCGATGGATGCGGCTTGGCCGAAGCATCGGAGTCGGTCCGAAGGTCCAGTAGCCAATGGCTTTGCTTTCGCGTTTTTTGCGCAACCTTCCCCTTTTGATTCTGTCTCCCTTGCTGCTGGGAGTTCCGCTCCTCGTCATCGCAGTCGCGGACCTGCTCCGCAAACTTGCTCCCGCCAGGCCGCTCCCGAAAAGCACCCATCCAAACACAAGTGCCGCCAGTATTGTTATCCCCAACTGGAACGGCCGCGACCTCCTCGAAAAATACATCCCGTCAATCATTGAAGCCACCAAGAGCAACCCCGCCAACGAAATCCTCGTCGTCGACAACGCCAGCTCTGACGGCAGTGCCGCTTTCCTGAAACAGCGGTTCCCCACCGTCCGCGTCCTCGAGCTCGACCGCAACTACGGCTTTGGCGGCGGATCCAATCGAGGCTTCGCGGCCGCGAAGAACGATATCGTCGTCCTGCTCAACAGCGATATGCGTGTGGCGCACGATTTCCTCGCGCCGCTCCTCGAAGGGTTCTCCGGCGAAAACGTCTTCGCCGTCTCCTGCCAGATCTTCTTCTCCGATCCCAACAAGCTCCGCGAGGAAACCGGGCTCACGCAAGCCTGGTGGGAAAATGGCGGCCTTCGCGTCCGTCACCGCATCGACAACAAGGTCACCGGCGCCTTCCCCTGCTTCTACGGGGGCGGCGGCTCTTGCGCGTTTGACCGGCGCAAATTCGCCGAACTCGGCGGCTTCGACGAGTTGTTGAAGCCGTTCTACCTGGAGGACACCGACCTTGGTTATCTTGCGTGGAAACGCGGCTGGAAGGTATTCTACGAGCCCCGCAGCATTGTGTGGCACGAGCACCGCGGCACCATCGGCAAGAAGTTTTCGCAGGCCTACATTCAGTCGATCCTGAAGAAAAACTTCCTCCTCTTCTGCTGGAAAAACATCCATGAATGGCCGCGGCTGCTCTCCCACTTTTTCTTCGCCTACGCCGGAGCATGGCTCAGCGTCCTCTTCGGTGACTCTTTCGAACGGCCGAATCCGCTGGCGCTGTGGCGCGCGTTTCTTCAGCTCCCCCGGGCGCTCCGCAGCCGCGCCCGCGCACAGCAACTCGCCGCCGTCACCGACACTGAGACCTTCCGGCGTCCGATGCCCGGGTACTTCCTTGACCGCTTCGTCGATCTGCCCAAAACAAAAGAGCGCCCCAGTGTTTTATTCCTCTCGCCCTATCCCGTCTGCCCGCCCACACATGGCGGCGGCGTGTTCATCTACCAGACGCTGCTCGAACTGGTGAAGCACGCCGACGTTCACCTGATCGTTCTCCTCGACGAAGACGGACAGCGGGAAGCGCATGACGAGCTGACGCGGAAGTGCAAGACTGCCGAATATATCGTTCGCCTGGAAGGGCGTCCGAAAGGCTTCGGCTCGCTGACGCCGTTCGCGGTGCGCGAGTTCTCGAACGACGATCTGCGCTGGGCCATTCACCGCACCATCCTTCTGCACGGCGTCGATGTCGTCCAGCTCGACTACACCAACATGGGGCAGTACGCGGAAGACTACAAGCGCATCGCCAACGTCCTCTTTGAACATGACGTTTACTTCCAGTCGATCGGCCGCTCCCTCGCAAAGAACGCCGCATGGCTGCATCGTCCTTCAGCCGCTTACGAGTACCTCCGCGCCCTGCGCTACGAACTGAAGCTTTTGCCCGCCATGGACCGCATCCAGATGTGCAGCCGCGCGAACGAGGATTACCTCCTGGAGTTTGTCCCCGAACTCAAACCGAAGATGCAGACCGGCCTGCGCGCAGGCGTCGACACTTCGCGCTATGCCTTCAATCCGGATGATCGCGAACCGGACACGCTGCTGTTTCTCGGCAGCTTCCGCCACACGCCCAACCGCGAGGCGCTCGACTGGTTTATCCATCGCGTTTGGCCGCGGGTTGTCGCCGAGCGGTCCCAGACGCGCCTGGTGATCATCGGCAGCGACCCGCCTCCGCGCCACTCTCTGCCGGACATCGGTCATGTCGAACTGATCGGATTTGTCGATGATGTACGGGATGCTCTGTCGCGTTATGCGGTTTTCATCTGTCCGATTCTCACCGGCAGCGGCGTTCGCGTGAAACTCCTCGAAGCGTTTGCCGCCGGCATTCCCGTTGTTTCCACGGATATCGGGGCCGAAGGCCTATCGCGGCACGACGGCGATACCTGCGCCTTGGCCGATGATCCCGATGACTTCGCCGCCAAGACGCTGGCGCTCCTCGCCGATCCCGATTACGCCGCATCCCTCGCTCGCAAAGCGCGCCAGCATGTCGAAGCTGAATGGGACATGGCTGCCATCACTGCCGAACTCGCCGAAAGCTATCGTGAAGTCATCGCGGAAAAGCGCCGGACTTAACTGAGCTCCATCATGTCCCGCCACAGAAACCGCCGCACGCCCTCTCCGCCTGGCGCCTTGGCTCGCGCCACCATCGCCCGCGCCACCGCACCCGCCGCAATCCCGCGATATCGTTCCAGCGGCCCGGTCAGCGCGAACTGAATTCCCTGAATCATCGTCTGTGCAATCCTCTCCAAGGGCCGCCGTTCCTCCCGGCTCCCCAGCAGAAAACTTGGCTGAAAAATATCCAGCCATTCAAACCCCACGCCCTCCAGCTCCCGCTCTGTCTCCGCCTTCACCCGCAAATAAAAGTTTGCTGAGTTCAACTCCGCCGCGACCGACGATACATATAGAAAATGCCGCGCTCCATTCGCCCGCGCCCACCGGGCGAATGCCGCCACGTAACCCCGATCAACCGCGCGGAAAGCCTCCTTCGATCCCGCCTTCCGAATCGTCGTGCCGAGCGTGCAAAACGCTGCGTCCAGCCTCACCGGAGTCACTGATTCCAATGAACTAAACTCCACCACCCGTTCCCGCAGCCGCGGATGGGCGCGGTGCAGCGGCCGCCGCAAAACGGCCACTACCGGATCAAACCCGCCATCGTCCAGCAACCGGTTCAGTACCTGCTGGCCGGTCAAACCCGCCGCCCCCGCAATCGCCGCTGCCAGCGCCATCCTGCCATCGTAACCGCAAAGCGACTTTTTCCGCCCTGGCCGCGTCAAATAAGAGGAGTGCGGAATTCTGTCCTCCTCCTACTCCTTTTAACAACCATTTCCACTGCGGCGCCGGTCTGCCCGGCCGGTACCGCGGTGGCCTATTTTCGCCTGGAAGCCCGCAGGCCCACTACTTCCTACGGCATCCCCATTGACCGCGTCAATCACCTCCAAAAAGGCGATTCCGTCGTCTTCTTCCCTTCCGACCCACCCGTTCCCACCGATACCTCCGGCGCTCGCGTTGCTCTCCTGCTCCACACCACAAACACCAACGAATTCCGCCTCCTCGAAACCAAAAAAGGCAACGCCCGCCAGGAGTGGGTCCTCCCAGAAGACGCTGCCGCCATCGCCGTTGCGTATGGTCCGCGCGGATTCGACGAGGACCGTATGAAGAACGCCGCCACCAAGGACCCTGAGCTTATCGCCCAGCTTGCCGAGTACTCCGAAAAAACGGCTCAGACCGAAATCGTTCTCTCCGCCCTCACCGGCCGGAGGCAGAACGACGACCGCGCTGTCGATGCCGCTCTCCAGGGCCTTGCCTCCACCGGCGGCGCATCCAAACTGGATCGTACCGCCTCCCTCGATCAGCAAACTCTTTCCCTCTTCCGCACGCTCAACCCCGCCATCGGTTCCTACGACCCCCTGGCGCCCGAAGCGCAACAGCGCTGGCAGCAATCGGCAACGCTAGCATCGTCCGTCGCCGGGCTTTTCTTTGGCAATACCGTCGGCTTGGCCGGTGGCGGCGCCGCGCTCTTCCTGAACATGCGATCCCTCATGTTCCCGAAGACGGAGCTTCGCTCCGCCCTCCTCCGAGAAGCCCCCGAACCCGCGCTCTGTGCCGCAAAGACTGCGAGTACGCGCACCAAGGTCGCCTATCTGTGGGCCCGCCGAATGCCGCAAGGTGCGCCGCCCCGCCTCGCTCTGAACAAACCGGTCCATCTGGCTATCGGCCAGCCCGCGATGATCCCCATCGATGCGCCCGACGTTGACCTTTTGAACGCCGGCCGCGCCTTCCGTTGGAAACTCGTTGATGCAAAAGGGGCGGCCGTCAATATCCCCATCTCCGTCCCCGTCAACGAAAAGTCTCTCCGTGCCGCGCAGATCCCACCTGGCGCCAAACCAGGCACATATCGACTCCTCGCCGATTGGGACTGGACCACCGTGCCGGTAGGCGGCGACATTGTGCTGCACCCACTGCCCGATCTCAACACGCTCCGGCTCACTCCCGATACCGCCGATCACCTTATCACCAACACCGGCCCCATCCGTGCCCGCCTGGCCGGGGCACCGGCGTATTTCATCAACAGCCTGCAACTCCTCCGCCTCGGCGACCCCCTGGCGAAACCCGCGCCCATCCCCTACGCCGCATCTCCCGAAGGCGACTGGGTGGAATTCGAAGTCAACACCTCCAGCCTTCCGGCCGGCCCGTACACGCTCACCATCGCCCAACAGGGCGGCGGCAAAGCCGAGCTCGCCCTTGCCATTCAGCCACCCGCTCCGGCCATCGACAATCTTCCCATTCCGGTCCACGAAGGTTCGCCCGAAACGATAACGATTTCCGGTAAGGGTCTCGACCGCATTGAAAAGCTGACCTCCCCTCACGCCAAGATCGATTGGGATGCGGCGAGCCGCCAAGCCCGCGTAACCCTGGCGGAGAAGACCCCGCCCGAGATCGACATAGAAGCCCATGTCGAGGGACGCCATCGGCCCCTGCTGATCGCGAACGCGCTTCGCGCCGCCGGCCCGAAACCGGTCATAACCGCCCTAACCCGCGCCCCGCAGCAGGCCGGAACAGTCGAGCGGCTCGACGGCGAGATCGACGCGGCCATGCCTGCCGCTTTCTCGCTCAAGGTCAAGAATCTTCCGCCTGCCGCGACAGTCCATCTCACCTGCAAGGAGCCCGGCGCCACGCCACCCGCCGCTGAGGCGAAGCCGATCGGTTCGGGCACTCTCTACGTCACCGTCCCGGCGAACAGCCCCGTGCCGTGCACGATGTCGGCGACGGTGGCCGGTTCCAACCCGGCCAGCCTTGGCAAGACGGTGTCGCTGCCGGCAATCACCGGATTCAAGCTGACCAACGAACCGGGAGTCGAGGCGAACTCGTACAAGGGCGAATTGACCGGCGTGGGATTAGAGGCGATTGCCAAGACCGGTTGGTCTAATGACGCGGCCCGCGAGGTGAGCGCCCTTCCAGCGCCGGATGGCCAAGGCCAGAAGATGGAAATCATCATGCCATGGCCCGCGCCCGCCCCTCATGCGCCGCTGCGAATCTGGCTGCGCGGGGAAGCGGAGCCCAGGCTTACGACTGCGGCGTATTGAAAATCACTGCCCGCTCCTCCAATACATCCAGCTCTCCTTCGCCCATCCCCAACAGCTCTCCCAACACCAACCGTGTATGCTGCCCCAATAACGGCGCCGGCATCGTTGGTGCGACGGCCGGCTTAATCGGCGGCCCGGTCACTGTGTGTGTCCCCGCCGTCGGATGCGGCAGCGCCGGAAACATCCCCCGGAACCGGCTTTGTGGGTGCGTATAAACCTCTTCGAAATTCAGCACTAGCGAACAAGGAATCCCGCACTCCCGCAGTACCGCAATCCACTCTGCAGCCGGCCTCTGCCGAAACGCCGTGTTTAAAACCTCGTCCAGCGCCACCCGGTTCGCAATCCGCAGGGCATTCGAGGCGAAGCGCGCGTCCTCCGCCAACCCCAATGCCTCGCGAAACGCCGCCCAGAGCTTCTCACTCCCCACCGCAATCGCTACGCCCCGGTCCGCGGCGTCATAAACTCCATACGGCACCACAGTCGGATAGCGCGTCCCCATCATCCCAGGCACTCGCCGGTCGCCCAGAAAACTCGCATAGTTCGAGCTCATCGCCGAAATCATACTGTCGAACATCGAAACGTCCACGAACTGCCCCACCCCCGACGCCCGCCGTGCATGAAGCGCAGTGAGTATCCCGATCACCGCAAACAAACCGGCAGTGATATCGGACACTCCATACCCGCATCGCGTCGATTCCCCGTCCTCTGTCCCCGTAATGCTCAACAACCCGCTCGAAGCCTGCACAACAAGGTCCATCGCCGCCTCATCGCGCGAAGGCCCATCCTGGCCGTAGCCGGAAATCGAACAATAGATGAGCGCCGGATTCACTGCCCGCAGCGCCTCATACCCCAACCCCAAACGATCCATCGTCCCCGGCCGAAGGTTCTCCACGACGGCATCCACACAACCTGCCAGCTGCCTGCAGATCTCCACACCCCCGGCCTGTTTCAAGTCCACGGAAATCCCAAACTTCCCGCGATTCAACCCCAAAAAGAAACTCGCCTGGTCTCCGGCAAAGGGCGGTCCCCACCCGCGTCCCATATCTCCAAGATGCTTCGGTTCCAGCTTATAAATTGCCGCCCCCGCGTCGGCCAGCAGCATCGTGCAGTAGGGCCCGGCCAGGGCGTGTGAAAAATCAAGAACCCGGAATCCATCCAATGCTTGCGGCAAGGAACGATCTTACGCCATGCCCTATTCGTGCCGCAGCGAAACCAGCGGGTCAACCCGGCTGGCCCGCCACGCGGGCCACGCGCCCGCCGCGAGCGCAACTCCTAACAGAAGCAATCCAGTACCGCTTACCGTGACTGGATCGCCGGCCTTCAGCCCGTACAATTCACTCTCGACATATTTGCTCCCCATCCAAACCGCGGGAATGCCGAGCGCCAATCCGGCTCCAATCAGCCGCAGCGAATCGCGGAGCACCAGCCAAAGAATTGCACCTTTCCCCGCACCCACTGCAATACGAATCCCGATCTCCCGCGTCCTCCGGATTACGGTGAACGACATGATTCCATACAGCCCGATCAGCGCCAGCACCAGCGCCAGCCCGCCGAACAGCCCCGCGAGGATCGACAACAACCGCTCCTCAATCAGCGACTCCTCCACATACTGCTGAATCGTCACCGCATTCGCAACGAACCCGCCCGGAATGACGCCGGCGGCGCGCTGCCGGAGCAGCGCCAGCGTACCGGCGCCGTCGCCCCTCTCCCGCACTGCCACCATCACACTGCCGATCGGATCGATGGCCTGCTGGATTGGTATGTATACCATCGGCTCGGCCGGCCGGCGAAGACTCTCATAGCGGACATCCCGTACCACGCCGATGATCTCGTACTCGGATGTTGCTCGTTGCCCGGGAAAATGGACGCGCCGTCCAACCGCGTTTCCATCCGGGAACCTCGCCTTGGCCGCACTCTCATTTAATACGGCGACGCGCGGCGCGCCGGCGCCGTCTGACCCTGTGATCAACCGTCCCGCTGTGACCTGCATGCCGAATGCGTCAAAATACCCATCGCTTACCTGGTTGATGTGAATTCCCCGGTTGGCGCCGGTATCGTCCAAGCCTGTCTGCATGAGCACACCGCGGTCTCTCCCGCTCAGTGGGCTCAACGTGGAAACGGCCGCCGCTTTCACCAGGGGCATGGAACGCAACGGTTCCAGCAACTCCTCCCATTGGCGGCCCCGCCGCGCCATCAGCTCCTGCATCGCCTTGTCGTCGGCCGCCTTGTCGCCGGTCGGCGGCCCCGTCCTCGGAAAGACGCCCTCCACGTTCATTGTCATCACGCCATCGCGATGGAAACCCGCATCCAGCTCATTCAGATTGCGCAGGCTCCGAATGAAGAACGCCGCGCCGCAGAGCAGTACAGCGGACAACATGATTTGGATCACTACTAGCAGATTACCCATGCGGGACTGCGTCCGGCTTGCGCTGCTCCGCCCGTTGTCCCGCACCGCGTGCCATGCGGGCGCCACGCTAAACAGCAGGCACGCGGCCAGTGCGGCTCCGGCCGTGAACCCGATGATCCTCCAGTCAAAGTGCGGCTCCAGGATGATGCGTCCCCGTACGCCCGCGAACAGGCTGACCAAACCCGCCACGCCCCACTTGGCCAACAGCACACCCAAAACGGCCGATGCCGTCACGATCAACAAACCCTCCGTCAACAGTTGCCGGAATAGGCGGCCGCGGCTCGCGCCCAGGGCCAGCCGCATCGCAATCTCGCCGCGCCGCGCACTCGCTCTGGCAAGCAGTAGATTCGCCACGTTCGCGCATCCAATGAGCAGCACCAAACCCACGATCGTCATCACAATCAGCAGCGGCCGCGAAAACTTCCGCCGCAAGCCTTCCAGGCCTTTCGCCGCGGGCACAAGGGTAATGCCGCTGAAATACCTCTTCGATTCGCCCTTCAGGCCAATTTCCTCCATGTATCCGTGGAAATACCGGTCCAACTCCGCCCGCGCCTGCTCCGGCATAGCATCGTCCTTCAATCGCCCCACCACGCTGAACCACCAGTTCGAACGACCCCGCAGATTGTTGGTCGTCAGCACCATCGGGATTGTGATATCGACAGGCGACCCCGGGTCCAGTCCCAGAAACCCGGGCTCCGTCACGCCAACAATCGTCACCCAGCTCGTGCCGACTTGCATGGCCTTGCCCAACACGTCCGGACTTCCCCCGAAGCGGCGCTCCCAGAGTCCATAGCTGATCACGGCCGCGCCGCCTTCCGCGCCGCCGCGGCCAATCACGGCGTCGTCCGCGGGCGTCAGCAGCCGCCCCAGCGCGGGACGCACTCCCAATAGCCCAAAATAGGAGCCGGACGCATACTGTCCGCGCATGCGCTCCGCCGAACCATCCACAGTTACTTTGAAACGGTCTCCACTGAATGCCGACATCCCTGTGAAGTAGTGGTTGCTATCGCGCAGCAGCTCATAGCAGGGATACGGCGGTCCGCTACTCCCGCCGGACTTGCCGCCCGAGTTGTCGATGAAGAACAACCGGTCTGGCTTTGTAACCGGCAGCGACCGCAGCATCACTGTATCAATCAGAGTGAAGATCGCGGTATTGGCTCCCAATCCGAGCGCGAGCGAAAGAATCGCTACAAGCGCGAATCCAGGGTTCTTCCGCAACACACGCAGACCGTACGCGGCGTCCCGTATAGCTGTTTCCACGGCCGCCCAGGCCCAGGCCTCGCGAACTTTCTCCTTCGTTTGGCCCGGCCCGTCAAACTCCAGCCGAGTCAGCCGCACCGCCTCCTCGCGTGATAGTCCCTGTTCCATCCGCCGCTCCACCATCGTGTCGAAGTAACTCTGCACCTCTTCGTCGAGATCCCGCTCCACTTCCGCGCGATGACGCAACCGTCGAAAGAACCGGAGCATCGCTAGTTCTCCTCCGCCAGAACCTGGTTAATCGCCCGCAGCACCGTCCGCCAATTCTGCTTCTCGGCCGCCAACTGCTTCTTCCCCGCGGCGGTCAGCGAATACGATTTCACGCGCCGCCCGCTGCCGGCCTGCTCGCCCCACTCGCCCGCAATCCATCCCCGCCCGGCCAGCCGGTGCAGCGCAGGAAACAGCGATCCCGGCCCCACCTGAAAGACGCCATTGGTCACCTGTTGGATTCGATCGGCAATCCCAACGCCGTGCAGCGGTTGAAGCTCCAGCGTGCGCAGAATCAATAGGTCAAGTGTTCCTTGTAACAGGTCAGCCGGCTTCGCCATGGAAATACAATATCGAATATCGATATCGAATAGCAATATGGATACTCCGGGCGTAGCTCGGAAGCACGGAGACGATGAAACGCTCCGGCGCCCGGCCGGTTGCGACTGGCGTGGGAGGAGCCTGTCTCGGACGCGCTGAGCAGGCTGGTTGATGCGGAACGGCTGGCGGAGATGGACCTGTTCGACCGGGCGCAGTTGAGCGAGGTGTTAAAGGTTTGCCGCCGCTGCCGGTCGATGTCTGAAGCGGGCCGAGTGTTGTTCGGTGCTTCGCGGGGGCGGAAGACATCGACGAATGACGCCGGCCGTCTACGGAAGTATCTCGCGAGGTTCGGGGTGGATTGGGCCGCTATACTGTCCGTGTGAAATGGCACTGGTTTCTTTGTTTCTGTATCGCCGCGGCGGCCGATTGGCCTCAATGGCGAGGGCCGGGGAGTCAGGGAATCTCCAATGAAACCGCGCTTCCGGCGGAGTGGAACGCGACGAAAAACATGGCGTGGAAGGCGGCGCTGCAAGGGACGGGAACGTCGTCCCCGATTGTCGCGGGCGACCTCGTCATTGTGACCTCCCAGGCAGGTAGCTATGAGACGGGCGGCGGCTCCGACCCTCGGCTGGCGCGGGACGACCGCACGATGTCGGGCAAGGAGCGGGCGATCGGCGCTAAGCCCGCGACAGACGGGAAGCTGTACCTCGTCGTGGAAGCCTTCGACAGAACCAGCGGTAAGCGGGCGTGGGAGTTTCGTGCGGAGGCGACGGGCGATCGTCCCGAGATGCACGAGAAGCACAATCTGGCAACGCCGACGCCGGTGTCCGATGGGAAGCGGATCTATGCGTGGTTCGGGAACGGACAGTTGTTCGCGCTCGATCTGAACGGAAAGCAGATCTGGAAGAAGCACCTTGCTGAGGACCACGGATCGTTCATGAATCTGTGGGGACACGGTAGCTCACCGGCGTTCTATAAGGGACTCGTGCTGCTGTTGTGCGACCACCGGCCGGCGGCATATCTGGTGGCGCTCGATGCGGCCACGGGCGAAGTGAAGTGGAAAGTGGACCGGGGCCGGGGGCGAGCGTCGCACTCGACACCGGTTGTCGTGGCCGGCCCAAAGGGCGATGAGCTGATCGTGAACTCGGATCAGCGCATCGATGCCTACGCGCCATTGACGGGCGAGCCGTTGTGGCATGCGGGGAGCGAGCGGCAGACGCCGATTCCATCGGCGGTCTTTCATGGCGGGACGATCTATCTAAGCCGGGGCTACCGGAATAGCGATATTTGGGCATTGAAGCCGGGCGGCAGCGGCGATGTAACCGCGAGTCACATGCGATGGCGGATGCCGAACGGCGGATCGTACGTGCCGTCGATATTGCAGTACGAAGGGCTGCTGTATATGACGAATGAGGTTGGCGTGGTGACGTGCGCGGAGGCGGAGACCGGGACGGTGGTGTGGAAGGAGCGGCTGGGAGGAATCTTCTTCGCATCGCCGGTTGCGGCCGATGGGAAGATCTACATGTTGAGCGAGACCGGGGAGACCTTCGTGTTGAAGGCCGGCCGGAAGGCGGAGGTGCTCGCAAAGAACGAACTCGGCGAACGGTTTCTCGCATCGCCGGCGATCGCGGGTGGACGCATTTTTCTGCGCGGCGATGGGACTCTGTTCGCGATTGGCCGTTAGGGCTTTTGAATGTCGCGGTGCAGACCTTTGACGTTATAGCCGGCCTTTTGCAGGCGTTTTCTCATCTCTTCCGCCATCATCACGCTGCGGTGATGGCCGCCGGTGCAGCCGAAGGAGATGGTTAAGTAACTCTTGCCCTCTTCGATGTAATGCGGGAGTAAGTAGGTGAGTAACTCGGTAATCTTACTCATGAACTCCTGCGTCTGCGGGAACGAGCGGATGTATTCGGCGACTTTGGCGTTTTTGCCGGTGAGCTTCTTGTACTCGGGGACGTAGTTGGGATTAGGCAGGAAGCGCACGTCGAACACCAGGTCCGAATCCGTCGGGACGCCGTGGCGGAAGCCGAAGCTCGTCACGTAAACCAAAATTCCCGACTGGTCGCGGCTAGCGCCGAAACGCTCGCCGATGAACTCGCGGAGCTCGTGGACGTTGAAGCGGGAAGTGTTGATCACCAGATCCGCCAGGCGTTTGATGGGCTCGATGAGCTGGCGTTCTTCCTTGACGCTGGAAGCGACCGGCCGTTCAGCGCCCTTGAGCGGATGGGGGCGGCGGGTTTCGCTGAACCGGCGAACGAGCGTGGCGTCGTCGGCTTCGAGGTAGATGAGCCGGGTGCGGACCTGCCGCTGCACTTGTTTGTAGATGGCGGGGAAGCGGCGAAGCGCTCCCCCTTCCCGAATGTCGACGACCAGGGCGGCGTTAGAGATCTGGGGGCTGGAGGCTGTGAGTTCGGCGAACTTTGGGATGAGATCCAACGGCAGGTTATCCACCGAGTAATACCCAAGGTCCTCCAGGCTTTTGAGAACAGTTCCTTTACCGGAACCGCTCAAGCCGGTGATGATTACGAGCTCAGGGCCACCACTCTTTGGCCGCGGCGAGGACATCAGCCGCGGACCACGTCGAAGTTGCCGTCTCCGCGCTGGATGACGATGCTGATACCGCCTGTATCGGCGTCGCGGAAGGCCACGTAGGTGACCTTCTTGCGGATCGAGACGAGGACGGCCTCGTCTACGTTCATCGGTTTCTTGCTCACCTTGGCTTCATAGAGCCGGGGACCGGAGGGCACGGGCGTGGGCCGAACGGCGGCGGCAGCGGCGACAACGGCGGGTTTGAGGCCATTGCGTTTACCATCGCGGCGTTTCGCGGCGACTTTGCCGATCTGCTTTTCGAGCTTGGCCACCGCCGCGGCGACTGCCGGCAGGAATGCCGGGCCGGCGCCGGCGGCAACGAAGCTGTGCTGCATGTGGTTCAGCGTGATTTCGGCTTTCTTGCCGCGCCGTTCGGACATGAAGATTACGTGTCCGTCCTTCTCCCCTTTCTTGTCGATCATCTTGCCGAGCTTGGCAAGTTTTGCCTCGAGGCGAGTCTGGTCGGCGGCGCTAAATTCGCCGTTGCCGCCGGTATAGGTCACTTTCATCATGGTCTCCTCGCGCGTGTTGGGTTTAGTTCTTGACGCGCCGCTGGTGGGTCGACGGTATCTTGAGATCCTCGCGATATTTTGCGACGGTCCGCCGAGTCACCTCGAACCCCTCCTGCTGAAGACGGGCGGTAATTTGCTCGTCGGTCAGCGGCTTTTTGGGGTCCTCTTCGTCGATGATCCTCTTCACCTTCTGCTTGAGAACCAAGAGAGGGGTGCTGCTACCCGAAGGACCCTGGACGGCCTCCGAGAAGAAGAAACGCAGTTCGAAGACGCCTTGCGGCGTATGCACGTATTTTCCGGCAACGGCCCGGCTCACGGTGGAGGCATGGACGCCGATCTCTTCGGCGACCTCCTTGATCATCATCGGCCGCAGGTGCTGAATTCCGAAATCGAGGAATTCGCGCTGGCGGTCGACAACACACTGGCATACGCGCAAAATCGTGTGTTTCCGCTGCTCGATGTTCTTGATGAGCATGGCGGCGGAGCTGAACCGTTCCTTGACGTAGTTGCGCACGTCTTTGTCGGGCTCTTTTTCCCGGTCGAGCATTTTGAGGTACTCGCGGTTCAGGCGGAGCTGTGGCAGGTCATCGTCATTGAGCTCGATGATGTAGCTGTCGCTGTCCTTGATGATGTAGACATCGGGCTCGACGACGCGGGCGCCGGCGCCGGAGTAACGAAGGCCCGGCTTGGGATCGAGATGGCGAATGACATCAATCGCGATTTCGATGTGTCCGGGCGGACGGCCGAGAACACGGGCAAGCTCCTTGAATTGTTTCATCTCGAGGAGCTTCATGTGCTTGTCGAGGATTTGCCAGGCAACTCCGCCGCTGCCTCCACGGCTTTCGAGCTGGAGCATCAAGCATTCACGAACGTCGCGCGCGCCAACGCCGGAGGGCTCGAGGGCCTGGATCTCTTCGAGAGCCTTTTCGGTGTCATCGAGCGTGTGGTTGCCGTAAGTGGCGATTTCGTCGAGGGCGGCGACGAGGTAGCCATTGTCATCGAGGTTGCCGATGACGGTGTCGGCGGCGTCGCGGACCTCCTCAGGCATAACGAGGAGGCTAAGCTGCTGGCGGAGGAGATCCGGGAGCGTAACGGGGGAGCTAACGAAGGTTTCCCAGCTTGGCTTGTCGGGGGACTCCGAGGCGGGGCTTTTGAAGCCGGGTTCGAGGTACTCCTGGAAATAGTTATCGAAGTCGATTTCGTCGAATGGATCGGCGGCTGTGGAGGTAACGGGGTCGGCTGGAGCGCCGTCGACGACTTCGACGGTGCCGGAGTTTTCGGAGGCCATCTCGGCGCGATCGGCTTCGGCTTCGTATTGCGCGGGAGAAGCGGCAACATCAAGGACGCCTTGATCGGAGGGATCGGCGACGCGTTCGCGTTCGAGATAATTCTGCAATTCTTCGGCCGTGATTTCTTCGGCCGGGTCGAGGGATTCTTCAAGTACTGGGTTTTCGGCGATTTCCTGAACGATCTTCTCGCGCAGCTCCAGCCGGTTTAGTTGCAGTACCGACACTAATTGGACGAGGCCTGGTGTCAGAATCTGCTTCTGCGCGACCCCTACTTGAAGCCGCTGAGAAAGCATGCTCATCGCCCCTCCATTTTAACGCCAAGAAGAGTTGCGAGACGGCCTACGATTTCTGTGATCTGCATCACGGGGAGGCGAGCATGTTTAATGCCATTCCCCCAGGCGGCGTAGACGGATTGGTAACGGGTGGGCCAGTGGCCATGATTCCCGGTCTCGTGGGGCTTGGCGATGAGGACATCGTTGCCGGGCCCGAACCATACACCGGGAGCCGGTTCGAAAAGAAACTTCCCTTTCCAGGGCGGAGCGAAGCGGGCGATTTCTTCCGTGGGAATTTCGCCGCCGATGCTATGTTCGGGCGAGAGATTGCGAAGCCAGTCCGCGGCCGGTTGGCTGGCGGCAATGACGAAGCCCCCTTTCGGTTCGATGCCGGTAATTTTGTCGCGGGCGGCGGTGAAGAGAAGGTTGACGTTTTTCCCGGCTCTTTCGAATCCGTGATCACTGACGAGGACAAGGCGGCCATCCTTTGGAAGAGCGGAGAGCATCTCGCCGATCAACTCATCGGTGCGCTCGACGACGGCGTTGGCTTCGGGTGTGAAGGGGCCATTGTCGTGGGCTTGGGAATCGAGATCGACCAGGTGGACAAAGACAGCGCCGGCCCCGGGCATTCCGGAGGAAGTAGCGAGCGGCGAGAGTGCGTGTGCGATCATCCATCCACTCTTGCGGAAACGATGGGAAGCGGGCGGCTTGATGTATTCCGGGAGGTTGAAGGCGACTGGCGCATCGACCGTGACAGGCCAAGTGATGACGGCGGTTTTGGAGAGGATGCCAGTGACGCCTCGGGCGGAATCTCCTTCACGGAGAACCCTGCGGAGGTTGGGGATCTTGAGGGCCGCGTTGTCGAGGCAGCGCTGATCGAGCCCATCAACCGAAACGACGAGGAGAGCGGCGGCGAGGAGGGGGGTCATTTGGCGCCTTGCGAGGAGCGGAGGTCAGGGAGGGCGAGGAGCATCGCGAAGGCGATGAAGGCGGCGCCGGTCCAATAGGGCGACGCGGGGCCGTAGCGATCGAAGACGATGCCGGCCCAAGCGGGTCCGGCGACGCGAGTGAGGCTAAGAACGCTCTGTGTGGTGCCAAGGATACTGCCCTGTTCGGTGGCGGCGGAGCGTTGGGAGATGAGGGCATTGAGAGTCGGGTTGGTGAATGAGCTGCCGACGGCGATAAGGGCGACGCCGGGGAAGAGCCAGACGGAAGTTGGGGCACCGGCGACGATGATAAAACCGACGACGAAGAGGAGGAAGCCTTGAATAGCCATGTTGCGCTCGCCGAGGACGGGCATGAGTTTGCGGACGACGACGCCCTGCATGAGGGCCGCGAGGAAGCCGATGAAGGCGAAGACCCAGGCGTTGTCGTCCGGACCGAAATGGAAGCGGTCGAGCGTATAGTTGGCGAAGTTGGTCTGGAGGCCGGCGAAGGCGAAATTGAGAAAGAAGAGGGCGAAGAGGAACATCCGGATTTCAGGCCGGGCGAGGGCGGCAGCGACCGATTGGAGCGGGTTGGCTTCGGAGGCGGAAACGAGACCGGATTTGCGGCGTTCGGCGGGAAGGGTTTCGGGGAACTTGAAGTAGCCGAATGTGGCGGTGACAAGACCTATGCAGCCTGCCGCGTAGGCGGGCGCCTGGATCGAGATCTTGCTGAGCAATCCGCCGAGGGCGGGGCCGATGATGAAGCCGAGACCGAAGGCCATGCCGATGAGGCCGAAGTTTTTGGCGCGATCCTGAGGAGCGCTAGTGTCGGCGATGGCAGCCATGGCGGTGGAGATATTGCCGCCGGTGGCGCCATCGAGGATGCGGGCGAGGAACATCACGGTGAGTGAGCCAGCCCAGCCGAAGAGGAAGTAACCGAAGGCGCTGCCGACGATGGAGAAGAGGAGGACGGGGCGGCGGCCGATGCGGTCGCTCCAGGCTCCGAGGAGGGGTGCGGCGATAAACTGAGCCACCGAGAAGGCGACGGAGAGCATGCCAACCGTGAAGGCGTCGGTGCGGAACTGCCGCACCAGGTAGGGCATGATCGGAATTAGGATACCGGCTCCGAGGAGGTCCAGGAAGACGGTGAGGAAGACGAAGACAAGCGTTCGCCGTTCGCGGGGCGCAGACATCTCCATTCAGTTTGGCAGAGTGGGACCTTTCGCGTGGTTTTTAACTTGTAAGTGGTTTATTTTGAATGCGGGCTGGGACCCTGGCCCTGGTCCCGCCCGATTGCCAGGCGGACGGGAGCGGACAGCGCGCGGCGGCACCTGTTAGTGTGCGCGCCGGAGGGCGCGCGGGGTTTTGGCGAATTGTTGGCTGGGATGGTGGCGGATGCCGGGATGCGGGGTGCGGTGTTAACGCACAAAAGGCCTGATTCGCGCGATTTACGCTTATCAAGCCCTTACTCTTTCATTATATCGCGGTGTCAAGGGAATCCGGGTAGTTTTTGGGTTAACTGATTGATTTGATTGAGTGAGAAGTGCTGTGAACGGCGATCCGCATTTGACGACTGCTGGCTGCGGAGGGTAGAACCTCAGCTTGAGGATTTGGCCGTGCCTTTGATTCCACTGGACCGGATTCCATCCGCCAGTTTTCCAGCGGAGAGCGATATTTCCACTGCGAGGACGGCGCGCCTTAGCGCGGTTTCAGCAAGTCCTGCAGTTGGATGCCGCTCTGTGGCGACGCCTGTGGTGAGACCGGCTCGTGAGCTTGGTAGGCGACGATAGAGGCGTAACGATCATTACTTGGATCGCGGTGGACTACGATGCGCATGTCACGAAGATCGAGTACCCAGTATTCGGTGATCCCTGCGAGGGCATAGAGAGCAGCCTTCGCGCCAAGGTCGTACTCGCGGGTTGTAGCTGCGACCTCGGCTACCAGCAATATATCCTCAGGCAAAGGATTAGCACTCTGATAAGTTTCGGAGCGTTGGCGAAGGACGATCGCGTCGGGTTCTGGCTCGTTCGTTGGATTCAGCAGCGCGTTCAGATCGATAGGTACTTCCTGCTCAACGTTGCGCGGTCCGAAAACTCCACGCAGCCATTCCACCAAAAGAAGTAACGTGACCGAATGTAAGCGAGACTTTCCCATCCTCCGAATCAGCTCTCCGTCAATGAGTTCGTATCGCTCCCGCTCGAGGAGTCCCGCAGCCTCGAGGGCCTGACAATCGCTTCGTGTCAGCCGTCGCCGGGCTTCGGGCGGCAATTGCGAAGGAAGGCTTTCGACAACGGCAGGCATACGCTTACCTTCTATCATACGCTCTGGGGCGGCTGAAGAGGCTTTGCCAGGAAGGGGCGAGGTAGAGCGAGTTTGGATTGGTGTAGCCGCTGGCCGGTGGTTACGAAGGCGGCGGAATTTGAGGTGATTGCGTTAGAAGATCCGAGGTGGCTGGCGGCGGATGATGTGGAGTTTGAGGAAGAAGAACCTTCGGCGGTTCGAGTGCTGGGGATTTGAAACGGCAGGCGGGGAGCGGGCACTACTCTCGATAGCCGGGGCGAATTCTATACGCCGCTCCGGACGGAAGAGGAACTATGCCATTTAAAGCACCAAGCGTTGGGGCAAAGGACTTGAGCGCGGCGGTGGCCGCAGCGCTTAAGACTATGCCGAAAGAGCTGGTGGCCGGACCAAAACTGGTGATCCGGCCTGAGATTATCGGGATCATTTTGCGGGAGCAGTTGGAGTTGAAGCAGGCTCTGGATGCGGCGACAGCCGTGGCTAAGGGCGTCAGCGCGGCGGCTCGCGGGAATGATGCACTGAAGGGTATGAAGATTTCCGAGCCCGGGTTGCTGGTAACCAAAGGCGGGATTCTGGCCGGGTTCTTCCCGAGTGAGCCGCCGATGATCGAGTTCTAAACTCATCGCTCCGCGCGCGTTGCGCATAGCGGCGCGCGCGGATTATTTCGAGGGGGCGTCATGGATAAGTTGGTGCAGATTCGCGGACAGATGTGTCCGAGCGCGCAGCCGGAGATGCGGGATGCGCGGGTGCTCGGCGTGATCGGGGGAACGGCGGATGCGCCGATGGTGGCGTATTTGAATGAGCCGGTGGCAGCTTCGGAGGAGGTACTGGCACTGGCCGATGGGGCCCGGCACCCGGCGGATGTGATGCGCTTTGCGGCGCGGTGTGAGGAGTCGAAGTGTTGCCACTACGATGGGAAGAATTGCAATCTAGCCACGCGGATTGTGCAGATTCTTCCGGCGGTGGTGGAGGCGCTGCCTGCTTGCCTGATCCGAGCGGAGTGCCGTTGGTACTTGCAGGAGGGGCGGGCGGCGTGTTTACGATGTCCGCAGGTGGTGACGCGGAATTATCGTCCGGATGAGGACATGGTGCGGGCGGCGCGGGTGCCGCTGGGCGCCGTTTAACCTTTTGCTTTCCAGACAGCCGTGTACTTCCTGGCATACTTGGCGTCCGCTTCCGTAGCGATCAGTTTTTCGGAGAGGAGGCGGATCGAGGGGTCGTTGGTGGCGTCGGCGATTTTGCGCAGGACTACCGTAATGTCGTAGCGGATGAGTGTGCAATTCTTGTCTGATTCGCACTCGTTGAAGCGGCGAGTTAGTCCGCCAACGACCATCTTGCGGTTTTCAGGGTTGACGATGGCGACTTTCCAGAGCGATTCCAGGCAATGACGGGCGGTGACGAAGCGGTCGTCGCGCGTGACGTTCAGGAGCTTGGGGAAATCCTTCTTCATCCGGTTCTCGGGGTCGCTTTTGGCGAGGTTGGATAAGACCTGGGCGGCAATGGAGCGGCGGCGATTGTCTTTGTCCGTCAGGGTTTTGACGATGTCGTCCCAGATGTCGTAGGCCCAACCAATTGGTTCCGTGGTTTGCGTCATCAGATCCTGGAAGGCTTCATTCTGCAGGTTCTTGTCGTTCGAATGGAGCTTCGTCAGACTCGGGTGTGTAGCCATTGCCGCCACTCCGTTTCGTCGATAGGTTCGCCGCCGAATTGATAGAGGCGGAGGGATACCATGGTTTGCGGACCGCATTTCATGGCGAAGAGGTGGGCGAGGCCGGGAGGATCGTTTGTCAGGAAGATTTGCTGATTGGGGTGGCCCGATGAAGAACCCTGTTGGACCGTGGCGGGAATGGGCAGAGCGAGCTTGTCCCAGAATTCGGCAGCCGGCTTTGGAGTGATTTCGAGGAATTGATGGAGTTGCGCATACTGGCCGGAGAAGTGTTGGCGGTAGAGATACAGAATACGGAAGTAGTCAGGCCAGCCGGATTCGATCTGTTCGAGCTGGTTGTCCCAATCGTCTTTATCGGTAAAGAGACTGTGGACGACGCGGACGATGCAGTGCTCCCCGTCCTTGGCTTCGACGATCCATTCGGTGGCAAGCGGGGGGCAGCCCGGGCCGAAGCCTTCGCCTTCGGCCGCGAAACGCCGGGGCGGATCCCATGCCGTCTCGCGGGCGACGGCGTCCATGCCGGGGCCGAAGTGGGAGACCACGGTGCCATCCTCATTCTTTTCTGTGGGTACGAACCACGATGAGACGCCGGGGCCGGTGGCGATGGCGTCCCACACCTGCTCGGGCATGCCGGGGATTTCGGCTTGGGCTTCGACGTAGCGGCGGCCCGAAAGATCTTTCTTTACGCTCATTTTTGTTCCTCGTGTGGTCGTGGATAGGCGATGACGACAAAGCGGTGAGGACGCGCCCCAGCCGCGGATGGCCGGTGGTAATGCGCGGCGAGGCCGACGACAGCTTGCGTGAGGTCGCGGGTAAAGTTGGCGCGGTCTTCAGGGGATTGGAAGGCGATGCCGGTATCGATGGACAGTGTGGGGAGACGTTTGCCGGTTTGCCTGGCGTGGCCGAGGAGTTGGCGAACCTCGCGGACGATGCGGACGGCGAGGGCGATGAGATAGCCGGCGGAGAGGCGACCGGCGGTTTTGGCTCGATCCGGCGCGAGCCCGCCCAGGACGGTTGGGGAGATGAGGTAGCTCCCGGCACTGGCGACAAATTTCTGTCCGGTGAGGCCGCTCCATTTGCGAGTTTCGGCCACCTGGATAGGCTGTTGGTGCTCGAGGGCTTTGAGGTGGTAATTGAGTTTTGACGCGGCGTTTCGAGGTGAACGGCGAGAGCGACCGAGGAGGCAGGAACGGATGGGGTCAAGGGCGATGATCGCGGCGGCCGGATTGTCGATGACCTCCAGGGATTGCATGGTTCGATTGAAGCATTGACAACTTTTGTTGTCAATAGGGATTGCCAGTGAAAATGAATGGCGCCCAGAAATACGGGTGGCGCCAAGCGGTGGACTTGAGCATAGCGAGTTTGGCTTGGCGGAGGGCCTCGTCGCGCGGGAGGCCGCGGGTGAGATTCGTGTAGAACGACTTCATGAGCTGGGCCGTGGCGGCGTCGTTGACGTTCCAGAGACTTACGACGGTACTCTGCGCTCCGGCGTAAAAGAACGCGCGGGAGAGGCTGAGCACGCCTTCGCCGGCGAGGAGTTTGCCGAGGCCAGTCTGGCAGGCGGAGAGCGTGACGAGATCTGCATTCAGGCGCAGGCGCATGACTTCGTGGGCTTGCAGAACACCGTCGTCATCCTGGCCGGGAGTGAGGACGACGCCGGAGCGGGCGGGATGTTGCTCATCGAAGTAGCCGTGGGCGGCGATGTGGAGGTATTGGAAGTTTTCGAGATCCGCGGACTTGAGGGCATGTTCATCGGCCTCTGCGCCTACGAAAACTTTACTCACCGGGAAGAGAGTGCGAATGGCCGCGACTTCGGCGCGGGTTTGCGGGAGGCGGGTGAAGTCGAAACCGCGTTCGGCGACGAGGGCTGGAGGATTGCCGTAAGCGGGGTCGGCAAAGGCGAGGAGCGACCGGGGCGGCGGCTTGCGGTTCCGTTGTTTGAGCGCGTTGAGGGCAGAGGCGGAGGGGGCATAGGCGACGCGAAAGCGTTCGACAAGGCGGCCCTTCGGCGTGGGAAGAGCTTCGAAGGGGAGATAGGCGAGGATGCCATCGGGGACAATGGTGAGTTGTGTAACCGATTTGAGCGCGGGTTCGAGCGGGGCCAGGAGGTCGCGGTAGATCGCGGAAGCCTCGGCGTCGATGCGCGTTAATGCGGCAGAGGCGGTGAGGGTGTTGCCGGGACGGGCGGCGAGCTTGCGGAACGCGTCGATTCGGGACTCGATGGCGGCACGGCCAGGCAACTCGGCGCTTTTGATGCCGGCCGGTGTTACAACCCAGGCGTAGGACTGTTTTTCGGCGACTGCGAATTCGATTAGGGCGGTGTTTGCGGAGAGCTGTTCCTGAATGGTCCGGACGTCACTGGCGGGAGTGTATTGACCCGCGGCGTAGCGGTTGCCGGCACGGCGCAGCTCGATTTGAAAGAGTTCGAATTCGTGTTCGGCGGCGGTGAGTTGCTGCTCGATTTGCTTGCGGCGGGCTTCGGGGAGGTTGGGACGAAAGAGGACGCGTTGCGCGCTGGCGATAGCTCCAATGAGTTTCTCTTCGCGATCGCTTTGCTCGGGCGTGAGGTCCTGACGGAGCTCGGCGCGGGCTTCGCCCATCATTTCGACGAGGCTGCGGGCACGCCAACGCTCAGTGAGATTGAATGCGCGGGCCGCATAGTCCTGCTTCGGGTATTGCGCGTGAAGGCGCATGAGGATTTCCGTGTGAAGATCAATGCGATCGGCGCGAGCGGCGCGGAATGCGGCGCGGAGGTTGGAGCTCGCAACGGCGCCGCGCATCGCGCCGGCGATCTTAGCGGACTGTTCGATGAGTGTTAGGGCGTCCGCGAGGTTGTTCGTGGATGCGGCGAGGAGGGCGAGTACGCGGGATTGTTCGTCAGGGGCGCCGATGGTACGGAAGGTGTCGAGCGCTTCGTTCAGGAGTTGACGAGCGGTACCGGTATTGCTGGCGCGAAGCTCGGCCTGGGCCAAACACTGGAGATTCGACCCGATGCCGGCGCGGGACTTGATCTCACGGGCGATAGCAAGGCCCTCGCGAGCGTGTCCGATTGCGTTGGGAACATCGCTCCTCGCGAGCGCGGTCTCGCAGAGCGCGGCGAGCGTGGCAGATGCGCCGAGACGGTTGCCTCCGGCGCGTCGAACGGTGAGCGCGTCCTCGAATAGGGATTTGGCGCGGGTGTTATCGCCGTTTGCCAGAGCGATGCGGCCGAGATTGTGATTGGCGGAAGCGATGGCGAGTTTGGCGCCGGTTTGGGTGTAGAGCGCGGCGGCGCGCTGCCAATGTCCGGCGGCGCGGAGATAGTCGCCCGACGTGAGGTAGACGGTGCCGATGGCGCCGTGGGCATCGGCCTGGCCATTAAGGTTCTTGAGCTCTTCGCGGATCTTTAACGCTTGGATGTGCGTGTCGAGGGCGCGCTGGATTTCTCCTCTGGCGAGGTAGACGTTGCCTGTTGTGATGAGACTGGTCGATTCACCGAGGCGGTCCTTGACGGCGCGCCGGATTTCGAGGGCTGACTGGTAGAGTTCGAGAGCCTTGTCGTATTCGTTGAGGCGGAAATAGACGAGGCCGAGATTGCCGCGCACGATGCCCTCGCCGCGTCGATCACCGATGGCTTTACGGATTTCTATGGCTTCTTCGAGGAGGGGGAGGGCGCGCTCGTTTTCGCCGATGTCGTTGAGCGTGGTGCCGAGGCTGTTGAGCGAGATGGCGAGGCCGTAGCGCTCGATAGGGATTTTGCGGCGGAGGGTGACTGCTTGGGACCAAAAATCGATGGCCTTGGCGATGTCGCCGATATCGTCGTAGATGAGCGCGGCCTGGCTGAGGGTCCAGGCCTCCCAGCTTGCGTCATTGAGCTGGCGCCAAAGAGGGAGGGCGGTTTCGTAGGCGGCCAGGGCTTTTTTGCGGGATTCGGCGTCCTGGCGGCCGTTCCAATGAAGGCCTTCGCGCCAGGCGGAGTGGTAGGCGCGGGCGCGGGTTTTGTCGAGCTCGGCGGGTTGGCGGACCTGGCACGCCAGTTTGTAGGAGGCGGGGCCGTTCGATTGTTTGCCGTCGACGCTGATGGTGTACGTGCCGGTGGATTCGGCGAGCCAGGGGAGATCTTCAGCGCCTTCCCACCAGAGGCGGTTCAGTGCGGTGACGGTTTCGTTCTTTGGGTTATCGAGAAGGAGGGCGAGATCGATGTTTTGTTGGAAGGCGGTGCAGTGGAGGTATTGGCCTTGCTGGAGAGCGAGCTCGTATTTGTGAGAATCACCGGTTTTGATATCGCGGTCGATGATCGTGCCTGGTTGAAGGAGTTGGGCGGCGAGGAGGAGGAGCATATGCGGTACGATTCCGAACATGAATATCGTACTGCTGTTGGCCGCGGGGACCGCGCTGATCGGGGCAGAGCTGCCGGTGGTGTGGGTGTTGTCGACGGGTGGGACGATTGCAGGGCAAGGGGCGTCGTCGACGAGCTTGACGAATTACAAGGCGGGCGCGCTGCGTGGCGAGGCGCTGGTGAAGGCTGTGCCGGAGATTGCGCAGATTGCGGACGTGCGTGTGGAGCAGATTGCGAATGTCGGAAGTGCCGAATTGACGATCGCTATCTGGCTGACGCTGGCGAAGCGGATTGACAAGATTTTCACCGCGGAGCCGCGAACGGCGGGCGTTGTCATCACGCACGGCACTAACACGATGGAGGAGACAGCATACTTCTTGAATCTGACGGTGCGACATGACAGGCCGGTGGCGCTGGTGGGGTCGATGCGGCCGTCGACGGCGATTTCGGCGGACGGTCCGTTGAATTTGTTGAATGCGGTGAGGACGGTGCTGGCTCCGGAGTCACGTGGGAAGGGCGTGCTGGTGGTGTTGAACGACGAGATCAACGCCGCGCGGGACGTGACGAAGACCAATACGCTGCGTGTGCAGACGTTTCGTTCGCCGGAGCTTGGGGTACTGGGATATGTGGATGGGGACCGCGTGTCCTACTACCGCGCGCCTGTGAAGCGGCACACGGTGAACAGTGAGTTCGATGTGAGCGGTTTGAAGGAGTTGCCGCAGGTGGAGATTGTGTACTCGTACGTGGAGCCGAGCGCAGTGATGTTGGAGGCGCTGCTTGCGAGCGGGCCAAAGGGCATTGTGTTTGCGGGGACTGGGGCGGGGCTGTTGTCGAATGTGGAGAAAAAGGCGATTCAGAAGGCGGAGCGGCGGCCAGTGATGGTGCGGTCGAGCCGCGTGGGGAATGGGCGTGTGCCGCCGAATGAGCCGCACGACAGTTTAGGGATGATTCCGGCGGATAATTTGAATCCGCAGAAGGCGCGGATATTGTTGATGCTAGCGTTGACGAAGACGAGCGATCCGGCGGAGATTCGGCGGATGTTTGGGGAGTATTAAGGGCGAGCCGGATTAGGGCCCGCCCCTTTTGGTTAGACGAGTTTCGTTTTGCGGATCGGCAGATCGCGGACGCGTTTGCCGGTGGCGGCGAAGATGGCGTTGGCGATGGATGGCGGCACGGGCGGGACGCCGGGTTCACCGACGCCTGCCGCGAGCTCCTTACTGTCGATGAGATGAACGTGCGTGTTCATCGGCGCTTCGGGCAGACGCGCCACTTGGTAATTGTGGAAGTTCGACTGCTGTACCTTGCCATCCTTCACCGAGATCTCGCTCATCATGGCGATGGACGTGCCAAACACGGCCGCGCCTTCGAACTGCGCGAGAACCCGGTCGCGGTTGTAGGTCTGGCCCGCGTCGACGGCGATGTGCATGTTGGGGATCGTGACACGGCCGCGATCGTCGACATTCACCTCGGTAACGACGGCCACGTACGTCAGGAAGCTGCGGTGGGCGGCGAAACCCCAGCCGCGGCCGCTACCCGACTTGCGGTTGGCCCAACCGGATTTCTGCGCCACGGTTTCGATGACGTTGCGGAGACGCGCGGTATCGACGGGGAAATCCTTCTGGCTCTGATTGTGATTCCAATACTTCATGCCAACCGGGTTCATCTCGATCTTGCGGCCTGGGCCGAGGAGCGCGAGCGTGTAGTCGATTGGATCCTTGCCTGCGAGGTGGGCGAGCTCGTCGGTGAAGGAGTGGAGCGCAAAGGCGTGATAGACATTCGCCACGGCGCGGAGCCAGCCGATACGGACGTGATTCTTAGCGGGGCCGTTTTCGGCGCGGTGGTTGGGAATGTCGTAAGGAAGGTCATTCCAGCCCATGCCCATTTCGAGCTCCATGGCGTATTCGGCCTTGTCATCGAACGTCGTGCCGATGGAAGGGAAGACGCTGCGGTGGAGCCACGAGGTAGGTTTGCCGTTTCCGTCGAGACCGGCCTTCAGGTACATGCCGGCGGTGGAGTGGTAGAAGTCGTTGCGGATATCGTCTTCGCGGCTCCAAACCACTTTGACGGGCTTGCCGGTCTTCTTGGAGAGAATGGCCGCTTCGGCGACATAGTCCGGCTTCGACTTGCGGCCGAAGCCGCCGCCGAGCAGGGTGACGTGGCAGGTGACGTCCTTCTTGTCGATACCAACCGCCGCGGCGACGGTCTCCTGCACGGCCTGCGGGTTCTGCGTAGCTGCGTGGCAGACAACCTTGCCGTCCTTGAATTCGGCGACGGCGGCGGGCGTCTCCATCGGTGCGTGGCTGAGCAACGGAGTGGAGTACGATGCTTCGTGGATTTTCGCGGCGCTGGCAAAGCCCGAGTCGACATCGCCCTCGTTGCGGACAACCTTGCCGGGCTGCTTTGCGGCGGCGAGCAGTTGTTCGCGGTAGCGGTCGCTATCGTAGGATGCGTTGGGGCCGAGATCCCATTCGACCTTCAGCTTTTTGCGGCCCTGGAGGGCAGCCCACGTATGGTCCGCCAGGACGGCGACACCGCCGAGTGCCTGGAAGTTGTGGGGCGGCTTGTAAGGGTCGATGATGAGCACGTCGCGAACGCCGGCGACTTTCTTGGTCTCGGCCGCGTCGAAGGAGGCGAGTTTGCCGCCGAAGACGGGAGAGTGCTCGACGGAGGCGACCAACATGCCAGGCATCTTTGCGTCCATGCCGAAGGTGCCTTTACCTTCGCAGATGTCCTGCTGGTCGACAACGGGAACATTTTTGTTGATGTAGCGGTATTCCGATTCGGCCTTGAACTTGAGGGTCGATTTGTCGGGAACGGGGAGCTTGGCGGCAGCAGCGGCGAGCTCACCAAAGCCTGCTTTCTTATTGGATTTGGTGTGGACGATCTGGCCGAGCTGCGCTTTGCACTCGGCGGCTGGAACATTCCACTTCTGCGCGGCGGCCTGCTCAAGCATCGTTCGCGCGGTGGCGCCGGCGACCTTCATGATGGCGACGAAGTCACGGATGGAGCAGGAGCCGTCGGTATTTTGCGAGCCGTATTTTTCGTCACCGATGGCTTGTTCGACGCGGACACGTTTCCAATCGGCATCGAGTTCGTCGGCGACGACCATGGGCAGAGTGGACTTGGAACCGGTGCCCATTTCCGAACGATGGGCCACGATGATGACATCGCCGTTGGGTTGGATGCCGAGGAAGACGCTGGGATGGAACGAGGCTTTGTCGGCGCCGGACGCCCAGGATTCGACGTGTGTGCCGAGAATCAGCGCGCCTGCGCCGAATGTGTATTTGAGGAACGCGCGGCGTTCCATGATTTTTACGGTGCTCATGCCTTCACCCCCGCTGCGGATTTGATGGCGCTGCGGATGCGGTTGTAGGTTCCACATCGGCAGATGTTGCCCTGCATGTGTTCGTCGATTTCCTTGTCGGTGGGCTTCGGCCTGTCCTTGAGCAGGGCGACGGCCTGCATGATCTGACCGCTCTGGCAGTAGCCGCATTGCGGCACGCTGGCGGCCATCCAGGCTTTTTGGACGGGGTGCTGGCCCTTTAATCCTTCGATGGTCACGACGCTTTTTCCGGCGGCGCTGGCCATTGACGTTTGGCAGCTTCGGACGGCTTTGCCGTCGACGTGGACTGTGCATGCGCCGCAGAGACCCATGCCGCAGCCGTATTTCGTACCCGTCATTTCGAGCATGTCGCGGAGATACCAAAGCAAAGGCATCTCCGGATCACCTTCAAATTTACGGGTAACTCCGTTTACTTTGAGTTGCACCATACATCCTCCTAGGACCTTTCGATTCTACGACGGCGCGAGTATGCTTGGGGTCATGAAGCGGCTTTTTGGATTGTTGGCGGTAGTGCTGAGTGGGCAGTCGTTGAGCGTGGAGAAGGAGGAGGCTCTTGGGCGGGGCATAGCGGCGGAGGTGCGGAAGTCCACGCGACTATTGGAGCTGCCCGATGTTGAGGCCTATGTCCAACGGATTGGGGAACGGCTCGCAGCGTTGGCGCAGGAAACAGAGGTTGCGTTTGAGGTGGTGCAGATGGATGCCGTGGAGCCGATTGGTTTACTCGGAGGAACGGTATTTGTGCCGGCGGCCTTCTTTCTGTTGGCGGAGAATGAGGGAGAGTTTGCCGGAATGCTGGCCCATGCGATGGGCCATGTAGTGTTGCGACACGGAGTTATGAAGCCGGATAGCGCTTCGATCCCGCCGATTTTTATGGGGGGATGGGATGGGGTACATGCGGATCCGCGTGGGCGGGAGTCTCTGATCCCGATGGGATTTCAGAAGAAGATTGGCGGGTTCGAGATTGAGGCGGACGAGTTTGGGGCTGCGTTGGCGGAGAAAGCTGGGTTTGGATCGGCGGGGTTGAGGCAGTATAGGGAGCGGATACGGACCGCGGGGCCGGTGGCGCGGGAGAGCACCGGGTCCGATGAGTATGCGGTAGTGCGAGACGCGGTGCGGACGGCCTTGCAGCGCCCGGTGCGGAAGGCACCTTCGTTGCGGCGGTAGTTAGCGGCGCCTCCGTATGAATGTCACACGGCGTTTGATTCGGCGTGCGTTTGTTGGTTCGATGCGGTTGCTCGATAAGTTTGAGCGGGGAGGGCCGGAACGGGTAGATCCTTCTGCGGGCAGGGCCGCTGAGATCCATGCCAAATTTGAACAACTGCAGGCTGCCACGAACGGAGAACGCGTCTATTTGCGGCAGCACGGGACGCGAATCGCACACACTCTCGCATTGGTTGAACGAGTGGCAGAACGTGGAGAGGCGATCGAACTCGGCTCCTATCTACATATGGCGTGGCTCCTGGAGAAGGTATTGGGGTATCGGGAGGTGCACTGTGCCGGTTTCGGCCCACCGGGCACTAGCGTCACGAAGAGCCTTTGTTGGGACAAGGAGGACACCTATACGAAGGAGGTCGATCTCTTTGATGTTGAGGGGGACGCGTTTCCGTATCCGGATGGCTCCGTGGACCTGGTGCTGGCTTGCGAATTGATCGAGCATTTGCGGAATGACCCGCTGCGGATGCTCCGAGAGATCCATCGTGTGCTTCGAATGGGCGGAGTATTGGTTCTAACGACTCCCAACTGCAGTAGCCTGACGAGCTTGGCCAACATTCTGTATCAAGTGAGCAATCCCTACGTTTATAGCCAGTACCCGCCGCCGGGAAGCGCCGTGGCGGGGCATGTCCGCGAGTATGTGCCGGCCGAAATGCGGCTTCTTCTGCAACACGCCGGGCTCGATGTCACCGAGGAGTTCACGCTTCCTGTTGGGGACTCGCAAAGGGAACACTTTGCGATACGTTCGATGCTGGCTACGTGGGGTCTGCCGTTGGGAATGAGGGGAGAACTTTACTTCGCGGCGGCACGGAAAGGTGGACGTCCACCTGCTGTGGGATATCCGCGTTCACTCTTTGAAACTTAGTAACGGAGGAGTTCGGCCATCTATTCGGCGCGGGGAACGCAGTCGATGCCAATGATAGAGATGCACGGCATGATTCAGTGTAGAGCGTGGTGTAGTAGATAGTCTGATGGCGAGTTGGCGAAAGTGGGTGAAGGGAGTGCTCGGGCTGCGGAGCGGGGTTGCTGTGCCGATGAGCGCGGCGGAGTTCGTGGCGGGGTCGAGCGCGGCGTATAAACGGAGTGCGGAGTTGAAGCGGACGAACCCGGAGATCGCCTGGTATCCGTACGACTCGTTCGGGAATGTGCGGATGTTGGAGCAACTGCTGGTGGACGAAGAAGGGATGCCCATTCCGATGGGTGAGGTGCTGGCGAACGGGCCAGTGCTGGATCTTTGCTGCGGGGATGGGGATCTATCGTTCTATTTGGACAGTCTCGGGTACGCCGTGCAGGCGGTGGATTGGCCGGAGACCAATTACAACGGGATGCGCGGCGTGCGGGAGATGAAACGGTTGACGGGAGCGAAGGTATCCATCGCGGAGACGGATCTGGACCAGCAGTTTTCGCTGCCCGGCGCACAATACCAGGCGGCGTTCTTCTTCGGCGGACTGTACCACTTGAAGAATCCGTTTTTCGTGTTGGAGACTGTGGCGCGGCAGTGCCGGTATTGTTTTCTGTCGACGCGGATCGCACGGTTTTCGGCGGACGGAAAGACGGATCTGCAGCATCTACCGGTGGCGTACCTGCTGGCCGCCAGTGAATCGAACAGCGACGACACCAACTACTGGATCTTTTCGCGGGAGGGGTTGCGAGTGCTGTTGGACCGGGCGCACTGGCGGATCTGTAGTGCTGTTTTTGCAGGAGAGACGAGCGCGTCGGATCCAGTCTCCCTGGAGGGGGATGAGCGGGCGTTCTATCTGCTGGAGAGTAAGTTGCTGGCCGAGGGTGATTTGTATGCCGGGCGGAAGGTGACGCTGCTTGCCGGATGGCATGGGGAGGAGAACGGGGCCTGGCGGTGGACGGAGCGGCGGTTTGTAGTGAGGGTGGAGATGGAGGCGGGCGGCCATGCGCGGAAGGTGGCGCTGCAGGTGGTGGTGCCAGCCCTGCTGAACAAGCGGGTGGGGGCGGTGATGCTACGGTGCTCGGTGAATGGGACGGAGGCCGGCAGTATGGTGCTTGCGGAGGAGGGAGTGTTTGTGTTTTCGGCGGACGTGCCGCAGGTGCTGGCGGGGCGGGAGGAGTTGGTTATTGCGTTCGAAGTCGACCAGTTTCTTCCGCCGGAGGAGGCAGACGAGCGCGAGCGGGGGATTATTGTGATGAGCCGATCGTTGAGGGATTTGGTGGGGTGAGGGGCCAGTTTACTCCTGCGCCGGCATGCCCATCGACGCCCAATCCTCCTCCGCAGGCCCATAGACTCCGGGGACGCGGAGCCCGGCTTGACGCATCAACACCATCATCTGGCCGCGGTGGTGGGCCTCGTGGTTGATCAGCGAGCGGAGGACACCGCCCTTCTTCCACGTCTCGCCGTACATCGGCACGTCTTCCGCCAAGGCGGAGTCAGACCATTGGGCGATTACGGCTTCGCGCAACCGTTCAGCGGCGGCGGAGTAGGCTTCGGCGAGCGCTGTGGCGGACGTTGGGGCGGGGTCGCCGTGGCGCGGGCCGTCTATTTTAATGCCGGCTTCGCCGGGCATTTCGACGATAGTGAGCACAAGGTGCCAGCCGAGGCGGGCGATAGTCCGGCCGGTGGGAGTGACGGCTTGCGCGAGCGAGGCGCCGGTCAGATGATCCATCACTTTGCGGGTCGTGCCGCGCTCGAAGTCCCAATCGTGTGTAAAATCCGCGATAGTACGGTACATATTTTCCCGATGGTACCCTGGAGTTTTATGCGACGCACCGGGTGGCTCCTGCTGGTGTGCTGCCTGGCTTTGGCCGGCGCCGTTGGCTGGGTGTACCAACAGCAGGTAGCCGAGCAGAGCAAAGCCGCTCCGAAGAAACCGGCGAGTTTGCCGGCGGGATTTCAGTCTCGCGCCGGCGAAGGATGGGTGTGGACGAAGACCGACGGAGAGAAGACAATCGCCGAGGTCCGGGCAAAGGAGTTCACCCAGCAAACGGACCCGCCGCGCGTGTTTCTGCAGGACGTGGAATTGAAGGTCTTTCACAAAGACGATACGACATACGACTTGATCCGGTCCGCAAAAGCTGAACTTCGCACGGAAGATGGCGTTATGTTCGCGGATGGCGACGTGAACATGACGATGGGGTTCAAGGCCGATCCTGCCATGAAGAACCGGCTGGTCCGCATCAAGACGTCCGGCGTGACCTACAGCACGATGACCGGAAAAGTGAGCACGGACCGGAAGGCGGAGTTTGCGTTTGAGAATTCGACAGGTTCGGCGACGGGCGCGATTTATGATCCCGCTCTGCGAGAACTGCAAATGCAAAAGGACGTTGACCTCCATTGGACCAAGGGCAAGAAGAAGATGCGCGTGGAGTCGGGGGAGCTGGCGTATAAGGAGCAGGAGTCGAAGATCTATCTAAAACCGTGGTCGCGCTTGACTCGCGAGTCGTTAACGCTGAACGCCGGCGCGGCCGTTGTAACGTTGAACGAGGGCGAAATCGGCTTGGTGGAAGCGGAGAACGCGAACGGCGAGGACAAGCAGCCGAAACGCGTGCTGGAGTATGCGGCCGACCAGTTGGTCATGCGATTCGCGGATAAGAACGCGATCAACCGGATTGAGGGTGAGCGAAACGCCAAGCTGGTGACCACATCCGACACCGGGCGTACGACCGTGACGGCGCAGCACGTAGACATGGATTTCGAAACCCCGGACGGCGAGAGCGTGTTGAAGAAGGCGTTGGCGCGTGGCGGTACGACCGTGGAAAACGTTCCGCCGAAGACGGCGACGCGAATCATGCGATCCGAAGTAGTGGAGCTGGCGATGCGCGCCGGCGGGGAAGAGATCGACACGATCGTCACGCACACACCGGGCGAGGTTGAGTTTCTGCCGAAGGCGCCCGCGGAACGCTACCGGAAGATGAACGGCGAGCGGATCTGGATCAATTATGGGCCGAAGAATCAGCTAGAGAAGTTTCGCGCGTCGAAGGTGACTACGTTCACGAAAGGCAAGCCCGCGCCGAAGGGAAAGCCGGAGAATCCGGATTCGAAGACATCGTCCGAAGACCTGCTGGCGACGTTCGATCCGAAAACTGGTGACATGAGCCGATTGGAGCAATGGACGAATTTCCAATATGAGGAAGGCGAGCGGCGAGCGAAGGCCGATCACGCCAAGCTGGAGCAGGCGACGGAACACATCACGCTGACGGGTACGGCGCGCATTTGGGATCCGTCGGGATCGACCGATGCGTCAACGATTGAGCTTGACCAGAAGACGGGCGATATGGTGGCGACGGAAAAAGTCGTCTCGACGCGCCTGCCGGACAAGAAGACGGCGAAACCGAAGTCATCCCTGATTGATTCGAGTGAGACGATTCAAGCGCGCGCGGCGAAGATGACGACGCAGAAGCAGAACACGTGGATCCGCTATGAGGGTGGCGCGACGATGTGGCAGGGCGCGGACAAGCTGGAGGCGGAGACGATCACGATTGACCGTAAAGCGCAGTTGCTGACGGCGAATGGGAAAGTCTTCACGCAGACGCGGGAACGTCCGAAGGCGAATGCGAAACAGCCGCAGGCACAGTTGTTCACTCTGGTGCGGGCACCGGAGCTGGAGTATCGCGAGTCGGAAAAACTCGCCTATTACAAGGGCGGTGTGAACCTGGTGCGCGGCGATCTGAAGGTGAATTCGCAGGAGTTGCGGGCGTGGTTCTCGAAGGACGATCCGAAGACGCCGGTGGATGAAGGGAACTCCCTGCAGCGGGCGAACGCGGATGGGAGTGTGGATATCCTGCAAAGCGCGGCGGACCGGACGCGAACGGGAAAGGGCGACCATGCAGTGTATGAGATCGCGGAGAGCAAAGTAGTACTGACCGGTGGAGCGCCTGTGTTCACCGATTCGCTGCAAGGAACGACGCGCGGCCAAACGATCACCTGGTTCTCCGACAATGACAGGTTGATGGTGGACGGCGCGGATGCGAAGCCGACGGAGAGCCGATTGAAGCGGAATCAAAAGAAGAGCGGGAAATAATGCGGGTTCTGGAGACGAAGGAGATATCCAAGTCCTACCGCGGCCGGAAAGTGGTGGACAACGTTTCCGTGAGCGTGACGCAGGGCGAAGTAGTCGGTTTGCTGGGCCCGAACGGCGCGGGAAAGACGACGAGTTTTTACATGATCGTTGGGCTGATCAGCCCGGACTCGGGGCAGGTGACCGTAGATACGGATGACATCACGGGACTGCCGATGTACCGGCGCGCGCGGCGCGGCATATCGTACCTGCCGCAAGAGGCGAGTGTGTTCCGGAAGCTGACCGTGGAAGAGAACCTGATGGCGATTCTGGAGACACTGCCGCTGGATGCCCGGCAGCGCCGGGAACGGATGAACCGGTTGATCGAACAACTCGGGTTGGAGACGGTGCGCGGATCCAAGGGATACATGCTTTCGGGCGGCGAACGGAGGCGCACGGAGATCGCGCGTTCGCTGGTGATCGAGCCGGCGTTCCTTCTGCTGGACGAGCCGTTCTCCGGCATCGATCCGATTCAGGTGATTGAACTGCAGCGGATCATCTCCGAGCTGAAGCGAAGCGGCATCGGCATATTGATCACGGACCACAATGTGCGCGAGACGCTGGCGGTGACAGATCGCGCCTACATCATTAATAGTGGTAAGATTTTTCGCACTGGCTCCCCGAATGAGTTGGGCCAGGATCCGGAAGTAAAGCGGATCTACCTAGGAGACAATTTCCGGCTCGGGAATTAGTTGAATCCGGCTGTGCACGATCTCAAATTGATGGAGACTTGGGCGCGGGGATGGTTCGAAAATCCGTAAAAAAAACGATTGGCCCTCAGAGAGTGAATCAAGATGACGGCCCGCCGCAGTCGCTGGCCGCCGCGATCGCGCGGATCGACGAACTCGAACGGCGCCAGAAGTCGCTGCGGAGGCAGTTGCGCGAGGCAAGGCGGGCGAGCCGCGCAGCGCAACTGGACACGAGCTTTGCACTCGAACTGGAGCGGCGGCGCTCATTGGAACTGGAAGAAGCCTACTACGATACAGTGCTTCGGCTGACGCGGGCGTCGGCATACAAAGACCAGGAGACAGGCGCGCATATCCAACGTGTGAGCCATTATGCGAAGGTGCTTGCGCGGCACCTGGGATGGGCGGACGAGGAGCAGGAGCTCATTTCTCGCGCGGCGCCGATGCACGATGTCGGCAAGATCGCAATTCCCGACGATCTGATTCGCAAAAGAGGGTCGTTAGACGGCGGCGACCGGCTGGTGATGGAGTCGCACACTTTGATTGGGGCGAGCTTGCTGGAGGGGTCGAACTCACGACTGCTGGACATGGCGCGGGAGATCGCGCTGACACATCATGAGCACTGGGATGGGTCCGGGTATCCGCACAAGTTGATTGGCGATCAGATTCCGATTGCGGGGCGGATTGTGATGATGAGCGACCACTACGACGCGCTGCGGAGCAGACGGAGCTATAAGCGAGGCATCGATCATGAGGCGACTTACCGTATCATCCTGGAGGGAGACGGCCGCACACTACCATCGCATTTCGATCCCAAACTGCTGGAGATTTTCGCCGCTTCGCACAAGGAGTTCGATGCCGTCTTCGAGCAGTACAAAGACGAGAGCCAGCGTTAACGCTTTCCCTTTTTTCGGAGACTAGCCGCGATGGCGCCGCCGCACCAGTGGCGCAGCGCGCCGGGATCTTCAAATATTTCAGGTGGCGCCTGGAAATACTTCATTGAGTCCGGCTTATCCGGGAACGGCTTGAACGGCTGCAAGCCGCGAGATTTGAATTCCGGAATGTTGTGGCTGTCGCCCTTCAGGTAGAGGGCACCATCAGCGATAAGCGCGAATACGGCGCCATTGCAGTAGAGACACCAGCCGCCGAACATATAGCGGGAGTCGATTCGGCCCAAAGGCGAGAACTGCTCGATGCAGAATTCGACGAAGCGGTCCTTGGGCGGCATCGTTCAGCCTCCGAAGACGGGGACGTCCATTTGCAACCCGCCTTTTAGCGCGGACTCGTGGGCGACTATACCGGGCGCGGTGAAGTTGACGGCGGCGTAGACGTCAACGGCCGGCTTGCGCTGATTGAGAACTGCATCGATGAACTCGTGCGTGAGGAAGGTATGCGAGCCTTCGTGGCCGCTGTTATGGCGCAGCGGCTCCGGCAGCATCTCCGTTGCCCACCACTTCCTTTCCTCGTACTTTTCGAGCACCGCCGCCTGGCGTGCGAAGCCGCCGCTGTCCTTTTCCCGCAGCGTGCTCCATTTCACCGTAGCCGGGCCGAGTCCGTTGGGATGGGCGAAGAAAAAGCTCATCTTGTCGCCGAAGTATTGGGCGCGCTCGGTGCCCCGATGTGCGCCTTTCCACCAGACGGCAACGCGGAAGGACGTGCCGCGGTTGGTTTGGAACAGGGCGGTCTCGTTCCAGAACGGATTGCGATAGACGTTGTCCTGCAGGATGGGATCGTTATCGCCCCAGCCGATGCAGGTGGCGCGGACGATGCGCTCGCCGGTGACGCTGAGCAGATGGGCGGTGCAGTGCGTGGGGTAGTGCATGGGCGGGAAACCATAGCGCCATGTGCGCCGGCCGTCTTCGACGAAAAGCGAATCAAGGCCGGCGTGATGGTACTCGCTTTCGCAGGCGTAGATGCGGCCGAAGGCACCCTCGTTGAAGAATTTGCGCGCGGAGATGGTGAGCTGCTGGTAGTAACTTGTCTCGGCCATCATGTAGGTAAGTCCGGAGCCTTTGACGGCGTTGATCAGCTCATCGCACTCTTCGAGCGACATGGCCGCGGGAACGGCGGAGAGGACGTGTTTACCGGCGCGGAGGCATTGGAGCGCATGGCGAACGTGGTCCGGCGCGGGCGTGAAGAGGCCGACGGCTTCGACACTCTCGTCTTTCAGTAGTGCGTCGAGCGACTCATACGCCTTCTCGCAGCGGTAGGTCTTCATGAGCGTGGCGCGACGATCGGAGCGCAGATCGGCGACGGCGGTGACGATAGCGTTGGGGTGCTCGTGGAAGAAGAATGAGGCTCCGAAACGGCCGCCAACGACACCCATACGCAGACGCCGGTCCTCCGCGGCCACAGGCAAAAGAGATGCGGCGAGAAACGTACGCCGGTTCACGCTTTTGATGGTATCCGACTGATAGACTCTACAGCCATGAAGACTTCACGGCGGAACGTCTTGGGCGGAATCAGCGTATTGGCAGGCGCCCCGCAGGCAGCCCTGGCACAGGCGAATCGCGGCACGCCGGCGTTGAAGATCACCGATGTCAAGGTGATTCTGACGCAACCGGGCGCGGACAATCTGGTGGCGGTGAAAGTGCTGACGAGCGAGCCGGGGTTGTATGGTGTTGGCTGCGCGACGCACCGGGAGCGGCCGCTGGCGGTGGCGGCGGCAATTGAACAGTATTTGAAACCGGCACTTGTTGGGAAGGATCCGGAGGCGATTGAGGACATCTGGCAGACGCAATACGTCGCGTCGTACTTTCGCAGCGGCGTGACGTTGAACAACGCGCTTTCGGGCATTGACGGCGCGTTGTGGGACATCCTTGGCAAGCGTGCCAACATGCCTGTCTATAAGCTGCTGGGCGGCAAGGTGCGGACGGCGGTGCCGCTCTATACTCACGCCAGCGCGACCACGCTGGAGGAGCTGGAGACGAAGGTACGGCAGTATCAGGCCGAAGGCTACCGCCATGTGCGTGTGCAGCTCGGCGTGCCGGGATTCGCGACGTATGGCGCCAACTCGCTGACCTCGGAGACGGTGCAGAACGCACGGCCGCGAGGGACGCCCGGTTCACCCGTGTTCGAGCCGACTCCGTACTTGAACAACACGCTGAAGATGTTCGAGCATCTGCGCTCGAAGATTGGATTCGACGTGGACCTGCTGCACGATGTGCACGAAAGGCTGCCACCACCGCAGGCACTGCAATTATGCAAGGCTGTGGAACCGTACCGGCCGTTCTTTATGGAGGATCCGTTTGCGCCGGAGGACGCGCAGTGGTTCAGCGTGCTGCGGCAGCAGACAACGACGCCGCTCGCGATGGGCGAGTTGTTCGTGAATCGAAATGAGTGGCTGCCGCTGGTGCAGAACCGATTGATCGATTTCATTCGTATCCATATCTCCGCGATTGGCGGCTTGAGCCTGGCGCGGAAGATTCAGTGCTGCTGCGAGATGTTCGGCGTCCGGACGGCGTGGCATGGGCCGGGGAACGTATCGCCGATCGGCCATGCGGTGAACATGCATCTGGACTTGGCCTCCTATAACTTCGGCATTCAGGAAGAGAACCGCTTCTCCGCCGCAATGCGCGAGGTGTTTCCCGGCGCACCGGAGATCACGGGCGGCTATATGTATGCGAACGACAAGCCCGGACTCGGAGTGGATGTGGACGAAAAGGCTGCGGCGAAGTTTCCATACAAAACGCCAGGGCAGAACCGTGGGACGGACCGCAGGCTGGATGGAACAATCGTTCGGCCATAATAGACTCCATGCGCGCACGGGCACTCTATGTGGCCTTCGACGTCTATCCGCGGCCGAAGGGATCGTCGAGCCACATCGCGTCCATGGTGTCGGCGCTGTCGAGGGAGTTCGCACCGGTGTGCGTGCTCTGCCTGGGCGATACGGAATTACCCGCAGTGGAGCGGCAGGATGAGATAACGATTTACCGGCTACCGGGCGGGCACCGCGACGTTTTGCAGCGCGCGACGATGTTCGCGGAATTTGTGGAGTTTCACGCGCGGCAGCATTCGCGGACTCTGGAGTTGACGGTGTTCCGCGATCCGTGGGGAGGCATCCCTTGCCTGCGCGCGACGCCGGAGTGCCCGGCGATATTCGAGCTGAATGCCCTGCCGTCCTGGGAGTTGGCATATTCGCGTCCCGGATTTGCGGAGAGCGCCGCGCTGCAAGCGAAGATCGGCGATATGGAGCGGGCATGCCTGCGGAGCGCGACGGAGGTTCTTTGCGTATCGCGTGTCACGCGGCGAGCGCTGATTGAGGAAGGTGTGGGCGCCGAGCGCGTTTGCGTGATCCCCAACGCCGCGAGCGAGACGTTTTTCCGTGGCGGCGGGTGGCCGTGCCCGGTGGCGGCATTGGCGGATGGCGAGTGGTGCGGCTACATAGGCGGCTTGCAGGCGTGGCAGGGCGTGGAGTTTCTAATCGACGCCTTCGCGCTGACGCAGGCCGGCCGGCTGTTGATTGTGCATAGCGGGAATCGAGACGCGCCTGCACTGGAAAGGAAGATCGCGAAGCTCGGAATGGGCTCGCGAGTTTTGCTGCATGAGCCCCTGCCGCCGGAGGAGTTGGCAGCGGTGATGGCGCGATTGCGATTTACGGTGGCTCCGTTGGCGGAGACGTCGCGGAACACGCGACAGGGCTGCTGCCCCGTGAAGATAGTGGAGTCAATGGCCGCCGGGACACCGGTGCTTGCGTCGGACCTGGCGGTGAGCCGCGAGCTGATCCGGCATGGCGAGAATGGATGGCTTGCAGCGCCGGGAGACCGGCGGGCCTGGGCTCTGGCGATAGAGCGATTATTTCGCGACCACGAGCTTCGAGATACACTGTCGGCTACGGCAAAACAGTCGGCGCGTGATTACTTTTCCCAAGCGATTGCGCATGAACAACTCACGGCGGTGTTTCGCCGTGTAGCGGCGGCACGAATAACTGGGGTGACCGGATGAGCAAACCGAGCAGCGCAGCGATTAACCAGGAAGCGGACCTCTCTCCGGACGCCCGCCAGGCCATAGAGACGCGAAAGATTACCGGAGCCTGGAATGCGCGGGCTCTGGTGAAGCTGCTGGGGGAATTGGAACGGTGGGATTTGACGATCGAGAAGCGCAAGTCCAAGGCGAACGGCATTTGGATCGGCAGCATCGTGGCAACGGTGCTTGGATTCTTCCTGATGTTCTTCGTTGGCGCGGTGACCGATTCCCTTTGGATGGCGCCAATCCCATTCGTCGTGCCCTTGGCGTCGATCTTCTATTTCAGGCGAAAGCTGAATGAGCTCACGAAGGCGGACATCCCGAACGAATTGCGCCTCGCGATACGGCCCATGTTGAAGCAGTTGAGCCAGGATTTTCATCCGGACCAAAAGGTTCGAGTGGATTTGAACTTGACGATGCTGGACGAAAAGCAGCGCAAATTCAGCAAGAACCTACCGCCAGGAAAGAATCGCAGTCTGAAGCTGAGCGTGTTTGAAGCCGCTGTGTGCGATATGCGCATGCCGTTGGCCGATGGAAGTACAGCGGTGCTGCGCGTGGACAACGAGTACCACAAACTGGAGCGCAGCTACAAAACGCCGCGCGGGAAGTACAAGTCGAAAACGAAGTGGAAGAAGGCGACCACAGCGACGGCGATTTTGATCCCAGCGGCGCCGATGAAATGGGAGCCGGCACGGATGCAGAAGTTCATCGAGAAATCGTGCGAAAAGTTATCGTTTTCAGAGAAGAACGGGGTGATGGTCGCGCGGCTGGATCGATACTACAAGTTCAAATCGGCCGGGCAGCCACCGCAAGACACGCTACCGCCCGCCGACATCGTCAGGTTGTTTATCCGCCTGACGGGCATGCGGCCGACGGCGGCGGGGGGTGGGCAATGAGTTGCGAATACCAGTTGGGGATGCTGGTGATGCGAGAGTGCGGCGCACCGGCGAGTGGAGCGTGCGGCATGTGCGGACGCCAGATCTGCCCGATGCACACGATGATGGGCGACGCCGGACCTGCATGTCCGCAGTGCGCGTCGCAAGCGGCGGGCTACGAGGATAACGACGACACGGACATCGCGGAGACGCGCGGGCAGTACTTCACGCAGTATGGCGGCGCGGCGCAATTCGGGCAGCGCGGATTCTTCTCCAGCGCCGATTCGGCGGCGATGTCGCAGCGGGCATTTGGCGCCAATCCGCCGGCGAAGCAGCAGCGTTACGACCCGAAGGAGACATGAGCGGCCGTATTCTTTGGATCACCGACCGCTATCCGCCCGCGGGCGGCGGCATGTCGGTGAGTTGTGCGCGGCAGGTGCGCGGGTTGCGCCGCCGCGGCGTTGCCGTGGACGTGTTGGTACTCGGCGCCGCGAACGTTTTTGAGGCGCGTATCGAGGAGCGCGATGGCGGCGCCGATATTCTTCTTCCCGCGGAGACGGAACCGGCGATGTCGTCCAACCAGGCGTGGATACTGACACAGACGCTGCACGCGCGTTCGCCCTATTCGCACGCGGTGGGTTTTGGTGCGTCGACCGGCGGGTTTCACGCCGTGACTTTTGCGGCCTGGCTTGGCGCGCGGTCCACCGTGCTGGTGCGTGGAAACGATTTGGATCGCGACTGGTTCTGGCCGCAGCGGGGCGGCATGGTACGGGAGGCGCTTTCGCGAGCGACCTCGATCGGCGCCGTGACGATGGAGAAGGTAGAGCGGATCCGGGCGCTCTATCCGTCAGCCCGCGTGGAGTGGACGCCAAACGGTGTGGATGTGTCGCGCTGGGAACTGCTACCGGCGGACCGCGCGCGGCGCGACGAGGTGCGCGGACTATTGGGAGCCGTGGACGGCGTGCGCGTGATCGGATTGTTTGGCGAGTTAAAGGCGAAGAAGCGAATCCCGTTTTGGCTGGAGGCAGTACGCGACTTGGGACTCATGGAGCGGTTGCGGTTGCTGGTGGTTGGTACGCTCGACGCGCCGACGGCTGCGATCCTGGATGACCCGGCCATTGCGCCACGCAGTGTGCGGATTTCCTTCTCCGCGCCCGATCAATTGGCGGGACTCTACGCGGCGGCGGACTTTGTCGCCATCCCGTCGATGTTTGAAGGCATGCCGAACGTCCTGCTGGAGGCGATGGCGTGCGGCGTGGTGCCGATTGTGTCGGATGCGGGCGCGATGCGGGAACTGATTACGGACGGGGTGAATGGATTTCTGTTTGCGAGCGAGGATCGCACGGCGGCGGGCACAGCAACCGCGCGGGCGATAACGATGGGTGGAGCGGAGTACAGGAAGATGTCGGCGGCGGTCCGCGACTTTGCGGTGATGGAGTTCTCGCCGGAGCGCGAGTTGGATGTGCTGTGCGGATTGATCGGGGTATAGTCGCCTACTTCGCGCCGGGCGGCGGATTGGGCCATATGAATCGCGCGCTGGCTATCTGCCTGCGGCTGCGTGATGCGGGAATGGATGCGCGAATTGTGACGAATTCGCCGTTTGCCCACGGCCTGGCGTTGTTGGCGCGCTGCCCGATAGTCGCGCTGGATGGGGAGGCGTGGGCCGCCGCCGCGCGGCAGTTTGTTGAGGATGTGAAGCCACGGGCCGTGGTGACGGATACGTTTCCGTATGGGCTGCGGGAGGAGTGGCGCGGCGTTCCGCTCTCCGTGCCGCTGATACACGTCGCGCGCCGATTGCTGACGCCTTTCCCGATTTACGCCGGGGACTTCACTCTGACGCTGTTGGCTGAGCCGTTGGCGCAAGATCATGCGGACCAGTTGAATCCGTCCGTCGTGCTGGACGGCCCGATTCTATTGCCTCCGGCGCGGATCGCGGTGCCCGCGCCGCCGGAACTGGACCGCAATGATTTGACGCTAGTGGTGCACAGCGGGCCGGAGGATGAGGTGGCCGCGCTGATTGCGTTGGCGGAACCGCCATATGCGGTGATCTCGCCGTGGTCTCATGTTGAATACTATCCCGCCACGAACCTGTACCATCGTGCACGGCGCATCATTACGGGAGCGGGGTACAACTCAATGGCCGACCTGCTCGTCCACCGCGATCGACACACCGCTGTTCCGTTCGCGCGGCGTTACGACGATCAGCACGCGCGCATGCGACATTTCTTCCGCGAGCCCGCCGATGGCACGGACCAGGCCGTGTCGGCTATTCTCTCGGTACTCTAGATGGCGATGCGCTTCTTCCTGCTCGCCGCCGTGACTCTCACAGCCCAACCGCCGATCGTGTTTGTTCACGGCAACGGCGACGATGCGGCCAAGTGGATGGGTATCATTTGGCTCTTCGACTCGAACGGCTATCCGCGGGAGAAGTTGTTCGCCGTTCGGTTCACCAATCCGGGCGCGCGACTGAACGACGCAAAGGTCGAGACGTACCGCTCTTCCACGACGGACCAGGCCGTCGAGCTGAGTGCCGCGGTCACGCGATTGCTGTTGGAGACGAAATCGAAGAGAGTGGCCCTTATCGGCAGCAGCCGCGGCGGGAATACGATTCGGAACTACATTAAGAACGGCGGTGGTGCGGGCGTTGTTTCTCATGCGATTCTCGCCGGTACGCCGAACCATGGAGTATTCGTGACCGGGGCGTGCGGGGAGCCGGGGAAAGAAAGACAGGATCGGCCTGGCCAGCATGGTGCCGAAGTCTTTGCGGATCGCGATGCCTAAAACGGCTGAGGTTACGCTCTTTGAAACGGAGCGAAGATCGTGCAAGCTATCGGCGTCCATCACTCGATGGCCCATCGGCTGAATCCATCGCTGATCTTCGCCCGCGAAGTACCGCTCATAGACGATTCGGCCGCTCTTCTCCACGATCACGGAGTGCGTTTTCGGAAACTTGCCGGCACCCAAATCCGCCGACAACTGCCGCAGCGCATTCGCATCGAAGCCCGCCTGCTCCACGGATCCCGATTCCCATCCGTCGTTTGCCGCTTCGACCCGCATCCCGCCAACACCGGCAGCATCGCTGTCAGTACCGCTCGCCTGCTATGCATTTCCTCAATCTACAGGAACTTTCGTTGCGATAATACGCTCATGATTCGCATTCTGCCGCTGCTTCTCGCAGTGCCTCTGTTGGCGCAGGAGAACTCGATTCTGCCCCAGCGTCCGGCATTCAACGGGACGGACATCGTCTTTTCCTATGCCGGCGATCTGTGGCGCGTGGGCAAGGGCGGCGGCGCCGCCGCGCGACTTACCAGCGGGCAGGGCGTGGAGACATATCCGGTGTTCTCACCCGATGGGAGAACGGTGGCTTTTGCGGGGGAATATGACGGTAACTTCGACGTATACACGGTGCCCGTCAGCGGCGGTGTTCCGAGGCGAATTACCTATCATCCGGGCGTTGACGAGCCTACTGCCTGGACAAACGACGGAAAGTACATTGTGTTTCGTTCCAGCCGCGCGGCGACGACAACCCGTTATCGCCAGCTATTCCGCATACCCGCGGCCGGCGGCGCAGAAGAGCCCCTGCCTTTCCACTTTGCCGTGGCCGCATCGTTCTCCGGCGATGGTGCGCACATCGCCTACATGCCGATCGGCTTTTTCCGCCCGCCGCATAGCTATGACTCCTGGAAACACTATCGCGGCGGGATGACGACGAAGATTTGGATCGGGCAGATGAGCGACTCGTCGGTTGCGGAGGTTCCACGCGAAAACTCGGCGGACTTCGATCCGATGTGGATCGGCAACGAGGTCTATTTTCTTTCCGACCGAGAAGGCGCCGTGAAGCTCTTCGCTTATGACACGGCGGGAAAGAAGGTACGGCGTGTGCTCGACAATTCGGCGCTCGATTACAAGTCCGCGTCGGCGGGTCCGGGCGCGATTGTGCTCGAAAAGTTCGGCGGCCTGCAATTGTACGATTTGAAGTCGAAAAAGCTGACGGATGTGCCCGTTACGGTGGATGCCGATATCGGCGAAGTACGCCCGCGATGGATGAAGGCCGCGGACGCGCTGCGCGGCTTTGCGCTCTCGCCGAGCGGCAAGAGAGCTGTGTTCGAGGCGCGCGGCGAGATTGTCACAGTTCCGGCGGAGAAGGGCGACGTGCGCGTCCTGTCGAAATCGCCCGGCGCGCATGATCGCGGTCCAGCCTGGTCGCCGGATGGGAAGTCGGTGGCGTGGTTCAGCGATGAGGGCGGCGGATATGCGTTGGTGATCCGCGACCAGGCCGGCGACGGCGAGAAGCGGACGATTCGCATGGCGGACAAGCCCGGATACTATTTCGATCCGGTGTGGTCTCCCGACTCGAAATGGATTGCATGCGAGAACAACCGGCTGAACCTGTTGTTGGTCGAGCTCGCCACCGGCAGAGTGACTGAAATCGCGAAGGACTACTACTATGATCCCGTCCGCTCATTCAATCCGTCGTGGTCGCCGGATTCGGAGTGGATCGCCTATACGAAGGAGCTGCCGTCGCATTTTCACGCTATCTTCGCGTACTCGGTGAAGGACGGCAAAACGATTCAGCTTACCGACGGCATGAGCGACGCACGCTGGCCGGTCTTCGACCGGAGCGGTCTGTATCTGTACTTCGCGGCGTCGACGAATTCCGGGCCGACGCTCGGCTGGATCGATATGACTTCCGATCCGTTCTCCGTGAACCGGAGCGCCTACGTGATGGTGTTGCGAAAAGATACACCATCACCGCTTGCCGCGGAGAGCGACGAGGAGACAGAGAAGAAGGATTCGGAGAAAGAAGGGAAGCCCGTGGTGCGGATCGACACCGATGGCCTTAACCAACGCATTCTCGCGCTCCCCGTGCCGCCTCGCGACTACGGCGGCCTGGAGGCCGGCAAAGCAGGCATTCTCTATCTGCACGAGAGCCACGATCCCGCGCCGGGCGTGGTGCATCGATTCGACATGAAGGCGCGAAAGAGTGCTGTCTTTGCTGAAGGTGTGAACAGTTGGACGCTCTCCGCCGATGGTGACAAGATCCTGTTAAAGAAGGGATCGGAATGGTCAATCGTGCCGTCGGGGGTGCCGCCGAAGGCCGGCGAAGGCGTGATTAACACGAGTGCGATTGAGGTGTGGGTGGATCCGCGCGAGGAGTGGAAGCAGATGTATCGCGAGGCCTGGCGCATGCAGGCCGAGTATTTCTATGACCCGAATCTGCACGGCGTGGACGCGCGCGCAATGTCGGAACGCTACGAAAAGTATCTGCGCGGCGTCGGCTCGCGCGCGGATTTGAATTATCTCTTCGCGGAGATGTTGGGCCATCTCACCATCGGCCATTTGTACGTGCGCGGCGGAGAAGTGCCCGCCGGGAAGAAGGTCGCGGGCGGGCTGCTCGGCGCCGATTTTGAAGTGGCCAACGGGCGCTACCGGATCGCCAAGATCTATAACGGCGAGAATTGGAATCCGGCTCTGCGCGCGCCGTTGACAGCTCCGGGCGTCGACGTCCGGCGGGGCGACTATATCCTGTCGATCGACGGCCGCGATGTAACTCCCGGCATCGAAATCCACTCGTATCTTGAGGGCCGCGCCGGCAAACAGGTGAAGCTGCGCGTAAGCGCCGATCCTTCCGGTACAAACGCGCGCGACGCTGTTGTGGTGCCGGTCGCAACCGATACCGAACTCCGCTACTTCGACTGGGTGGAAAGCAACCGCCGCAAAGTCGATCAGGCCTCCGGCGGCAAGCTTGCCTACGTGTATATGCCGGACACGGGCGAGAGCGGATATCGGAGCTTCGTCCGCTACTACTTCGCGCAGTCGGGGCGGGAAGGGGTCATCATTGACGAACGTTTCAACGGCGGCGGACAGGCGGCTGACTACGTGATCGACGTGCTTCGCCGCGAGCCGATGAACTACTGGCGCACGAGATACGGTAACGACACGACCACGCCCGTGATGGGTATCACCGGGCCGCGCGTGATGATCATCAACGAATTCGCTGGCTCGGGCGGTGATGCAATGCCCTACTACTTCCGCTTCCACAAGCTCGGCCCTCTGGTCGGTACGCGGACCTGGGGCGGGCTGGTGGGCATCCTTGGCTATCCGGTGTTGATGGACGGCGGCACGCTCACCGCGCCAAACTTTGCCTTCCGCAATTTGAGCGGCGCGTTCGATGTGGAGAACAAGGGTGTGGCGCCGGATGTGGAATCATGGAGCGATCCCGCCGCGGTTCGCCAGGGCCATGATCCGCAGCTTGAAAAGGCGATCGCGATCGCCCTTGAGCAGATGAAGAGGAATCCGTCGAGAAAGCCCGCGGAACCTGCGTACCCGAACCACGCGAAATAGCGAATGATCCAATACGACCCCCATAAGTGGCTTGACCATTTCTTCGACGTCCGCGGCTCATTGGTGCGTGAGATCGGCGGACGGGTGGCGGTCTGCGTCGCCTGGTCCGCCGGGGTCGTGGCCTTCCATAAACATGTGCACGACGTGGGCATGCCATCGCTGCTGCATACGCTGATGGGCGTGGCCATGGGCATGCTGCTGGTGTTCCGCACCAGCTCCAGTTACGAGCGATTCTGGGAGGGCCGCAAGCTGTGGGGCGGTATCGTCAACGAGACACGCAACCTGGTCCGCTCCGCCTGCGTGCACCTGAAGGACGACCCGGAGCTGATCGCCCGTTTGACGCGCTGGACGGTTGCATTCCCATGGGCCGCCATGCACGGATTGCGCGGCACCGACGGGCTCGGGCCGCAAATCCGCGAACTTCCGGTCCACGAAGCCCAGGAAGCACTTGACGCACAGCACCCGGCGCTTGCCGTGGCCGTCAATATCACCCACTGCCTGCGCGAGGCGCGCGACAAGGGCCTGATTTCCGACATCGTTTTTACTTCACTCGATCAAAACGTACAGCAACTCGTCGATTATGCCGGCGCCTGCGAACGCATTCGCAAGACGCCGATGCCGTTCGCATATGCTGTGCATCTGCGGCGCTCGCTTGTTATCTATTGCTTCACACTGCCGTTCGCGATGGTGGAATCGTTCGGCTGGACTACGGTAGCCGGCGTGCTGTTGCTCGCCTATACGTTTTTCGGCATTGAAGAAATCGGTGTGGAGATTGAAGGGCCCTTCGGTCATGATGATAACGACCTGCCGCTCGAAGACATCTGCGAAACCATTCACAAGAATCTGTATGCCCTGGCGGATATTGAAAAATTGCATCGCGACGCGTTGCCGGAAGGGCTCTGATGAGAGTGCTTCTATTCATCACCGGAATGCTGCTGCCGGTGTTTGGAGAACCCTCGTTCTCCCACAAGCGTCATGCGTCGCTGAACCTGGAATGCACGTTCTGCCATACCGGCGCGGTGACCAGGGAGCGCGCCGGCTTCCCCGCATGGAAGACCTGTCATACCTGTCACACCGGGAAGGCCGAGCAACCCATCCCTTCCCAGCGCATCTACAAACTGCCCGACTTTGTCTTCTTCAGTCACGCCCGCCATGCCACAGCCCAAGTGGACTGTACTTCCTGCCACGGAAACGTTAAAAAGCAGGCGAAGATCGAACTGTACCGGTCCACGAAGATGGCGGCCTGTGTCGACTGCCACAAAGAGAACCGCGCCACAGTTGTCTGCAACGCCTGCCACGAGTTGGGTCAATAGCGGTTAAAAGCTGAACCGCAGCGACAACTGAATCTGCCGCTGCGCGCCCAGGCCGACAGCGGATTCCACCGTCTGCAACGCCTGCCCGAACGAGCCTGCCGTTGCCGCGGTGTATGCCTGACCCGGCTGCAACTGGTTCGTACCCGTACCGAGTACGTTGTTCAGGCGCACCACTGGATTACCGAAATTCGCGCGGTTGAAGAGGTTGTAGACCTCAAAGCGGAACTCGGATGCGATCCGTTCGGTGATCGAGAACTTCTTGTGCAGAGTGAGGTCGAACTGGGAGAGCCCCGGTCCGTGCAGCGCGCCACGGCCAAGGTTGCCAAATGTGCCCGGAGCGGGCGTCGCGAACGCAGCCGGGTTTACGATCAAGCGACGGTCGCTCGACACGAGGAAGGGGTTCACGCCCGCGACTACGTCCGGGAACCGCACATCGCGTGAGTTACCGCCGCCCGGCACGTTGATCACAGGGACCGTCGCCACGGTGCCATCGCCAAGCACGATCGGCGAGTTGACAATAGCGTTGTTGCGCGTGTCGCGATAGACGATATCCGGCCGCGTGATGCGGATATCGAGCGGCAGGCCTGTGCGCGCATTCACAATGCCGCCCAGCGCCCAGCCGCCTGCGATCAAGCCGGCCGTACGTCCAACGTTCGATCCGAACTGGCGGCCTTTCCCGAAGGGCAGCTCATACATCGCGGAGACGTTGGCGCTGTGGCGCACATCGAATGCATTGTTGCCGTGGTCTGCGCGGAAGTTGTATGGGTTCGACGCGGTGTTGGCTTCGTTTGAGCCGCCCGTGTTGCCAATGCTGTGTCCGTACGTCCACTGCGCGCCGAGCGTCAGGCCGCGGCTGAAGCGCCGATTCAACGTCGTCTGCAGCGAGTTGTAGTTGTCAGTTCCGCCGGTGGTCTTGTAGTCGATCTCACCGAATTTAGATCCAAACTCACGGACCGCCGAGCCGGCGCCCGTCACCGGATTCATCGTTACGCCGACAACCTTATTGGCGATGCTGCGCAGGAACAGGTTGCGTCCCTGGCTTCCAACGTATGCCAACTGCAAAACGGCGCCGCCCCACAACTGCTGCTGCACCGAAGCGGTGTAAGAAAGGATCTTCTCCGGGACCGTGTAGCCCGGCGCATACGCACGGACGCCGATGCCAGTGGCGGTGCTGAGGTTGAAGTTTCTCACGATCGCATTGGCATCCACCGGATAGCGGCCCGCCGCCGTCGTACTGACGCGGTCGCTCTCGATCGGCTGAATCAAGTCCTCGCCCTGGCCGGGGCCGTAGTAGTAGCCGCCGCCAATGCGAAATGTTGTCTTGTTGTTAAGCATCGAAGGCGCCCAGCTCAGGCCGAGGCGCGGCCCGAACGCCGTCTTCGAACTCTGATAGAACGAGCGGCTGCCCGGCGCATCCAATCCGCCGGTGACGATGTTGTAGAGCACCACCAGATTGCGGTCTTCGCGCATCGGCGTGTAGTATTCGTACCGCAGGCCATAGGTCAGCGTCAGGTTCGGGCGTAGCTTGAACTCGTCCTGCGCATAGGCGCTGAACATCTCCGTCTTGCCAAACCGGTTGCCGGTTGCGCCGTTGTTGAACGGGCTAGGCGCGCTCAAGTCGCCGTTGACGGAGATCGCCGGCGTATTCGCCAGAAACGCATTCAAGTTGCTGAACGCATAGGTTACGCCGCCCAATCGGTCCGTATACAGACGCACCTGGCGGAACTCGCCGCCGAACTTGATGTTGTGATTGCCCTTCACCCAACTCAGGTTGTCCACGTAGCTGAGCGAGTAGTTGGTGTAGGGCTGGCCGCGGCCGTTGGTCGCGCTACTCGAGCGTACCTGGCCGGAGGGAATGGAGATGCCGGCGCTCGCGCCCTGGCCGCCGATGCCCACCAGCACGTTCGCGCCGGTGATGTTCAGCGTCACACCCGAAAGGTCCAATCCCGGCACGACGGGCGCCTCGCCGTTCGTGCGCGTTTTCGGCCCGTTGTAGCCAAACTTCGCCTCGTTGATCACAGTGGGCGAGATGATGCGCTGCCAGTTCAGGACGGCGTTTTGCGCCACAGCCCTCTGCACGAAAGCGCTGCCGGAAACGTCGAACGGAGCCGTCGAATACCCATCGTCCCGGAACCACCGCACATAGAACTGGTTCTTGTCGCCCTGGCGATAATCGAAGCGCGCGCTGCCCGAGTTCTCATTCACCAGCGCGCGCCCGTCGAGGCGCGCAACGTCGAAGTCGGGGTTCGTCGTCGTGCCGTAGTTGCCAATAGGAAACGCTGCCAACAGCGGCTTAACCGCCGCGTCAACGCAGCGGCCTGAGACACCCGTACCACACACGGGAAGATTGCGAATGACCTGGCTTGGCGTCTGTCCGACAAGCGGGAATCCCGCGCGCTGCCGCAGCCCTTCATAGTGCCCAAAGTAGAACAGCTTGTCCTTAATAATCGCCCCGCCCAGCGAACCGCCGAACTGGTTCAGCCGCAGCGGCGACTTGTTCAATCCGTCGAAGAAATTCCGCGCGTCCAGAGCATTGTTGCGCAGGTACTCAAACAACGCGCCGTGCATCTGATTGCCGCCGGACTTCGTGATAATGCCGATCTGCCCACCGGTGCCGGTGCCGTATTCAGCGGGGTAATTGCTCGATTCCACGCGGAACTCCTGCACGGTCTCCAGGCTCGCCTGCAGGCGGAAGCTCGAGGAGGTCTGCCCGTTCAGATTGCCCGGTGAGGCGTCGATGATGGACGAAGCTTCCACGCCGTCAAACCGCACGGCGTTCTGCTGATTCGCGCGGCCGGAGAATCGGATGTTGTCATAGGTGCCGCCGCCCGCTGTTTGCGCGCCGGGTGCCAGCAAATACAACTGGGAAACCTGCCGTCCGTTGATCGGCAACTGCGCCACTTCGCGCGCATTCACGTTTGCCCCGACTGAAGCCGAACTCGTGTCGACGACGGCCAATTCGCCGCCGGAAACCGTCACTTCCGTGCTCACCGTAGTCGGCTGCATTACAATGTTGACAGTGCGTTCCTGGGCCAGCGCCAGATTGATTTCCTTATAGACCGCGTCGCTCAATCCATTGCTGGAGGCGGTGATCGTATATGTTGCCGGGCTTAAGTTCGTGACAAAAAACATGCCGGTCTCCGATGTCGTCACGACTCGCTCCGAACCGGTCTTCTCGTTCTTGACCTTTACAGTTGCGCCTGGAACCACCGCGCCAGTCGTGTCGGCCACGAGTCCGGTAAAACGGCCTCGGTCCTGCGCGAAAGCTAACGTAGCCAGAGTGAGTGCAAAAAACAATAGTCTCATTCACCCTCGACCCTAGCAACCTCTCGTTTCGGGCCAATTATGAATGAGTTACAAAGTCATGACACTATGAAAATCAGGTCAAAAAGTGATGACCGTCAGAGGAATTTAATCCTTCTTGGCTGTCCAAGTCCCCTGCGCCTGCCCGCCGTAGTCGGCGGTCCCCTTCATTGTTGATGCGCTTGCCACGGTGCCCTTATAAACCACCGTGCCTGCAGAAGTCTCGAACTGAAACTCCACCTTGTCGCCCTTCACAGTGCCTTTCAATTTAGCCTCGCCCAACTGGCCTGCATACGTCCCCGTCAACTCCTCACCCTTCTGCTGAAAGGTAAATGTGGGCGATCCACTCGCCCCGCCCAGATCCACCTGGAACGTCCACTTGCCGGTGATATCGGCGGCGATGAGCGGAAGGGTCAAAAAAGCGAAGATCAGGAATCGTCGAGTCATACCGCTTGTGATTATGACGCAGTATAGTAGCCCTATGTGCCGCTGGTTCCTCCCCTTGCTAACCACCGCTCTATTCGCCGCGAACTGGAAGGATGACGTCCTTTTTCGCGCCACGTTCGACGGATCGGTGAACGCCAAAACCGCGGCCGGCGATAAAACGCTCTATTCCGCCCCGACCTACAAAGAGCCCGGCAAGCCCGGGCTGGAAGGTTCCGGCGTCGAACACGCGAAAGGCGCCGGCCGCAAAGGCGATGCGCTGCGCTTCCCCGTGAAGAACACCAAAGCCGTCTATTTCAAAGCCGCCCAGAACTTCAATAGCACCGAAGGCACCATCAGCTTCTGGCTCAAGCTCGATCCCGATCAGGACCTCGCCCCGGGCTTCTGCGATCCGCTGCAAGTCACCGACAAGGCCTACAACAACTCCGCCATCTGGGTCGACTTCACCAAGGACGACAAGCCCCGCCACTTCCGTCTCGGCGTTTTCGGAGCGCTCAAGGCATGGAATCCAAATAATCTCGAGTCCGACAAAAACCCCGCCTTCAGCGGACGCCTTGCCGTCGTCAACAAACCACCGTTCACGCGCGACCGCTGGACGCACATCGCCATCACTTACTCTGGTCTCGGCGCAGCCACGGGCACTGCGTCCCTTTATCTAAACGGCCAGATCCAGGGATCCTCCAGCCCCATCAAGGAGATCTTCGATTGGGACATGGCCAATACCACCTTCCGGCTGGGCGTGAACTACGTTGGCCTGATGGATGACCTCTCCACATTCCGGCGCCCGCTCACGGCGAAAGAAGTTGCCGAGCTCGCAACCGGAAAGTGGTGAGTGCAGAGGACCCGGCCGGGCCTCAGCCTTTCCGCCGCACCACCAGCCGCGTTTTTGCCCGCGGAGTCGAGTCGCTGCTCAGCGCCTCTTCCAGAATGTCCGCCTGCTCGGCCTGGTGCCGCTTCAGCGAACCCGGAGCCGGGCTGGCAGATTCCGCACGCCCGATATAGCGTACCGAACGGCGCGTCGAATCCAGGATCGGTTGAATCTGCTCCTGCACAAAGCGCCAAGCGCCCATGTTCCGTGGTTCTTCCTGCACCCAGCAGACTTCCGCTGTCACCGGATACCGCATCAACACGTCCTGCAACTCCGCTTTCGGGAATGGATAATACTGCTCAACTCGCACGATCGCAACGTTGTTTGCCGCCAGTTTTTCGCGTTGATCCGCCAGTTCGTAGTAAATCTTGCCGCTCGTCAGCAGCACGCGCCGGATCTCGTCAGCGGCCATCAAGTTGGCGTCGCCGATGATCTCACGGAATCCGCCGCTGGTCAGCTCGCTCAGAGTCGACGATGCTTTCGGCGACCGCAGCAGGCCTTTCGGCGTCATCACGATCAGGGGCCGCCGCGTGCCGCGCCGGTCTTCTCCGCCGTGCATCTGCCTGCGAAGCAGGTGAAAATACTGGGCGGCCGTCGTCGGATTCACAACCTGCATGTTGTTTTCCGCGCACAGCGTCAGGAACCGCTCCAGGCGCGCCGAACTGTGCTCCGGCCCCTGGCCTTCCTGCCCGTGCGGCAGCAGCAGCACCAGCCCGCTCGGCTGGCCCCACTTCGAATAGGAGCAGGAGATGAACTGGTCAATCATGATCTGGGCGCCGTTCGCGAAGTCGCCGAACTGCCCTTCCCACATCACCAGGCACAATGGATCGGCCACTGAGTAACCGAATTCAAAACCCATCACCGCGTATTCGCTCAGGCTGGAATCCCAAACCTCGAACTTCGCCTGGTTCGGAGCCAGGTGCTGCATCGGAATGTATGGCTCACCGGTCTCGGAATCGTGGAACACCAGGTGCCGCTGGCTGAAGGTGCCGCGTCCGCAATCCTGCCCGGAGAGCCGGACCGGTGTGCCGTCCAGCGCCAGGCTGCCGAACGCCAGCGCTTCCGCAGCAGCCCAATCGATCGCGCCGCCTTCCAGAATCTGCAGCCGCGTATCCAGGAACTTTTTCAGCTTTGGATGCACATGAAAGTCTTCAGGAAACGAAGTCGACCCATTGATCACGCGCTGCAGGGTTCCGATGTCCGCCGCCGTCTGCGGAATCTGCCGTCGCACATCCACTTCGTCCACAACGGCCAGCTCCTGATACTCCAACTGTCCCGCGCTCTGCTGCGCCCGCGCATGCGCGTCGCTCAGCCGCAGGTTGATCGACTTCCTGATCCGATCGACCTCTTCCTGCGTGACCAGCTTCTCGCGCACCATCCGCTCCGAATACAACGTCGCCACGCTCGGATGCGCCTTGATCTTGCGGTACATGATCGGCTGTGTGTAGCTCGGATCGTCGGCTTCGTTATGCCCATGCCGGCGGTAGCAGATCATGTCGATCACGACGTCCTTCTTAAACCTCTGCCGGAACTCATACGCGAATCGCGCCACATGCAAACAGGCTTCCGGATCGTCGCCATTCACATGGAAGACAGGCGCGTCCACCGCGCGCGCTATATCGGTTGCATAGATCGAGCTGCGGCTGTCATCCGGCCGCGTCGTAAACCCGATCTGGTTGTTGATCACCAGGTGAATCGTGCCGCCGGTCGTGTATCCGTCAAGCTGCGACATATTCAACGTCTCAGCAACAACGCCCTGCCCTGCAAACGCCGCGTCCCCATGAATCAGCAGCGGAATTACCCGTTCGCGCTTCAAATCGCCCAGCCGGTCCTGCTTCGGCCGCACAACGCCTTCCACCACCGGGTTTACCGCTTCCAGGTGCGAGGGATTCGGCGCCAGGCTGACCACAATCTCCCGTGCCGACGCCGCACGCCGCACTCCGCTGGCGCCCAGGTGGTACTTCACGTCGCCCGATCCCTGTGTCGTGCCCTCGGTTGGGTTGCCTTCAAACTCCGAAAGAATCTGTTCGGGCTTCTTGCCGATGATGTTCGTCAGAACATTCAATCGGCCGCGGTGCGCCATGCCGATTACAATTTCGTGCACCGCGCCGTCGGCCGCGCGCTCGCAGATCTCGTCGATGATCGCAATCGCCGACTCGCCGCCCTCCAGGCCGAACCGCTTTGTTCCCACAAACCGCGTCCCCAGGAACGATTCAAACCCTTCCGCTTCGTGCAGCCGCTCCAGAATCCGCAGACGATCTGCCGCCGAAAGCGCGTAGTGGTTGGTCTCCAGCCGCTGCTGCAGCCACGATTTCTGTTCCGGGGACTGGATGTACATGAACTCCGCGCCGACCTTCCCGCAGTAGGTCTGCCGCAGTGTTTCCAGAATCTCCCGCAGCGTGGTCACCATGTGCGCCGCGCCTTCGCCGATCGCCTGACCCAGTGAACCGGTCACAAACTCGCGGTCCAAGTCCCAAATCGTCAGCCCGTAGTAGGCGGGATCCAACTCCTGGTGATAGTTCGACTCCGAACCCAACGGATCCAGGTCCGCAATCAGATGCCCGCGCACGCGGTATGCGTTGATCAACTGCAGAATGCTCGATTCCTTGCTGATCTCTACCTGCCGCATCGCCGTCTGGCGCGGGGCCACGGCGCGGTCCGGCTCCCACTTCACCGGCTTGTGCGGCATCCGCAGGTTGGTGAAGATCGCCTCGTAGAAGTTGTCTTCGCCCTGCAATAGGCCCTGCAGCTTTGCCAGGAACATGCCGCTCTCGGCGCCCTGAATAATGCGGTGATCGTACGTACAGGTGACCGTCATCACCTTCCCGATCCCCAGCATCGCGCGCATCTCCGGCGCAACGCCCAGGTATTCGGCCGGGAAGTCCATCGCACCCGTCGCAATAATGCAGCCTTGTCCCGGCATCAGCCGCGGAATCGATCCCACGGTGCCGATCGTGCCCGGGTTCGTTAAAGAGAGCGTGGTGCCCTGGAAATCCGGCAGCGCCAACTTGCCCTTGCGCCCGCGGTTGATCAGGTCGTCATATGCCTTCAGATATTCGGAAAAGCTCAGCGATCCCGCGTTCTTGATGCTCGGCACCACCAACGAACGGCCGCCATCCCGCGCTGGCAGATCGATCGCCAGACCCAGGTTGATGTGGTTCCGCACCACCTTGAAGGCCTCGCCGTTGTTCTCGGTGTAGGAGGAGTTCAGCGAAGGGTTCGATTCCAGCGACTTCACAATCGCCCACCCGATCAGGTGCGTGTAAGAGATCTTCGATAGGCCCAACAACGTCCGGTGCTGGTTGATAATCCGGCGGTTTTCGTCGATCACCTTCACCGGAATCGAACGCTGGCTCGTCGCCGTCGGCACCGACAGCGAAAGGATCATGTTCTCGGCAATGCGCGCCGCCGTCCCGCGCAGCGGCACCAACTGTTCGGACGAATCGACGTCCTTGGAGCCGCCTTGTGGCTGTAAGGCGGTCTCCGCCTTCGCAATTTGCTGATTAGTTGGCGGAACAGCGGGCGCGGCAGCCGGAGGTGGTGCCGGCGCCGTTACTTGCGCGATAGGTGCCGGAGGTTCCGCTACCGCCGCCGTGGCGGCAGGCGCGGCGGCGGCCGGCGCTCCGTTGGTGTGCGTTGGCGCGGCAAACTCGCTCTGCCAGCTCGAATCGACAAACGAGTGGTTATGCAGGTACTGCTGGTACAGTTCTTCTTCGAGCCAACTATTAACGTCGATCTTGGTGCTGTCCGACATGGGAATAAATGGATTTGGGGGAGTGAGTGAAGGCAGGCCTTCGCTTATTCATTCTAACGTATTTGGCTTGTCACCCAGTCGGTTTGGATAGCCTCCACAATAGGACAGGCGGGCTTTTCGCCGTCTAATACCGCCGCTACGAAGTCTTCAACAATCGGGTAGTGTAAATTCGCGTGCGGCGGCAGGTGTAGAGTCCCGGCCGGCGTTCGCAACTCTGGTCCGTTCAGGGGGTCCAGGTCCAACGCTCCGTCCGTTCCGACGATCCGGCATTGGTCCCGGTCCACGCGGCTGTGCCAGCGAACGTCGACAACCCCTCGAACCCCCTCTGCAAAGTCCACGACGACGGTCGCGTTGTCCTCCACTTCGTACTTCTGCACCGCCTTCGATACAAATCCCGTCGCACGCTCCGGCCTCCCGAACAGAAAATGCAGCAGGTCAATCCGGTGCGAGGCGATATCGTACAGCGGACCGCCGCCTGCCAGGTTCCTCTCCACCAGCCATGCGCGATGGCCGTCTATGGGGTTGAACCAACTGTGACAGTTCAATTCGGCCAGTACCGGCTTTCCAATTGCCCCGGCTTCCATCAGCCGTTTCGCCTCCACGATCTTCGGATAGAGCCGCCGGTAGTATGCCACCGCGCAAACCAGCCCGCTCGCCTCCGCCGCGGCGGCCATCTCCTGCGCCTGTTGGTAGTTCATCGCCGCCGGCTTCTCACAAAGCACGTGTTTTCCGGCGCGCAGCGCCGCCAACACCGATGGATGATGCAGCGCCACCGGCGTTGCTACGTATAAAGCATTCACTAAGGGATCGGCCAGCCCCTCCTCCAGCGTCGAGTATCCGGGCACACCCATCGCGGCCGCCTTAGAAGGGTGCGACGTCACCACTGCGCGAAGTCGCGACCTCGGCTCCGCCAGAATCGCCGGCAACACGCGCCGCGTCGCAATATCGCCCACACCCGCAACCAGCCACTGAATCATAAATTCATAGTACGAACTGGTTCGGACAGGAAGAGATTCATCGTGCGGCAGCCAGGGCAGCGATAATACCGCCACAATAAGAATCGCCGGACGAGTGACTGCGCCCGCAGCCACTCGTCGCCGTGCCCGGAGCCGCAGCGCACGCGAACATTCGACATCTCCGCCAGTTCCGGGTCCGTCACCGAACCAAAGTAATACGCCCATCCATAGACACTTAGCCGTGTACCGGCTGTCGAATCGACTAATCGCAAAAGGTGCGTCGCGGTCTGCAGGGTCCACTCAAACCCGCCGCCCAACAGGAACAGCCGCAGAGGTATTCGCCCGCTGTTCTTCCGGTTCAAAAACGACAGTCCCGAGTGCAGCACAGTCATGCCGCGTAACGGCATCCCTGTGGCTCGAGTCACGTGATCCGCCAGCCCCATCGGCTCAACAAAAGCGTTCACATGTCCGCCCCCGTGCGCCAGCCAACGGTATAGCCGGCCGGTCAAAGTGCTCGCGTCGGGCACGGAGACAAAGATCGCGCCGCACGGTTTTACCACTCGCCCCACCTCCGCCAGAGCCGTATTCAGGTCGACAAAGTGCTCCAGGCTATGGTTCGCGACAATCGCGTCAAACGAGCCATCGGCAAACGGCAGCCGGGCCGCATCTCCGCGGATCACCCTTCCTGGTCCCATTCGCACCGGATCCAAGTCGAGCCGCACCACACGCCCCACAGTCAGCGACTCGGGGAAACTCCCGGAGGCGCTTCCTAAGTCCAGTACCCAGGCGTCTGCCGGTAAGCCGGCAAGCATCCGGCGCATGCTTTTAGTTAATCACGCTGTACTCGTACCCCGCCGCGGCAAGTCCCAGCAGTAGCTCGTCGGCGTGCTCCCGCCCGCGCGTCTCCATCGTGATGTCGATCGCCGTTTCGCTCAGGCCGACGCCGTAGTGCGCACGATTGTGCAGCGTCTCAACGATATTGGCGTTTGCGCGTGCAATGGCGGATGCCAAGCGTTCCAGCGCACCAGGGTAGTCCGGCAGCGTGACGCGGATCCGCAGCCGGCGTCCGTCGCGCACCATCCCCTGCTCGATAATACGCGCCAGCAGATTCACATCCAGATTCCCGCCGGACACAATTACGCCGATCTTTTTTCCGCGATGGCCCGTTTTTCCAAGCAGCACTGCCGCTACGCCGATCGCACCCGCCCCCTCCGCCAGCGTCTTCTCCCGCTCCAGAAGATACAGAATTGCCGCCGCAATGTCGGCCTCATCCACAGTCACTACCCTGTCCACAAACTCCTTCACCAGCGGCAGCGTCAACCGCCCCGCGCACCGCACCGCAATGCCGTCCGCCAGTGTAGAGCCGGCCGCCACGGTAACCGGCCCGCCCTGCTCCAACGCCGCCGCCATCGACGGCAGCCGGGAGGTCTGTACGCCGACAACTTCAATGCCCGGCTTCCGCCCCTTCGCCGCGCAAGCCACGCCGGAGATCAGCCCACCGCCGCCTATCGCGCTGACAATCACGTCGAGCTCCGGGTTCTGCTTCATCATCTCCAGACCCAGGCTTCCCTGCCCAGCGATCACCGCTTCGTCGTCGAACGCGTGCACAAACGTGGCATCCTGCGCCGCGGCACCTTCATAAGCCTCGTCGTAGCTATTCCCGTGTAATACGACGTCCCCGCCAAACGCCCGCGTCGCCGAGAGCTTCACAAGCGGCGTATACCGCGGCATCCAGATCTGTGCGCGAATCCCACGCCGTCTCGCATGGTAGGCGACAGCCTGTCCATGATTGCCGGCCGAAGCCGCCACAACGCCCCGCGCCATCTCCCGGCCGGTGAGCGTCAGAATCCGATGCAGCGCTCCGCGTTCTTTGAATGAGCCTGTCATCTGCAGGTTATCGAGCTTCAGATGAATCTCATTCCCGGAAATCGCCGATAGCTCCTTAGAGTGAACCAGCGGCGAAAGGTAGATCTCGGAGCGTATGCGCTCAGTGGCGGCTTCGATGGCGGCAAGGTTTACCATGAGGTCAAATCCCGCGCCCGCAGTACCTGTACCTGCCGGTTAAGCTCGTTCACAACTCGCGCGTGCAGCCTGTCTTCGACATCGGCCACAAGCGTCGCGCAAGCCACGCCCGGCCGTTCCAGATCCGGCCCGACGGAGAGGGAGATGATATTGAAGCCTTTCGCGGTTACGACGCCGATCGCACGCATCAACACGCCCGGTTTATCTTCCATGAGTATTTGAACAGTTTGCAGCATGGCCTTTCTCCTTGGGGTAAAAATGGAAAGCCCCTGGAGGAACTGAATCCGCCAGGGGCCAAAAATCGCTTGCGTAAGCTTTCGTTCGCAGGCCGGCTCAGGCGGAGCTGGCGATAATAATCGCCACCGCGAGACCTACGCTAATAAGTTGCGAAACGAAAAGCACTAGTACGATCCTAGCATTGAACTTGCACCCCGGTCTTTGGTTGATTCATCTGAGGGAATATAGGCTATGCCCGCCGGCGTCAAAGTCACGGTACATCACCCTGGTGCGGCGTTGCGTCCATTCGTTCGGGAGTTTCGCATCATGGAGTCCCTTGCGGTGCGGACACAGATTCTGTTGCCGGAAACTGGTCTAGTCGCCGCATTTCGCATTCGGGGAACCTGCCTGCAGTCGGGGGTGACTCCCCTGCCGGGAGCCGTGGTCTCCGGCCTCCAGGGCAATACCCGCACCATGGTGCACTCCGCCGACAGCCGCATGCTGGTGGCGAGGTTCACCGAGATTGGCGCCGCCTCATTTCTGCCACAGCCGCTCCATCTGCTCTTCGGCACCGCCACGCCGGTCGAAGACCTGATTCCGCGGAACGCCGTCGCGGCGGTAAGCGAGCAACTGGCCGAAGTGGACCACAACGCCGCACGGTTTGCCGCCGTCGAACGCTTCCTGCTCGCGCAGTTTCGGGATCGCACAGAGGACCCGCTCTCCAAGGCCGTTGCCGCGCACATCCGCGAGGCCAACGGCGTTGTTCGCGTTGCCGCTTTGGCGCGCGAGTTCGGACTCAGCGTTAGTGCACTCGAGAGACGGTTCCGGCGGTCTGTTGGCTCGTCCCCAAAACACTTTGCGTCGATCGTCCGGCTCCGGCGTGTCTTCCGGCTGAAAGAGGCGGGCGGCAACCTTACCGGGATCGCCTACGACGCCGGCTATTCGGATCAGCCGCACTTTATCAAGGACTTCAAACGCTTCACCTCTCAAACGCCGGAGACGTTCTTCCGGCAATACACTCCTTGCTGAAACGCCGATTTTGTACAATTCCTGGCTCCGCGCTCTCCCTTACGATTGGGCAAAGGAGCAGTAATGAATCAATACGCATTCTTATTCCGGAAAGGCCCCAAGGAGCTCTCGGAGGAACAGCAAAAGCAGCGTGCGGAGGAGGTAAGTGCGTGGGCTCGCCGGCAGATCGATGAGGGCCGGAAGCTCGGTCCCCACATGCTGGGAAATGAGAACCATCGCATTTCCCCTGCTGACGGCGCCCCTCAGTCAGCGGGCGAATGGCCTGTCATCGCCATCGTCTTCCTGGAAGCCCGCGATCTCGCAGAGGCAGCGGCGATCGCAAAGACACATCCCGGCCTGCGCTATGGCGTTAGCGTGGAGGTACGGCCGTGGGCGCCCCCAACGCCCCCGCGGTAAGCCATGTCACACGTATAACCGCACCACGCGCGAGCTAATCCCGCACAACACGGAGTACGAGATGGTTCCCGCCAGCTTCGCAATCTGCTGCGCGTCGATCGACTCATTCCCTTCCACCCCTAACAATGTCGCCGCGTCCCCCGCGGCGACATCCAGCCCCGTCGCATCCACTGTTGTCAGATCCATCGACACGGCTCCCAAAACAGGCACCGCCTTCCCCTGCAACAACACCCTCCCCTTATTCGACAGCCGGTGTGGATACCCGTCCGCATATCCAACTCCCAAGACGGCGATCCGCGCCGGCCGTCCCGTTGTGTGGATCGCTCCATACCCGATCGAGGCCCCCGCCGGCACATCCTTCACCTCCAACACAGTCGCCTTCCACGACAATGCCGGCCGCACATCCAAAGCCTGCGCCGCGGGCGACCCCTTCGCCGGCGAAACATAGCCATAAATTGCATGTCCCGGCCGCACGAGATTCCCCCACGCCTCCTTCCGCCCATATGCCAACGGCACCGTGCTCGACATATGCACAAACGCCGGGTCTATGCCGCCGTTCCGCAAGTGCCGCAGCACCGCCGTGAACGTCGCGATCTGCTCGTCGGTCTGCGCGCTCGTATAATTCGGCGCAGACGCAAAGTGCGTCATCAACCCCTCCATCCGTGCCGCCCGCGTCTCCGCCAGCACATCCAGAATCTCCTGCGCGGAAGCCCGCGTACCCAACCGCCCCATTCCCGTATCGATCTTCAAGTGAAACGGCGCTGCCTTCCCCGCCAATCCTGCCAGCCGTTCATACTCTCGAATGCCCTCCAGCGAATGAATCGCCGGCGTCAGGTCATAATCCAAAAACAACGGCCTGCTCATCGGCAGAAAGTCCGCCATCACCAGAATCCGGCTCCGAATGCCCGATTCCCGCAGCGCAATCCCTTCATTTACATTCGAAACCGCCAGCCACCGCGCTCCGGCCTCTTCTAACACCCGCGAAACTTCCACTGCGCCGTGCCGATACGCATCCGCCTTCACCACCGGCATCACCGTCACACCACCGCCCGCCAGCCTCCGAATGGCCCGAAAATTCGCTGCAATTTGGCCTAGAGAAACTTCCAGCCAGGAACGATGCATATCGTTCCATTATCCGTTCCTGCGCTATCGTAGTGTTGCCAGCCTATGTCCAAAGCACTCGCAACCGTCGTTTTATTGCCCATTTTGTCGTTCGGCTGGGGCAAGACCGGCCACCGTGTCGTCGGCCAAATCGCCGAGAACCACCTCTCTCCCAAAGCCGCGCAGGGGATCCGCGATCTACTCGGCGCCGACTCCCTTGCCGAAGTTGCCAACTGGCCCGACGAGATCCGTTCCGATCCCACCTGGAAAATGGCCGACCCCTGGCACTATGTCAACATTCCGGACGGTCAAACCTACGATTCCATGGAAAAAAACCCGGCTGGCGATATCCTCGTCGCGCTCAAGAAGTTTGAAGCGACACTCCGTAATCCATCGATTTCCAAGGAAGAGCGAATCCAGGCGCTGAAGTTCCTGGTCCATTTGGTCGGTGATCTCCACCAGCCCCTCCATGCCGGCAAACGCGACGATCTCGGCGGAAACCGTGTCACCGTCAACTGGTTCCGCTCCACCGAAGCGACCAATCTCCACACCGTCTGGGATGAGCTGTTAATTGAACACGAAAGGCTCAGCTTTACTGAATGGGCTCGCTTTCTCGACAATCCGTCGGAGCCGGAAATCAAACAGTGGCAATCCACTTCTTACAGCACGTGGATGGCGGAGTCCTACGCTCTGCGCGGACGCTGCTATGAGTTCAAACAGGAACTTCCACTCAGCTACGACTACGTCTACAAAAGCATGCCGATTGTGAAACAGCGGTTGCTACAAGCGGGTGTTCGCCTGGCCGGAACTCTCAACGCCATCTTCCAATAGGCGCGCAAACAGCGCCTCATACTGCGTCGTAATCGCATCCCAGCTATACCGTTCCTGCACTCGCTCAGAAGCGGCCCGCTGATATTGGGCGCGTTCTTCTACACTCATCGCAATGGCCTGCCGCATCACATCCGGCAGCGTCGCTTGAGTAAACGGCAGCCCACACCCGCCCGCCACTTCCCGGTTCTCGACAGTATCCAGATAAAGCACCAACGCCCCGCGGCCCATCGCCTCAATCAGCGCCGGATGCGTCCCCCCGACCTCTGTCGCGTGAATGTAAGCGAAACAGTGTGAACCCAGCTCTTTGTATCCGAGCCCAAATACATATCCCGGCATCACAATTCGCGCATCCTTCGTATCGCGTACACGCGCGATATATTCCGGCGCGTACGGCGCATCACCGATCAACGCCAGCCGCATCGGTGTCTCAACGCGCTCAAACGCCTCCCGCACCAGCAGCGCGTTGTTCTCCGGCTCCCATCGGCTGACGTAAAGGAAGTAGCGCTCTTCCTCCAGCCCTAATTCATCCAACACGGCCCGCGACGCCAACTTCCCCTGTTCCGCGCCGTATGAGATGAACGTCGTGTCGCACCCATACCGCTGCCTGTAGTAGTCACGAATGGCTTCCGCGTCGGAGACCGCGTGCGTCGGGCAGAGCGTCGACAAACGCTCCGACAGCAGATACCATGCCTTTGCCAGCTTGTTCCACTTCTTCCGGTTGCGTTCTAACCCGTCGACATTCAGGGTGACCGGCGTGCCAAACACTCGCGGCAGCCAGCAGAAGATCGCGTTCGCCGCATTGCAGCAAAGGATCACATCGTAGCCCTTGGTCACCGCGTGCAGCGTTGAAATCGCCGTATGCGCCAGCGTGTCGGCATACTTATGCCGCACCGTCGGCAAATACACAAGCCGCATGTCCAAATAGGTCGGCTCTGTGTGCCGTTCCCGGCAATAGACCGTCACCTCGTGACGGCGCGCAGCCAGCCGCCGGCCCAATTCCTCCGCGAATGTTTCAAATCCGCCGTAGCGGGCCGGTATTCCGCGCGTGCCCAGAATGGCAATGCGCATCAGCTAGCCGCGGGCGGCTTTTAACCGTGCAAGCACCCGTGGAGACGGCTTCGGCGCCGGCCGGCTGACCGGCTGTGCATGGAACCACGAGGCCATGTATTCGTCCGTCGCCTTCCGGCGGCGCATGATCTCCGCGCGCTTTTCACGCAGGCTCGCCCAGGAGCGGGCGACTTTCCAGAATGCCTTCAGCGAGCTGTGCTCCCGCAACAAACAGGCGCCGATCACCACGAAATCCCGTACCGTAATAGAAACCCAGTTCCGCCGGTATAGATCCCACGTCATGTTCTTGATCCGCATCAGGAACCGGTTCTTCACCGAGTGCATGTTGATCTCGGCGGGTAGAGCACGGCGATTCCCCGGCAGCACATTGCGAACATGGTACGCCCGCGCATATGGCGTGTACAGGCACCGCCAGCCCAGCAGTTGGTGCCGCCATGCCACGTCCGCGTCCTCGCGGTAGACGAAAAAGTCGTTGTCGAAGAATTCGCCGTTCAACGCGACATCTTCAACCATCTCGCGCCTGTACAACGCCGCGGCGGCCGTCGCCCCGAAGACGTACTCGAAATTGGAATACTCCCCGCCATCGGGCTGCTGGCTGCCGCGGTCGAGGTGCCGGAGCATTGGCGTGAAATACATGCCCGTCGAGTCGATTACCGGTTTCTCCGGCAGTTCGAATGTCGACTTAATCGTCAGCAATTTCCCACAAACGGCGCCAATCCGCGGATGAATTTGCCCTGCTTCCACAAGCTGCTGAATGAAACCGGGCAATAGTAAAACGTCCGGATTCAGCGTCAGCACCCATTCTCCGCGGGACATGGCGATCGCTTGATTCTGGGCGGCGGCAAAGCCAACGTTTTCATCGTTGTAAACGATTCGGCAACGCCCCTCGAACTGCTCCAGGATATCGACAGTGCCGTCAGTGGACGCATTGTCGATGACGATCAGTTCCAAATCCGCGTATTTCTGAGCTAATACCGACTCCAGACACTTCTTGATAAATCGGCCGCTGTTGTATGTCACCAAGGTGACGGAGACAAGATCGAATTGGGACATGAATAGGTTGTGAGATCGAACACGGCCAGAGCCACCCCGTTACGGTTTTTCTGGTTTGTCGTACTCCTTTCAGGGCATATGCTCCGTCGAACTGCCCTTTAGGAAGCACCTCCACGCCAATCTCCAGATGAATTTGATGGAATGAATTTTTGCTCGGACCTGTTCCCCTCCCATGCCGGTCAGGATCCGGGGAACGACTGCGAAAGCTACCGAAACTGCTATGATACGCCTGGAAACGGGGCGAAAGTGCTTCGCTGCGTACCTAAGCAGACTACCATACCAAACCCTTTGGCGGCATCCAAGCTCAATCTTTTGAACGGAATGCCCGCCTTGATGTAACACGCGTACCGAAGGATCGAACCAGATCGTCCCGCCCGCCTTTTGAAGACGGCGGCAGAAGTCCACATCCTCAAACCAAACCGGATAAAATCCCTCGTCGAACCCGCCCAATCGCTCCCAATCAACACGGCGGAACAGGAAAAACGCCCCCGCCGGCTGTTCGACCCTCTGTGCTCGTAGCAGGTCCTCGTCCAGGCAGCGGTACCACCGGTTGACCGGGTTCGCCGGCCAGATCCGGTTTATCCCTAGCACTTCAAAGGCCAACGCTGCGCATGTCGGTAAGCGACGGAAACTAAACCCCTTCTGCGGTCTGCCCGAGCTGTCTGTGAGCAGTCCGGCGGCGGCACTGTGTCCATTTTCAACGGCCGCCACTAATGGTTCTATGCCGTCCAGGAGCTCCGTGTCCGGGTTCAACAACAGGCACAATGGCGCGGTGGACTCTCTAACTCCCCGATTCACCCCACCCGCAAACCCCAGATTCCTCCCATTAGCTACCACTTTCACAAGGGATTCAGCCGGCACGGCCTCAACCGTTCTATCTCCAGACGCATTATCTATTACAAAAACCGCGAGTTGTTGTCGCACGCACGCCTCTACCGCCCGTCCGATACACTCGGCCGAGTTATGCGTGACGATGATCGCGGCCACTTCCTCCATCACCCCATCCGCCCCGCCAACTGGAAATACCACCGCCACAACCGGTCCATCCCTTGCGCAGCTTGCAGCGTATACAACTGCTCTTCCGAGGTATGCAGCAGTTCCAAGAGCCGTCCACCCCGTGCCTTCGCCGCAATGGATTCTGGGGGCACATCCGGCCATTGCCCGTGATTCAGACAGTGTGCACGAAGCAGTGTGCGTGCGATCCGGTACTCTCGCCCGAAGTCGGGGAGCAGATACTGATAAGCGATGCGCCGGTGGTTTCGGAGAAGTTGCCGCGCCGAGTAGTAGCTCCACACTCCCGCTGTCACGCTGCCCGTATGGATGCCGGTTGCCTGCGGTTCAAAGTACCCCGTTTTGCCGGCAAGAGCCGCTCGAAGACTCCACTCCACATCCTCATAATAAGAGTGATAGGACTCATCCAGGACACCGACCTCCTGGAACGCCCCGGTGCGAAGGAGTGTGGCCGTAAACGACGTAAATGATATTGTTTGCGCCTTCGACCATACCGCCCCGTCCGCTCGTCCTGCTCCCACTCGCCACGCAAGGCCGCCTCGGCAGAGCAAATCAAACGTTCCATCCAGGGTTCCGTCAGGTTGGTAAAGTTTACCGCAGACAAAATCGGATTGCCGGGCCGAAATTACATGGGCTAGGCGTTCTAGCCAATTATCTGCTAGCACAACATCATTGTTCAGAACGGCCACCAATTCGGTGCGAGCCGCCTGAATCCCCGAGTTGACCGCTGCGGCGAACCCTCGATTTTCCGTATGCCGTATAATCCTTGCGCCGGGCGTGCCCGCAAACGGAACCCCCGCGCCGTCATCGACGACGATGATCTCATCCGGTTGCAGCGTCTGCTTCCCTAACCGCACGACGGCTGCCTCGGTCAGGTGATGGTACCCGTAGCTTGGGATGATTGCGGTCAGCGTCGCCATGGCGCAAAGCGTTTTTTGGCCAAAAAATAGAGGTTAAAGAAGCCATCTCGCCACGGATTTAGCTTGATTTCGCCCAGTCTTGACGTGTATAAAATGCTGATCTCAGAAAAACGAACGTTTGAACTACGCAGCGCCTCGATCTTGATCTCTTCGCTGAACGCCATCCCGTCGCTTTCCAAGACAAACCCCTCCAGGATCGACCGCCGGAATACCCACATTCCCGACTGTGAATCCCGCACCCACCGGAAGTACAACAAACTCATGGCCAATGAGAGGACAAAGTTCCCGAATTTGTGCTTGAAGCTCATCGCCTCCCGGTCCCGCACCGGGAACCGCGACGCGTTCAGGAAATCGACCTGCAAATGCAGGAAAGCCTCTAGTAAGTACGAGATAGCGTCCGGCGGGTAGCTGTGATCGCCATCGAGCGTGATGATGATATCGCCCGTCGCCTCCGAAAATCCCCGTTTGTAGGCACGCCCGTAGCCGCGGACATGCTCGCGGATCACTTTCGCCCCGAACGACTCCGCCACTTCCGCCGTCCGGTCCGTTGACCCGTTATCGACGACAATCACGTCGTCCACGAAAGCCGGCATACGGCGGAGCACTTTTTCGATCCCCTGTTCCTCATTCAGGCACGGGATGATCACCGTGATGCGGAGATCCTTGTACAAGCTGTTATTGTAGCCGTTAAACTGAGGGTGTGAGAAAAGCACTCCTTCTATCGGCAATGTCCGTCGTGGCGCTCTTCGGCGTGGATCCGGGAGTCCGCAACGTGAAGTCTGTTTACATTCTGAAGATGAGCGGTGGCCTCGATCAATTCCTGGCCAGCGAACTCACCAAGAGCGGCGTCTACACCGTAACGACCGACCCGAAAAAGGCCGACGCATTGTTCACCGACTCCCTTGGGGAAGGGTTTGAGAAAAAGTACGACGACCTCTACGCACCCAAAACCGAGGAACCGAAAAAGGATGAGACGGAGAAGAAAGACTCTACCGCAGTCACGATGGCGCCGGCGCAGCGTGTTGGGAATTCATCCTGGAACCGCGGCAAGGGGACTATCTTTCTTGTTGAACGCCAGTCGCGCACTCTGCTGTGGTCGATGAACCGCCAGCCCAAGAACGGCGCAACCAAAGAGACTGTCGCCCAAGCCCGAAAGATCGTCGACCAACTGAAGAAGGACCTCGGCGGTGGCGCCGCACCTGTGAAACAATAGCCCCAAATGCTCGAACGCCGCGCATTCCTTGGAGGCCTTGTTGCCGCCACCGCGTTCGCTGCGCCTTCCAACAGGCGCGTGCTGATTGCCGGAGCGGGAATCGCAGGTCTCGCGTGCGCCCATGAGTTGACCAAGCGGGGCTACGACGTCACGATCTTCGAAGGGCGCGCGCGTCCTGGCGGACGGATTGAGACATTACGCGAAGGGCTGGGTCCCGGGATGACCGCGGAAACCGGCGCCACACGCATCCCGGACACGCATCATTTCACGCTCGCCTACGTCAACGAATTCGGGCTACCGCTCGAGCCCTTTCATGCACCCGTCGGCCTGGACCTATTCCACATCCGCGGCAAGAGCTTCACGATTGCCAACGGCAAAGAGCCCGATTGGCCGCTCGATTTAAGGCCTGAAGAGCGCAAACTCGGCCGCAATGGTCTAGCGAAGACGTATCTTCTGCCGCCCGTCGAAGCCGCTCGCCCATTCGCTCGTTCGCTGCAAGTCCCGCCTCCAATTGCCGCTGCCGACCGGGTCACTCTCGGAGAATACCTCAGCGGCCAAGGCCTCTCGCCTGACGCTGTCGAGCTCGCCACGCTCGGCGTCAGTCCGACGATTGCCGCGGGACACCTTCTTCTTGTCGAGTCCAGCTCGGAAATCCGCAATACTTACTTCCACATCCGCGGCGGCAACGATCTGCTGCCCTTTGCTCTCGCCCGCCGTCTCGCCGGCAAGATTCAATATGGCTGCCGCGTGGCCGCCTTCACGCAGGACGGTACGCAAGCCTCTATTACGATCGAGCGAGCAGGCGAGCGAGAGACTCACCGCGCGCCACATATCGTCTGTACGCTGCCCTTTTCGGTTACTGCCGGCTTGTTCGACGGCGCGCATCTTTCGCGGCAAAAGCAGACTCTCACCGAAACGCTGCTCTACGGGCACATGACCAAGGTGTTTCTGCAGATGCGCGAACAGTTCTGGCGCAAACAAGGTCTCTCCGGTTTCGCGTTCACCGATCTACTTTCTGAGCGCTTCTGGGCGCTCGGCCCGGCTCAAGCTGCCGCACGAGGCCTGCTGCTCAGCTATATGATCGGCCCCAAAGCCGAGCGCCTCGGCGCCATGCCGGAAACAGAGCGTGTTCGAGCCACCTTGGCTGATGCCGAAACGCTCTTTCCCGGCGCCCGTTCCTATTTCGAGGGCGCCACCGTGAAGAATTGGAAAGAGGACAAATGGCAGAATGGCGGTACGGTCAGACTGCCTCCCGGCCGCCTCAACGCACTCGCCGAATGCGCCGTGCCGGAGGGCCGCATCCATTTTGCGGGTGAACATACCTCGCGCTGGACAGGCTGGATCCAGGGCTCTATCGAATCGGCCCATCGCGTTGTCCGCGAAATCTCCACTAGTACGCTTTAGCGATCACCACTCGCTGCGGCACTTCTTCGCCCGTCAGGATACACTTGCCCGGGCCGTCGTACTCATCGACCAGCGGAATGTTTCGGATACTAGCGCGGAACTCCTTGATACGCGCGTCGTTCGCCGGGTCATTCTTCAAGTGCGCCATCACAAACTTGCCGCCGCCCTTTTCCGCGGTTACGTCATCGAGAATCGCACGTACCTCTTCGATCGAGTTCGCCGTCACCGTGTTGTCCTTCAACCGCTGCTTGGCCCTGGCGTAGAGGTCGCGCTGCATCGCATCGAGCGTTTCGGCGACTTTCCCGCCGAGTGAGGTCTGCGGAATCACTTCCTTTGCCCCTGTATCGCGCCGCTTGATGACAACACTTCCGGCGGCCACATCGCGGGGTCCAAGTTCCAGCACCACCGGCACGCCGCGCCGCTCCCAATGGAAGAACTTCGCGCCCGGTGTGTGGCCGTCCCGCGTGTCGATGAACGCGCCCACTTCCTTGGCGAGCTTCGACGCATTCTCCATAACCGCGGCCTTCTCTTCTTCCTTGCGGAAGATCGGCACTATCACCACTTTGCGCGGCGCTACTTTCGGCGGCAGCACAAGGCCCTTATCATCGGAATGCGTCATGATCAATCCGCCGATCAACCGCGTCGACACACCCCAGCTCGTTTGCCACACATAGTCGAGCTTGCCTTCTTTGCTCTGGAACTGCACATCAAACGCCTTGCCGAAATTCTGCCCGAGGTCGTGGCTGGTGCCGGCCTGTAACGCCAGGCCGTTTTGCATCATCGCCTCGATGGAGTAAGAACGCAGCGCGCCGGCGAACTTCTCCGCGTGAGTCTTCACGCCCCTCACCACTGGCATCGCCATCACGTCTTCCGCCACTTCGGCGTAGACGTCGAGCATGCGGACCACTTCCTCCAACGCCTCTTCATGCGTCGAGTGCGCCGTGTGTCCCTCCTGCCACAAGAACTCCGTCGTGCGGAGGAACAAACGCGTCCGCAGTTCCCACCGCAGGACGTTGGCCCACTGATTGATCAACATCGGCAGGTCGCGGTGGCTCTGTATCCATTTGCCGAAGAAGTGGCCGACAATGGTTTCCGAAGTGGGGCGGATGACGTACGGTTCTTCCAATTTCTTCCCGCCCGCGATGGTCACCACGGCGAGTTCGGGCGAGAACCCTTCCACGTGTTCCGCTTCTTTTTTTAGAAAGCTCTCAGGAATCAACAGCGGCAGATAGACATTCTGGTGGCCGGTGGCCTTAAACCGCTGGTCGAGCTCGTACTGCAGCACTTCCCACACGGCGTAGCCGTTCGGCTTGATGGCCATGCACCCTTTTACGATCTCGGCCGGCTCGGCCATATCGCCTTGAATGACAACGTCCTGATACCAAGTAGCGAAATCTTTTTCGCGGGGGGTGATAGGTGATTCAGCCATGATGACGGTAACTTTTCATGGTACCGCGACGTTGTCGATCAACCGCACACCTTCCAGAAAAGCCGCTGCAAACCGGCGTCCCCAATGCTCTTCCACGTAGTCAACGATTAAGCCTTCCCCCTCCAGTGCCGCTTGCGCATCAGCCGCTGTCGCGCACTGAGTCAACACGCGATGGATCGTGGCAGCTTTCGCACGTCCAGCGTCGCTCAACAGCGCATTGCGGCTGCTCAACGCCAGTCCATTCTCCGCCCGTATCGTCGCACAGGGCACGATCGCGGTCGGCACAAACAAGTCCGCCGCCATCCCGGCAATAATTCGAAGCTGTTGATAATCCTTCTCACCGAAGTATGCCCGGTCTGCGCGCGCCAGATTTAACAGCTTCAACACTACCGTCATCACGCCGTTGAAATGGCCTGGCCGGTGCCGCCCCTCCATCAGCGAGGTCAAGGCGTCAGCGGTGACCAGGAAGGGATAACCGTTCGGATACAGTTCTTCGGGGCCGGGGAGCAGCACTTCGTCCGTACCGAGGTCGCCGAGCATGGCCAGATCCGTCTCGATCGGCCGCGGATAGCGTTTGAGGTCGTTGGGATCGTTGAACTGCAGCGGGTTGACGAAGATGCTAACGACGGTCACGGCATTCTCGGCACAACTGCGTTCCACGAGCGACGCGTGGCCGCGATGCAATGCGCCCATCGTCGGCACGAATCCGATCGATTTGCCTTGCAGCGCCTTCCGGCGCTCCAGCCATTCACTTACCGTCTTCGAGACGTGCATCTAGTGATAGCTCTCGTCTTCGGCCGGAAACGTGCCGGCCTTCACGGCCGAATCGTATGCCGCCAGCGCCTCTACAACTGTCGATTCGGCCTTCAAAAACGTCCGCGCAAAACGCGGATGAAACGACGTGTTCAGCCCCAGCATGTCCTGAAGCACCAGAATCTGCCCATCGCAATTGGCGCCCGCACCAATGCCAATTGTCGGAATTCGCAGCGAACGCGTGATCTTCTTTGCAAGCACGGCGGGGATGCACTCCAACACCACGGCGAACACCCCAAGCTCTTCCAGGCGCCGCGCCTGCCGCGCGATGTCCGCCGCTTCGACACCTTGCCGCCCGCGAGGCTGATAGCCGCCATACGCCTTCACCGATTGCGGCTGTAAGCCGACATGGCCCATCACCGGGATGCCGCTCTGTACGAGGTGCTGGACGACGTCCTCATGCCCGGTAACGCCCTCCAGTTTGACCGCATGCGCACCCGCCGTCATCAGCGACTGGGCAGCCTCCATCGCCGCCGGGATGCCTTTGCGGAAACTCAGAAAAGGCATATCGGCGACAATGAGCTTGCCCCGCGCGCCGCGTGCTACGGCGGCGGTGTGTGTCTGCATCATCTCGACGGTCGCCGACAGAGTGGTCTCGAATCCATGAACGACCATCGCGGCGCTATCGCCGACAAGGATCGCGTCAATCGGACTCATCGCTACCAGGCGAGCAAAAGTGAAGTCATAACAAGTGGCCATCGAAATCTTCCGGCCACCCGTTTTCGACCGGAGAAAATCGTGAACGGTTGGGTTAGGCAACGCCTTACCAGAATACTAGGCGGCCGCGGTTCCAGTTCGGCGGATCACCGCGCAGACAGCGCAAACTCAGCATCCAGAAAATCCTTAACGCCTTCCGGCCCGGTCAGCGAAAGCCACCAATCCTTATGCTTACCGTTTACTTCCAATTGAAAATTGAGGAAGGGGCAACATAACCGCTCCATGGTGATCCATTCCGCCGCGGTGGAAAGTCCGAACGATGTTCCGTCGATGCGAATGCGGTAGCCGTCCGCAAGCGCCGATTTCTCTCGGACGCTTGCTCGAAGCCGAATGGTCAGATCCCGGTGGTGTTGACGTTGTGCTTTCGGTACGCCATTGCTGTTGCAGGCAAGGGGCGTTGACTCCGTCGATTGGCCCGCGAGGGCGCAAAGAAACAAGGGCACAAGAAGGGCGGTTGATATCCTCATATCGAGAGACTACGACTTAAAGTCAACTTTAAGTCAAGCCTTGAATTGAGTTTCTTATGACAATTGGTGAACTCGCCGCGAAGGGCGGCCTGCCGGCTTCGACCATTCGGTATTACGAACAAATTGGGATCTTGCCGCTGCCGTCCCGCATAGGCGGCAAGCGCGTCTACAAACCAGATGCCGTCCACCTGCTCAGCGTGGTTAGGCTCGCGCAAGCTTGCGGCTTCCGTCTGGATGAGATTCGCGAGTTAGTCCGAGGATTCCCGCCAAGGGTTCCGGCATCCGAGCGTTGGCGGCAGCTTGCGAACAGGAAAAGGGATGATCTCGAGGCCCAGATCGCGAAGCTGCGTGCCATGCAGCACGTCGTCGAGCGGGTACTGCAGTGTCAATGCTGCGAACTTGCCGAGTGCGGGCGAATGGCAGAGAGAGCGATGGAGATGGCTACATGAATTCGATCTATTGGTATGCGATTGCGGCGTTTTGCGAGATCGGCGGCTGTTTTGCGTTTTGGGCATGGCTCCGGCTTGGCCGCAGCAGCCTGTGGGTGTTGCCCGGCCTGGTGTCGTTGTCCATCTTTGCTTCAGCGCTCACCCAGGCGGAAGCCGCCGCCGCGGGACGGGCGTACGCCGCCTATGGCGGCGTTTATATCGTCGCCTCTCTCCTTTGGCTATGGGTGATCGAAGGGATTCGCCCGGACAGGTGGGACATTCTCGGAGGGATTGTTTGTCTCACCGGAATGTCCATCATACTGTTCAGCCCGCATCCGGCCACCGAATGATCCGCTAGTACGAAAACCGCAACCCAAACTGAATCTGCCGGGGCACATTCGCCTGCGACAGCCGGATTCTTCCAAAATCCGCCGAAGTCACATTCGTCTGCGGCCCGGCGAACACCACGTTGTTGAACGCGTTGAACAGCTCCGTCCGGAAGTCCAGCGCCATCCGCTCGGTAAACGAAATGCGCTTTTCAATGAGCAGATCCCAGTTCTTCGTCCCCGGTATCCGCACATCCGAGAGGTTCCGGCTTGCGTTCCCGAATGTGAATTGAGGTGCGCGGACGAACGCGGCGGGATTGAAATACAGCCCGCCGTCCACCATCTCCTTGTTGGCGATCACGGCCGGCTGCCCGGTCGCATTCGGACGCTGGCTGCCGCCGAACGAATTCGAATCGTTCGGCCCTGTCACCTGCACAGGCGTTCCGTTATCCCACGTGAAATACACGCCCGTAGACCAGCCGCCGGCAATCCGCGCCATCGGCCCACGGTTCATTCGCGGCTTGCCCACGCCGAACGGCAGCTCATACCGCAAGCTCAACCGCAGCACGTCCGGAATGTCGTAGAAAGACACCGACCGGTCGCAGGAGAAGCAGTTGCTGTTGTTGAATCCCGCCGGTCCGAGGAATGTGCCGAAGTCGCCGACGTTGTCGATCAACTTCGAGTGCGTATAGGCAAAGAGCAACGCCAGCCCCGCATCAAACCGCCGTTCCACGCGAGTCTGGAGGCCATGGTAGGTCGAGTGGCCGACGGGCGCCTGGCTCGCCGACATACCTGTGAATTGAGGATACGGCCGCAGCAACTGTCCGCGTTGAATCGTCGGCCGCGACAGAGTTGACGTGGAGTCCGTTATGATCCCGAAGAACGGATTGTTGACTGTCGCGTTCAACTGTGTGCCAAGAGCGAGCGCGGAATCCGGAATCTGGTTGTACTGCACTCCCGCCGGAAGCGCGATACCCGACGACCCGGCATAACCGGCTTCGATAACCGTCTTCCAGGGTAATTGCCGCTGCACGTCGAATGACCATTGCGCCTGATACGGCAGGCGTTGTTGGCGAACAGGACCGCTTACACCCTGGCCCAAATTTGTCGAAAGTCCCAGCGAGTTGCCCGTCGCCGGCAGGAAACCGCCTGGCAATGGGTTGGACAGGTTGTACAAAGGCGTCACTCCATCGGCTTCAGAAACGAGCGACGAAGTGGTCTGCTGGAACCCGAGGGAAGAATCGGTATTTGGCGCAATCGAGGACGTAAAGATACCGAAACCGGTGCGAATCACCGTCTTCGGATTCCACTCCCACGCCAAGCCTATGCGGGGATCCCAGTTCTTCCGGTCCGCAATCTGCGTGCGATTGCCGTTGGCGCCGGCAAAGCCAACACCTCCGCGCAGCCCGGTCACGCCGGGAACCTTTCCCTCCAACGGGCTCGATGAGCTCAGATCCAGGAAGACGTACTGATTATTCGCCTCTGTCCGCGGGAGTTCCAGCGAATAGCGCATGCCAACGGTCAGCGTGACATTCGGCCTCAATTTCCACTCATCCTGGAAGTAGAAGGCATAGTAGGGATGAACGTGCGATTCGAGCGGACGCAGCGTGTAACGTACCTGCGCAATGCCCAGCATCAGATCGGCCAATCCACGCCCAGTCCGTGCCGCCGCCGACTGGGGATTCGGCCCCGCGGTAAACGATCCGCTGGCGCTAATGCTCAACGGCGACGATTGATCGATCGTCACCGGGAAACGCCGCCAATCACCGCCCATCTTGAACGTGTGGCGGCCGCGCAGCAGTGTCAGCGAGCCGTTGTACTGCCACGTGCGCGACTTCACCGCGTTATAGCCCGTGCCCGTGACACCCACCTGCGTCAATCCGCCGATGCTGTAGACCGGGAAATACTTCACGCGCTGCGGGTCCACTACATTCGCCGGCAGTCCGAGCGACTTCTGGTCGAAATCCAGGCTCAGCGGCGTCCGGTTCGTTTCACTCTGCGCTAGCGAGAAATGCTGTTGGAAGATGGCGCCAGGTCCGATCGACCATGTGTGATTTCCCACCCAGTTGATGCCAGGGATGCGGTTCGGCGTCTCCACTGGCGAAGCGATATGGCCAAACACCAACGGCTGCGCGTTGATGTTCTGGAACCAATTGTACCGGGCGAAGAAACTGTGTTTCGCCGAGATCTGGTGATCCACGCGAGCATCCACGCGGTTCCCATCGAGTGCGTTTGCGGCTGCCACAAAGTAGTTGTTGATATCGCTCTGGCCCAGCCCGCGCTGGGTCGCCGCCGGATAATACGGCAGCAGCTTCGAAGCGACAGGATGAATCAGGCTCGCGGGGATCGCGTTACCCGGAAAGACGCTGCGAATATAGCGGGTCGTGCCGGCCGGCCGGTCCGGATCCAGCCGGGTGGTACGCGGATCGTAGATGATGAATGGCGCGCCATTGGTGTCCAGAGTGCGCGAGAAGTCGCCGTTTCGCTCGGCAGTTGCCGGAACCGTGCCCGTGTAAGGATTCAAGCTGCGCTGGCGCAGGCCTTCGTAGGAAGCGAACCAGAAAGTCCGGTTTTTGCCGCTATAGAGTTTCGGAATCAATACCGGCCCGCCGGAAGTGAAACCGAATTGATTGCGTTGAAAAGTCGGTTTCGTGGTCAGTCCCGCGCGATTCGAGTTGAAGCCTGCGGCGTCGAGCACGCTGTTGCGTAAAAACTCGTGAAACGTGCCGTGCAGCGTGTTGGTGCCGGACTTGATGGAGAAGCTCACCACGCCGCCGCCAGTCCGGCCGAATTCGGCCGCATACGGCGAGGTGTTGACCTTGAACTCCTGCACCGAGTCGAGCTGCGGCATGGCTGACACCTGGTTGTTGTAGGTGCCGGTATTCGCGGCGCCATCGATGAGTATTTCGCTCGTCGAACCGCGGCCTCCGTTGATGCGAAAATTATTGGTCGTCGATTGGCTGGCCGTGTTGTCGCCCGCCAGGCGCCCCATGGTGACACCCGGAACGTTTGCGAGTAGCAGATAGGGGTTGCGTACGTTTAGCGGAATCGACATCAGGAACTTGTTCTCTACGACAGACCCGCGGTCGGCACGGTTGGCGGTGATGAGAGGTGCGGCGTCCGTGATCGTAATCGCCTCCCGAACCTCGCCGGGCGACAGTTGCAGATTCACCGAGCGCGATTGGCCGATCTCCAGCCGGAAACCGTCGATGCGAGCCTCTTTGAAGCCGGTAGCCGAAGCGGTGATGTTATATGGGCCGGGCTGCACAGGCGGGAGTACGTAATAGCCGTCGCCATTGGTCTCGGCTGACGCTGCGATAGCCGTGGCACTGTTCGTGAGTTGAACGCGAGCACCCGGTATGACGGCTCCCGAGGAGTCGGTGATTCGGCCAGATACCACAGGATTCTGGGCGAGTAGCGAAATCGCCCCTAGAAGCAGTAACAAAACTGTAACGCGCATGTAACGCTATTATGCACTGACTTCGAGCTCCTAAAAAATTAGTTGACGCTGGCGTGAAATCAGCGCATACTCCGAATTGTTTAGGACATGGCACGTCGACCCAGCGAATCGCTCACCCCGCTCGAGCTAGAAATCATGAAAATCCTCTGGCAAAACGGTCCTTCCACCGTGCAACAGGTGCAGGAGGCCTTGGAGCCGGGCCGACCGCTGGCATACACCAGCGTGCAGACCATGCTCAATGTGCTGGAGCGCAAGGGCAAGTCGAAACGCACGAAGAAAGACCGCGCGCACATCTACTCGGCGAGGGTTACGCGGGAGAGCATGGTGGGGCGCACGCTGGATGACCTCATCGAACGGTTCTTCGGCGGCTCGGAGGAATCGCTTGTGATGAGTCTCCTCGAGTCGCGAAACCTATCGAAGGAGAAACTGGCGGAGCTGGAAGAGCTTGTCCGCAGCAAACGCGAGAGGAGCGGATCATGAACGTCTGGGGCGAGATGCTGCTCAGTTATGTCTTGAACGCCTGGTGGCTCGGGGCCTTGTTGGCTGCGCTGGCGTGGTTGACGGCGCAGTGGCTGCGCCGTGCCGGAGCCGCGGTCACGTGCTGGATTTGGCGGATCGCAATCCTCGCAACGGCGCTGCTACCGCTGTGCAGCACCGGTTTAGTTGTCACAGGACAGGGCGCCGTTGCCATTGCGGATGGCAGCGAGGGTCGTGCGGCATGGATGTGGACTGTGGTTGCCGGGTACGCCGCGATACGGGTGGCTTGGCAGCTCGCCGGACTGCTCTCCGGCTGGCGCGGCGTGATCCGGCTGCAACGTCAGGGCGCACGCCGGGAGTTCGCGCCGTGGGCTTGGCGGACGATGGTCGAGTGCTCCGCTCGCTTCGCGGGTCCTCCCGCCACGATAATCGCCGGCACATCCGGCGCCGCCTACACGGCTGGCTGGCCCCGGCCGGTGCTGGTGTTACCGGAACGCTACTTCGGCCCCGAGGAAGTTCCGGGGTTGGCGAGTGTCGCCGGCCACGAACTGGCCCATATTGAACGCGCCGATTACGCCTGGAATCTGCTACTCGAAGCCATCTCGGCGGCCGTGGCGTTTCATCCGGCGGTTTCCTGGATGAAGTGGCACGCGGCTCTGGAGCGGGAGCGAGCGTGTGACGAACTGGTCGTGAAACGTCTGCGGCCCGCAGTGGAATACGCAGGCGATCTACTCGGGTTCGCACGTGAAGCCATCGGCACGGCGGTGCCGCGTCACGCGATGACCGTACTGGACGGTAACACTCTGGAGGCGCGAGTGCGGAGTGTCCTATCACCGGTCAATGCAGTGACAACGCAAGCCGCCTTGACGCGCTCGATGGCGGCAGTATTTATCGTGATTGCTTTGAGCGCGGCTTTACCGTGGCGGGCGTTGTATGTCGACTTCGCGCCGCGGCCGGCGCCGGTTAACCGGATGGGCGGGAGGTGGACTTGGGCGCCGCCGCCCCCTCCTCCGCCACCGCCTCCGCGCTTCGTCCTGCGAGGGCCGCCCCCGCCCCCCCCGGCCGAAGCGCATTAACTGACTTCTGAAGGAGGTACTTTGTTATGACGACAAGGACGCTATTCGTGTGTCTTTTCGCGGCAGCAGCCTGCTTTCCGCAATCCTATAACGACTACATGCGCAAAGGCGCGGAGGCCTTCAACCGCGGCGATCTGACCGACGCCATCCGCTCCTACGAAGACGCATTGCGCGCCAACCCCAGTTCGAATATGCCGCGACTGCATTTGGCGTTCGTGCTGTTGCGGCAGCCGGAGACGGAAGCTAGCTGGGACCGTGTGCGAAAGCTCTCCACTGAGGTTCTCCAGATCGAACCGCGCAACGACAACGCCGAATGGAACTTGGCCCTGCTCGACACGCTGGCGAAGGACAGTGCCGGCGCAAAGGCGCACTGCGCGAATATCCTCGCCCGCCAACCCCGGTACGAAGGTTGTCTCTTTGCGGCGGCAATCGCCTCCTGGACCCCAGTGTTTCCCGAGCTGATGGAGGTTCGCCGACGTTTCGGCTTGCCGCCGGATCATCCTGGACCTATTCCGGACGCGGCGGTCCGCGACGAGCTTCGAACGAAGTACGACGCCGATATGGCGAATGGGCTGGAGCGTTTGGCCGCGTTGCGCCAGATGCATCCAACACACTTCGAGGCTGCGGCGTTTCAGAACCTGATTCAGCGTTCCCGGGCGTCGATGGCGCCGAGCGCGGAGCAGGCGAAGGCGTTGGTTGCGGATGCGGACCGGTATGTGCAGGAGGCGCTCGCGCTTCGCGCGGGGCCAGGCGTCGAGGAGGTGTTTATCCTCGATCCCGACCAGCCTCCCCCGCCGGCGAAACTGCCTAAGAAGATGGCTCCCCCGCCGCCACCACCACCACCTCCGCCGCCTCCTCGATCTGACGTCCCTCCTCCGCCGCCGCCGCCACCGCCCCCTCCTCCGCCCGTCAAGTAGTCAAAAATACGCGCGCGACAACGTTAGTGAGCGCGTGAGTGACCATCGCGGAACGGATGGAGCCGGTGGCCTGGTAGGACTTTGCGTAGAACCAGCCCGCGATGGTCGCAAGTAGAGCGAAGCGCCAGTTAGGGAACTGGCCGAACGGGAGATGGACGGCGCCGAAGAGCAGCGTCGTGACGTAGATACCGGCTTTCGGCAGAATCATGGCTCGGAAAAGGACCTCCTCGCGCAGGGCCACGAATATAAAGTGGCCGAGGAAGGTGCCAATGACGGCGAGAGCGAGTTTCGAACTATCATCCGGGAGCGTGCGGAGTTTGCCGAAGCCGATGGGGATTCCGACGGCGAGTGCAACCGGGATGAACAAGGCAAACCACTTGAGGCCCTGCAGCCATTCGGTTTTCGACGGCAGGAATCCGTAGTTTGTAAGTACCGGGCGGCGGAATAAAAGGGCCGCGACCAAGAGCGTTCGCAGCCAGGCGAGTTCGCCAATAAAAGGCACCGGCGCCCTCGGCCACGGGATCGGATAGAGCGCGGAGGATGCCTTTGTCAGAGCCAGTGCGCCGTAGAGAATCAGGATCGGGACATCGCTTTCCGGGAATCGGATGTACCAGAATGCGAAGACGGCCGCGGCGGCCGTAGTCGCCGCAAGCTGCCAGAGTTCGCCGCCGCCGGCGAGCAGCCAAGTGATGGCCGTTATACCGGTCAGCGCCGCCGCGAGCGACGCAGGTGGCAGCACGCCCAGACGCGCGCGTGCTTTTGGCGAACTCGTGGAGAGAAAGAGTGCGGCTTCAATGAGGAATGCCGCAAGGATTCCCGCTCCCTGCACGATGGAGATATGCTGTTGTTGCATGTACATCGGCAGAGCCGTTGGCATTGTCTTAGTATCCGCTATCGCCTGGACGGCCGAGCCGCCGGCGGGGCTTGCCCGGAAAGCCGCGGAGCGGGAAACGGCGAGCGAAGCCGCGCGTGCAAAATACCTGTATCAGCAAAAAGTGCTGATCGAGGAGATGGGGCCGAAAGGCGCGAAGGCCGGCGAGTTCCGTGAGACCCGGGAGGTGATTTTCTCCGATGGCGGGGAGCGGTCGGAGAAGGTGACTGGGAAGGGCATATCCTCGCTGGTGCGGTTGATTCTGACCGATGAGGACTTCCGCGATCTGCGCGAGATTCAGCCTCTCCTGCTGACGAAGGACCGGCTGTGGCTTTACACAACCCAGTACCGCGGCGAGGAGACGATCCAGGGTGCGCGCTGCTGGGTGCTGGAGGTGAAGCCTCGGCAGATTCTGGACGGGCAGCGGCTATTCTCCGGTCTGCTATGGATCGCGCAGGACGACTTTTCCGTCGTGCAGAGTGAAGGCCAGGCGGTGCCGGAGATTTTGGGAACGAAGCAGGAGAATCTTTTCCCCCGATTCCGGACGATCCGGCGTAGGATGCCGGATGGGTTCTGGTTCCCGGCGCTGACGGTGGCGGACGATACGCTCCCGTTCCGAAACGGGTCGCTTCGGCTGCGCATGCGAGTGGAGTACGCGAAGTATCAAAAGTTCGGCACGGACACGGTAATCCGGTTCGAAGAGGAGCCGAAGTGAACGCTGGATTGTGCCGCGGATGCCTACATCGGCAGGAGATCGTGCCGCCGAAAGGTAGCGTGTATCTGTTGTGCCGATTGGGGTTAACGGATCCCACGTTCCCTAAGTACCCGCGCTTGCCGGTGCTGGAGTGCAGGGGGTATGTGGTGATCGCGAATTGACAACCCCCCTGAATCTGCGATTACAGGGTTGAAACTGTATGGGTATTGCCGAACGCCGCGCACGCGAGAAAGACGCCCTGCGCCAGAAGACTCTGGATGCGGCGATCGAGTTGTTCCTGGAGAACGGGTTCGAGAGCGTCACGATGCGTGGGATTGCGGACCGGATCGAATATTCGGCATCCACAATCTACCTGTACTTCAAAAACAAGACCGAAATCGTTGGGGCGATCTGCACGGAAGCGTTCGAAACGCTGATCGAGCGGCTGGACGAGATCGAACAGCGCGAATTGCCGCCGCTTGATGGATTCCTGGCGGGCGTCCGGTGCTACATCGCGTTCGGGTTGGAGAACCCGCATCAGTATCAGGTGGTGTTCGGCACATCCACGCCGGATGAGTTCGCCTATCAGGAAGAGCCCAACCGCTTGGGAATGCAGGCGTTAGAGTATCTGGCGCGCTGCATTGTGCGATGCCAGGACGCGGGGATCTTCCACAGGGGTGATCCGTTTGCCGACGCGATCGCCGTCTGGATGCAACTCCACGGCACCACTGCTGTGCTCATCAACGACCACGGCAGATATAACTTTCCATGGCCGTCCAAGGAAGCGCTGGTCGACCGGTCGGTCGATTTGATTGTACGCGGATTACGCGCATAATTTATTTTCCGCTCTTTTGAACACTCTTGACTCTGAGAACCATCCTTGTATACCGAACATTGTTCAGTAATTGACTGATGGACGGTTTTTGATGAATATTCTAGCTTGGAAAAATCTGTTGCATGACCGGGTCCGTCTGGGTGTGACGCTACCGGGCATCGTTTTCACGCTGGTTTTGATCGCCGTGCAGTTCGGGATGTTCCTGGACTTCCTGGACACGAGCGCGAACGTGGTGGGGCACAACACGGCGGATCCCTGGATTTCGGCGCCTGGGATTCCCAATGTGAACGGCGGATCGCCCATCGCGGAGAGTAAGCGGCGGAAGGCGATGCAGGTGGCTGGGGTGGAAACGGCGGCGAGCTTCACGCTGTTCTTCCTGAACTGGAAGCTGCCGAACGGGGCGTTTCAGTCGTGCCAGGTGGCCGGCTTCGACCTTGATTCCGGCATGGGGGCGCCCGGGAACGTGGTGGAGGGCCGGATTGACGACCTGCGCGGGGAAGACACGGTGTTTATCGACGAGTTGTACAAGAAGAAACTCGGTGTTTCGAGAATTGGCGACACGCTGGAGTTGAACGGGAAGCGGGTCCGAGTCGCGGGATTCACCCGGGGGATTCGCTCCTTCACGACGGCTCCCTATGTGTTCACCTCCTTCAAAAACGCGCAGACGTACATGCGGCTGCGGGAAGCCGGCACTGTTTTCATTCTGCTGCGGACGAAACCGGGCGCGGACCTGGCGGCCGTGAAGGCCGGTGTGCAGGCGGCGGTGCCGGGCGTGGAGGTGTTCACGAGGGCGGAGATGCTGAAGCGCACACAGAACTACTGGGTGTTTGGCACGGGCGCGGGAACGACGACGCTGATGGGCGCGATTCTCGGCTTGCTGGTGGGAATCGTCGTCGTGGCGCAGACGATCTATGCCGCGACGATCGACCACCTGAAAGAGTTCGGCACTTTGAAGGCGATGGGAGCAACGAACGGGCAGATCTACCAGGTAATCATTCTGCAGGCGGTGCTGGCGGCCGTGATGGGGTACGCGCTGGGGATATCGATTGCGTTGTTTGTGGTGAATTCGACCGCGAATACGGACCTGCTGATCAAGCTGCCGTGGCAGGTAGCGATAGGGATCTTCGGCATGACGCTGCTGATGTGCATGAGCGCGTCGCTGCTTTCGATCCGGAAGGCAACGACAATTGATCCGGCGATGGTTTTTCGAGGCTAGTTATGGTGATCGTACGAGACTTGGTGAAGACTTACGGAACGGGCGCCAACGCGTTGAATGGCGTCTCGATGGACGTGAACGCCGGCGAGGTGCTGGTGTTGATGGGGCCGAGCGGAAGCGGGAAAACAATCCTTATCTCCATCTCCATTCTCGGCGGAATACTTACGGCTACCTCCGGGAGCGTAACAATTGACGGACGGGAAATCGTTGGAATGCCGGAGAAAGAGTTGCCCGCGCTTCGCCGGGATCTGTTCGGGTTCATCTTTCAGGACTTCACCCTGTTTCCGGCGCTTACGGCGCTGGAGAACGTCGCGGTGATGTGCAGGCTGAAGAATGTTCCGCATCCTTCCCGTCAGGCAGCCGAGCTGTTGGAGTCTGTCGGGCTGGGCGCAAAACTGAAGAGTTATCCAGCCGACCTGAGCGGCGGCCAGAAACAGGGCGTGGCGATGTGCGGGCGGTGCTGCGCTAACGCTTCGGGAGATTTTCCTGAGCGACGGCGAGGTTGTGCTGAGCGTTGGCGTAGTCAGGATTCAGCTTTAGCGCCACGGTAAAGTCCTCGATGGCGCCCTTGTAGTCTGCCAGGCGCAATTTGGCATAGCCGCGGCCATTCCAGGCAAGCGCCAGCTTGGCGTTCTTTTCGATGGATGCGGTGAAGGCGGCGATGGCGCCTTTGAAGTCGTTCGCCGCGGCGAGACGGCGGCCCTCCTCCTGGAGAGCTTTTGCCGTCACGGGCTTTGGCCGTGGTTCGATCTTTGGTGGTTCGATCTTCGCAACGACGGGCTCCGGCTTCGGCGGCTCCTGCGCCTTTGTTGGTTCGGGGGCTGGTGCGGGCGACGGAGGCGGCGGCGCTTGTCTTTCTTCCAGCTTGCGGCGGATGCTGGCATACACGCCGGCAACTTCCTGATCCTGTGGGGCGAGTTGACGGGCGCGCGTAAGGTCGCGGAGAGCCAGTTCGTAGTTGCCGTTGAGGTAGTAAGCACTGCCTCTGGCGAGCCAGGCTTCGGGCATTCCGGGGGCCAGTTCAATCGCCTTGCTACGGTCGGCATAGCCCTCCTCATGTTTTTGCAGCATGTGGTAGGAGCCGCCGCGCGCGATGTAGGCGCGGGGGTTTTCGGGTTGGAGCCGCACGGCTTCGGAGCGGTCCGCAAGAGCCTCGGCGATTTTTCCCATTGATACATAGGTTGCGCCACGAGCGAGGTAGAGATTGGCCTCGTTGGGAGAGAGCGCGATCGCCGCGGTGAGGTCTGTGACGGCCTCCTCGTTTCGGCTCAGCCGGCGGAAGGCCTCGCCGCGGAGGAACAGCGCCCGGGCGTGTTTTGGATCCAGCTTCAAGGCACGTGTCATTTCGATCGACGCCTTATCGAACTGGCCCAATTGACCATGCGCGAACCCGCGCTCGACGATAACTTCCGTTGCGTCCGGACGGTAGTCGAGATGGCGGGTGAAGTCTTCAAGGGCGTCCTGGAAACGGCGGAGAGCCATATAGGACAGGCCCCGCTCTTTGTAAGGCTCGGGATCGTCGAGGCGCAGGCGGATAGCCTCCGTGTAGCTGATGAGGGCCGGCTCGTGTTCGTTGGCGGCGGCCTGGAGGCGGGCTTTCGCCAGGTAGACGGCGTTTGTCTTGTAACCGGCATTGATGGCGGCGTCGAGGTCCGCGCGGCTTTGCGCGGTGCGGTTGGCGGCCAGGTGAATGTTCGCGCGCATGGCGAGTGCTTCGCCGTCGGTTGGCTTTTGCTGGATGAGAGTATTCAGGTCAGTGAGGGCGTCGGCCGGACGGTTGGCAGCGATGTAAACCTTCGCGCGGGCGCGGTGGGCTTCGATGTGATCCTTCTGATAGAGAATGGCGGTTGTGAGGCTCTCGAGAGCCTCGTTCCAGCGGCCCGCTTTTGCGGCGGCCTGTCCATCCGTGAACGCCTTTTCGGCGCGCACCGGGTCGGTCTTCAACCCCGCGCTTTGGATGGCTTGTCCGCGCGCCGCGGAGGCCATCAGAATCGCGCACGCCAGCAAATAGCGTCTTGCCATTTACCCTAGGTTACCGGACTTTTCTGGAATAAAGAGAGCGAAAACGGAGGCCGATAGAAGGGCGTGGATGTCTTGCGCATTACCGATCCGGAATCGATGAGCTTCCTCGCCGCGACGCGCCCGGCGGGGGTGCTTATCTCGCTTCCTTTTGGCGATGAACGCCCGGAGACGTTGCTGGATTCGGTTCGCGAGGTACATCCGCGGTTGCCGGTTGCGTTCCATCGCGATTCGGGACCGGCGCATGAGGCCATCCGGTTGATCCGCCTCGGGGCAGCGGAGTACTTTGACGATGCCGCGTCCGCGTCGGCATGGCGGCCGGCCACTGAGAGGCCTGCGCCCATCGCCGAGCCTTGGCGTGCGTTTCTGATTGGCGAGAGCCCGTCGATGCAGCCGGTGTTCGATACGATTCGCATTCTCGGCCCACGCCGAAGCACGGTGCTGATTCAAGGAGAGACGGGGACCGGGAAGGAGATGATCGCGCGGGCACTGCACGCGGCAAGTACGCGATGCAGCGCGCCGATCATACCAGTAAACTGCACGGCGCTTCCGGATACGCTGCTGGAGGCGGAACTGTTCGGCCACACGCGCGGAGCATTTACGGGCGCGATGCAGGCACGAATCGGCCGGTTTGAACAGGCGCAGCGGGGGACGATTTTTTTGGACGAGATCGGCGACCTGCCGTTCGAGATCCAGGCGAAACTGCTGCGCGTGCTGCAGGAGCGGGAGTGTCAGCGGCTTGGCAGCGGAGAGACCGTGAAACTCGACGTGCGCGTGATTGCCGCGACGAACGCCGAGTTGGAACATCGCATCGAGCACGGCAAATTTCGTGAGGACCTATATTACCGGCTAAATGTTGTGCCGATTCACATACCGCCATTGCGCGAACGGCGGCAGGATATTCCGCTGCTTGTCGATCACTTTCTGGAGAAGATCTGCAAAGCGGAAGCGATACCTGCGAAGCGGGCGTATACGGAAACGGTCGAGGTGCTGCGGGAGTATTCGTGGCCGGGCAATGTCCGCCAGTTGGAGAACACCGTTGAGCGTGCGGTCATCTTAAGCGGAGAGCGTCAGACGCTCTATCCGTCCGATTTTTTGCTGCCGCGGGCCGTGCGGTCGACTGCGACGACGCCATCGGTGGCCGCGGTGCCGGAAAGCGGGATGGATCTACAACAAACGGTGCAGAAATTGGAGCGTACGCTGATCGAACAAGCGCTACGCCGCACTGGCGGGAATAAGAGTCAAGCGGCCGATATTCTCGGCATGAAACGCACGACTCTCACGGCGAAGATGAAGGTGTTGGAGGCGGCGGTCTGAAAGTTATCGTTTCAACGGGTCTTCCACCCATGGTGGCGTGCCGTCCATCAGCCGCGCGAGCTCCGGTTCCAGGTTCTCCATGGCGCACTTCATGTCCCAGGCGATCTTGCGGTAGCTGAAATGGCCCTTCACCCCGCTGCGCACGCGGGCGATGTATTCCGCTTCCGCGAAGTCCATCTTGAACAGGAAGCGGTTACGTGCGCCGAAGGGAAGCAGGTAGTCCGAGCCAGGTGCTGGTAGGCGGTGCACCGCGGCCAGCGCGCCGTCCATCGCCTTGCGGTACGTCGCCTCCATGCCCGACCCGGCAACCACCTCCGGTAGATCATAGCCGAGTGCTCCCGTATAGGCCTGGCGATACTGCTGGCAGCGGCGGTGTCGATGGAAGTCACGATAGGCGCCGATGTCCATCACCATGTCATAGCAATAGAGATTGCCGCGGAACTCGCGAAGCAGGTCGTCGCGGCGCGTGCGGGAACGCACCGCGGCGTCGATAACTTCAGCGCGCACGGCGGAAGAGACGCCCGCCGCCCAATCGTACAGGGCGCGGAAAGGCCAGTTGCAGACCGGATAGAGCAAGGTCGCTACGATGTCAGCGATGGTGTCGGCCGGTTTCAGCAGATCGACTGGTTCATCGACCGGCACCGCGAAGGAGCCGAGATTTTGCGCAGCCCACACGCGCAGGTCTTCCCGGGACGTGCGGAGGTGTTCGTCGGCAGTACAATACTTGGCCAGCGTAGGGGCGAGGGGCTCGACGGGCCGGTCGAGATCCCATTTGCAGCCCGGCTCGGCGGCGCAGGCGGCGGCGATTTCATCACCGATGGCCCGCATTTCCGCATAGGCGGACGCTCGAAGGCGCTGAATCTGCTTTTCGAGAGTACGGATCGAAGTCACCTGACCGACATTGGTCGGAACGCCCCAGAAGAGAAGGTACCGGGCGACATCAAAAGCCCGTGCGGCGATGTTGCGCTGGTAAGCGTCGGGCCTCATCTCTTCTGGCTTGGGCAGGTGGCTGCTGAGGTAAGCGAACGAAGCCTCGTGGACCTCCCGATAGGCCGTGAGAAGCGCGTTGCCCGCCGCTTCGTAGGCGACGGCGTTGGCGCCGGTGAACTCCGGCGGAACAACGAATCCGGACTTGCCAAAGTCCTGATATCGCGAGGACTTCGCCTGTCCGTCCCAAAGCTGCTCGTCCTCCACCTCCGCCGCGGCGAGCTCCGAAATTCCTTCGAAACAGAGGACGATGTGGCCAAGGTCGGCGATGGAGGCGTGGCCGTATTGGAAGTAGAAGCTCTCGAGGAACTTCGACGAGTCGTGGGTACGCACCCACGCCAGCGACTCGACGATCGAATCCGCCGATCGGCTGTACCGCGCCAGAGCATATGCGCTCTTCTCCGGCGGCATCGGGGCCACCGCCAAAACTTGCCTTCGAATGCGTTCAGGCATACTGGAATATCCATCGTCCCACATGAAACTCCGCATTCGAAAACTACACGCAGACGCAATCATGCCCCACTACGCCCATGGGCCGGAGGAGGATGCCGGCATGGACCTCTGTGCCGTTGCCGACGCGCTGCTCGAACCGAATATCCCGCAAGCCGTGCCAACCGGATTATCGATTGAGCTGCCGTCGGGATATGAGGCGCAGATTCGGCCACGGTCCGGTCTGGCGCTAAAGCACGCGATCAGTGTGCCGAACAGTCCTGGGACGATCGACCCGGGCTATCGCGGAGAACTGAAGGTGATACTCATCAATCTCGGCCGGCAGCCGTATCAGATTGCGAAGGGCGACCGGATCGCACAGATGGTGATTGCAAAGTATGAGGCGGTGGAAGTGGTGGAAGGCGAGCTTTCCGACACAGCGCGCGGCGCCGGGGGATTCGGCTCGTCCGGCCGGTGATGTTTTCGCCGCGCGGTTTGCGCCCCTAGAAGGGATGGAACCGCCTGTCACCAAATACCATCGCGCCCCCCCTCGCTACCGGTTCCGTAAGAGCCGATCCCGGCATGCCGTGTCTCTGTTGCAACCGCATTCGGGGCTACGTCTACACCGGTCCGGCGTATTCAGAGAAGTTCCACTATCTCTCCGGCTGTATCTGCCCGTGGTGCGTGGCGGATGGGTCGGCGGCGAAGCGATTCCCGGCGCGCTTTGCCGATACGGGGACGGTCGATGGAATTTCGACCGAGATTCGCGAGGAACTGGAGACTAAAACGCCAGGGTTTGAGGCTTGGCAGCAGGAACAGTGGATGGTTTGTTGCAAGGACGCCGCGGCGTATCTCGGCCGGGCGGGGGCCAGCGAGCTGAAAAATGAGTTCGCGGCGGCCATCCCGGCATTAAAGCGGTGGGTAAAAGACGAGCCGACTGCCTACATCTTCCGCTGCCTGCACTGCCAGAACTATCTGGCTTATGCGGACGATGCTTGATCGGGTTTTTTTGCGGATCGGATAATCGACATGCCAGTGAAGAAGACGATAATACCGGCCACGGCGAGAAGAACGAACGTTCCGAAGGTCGCCCAGTTATAGCCCTTGAACGGCTGGATGCGGTCGGGGTTGTCGGCGTCGGTGTAGAACTCGTAGGTCTGCCCGCCGACCAAATGCTTTCCTTTGTATGCTTTGCGGGCGGCTTCCTCGGAGCCGGCGCGGACGAGAGTAGTGAGCGTGGTCCTCTGCTCACCCTCCGGTTTATCCCACTTCAACTGCAGCCGGAACCCGTAGGCCCCTTCGTGCCGGTAGGCGATCTCGTTAGAGACAACTTGCGCCATCACACGGCCGGAGCGCTGCAATTCAATGTGCGGCCCCAAGATGCCGATCGTTCCGATCCCCGTCAAAAACAGGCCTAAATACGTGAAAATCTTACCCCACACCCGTCTAGTCGGCTTCATAAGTCCAACTTTCAGTATGGCCGATTCCGTATTTGCCCAAAATATGGAACAAGGCGAATGTTGCACCAGTATCTTCGTATGACGGTTTGCTTCCGGTCGGGATCTCCGATCCGCGGAGGCCGCTATGTTAACCCTAACCCTAGTTGTACTTGGTGTTTTGATTGTTGCGGGGATTTTGATTTTACCCTCCTTGCATCGCATCGGGCCTACTGAAGTGGGCCTGGTAATGCGCCGCTTTTCCAAGCGGCGATTGACCGACGATAACCCTATCGCGTTCGGTGGCGAAGCCGGTTACCAGGCCGAGCTGCTCATGCCTGGTTACCGTTTCAGACTCTGGATACTGTACGGCGTTGCCAAATACCCGTGGGTGCAGATTCCCGCGGGACAAATTGGCGTCGTCATCTCCCAGATCGGCGACCCTCTGCCGAACGGCGCGAAATCGGCCCTATATAAGGAGGAATTCGAGCAGTTCACCGACCTCTCCGCATTCGTCCGAGGCGGCGGGCAAAAAGGTGTACAGCGTCCAGTGCTTGCTCCGGGCACAACGCTTCCGATGCACCCTGTGGCGTTCCTTGTCATCACCCGGGACCGCGTGTACGGGATCCCTGTCTCTGAACAAATCCAAAAAGAAGGTCCGTTGTCGCCGGCAAGTTTCGGCCTGCATCCGTCGGATCTCGAAGTCGTGCGCATTCAGCGCGACCCATCCTCGCAGTTAGACATGATCGGCATTGTCACCGTATTCGAAGGCGACCCTCTCGCCTCCGGTGACATCGCGTCGCGTATCGGCGGTTATGTCGATGTCGCCGGGCTGGAGCAATCGGCCGCGCCCGACGCGGAGATTATTGAGCGCCTGCTCGGCAGCAAGAACGATCTGCACAACTGTTACCAGGATTTTCAGTCCTTCCTCGATCAGAACGGCCGTATCGGATTGCAGCACGACCCGTTGCTTTACGGCGCCTACAACCTGAATCCTTTCCTGGTGCGCGTGGAGCGCGTGCCGATGCTCGTTGTGGAGCAGGGCCAGGTGGCGGTGGTTAAGTCCTACGTCGGTTTACCGACGGCCGATACGTCGGGCACCGATTTCAAATTCGGCACGCTGGTGCGTCCGGGCCACCGCGGAATCTGGCAGGAACCACTGCGCACGGGCAAATACCCGATCAACCCGTACTGTTACAAGGCGGAGCTCGTGCCGACCGCAATTCTCACGCTGAACTGGGCCGAGCGCGTCAGCGCGGCGCACAAGCTGGACGCAAAGCTTGAATCGATTATTGCGAAGAGCAACGAGGGCTTCGTCTTCCGCATGGATTTGCAGGTCCAGATCCACATTCCCGACGCACGGGCGCCCCGAGTGATCTCGACGGTTGGGACGATTAACAACCTGATCGACGAAGTGTTGCAGGCGGCAGTGGGCAACCACTTCCGGGATACGTTGCAATCGATGCCCGCGGTGCGGTTTATCGAGACGCGGCAGCAGGTGCAGCGCTCCGCCTATGAGCGGATCCGGGAGCAGTTGGAGGCTTACTTCGTGGAGACGCGCGGTGTGTACATTCAGGATGTGATTCTGCCGCAGGACCTCGTCGGCGTGCTGACACAGCGCGAGATCGCCAAGCAGGAGATCGCCACCTTTGAGCAGCAGAAGCAGGCGCAGTTGCAGCGTATCGAGACCGAACAGGCTCGCGGTACGGCCGATATGCAGGCGGATCTGGCAAAGTCGAAGGTCGGCGTGACTATTCGGACCAACAACGCGAATGCCCGTAAGGCGGAAGCGGACGGCGAATCCTACTACATCGAGCAGACGGGTACGGCAAAGGGCGCCGAGGTACGGGCCGTCGGCCTGGCAAAGGCGGAGGCGTTTGACAAGCAGGTGAAGGCGCTGGGAGAGAATGCGACGCTGCTCGTAAACGTGGTGGAGTCGCTGTCGAAATCGGGAACGCCGATTGTGCCGAATATTCTGGTGACGGGCGGCGGCGGCACGATTGAGGCGCTGGCCGCGACGTTGCTCAATTCTTTGAAGGGGAAGCCTGTGGTGACCCAATAAGGAGGTCGTAGCGGACCACCCAGCCGGCGGCGTCGAAATTCTCTTTCGCCGCCGGCTCCGCCATTTCGCGGGCCTCGCGCCACTTGTTTTGACGGAACAGGACACGGGCGTAGAGTGCCCGTGCCGAGGGAGCGTATGGTGTTTCGAGCAGTTCATCGAGCAGATCGACCGCCTCGGCATCTCGACCCGCCAGGACCAGGCACGCCGCCCAGTACAGACGGGCATCGTAGCGGGTGTCGTCGTAATCCACGGTCTCGGAAAACGCCGCGGCGGCGTAGTCCCAGCGCTTCTGGCGGTAGAAGACGAAGGCCGCGCGATACTGGATCTCAGCCTCATCGCTCGTGTCGCCCGTTGTGAGCTCGGGTTCGGGCAACGGACTCGCTACTCGCAGATCGAGCAGGCGGTCGTAAACCGGCGTGTAGACGGGACGCTCCACCGAGCAGCCGGTTAAGCACAGCACGCCCAGCAACATGATCGCCGCGCCGATGATTCGGCGCCGGCCCTGCCGCTCGCCGAGGAACTTCGACCCGAGTATGGCGCCTAGCACAATGCTGATCTCCCGCATCGGCGCCACACGGTGCAAGGGCGCCACAGTGAGGGCCGTCAAAACCAGGATATAGCTCAACGGGTTCAGTGCGCCGATTAGCCAGATACGCTTCCAATCCTCACGCCAGACGCGCTGCGTTTCGCTCTTGCGGCGCAACGCCAGAGGGGCAAGAACAACGGCGCGGGACAAGTCCGTGCTCCACTCCATCAGCACCGGCGGAAGCCGCAAACCGCTGACCGCGTACTTGTCCCATAGACTATAGATTCCAATTACCAAACCTGTCGCAAGACCCCATCCGGCGCCGTGCCCGTTGCGGAGAAAGAACAGAACGCCGCCACTGATCATCGCGATACCCACCCAGGCCAATGCCGACGGAGATTCGCCGTAAAGCGCCAAGGCGCCCAAGGCGGCAACCAGCGGCCCCGATCCTCTCGCGATCGGGTAAACGAGCGACAGGTCGCCATGACGATAGGCCCGTTGCAGGCAGATAAAATACACGAGCTGCAAGAAACAACTCCCGGCGATCGCTCCGGCCTCCCGCCAACCCAATCGCGCCCACGTTCCGGCGTACTCGTGAATCGCCCACGGTGCGTATGCCAGTGTGGCGGCGCACGAGTACATCCACACCACTTCCATACCGCCGCGCACGCGCTTGGCCTGAAAGTTCCAGGTGGCATGAATACACGCCGCAATCAACACCAGCACCAGGGCGTGAGCGGGCATTTCTCTATATTAGGGACATATGGATTCCGGCCAGCCTTTTCACGACCCGCACGTTCGGCTCTCGAAGATCTACACGCGCACCGGCGATGAAGGGAAGACATCGCTCGTTGGCGGGCAGCGCGTATCGAAAGATGCGCTACGGATTGAGGCATATGGAACGGTGGATGAGTTGAACGCCGCAATCGGGCTCGCCATCACGTCTATACCGGATGGCGCGCCGCCGGTCCGCCTGTTGGCGATCCGGTTGATGCGGGTGCAACATGAACTTTTCAATTTGGGGTCGCTGCTGGCGACAGAATCCGCCGATATCCGGCCCGGGCAGCCGGTAATCACCGCATCGGACGTGGCACGGCTGGAGTCGGAAATCGATGAAGCGAACAATACGCTGCAGCCGTTGCGAAGCTTTATCCTGCCCGGCGGGTGCCGGCTAAATGCGGAACTCCACCTCTGCCGCACCATCTGCCGGCGGGCGGAGCGCAGAGTGGTCACCCTCGCCGCGCAGGAGACGGTCCCCCCGGAGGCAGTGCACTATCTCAATCGGCTGAGTGACGCTCTCTTCGTCTGGAGCCGTCTTGCCAGCAGATTGCTGGACCGGCCGGAAACACTATGGCAGCCAAACCAGCCGTAATTCGCCGAGGCCCTAGTAGAAGAGCACCCAGCTACCGGCCATCATGCCGTAGCTGATGATGACCGTCGCCGGCAGCCAGGCAAGTGTTGCGCCCATCCACTTCTTACCCCGGGAATTCAGGTAATAGCAGAAGCCAACCAGCGCACCCAGGAGCAGCGTGGCGAGCGCGAGCGGCAGATCGGCCGGATAACGGCTCACTGCGCCGTCGATTACGAAGTAGAGTCCCAACAGGACCGCAACAGCATCCGCGCCCGCGGCAATGTGCAACCACATACCTCTTACCGCGCAAACGGAGGCGAAAAGATGTCAGTGCTATCCTGGCTCGCGGAGACTTTGCAATTTGCTCGATCACGTCATCGTCGCCGCTGCCAACATTGCCAGCCAGCCCGGCGCCACAACTCAAAACCTCTCGCTGATTAGCGATTACGCCGCCCGCGCCGCCGCCGAAGGCGCACAGTTGATTCTCTTCCCGGAACTCTCGCTCACCGGTTTTATTCCGAATCATCCGCTCTCGAACCACAGCGTCTGGCTGCGCGAAGCGCTGCAACTCGCTCGTAGCGCCGCGGAACGGATTGACGGCCCCGCGGTCGGCGCAGTAACCAAAATCGCCAGGCAAGCAGGTATTTTCATCTCGGCCGGAATGCTGGAGGATGCAGGAAACCTGCTCTACAATACGCAAATCCTGGCCGGTCCGGACGGACTCGACGGAACCTGGCGCAAGATGCACATTCCCATGTTCGAGATGCCGTTCTACAACGGCGGGCCGGGGCCTGTTGTAGTCGACACCCCTCTGGGCCGCATCGGCGCGAACATCTGTTTCGACGCGCTGCTGCCGGAGTCGACGCGCCTGCTTGCCGTGCAGAATGTCGAGATCGTCCTCTTCCCGTTTGCGGCCGATCCGCCTCCCGTGACGCCCGCCGGATGGGCCGCCTGGGCCGGACCCGCCCTCCGTGCCCGCTGCCAGGAGAACGGCATCTTCGGCATCGCAGCCAACTATGCCGGGCACGTCGCCGCCGCCGGAGTCGAGCAGACCTTTCCCGGCGGATCGCTAATCACTGGACCGCGCGGTGAAGTGCTGGCCGAAAGTGCCGGTCCGCTGCTCCTCCGGGAGTTGCGTGCCGCCGGCCTCCGCGCCGCCCGCGCCGAACCCGAATACCTTTTCCGCTTCCGACGGCCGGAACTTTACGGACCGCTGGCCCTAAAGTAGGAACCATGGCCCTCGACCTCGTCGTCCTCTACGAACACCCCGAGTGGCAGAAGCCGCTCTTCGCCGCGCTCGACCGCCGCGGTGTGAACCACGCCCCGTTCGATTTGAAGCGTGCCGCGTTCAATCCGGCCGCCGCCCCCGCCGCGCCTCTTTACTTCAATCAGGCCAGCCCCAGCGCCTACGTCCGCGGCAACACACGGGCGGTTCCGTTTGCGCTCTCGTTCATGCGTACGCTGGAGCTCGGCGGCGCGCGAGTGCTGAACGGATCGGCGGCATTTGCCCTGGAGCTCAGCAAGTCCGCGCAAGCCGCGTTAAAACACAAGCTCGGAATCCCGCACCCGCGCACACTGGCGTTCAACGATATCGAATCCGCTCTGGAGCAGTGGGGAGATCAATGGCCCGCGCTGATCAAGCCCGAACAGGGCGGCAGTGGAGCGCGGATGTACCTGCTCAACAACGCAGCCGAGGCCCGGCGCCTGCTCCGCGACAATCCGGATCTCTGGCTGCCCGACAACCTGCTCCTCCTCCAGGAATACTTCCCCGTGGATCCCGCGAACGGTATTGTCCGCATGGAGTTTCTCGGCGGTGAGCTCCTCTACGCCATGCGGGTCATCTCCCACGGCGCGTTCAATCTCTGCCCTTCGGAAGTCTGCAATCCCGCCGATGGCGGCAGCGGCCACTGCGACGTGCCCGCGGCGAAGCCGGTGGAGTTCTATCCATACAAAGAGGTGCCGGCTGAGGCGGTTGCGCTCGGCCGCAAATTAGTGGAGGTAGGGAAGCTCGACGTCGGCGGCATTGAATATCTCGAGGCATCCGGCGGCCGGCTGATTTTCTACGACGTCAACGCCAACTCCAACCTGCGCGCGCCAATCGCGCAAGCGTACGGAGGCTTTGACCCGTTCGAGCGCGTTGTCGACTTTCTCGTTACAAGGACTTCAGAAACTCCACCAACGCCCATCGCTCATCCGGCTGCAGACGCGGACCGATAACGCCGTTCCCCTTCGGCCCGTCGTTGAATTCGTGTCCACGGTTGCTGTTCCCCGGCACCGCGGTGTCATAGAGAAATCCATGCTCGATCTCGTCCGTCTTGTAGCCCACAGCCACGGGGTCGAACTGCTTCGTCCCCGTCCAGAACTTTGCGGGCCGTTCCTCCGGCGGAGACAGCATCAGGTAGAGGCTCGGAACGGATCCGTTATGCAGAAACGGCGCCGCCGCCCAGATCCCATTCAGCGGCCGCGCCTTGTAGATCAGCTTGTCGCGAACCGCCGCCACGCCCGGCGCGCGATAGCCGGACCACATCAGCCGTTTCGTCTCCGGAAAACCGTTCTGGTCGAAGTAGCGGTTGGCGATCGCCCGCGTCACCGTATCCAACCCTTCCGCCGCGGTCAGCCGCCCCTTCTTCAACGCACCGCTGTTCGCTGTCCGGTTGCGGAAGTCGAGCGCAGCCCGTGGATCGGTCCCAATACGCTGTATGTTCACATCCGTGACCCGCAAAAACAGCACGCCCGTCGAAGTCTTCTCCCAATACTTCGGCTCCGCCGACTGCCGGTCCGCAGCCAACTCGGCCGGCGGCGGCAGATGGCAACCGATGCAATGCTTCCGATAGAGCGCCTCGCCCTTCTTCACCTTCTCCCCGTCAAGCGGCGGAAATACTTCGGGCCATCTCGGCGACCGCAACCCTTGGGACGGTCCTGCGCCTGCAAGCAATGTTTCCAACTCGTTCAATGCGGCCACGTCCACCGAGTTGTCGAGATTCTCCGGTGTAAACAACGCGCGCACACCCAGCGCCTCCCCGATGTTTCGCACCAGCGGATCGGCAATCGATGAGTTGTACTGTACCCAGTTGAACCACGGCGCGTCCCAGATCTGCGGGAACCGTACCGCGGCGTTTGAGGCGGCGAAGTTGTCGAAGATGTCGAGGTCCACCGCGAACACCTGGTTACCGATACGCGTCAACGCATCCGTGCGTCCGAACCCCGCCGGGTTGTCGTAAATCTTGTGCTCCTGAACGTAGTCTTTCTCTCTCAGTGCCGCGGCCAGAAATGCATCAAAATCCTTTTTCAGGACCGCCTTCACCTCCGCCGTCGCGTTCTCGCCGAGCACCCGTTTCTCAAACCGCCCATAGCGTCCGGGAAAAAAATCGGTGAACGCCAGCGACAGACCCAGCGCCTTCTGAAAGGTGCCGAGATCCGAGAGGCCCGGCCCGCCCTCAATCCGAATCGCATAGTCGCCATAAAACAACTCACCCGTGTGGCAAGCCGCGCAGGTGAACCCAACCACCGGATAGGTCGAGTTCGAGATGGGATCATGAAACTTCTCCTGTATCGCAAACCCCACCGGCAGCCCGTCCGGACTCTCCGTCGACGGTATGAATCCAAACCGGAGCAGATAATTCGGATTGGAAAGCGGATCGCATCCCGATAGACTCAGGCACGGCTGTTCTAACGCTTTGAACCACGCCCACGGTACCAGCCGAGTGCCCTGCGCGGTGTGGTGGAACGCCGCACGCTGCTCCGCCGTCCAGTTCTGTTCCAGCAGTATCGGCTTCGGCGGGCGCTTGAACTCCGGAACGAATATACGGTAGCGGTATGCCTGTGTATGGAGCGCATACATCATGCCCCCGAGCACCAACGCCACAGTCAAGAGCTTCTTCAGCATGTGCGCCTATTCTAGCGGCTTCGTCCCAAAAACTCCTTGCTTCGTCCCGCTCTCCCTTCCCTCTTCCGGCCCGTATCCTTCACACTGCTTTCATGCGATGGCTCCCCTTCCTGCTCGTCCCCGCTCTCATAGCGCAGGACCAATCCGGCGCGAAATACTACGCCCTGAAACAGATCAATACCGGGAATGTCGCCAGCCTCAAACAGGCATGGGTTTACCACACCAAAGAACCCCTCGTTCCCGCGCGGCGTGGCGGCCGCAAGCCAGCGCTCGAAGTTACGCCGCTTTTCCTCCATGAGACCCTTTATATCTCCACACCGCACGGCCGCGTCATTGCGCTTGACCCGGAGGCCGCCCGTGAAAAATGGGTCTACGACGCGAAAATCAATCGCGACGCAGCCTATGGTGACTTCGCCAATCGCGGGCTTGCCTACGCCGCCGGTAAGCTCTATCTCGCTACCATTGACGCGCGACTGATCTGTCTCGACGCTGCCACCGGCCAACCCTGCGCGGGTTTCCAGATCGTCGATCTCACGAAGGGTCTCCGCATCCCTCCGACGGAAGCCGGCGAGTATCAGGAAACATCACCGCCCGTCGTCGTGCGTGGGGTTGTCGTCGTCGGCTCGTCCATCGCCGACAACGGCCGCACCAACATGCCTTCCGGCGAAGTCCGCGCGTTTGACGCCATTACCGGCGCACTACGTTGGACCTGGCAGCCCTTGGACGACCCCAAGACCGGTGGCGCCAACGCGTGGTCGCTTATCTCCGCGGATGAGAACAATGTCTACGTGCCCACAGGCAGCGCCAGTCCGGATTACTACGGCGGCATGCGCCCCGGTGACAACCTCTACGCCAACTCGGTCATCGCGCTCGACGCCGCTACAGGCCGCCGCATCTGGCACTTCCAAACCGTACATCACGATCTTTGGGATTACGATGTCGCCAGCCAACCCACGCTATTCACGCGCCTCGGCGCGAAGGCTGTGGCCGTCGGCTCCAAGACCGGTCACATCTTCCTGCTCGATCGCGCTACCGGCAAGCCCATCTTTCCCGTGGAAGAGCGCCCCGTGCCAAAGAGCGATGCCGAAGGGGAACAGCCCTCCGCCACACAGCCCTTTCCGACACGGCCCCGCCCATTAGTGCCCCATCACCTAAATGCCGACGAAGCCTGGGGTCCCACCGAGGCCGACCGTGCCGCCTGCGAATCAATCCTGAAGGGCCTCCGCAGCGAAGGCATCTTCACGCCGCCATCGGAAAAAGGGACGCTGGTCTATCCGGGTAACATCGGAGGCCTCGCGTGGGGCGGCATGGCCTGGGACCCGGAGAATAATCTGCTTTTCGCGCCCGCCAACCGTCTCGCCGCCGCGGTCCGCCTCATCAAACAGGCCAACTTCAAAACCGCCAGGGCCAATTCTCCCAACTGGGAAACAACGGAACAAGCCGGCACGCGCTTCGCCATGCAGCGGCAGATCATCGTCGGGCCGTCGGGACTTCCCTGCACTCCTCCACCGTGGGCCACGCTGTCGGCCATCGACACAGTTACGGGCCAACTCCGCTGGCAGGTTCCGCTCGGAGCGATGAACGATAATCCGATGCTCGGCGCGCCGCACCTTGGCGGACCAATCGTCACCAGCGGAGGGCTGCTTTTCATCGGCGCTACGATGGATGCGTACATGCGCGCGTTCCACGTCTTCACCGGCGCCGAACTCTGGCGCGCCAAACTCCCCACCGGCGCCCGTGCGACGCCCATGACGTTTCAGACCGCTTCGGGCAAGCAGTATGTCGTCATCGCCGCGGGCGGGCACGACAATCCCTTCTCGCCCGCCGGCGATAGCATAGTCGCCTTCCGCCTCCCATGAAGTATCTCTTCGTCACGGGTCTGGGCCTGTTTCTGTTCCTGTATCGGCACCTCGATCACCTGACGCGGCAGGACCCCATCCCCTGGCACATCCCCTTCATTGAGGAGATGTCTTCGGCATACGTCCTTGGCCTTACGGCGCCGCTCATCATCCGCATGACGCGCCAATTCCCGCCGCGTTGGGCCAATCTGCCGCATCACCTGATTGCGGCGAGCGGCATCGGGCTTCTCGAAACCACGGGCTTCTACATCGCCCGTTTGATTGTCTTCCGCCTCGCCGGTCTCGGCGCATACGACTACGGCATTCTTTGGCTCCGCTACTTCATGGAGCTGCCGATCCAATATATCGGCTACGTCTGCGTCGCCGGCGGCACGCTCTTCTGGGATCATCGCCAGCGGACGGCTTTGTTGGAGCTCGAAAACCTCCGTCTCCAGCTCCAGCCCCATTTCCTATTCAACACGCTCAACATGATCAGCTCCGTCGTCTATGAAGACCCCGCCAAAGCCGACGAAATGCTCTGCCGCCTGAGTGATTATCTCCGCGACGCACTCGCCAAAAATCCGGCGCAAGAGGTGCCGTTTCATGAGGAGATCGCCACTGCCCGCGCCTATCTAGCCATCATGGAGGCTCGCTTTGAGCACGGCCTCCACATCGACTGGGAAATCGAAGACGGGATCGGCAAAGCCATCGTGCCGCATTTTCTTTTGCAGCCGCTTGCCGAAAACTCTCTCCGCCATGGCCTCACCTCAATACGCGCTCGACGCGACGGCGACGCACTGCTCATCGACCTGGAAGACACGGGCGCCGAAACCTCCGGTGGCGCGGGGCTTGGCATTGGCCTGGGCAATACCCGCCTGCGCCTCGAACGGCTCTACGGTGCGAAAGGCAGCATTGAACTCGAACCCAAAGCGACGGCGGGGACGATTGTCAAAGTGCGCTTGCCCTATCGGGTCGCGGCATGAACACGGTGGTCATCGTCGACGACGAACCCCCCGCACGCCGCAAGCTCGTCCGTCTTCTCGAACCTCACGCCGACTTCCGCATCGCCGGTGAAGCGGGCGCCGGTCCCGCCGCCATCGCGGTTATAGAAGAGTACCGTCCCGACCTCCTCTTCCTCGACGTCCAAATGCCCGGCCTTACTGGGTTTGACGTCCTCGACAGGCTCGCCGAAACCATCCGTCCGCTCACCATCTTCGTCACCGCTTACGACCAATACGCCGTCGAAGCCTTCAATGTCCGCGCCCTCGACTACCTTCTGAAACCCGTCAGCCCTTCCCGCTTCAACGCCGCTCTCGACCGCGCGCGCCAACAGCTCCAGTCTCCCAATACCTTCCTCAAACGCTTCCTCGTTCGCGACGAAGGCATTACCTATTTCGTCGAAGCCTCGGACGTCGACTGGCTCGAATCCGCACGCAACTATGTTGTCCTCCACGCAGGCAATCGGACGCACATCGTCCGCGCAACGCTCGAAGGACTTCTCGAACGCCTCGACCCGGCCCAGTTCGTCCGTCTCTCCCGTTCGGCCGCCGCGAACGCTTTGCGATTGAAAGCCATCACCGCGAACGAAGCGATTCTGAAATCCGGCGAGCACATTAAGGCCTCCCCGCGTTTCCTCGCCGAATTGAAAAAGCAGTGAGCTTTTTGACGCTTCCTCCGCGCATTGGTTATAGTCCAAAGAGCTTTCTAATCCAGGAGAACAAGACAATGGCAGACGCCCCCGTTTCCGGTGCCGACTTTAAGCAGCAATTGCGCGAAGGCCAGACCAAAATCGGCCTATTCATCAATTCTCATAGCCCCACTGTGGTCGAGCAGCTCGCCCATACGGGCTATGACTGGTTGCTGATCGACACCCAGCACGGACCCATGAATTACGAGAAGTTGTCCGCCATGATCTGCGGCGTGGCCAGTGGCGGCGCCAAGTCGCTCGTCCGTGTCGGCGGATACGACGATCGCCCGGGCATTCAGCAGTCGCTCGACCTCGGCGCCGATGGCATCCTGGTCCCCTATATCAACACCGCCGCCGAAGCCCGCGCCGCGGTGAGCTGCGCGCTGTACCCCACAGCCGGCACGCGCTCCGTCTACTTCCCGCAGCGCAGTATGAACAGGAATGGACTGCTCGGCTATGCGGGCAACTGGAATAAGAACGCCATCGTTGCTCTGCAAGTCGAAACCGCGAGTTGCATCGAGAACATCGACGAGATCGCCGCCGTCCCCGGTGTCGACCTCCTCTTCCTCGGCCAGAACGACCTTTGCATGTCGATGGGTCTCTACGAGAAGTACGAGTTCCCGCACATGTACACGTCCCCCGAACTGGGCGCGGCAACGGACAAACTCGTCGCCGCCGCCCGCAAGAACAACGTGACGCTCGGCGTATTCCTCTTCGGCACCGCCCGCGTGCAGGAGTTCATAGGCAAGGGCTTCCCGTTCATCAGCATCGGCAACGATCTGCACCACATCCTCACCCAGGCGGGCGGGCATATCGGCGCGCTGGAGACGATGGGCTGGAAGCGGCGGCCTACGGCGCTGCTTTAAAGAATGGCAACGGGGGCGGCTAACCAGCCGCCCCTTTCCGCGCCAAGTGCAGCGCCACAGTCCCGAACGTCATCCGCTCAAACTCCACACTCGCAAACCCGGCCTCCCGAAACTCCTCCGCCAGCGCCGCCGCCGCCGGAAACTTCCGCACACTCTCCGGCAGATACGTATACGCATCCTTTGACCCGCTAATGAAAGCGCCAACCCTCGGCAGCACGCGCGTCGAATAAAACCCGTACAACGCCCGGAACGCCGCATTCGGCGGCGTCGAGAACTCCAGAATCGCCGCCGTTCCGCCCGGCTTCAACACCCGCAAAATCTCCACCATCCCGCGACGGTAATTCACAAAATTCCGAAAACCAAACGCACACGTCACTAAATCAACCGACCCCGATCCTATAGGCAGCGTCAACGCATCTGCCTCAAACAACAACCGGACGTTCTTTGAGGCCGCCCCCGTCAGCATCGGATGGCAAAAGTCGCTCCCAATCACCTGCGCCCGCCCCGCGCGGGTCAATGCCAGCGTCAGATCGCCCGTCCCACAGGCCAGATCGAGTACCCGCGCATCGGCACGATCGAGAATCGTCTGTAGCCGCGCCACCGTCCGCCGCCGCCAGTATTTATCAATCTGAAAACTCAGCAGATGATTCAGCAGGTCATACCGCGGCGCCACCTGCCCGAACATCCCGCGCACATATTTCGCCGCCTGCTCCTCCGTCGCTGCCCCCGGCGGCGTCGTTCCTTTGCCGGCCTCAAGCGCCATAAGCTACAGCGCCGCCGCCGCTGCCGCTACTACGTCGGATGCCGCGATCCCGCTCACCACACGCACAGTTCCAACACCCTCGGCCAGCACGAAATGCGTCGTCCCCTGAATCGTCTTCTTGTCCTTCAGCGTGTGCGCCGCCAACGCCTCCGGGCGCAGATCCGAGACAGCCGGCCAGGGACCGTACAGTCCAGTCACCCGCCGCATTTCCGCCGCATCCGCGGGCGCCAACACCCCCAACCGCTCCGCCAAGAAAGCCGCTGCGTTCATCCCGTACCCTACCGCTTCCCCGTGCAGCAGCCGCGAGTATGACGTCTCCGCCTCCAGTGCATGACCCAACGTATGACCGTAATTCAAAATCCGCCGCAGTCCGCCCTCTTTCTCATCCGCCGAAACCACTTCCGCCTTGATCCGCACGGATTCGCTGACGATAAAATCCACCGTCTCCGTCTCCATCCGCAGCACATCTTCCGGCCGCTCCGCCAACAGCTTGAACAGTGCCGGGCTGCTGATAATTCCATACTTCACCACTTCAAACAGCCCGGACCGGTACTCGCGCTCCGGCAACGTCGTTAGCACCGATGGGTCGATCAATACCGCCAGCGGCTGATGAAACGCACCCACCAGGTTCTTTCCGCCCACGAGGTTCACGCCGGTCTTCCCGCCAATCGCCGCATCCACCTGCGCCAGCAACGTCGTCGGCGCCTGAATCACCGGTATCCCGCGCATAAAGACGGCCGCCAGGAACCCGCCCACATCGCCCACAATCCCGCCGCCGAACGCCACAATCACCGACGAGCGGTCCGCACCCTTCGCCAGCATCTCATCCGCCATCGCCTCCAGCCTCGAAAGCCGCTTGTTCGGCTCGCCACCCGGAAAGATCACCAATTCGTGCGGAAAACGCATCGCCGAGCCGTGCAAATTCCAAACATCCTGGGTCGTGACAACGAAAACTTTCCCTGCCTTCGCCGGCAGAAAATCCGCAATGCGCGCAAGGATGCCGCGCTCAATATGGCACTCATAACGCTGGGCGCCAGTCGATACAACGTGTGAAGGCATGTCCTTTTTCGTTTGTACCATGGGGGTATGAGTGCTACGTCGGATCGCATCGTCTGCGACTACCTTGTCATCGGAGCCGGTGTAGCCGGTCTACGCGCCGCCATCTCCTTGGCCGCCCACGGAAAAGTGCTCGTCCTTGCCAAGGACACCTTGCACGAATCCGCATCCGAGTACGCGCAAGGCGGTATCGCCGCCGCCCTCTCCGACGATGACGAGGTCACTCTCCATGAACAGGACACGCTCCATGCCGGGGACGGTCTTTGCGATCCCGATGCTGTTCGCACGCTGGTCGCCGAAGGACCGCACGTCATCGAAGAACTCCTCGCATGGGGCGCTGAATTTGATCGCGAGGGCGGCGAGCTTGTCTTCGGCCGTGAAGGCGCCCACTCGCGCAATCGCATCCTCCACGCGCACGGCGACTCCACCGGCCGCGAGATTTCCCGCGCCCTCTACCGCAAAGCCGCCTCTCTCGCCAACGTCCAGTTCCTCAGCTTCGCCGCGGTCACGGATCTGCTCATGGCTGACGGCGAAGTGCGCGGCGCCGTCGCCTATGACGCCCGCTATAAGCAGCATCACCCGATTTTCGCCCGCGCCGTCCTCCTTGCCACGGGCGGTCTCGGCCGCGTCTACAAGGAAACGACGAACCCCAACGTCGCCACAGGTGACGGCATCGCCATGGCCTGGCGCGCCGGCGCCGCTATCCGTGACATCGAGTTCGTTCAGTTTCACCCAACGGCGCTCCACCTCGACAACGCCCCCCGATTCCTCCTGAGCGAAGCCCTTCGCGGCGACGGCGCCTACCTTCGCAACGCCACCGGCGAGCGCTTCACCGACGAGCTCGCCAGCCGCGACGTCGTCAGTCGTGCCATTGTCCGCGAGATTGCGCGCACCGGTTCTCCCCATATGTTCCTCGACATGACCCACTTCGCCGCCGGCGTCATGGAGCAACACTTCCCGCGCATCTATCAAACCTGCCTCCGCTACGGCCTCGATCTGACGAAGTTTCCCGCCCCCGTTCATCCCGCCGCGCACTACGCCATGGGCGGCGTGCAGACCGACCTCAACGGCGAAACGACGATCGCCCGCCTCTACGCCGCCGGCGAAGTGGCCTGCACCGGTGTCCATGGTGCCAATCGCCTCGCCAGTAACTCGTTGCTGGAAGGCGTCGTCTTCGGTGCCCGGGCGGCGACGGCAATGCTTGCCAAGACGGATTGCCCACCGGAAGGCGAGATCCCGCGGGCCGAAGTGTTCCCTGCGATAACGGAAGCGCATCTCCGCTCCATCACCTGGGACCACTGTGGCATAACGCGCAACGAAGAAGGGCTTCAAACCGCAGTGAGAGTCCTCCGCAGCGTGCCGATGGAGCGCCGCCAGAACGCCACGCGTGAAACCTACGAGCTCCGCAGCATGCGCCGCGTCGGACTCCTGATCGCGCAAGCCGCGCTCGAACGCCGGGAAAGCCGTGGCGGCCACTATCGCAGCGACTACCCCGACAAGGCCGCCGAAGCCATTCACTCCCGCCTGGTCCGCCCATGACTCCCGCGTCCATCAAGCCAATCATCGACCCCGCCCTCATCGACCAAATCGACATTCGCGTGGGCACCATCGAAGCGGTCTCGGACATTCCCAACTCCGACAATCTCGTGGCTCTCCAGGTCCACTTCGGCGACCACACCCGCACCATCCTCGCCGGACTAAAACAGGAGCGCACCAACCCAAAGGAAATCGAAGGTAGGCAAGCCCTCTTCGTGCTGAACTTGCCCCCAAAGAAAATGCGCGGGATGGTCTCCGAAGGGATGCTCTTCGACATTGGCTACGCCGACGGCATTACACCGGTCTTGGCCACACCCGAAGTCCCGGTTCCCAACGGCTCCCGGGCAGGTTAGTCACCCCGAATAGCTAACCCTTACCTCCGGTCCAAACAAGCCCGCCACCCTCCTCGTCACATTCGGCAGCCCGTCCAGGCTAATCTCCTTCAACCGTGGCAACTCCGCTAAATGCGCCACCCCCGCATCTGTCACTCCCGCGCATTGCCAAAACTCTAACTTCTCCAGCGACTCCATCCGCCCCAATATCTCCAAACTCCGGTCCGTAATCAGCGTTTTCCCCGCATAGTAGGTCTTCAACCGCCGCAGCCCGCCGATAAACTCCGTCGCCGCATCGCCCGTCTCCCGGCAATACATGCACCACAGGTTTTCCAAATTCTCGCACTCCCCCACATGCCGGAACCCCGCATCGTCCACATTCATCGGCATCAACTGCCGTAGCGCCGGGAACCGCGGTAGCTTCCCCAGCGCCTCATCGTCCACATTCTTCAAACTCACCGCCAAGCCGCGCAACGAAGGCATCTCCGCCATCGCCGTGAACCCAGCGCTCGCAAAGTTCGGACAGTCCCGCCCCCAGAAATACTCGAGCGTCCGCGACGCGGCCAACGCCGCAAATCCCTCGTCTTCCGCCACGGCGCCCTGGCCCATCAGCATCCCAAGCGCCGGAATCGCCGCGATCTGCCGCATCGCTTCGTCATCGCAATGCCGATCCTGGCAGCCAAGGAATCGCAGTGCCGGCAGTTGCCGCAACCCCTCCAGCCCCGCGGACGTGAACGCCGGGCAATGCCAGAAGAACGACAGGCCACACAACCCATCCAGACCGCCCAGACCTCGCAGCCCTGCATCCGTAAACGGACCATCGATCATCAGGTGGCTTGGCTCGGCCTGAAAAGACATCAGCGAGTATCGAACGTCCCAATTCCGCGGACCCTTGAAGACCGGTAACCCGTGCAGCAATCGGATCCCCGCATCCGTCACACCCCGCCCCGTCGTGAACTTCCGCAGATGCTCCTTCCCCGCCAATTTCGCAATCGTTCCGTCGCCCGCCGGAGTACCGATCAGATTCACTTCCTCCAGCGCATCACACACCGCCAGCCCCACTAAACCCACATCCGAAATCCCCTGCGTCCACGCCGACTTGAACTCGCGCAGCCGCTTCAACTCCCCCAAAAACGCCATCCCATGGTCCGTAATCACACTCTTCCAACCGCCAACTTCCAACTCCTCCAACTGCGGCATCTTCGCAAGGTGCAATAGCCCCTCATCGGTCAGCCCGTTATGTCCTCCTAGCTCCAACCGCGTCACCTGTCCCAACGCTGCCAACCCCGCCATCCCCGCATCCGCCATCCCGCCCGCCCGTAGCTTCGTGATGCCATGCTCCCGCATCACGCCGTAAACCGTCTCCCACTCCCGCGCTCCTAGCGGTCCCCGCACGGACAGCGTGTTGTCCTTCCAGTCAATCTGATAAAACGGTGGCCGCGAGTTCATGAATACCGGCGCCGAGCGCGGATCAACCTCCGGCTGCGCCAGGCAGGCGGCGAAGCTCTCCCAGCTCTCGATTCCATACGAATGCGCCACCATCCGCCGCGCATCCGCCATCGCCAGGTCCGGCGTCCGCGGGCCTGCCGCAAACCAATTCGGCAACTGTGCCTGCATCTTCTCCGGCTCGTGGTCCCAGGTGAAAGACGTGCCAAAGTTCCAATTGATCTCCCGGATCGCCGTCTTATCGCCCGCCATGTATGCGGTCGCCAACTCCGCCGCCAGGTCTTCATATCGCTCCAACCCAGTCGGCTGCCGCGCTTCGACATGCTGCTTCAGCTTCGCCCAACTCGCGAAACCGTACTTTCGCGCAATCGCAAACTGCGCATCGGCCAGTTTCGGCGCCGGAGCGGCGCCATCCGCCCGAAACTGTTCCAGCAGTTCCCGGGCTTGTTTCCGCAATTGCACCAGCGACGGCCGCGCCGGTAGCTTTGATTCAGACATAGGATCTCCTTTCGAGATACCCGTGTCCGCACGCCGGGTGGAAAGAAGATCGAAATTGTAGAACGCGAACTGGAATCGGTGGGCTCGGCCCTTTCCTGCGGACTGGCGGCGTCCGATGCGCCACCAGTCCACTCTACCGTCTTACTTCGGGTTCGTCCACGTGGTCAAATCGCGCCGCAGAAAGTACATTTCCACGTCCGTGTGATTCACAAGCGCTGCACGCTTGGCCAGGAACGCATCGAATTTCGCTTGGCCTCCCATCGCCTTGATGACCGGTGGATCATCCAGTTCCCCAAGCGACTGGAGACCCGTTCCTGTCACGATTTCATCTGGCGAGCCGCCAATCTGCGTCGTCAACACCGTATAAGCCTTAATTCCCGCGGGCTTGATTCCGGTGTTCACGAACTCCTTGATCAGGGCTCTGTACTCGCTCATCTTGCCCGGCTTCACCTCCGTTTGGACCACACGGAAGTAAGGCGGCAGTTCCCCCGCTCGCGGAAGGCTCAGCTCCGTGTCCCGCACGGAAACTTTCGACTCCCGGTCGTTGACAAAGTTGCTAAGCCGATTGTTGAGGGCTAGATACTCTGCTTCATGTTTACCCTTGAACGCGTCGCGCCGGTTCGCCAGGGCGTCGGACATCTTCGCGTAGTACCGGATTACCATGATCCGGTCAGGCCCCGTCTGCGATTGCAGGACGATCATCGGCGCCTCCACCCCCGCGGTCTTATACAGCGCCTGCAGGTCCTTCATCGTCGAGACGAAGTCTTGCAAGTGTCCCCATTTCACCGAATACACACGCCGGTGTTGCACGTTCCGCTCCTGCGCGGCCAAGCCGCCGAGCATGCTAATTCCCAATACTGCACAAGCGATCAGTCGTTTCATTTTTGTTTCCTCTTCAGAAATTGCCGCCCTTGTCTGGCCGGTCAGTCTCTAAGCGCGCAATCGGGTGCCCGCGGGCCATTGAAACGCGGAACCAAGAGACATACTCTAACTTCTGCAATGACCCGACGAACCTTTTTGGCGGTTGCCGCGGCCGCGCCGCTCCTCTCTGCTGACGGCGAGGATGCTGCCAGGAAAAGCGGCGAAAAATGGCTCGCGTTGCTCGATCAGGCGAAATACAAAGATGCCTGGAAGCAGGCCAGCCAGCATCAACGCCCGCAAATCTCGGCGGACGAGTGGGAGTCCCAAATCCGCGCCATGCGCACAGCAGCCGGTGCCCTCCAGCAGCGCGGCTATCAATCGGCCAAACCGTCTAAAACGCTGGCCGGAGCGCCCGATGGCGATTACTTGATCTTGGAATATGCCACGACCTTCGCCAACAAGCCGAAAGCCGTGGAAGTTGTTGTCATGAGCAAGGAGCCGGGCGGCTGGAAAGCCGCCGGCTACTCCATCCACTAGCTCGGATACGCACCCGCTATATAGCTGTGAAGCTGGTCGATCGTATCTTCCTGCTCGGCGATCACTTGCTTCACCAGATCGCCGATCGAAAGAACGCCGACAACGCTTCCATCCGAGATCACCGGCAGATGCCGTACACGGTGATCGGTCATGATACGCAAGCAGTACCCCACGCCGTCCATCGGCGTGACGGTCACAAGGTCCGTCGACATAATCTCGCCCACCGCCGTCTCGCGCGAAGACCGTCCGGCAAGAATTACCTTGCGTGTGTAGTCGCGCTCCGAAAGTATACCGGCCAGACGGCCTTCTTCGAGAACGACGAGAGCGCCGATCCCCCGTTCCGCCATCTCTTCAATGGCGGAATAAACGGACGCATCCGGAGCGATGGAAAAGACCCGTCTGCCTTTTCTGTCAAGCAACGATCCTACGGAAACCGATGATCCTTTCATCGTGATTCCTCCCTGGTGCGAACAACTATACACCCGTTAAATTTCCACGCAAGGGGTACCTTCCCTTGGCTTTCCTTTTCACTGCAATCGGGTGGCCACACATATCTTTGACTGGGACATAATCTACCAATGCGCTTCCCACTCCTTCTCCTCCTTCTCACCCCAGCGTGGGCTCAAACCTGGACCACCCTCTTCGACGGCAAATCCCTAAACGGCTGGGAGCCCCGCGCCACCTCCGCCGCTCCCTCCACCGGCGATTGGAAAGTCGAAGACGGTGCACTCGTCTGCGGTGGCGCCTCCCCCGGATGGATAGCCACGAAAGCCACCTACAAAGACTTCCATCTCCAGCTCGAATTCAAAGGCGCCGCCACCGTCAACAGCGGCGTCTTCCTCCGCTCCCAAAAAGAAGGCCAGCCCCACGTCACCGGTTACGAACTCCAGATCTGGGACATGCAGCCCGCCGGCTACCTCACCGGCAGTCTCGTCGGTTCCGTTAAAGCGGAGCCCACCAAAATCAAAGCGAATGAGTGGAACAAGTTCGATATCACCGCCAAGGGCGACCACTTCGTCGTCCTCCTCAATGGCCAGAAGGTCCTCGACGCCCACGACTCCAAACACGCCGAAGGCGTCATCGGCTTCCAGTGCCAGCCAAAGCAGAACATCGCCTTCCGCAACATCCGCGTTTCCCAGGTGAAATAAATGACACGCCGTGCCGCTCTCCTCGCCAGTCTCGCCGCTACGGCCCAACCCAAAACCCTCACCGCCGGCGAAATCCTCGATCGCATCAAAAAAGCCGTCGCTGTCGAATGGCGCGAGCAGACCGTCGACACCTTCAAAACCGGCTCCGCTTCAACGCCGGTAAGAGGCATCGCCACAACCTTCATGGCCACCTTCGACGTGCTCCAACGCGCCGCGGCCGAAGGCAGGAATATGATCGTCACGCATGAACCCACCTTCTACGCCCATGACGACGGCGCCAAAGAAGTCGCCAATGAACCCACCCTTCACGCGAAACAGGCCTTCATCGAAAAGAACCAGATCGCCATCTTCCGCTTCCATGACCATTGGCACGCCCGCCGGCCTGACGGCATCCGCACTGGCATGTTGGAAGAACTCGGCTGGTCGAAGTACGAAAAGCCGGGCGAACGGATTCTCGAACTGCCCAAAACGTCCCTCGCCGCCCTAGCCAAAGACATCAAAGCTAAACTCGGCATCCGCGCCATCCGAGTCATCGGCGACCCCGCCCAGCCGGTCTCCAAAGTCGCAATCAATCCCGGCTACAACAACCTCACTGGTGCCATCCGTTCCCTCCGCAACGCCGACGCCCTCGTCATCGGCGAAGCCCGCGAATGGGAAGTCTATGAGTTCGTCCAAGACATGATAGCGGCGGGCGATAGGAAAGCGCTCATCGTCCTCGGCCATTCCGTCTCCGAAGAAGGCGGCATGAAAGAGTGCGCCAAATGGCTGAAAACGTTCATCTCCGAAGTGCCCGTCGCCCACATCCCCGCTGGCGAGCCCTTCTGGAGCGTTTGACACCGCGTTAGAATAGTAGATTGAGCAGAATGTCTTCACGGATCCGTTCCACAACGGTGCTTGCCGTACGCCGGAACGGCAAAGTAGTAATGGCCGCCGACGGCCAAGTCACCCTCGGTAGCGAAGTTCTCAAGGCCGGCGCCCGCAAGCTCCGCCGCCTCTATAACGGCAAGATCCTTTCCGGGTTCGCCGGCTCCACCGCTGACGCCTTTTCCCTCTTCGGACGCTTCGAGACAAAGCTCGAACAGCACAATGGCAAGCTGGACCGCGCCGTCGTAGAACTCGCCAAGGACTGGCGCACCGATAAGGTGCTCCGCCATCTCGAAGCCCTGCTCCTCGTCGCCGATCTCGACAAAACCTACATCCTATCCGGCAACGGTGATGTCATCGAGCCCGACGAAGCCCTCGCCTCCATCGGTTCGGGCGGACCGTTCGCCAAATCCGCGGCACTCGCCCTCATCGAAAACACGGAACTCTCCGCCCGCGAAATCGCCGAGAAGTCCATGACCATCGCCGGCAACATCTGCATATACACCAACCTCAACGTGATCTACGAGGAACTCGGCTAATGGTCATCTACCTGCCCTCCCAGCACGGCAACGGCGCTGAAGAAACTCCTCTGCTCGATGAACTCACCCCCCGCGAGATCGTCCGGGAGCTCGACAAATACGTCATTGGCCAAGCCGACGCTAAGAAAGCCGTCGCTGTTGCCCTCCGCAACCGCATGAGGCGCCAGCGCCTCGACCCCGACATGGCCGAAGACGTCATGCCGAAGAACATCCTCATGATCGGCTCCACCGGCGTCGGCAAGACTGAAATCGCCCGCCGCCTCGCCAAGCTGGCCAACTCTCCATTCCTCAAAGTCGAGGCCAGCAAGTTCACCGAGGTCGGCTATGTCGGCCGCGATGTCGAATCGATGATCCGCGATCTCGTCGAAATCGCCATCGACATGATCCGTGACGAGAAGCTCGACGAAGTCGAGGAACGTGCCGAACGCAACGCCGAAGAGCGCCTCATCGACCTCCTTCTCCCCCCGCAAACCGAACCCACCGAGAGCCAATCCCGCACCCGCGAAAAACTGCGCGAAAAACTCCACGCCGGCAAACTCGATGAGCAGACTGTTGAAATCGACGTCAAGGACCGCACCCCCGCTTTCGAGTTCATCGCCTCCCCCGGCCCCGGCACCGGCCCTCCCGACGACATGGACATGTCCAATTTCAAGGACATCCTCCCCGCTCTCTTCGGCAACCGCACGCGCAAACGCAAAATGCCGGTCCCTGAGGCGCTCGATTACCTCATCCAGGAAGAGGAGCAGAAGCTCGTCGACATGGATCTCGTCACCCGCACCGCCATCGAGCGCGTCGAAAAAAGTGGCATCGTTTTCCTCGACGAAATCGACAAGATCGCCGGCCGTGAAGGCGGCCAGGGCCCTGACGTCAGCCGCGAAGGCGTACAACGCGACATCCTTCCCATCGTCGAAGGCACGACAGTCAACACCCGCTACGGCTTCGTCCGCACCGATCACATTCTCTTCATCGCCGCCGGCGCCTTCCACGTCTCCAAACCCGCCGACCTCATCCCCGAGCTCCAGGGCCGCTTCCCCATCCGCGTCGAGCTCAAGGCGCTCACCCAGGAAGATTTCATTCGCATCCTTCGCGAGCCGAAAAACGCCCTCATCAAACAGTGCATGGCCCTGCTCGAAACCGAAGGCATCCGCCTGACGTTCACGGACGACGCCATCAAGGAAATTGCGCTCTTCGCCACGCAAGTCAACGAAGTGATGGAAAACATCGGCGCCCGCCGTCTTCACACCATCATGGAAAAAGTGCTTGAAGAGATCAGCTTCGAAGGACCGGACCTCAAGAAGAAAAACATCAAGATTGACGCCAAGTACGTCCAGCAGCAGCTCGCAAGCATCGTCAAAGATCAGGACCTGAGCAAATACATCTTGTGAGGCGAGTTGTTCTGATTTCGACCGTGGCGCTCGTGGCCGTTTCGTGCGGTTACGTCGGCGATCCTTTGCCCCCCGCGCTCAATATCCCCCAACCCGTCCAGGATTTGCGCGCGCAACAGGTCGAATCACAAGTCGACGCCTTCTTCACTATCCCGCCAAAGACCACCGAGAACCTGCCGGTTACCGATATCGCGCGTGTTGAAATCCGCGTTGGCCGCCTGCCGGAAGACGGCTGGAATATCGATACATGGGCCGCTGCCGCCAAGGCCGTCGCTGTCGATGCCACCAAAGCCGGCCCCGCCGAAACCTCCTTCGACGTCCGTGAATTCACCGGCAGCGAAGTAGTCATGGCCGTGCGCATGGCCAATAAAAAAGGTCGAGCTTCCGGCTGGTCCAACCTTGTCACTCTTCGCATCGAAACACCGGTCATTACGCCGTCCGATTTTGTTGCCGATTCCGCTCCTAACGGCGCGCTCATCACCTGGAAGGGTTTCACTGGCCCGGTCATCGTCTTCCGGGACGGCGCGCGAATCGGTGAAGGAACAAACGGTCAATTCTTTGATCCCCGCGCCGCGCTCGGCAAAGTTTACAACTATGAGATTCAGGCACGCGGTGACAAAGCCCAAGGCCGAAAAGTAGGTCCCAAAAGCGTGACCATTGAGGACCGCTTTCCGCCCGGCGCCCCCACTGGTCTCAATGTCGTCGCTGGTGCGGGAACCGTTGAATTATCGTGGAATCCGAACCCGGAGCCCGATATCCACGGCTACACGGTGTCCCGCGCCGTGGGCACAGGAGCATTCGCCGTGGTTGCCCCATTTCTCGACGCTCCCGCCTACACCGACCGTGACGTGCAACGCGGCAACCGCTATCGATACGTGGTAACGGCCCTCGACCTGCGCAAGAACCAGAGCATACCATCGCAAGAAGTGGAGATTACGGTACCTTGACCCGATACGTACGATTTACCTTTGACCACACGGCACCCTCGACGTTAACCGACGCCGCCGGTGCCCGCTACGGCGTCCTCGAGGATGGTCACATCCGCCCTGTCCGAAATTTGTTCGCTCCCGAACCGGACGGTGCCGTCATTGACCTCAAGCACGTCAAGCTTTTGCCCTCCGCCAACCCGACCAAGATCGTCTGCGTTGGCCGCAACTACGCGGAACACGCCAAAGAGCTCGGCAACGAAGTTCCCACCGAACCCCTCATCTTCCTCAAGCCCCCGTCTTCCCTCGCAGCCGATGGCGATGATGTCGTCTATCCCAGGCTCTCGCAGAACCTGCACTACGAAGGCGAACTCGGCCTCATCATCTCGAAGAGCGCCCGTAGCATCGACCCAGCTAACTGGCGTGACTACGTCTGGGGCTACACCTGCGTCAACGACGTCACCGCTCGCGACCTCCAGCGCAAGGACGGCCAATGGACCCGCGGCAAAGGTTTCGATACATTCTGTCCCACGGGCCGCTGGTCCGTACCCATCGAGGAGGTCGATTTCGATAGCCTGCGCGTGCAAACCTGGCTTGATGGCAACTGTGTCCAGGACGCTCCCGTTTCGGACATGATCTTCCCGCCGGGTGCTATTCTGGCCTACATCACCCAGTTTTTGACTCTCGAGCCCGGCGACCTCATCGCCACGGGCACCCCTCCGGGAGTTGGCCCCATGCAAATCGGAAGCACTGTCCGCGTCGCCGTTCCTGGCGTGGGCCAGGTCGAGAATTCGATCGTTGCGGAGTAATGCAATTTTAGGAGATACACCATGAGAATTTTTCTCGATACAGCAAACCTCGAAGAGCTGAAGAAGGCTGCCGCTTGGGGCATCGTCGACGGCGTCACCACCAATCCCTCCTTGATCGCCAAGGAAGGTAAGCCCATCGAAGAACAGGTCCGCGCCATCTGCGACATCATTGACGGCGACATCAGCGCCGAAGTCGTCAGTACCGAATTCAAAGCCATGGTTGAGGAGGGCCGCAAACTCTCCAAAATCCACAAAAACATCATCGTCAAGCTGCCGCTCATCCGCGACGGCGTCCAGGCCTGCAAACTGCTCCAGGGCGAAGGCATCCGCACCAACGTCACCCTCTGCTTCCAGGCCGGCCAGGGCCTCCTTGTCGCCAAGGCCGGCGCCTACATCGTCAGTCCGTTTGTCGGCCGCATTGATGACATGGGCGCCGAAGGCATGATCCTCATCCAGGACCTCGTCCAGATCTACAGGAACTACGGCTACAAAACACAGATCCTCGCCGCAAGCCTTCGTTCAACGAACCATGTGATCCAGGCGGCGAAAGCCGGCGCGCATATCGGCACCCTTCCGTTCAAGACGCTTGATTCACTCTTCAACCACCCGTTGACCGAAAAAGGCCTCGATGCTTTCCTGAAGGACTACGCCAAAGTATTCGGCAACAAATAGCCCTTGCCCGCCATTCCCATCGCCGCTCCCGCCACCGTCGGCATCGCCGCGACGGGAGCGCTGGTTTGGCTGGTGTCGCGTATTGTCAGGCGATCCCGCAACCCGCAGGAGCGGGAACGCCGTCGCCGCATCCGCCTGCACATCATTGGCCGCCTCACCGAAGTGACTATCTTCCAGTCGGATGACAGCGCCATCCAATATGGCTACGAGATCGCCGGCGTCGCCTACGACACCACGCAGGACATCTCTACCCTCTCCCAGTTCCTGCCCCGCCCGGCCGAGCAACTCGTCGGCACCGCCACTGCCAAGTACGATCCCAACAATCCCGCCAACTCCATCATCGTCTGCGAACACTGGCAGGGATTCAAAGAAAGGAAATATTGATCATGAAACGACTCCTCTTCACTCTCTTCGCCGCCGCCGCACTCACGGTTGCTCCCATCCATGCCGCCGCCAAGAAACCAGCTTCGGTCATGCACGTCATCACCATTAAGTGGAAGGAAGGCACCACACCCGAGCAGATCGCCGGCGCTCTCAAGGGCGCGGAAACCGTCGCCAACACTTACAAGGGCATCACCCGCATCTGGACCCGCGCCATCAAAGTGCAGGGCGCTGGCTATACCCATGCCATCGTCATGGAGTTTAGAGACGAGAAGGCACTGAAGGACTACACCGACAGTCCCGCCCAGAAGGAGTGGTACAAAATTTACCTCCCCCTCCGCGGCGAATCCACCACGCACGACATCACCAACTAGTTTTCCAGCGCTTCCCACAGGTTTTCCACAGGGGTCTCTATGCTCCACCGCGTCCGGGCAGCAGTTCCATTTCTATACGGTCTGGGGCTGGTTTGGCTGAACGCCTACCTGGTGCGGCACGTGTTCTTCCTGACGTTCACCGGCGCCACGCATTCTATGCACGGCTACTGGATGGCCCTCGGCCGCGTGTTGGGGGACTCCTGGTGGCGCCCGCAGTGGGTGTCCTATTGGGCGGGCGGAATGCCGGCGGAGCTCACCTATTCGCCGCTGGTTCCATGGCTCGGCTGGCACTTCGGAATCTATGCGGTGCTGGCCGTCGTGTTCGTTCTGGGCCCGGCAGCGGCGTATTGGATGGCCTGGCAGATTACCGGCAAACCCGGATGGTCGTTCGTAGCCGGTCTCGCCTATTCTCTGCTATCGCCAACCGAGCTGATCCAGCCCGACGCGGCCTTCGGCTGGATCCGCCTGCTCGAACCGCGGCGCATGTATCTGACGCTGATCTGGGATGAAGCGCCACACCAATTGGCGTTGGCGTTCGTCTGCATCGCCGCCGGCGCATGGGCGCGCGGCTGGCGCGGAGTAGCCATCGCGGCTATCGTCCTCGCCGCCCTCGCCAATCCCTTCGGCATCACCGCTGCTCTCCTCTTCGCCCTCTCCTTCCCCCAAAAGCTGGTGCCGGGCACAGGCTTTTTGGCATACCTCATCGTCTGCCCCTTCTATCCGCCCTCACTTCTCGGTATCTTGCAGGCCAACGGACAGCTAGCGCCGGAAAGCGCCTGGACCTGGACCTCCTGGCTTGCCCTGTTGATCGTCGCCGCCGGCTTCGCCATCGTCTGGCACTTCGCACGCGAACTGCGATTCTTCGCTCTCCTCGCCTGGCTCACTACTGCACAGGTAATTCTCTTTTACCGCTGGGATATCCACTTCCTCCAACAACCCGGCCGATACAAAAGCGAGATGGAGTTGGCCCTTGTGCTCCTGGCTGTATTTGCCTTCGAAAAAGTGCTGCGAGGCCGGCCGAAATGGCTGCTAATCGGCCTCGCCGTTCTCGGAACAATCGGAGCCACCCAACAGGTCATCCGCCACCGTAAATTTGCCCGCAACGCCATCAAACAGGCCGACCCAACGGCAATCATCGAATACCGCGCCGCTCAAGCCGTCCAGGGCACCGTATTCACGGGCGGCTCGCTCGCCCACTGGATGAACGCCTTCGCCGATGTCCGGCAGTATTCCGGCGGCTCCTACGCCACCGCGCCCAATATCATGCAGCAAAAGCTCTCACTGGAGCTAATGGCCGAACCCTCCTGGGAGAAATTTGTCCAGCGAATGCAAGCCGTGGGCGTCGACTCCGTACTCATCCCCGGACTCCAAAGCCCGGAGTTCTGGAAGCCCTTCGCGAAGGATGTGCTGGCCGGGCATCTCCCCATCCAATGGGAGGAGAGGGACACGCGCCTTTACACAATCCCCGGCGTCAAGCCTGCCGTGGAGTGGACCGCATCCGGCCATGCCAGAGCACAAGGCGGCGTCATCCACGTCAACTGGGATCCCGATTGGCATGCATACGCTAATGGCGCGTCCGTTCCCACGCACAAAAATGAATGGGGCCAATTAGTCGTCGAAGCGCAAGGCGGCGTCGAAATCGTCTACGAACCGCGGTGGCTAACGCGTATCGTCAGCATCATCGGAATCGGCCTGGCCGTGCTATACGGGAAGTCAGGGCTGTCCAAATTAGGCCAGGAAGGTTGACGGCGGTTTGAAAACAAAGGAGTTTGCGTTGGAGAACCGCTAATCCGAAATTGAGGTTGGGGTATTGTCCTTTGTAGAGAGCCGTAAGTGCTATCCAAAATCGGCAGC
>JACPNQ010000030.1 GCA_016185425.1 Acidobacteriota bacterium | reverse complement strand
TTCACCCCGAACGATTTGTGAAGCGTCCGCCCCAATCCAGTCCAGCGCCCACTCACGCCTGGATCAACAAACCACTAACTCCGTTCAACGATACTCAGTAAATATCTTTGCCGACTGTCTCAAAGTCGTTGACACGCGCCGATGCCCGGGAAGGCAAAGCTCCTTCCACGCAAGCTGGAGAATTTGTCCGCGAAGAAATAGAGCATATTCGCGAGGGCAAACACGGAGCGCGCTCAGCAAAGCAGGCCATCGCGATTGGCCTCTCGAAGGCGAGACGGGCGGGAGTGAAGCTGCCACCGCCAAAGACGGGAAGGGCTTCGGAGAAGACGCGAGCGCAGGCTGCGGGCGATTATGCGAAGGGCCAAGAGTCGCCCGCAAAAGCGCCATCGCCCAAGAGATCGCGTGCAATCGAAACGGCTCTTCAGCGCGAAAGTCACAAAGCGGCGTCTCATGCAGCGCTTTCCCGCCAGGCACACGCGAGTGCGCGGAGCCGAGGTGCAGAAGATCGAAGTCAAGCAGCTCAAAAGGCCGTCAGCACCAAGGGGCAGGCGGGGCTCAAAAGGGCGGCCAAGAAGGCTGCCCGTACACGCGCTCGGGTCCGATAGGGCGGGACCGTCGACGTTCGCTTCCTGGTCGACCCCGGCGGCCAAGAGTTTTCTGAATTTTGGCCGGCCGTTTGGCAGCAACGTCATCATCGGGCGAAGACGCGGTCAGCGCGCATGCGGCGCTATTGTGTCCGCGAGGAACTATGCCGGAATCCGCGGTTGACCCGCAGGGTTACGAGCACACGTTGATGCAGGCCGCTCCGTTTGCCGATGACCGCTAACGGAAGTTCTGGTATTCCGGGAATCATATACGTGTATTGGTCATAAAGAGGGCCATTATGAATCCGAACAAAGCGTTGTGGGAGAAGGGGAACTTTACGGAGATTGCCGCGCTCATGCGTCAATCAGGAGAAGCCGTGGTTGCATCGCCCGGGATAGCGCCGCCGCTGCGCGTCCTGGACCTTGGCTGCGGCGATGGCACCACGGCAGTTCCTCTCGCCCATTTGGGGGCTGACGTCACAGGAATCGATATTGCGAGAAACCTGGTTGAGGCCGGGAATAAACGGGCGGCGGCGCTGGGCCTCAGCCGGCTGCGGTTTCAAGAAGGAGATGCGTGCAATCTGGAAGGGATCGCGGATCATTCGTTCGGTTTGACGATCTCCATATTTGGCGCCATGTTTGCTCCCAAGCCCTTCGATGTGGCAAAGGAGATGGTTCGGGTGACAAGGCCTGGCGGCCGCATCGTGATGGGCAACTGGATTCCGAACGATCCGACATCCTTCGTTTCGCAGTTGTTGAAGATCAGCTCGGCGTTTACGCCTCCGCCGCCGGAGGGGTTCATCAGCCCGATGACATGGGGTGTCGATTCGCACGTATCACTTCGTCTCCCCCGACAAGTGTCAGCCGGATCTCATCGAGCTGTTTCGGCGATTCTATGGCCCTACGATGAATGCCTTCGAAGCCGCTGAAAAGAACGGAAAAGTAGAGGAGCTCCACGCGCAGCTACTTGAACTGGCGCCGGCGCAGAACATCAGCAACGGCGGCGGCTCCTCCATACCGGCTACTTTTTTGCGCGTGACAGTTTCTCTCTAAAGATTTTGCTTGACGTGACTATTTAGTCACGTTATTATCGAGTCACGTATAGGAGACGTACAGCGAATGAAACTTGAAGATTTGACTTTGGACATCGAGCAACAGATTGAGGTGAAGGCCGCGATCGGCGATGTATTCAAGAGCGTGTTGCACCGGTTTGGCGAGGGCAACACGCGGCCGGACGGGGAGTCCTTGCAGTTGGTATTGGAACAGTGGGCGGGCGGACGGTGGTTCCGCGACCGGGGTAACGGCGTCGGCCATTTGTGGGGACATGTGCAGGTGATTAAGCCGCCGACGCTCCTGGAATTGAGCGGCCCGATGTTCATGTCTTATCCCGCGGTGAACCACGTGGAGATAAAGCTGGATCCGATCGCGGGCGGCACGAAGGTCGTGTTGCGGCACCGCGCGATTGGGCTGTTGGATGAGGGGCACCGCAAGAACATCAGTACTGGATGGCAGCACATTCTTGGCAGCATCAGCAAGGATTTCGCTGAGGTCGCGACGGCCCATCGAACCTGATGCCTGATGACCTCGACGATGTCTGGAAGGCGCTGTCAGACCCGACCCGCCGCGCGATTCTGGATCTGCTGCGGGAGGGTCCGCGGACGACGACCGAAATCGTGGAGTCATTCACGAACCTGACGCGGTTCGGTGTGATGAAGCACATCGACGTGTTACGTGCCGCCGGCCTTGTCAACACTCGTGAGGAGGGACGGCAGCGCGTAAATTCATTAAACGCCGTCCCCATCCGCCAGATCTATGAACGATGGGTGAGCCGGTATGAAGGATCCTGGGCGGACACGCTGCTCCGCATCAAGGAAGACGCCGAAGGGGAGCCGGGCGCACGGAATCGTCCGCAATCTATGCAAAAAAGGAGAAAGACATGAGTAATCTCGCAACGAGTGCGAGCCCCTCACACAGAATCGCCTCACGGGCGGAGTGGATGGAAGCCCGAAAGGCACTCCTGGCAAAGGAGAAGGAACTCACCCATTTTCGCGATCAATTGGCGGCCGAGCGCAGAGCCTTGCCTTGGGTGAAGGTAGAAAAGGAATACGTCTTCGATGCGCCCGAGGGCAAAGTGACACTTGCCGGCCTGTTTGAGGGACGCAGCCAGCTCTTTCTTAAGCACTTCATGATGGGTCCCGGACAGGTTGGCCAATGCGTGGGATGCTCGCTTGAGGTGGACCATCTGGATGGACTGCTTGTTCATTTGGAAAACCACGATGTTACGTACGCGGTGGCGGCCCGGGCGCCCATTGACGAGATCGAGTTTGTACGGAAACGAATGGGGTGGGACTTCCGATGGGTCTCTTCCTTCCATTCGGACTTCAACTACGACTTCAACGTCTCGTTCACGCCGGAAGAGGTCGCGGCGGGGCGTGCCTATTACAACTACGAATACGCGAATCCGTGGCTGGAGGATCGCTCCGGCGACAGCGTTTTCTTCAAGGACAACGCGGACCAAATCTTTCACACCTATTCGACCTTCGGCCGGGGCGGGGAAGAGTTCCTGGGGATATACAGGTATCTCGACGCGATGCCAAAGGGACGGAACGAAAACGGCCCGAACCACACGCTAGCCGATTGGGTGCGGCCGAGGAACAGGTATGGAGCGGAGGGAATGGTGGAGGCCAACGGGCGATTCCATCAGCAAGGTTGCGGTTGTTCCGCGCACGGCGGCGCAGATAAGGCGTCGTGCTAGTTTGACAGAAAAAGGAGAAACAACATGTCGAAAATCCAAGGTTTGTTACAAGAACTTGAGCAGGAAGCGCGGACCACGCGGCGCGTGCTGGAGCGCGTGCCGGAAGATCGTTTGACCTGGAAACCGCACGAGAAGTCGATGACGCTTGGCCAGTTGGCGCTGCATGTGGCGAACATTCCCGGCGGCCTGGCATCAGCGGCGATTCGGTCGCCATTCCAGGTTCCGGGCTTCAACCAGCCGAGTCCCGCGAGCAGCGCGGAATTGGTACCGGCGCTGGAACAGAGCGTCGCGAAGGCGCGGGAGATACTCAGCGCTATGGACGAATCGGCGCTGGGAAACACGTGGCGCGTAGTGGATGGCGACAAAGAATTAATGGCTATTCCGGTCGGCGCGATGCTGCGGTCACTGATGTTGAACCACTGGTATCACCACAGGGGGCAGCTTTCGGTGTATCTGCGAGAGGTGGGTGTGCCAGTGCCGTCCATTTATGGCCCGAGCGCCGACGAGAATCCATTTGTGGCGCAACCGGCGGCGGCTTCGGTCTGAGTCGATTGCGGACGACGAAGCCGCACGGCACTTCTAAAAGATAAATCGCAAGGCCGCCTGGTAGATCCGGGGATTGAATAGATTCCCGGAATCCCCTCCTACGGGCACCAGGGACCCGAAGTTCGTCTGCGTGGCATTGAACTGGGGATAAATGACGGTGTAGTAAGAGCTCGCCATCAGGTTATAGGCCTCCGCGCGGAACTGGATGTTGAACAGTTCGCGGAAGCGGAAGTTCTTGAACGCTGAGAGGTCGATGGCCTTCTGGCCCGGAGACCGCAGGCTGTTGCGTGCTGAGCTTCCGAGTGTGCCCAGTGCGGGAGTTTGGAACGCCGTTGTATCGAACTGCTTGAAGATCGTCTTCTGCAGGCTGTCCGGATTTGGATTGCCGATTACGTTCATCCGGTGGACATCGCGGTCATTGCCAACCTGCCCACGGTCACCGCAATAGCATCCTACGGTGAAAGGCAGGCCGTCCGCGAGTGTGAGTATTCCATTGACCTGCCAGCCGCCAATGGCCCCGTTGAGGATTCCCCCGTGGTCGAGAAACCTCTTTCCCTTACCGATGGGCAGCTCGTATAGCGCGCTGGAGACGAAGCGGCGGGTCTGGTCGTAGTTGGCGACACCTCGCTCGAGATCGCGGCGTCCGTTGTATTGCGGATAAGTGCGGGGCGTGCCGCCCTGGGTCTGTATCTCGGAAACCGCATCGATAGTGCGGCTCCAGGTGAAAGCGGTTAGGAGCTGCAACCCGCTGTTGAAGCGCTGTTCGAGCTTCAGCGTCATGGCGTGATAGATGGCGTTGTTGTCGTTCACATAGGTGGCCAACTGCGGGATGAAGTTGCTGTAGCGCACGCGATCCTGAATGGGGGAACACGTGGCGGGATAGGTTCCCGCCGGGCACTGCGACGCCCACCGCAGACTGTTGTTCGGATTGCCTGCCGTTGCAGGGAGCGTGGCCTGATTGGCGTGATAGAAACTTTGCGCGTGGAGGCCGTGGCTTCCCTGGTAACCGATCTCAAAAAGCATGCGCTGGCGCGGCTCGAATTGCAGGTTGAGGCCCCAGTTCTGGGTGTAAGGCGTGGGATTGGTGGGGTTCGCAAACTGCACGCCTGTGCCGAAGCATTGGTTTCGGACAGTGATCACACCGGTGACAGGGTCCGTCGATTCCGTGGCGGGGCCCTGGCAGTATGGGGCAGCGAATTGGCGCGTTGCGACGGGCAATGGGGCGGGAAAGAGATTGCGGACGTCCAGCGGCGGCGAGGTCTCCAGGCCGTTCACAGCCGGCAATGCCGGGAGGATAGACGGAATGTTGATGGAGTACGGCTGGGTGTCGTAGAAGCGATGCAGGATGTCGTAGTAGATGCCGTATCCGGTACGAACAACGAACCGATTGCTGCCCGAAAGCGGGCGCCAGGCCATACCGAAGCGCGGAGCGAAGTTCTTCATCTGCGCTTCATAGACGCTGGCGGAGGAGCAGCAACTGGCAAAGACAGGATTGTTGACGAGCTTGACGAAAGCCTCGTCCTTGTACAGAGCACGGCCGCCGGGATAGTTATAGTCGAAGATCTTGCCGCCGCCGGATTTCTCGTTCCAAGGACCGCGATACTCCCAGCGAATGCCCACGTTGATGGTCAATCGCGGGGTGACGCGGATATCGTCCTGCACGAAAACGTTGACGTCGGAGTTCCATAGGCGGCCGGAATCGGATTCGAACGGTGTGCCGGCGGCGAGGCTGGCATAGCCCATCAGAAAGTCGGCAAAGCCATTGCCGGTATTGGCGGCGCCAGCGGTCTGGGCGACGGTTGGGTTGCGAGCGCTGTAGGCGCCATTGAAGTTGATGATGCCGTTGCCCTGAAAGCCGCCCAGGCGGTGGGTGCGGGAACGGCGATAGTCGACGCCGGTCTTTAAGGAGTGCTTGCCGGCAGTGAGTGTCAAATGCCAGACGTAGTGTTGCGTATCCGTTCGCGAGTAGAAAGGAACGGAGCCGGAATAGCCGATGCCGCTGTACTGCGTGCCCGGAAGCATCGCGGGGAGAGCCTGGTAGTTCTCGTTCAGGTTCTTGAGGCCGACATCCTTCCAATACAGAGTGCCCAGACCTTGCGTTTCGAAGTTCTGGTCAAACTTGAAGTGGTTGTAGGCGGCGCGCAGCTCGGTGATCATGCGGGGGGAAAAGACATGGGTCCATTGTGCCGTGGTTAACCAGCTACTCTGTGCCGTTACGACGCCGGACAAGGGAATCACGGAGGGGATCGGCGCTGTTTCCTTCGACTTGAGGAATTGCCAGAAGACGCGGTCCTTGACGGAGAAGTTCTGGTCGAACCGCATGGTGTACTGGTCCATGTTGACTGGCGTGCTCGTGCTGCCGACGTAGTTGTTGCAGGGGGCCGTGCAGGGCTGGTTGGGAGCTGGCCAGAATTTCTCGAGCGCCAGGCTTTGCGGAGCGAATCGCGCGGCGGGGATCCGATTGCCGGAGAAGGGAGTTTTCGAGATCGGCAGCGCCTGGCCGGGGGTCAGCGTGCCACTGAGCGGGTCAAAGAGCTGTGTCGGCCACGCGCTGAAATCGCCTCCTTTTTCCGCCGCGCCCGGTACCTGGGCAAGGCCGTTGCTGCCTGTTATACGGCGGCCACCCTGATAGCTGGCGAAGAAGAATGTCCTGTTGCGGCCATCGTAGATCTTTGGAATGAAGACCGGTCCGCCGACGACGATACCGAACTGATTTTGCTTGAGCGGCGTTTTGTTGTGGAAGCGCGGATGAACCTTTTGCAGCGCATCGTTACGGAGGAAATCGAACATCGATCCGTGCAGATTGTTCGTACCCGACTTCATCGCGATGCTGACCTGCCCTACACCCATTCCGAATTCGGCGGGATAGAGGGCATTCTGCAGTTTGAACTCCTCGACGGCTTCGATGGGCGGGATCTGGCTGGGGAATTGGAACAGTGGCTCATTCACCGAGACGCCATCGAGGAGATAGCTGACGGAGGAGGGACGTGCGCCATTGATGCTGACGTTCTTGATGCCGTCGTTGAAGCCCTGCCGGCGGATGGATGCGGTGACGCTGATGCCGCCCTGGGGCTCCGTGACACCGGGGTTGAGCCGCAAAAGACTGCGGAAGTCGCGCCCGTTGAGGGGCAACTCGGCCAACTGGCGGGCGGTGACGTTTTGGCCGATGGTAGCGTTGTCGGTTTGGACCAGACTGGCGAATTCCTGAACGGTGACCGATTCGACGGTGTCGCCGACTTGCAGGTTGAGATCGACGCGCACGGTCTGGTTGACGTTGATGGTGACGGGCCCAACGGTTAGTTTCTTGAAGCCTGTGTGGGAACAGACTATGGCGTAGGCGCCTGGGATTAGACCAGGGACGAAGTAATTGCCTGTGGAGTCAGTCCTGATTGGGAACGAGACACCGGTTTGCGTGTTGGAGACGGTAATCGCGGCCTCCGGAACGGCGGCTCCCGCGGCATCTCTGACGAGTCCCACGAGCGAACCGGAAGATGTCTGTGCGTAGAGTTTCGGAAGGGAGGCGGACAGGATCAGGAAAGGCAGTGCGAATGCGAAATGGCGCAGATGCATGAGAGACTCCCGTGAATTGGATGACCAGCAGGAACGTGAAGAAGACGTCGTGTGGGAAAGGAGGAGGCGATAACAAATCGCAACCTCAAACTGGGCCACCGAAGCCGGCTGGGGCGCAGTGCCTTGCCGGCAGATGGCTCAGTTTAGCACGGGAACGGGAGCAAACTCGATGGTGTGATCGAAGGGAGTGAAGCCGGACAAGTAGAGGCTTGGCCCTTCGAGGCGAGGTTGCGCGCCGCGGACCTCGAGATAGGTGTGCTGGCCGATGCCGGGGCCGATCTTGACGCGATCCGGTCCGGAAGAGATTTCGGCGTAGCCTTCCTTGAGGAGCCAGATGTCCTTGAACTTGCCGAGCTTTTCGGCGCCGGTGATCGTTGTGCGTTCGCGGAGGTTGATCTCGATCGCGATTGGCACTTCACTGGTACCGTTGGCTTGAATACGCAGTTGGCAGCCGGTGGCGGTTTCTGTGACGGTCACCTGGCAATGCAGGCGGCTGATTTCGGTGCGCTGGCGCTGTTCACGAGTGTTGTCGTAGGTCTCTGTCGTGACTTTCCGTGGCGGCGTGAAGGGTTGGTAGTAGCCGGCGTCGAGGTCCTGCGTCATCTCGTAGCCGCTCTCTTTTTTCGTCAGCGTTTTGCCGCGGAATTGGCCTTTGCCGAAGAACGCAGTGGAGAAGCGAACGGCGTTGACGACTACGGCGCCGTGACGGTAGGTGAAGAAGCGGTCACGGCCGCTGAGAACGCTGATGCTCTTGGGGCCGCGGCGGATACGGGCGAGTCCGGTGACTGGGAAGAGCTTTTCGAAGTTGTCGGGGAGCGGCTTGCTATCGGGTAAGTCGAAGAGATACTGCGGCCAGCGAAGGATGTAGGAAGCCGAGCCGTACACGGGCTCGAATTGCCTTGCAAGACTTGCATAGACGCCGTTGCGGTCCTTCCACGCGAGATAAGAGAGCGGCGGCCAGTGATTGAAAAGAGTACCGCGTTGGTTGAGATCCTGCCGGCGGGAGATTTCGGTGACCGCCTCGCCGTCCGCGTGGAGGAGATAGAGCGATGTGTTGAGATTCTTGCGAACGGGTTCGAGGTATTCGGGGCGGTCGAGCCAGTCGGCGATGAGGACGAGGGCGCGGTTGACGATGCCGTTGTAGCCGATGGTGGAGCGTTCGGTGTACTGACCGTCGGCATCCTGGTCGATGCCTTCGGCGAGCCATTGATCGGCGCGGCGCAGGTACTTTTCCTCTCCGTAGAGTTTGTAGAGCCCGGACAGTGCGGAGCTTGCGACCCAGCGGTGATTTGGCGTGTGGATGCCGCCGCGGACGAGCGCGTCGCCGGCCTTCTGGACGGCGGGGAGAAGCCATTTTTCCAGGTCGGGGAAGCCGTATTCGCGGGCGTTCATCAGCGTGACGCTGATGCCTTGCATGATGAATGAGGTGTCGGGCGGGGAGTTGAAGTTCGTGAACGGCAAATTCCAGTTGCCGTCTTTCGTCTGGACGCGGCCAAAGGCTTGCGCTGCCAACTCGAGGCGCCCGGCGACGCGAGCGCTTTTGTAGTGGCGGGATTGAGGGAGGATGAGCGCCGTAAGAAAACTATCGATCAGGCTGGCTGGCGTTCCGCCGTAGAAGAGGCCGTCGTCGCCGGCGAAGCTGCCGTGGTATTTGTGTGATTTATCGAGGATCTGGCGATCGATATTTGTGTCGACCGCTTTATCGAGCGCGTCGACTTTGGCTTGCGGCAGTTTGGGGACAACGGCGCCGCGCACCGCTCCGCCCTGGACAAGAAGCCCGGCGGCGAGGAGATCACGTCTATTCATTTATCGCTATTTTTGCTGGGACCGGTAGGCTTCACGAGCCTGCTTCATGATGGGCCCGTAGGCCAGCTTGTCAAACGGCGGACAACCGGCCGGGAATTGGCCAAGGGGGTGGTTCTTCTGCCGCATGAGGAACGTGCAGTAAGTGAGCGTCTTGCAGACGCGGATTTCGTCGAGCTCGCCTTTTTCGAGTGCATCGACGGCGAAGTCCGGGTATGCAAGCGCGTTGCGGCCGATGCCGAAGATCTGGATGCGGCCCTGCTCGATGTTGCGGGCGGCGGCGTTTAGCGCGTAGATCTGGAGCCAGCTATAAGCGGTGCCGACCATGGGGAGATCGGGGAAGGTCTGCTGGAGCTCGCCGGAGATGCGGAAGTGGCGATCTACGCCGACGATGGGATGCTCGGGCTCTTCGTAGTTGCCTTCGTCGGCCTTTTCGAACGGGCGTCCGATGTGGGGGTTGTAGTAGGGGCAGCCGATGGAAACATTGAGCAGTTGCACACCCCAATCCTTGAACCAGCCGATGGCCTGCTTGACTTCGGTGAGGTCTTCGGAGAGCGGATCTTCGGGATTGACGCCCCAGCCGTAAGGGTAGGGAGTTTCGTAGGGTAGCGGCTCTCCGAGGGAGGTGGTTTCGTTCTTGCGGTAGGGGACGCTGTCGAAACAGCCGAGGCGCATGGCGATCAACATGTCATTGCCGAACTCGGCTTTGATTTTGGCGATGACGTTGCGGACGAAGCGGGTGCGATTTTCGAGTGAGCCGCCGTAGCGCCCTTCGCGGGTCTTGGCACCCATTAGCTCGCTGAGCAGATAGCCGTGGGTGACTTTGAGGTCAATAGCGCGGAAGCCGGCTTTCCAGGCGAGTTTGGCGGCGGCTAGATACCAGTCTTCCAGCTCCTCGAGCTCTTCATCGCTAATTGGGGCCTGGGACGCGGGAGTGCCGGTCTTCGCGTCGATGAGCGGGTTGTGGTAGGCGATGATGCGGTTGGGGTAGGAGTAGCGGCCGGAGTGGGTGAGCTGGATGGGGATGACGAGATCGCCGGTTGTGCCGAAGCGCTCCTTGTGAATTTCGAGAATGCGAGAGAGGAGCTTTGCGTAGGCGTCGACGTTGCCGTCGTAGATCCAGAGCTGGCGCGGGTTGGCCCGGCCGTCTTTGCGCACGGCGGTGGCTTCGAACCAGATGAGTTTTGCGCCGCCGGCGGCGAAGCGTTCGTAGCGCCGCCAAGTGAGTTCATCGGGGTTGCCATCGGGATCGGAGTCGCAACCTTCCATGGGATGGATGGCCATGGAGTTACCGAGCGTAATGGATTTGCCGATGGGGACTTTGCGGCCGAGGATTGCCTTTACTTTTTCTTTGTCGGACTCAAAGCGGACGAACTGCGTGCGCTGCTCAGCCTCTTGCTGTAGCTGATCCAGGCTCTTGTACGAGAAGTGCTTCATCTTTCTTTCCGTGCTTGGGGAGCAACAAAATGGCGGCTGCGCCGATGGCGGCGAGGGCGAAGACGATGTTCAGCGCGATGCCGTAATTGCCGGTGCTCTGTCGAATCTGGGAGACGAGGTAAGGGAACCAGGTCTGGCCGATGGTGTCGGCTGGGAGGATGATGGCCATGGTGCGCGCGAGCGTATTGACGCCAAACTGTTCGGCGGCCATGAGAGGGATGAGCATGTAGTCCGCACCCATTCCGAAGCCGAACAGGATGGCGAAAACGTAGACGTATTCGGGGGATTCGGGGCGGACGAGGAAGAGAAGGGGGATGGTGCAGGCGACGAGGAAGTATGTGCCGACCATGACGTATTTTTTGGAGAAGCGATCGGCGAGGAAGCCCATGACGATGCGGCCGGCGGTGGAGGAGATGAGGATATAGAAAGTAGCGTCACCGGAAAGGGCGTTGAGCGCGGCCTGGTCGGTAAAGCCTTGCTCTTTAAACACGAACTTCATGTGTTGATTGATAGAGCCGATGGAGCCGATGGAGCAGAGGCTGCCGATCATCAGTAGCCAGAAGGCGGTTTGCTTTAAAAGGTAGGCGGTATCGCGAGGCGGGGCGGGTTTTTCCGCTTCCGGTTGGGGTAAGCCGTCGGGGGTTTGGCCCATTTCGGAGGGCTTGTCGCGCATGACGAAGAACGCGATGGGCACCAACAGCATGACGATACCGCCGGTGATCATGAGGGCTTGTTGGAAATTGGAGGACTCGGTGAGAGGCTTGGCGATGTATTTTTGCGAGATGCCGCCGAAGACGCCGACTCCGAGATAGGTGGCGGCCATCGCGACGCCGCGGTTCTTTTTGAACCACTGGGAGATGATGACCTGGTGGGGGATCGGCCCGGAGAAGATGTAGCCGATCATGTACAGAAACCAGAGGCCGTAATAGACGGGGAGGCTGCTGCCCATGGTGCCGAAGCCGATGAAAGCAGCGGCAGTGAATGTCGCGCCGACCATCATGAGCATGCGGGGGCTGAAGCGGTGCATGAACATCGGGCCGACCCAGAGGGTGAGGGTGGCGGCGAGGGGGAAGCCGAGGGTGATGTCCGGACGCGACCAACCGAAGGTCTTTTCGTAGTAGTCGTAGTAGAACGGCATGCCGTAATAGGGGATACCGACGGCTAGACCGAATGTGAAAAAGGCCGAAATTGAGATCCACCAGCCGTAGAAACCCTTTTGGGAGCCAGCAGCGTTCATCAAAACCCTCCGTGACGAATCCCTTTTTATACCACAGGGGTGTCGGATACTAGGCTGCGGAATTGAATTCGATGCGGCGGTGGATTTCCGATAGGGATCGGCTGCGACGCCATGATCGTGCTCTTAACGCTAGAGTTAGCGAAGCGGCAGGCGAGGAGAACAAGTGGCATGACGAAAAATGCGGATGTACCGAAATTAGTGTTTACCTGCGACTACGACGAGCGAGCGGAATGCGAGGCGGAACTGAAAAGGTGGTTTGAGGCGGCCGTCGCACGGTTTCCTAGTGGTCTTGAGGTGCCACTGGCATTTCGAGATCCAGTTCGACTGGCGCAGGATCTGGAAAGCGAACAAGCGCAGGGACGCTGCTGCATAGGCGAAGTGGGTTTGGTCGTAGTTCCGAGAGTCACGAGAGCGTACATGGAAGCTTCGCTGATTCAGCTCCATCGCGAGGGATACTTCGGCCGATTGGCAGAGATCGGCGGACACTGGTAAATCGATTCCGCCGTCAGAGATTTCGCAGATGAAAGCCGCCATCCACATTGAGGATTTGGCCGGTGGAGTAGTCGAGAAGGCCGTCGGCGATGGCGCGGATGGTTTTGGCGACGTCGTCGGATTCGCCCATGCGGCGTTGTGGGAGAAGGCCGTTGGCGATTTTTTCTTCGTAGGCGGATTCGACGGCGGCGATCATGTCGGTGCGGATGATGCCAGGGCGGATCTCGAAGACCTGGATATTGCTTTGGGCCAAGCGGGCGGCGTAAAGGGCGACGCTCATGCTGAGGCCGGCCTTCGAGATGCAGTACTCGGCCCGGTTGACAGAGGCTGTGTAGGCGCTGATCGAGGTCACGAAGGCGATACGGCCGCCGCCTTGGCCGGCCATCCAACGCGCGGCGGCTTGCGTGAGGAAGTGTGGGCCTTTGAGGTTGGTGTTGATGAGCTCGTCGAAGCTCTCTTCGGTGGCGGTGAGGACGTCGTTGCGCTCGCGCTGGGCCATCCCGGCGTTGTTGACCAGCAGGTTGAGCCGGCCGAATGCTTTGCGGGTGTAGCCGATCAGTGCTTCGCGGTCTTCGCGGCTGGCGATATCGCACTGAATGATGGCGGCGCCGGTTTCCGCCGCGAGGGATTCGGCGAGGTCCCGGCGTCCGCGATAGGTGGCGACGACTTGGTGGGTGCGGGCGAGCTCGATGGCGATGGCCCGGCCGATGCCGCGGCTGGCGCCGGTGACGATGGCGACCGGGCGGGTTTGGCTAAGCGCCTTTTCGATGCCGGCGGTGATCTCTTCGACGGTGAACGATTCGGTAAAGGCTTCGTTGTTGACGAAAACGGTGGGGGTTCTGGTCACGCCGCGGGCTTGGCCTTCGCGGATGTCGGCGTCGACGGCGGCTGCGAGTAATTCGTCGTTCAGGCCGGCGAGAACGGTGCCGGCGTCGACACCCACTTCGTCGGCGTATTCGCGGACGCGGTCGACCAGAGTATCGGGCGTGGTGGACTTGATGCGATTGAGGATGTAGGTGCGCCACCCGGATGCGAGGCCGCAGGCGATTTCATCGAAGCGGCGGCCGATGATAGCGGCGGGCTTGGACCAGGCGTGTTTGGGAAGGGGGAAGTCGCGGTGGAGAAATTTAACCCGATTGCGGTATTTGGGCAGCAGCGATTCTTCGAGCATCGCGTTGAAGCGCGCGCAATCGCCGCATTGGAGGCTGTCATAGGCGGTGACGGTGACCTGATTGTCCATTCGTAATGGACTATTTTTTCACACGCGCCGCTTTGACCGTCTCCATGAGCTTTTCGGCGAACAGCTTACCGCGGCGGAGGCCTTCGTCGTAGATCCTCACTCGCTCGCCGTGCGTGAGGTTGCCGCCGACCTTGTAAAGGCGTTCGAGAGAGCGGCCAACGACCCAGGTGCCGGCGTAGGAGATGCCTGCTTTGCCGATGATGCCGCCCCCGAACGGGATCTTGCTGACAAGCTCGCGGGCGATGGCGCGCCAGCCGAACGCGCCGGCGATGACGCTGGCGACTTGCGCCTTCTGCTGCCGGTAGCCGACGGGGTAGTCATGCGCCCCGGCGAGCAGGAAGGCCATACGGAGCTGATTCATGGTGAGGAAGGCCGTATCGCTGGCGAATTCGCCGACGGCAAAGGGAAGGGAGAGGATGCTGGGAACAATGTTGGGGAGCGACGTGGTGACAGCGAAAAGAACGTTCTCATTGCAGACTGCGTTGATGATCCTCTCGGTGACCGGCTTGCGGAAGGGAAGATAGTGACGGCTAAGTGCGATGCCGAGATCGTCCTTCTTCTCGAGGATGTCGTCGACGGTTTGCCGCGGGTTGTTGCGGTAAAAAGTGAAGGCATGATCCGGCTTATCGCGCATGCCGGCTTCCCAGATCTCGATATCGAGCTTCGATGGCGGCAAAGGCATGCCGGGCAGTTGCGGCCCGAGCGGGTGAACCGTGGCGGCTAGCTGCTGGCGTTTGGCCTCGGAGATGCCGATGGGCGCAAGCCAGAACCACATCTCGTTGAGGCTCGTTTCCGTAGTGGCCATAAGTCCGATGTTTACGGGGCGATCCGCCATCTTACGGACTTCATCGGGATTGACCGAACGAATGGCTTTGCCGATTGTCGCGAGGAAGGAGTTGACCATTTGAATTCAGGCTGTGCTAGCGGCGCCGCGAAAGCGAAACAGCACCCGGACAGCTTGGCGCCATTCTAACGCGAGGCCGATTCGCTCCACCGGAATATTGGATGAGAAAAAGCGAAGAATCGTTTCCGTTGTGGGATGGAAGGCGAGCGCGGGCGCGGCGAGAAGGAGGCGCGGCGGATCGGAACGGAGGGTAACGTTTGGGAAATAGTTGCGGGATTTGAAATCATCTTGGGCCGCGTGATGGGCGATTCGCATCCAGTAGTCGAGAGCCTGGAGAGGCAGGTGGAGATCTTCCTCCGCCTTGATCTCGATGACGGCGAGGCGGCCGTCATAATCGACCGTGAGAATGTCGGCGATGCCGCGGTCGACACCGGCAACGGCGATGACTTGACCGTATAAGGGCGCAGGCTGGAGAGTAGCGTCGACGATCTCGAGATTGCGGCGGATCTGGCTTTCGAGCCAAGCTTCCGGGTGGCGGGTGTAGAGGGGGTTTAATTTGTCGAGGGCGCCGGCATTGCGGAGGCGGGCCATTTCGTTGACGGCGGCTTGGATGTTCTCGCCGGGGCTGGAGGGGATATCGAGACCGCGGAGGCGGACACCGCGGCTCGTGTGTTCGGCTTCCGGGTGGAGCGGAGAGCGTTCGTGGGGCCGGGGAGAGAGAAGTTCGGTGTGGAGATTGCCGCAGTCGGCGGAGTCGAGTTGCCGGGACTGACCGTCCGGCGAGTAAGTGAAGAGATCGAATTTTGCGCCTTGCAGCCAGCGGAGGCGGAGAGCGGTGGCGGTGACGGCCGGCGGCGGGAGGAAGAGTACGAGAGTGTCGATGTGGAGGCCGGGTTCGCGCCGGCGGAGATAGTCGAGCCAGATGAGGCCGTACGCAAGAGCGCCGGCGGGTTCGGCCGGACCGGGTGCGGCGCCGATAACTGCGATGCCTTGCCGGCCTTTTCGAAGAAGGGCACGAGGATAGTTGGCGGAGAGGCTGTGTTCGAGATCGAGATCGGCCGAGAGGTCGAGCAGGCGCCAGCCGGGGAACTGCTTGCGGATCATGCCGCGGAGGTGTTCGCGGAAATGGTGGCGTTCGGCTTGTTTGCGGAGCGGAGCACCGGCGGGTTTGGATTCGTCGTAGAGGATGAGTGAGCCGGTTTTGCCGCCGAACCGCTCGACGGCGAGAGTGAGGCGGCCAGGCCGGGATTCGGTAATGGCGATGGCCCGGCGATGAAGCTGGCGGGTATCGTCCCAGGTGGAGACAAGGAGGACGCCTCCTTTTTCGGTGAATTCGAATTGGCCGGATTGGAGGTTGAATGGGAGTTCGCCTGGCTCCTGGAGGACCGGTTGGCGGGCGGCGGCGAGAAAGGCTTCGATCGCGGCCTGTACGCTGGCGGGTTGAGTCCGCGCGGCCCGCTGCGCGGGTCTTGGCACTATCCGGATTATAGAATGAAGGCGGATGGGTCTAGCGGAACGATGGGATGCGGTACGGGAGAGGATCGTCTGTGCCGCACAACGGGCGGGGCGAAGGCCCGAAGAGATAACGATGCTGGCAGTGACGAAGGTGTTTCCCGTGGAGACGTTGTTGGAGGCATATTCATTGGGGATGCGCGAGTTCGGGGAGAACTATGTGCAGGAGTTTGAGCGGAAATATCCGAGCGTGAGCTCGTGCGAGGGCGCGCGATTTCATTTGATTGGTCATTTGCAATCGAACAAGGCGCGGAAGGCGGCGGAGATGTTCCATGTCATTCAGACTGTCGACACGCCGAAACTAGCGCGTCGGCTGGGAGAGTTTCCCGAGCCCCGCGAGGTGATGATTGAAGTGAAATTGTCTGAGGAGGAGTCGAAACACGGGGCGGCGGCTTCGGAACTGAGTGAGCTTATCGATTCGATCCGCGGTGTCCCTTCGCTGCGGTTGACGGGTTTGATGACGATGCCGCCATGGTCGGATGACGCGGAGGCGGCGCGGCCGTATTTCCGGAAGCTGCGGGAGTTGGCGGAGCGGCATGGCCTGAGCGGATTGTCGATGGGAATGTCGCACGATCTGGAAGTGGCGATCGAGGAGGGATCGACAATGGTGCGCGTGGGGACGGCGCTCTTTGGATCGCGGAAGGCCCTGCTTTGAGGGTTGGGCTTTACTCGCCGCTGCCCCCGGTGCGATCGGGCGTGGCGGATTATTCGGCGGCGCTGCTGGGGGCGTTGCCTGGGGATGTGGTGATCGGCACGGATGGCGAGGTGAACCTATACCACATGGGGAACAACGGTCTGCACGCCGCTATTTATCGGCGGGCGATCGCGAGGCCGGGAGTAGTGGTGCTGCATGACGCAGTGCTGCACCATTTTCATTTGGGGGCGCTGGGGCGGGAGGAGTACTTGGGCGAGTTCGTTTACTGTTATGGCGATTGGTATCGGGGAATGGCGGAGGAGTTGTGGGCGGGGAGGTCGCGGTCGGCGTCGGACGAACGGTATTTTCGGTGGCCGATGTTGCGCCGCCTAGCGGAGCGATCGCTAGCGGTTGTTGTGCACAACGCGGGCGCGGCGGAGATGGTGCGCCGGGAGGCGCGATCGGCACGGGTGGACGTGATTCCGCATTTGCCATTGCCCGCGCCCAGTGTGGATCAGGTGGATGTGGAGCGATGGCGGCTGGCAAATGGTGTGTTGCCATCGCAGACGTTGTTCGGAGTGATGGGGTATTTGCGGGAGTCGAAACGAGTGATGGCGGTGTTGCGAGTGTATGCGCGGTTACGGGAGATGCGGAAGGATGTGCGGCTGCTTGTTGCAGGGCAGGTGGGATCGAACGATCTGGAGCGGGCGATGGAGCCTTACTTGAATGGGGTTATTCGGGAGGCGCATTTGCCGGAGGCGGGTTTTCAGATGCGAGCGGCGGCTTGTGATGCCGGGATCAATCTTCGGTATCCGGGGGGCGGGGAGAGCTCGGGGATGACGGCCAGGTGGCTGCGGATTGGGCGGCCGGTTTTGGTCTCAGATACGCCGGAGAATGAAGGGTTGCCATGTTTAGCGGTGGGGACCGGATTGAGCGAGGAGGAGGAGTTGGCGGCGTTGATGATGTGGCTCGCGGACTCGGTGGTGCGGCGGCGGGAGTTGGGTCGTGCGGCGCGGGAGTGGGCGGAGCGCGAGATGCAATTGCCCGCTATTGCGGAACGTTACTGGCGCGTACTGTCGGCGTGTAGATGTGCAGGTTCCTGAACTGCGCCGTGTCCTGATAGTTAGCGGTGACGAAGCTATGAATGTGGCGGAGTTGAAGACGGCTAGGGTCTGTGGCAGGCCAGATGCGGAGAAATTCCTCCGGCGCGACGTCCATGTAGAGGACTTTGCTGGGCGGCCTGCGGCGCATCTCATCCGTGGCCAGTTTTTCGTCATCCAGCGTGAATAGCCCGGGTTGGAGGACGGAGAAGCGGGAGATGTTCTGGCCGCGCGTGAGGAAATAGGCAACGGGCGGATAAGGGTAGACGAACATGCGCTCGCCGGGCTGGATGTTTGTCGTGAGCCATTGGACGAGTTCGGCGCTTCCGTGGTCGGTACGGACGCGTCCGACGGGGGTATCGATGAGCTCAGTGTTGGCCCGGTTTAAAACAGCACTAAAGAGGAAGACACCGGCGATGGCGCCGACGGGAAGGACGGCCCAGCGGGCGCGTTGCAGGAATGAGGCGGCGACGGGGTAGAAAAGCGGGACGGCGAAGACAAGATGGCCCACGTCGAAGCGGGGGGAGACACCTGCGATCATCGAGAGCCCACAGACGCAGAAGTAGAGCAGGTTGCGGTCGCGATTGCGGAGCACGAGCAGCCCGCAGAGCGGCGGGAGCCAGACGGGGAGGGTGAGACCGACGACGATGAGGGCACGAACCGCGTAATCGCCGATACCTGTTGCGCCTTCAAAGAGCGCCGGATAGCCGCCGATAACGGCGCCATACCCCATGCGGTTGGCCTCGGAGTAGTTGGACTTGGCCCAGAGAAGATTTTCGATGAATGCGCCGAGAGAGTGCGTGAGGAGCAAAGCGATGATCCCCGCCGCGGCACCGATTGCGCCACCGGCAATAACGCGCCACGGGGATTGCTGAATCAGGAGGCTTGCGCCCACCGCGGCGATGGCAGCGAGAGCCAGGATCGGAGTCGTCCAAACGGCTAGCGCCAGGAGGAATCCACCAAGGAGCGGGCGGCCACGCCAGATCGATACGATGCCGAGGATAGCGTAGGTGTCGGCATCCCAGCGGTGGTTGTTTGTCATCATCGAGGGGTCTGCCGAATTGAGGGCAAGGAAGACGAAGGCGGCAATGCCGGCCGACGCGGCATCGGCAAGCTCGCGAGTGACGAAATAGACGGCTGTGGTCAATGCGGAGATTTCGAGCGCGAGGATGACGTGGGCAGCGGCAAGGGAGACACCGGCGATTTTGAAAACCAGCGCCAGGAGCCAGTACGAGCCGGGTCCGGTGATGCCGAAGAGGTCCTTGTAGAGAACCTCCCCTTCGGCGATGCGTGCAGCGTGGGAGAGGAAGATTCCCTCGTCATTAATCAAGATGAGGCGGTTCCCGCAAAGCCACGATATGAAGGCGAAGGAAAGAGCGAAGACGGCAGCGAGAATATGGGCCGGACGCAGCGCGGGCATGCGCGTCTATCGGACGTTTGGTTGCCCCTGTTTAGTGCCGTATGTTACTTTAAAGATTCCGGCCTTCTAGATATTCCTTTGGAAGGCGTCCTTACAACCCCAACCATAAACAATGGAAGCCACGTTACACGCGCTCGGCGAGATCGTGTTAAGAGGTCTGCCGACGTTCTTCCTCCTGATCCTGCTCCACTTCTATCTGAAGCGGATGTTTTTTGCTCCATTGGACAAAGTTCTTGCCGAGCGGTATGAGGCGACTACCGGGGCGCGAAAGCAGGCGGAATGCGCGTTGGCCCGAGCGGAGGCCAAGGCCAAGGAGTACGAAGACGCCATCCGGAACGCGCGGACCGAGGTTTACAAGGACAATGAGTCTTTGCGAAAGCGCTGGCGCGACGAGCAAGGCGTGATGTTGGCCGATGCGCGCCAAAGGGCCGATTCGGCCGTCGCGATCGCCAAGGCGGAATTGGCGAACGAGGTGAGAACCGCGTGGGAGTCCCTGCAGGCGGAGAGCGAGCGGATTGCCGATGGAATAGCGGCTGCTGTCCTGCGGAGGGCCTCGTAGTGCGCCGGTTGACGCTGGTTTTAGCGTTCGGCGCTTTGGGTATTTGGGCGCAGGAACATGGGGCGGCCCCGAAGGCCGCTGAGCATGCCGCAGGCGGGCACGAGTCCAGCGGACAAAAAGAAGTTTCCATCTGGTGGAAGTGGGCCAATTTCGCGGTGCTTGCAGGCGGATTGGGCTACGTGATCGCAAAGAACGCGCCGGCGTACTTTGCATCACGCAATGAAGAGATCCGGAAGGGACTGGAGGAAGGCGCGGAACTCCAGCGCGAAGCGAATGCCCGGACGGCCGCGATGGAAGCGCGGTTGAAGAATCTGGAAGGTGAGATCGTCGAAATGAAGACGAGAGCCAAGGCGGATATTGCGGCCGAGGGAGATCGGATTCAGGCGGAGACGACAGTGGCGATCGCGAAGATTCAGGCGCACGCGGAGAGCGAGATTGCCGCCGCGGCGAAGAACGAACGAGCACTGCTGAAGGCGCATGCCGCCGATTTGGCGCTGAAGATGGCCGAGGATAAGCTTCGCGGGCAGATCACATCGCAGACCGACGCCGGTTTGATTCAGGGCTTTCTGAAGAGGTTGAACTAGCCGATGTCTTTGGCCATTGCATCCCGGTTCGCGCGCGCGCTCGCCGATATCCTGAGCACGGCTGAAGCAGCCGACGAGGCCGTGGCGAAGCTACGATCCTTTAACGAGCTGCAGAAGGGCTCGCCGGAGTTGAAGAATATCCTTACTTCGCCGGCGGTACCGGCGCGGAAGAAGCGCGCCGCAGTGGCGCGGTTTGCCGAAACCTTGGGCTTTTCGGCGGTTTTGCGGAATTTTCTTTACGTGCTGATCGACCATCGCCGGACAGCCATGCTGGGAGAGATCCTGGCTTCGCTGGAGGCACAGCTTGACGAGCGCCGGGGGATTGTCCGGGCCGAGGTTCACTCCTCGCGGCCTTTGGACGCCGCGCAGCGGCAAGCGGTGGAGGCGGCGTTGGGCCGGGCGGCCGGCAAGCAGGTATTTGGCAAATATGCCGTGGACGAGGCGCTGATCGGCGGCCTCGTCGCGCGGGTAGGCTCCAGGGTGTATGACGGTTCGGTGCGCGGCCAATTGCAGGCGATGCGCAGCCGTCTGGTGCGGTCTTAAGTCAGTTTTTTACAGAGAAAACGTCACAGTATGGCTCAAATTCGGGCAGATGAAATCGCGCGAGTACTGCGCGAAGAGATTGAGAATTACGACCAGGCGGTCAACGTCTCCGAGACGGGGTCGGTCATTTCGGTCGGAGACGGCATTGCGCGTATTCACGGCCTGGAGCTCGTGATGGCCGGCGAACTGATCGAGTTCGCGGGCGGCGTGACCGGCCTGGCGTTGAACCTGGAAGAAGACCAGGTGGGCGCGGTGTTGATGGGCGACTATCAGCACATCAGGGAAGGTGACGAAGTGCGCCGGACCGGCCGCATCATGTCGGTGCCGGTGGGCGATGCGATGATTGGGCGCGTTGTCGACGCGATCGGCGCGCCGATCGACGGCAAGGGGCCGATTGCCACTTCTGAGTTCAATCCGATCGAGCGTCTGGCGCCTGGCGTTATCGACCGTATGCCGGTGAAGGAGCCGATGCAGACCGGTGTGAAAGCGATCGACGGCATGATTCCGATCGGCCGCGGCCAGCGCGAATTGATCATTGGCGACCGGCAGACCGGTAAGACAGCCATCGCGCTCGACACGATCATCAACCAGAAGGGCGGCGACGTGATCTGTATCTACGTCGCGGTCGGCCAAAAGCGGTCAACGGTTGCACAGGTGGTGCAGACGCTGGCGAATTACGGTGCGATGGACTACACGATCGTCGTTGCGGCGACTGCGTCCGATCCGGCGCCGATGCAGTACCTCTCGCCGTTCACAGGGTGCGCGATCGGCGAATATTTCCGCGATCGCGGCCAGCATGTGCTGGTGGTGTACGACGATCTTTCCAAGCACGCCGCGGCATACCGCGAAATCTCGTTACTGCTGCGCCGTCCGCCGGGCCGCGAGGCGTTCCCTGGCGACGTGTTCTATCTCCACAGCCGCTTGCTGGAGCGCGCCGCCAAGCTGAAGACAGGTGGTTCGCTGACCGCGCTGCCGTTCATCGAAACGCAGGCGGGCGACGTCTCGGCTTACATTCCGACGAACGTGATTTCGATCACCGACGGGCAGATCTTCCTGGAAGCCGACCTGTTCAACTCGAACATCCGCCCCGCTATCAACGTGGGTATTTCGGTGAGCCGCGTGGGCGGCGCCGCGCAGGTGAAGGCGATGCGCCAGGTGGCAGGATCGCTTCGTCTCGAGCTGGCCCAGTACCGCGCATTGGCGGCCTTCGCGCAGTTCGGTTCCGAACTCGACGCGGCGTCGCAAAAGCAGTTGAGCCGTGGGCAACGCCTGACCGAGCTCTTGAAGCAGGCGCAGTTCCAGCCGCTTCCGCTTGAGAAACAGGTGTTGATCATCTACGCCGGCACCTCCGGCGCGACCGACGATCTGCCGGTGGAATCTTGCCGCAAGTTTGAAACCGAGCTCTACGCATACGTGGAGTCGGCCTATCCGAACCTTCTACCTTCGATCAAAGAAAAGCGCGAACTGACCAATGAGATCAAGGACGAACTCAGCAAAGTCCTGAAAGAATTCAAGGGCCGCTTCCAGGCGTAAGCCATGCCATCGTTAATCGACTTCCGCCGGCGCATACGGTCGGTCAAGAACACGCAGCAGATCACGAAGGCCATGAAGATGGTCTCGGCGGCGAAGCTGCGTCGCGCGCAGGACGCGGTGATCGCGGCGCGTCCGTTCTCGAACTCGCTGCGGCAGATGCTAGCGAACGTGGCCGCGGCGGCAAAGGGTACCGACGCCGCCGCGGAGCACCCGCTGCTGGCGGAGCGTCGAGAGGAACGGGTACTGGCGATCGTCATCAACTCCGACCGCGGCCTGGCGGGTGCCTTCAGCACAAACATCAACCGAGGCGCGCAGAAGTTTCTGACGGAAGACAAGGCCGGGCGGAAGTGGGAGATCGAGGCTGTCGGCAAGAAGGCGCGCGACTATTTCCGCCGCCGTGGATTTACCATTGTCGGCGAGACGTTCAACCTGACCAAGGCGCCGAAGTATGCGGACGTTGCGGCCATCGGCCGGAAGGTTGCCGGGCGCTACGCCAAGTGCGAAGTCGATTCCGTCTACCTGATCTACAACGAGTTTAAGAGCGTCATGTCCCAGAAGCTGGACATTGTGCAGGTGCTGCCGGTCCCTCTGCCCGCGGAGACGGCCACGGCCGATTATATTTTCGAGCAGCCCGCCGAGGAGCTGCTGGCCACGCTGCTGCCAAAGTACGTGGAGACGGTGATTTACCGCGCGGTATTGGAATCGGCCGCCGCCGAGCACGCCGCGCGCATGACGGCTATGGACGCCGCGTCCTCCAATGCCGCCGATGTGATTGAACGGCTGACCCTGTACATGAACCGAGTTCGCCAGGCCAGCATTACCCGCGAAATTATTGAAGTTGTCAGCGGCGCTTCGGCGCTTGAGTAAGCGCGCAGCGCGCGAAGGAGTTTAGATCGAACCATGTCTACCGCCACAAACGCCGCCGGCAAAGTGATTCAGGTCGCTGGACCGGCTGTCGACATCCAGTTTCCTGAAGGCGCCATCCCGGAGATCCGAACGGCGATACGAATCACCAGCGAAGGGTTCACGGTTCCGGAGCCGATCGACATTATCTGCGAAGTCGCGCAGCACATCGGTGAAAACCGGGTACGTACGATCGCGCTACAGCCAACTGAGGGTTTGGTCCGCGGGATGCCGGCGATCAATCTGGGAGCGCCCGTGACGGTGCCGGTGGGCCCGGAAACTCTCGGACGTGTGCTGAACGTGATCGGCCAGCCCGTGGACAAGATGGGTCCGGTGAATGCGAAGAAGCATTACCCGATTCACCGCCCCGCCCCGACCTTTGAGGAGCAGGCGACTTCGCAGACGATGCTTGAAACGGGCATTAAGGTTGTCGACCTGATCGAGCCGTACCTCAGGGGCGGAAAGATCGGCTTGTTCGGGGGCGCCGGTGTCGGCAAGACCGTTGTCATCATGGAGTTGATCAATAACATCGCCATGAAGCACGGCGGCGTGTCGGTGTTCGCGGGTGTGGGTGAGCGTACGCGCGAGGGCAACGATCTTTGGCTCGAAATGCAGGAGTCGGGGGTTCTGGATCCCGCCGATTACACCAAGTCGAAAGTGGCGCTAATTTACGGCCAGATGACGGAACCGCCGGGCGCCCGTCTTCGCGTCGGCCTGACGGGATTGACGGTAGCGGAATACTTCCGCGACGAAGAGGGCCAGGACGTGCTGCTGTTCGTCGACAACATTTTCCGCTTTACGCAGGCGGGTTCGGAAGTGTCGGCATTGCTGGGCCGCATGCCGTCGGCCGTGGGTTATCAGCCGAACCTGGCGTCGGAGATGGGCGAATTGCAGGAACGCATCACGTCGACGAAAAAAGGTTCGATTACTTCGGTGCAGGCGATTTACGTGCCTGCCGACGATTACACCGACCCTGCGCCGGCGACGGCGTTTGCTCACCTGGACGCCACCACGAACCTTTCCCGCGATATTGCGGCGCTCGGTATTTACCCCGCTGTCGATCCGCTGGCCTCGACGTCTCGCATTCTGGATCCGCAGGTTCTCGGCGAAGACCACTACAACTGCGCGCAGCGCGTGAAGCAGGTGCTGCAGCGCTACAAGGATCTGCAGGACATCATCGCAATTCTTGGTATCGACGAACTGTCGGAAGACGATAAGCAGACCGTGTCGCGCGCCCGTAAGATTCAGCGGTTCCTCTCGCAACCGTTTCACGTTGCCGAGCAGTTTACCGGTTTCAAGGGCAAGTACGTCAAGCTGTCGGATACGATCAAGGGCTTCACTGAGATCTGCGACGGCAAGCATGACGAAATTCCGGAGCAGGCATTCTATATGCAAGGCACGATCGAGGAAGTTCTCGAAAAGGCTGAGCAGATGAAGAAGGGCAACTAAGGATCCGGGTATGGCGGCAACGTTCGAACTCGAGGTAGCGACGCCGGACCGCCTGCTGGTGAAGGACCAGGTGGCGGAGGCCCAGATTCCCGGATTGAACGGGTACGTGGGTATCCTTCCGGACCACGCGGCGTTGTTATCGGAACTCGGCAGTGGATTGCTGACGTATACGGTGGGCGGGAACTCGCGCTCAGTGGTTGTTTCCGGCGGTTGGGTAGAGGTGTTACCCACGCATACGCGGGTGTTGGCGGCGAGCGCGGAGCGGCCGGACGAGATCGACCTGAAGCGGGCGCAGGAATCCCTGGACCGCGCCGAGCGGCGGCTGAAGGAGGCCGGTGATTGGGATATTGCCCGTGCGCTGCGGGCCGCGGAACGGGCGAGGGCTCGTCTGGAAGCGGCGTCGAAAACCGGGCGGTGAAATTAGTGTCTGGCACAGGTTTCCTGATAGACTGATAGAGTTGATTCCGGATCGGGCCGTAGCGCAGCCTGGCTAGCGCGCTTGCTTGGGGTGCAAGAGGTCGCGAGTTCAAATCTCGCCGGCCCGACCAACGAAATCCTCGCAGAGAGGCAGTGCTATCTCCGGCCGCGCCGAGTGTGTATACTGCTCTCATCGTGGCCGAAAACTTCGGTTCAATGCGGACGCGGAATGTCGTATTCCTCGTGATGCTATCCATACCGGCGAACGCCCAAGTCGTTCAGTGGACGCGACAGTTCGGGACTGCGGGCACGGACGACGCCCTTGCCGTGGCCACCGCTCCGAACGCTGTATACGCGGTTGGAAAAACCAATGGAGCGTTCGCTGGTTTTACAAACGCCGGTGGCCCCGACGCGTTTTTGAGTAAGTTGGACCTGGACGGGAACGTCCTATGGTCACGGCAGTTCGGCACGGCCGATGAGGACGTGGCCAGGGGAGTCGCCGCCGACGCCAGCGGCGTTTACGCGGTGGGCGATACGCGTGGCGGGCTGCAAGGCGCCAACGCGGGCGGTAGCGACATCTTTGTCCGCAAGTACGACCCCAATGGGAATGTATTATGGACCCGCCAGTTCGGAGGCCCGACGGACGATCAGGGTTCGGCAGCGGCAGTGGATGCCACCGGGCTCTACGTGGCCGGCTGGGTCACCGGTGCGCTTCCTGGACAGTCCTTCACCGGCAGCGGCAACGACGCTTTCGTTCGCAAGTACGACTTCAATGGCAACGAGTTGTGGACCCGCCAGTTCGGGACTCTCGATCCCGTCAGAGCCTATGGTATCGCCGTGGACTCGAGCGGGATCTACGTGACGGGGGACACTAGCGGCGCGCTGGCCACGCCCGTCGGCGGGGCGGATGTCTTCCTGCGCAAGTACGATGCCAGTGGCAACGTGGTGTGGACGCGCCAGTTTGGGACGCCCACCGTCGACGGTGCCGGGGCAGTCGCGGTAAACAGTTCCGGAGTCTACGTCGCGGGGTCCACAACGGGCACCTTCCCGGGCCAAGCCAGAGTGGGCGGCCTAGGGGACGCCTTCGTAATGAAATTCGACTTGAATGGCAACCCTCAGTGGACTCGCCAGTTTGGCACCACCAACGACGACTGGGGCTACGGAATCGCTCTCGGGCCTCAGCTTGTATACGTAACCGGGCAGGCGGACTCTGGCCCAATGTACCTCCGGCGCTTCGACTTCAATGGCTTGGATTCCGGAAACCTGCAACGCGGTAGCACCACCATGGGGTATGGCGTCGCGACGGATTCGACTGCGGCTTACGTCGCGGGCGGAACCGATTCCAACCAACTCGGTCAGACCGGCCTCGGCGACCAGGACGCTTTTGTGTTCAAGGTCCCGCATCCGCCGTTTTTGAGCGGGGTCTCCGACGCCTTTACCGGTCAGGCTGGGGTAGCGCCCACCACGTGGACCGCGCTGTACGGCACCAACCTCTCAATCGCGACGCGCACGTGGGATGGAGCGATTTCCGGGACGCAGTTGCCGACCGCGCTCGACGAGGTGAGGGTTAGCCTTAACGGGCGCCCAGCGACTGTCTATTTCATCAGCCCCGGCCAGGTGAACGTGCTGGCTCCCCTCGACGACACTACCGGTAACGTTCAGGTGACGCTCACCAACCGATATGGCGCTAGCCCGCCCATCCAGGTTCGCAAGGCGAACTACTTGCCCGCTTTTTATGCACCGTTCGGCGAAGCGAGCGGGCTTCGCGTGACTGTTGTGGGGTTGGATGGGACCTACATCGGAAAAGTCGGCCTGGACCCGCGGGTTACCCGGGCCGCCCGCCCTGGCGAAATCGTTCAGATCTACGCGACGGGCTTCGGGCCTACCAACCCTGCCGCACCCAGTGACACCATTTTTTCGGGCGCCCCGCAGGTTGTTAACCCTCCGCGCATCACGATCGGCGGCCGGGACGCGACCTTCATCGGTAACGGGAACCTCGTCGCGGCGGGTCTTTACCAATTTAATGTGACGATACCGGATCTTGCTGACGGCGATCATGCGATCGTTGCACAAGCCGGAGGAGCCACGAGCTTGGCGAACGTCTTCATTTCGGTCCGCCGTTAGGAAGAAGGCCAGGTCGAGAACCTCTGCCCTGAGCCAGTCACTTCACACCGATGGCGGCCTAGGCAGTCGTCGTCCCTATTGCCAAAAGTCGCTCCCGCAAAGCGTCGTGTTATCATCTGCCGTGCCTCGTAGGTATTTTTCTCGGGTGCAAGAGGTCGCGAGCTCAAATCTCCACCTACCAGGCCTATCTCCATTTTGGGGTGGACATCTACGATGGAAAGGCGCTCATCGAATTTCTCAACCGCACCCGCCTTCCGCAGAACGAGTTCCCATTCGAAGTGGGAGATGAGTTGATTTCGATCGATGGTAAACCGTTTTCGCAGTTGATTGACGAGTTATCGCGTTACGAAATCGCGGCGAACACGCGGTCCACCAGGAGATTCGCCGCGTCCCTCCTCATGTTCCGGCCGCAAGCGCTCATCCCGCGGACGGTGGACCTTGCGCCTTTCGCGACGGTGGTAGTGATGCGCAGGAACGGAACTACCGGCACATACTTCGTGCCCTGGGCACGAACGGGTCTTCCTCTGAATAGCGTGGGGCCAGTTCCGCCGATAAATTCTTTGAAAGCGGAACCGCGAGCGGAAGCAGAAGAGGATTACATGTCTCGCTTCACGCCCTGATGAACTGCGCGTTGCCCGAGTCCAAGGCCAGGGCCGTCCGCGGCTTTGGCGCTGTCAGCCCTGTGTGGGCGAGGCCTGCCGACTCCACGCAGCGCCTTGGCCAAACACCTTCCGATTTTTTCTTTCGGGAACTCTTCAATCGGGTGGCATGCGAATCGGCTTTATCCGGATCCCGAATTTCGCGCCCGCGGACTTCAACGGCGCCATTCTCCAGTTTGAGAGGGAAATCGTATTCATGCAGGCCTCGACCGGCGGCCTTGTCATTGACGACATGCGGAATCCTGGTGGAAGCGTCGGATATACCAATGTGCTGATGTCCTACCTCATGCACAAAGGTTTTCGAGCCATGGGATTTGAAGTGCGAGCTACATCCAACTGGGTCGTCTCGATATCGTCGGCGTTGGAATCCGCTAAGGCGCAACGAGCTCCGCAGTCCATTATCGACTTGCTCAGCGCGCTCAAAGACAACATCGTTCAAGCGGCCGATTCCGTGCCTGCTGTGTTCCAGGATGCCGGCCGCGGCCTCCTTGTGGGTTTCCGTATCAATAGCGCGGGCGGCAACAACACCAACTTCGCGGCCGGGGCGTTCTCGGAAGGCGTAGCGGGCATGACGCTCGCTCTACAACTCCGATTGAATCCCGTCGCTACGCCGGAGTACCCCGCCAGTACCTACATCGAAAACGTCGGGGTGCGCCCGGACGTGGAGATCGACTACATGAAGCGCGACAATCTGCTGCAGCGCGGGAAGCCGTTTGTGGACGCAGTCACCGCTAGAATGGTTGATTACTTGAAGAACGGCAAGTAGCCTATTGCTGTAACTGCGGAGGCTACCTGTTCCGGAGTAACACCGCGGGGAATAGTTGCTACAGTAGTAAACATGTCTATTGGACTTGACCAGTCGCTGCTTCAAGCCGCACTCCTCGGATTCGAAGCGCAGTTAGCGCGTCTTGAGGGGCAGATCGCGCAGGTGAAGGCGAAACTTCCGGGCGGCAATAGATTTGGATCCGACGGCAATTTCGATCCCGATCCCGTCGCCGGAAAGCGCAGAAAGCGGCGGAAAGTAAGTGAAGAAGGCCGGAAGCGCATGGCGGAAGCGCAACGGCGGCGTTGGGCAGCGGCACGGGAGAAGTGGGGCTAACTTCCGCCTCGCCGCCGCAAGCCCACATACCAAGTGAGCGTCCGGGCGGCGCCAACTATAGTTAGCAGAGTTATGCCTCGGAATGATTAGATTAGGACCACACACTCTGCCGCGACAGTCCACAGTGTTAACTTTAGGCAATATGAATCCTCCGCCGGGGCCAGTGTATTCCGTGGCGCGCCGAAGTGGAAGAGAATATTGAACGATGAACTATGACAGTTTCGCCGGGCAGAACGCCGCACGGTTGGCGGCACTGAGTGACGGGGTGTTTTCGATCGCTATGACACTGCTGGTGCTGGATCTGCGCGCGCCGGCCGTGGAGGCGATACACAATGACGCGGAACTATGGCGAGCGCTGATTGCCTTAGGGCCGCGTTTGATGATGTACATCGTCACCTTCCTGACACTTGGGATCTTCTGGGTGGGGCAGCAGACTCAGTTAAACCACTTGGCACGCGCCAATCGCAGCCTGTCGTGGATTCATATTGTCTTTCTATTCTTCGTGTCGATCACGCCGTTCTCGACGAACCTGATGGCGCAGTACACCTCATTTCGCGTGGCACTGATCGCCTACTGGGCCAATATCGTATTCCTTGGATTGACGCTCTATATTAGCTGGATCTGCGCAGTGCGGGAGGGGCTTGTGGACAGCGGTGTGCCCTTGGAAATCTCGGACGGGATCAAGCGGCGAATTGTCGTCTCCCAATCGCTCTATGCATTCGGGGCGCTGCTCTGCATTGTGAATCCCTATTGGAGCCTGGCGGTTTTCGTGGTCGTCCAGTTGAACTTTGCCCTTGGGCTTATACGAAAGTCTTGAACTCCATGACATCGCCATCCTGCACGACGTAGTCCTTGCCCTCGGTGCGGAGTTTGCCGACGGCGCGCGCGTTGGCGAAACTGCCGCAGGCGACCAGGTCCTCATAGGCGATGGTTTCCGCGGAGATAAACGCCTTCTCGAAATCGGAGTGGATGACGGCGGCGGCCTGCGGCGCTTTGTCACCTGCATGGATTGTCCACGCGCGGGTCTCTTTTTCGCCGGTTGTCAGATAGGTGCGGAGGCCGAGGAGATGATAGGCCGCCTTGATCAAACTGCCCGCTCCGCCCTCGGTGACGCCGAGGCCCTCCAGATATTCCGCGCGCTCTGGCGGCGGGAGGGTGACGAGCTCGGCCTCAATATCAGCGGACACAACAACCACTTCGCAGCCGCGGTGGCGAATGGCAAGTTCCTTCACCTTCCGCACCCCGGGATTGGCGTCCGCATCGGCGAGGTCGCTTTCGGCCACGTTGCAGGCGAAGAGCGTCGGTTTGGCTGTAAGCAGAAATAGGGGCTTCATCAGCGCCCTCTCCTCCGGTGTGGTTTCGAGGGAGAAGGCATGCAAGCCGTTGCTGAGATGGGGTTCCAGGCGGTCCAGCAATTCAAGCTCGGCGATGATCTTTTTGTCGCCTGATTTGGCGGCCTTCTGTTGCCGCTGGCGCCGCTTTTGTACGCTTTCGAGATCGGCCAGGATCAATTCGGTGTCGATGACTTCGATATCGCGAACAGGGTCGACGGTATCCATGACGTGTTCGATGTCTGGATTCTCAAAGCAGCGGACAACCTGCACGATGGCGTCCACTTCGCGGATGTGGCCAAGAAACTGATTGCCGAGTCCCTCGCCCTGACTGGCGCCTTTGACTAACCCTGCGATATCGACGAACTCGAAGACGGACGGTACGATCTTCTGGGAGCCGCTGATCTTCGACAGCACCTCCAGCCGTTCGTCCGGGACCGTGACAACGCCATTGTTCGGCTCAATGGTGCAGAAGCGGTAGTTGGCCGCCATGGCCTTGCGGCTTTGGGTCAACGCGTTAAAAAGAGTACTCTTGCCGACGTTCGGCAGGCCAACAATTCCGGCACAAAGCATGAACTTCTATTCTAGCGAATGGCTGGTACGATCACTGCTATGCAGAATCGAATCGATCTGTTGCCGAAGCCGATGAAGCGGGAGATTCGGCAATTGGCGGAGATAGTCCACGAGCGGCTGCTGGCATTAGAGTTGCGCAAGCTGGATGGACAGTTTGCTCGATGGCGTACGAAGGAAATCGATGCGTTCGAGCTTGCCGCGGACATCCATAAGTTCCATGAGGGTCCGCCGAGGCGGTTGTGGTTGGCTTTCAATACCAACTCGGTAAGCCTTCTGATACTGCGGGTAAAGGAGGGAGTGGCGGAGGGGATGTTGGAGCCCAAAGAGATTAGCGACGAGTTGCGCGCGGTTTTGGAAACGATTCCGTTGCTCTAAATGCACAACGGCCGCCCCGGGAAAGGAGCGGCCGTTGCGCTTTTGGGTTATTGGAACTAGAAGCCGACGCGCAGACCGAACTGCATGTTGCGTTCGCCACCCTTCGCCGTAACCTGACCAAACGTGCCGCTATTCGGGTTGCGGTCAAGACCGCCGCCCGCCGAGCCGCCCCAATTCGGGTGGTTGACGAAGTTGTAGCCATCGGCGCGGAACTGGATGTTGACCCGTTCCTGGATCTTGAAGTTCTTGAAGAGCGACAAGTTCCAGTTCTGGAAGCCAGGACCGTACATGATATTACGGAGGCGGTCCTTCACGAACGTACCGGCGGCAGGTTGGGAGTACAACTGCTGGCGGCCGTTGGCGTCGCGCGGAATCGTGATGTAGCTGGTGCTGACACCTTCCCCGGCGTTGGTGAACTGCCCATTGGTTTTGACTGAGCCGTTGAGTTGCCAGAGCTGCGAGCCGGAACCAGTACCGACGCCGGCGAAGTCATCGCCGGTGGCGACGGTGCCCGGGGTGCCGGTCTGGAACTGGGTCACGCCGGAGACCTGCCATCCGCCAAGCAGGGTTTTGGTGGCCCCGGTCGAGGAGCGGAAGAACGGGAGTTCGTAGATGAAGTTAATCACAGCGACATGGCGCGTATCGAAATCCGACGGGCCCCAGAGCGCGGAAGCGTCATAGGCATTCGGAATGATGTCGCGCTGGGCGGATCCAGCGTCGGAAGACTTCGCCGCCGTGTAGGCGAAACCGTAGCTGAAGCCGTTCGCAAAGCGGCGATTGACGCCGATCTGGAGGCCCTGGTAGAACGACGTGGATTCGTTGTTGGTAATGCGAATGGGGCCGAATCCCTGGAACGGACGCAACGCATTCTCGTTGATTCCGGGGTTGGCTTGGCGCGTTCCGGGCAGCAACTGATTGATGTTGCGTTCGCGCTGGGCATGGAGACCTTTGCGGCCAACGTAGCTGACTTCGAGAACCGTCTTCATACCGACTTCCCGTTCGACGGTGAGGTTCCAGTTGTAAGCTTCGGGGTTCTTGAAGATCTTGTCCTGCGTGTTGATCGAAAGTGGGAAGCTAGCAACCGAGCCACCACCGGGGTTGTCGACGACGCCGTTCGGAATCGACGCGATCGGCTGTAGCGGCGGATTGCCGCCTAGGAAGATCGAGTCCGAAACGCCGAGGCGCGTGGAGTAACGCCCAACACCCGACCGCACGACCGTCTTCGAGTCGATTTGGTAGGCGATACCGACACGCGGCTGGATGAGCGTCTTCTGAATGTTCGAATAGCTCCTGGATTCGCCGCGGAAGAGGCGATTGAATTCGCCCGTCGTAGCGATCGGCACACGTCCCTTTGCTGCATCCGGCCAGCCGTCGCCCGGGATGACTACGCCGTTGTAGGCATCGCCTGTGCCAGGGATCGGGTTTCCTGTGGATGGATTCACGCTAATGGCCTTCGACTTGTCGTAGTACTTGGGATCGAACACCGTCATGTTGCCCCACAGGGAGTAGTAGGGCTGAATGATCGAGTGGCGGAAGCCGTATTCGATCTTCAATTTATCCGTTGCCTTCCAGCTATCCTGCACAAAGTATTCAAACATGTGGCCGCGATACGGGGTGTAGGAGCGGATACCGATTTCGGCATACGTGCTGAAGAGTCCGCGAGCCGCGTCGGAAATCGCAGTACCGGAGCCGCCGGGACGGTTGTTAATGAAGACGAAACGGCCGTTCTGGTTGTCGGAACCGCCGGGAACGCCGCTCACATTGATCTGGTCGTAGTCGTTCTGTCCGGAGCGTTCAAACATCACGCCGAACTTGATGGAATGCGTGCCCTTGATCTTCGTGGTGTTGTTGGAAATGTTGTAGATCGGTCCGGCCGAGCTGGACGGATACGGGCTGCCCGTGTAGGTCTGGAAACCGGCGATATCTACGGTAGGGAGCTTGTTTGGCAAATCCTTTCCGACCGGGAAGATGTAGTTGTAGTTGATTCCGTAGGTCGTGCGGTCCAGAGCCGGCGTCAGGTTCATCCGAAGGCGAACCTGGTCGCGACTTGCTGAGACGAGCAATTCGTTGACCATCGTCGGGCTGATCGTACGGGTCCAGTTCACCGAAGCAGTCTGATTCGGCCGGTCGATCACGCGGTTCGAGAACAGGAAATTTGTCTGGAACGGATTGATGTCGACGTAATGGAATAGGCTCGAACGGAATTTGATCGAATCCTTGGAAGTCGGCAGGTAGTCGGCCGAAATGGTGTCCTTGCGCTGGTCCACAGGCGCGGCGCCGGCGGCGAAGTAGTTCCCCGTTCCCTGCGGAATTGCCAAGTTCGGATTCGGATACACGCTAAGCAGCGCCAAGCCGTTCTTACTGGTTTGAGCGGCGGGAATGACGTTGCCTGGGTACGGCGTGCCATTCGAGTCTCGAATTGTTTGGGGGGTGGCGTAGAAGGCGGTGGGGACCAGAAGTTCGCTGAAGTCGCCATTCTTCATTTTCACTGTCGGCACTGCCCGTACGTTCGTGGCTTCCGTACGGCGCTTTACCCACTCCTGGCCGACAAAGAAGAACAGCTTGTCGCGGTCCTTGTTGAACAGGCCCGGGATGAAGATCGGGCCGTTGAGGTTCCAGCCGTACTGGTTGAACTTATCGGGGGCGATGAGCTGCCCAGCGCGGTTACGGGACCAGCTATTGGCGTTGGTGGCGGAGTTGCGCAGGTACTCATACGCGGCGCCATGGAACTGCTTGCCGCCCGTCTTGGTAACGATGCGGATCTGGCCGCCAGCCGAACGGCCGTACTCGGCCGAGTAGTTGGCAGTCAGAATCTGAACTTCCTGCACGGCATCAAGATCGGCCGTGCCGATCGAAGTGCCGTTGGAACGGGTCCGGACGCCAACCGCGCCGTCAAACGCGATCAGGTTGTCCTGCGTGCGGCTGCCGTTGATCTGCAGTCCGCCGGTGGTGAGGCCGTAGTCGAAATTCGCGAGCGAGTTGCCGCCGCGAACCCCAGGCTTCAACAACGAGAGGAAGAGCGGGTTGCGGCCATTCAACTGCAGGTCGGAAACCTGCTTACCTTCCACCAGTTTCCCCAGTGTAGAAGTCTCTGTCTGAATGGCGTTTACCTGGGCCTCGACGGTGATCGTGTCATTGAGTTGGCCAATCTGCATCACGGCGTCAATGGTGGCCGGAGCAGCCGCGTCGAATTTGTTGTTATTGGATTCGAACTTCTTGAAGCCCTGGACCTCTACAGACAGTGTGTAGGTGCCGGACTGAATCGAGGGGATTACGTAGACACCGGAAGTGTTCGTCGTCGCTTGACGAGTCGCTCCCGTATTTTGATTTCTAACGACAACCTTGGCGTTGGGAACCGCCGCACCGGATGCGTCTGTAATCGTGCCGTTCACCGAAGTGCTATCCGACTGAGCGAATAGACCGCCGGCGAAAAGCACGACTGTGAGCAGCAGTGCTCCCAGCAAACGAACTTGGTTCATACTTTTCTTTTCTCCTGAAGCCTTGCGGCTTGAATGATCTAATTGTACGAAACCTTTTGATTCATGACTGTGTCTAACCAAGAATTCATCTTCTGGAAAAATGTCAGCGTTTACAGAGACGAGCAGCTCGCGCTAGATGACATTAACTTAACGATTGGCGTTGGGGAAAACGTGGCGATTGTGGGTCCGAACGGATCCGGCAAATCGACGCTGATCAAGACGGTCACCCGCGAACTGTATACGAGATGGCCCCCGCCCCGATGTGAAATGCGCATCCTGGGCCAGCAGATTTGGAATGTATGGGAACTGCGGAGCTGGATGGGCATTGTTACCAACGACTTGGTGCAGCTTTGCACCCAGCCGTATTCGGTGTTCGAGACGATCCTGTCCGGCTTCCATTCCAGCGTCGGAATCTGGCCCTACCATCCCGTAACGCCGGAAATGGAGGCGCGCGCCGAGGAACTGCTCGACTACCTGGAAATTCGCCACCTGCGGGAACGCCGGATGACCGAGCTCTCATCCGGCGAAGCGAGGCGTGCGGTTATCGCCCGGGCGCTGGCTCACTCGCCGAAAGCGCTGATCCTGGATGAGCCGTCCAACAGTCTCGATATTCGGGCGATGGGCGAATTGCGCGACGCCATGCGCAAGCTGGCGCAGACGGGAGTCGCGGTCATCCTGGTGACGCACCATCTTCCGGACATCATTCCCGAGATCGACCGTGTGATTTGCTTGCGTAGCGGCAAGGTGTTCCAGGACGGGCCGAAGAGGGAGATGTTGACCGAGGAGCGCTTGAGCGAACTGTTCGGCATTCCCGTGGCCGTGGAGGAGCGCCAAGGTTACTACCACATGTGGTGAGAGGTTCGATATTATTCGGGCATGCTTCCAGGATTACGGTATCTACCATTTCTAACCCTGCTGCTAGTGGTCCCGTCCTCTGGACAAGACGCTCGCGGTACGGTGCTTGGCCGCGTCACGGATTCTTCCGGCGCGACCGTTGCGGGCGCCGACTTGCGCATTACGAACAACAGCACCGGTGTAACGGCGGCCGCGAAAACGAATGAGGCCGGCAATTTCACGCTGCCGTATCTGATCGGCGGCACGTACACGCTGACCGCCGAAGCGGGAGGGTTCAAGAAAACCGTCCGTAATGAGATTCAGGTCCGCATTAACGATACGGTGGAGGTGAACCTGGAGCTCCAGGTCGGCGCGACGACGGAAACGGTGGAGGTGAAGGACACTACGCCGCTGCTGTCGACCGCGGAAGCGTCGCTGGGCCAAGTGATCGACGAGCGCCGGGTGCTGGAACTGCCGCTGTTTGCCGGTAACGCGATGGATCTCGTCCATCTCGCACCGGGCACTGTGAACGGCACGAACCTCCGCCTGCGCAAGGCTGCTTTCAATTCCGCGCCGTCGACGTTCTCGACCGACGGCGGCGGCAACAACCAGAACGAATTTTCCATCGATGGCGTCTCCAACACTTTCAGCGACGGCACCGCGCCGCGCGTCGCGTTCTCCCCGCCGCCAACGGCGATCAGCGAATTCAAAGTGCAGACTTCGGCTTTCGACGCTGCGCTCGGCCACACCATGGGCAGCACAGTGAACGTGTCGACCAAGAGCGGAACGAATGTCATCCATGGCGAATTGCACGAATGGTTGCGGCATTCGGCGCTTGACGCGCCGACGATCTTCAATAACCGTGCCGGGCAGAAGCTGCCGGTGTATCAGGACAATCGCTATGGTTTCTCCGTCGGCGCGCCGATCACGGTGCCGAAAGTCTACAACGGCAAGAACCGCACTTTCTGGTTCTACGCCTGGGAAGCCAATAAATTTGGCTCCGCGGAAGCGCAGACTTCCACCGTTCCCACCGCAAAGATGCGCGCCGGCGATCTTTCGGAGTATCTCGCCCGCGGCGCCGCGTACCAGGTTTACGATCCACGGAGCACGCAACTTGTGGCAGGGCGCTACGTCCGCACCCCCATCCCCGGCAACATCATACCTCCGAGCCAGGTGGACACCGTCGGAAAAAACATGATGGACCTTTACCCGCTTCCGAACCAGGCGGGGACGGTGGAACAGCGCAACAACTTCTTCCGTAGCGGCAAGGCCCTGGAAGACTATTGGGTGTGGCTCGCGCGTTTCGATCACGCCTTTAACGACAAGCACCGCGTCTTCGTCCGTCTACACCGCGATTTTTGGGAAGAAGACAAGAATCGCGTTTTCAGCAATAACGTGAACGGCGTCATCCTGAACCGCAACAACAAGGGCATAGCGTTTGACGACGTGTATGTCTTCAGCCCGACTCTGCTCTTCAACTTCCGCTACGGCCTGACCTTCCAGGACTTCCCGGAGCGCCGCCCATCGCAGGGGACTAACCTCGCTTCGCTCGGCTTCTCGCAGGGTCTCGTCAGCCAGATCGCCAACCCCTCCATCGCCACCCTGCCGAACGTGGCCGTATCGCCGTTCACGTCCCTTGCTTCCTGGGAGTCGGGGGACGGCTTGACGGCATCTACGTCACACTCCTTCGTCGGCAACTTCACGAAATTGATGGGCAACCACAGCTTCCGCTTCGGTCCCGAGTTCCGCATCTATCGGGAGAGCCGCAACCGGTACCACCAGGCGTTGTCGCCGCAATTCAGCTATAACGCTACCTACACCAAGGCGAACGACACGGCGGCGAATCCGACGCTCGGAGGCGAGGTGGCATCAATGCTCCTTGGTATTCCCGCAGGCTCGATGAGCATCACCGACAGCTATATTGAGCAGGACAAATACTTTGCGCTTTATCTCCAGGACGACTGGAAGATCACCAAAAAACTGACGCTGAACATCGGAGTCCGCTATGAGTATGAGTCGCCGATGACCGAACGGTTCAACCGTTCGGCGATTCACTTCGCGGGTGACACGGCGAATCCGCTCGACGCCGCGGCACGCGTCAACTATGCGGCAAATTCGATTCCTCAGCTTCCCGTCAGTCAGTTCCGCGCTCTCGGCGGTCTGACGTTTGCCGGTGCTGGCGGCAATCCTCGCACCTTCTGGATCGCGCCGAAGACAAACTTCATGCCCCGCGTCGGCTTCGCGTATCAGTTGCGACCGAAGACCGTCATTCGCGCGGGCTACGGCACGTATTACGCCTCCATCGGCTCGAACTACACCAATACGAATCTCTCCGGCTTCTCCCAGTCGACGCCAATGCAGGCTTCGCTCGACAACGGCCTTACCTATATCGCCACCAACGCCAGTCCATTCCCGGCCGGCCTCATCAAGCCGGCGGGTGCATCCGGCGGACTACTCACCAACATCGGTCAGGACGTGTCGTTTTGGGCGCCCAATCGCTACAACCCTTACGCGCAGCGCTGGAGCGTTGGACTCCAACAGGAGTTGCCAGGCAAGTTCATGGTCGAAGGCGGTTACGTCGGCAATCGCGCCACTCGCCTCAACATCGCGAATCGACAGTTGAACAACACGCCGGCACAGTATCTGAGCACCTCTCCTGTACGTGATCAGGCCACCATTGATTTCCTCGGTGCGAACTCCCGCAATCCGTTCTTCGGGCTGAACCCGATCTACGGCCAGAACATCACCCGCGGCAGCCTCCTGCGGCCGTACCCGCACTTTGGGAACGTCACGCTGAACGGCGATCCAGCGGGCTACTCCTGGTATCACTCAATGCAAACCCGTATCGAGCGCCGGATGACCGGCGGCTGGACGGTGCAGCTCTCCTATACATGGTCGAAGGCGATGGAGGCGACGGAGTTCTTGAACAGTCAGGATCCGATGCCTTACGAAGTAGTCTCCGCGCTGGATCGCACGCACCGCGTTGCTGGCTCGGGTATCTGGGAGATTCCCGTTGGCAGTGGCCGCAAGTGGGGAGCGCACATGCATAAGGCCGTCGATTTCGCGGTCGGGGGATGGCAACTGGGCGGGTTGTACCAGCACCAGTCCGGCGCGCCGCTCGGTTTCGGTAATCGCATCTTCAACGGCAATCTGAACAGCATCGTGCTGCCCGAGGACAAGCGCAATGTCGACCAGTGGTTCGATGTGAATGCGGGATTCAACCGCAATGCGGCGCAGCAATTGGCGTCTAATCTGCGAACCTTCCCGCTACGTTTCAACGGTGTGCGTGGGCCCAACCAGGATCGCTGGGACTTCTCGCTGATCAAGAACTTCCGCATCACGGAACGCTGGAACACGCAGTTCCGCGCGGAGACGTTCAATGCGATGAACCACCCGAATCTGGCCGATCCGAATACTGATCCGACCAGTTCGACCTTCGGAACCATTACTGGACAGGACCCGCCGCGGTCGTGGCAAATGTCGCTGAAGGTCACCTTCTAGTACATTGGAAGGAGGCGGGCTCTTAGCTCAACGGTTAGAGCAGCGGACTCATAATCCGTTGGTTGTAGGTTCAAATCCTACAGGGCCCACCAGTCTCTTACAGGCGTTTCCATGCCCGCTAGGTGGATGAAACGGTGGCTGCTGGCGGCCGGTGTCTACAACATCGTGTGGGGCGTTGTCTACGGGCTGTTTCCAAACGCGCTGTTCGATTGGGCCGGAATGGCTCGCCCGAACTATCCGGAATTATGGCAGTGTATTGCGATGATCGTAGGCGTCTACGGCATCGCCTACGCTGCCGCGGCGGCCGATCCCTACCGGCACTGGCCTGTCGTTCTCGCCGGTTTTCTTGGCAAGTTATTCGGGCCAATCGGTTTTCTGAACGCCGCCCTGGCCGGCCGGCTGCCATGGAGATTCGGCATCGTCAACATTGGCAACGATCTGATCTGGCTTGTTCCGTTCTTTCTTATTCTCCGCGGGGCATGGCGGACGTATTTGAATGAGCCGGGTGGAGATGCAGCCAGCGTTCTCGATCAGCACAGGCGTTCGATTGACGACCTCTCCAAGGACAAGCCGGTGCTTCTGGTTTTTCTGCGCCACTTCGGGTGCACTTTCTGCCGGGAGGCCCTTACGGACCTGCGAGTGCAGCGTTCGCGTATTGAAGGCGCCGGAGTGCAAATCGCCCTGGTGCACATGAGCGCCGACGCGGAAGCGTTTGCCATCTTCGCGAGCCATGGACTCGATGATGTGGCCCGGTTTTCCGACCCCGGGCGCGGGCTCTACCAGCGCTTTGAGTTGAAACGCGGCGGCTGGCGGCAGCTATTCGGATTGCGGGTCCTGCTGCGCGGGGCGCGGGCTGCGATTGCCGAGGGACACGGTCTGGGTGTTCTCAGGGGAGACGGGTTCCAAATGCCCGGCGTATTCCTCGTTTTGAACGGAAAGATCGTGCATGCCTATCGCCACGAAACCGCGGCATCACGTCCCGACTACTGCAAGCTGGCGGCCGTGTAGAGTTCGTCAAGCGTCCAGTCGGGGATAGCGCCCCGCCGGGAAGCGATCAACGACCCGAGTGCATTTGCGAACGACGCGGTCCGGTCGAGCGGCCACTGTTCGGAGAGCCCGTACAGGAATGCCGCGGAAAAGGCGTCTCCCGCGCCGACAGCGTCAACCGCGTGGACGGCTGGTGGCATGGCCTCGACAACTTCACCATTCGCGTAGGCCCGGCAGCCATTCGCACCCAGGGTCACGCAGAGCACGGACATTGGATAACGGCGGAGGAGCGATTCCGCGGGATCACCGTCAAGCACAAACTCTCTCGCGAGCCATCCAAGTTCCGCCTCGTTGCATTTAACGACTGTCGCCGCGCGCAATAGTTCGTCGATCGTGCCCGTGTCCTCAAATCCCAGCCGAAGATTGACGTCATAAAAGAGTGGCACGCCGCTCAGCGCGAGCCGTACCGCGCGGGCCTTCGGGCAAGTCTGTTGTAGTGTGCCGCAGACCAGCCAAGCCGGCCGTGTCGCATTCAGCTCCGTCACCTGGCGCGCGGTGATTTCCGGTTCCTCCCACGCCGCCGGCCGCCGTAGATGGTAAGAGGGATGCCCACCGTCGTCGAGCGTCACGTCCACGATCCCGGTTGGCCAGTTCGGATGCCGCCTTGTGTAGGTCATGTCGACGCCGATCGCCTCTGCCTGCCGGACGGCGTCATCGCCCGGTTCATCCCGGCCAACCGCGCTGATGAAATAGGACGCGAACCCAAGCCGCCGTGCATGGGCCGCCAGATTGAAAGGCGCGCCACCAAGCAACCGGTAGCCGGGATACTGATCCCAGAGGATCTCTCCAATGGAGAGCAAGACACGTGACATAGAAGAGGCGACTCTACTACTTTAAGCCGTCGCCGTACTCGCGCCGCGTCGACACGTCACGAATCTCGGTATGAACGCGAGTCTATGAACTTATCTATTGGTGGACCTGAAGGGATTCGAACCCTTGACCTCTTCCATGCCATGGAAGCGCGCTCCCAACTGCGCCACAGGCCCACGATAACGACTCTACTCAGATTAGCATATTCGGGCCTAATCCGGTACAAACGTAGGGATGGATCGCGATAGAGCCTGGCAAACGGTGTGCGAGTTCGTGCAGTCGGAAGGACTGCGAAAACATATGCTCGCGGTGGAGGCGTGCATGGTCGCCTACGCCCGAAAATACGGCGACGATGAGGAGAAGTGGGCCATCACGGGGCTGCTTCATGACTTCGATTGGGAGATCCACCCTCAGTTGCCCGATCACCCCACGAAGGGAGAGCCCATTCTCAAGGAACGCGGCGTTTCCGACGAAATCCGCCGCGCCATTCTGTCCCATGCTGACTTTACCGGCGTGCCGCGCGAAAGCCGGATGGAGAAATCGCTATTCGGCTGCGACGAACTGGCCGGATTTCTCACCGCCTGCGCCTATGTAAAACCAACCCGGACCATTGCTGAAGTGGACGTGAAATCCGTCCGGAAGAAGCTGAAGGACAAAGCCTTTGCCCGTGCGGTGAATCGCGACGACATCATCAACGGCGCGGCGGAGATGGGCCTGGACCTCGACGAACACATTACCTTCTGCATCGAAGCGATGAAGGCGCGCGCGGCGAGTTTGGGGCTGTAAAGTAGACTAGAAATCGGAAGCCAATCTTGGCCGGTGCTGGGCCTGGTCTTCAAAACCAGCGTATGGCGCGTATGCGTCATGGTGGGTTCGACCCCCACTGGCTTCCGCCAACTCAACTCTACGCCATACACGCCACGCGCAGGCGATCTTCCAGTACGAACTGCTCGTTCTCGGTGAGTTTTCGTCCCTCGCACGTCAAATAGAAAACATCAAGCGCCTTGTGCGCTTCCGTATCGATCAATACCACTTCGATATTGCACCCGGACTCCGCGAAAACACGCGCGAAGTCGTACAGAAGCCCAATGCGATCCTCCGCGACGATCTCAACCAGCGTCGCATGCTCGGACGCCTCGCTATCGAAGTAAATGGTGGGTCGAAGACGCTCGCTCCGCTGCTTTGCCTGCGGACGCACACGCCGCTCCAGCATCTGCCGGACATCGAGCGTTCCTATCGCGGCCTTCTCGATCATGCCGCGAAGGCGGTCGACCTCGGGTGGATTCAGTTCCAATGCCCTGCCGGGATCGGAGAATGTAAAGGCGTCGAGCACCTCTCCCTTCGTATTCGAAAACGCCTCCGCCTTGACGATGTCCATCCCGAAGCCGCTCAAGGCACCCGCAATCGAAGCGAATAACCGCGGCTTGTCGAGAGTGACCAGCGTAAGCTTCCAGACGCCGCCATGCCGGCTTAAGTCTACTGCCACGCCGGATTTTCTCGCCTGCTGTTCCAGCGCCAAATGCGCCTCTATCTCCTCCTTTGAATGTGTGCGGACGTAGCGGCTCGGGAACCCTTCCAGGAATTCGCTGGCCGGGGCATCCGGCTCGACGTGAATGCGATCCGTGTCCAATTCGCGCGTCAACTCACGGAGGCCGATCGAGTAAACGCGCCACAACTGCTCCAGGCGCCAAGGCGTCATGGCTGTCGGGTTAACGCCGCTGATATCGGCATACGTCATCAGCGCAAGATAACGGAGATTCTCGACAGTGCCGGCCCTCGCGGCGAGGTCTTTCGCCGTCGCGGGATCGTCAAGATCGCGCGCATTCATCACCGAAGACAGCGCCAGGTGCTGCTCGACGAGGAATCGAACGAACGGCCGCTCCTCCTCGGGCATCTCCATGCGCGCCATCATCCCTTCGCCCAAGCGGGCCGACTCGGCGGCATGGGTGGGCCCGTCGATGCTCTTGCCGATGTCATGAAGCAGAATGGCGAAGACGAGAAGCGGAAGGGAATCGACCTCCGTAAGCAGTTCGGAAAAGCGGCGGCGCGGCCCGTCGGGATGCTTTCGGAGCGATAGCAGATGCTCGGCAACGATGAGCGTATGCTCGTCGACGGTATAACGGTGATAGAAGTCGCGGATGACGAACCCTTCGATCATGCGCCATTCAGGCAGCAGCGCACCGAGCAGTCCCGTCTCATGCATCGTGCGAAGGGCCACCATGGCGTAAGGCATGGAGAAGATTTCGCGCAGGTGATTCCAAAGCGGCCGCGGCTCGGAGAAGTAATTCTCAATGATTGGCAGCGCACGCGCGATGCGGCGTTCGGTGTCGGTAGCGGGAATCAGCCCGTGACGCGCGGTGAACAGCATTAGCCGCAGGGCGAGCTCCGGGTCGGACTCAAGCATCTGCGGATTGCGAAGCAGCAGGCGCTCCTTCGCCACCGAAATCTCGGAGGTCGATAGGCGCGTGCGCCATTCACGAAACTGGCTGAACAGGCCGCTAGGCACCAGGCGTTCGCTAACGTCGATCGCTTGCGACGCCGCGCGGTGAATCCGCCGCGCAGACAGAAAGTAGCGGCGCATCCAGCTCTCGATGGGCTTTGCCGGATCGATCTCGTCCATGAAAGGCTGGCGGACGATGTCCTCCTGCGCGTCGAACTGGAGCACGTTCTGATCACGGCCGCCCATGAAGTGCAGGTAGCAGCGGAGCGCGTACAGAAACTGAATTTCGGGGCCGAGTTCGCCAAGCCAATCCGGCAACTCCCGCGCCGGATCCTGCAGCTTGGCGAGCCAGCCAATGACGTGCAGGTCGCGCAGACCACCCGGAGCCTCTTTGATGTTCGGCTCGAGATGATAAACCGTATTCTGGAACTTTTCGTGGCGTTCGCGAGTTTGCCGGATAAGAAGGCGGAGCAGCATCTGGCGCTCGCTCGCAAAGAACTTTGGGAGACGCGCGGTCAGGTTCTGGTAAAGGCCGGTATCGCCGCAGAGGAGACGCTGGTCGAGCAGGCTGATGGAGAGTTCGAGATTGCCCGCATGATAGGAGCAACACTCGTCTACGGTGTGGACCGAGTGAGAGATGCGAAGGCCGCTATCCCAGCCGGTACGCAAGAACGCGGAAAGAGCGTCCCGCGACTTTTCGTCGGAGGGCGCTCTTTCCACTAACAGCAGAACATCGACATCGGAGTGCGGGAAAAGCTCCGAGCGTCCGTACCCTCCAACAGCCAGCACGGCCATCCCTTTCGGGTATACCGGGGCCAGATATTCGAGGAAAGCTGTACGAAGAACGTTATTGACCAGAGCGGTTCGATCGGCCAGGACGGCGACGGGGTTCCCATCCGAGAGGAACCGCTCCTTGATTGCAAGCAAAGGATCGCTAGAGGGCTGTTTCGCCGCGTTCATCGTTACGAATACGTATCGCCTCGGCGACTTCAAAGACAAAGATCTTGCCGTCGCCGATCTTGCCTGTTTTTGCCGCCGCGGACAGTGCGGAAATCACCTCTTCCGCTCGTGACGAGGCTACCACCATCTCAATCTTGACCTTTGGAAGCAGATCGACCTGATACTCCTGGCCGCGATAGACCTCCTTATGTCCCTTCTGCCGGCCGTGGCCGCGAACTTCTGAAACCGTCATGCCGTCGATGCCAATTGCCTTGAGGGCTTCCTTGACTTCTTCCAGCTTGAACGGTTGAATCACCGCTTCGATTTTTTTCATCGCGTTTTCTCCATTCGGGCCTAGTTAAGCTTCCAGGCTATACCCTTCTTCACCATGCTGGCTCAAGTCCAACCCCATCGTCTCTTCCTCTGGCGAGACGCGGAGACCGACGACGGCGTCGACGACCTTGAGAATGATGAATGTCGCCACGATCGCCAGTACCCAGGATACGGCCACTCCCATCGCCTGATTGAGGACCTGGCCGCTATTCCCTTCGATCAAGCCAACCGGGAGCACCTTGCCGGCGGTGTCCTTGAACGGCTGATTGATTTCGCTGGACGCGAATACACCAGTCAGGATTGCGCCAAGCGTGCCACCCGCGCCGTGAACACCAAACGCGTCGAGCGAATCGTCGTAGCCCATCATGGATTTCACTTTGACGACCATGAAGTAGCAGAACACGCCGGCCAGGAAGCCGATGATGAGAGCAGGCATCGGTTTTACGAAACCGGAAGCCGGGGTAATCGCAACCAGTCCGGCGACGCATCCGGAGATGCCGCCGAGAATGCTGGGCTTGCCGTGTTGCATCCATTCGGCAATCATCCAGCCGCAGGCCGCGGCGGCGGCGGCAAAGTGCGTCGCGGTGAAGGCCGAGGTGGCCAGGCCGCCCGCGGCAAGGGCGCTGCCGGCGTTGAAGCCAAACCAGCCGACCCAAAGGAGACATGCGCCGATGAAGCTAAGCACCAGGCTGTGCGGTTTCATCGGTTCGGCGGGATAGCCCTGGCGCTTACCCATGACGAGGGCGCAAACCAAAGCCGAAACACCGGAGCTGATATGGACGACCGTGCCGCCGGCAAAGTCGAGGCAAGGAATCTTGCCACCGAGAAATGCGTTGAGAAAGCCATTATTGCCCCATACCATGTGAGCCAACGGATAGTACACGATCAAAGTCCAAAGAATAGTGAACAGCACCATCGCGCTGAACTTCATGCGTTCCGCGAAGGCGCCTGTAATCAGGGCCGGCGTGATGATGGCGAACATCATCTGGAACAGCATGAATGTCTGATGCGGAATCGTCGCGGCGTATGTCGGGTTCGGATCGGCGCCTACCTTGTCAAGGAACAGGTACCGCAGATCGCCGATGAAAGGGCTGGCTTCGCCGAAGGCGAGGCTATACCCGACTGTCGCCCAGAGAACCGTGCCAATCAGCATCAGGACGAAACTCTGCATCATCGTCCCGAGGACGTTCTTCTTCCGGACCAGGCCGCCGTAAAAAAGGGCGAGACCGGGACCGGTCATCATTAACACCAGTGCGCAGCTCACCAGCATCCACGCATTGTCCGCGCTTAGTTGCGCAGACTTGATTCCAGCTTCCAGTGCGGCTGTCGGACTGGGACTCGGGGCGGCGGCTTGGGCCATCAAATGGACCGCAGCAATAGCCGACAGGGACAACATCGAAAGAATTCGTTTCATGACTCTCCTCTTGGGCTGACCCGCGACAAGGCGGACAAATACGCAACGTTGCGTGTGTTAGCTATCATCTACGCTGTTACGCCGGAGCGGAAGTCAATCTTTCCTATCCCCCCGATTCAATTTATCTATTGGCCCCTTCTCCCTATCGGGTTAATTGAAATTATTGATTGGCGCGCATTCCGCTCCCCCCGTAGACTGCTACCTGAAGGTCCCCGTCGATACCTTCCAATTCACAAGTAACGAATCCAATTTGGAGATCAGGTAGATGAAAACTTCGGCGTTTTTCCACGTCGCCACTACAGCCGTTTGCCTCGCCGGCGCTTTGATGGCGCAGAGCAACCCGCCCGCCCCGGCCCCAGCCCCGGCCGCGCCCCCAGTCTGGTCGGCAGGCCCGATCACGTTCAGCGGGTTGATCGACGGCTACTATCAGTTCAATAACAACCACCCGGCCAATCGCACCACCGACTTGCGCAATTTCGAAGTGAAGGCGAACCAGTTCTCGCTCAACATGACGAAATTCACGATGGAGCACGACCCCGATCCTGTCGGCTTCAAACTGGACATCGGTTTTGGCAAAGCCTGGGACCTCTTCCATGCCACCGACCCGGCCGGAGTGAACACCGTCAAATATATTCCGCAGGCCTATGTCAGCTTCAAACCGAAAAACGCTGGCGGCTTGCAGATCGACTTTGGGAAGTTCTATACCTCCGCGGGCGGCGAGCTGACGGAGAACAACCTCACATGGAATTACGGCCGCGGCCTGCTGTACACCAACGGACCGTACTACCACTTCGGTGCGCGCATCAATAAGCCGCTGAACGATAAATTCGCCGTCGGTCTGCAGATCGTCAACGGCTGGAATAACGTCGAAGACAACAATTCGGGGAAGACGTTCGGCTTCACCACTGCATTCACGCCGAACAAGAAGTTTAGCTGGTACAACAACTACTACGTCGGACCGGAAAAGAACGACACCAACACCGGCAAACGCAACTTCTTCGACACCGTGGTGAACCTCAATCCCAACGATCGCACCAGCTTCTTCGTGAACTTCGATTATGGCCGCGAAGGGAAGGTGGGTAAGGGCGACGCGGAATGGGTGGCGATCGCCTTCTCCAGCCGCTTCCAGACAACCGAAAAGACCGCCCTCGCGATCCGCTATGAGCACTACAACGACAAGGAGGGGTTCATTACCGGCCAGGCGCAGGGTCTGAACAGCTTCACGGTCACCGGTGAATACAAGTGGCTGGAGGGCCTGCTCTCCCGCCTGGAGTATCGCCGCGACTGGTCCAACAAGCCCTTCTATGGCCACGGTAATGAGCCGGGTTCGTTTAAGCACCAGGACACGATCACGCTTGGCGTCGTCGCGTTCTTCGGACCTAAACGCTAATTTACAACCGGCACCGGCCGGAGCAAGCCGACACCGATCTGCCCGTGCAGATTCTCGGCGGGTTCCGGCCGGTCGCCACCTCCAAACCAAACTCGTACCGTACCGTCCTCCCGCAGTTCAACCTCCGGGTCGCAGACAACCCGCGAGTTCCATCCCTCTCCGGTATTCATCAACGCGGTTTCGCCAACCCTCGCCCACTTCACCCCATCCGGCGAAACAGCCAGCCCCATACGACGCCACTCTTTCTTATCGCGGCCTGTATACAACATCCACCATTTTCCGAAGTGCGGCCAGACTGCCGGCTCCCCCAGGCCGTTCTCGTCAAACGCGCCGGGAGCGCCGAGTTCGAGGATTGGATTGGCAAGGGATTTCGTCCATTCCACGCCGTCCTTGGAAACGGCAACCCCTAGGCGCTGCCGGCGAGCCCGGTCTTGGCCCAGGTAGTACATATAGAGGTTTCCACCTGCGTTTAGCACGAACGGGTCGGCTACACCCCGCTCGTCCCATGAGCCGCGTGGCCCCGCTTTCAACACCGGATGCGGCAGCTTCTCCCATCGCCCAAGGTCGGCGGCGCGGGCGAGCCCAATTTGCGGCGGATCGCCCGCCTGGTACCAGTAGGAGAACGTGTCGCCCTCATGCCGGAAAACGCCGTTTGCCGCGATATAGGCGCCTTCCCAAGCCGCGGGGCCGGGCTGCATCAGCAGTCCCTTTTTCCGCCACGCGCGCCCGTCGGGTGACGTAGCGATTCCTGTCCGCCACACCTTTCCATCCCAGCCGGAGTAGAGATTCACGTATTCCGGGCCAATCCTGGCGATCGACGGGTTCAGCGCATCGACGCTGTCGAATTCGCCGGCAGCCCCGCGGCCCAGAACGGCGTCGGCCTCCGGCTCCCAGATCCACCGCACATCGCGCGACGGGCCTCCGGCCGCCGGCAATTTGAAATCCCCATATTTTCCGCAACTGGCCAGAAAAAGACTGACCAGACCCGCCCACAATCTCATATGTGGATCATAGCGGGATACGAATCTTCAGTGCCGTGCGGCGGCCAGGTTCTGAGTCGAGCAGCAGTTCGCCCTTCAAGTTCCGCACCCGCGAACGGATCGTTACCGGTCCGCGCTTGAGCAGTTCCAACTCGTCGAGCGAGTACGCGCCGGCGAAAGGAAACCCCTTCCCGTCATCTTCCAGGGACAGCTCAAAGACGTCCTGATCGCGGCCGACGCCGACGGTCACATGCTTTGCCTGCGAATGCTTTTGGACGTTATGCAGGCCTTCTCGCACGATCTGCAGGATCTCGGTGGCGGATTGGGTATCGGGCGGAACGCGGGTCGTGGTGCCGACAAGAGTGCAGACGATGCCGGAATCCTTCTCAAACCCCTCCACGAGCTTCTTGATAGACGGCACTAGCCCGGCCCCATCAATCTCAGGCGGCCGCATGTTGCGGACGAACTGCCGGATCTCCTCTCCCTGGTCGCGGGCGAGTACCTGCAACTCCTCCAATTCCTTAACTGCCTTGGGAGGGTCGCGGTCCAACATTTTGCGAAGGACCTGAAGGCGCATTTGGAAGCCGACAAAGCATTGGAGCGGGCCGTCGTGGAAATCATGGGCGATGCGCTGCCGCTCCGCTTCTCGCGCATACTCGGCTTCCGAACGGAACATCATCGCCTGCTTGGCGGCAGAGCGAAGCCGGTCCTGCAAGGCCTGCCGCTGGAGCGCCATAACCGTCACCGCCGTGCCAGAGAGCAGCACGCCGGGAGACAGGACGACGTTTTCGGTCGGACGCGCCAGGAATAGGAACAGCGTTGTGGCTAGCACCACGGCGAAGATCTCCCGCGGCGTGTGAAGCAATGCCGCGGACATCAGGATGAACAGGTAGAAAAGCGAGCTGATCCCGGTGTTGTATTCCAGCGGAAGCGCGGTGCAGATCAGAAAGAAGACGGTATCGATAAGAAGGCTGAGCAGCATGTAGCCGCGGCGCTCCAGGCTGCGTCCAAAAACGGCGGCAAGGGCGTAGAACGTATAGAGGATCCACAACCCGAGGCTCTTTTGCGCGACGGTGCTCGTGGCGGCGAAGGCGAGCACAGAGCAAAAAATACCCAACAGAAGGCGGAACATCGCCAGGGAGAATTGCCAATGTGGGACGAGACCGAGGCCGGTTGGCTCGGCGGCAGGGCGTTCCGTGCGCGAGACGTCGGTGGGGAGCATCCTCGTTTATTATCGGCGCATTTGAAGCCGAACTACAGCCGGGGGCAGACCAGTGCGTCACCCGGGTAACAGGATTATTCCAGCGGCGGGAACTTTTTCAGGCATCTGGCGTCCAATGCAACAGAACGGCACGCCGGGCAGATGTGCTAGCGTGAGATCATAATCGGGGATGCGCACTATGGGCGAAATGCTGATTACAGTGCGGTTGGACGAAAACCACCTGGCGAATGGCCCGGGCGCCGCCGCTTCGCCCGAAGCACAACTGGTGGAACGGCTGAAATGCTGTGACGAAGAAGCATATGAAACTCTTCTCGCCCGGTTCCAGCAGCCGATTTATAACCTTTGCTACCGGCTGGTCAACGACCCCGCGGACGCAGCCGATGTCGTCCAGGAAGTTTTCCTGAAGGTTTTCCGCTCTATTGACCACTTTCGCGGCCAGAGCACGCTGAAAACGTGGATCTACCGTATCGCTGTTAACGAAGCCTACAATCACCGGCGGTGGTTCGGCCGGCACCGGCGTCAGGAGGTAGGACTGGACGCCGAAGACGAGAGCTCCCGCCCGTGGCTCGATTCCATTGCAGACCCGGCTCGCGACCCCTACGAGCTTGCCCTAAACGAAGAGCGACACCAGCTCATCGAATCCTCCCTGCGCGAAATCAATGCTGATTTCCGCACCGCTGTCATCCTCCGCGACCTTGAAGATTTCAGTTACGAGGAGATCGCTGAAGTTCTACAGATCTCACTTGGTACCGTCAAATCGCGTATCCTGCGCGGCCGGGAATCGCTCAGACGCGTTCTCGCCCAGCAGATGGACCCTCAGTCCGCGACCAACGGAATGGGGCTCGTTCCAGGAGCTGTGAAATGATGCGGCCCGTTGATTGTCAGACGTTTGAATTCTGGTGTGAAGATTTGGCTGAGTCGCGCATTGACGCTACTTTCCGCGAATCTTTGACGGCACATGGGAGCCAGTGCCCCCGCTGTGCCGACTTTGCCCTCCGCTCCCACCATCAGCGCCGGGCGCTTCACGGCCTGCCACTCCGGCAGGTGCCTGTGAATCTCGCCATCAATCTGCGCGTACTGGCCTCGAAAGAGCGGGCGCGCCGCTCTTCGATGGTTAATTGGGATACGCGGCTTGATCTTTTGCGGGAGAAAACCCGCCTGTGGCTCAATAACTTATGGCGTCCGCTGGCGATTCCCACCGCGGGAGGCATAGCAGCGGCAATGTTGCTGTTCTGTGTCCTGATGCCGACTTTTGCCCTCCAGAGCCAGGCAACTGCCGATGTGCCGACCGCTTGGTATCAAGCGGCCGAGGTCTACGGACTTTCGCCGTTCGGCGGCAACTTTGAAAACGTGACGCTGGATGTCCGCATCGACATGAGCGGCCGAGTGGTCGATTACACCGTCCCGGCGGGCGAGACCTGCAAGTGGACGAAAGACCCGGAAATGCGGAGAGCCGTCGAGAACAGCTTGCTTTTCATGAGCTTTAAGCCGGCCAGCTTCTTCGGGCAACCCGCTTCAGACACCATCCGCATCACGCTCCGCCGCAGCCACATTGAGGTGAAGGGCTAAATACCCTGGGACGCCGCCTAGGCCAGCATTTCCTTGCCAGCCGGCCCATACTGGAACGGATTGCGGAATCCGTCTGCGTGGGCGGCCCCCGCACGATTATCGAGATCGGGCCGGGGCAGGGAGCTCTCACCGAGTACCTGCTGGCGGCCGACGCCCATGTTCATGCCATCGAACTTGATCCGGAAATGGTCGCTCGGCTCGCGCGCCGGTTTCCGGATCACCCGCGGCTCACAGTTCATCACCGCGATGTTCTGGATGCCGACTTGACGCAATGGGGGCCGGCAACGATTGCCGGTAACCTGCCGTATTACATCACTTCCCCCATTCTCGATCGCATCCGGCAGGCGCGCGAGGCAATTCACACTTCCACGTTATTGATTCAAAAGGAAGTAGCGGATCGGATTCTCGCCAAACCGCGCTCGCGGGACTACGGCTATCTCACCGTCGTCACCCGGTCATGGGCCGATGCGGCGCACGTCGTTCACGTGCCGCCCGCAGCGTTCCGTCCGCCTCCAAAGGTCGATTCCTCGGTCATTAAACTCACCACCAGACCGGAAGTGCCGCCGGAGCTCGATGCGTTTCTTAGATTTGCCGGGCACGCATTTCGCCACAAGCGAAAAACACTCCGGAACAATCTCAGCGCCATCTATCCGGACGCGGACTGGGAGCATTTGCCTGAACGTTCGCTACGCGCTGAACAGCTCTCGATAGACGAATTACGCGCCCTCTGGGGCAAGTTATCCTAAAATTTGATGCTTCGCGTACGTTTTGCACCCTCTCCGACCGGTTATCTCCACATCGGCAGCGCCCGGACATTCATCTTTAACTGGCTATACGCTCGCCGAAACGGCGGCACGATGGTCCTGCGTCTCGATGACACGGACATCGAGCGCAACACCCAGGCCTCCATCGACTCGATTTTCGATGGCTTGAATTGGCTGAACCTGTCGTGGGACGAGTTCTACCGCCAGTCCGATCGCCTTGATCTGCACCGCGCCGCCGCCGCCAGGATATTGGATCAGGGGCTGGCCTACCGCGACTTCACGCCCGCGACGGACTCCAATGCCGAGGAAAAAGCTTTCGACGGCCCGGCCTGGCGATCGAATCCCGGGCAGCGGGAGATGTCGAAACAGGATTCCGATGCCCGCGCCGCGGCCGGAGAACCGTTCGTCATCCGCTTCCGCGTACCGCGCGATCCTGGCCGCACAGTGACGTTCAATGATAGTGTCTATGGCGAACAGACCAAAGCATGCGAGGATATCGAAGACTTCGCGCTCCTCCGCTCGAACGGCATGCCCACCTATCACCTTGCTTCCTGCGCGGACGACGCCGATCTCCGCATCAGCCACATCATCCGCGGCCAGGATCACCTCACGAACACGTTTAAACACGTATTGATCTTTCAAGCACTGGACGCCGCCGTTCCGCAGTTTGCTCATCTACCCCTGCTCATCGCGCCAGACGGTGCAAAACTATCCAAGCGCAAGCACGGTCCGGTTGTCAGCGTGACGACATACCGCGATGCCGGTTTTCTACCCCATAGCTACGTGAATTTCCTCTGCCTGCTGGGCTGGTCGCCGAAGGACAATCGCGAGCAGATGACCAGGCAGGAGATCGTCGATATCTTCAGCTTTGAGGGCATCAATCGCTCTAACGCCGTAGTCAACTTTACTGAAACGGATCCCATCGATCCCAAGGCGCTCTGGCTAAATTCGCAGCATCTGCGCTCACTGCCCGTTGCAGAGATTCTGCCCGCCGTCACAGCCACGCTGATAGCCGCCGGCTTGGCCCCATTGGCCGATCCCGCGCACTACGCCAGGGTCGTCGATCTCATCCGCGCGCGATATACAACGCTGCTCGACTTCGCCACCAAGGGCCGTCCCTACTTCGCCGCCGATTTCCCGATTGAACCCGCTGCGCTAGAAAAGCTCGATGTTCCGGGTGCGCGCGAGTTATTGCGGGATCTAGCGGCCAGGCTGGAAGCGGACCCCGTCTTCACCGAAGCCACCGTGGAACAGCACCTGCGAGCGCTGGCCACCGAACGAGGCGTGAAGGCCGGCGTGTTGATTAACGGGTCCCGCGCGGCGTTGACAGGACAGGCGGTGGGTCCCAGCGCCTTCCATCTTTTCACGGCGGCTGGGCGCGAGCGGTCGATTGCCCGGCTGAAGGCGGTATCGCGATGATCATACTTGGGCTCGGCGGTTTCGGCCGGAAAGCGGCCGCCGTGATTGCCAGGGACGGCCAGCTTCTGGCGGCGGTCGAGCAGAAGAAGGTTGCCCGCCATGAGCCAGCCGGCGTACTGCCGATCGACGCCATCCGCGTCTGCCTGGATCTGGCGAAGGCAAGGCCGGAATCCGTCGACATCATCGCCCTCGCGCGGCCGTTCTCCTCCGAATCGGAGTTGCATCTGGAGATCCGCGCCCAGTTTCCCCGTGCACGTGTTGTCGCGGCCGAGCATCATACCGCGCACGCCGCCGCAGCCTATTATTTGTCCGGTTTCGACGAGGCGACCATCCTCACGCTAGACCGTAACGGCGACTTTCGCTGCGGCGCGCGCTGGTCGGCGAAAGGGACTCAGCTCCATCTCGACAAGGAATTGTACTATCCGGATTCGATCGGCGATCTGTACAGCCGCGTGACCGAACTATTGGGTTACGACGCCAACGCGGAGGAACACAAAGTGCAGTGGCTGTCCGCGTCAGGACAGCCCGTGTACTCCCGGTTATTCGAACAGATCTTCCCGCTCGATGGCGATTGGACCAACCACTCGGACCGGCATTTCTTTGACGGCGAGCGGATGTCGCGCGGCGGCTTCAGCACACGCTTCTATCAGGCTCTGGGACTCGCTGACGGCTCTCCAGTGCCGGAGAAGCTTGCCGCGGACGTGGCTGCCTCGTTGCAGGGCGCGGTGGAGCGCATCGTCCTGCGGCTAGCCGGGACCGGAGGGAATCTCTGCCTGGGCGGCGGATTGTTCTTGAATGGATTGCTCGTGGAAGCGCTGGAACGTTCTGGCCAGTTCCGCAACGTATACGTGCAGCCGTCGGCGGGCAATGCGGGCACGGCATTCGGTGCGCTGTGCCTCGCCTGGCACCAGGTCCTCGGGCGGCCGGAGCGCATAAGCCTCGGCAGCTTCTGCCTCGGTCCGGATTATACGACCGAAGAGATCAAGCGAGTCTTCGAGAACTGCAAGTTGCGCTTCCAGATGCTCCTCACTACCGGCGCGATCTTGTCCACCGCAATCGATCAGTTGCAGCGCGATCGCATTCTGGCCTGGATGCAGGGACGGATGGAGTTCGGGTCGCGCGCCCTGGGTAATCGCAGCATCCTCGCAAGCCCGGTGAATCCCTATTCGACGGAGAATCTGAACGTCTACATCAAGCACCGCGAACCGTTTCGGAAGTTCGCCGCGTCGGTACCCGTGGAGGTGGCGTCGGAGTACTTCGAAGTCGGTTCTAACGCGCGCTATCTCGCCACCGTCGGACGAGTGCGCGAGGCGCACAAGGAGAAGTTCGCGAGCGCCATACTCGGGGACAACATCGTTCGCGTCCATACCGTTGCCGAGGAGGACAACCCCCTCTATTGGCGTCTGCTCCACCGCGCGGCCGAAGTATTCGGAATGCCGGTGCTCTACAACACGAGCTTCAACCTCTTCGGCGACCCGCTGGTGTGCACGCCGCGCGACGCGGTGCGAAGCTTCTATTCGTCCGGTATCGACGCAATGATCGCCGGCTATTTCTTCGTCGAGAAGTGAAACAAGTGGTGGCGGAGGTGGGACTTGAACCCACACGCACAGTGAAGTACGGCAGATTTTGAGTCTGCTGCGTCTGCCAATTCCGCCACTCCGCCACTTGTGTGAATAGCCCTATCAGTATATCAGGAAACCATATGCAGACCGCTCTGGAACTCCGCCGCCAACTCCTTGCTCGCGAGGTATCCGCGCGCGAAGTTCTGGACGCGCATCTCGCGGTCATTGAGCGCCGAAATCCCGAGTTGAACGCCATCGTGACATTCACGCCGGAACTCGCCCGCGCCCAAGCGGATGCCGCCGATCGCGCCGCCGCAAAAGGCGAGTTTCTGGGCCTTCTCCACGGATTACCTGTTGCCCACAAAGACCTGCAGGAAACCCTCGGTATCCGGACCACGTTCGGCTCCCCGCTCTTCGCCGCCTACGTTCCCGATTTCGACACCGGGATCATCGGGCGCATGAAGACCGCCGGCGTCGTGTGCGTGGGCAAAACGAATACGCCTGAATTCGGAGCGGGTTCGCAAACGTTCAATCCGGTGTTCGGAAAGACGCGAAATCCGTTCGACACATCGAAGACGTGCGGCGGGTCGAGCGGTGGCGCGGCCGTCGCGCTGGCCACCGGAATGATCGCCCTTGCCGATGGCTCCGATACCGGCGGATCCCTCCGAAACCCCGCGAGTTTCTGTGGTGTGACCGGACTGCGTCCCACGCCCGGCCTTGTGCCGATTCTGCCGGACCGCTGCCCGGACAGCCCGTTGACGGTCAATGGCCCGATGGCGCGGAATGCAGCCGACGCCGGGCTGCTGCTCGCCGTATTGGCGGGCTTGAGCGCGCCGCCCGGGATGAACCGCGACTTCAAACAAACGCGCGTGGCTTGGATGAGCGATGTTTCGGAAATTCCCTTCGAACCGGTAGTGCGGCATACGGTAAACCAGGCACGCCGGCACTTCGAAACACTCGGATGCGTCATCGAAGAAGCGGCGCCGGACTTCACCGATGCCGATGCGGCCTTCCGGGTGCTTCGCGCGCATGAGTTCTACACTCTCCATCACGACAAACCGCTCAGCCGGGTGAAGGAGACGGTACGCCAGGAAATCGAACGTGGTTCCCGTCTAACGAGCGGTGAATTGGCAGCGGCTCACGCAAAGCGAAGGGCACTTAAGGAACGGACCGCGCGCTTCCAGGAGGTCTACGAGTTCTTCGTGTTGCCAACAGTCCAGGTTGCGCCCTTCGATGTCGAACAGCCATACGTCACCGCCATCAACGGACAGCCCATGAAAACCTATATCGACTGGATGCGGAGCTGCTACTACGTCTCAATCCTCGGCGTTCCCGCGTTGAGTGTCCCGTGCGGGTTCACCCCGGAAGGACTACCAATTGGGTTGCAGATCGTGGGGCGCGAAGGGGCCGACTGGTCCGTCCTTCAACTCGGACATGCCTTCGAGCAGTGCCAATTGTATGGATGAGCCGGACCAAGCGGGTATGATGGAAGGCGAATCGCTATGAATCGCCGCCAAATGCTCGCCTCCCTTGCCGCAGGCTCGTTCAGCCTGCATGCCCGAAAGATGAAAAACATCGGGTGCCAGCTCTACACGCTCCGCAGTGTCATCGACGCCAATCCGAAGGCGATCTTTGACCAACTCGACAACGCCGGCTACGACGAAGTTGAAGCGGTCCGAGGCAACCTGCCGAAGATCTGGGACGCCCTGAAAGCATCGAAGCTCAAGCCGGTGAGCCTGCACATCGATACGGCGCTGTTCATGAAAGAGCAGGACAAGCTGGATGCGGCGCTCGACGACGCGAAGGCGAAGGGCTTCAAATTCGTCGTTTGCCCGTACATCGCTCCCTCGGACCGCGGCGGTGTGGAGGTTATCAAGAAGCTCGCGGATACACTGAATAAAGCGGGCGCGAAGTGCAAAGCAGCCGGCATCCACCTCTGCTATCACAACCACGCATTCGAGTTTGAACCGGTGCCTGGGGGGAAAGGAAATCTGCTTGACGTGCTGATGACCTCCACCGACCCGGCCCTCGTCGGCCTCGAATTCGACATCATGTGGGGCGCCGTCGGCGGCGTCGACCCGGTCGAAGTGCTGCAGAAATACAAGGGCCGTGTTCCGCTGATACACGTTAAGGATCTCGGGCCGAACATCACGGTACGGTACAACGAACGGGTGCCCAAGGAAGCGTTCAAAGAGGCCGGCGCCGGCGTACTGGAGCTGCCGAAAATCCTCAAGGCCGCCTACGCTTCCGGCACGAAACACTTTTTCGTGGAGCAGGACCAGACTCCCGGCGATCCGATGGCGAGCCTCAAACAGAGCATCGCCTATCTGAAGAAGTTGGAGCTGTAAAGGAGAATCATGCCGCTGAAAATCGTACGCAGCTCCCTCGAGTCGGGAATCGAGATATTCACCCTTGCCGGCAGCATCACGCTTGGCCGCGAATCGCAGAGCTTTGAGTCCGCCGTCGAAGAGCTCATCAAGAACCGCCAGAATCGCATCGTGCTGGACCTGAAGGAGGTTTCGTTCGTCGATAGTGCCGGCATCGGCATCCTGGTGGGCTGCCACGGCAAGGCAAACAACTCCGGTGGTGAGCTTCGCCTCGCCGGCGTCGGTGATCGCGTTCTCCACGTGCTGAAAATCACGCGCGTCGACGGAATGATGCACATGGATGCAACGCTGGATGATTCCATCCGTCAGTTCGCCGCCGCGAAATAACCCGCCAATCACGAAGGTGGTGCGCCCGGAGAGATTCGAACTCCCGGCCCTCTGGTTCGAAGCCAGATGCTCTATCCAACTGAGCTACGGGCGCCTATTCACCGACGTATGGCAGAGTAGCACAACCGCTGCTACTATGGCTGCATGGCAGTCGGGGTGCTCAATAAAGAAAATGAGATTAAGGTCGCTGTACCCAATCTCCAGGAACTCGAATCGCGCCTCCGGACCCTCGGTTTCCAAGTCCTGCACCCCCGGGTCTTCGAGTCCAACGTCATCTATGACACGGCCAATGCCGCTCTCCGCGCCCGCGGCGAACTGATCCGTATCCGCCAGGCGGGCGGAGAATCCATTTTCACCTACAAGGGTCCCGCCACCATCACACGTCACAAGGAACGCGAAGAGCTGGAAGTCGCCGTGGCGCACCCCGGGAATCTCGGACTCATCCTCGAACGCCTGGGCTACATCCCCCGTTTCCGCTACGAAAAATACCGCACCGAATGGGCGATCCCGGGCGAAGAAGGCATCGTCATGGTCGACGAAACGCCCATCGGCACGTATATGGAAATAGAAGGTCCTGCCTTCTGGATCGACAATTTTGCAACGCGACTCGGCTATTCCGACTCTGATTACGTGAACCTCAGCTACGCCCGCCTTTACCTCAGGGATTGCGAACTGCGCGGCATCGCCCCCACCCACATGTTGTTCGAAAATGAGACGGTACCCCTCGCCGAGAGGACGTAGTCCATTTGCAAAATTGCCCTACTACTGTCCTTTCTCATTGCTCCTTACTCGCCAGACCGATATACTTCTCATGAAGCCCAGTACAACCAGTACTTGGCGGAGCGGTTTAACACAACGTTAGTCGGGAAAGAACAATGGTTACATCTGTTGTGATCATCATCCTCTCTCTGGCGATGTTCGTTTACTGGTTCCGCTACTCCTGTGTGCTGATCCTCGAGTCCAATTGGAATGAGGAGCACGCGCATGAGTTTGCGTTGCAGAACGAACTGTCCTTCGGCTCTGTAGAGGAGTCGCTGGCACGGGCCGGATCGGCGGAAGACATGGATCGGGTGAAGGATCTGCTGGACCGGGATCTCGACCTCGTTATGTCCCTGCTGTCCAAATGTCCGGTTGTCCAGACAACGGGACACTCGCTCGAGTGCCGGATGCTTATGCTGGATTATCGACTTATGAAAGCATGGTACGGCGCAACGCGTACCATCGCTGGCCCGCGCGCGCAACACGCGCTCCGGGAAATGGGGCTCATCGTCGGCTATATCGCTGGCGAGTGTGGCGACCATCTGGCGACTGCCCGTTCGTAGAACGCAGCGACCATTCTACCCATGGAAACATCGGCGCGACCTCGTTCGCGCCGTTTTCTTTGTTTACGCGTCACTTCGTGACAATCGGCCCATTCACCGTCATGGTCCTGTCTTAGAATGAATAAGTGTTCAGTGAAGCTGATGTCGCACAGGCGGTCGGAAAGCTAGACCGTATCCGCAAGGAAATTGCCAAGATCATCGTCGGCCAGCAGGATGTGGTCGACGGAGTTCTAATTTGCCTGCTCGCAGGCGGTCACGTTCTGCTCGAAGGCGTCCCCGGACTCGGGAAAACCACCCTCCTCCGCACCCTCTCCCGTGTCCTGCGCCTCCGTTACTCGCGCATCCAGTTCACACCCGACCTAATGCCCGGAGATATCGTCGGCTCCATGATCATGGAAACCGACTCCAACGGCACCAAATCGCTTCGGTTTCAGGCGGGACCCATTTTTTCTCACCTCGTCCTGGCCGACGAAATCAACCGGGCCACGCCCAAAACCCAGTCCGCGCTCCTCGAAGCCATGCAGGAACGAACCGTTACCAGCGGCACCACAACGCACGAGCTTGAAGCGCCGTTCCTCGTCATGGCCACGCAGAACCCCATCGAGATGGAAGGCACCTACCCCTTGCCGGAAGCCCAACTCGACCGGTTCCTTATGAAGATCCTCGTCGGCTATCCTTCGAAGGACGAACTGGCCCGCATCGTCGAATACTCTCTCCACCGCGAAGAGATCGAGATCGATCAGATCGTTGACCGCGAGGAGATCCTCAGCCTCCGTCACGTCGCCCGGCATGTCCTTGTTGCCCAGCACGTTCGTGACTACGCCGTCAGCCTTGTGATGGCTACCCAGCCGAACACACCGCACGCCCACCCGCACACCAACAAATACATCCGCTATGGCGCATCGCCGCGCGGTGCGCAGGCGCTCGTGGAATGCGGCCGCGTACTCGCGCTTATGCAGGGCCGGATGCAGCTCAGCATCGCCGACATCCAGTCTATTGCTCCCAGCGTCCTTCGCCATCGCATCATCCCAAATTTCGATGCCCATGCCGAAGGCGAAACCCCCGACTCTGTTCTCAAGGAGATTGTGCGCACCGTCACGGCGGCCGCTGCTTAACTTCGCCGAATGCCAGAACCGCTTATCGACCAGAAGTTCCTGGAACGGCTAGAGCGCCTCACGCTGCACTGGCAAAAGTCGTTCCCTGGTCTCGTCGGCGGCCATAACGCGTCCCGCTATGCCGGCGCTGGGCAGGAGTTCCTTGATCATCGCGGCTTTCATCAGGGCGACGACCTCCGTGCCGTCAATTGGCGCGCCTATATGCGCCTGGAAAAGCTCATCCTCAAGCTTTTCCAGGTTGAGCCCCGCGTCCCCGTCCGCATCCTCTTCGACACCAGCGCCTCTATGACTACCGGCGCGCCAACGAAGTTCGACTTCGGCCGCCGCCTTGCCGCCTCCCTGGCCTACGTCGGCCTCGTCCGCCTGGAGACCATCCTCCTTCAACCCTTTGATTCCGGCCTCCACGACCCCCTCACCTGTGGCGGCGGACGTCATCGCTTCCGACCCATCGTCGACTTCCTCGAAGAACTCAAGCCCGGCGGCCGCAGCAATTTTTCCCAGGCGCTCCGCCAGTTCATCGCCGAATACCCGCAGCGCGGCCTCGTCATCCTGATCTCCGATTTCCTCGACGAGCAGGAGTGTGAAAAGCCCGTCCAGTATCTCGCCGACTTCGGCCACGAGCTCTTTATCATCCACCTCTGGGGCGACGACGACCGCAAGCCCCCCTACAACGGCGAACTGGAGTTGGAGGACGCCGAGACCGGAGAATCGGTCAAACTGAACTTTGACGACGAAGCCCGCGACGCCTACGTCGACGCGTTCGACAATTACGCCCGTTCCATTCGTGAACTCGCCGTCCGCAAGGGCGGCCGGTATATCGGATTGCCGACCAGCACGTCTATCGAGCAGGCCATATTCGGCTCCTTCGTGGAAGCAAGAGGCATGCAATAGGTGTTCTTCTTTAACCTCAGTCTCGGCGAGTTCACCGCGCTCTTCGGCGCCGTGAGCAGTGCTGTGCTGGCGTTATATTTGCTGGACCGCTCCCGGCGCAAAATCAAGGTCGCCACCATGCGCTTCTGGAGGCCCAGCGAGAAGCCGCCGGAAGCCAAACACCGCCGCCGTATCCAGCAGCCCTGGTCAATGATCATGCAGATTATCGGCATGGGCCTCCTTCTGGCCGCCATTGCTCAACTGCGCCTCGGCTCGCCGGACCGCTCATCCCGCGATCATGTCCTTCTCCTCGACACCTCCGCCTGGACCGCCGCAAAGTCCGATCCCCAGCGCCGCCTCATCGACGAAGCCAAGGTCCACGCCATCCGCTGGCTCCGCGCCCTCCCCAGTTCGGATCGCGTCATGGTTGTTCGCGCCGATGCTCTTCCCACGCCCGCAACCGTCTTCGAAACCAATCGAGCCGTCGCCGAACAGGCTATCCTTCAATCCCAGCCCGGCTCGTCGGCCCTGAATATCCAGGCGGCCTTCGATTTCGCCCGCCGCATGCAGCGCCAGCACGGCCAGGGCACCGGTGAGATCGTCCTCGCCGGTGCCGGGCGCGCCAATCAGGCAGATCTTCCGGACCCCGCCACGCTTCCCGCCTCCCTCCGCCTGCTGCCGGTCATGGAGCCTAAACGAAATGTCGGTATCCGCCGCTTCCACCTCCGCCGCTCGCCCAACGACGCTCAACTCTGGGAAATCTTTGTCGCCGTCCGCAACTTCGGCCGCGCGCCCGAAGCCGTCCCGCTCATGCTCACATTCGGCAACGCGCCCATCGGCTCCAGCCGTTTAATCATCGCGCCCGGAGCCGAAGAGACCGCCCGTTTCGAATTCCGCACCAAGTCGGCCGGCTGGATGGAAGCGCGTCTCCAAGTCCGCGACGGACTGCTCGATGACAATATTGCCCTACTCGAGATTCCCGAACAGAAACAGGTCCAGGTCGCCATCTTCACTCGGCAGCCCGAGTTGCTCCGCCCCCTGATGGCCGCCAACCCGCGCATCAACGCCTCCTATGCGCCGCCGGAAGCCTTTAAGCCCGACACCGCCTCCGACATAGTCATCATCGATCGTTTCTATCCGCCGCAACGTCCAAGGCGGCCCGCGCTGTGGATTGCACCGCCGCCGCAGGGCTCCCCTCTCGCTGTCGCAAAGTCCAACACCAGCGCGCATATCACCCGCTGGCGCGCAGAGCACCCCATCGCTCAGGGTCTGCGAACGCTCGATCTCAAGCTCGATGGTGCGACGCTCTTTGTCCAATCCCCCGGCGTCGACCCGATCGCCGAAGCGGACGGTGGCAGCCTCGTCGCCGCGCAAGCCAATCCCCGCGCCGTCTTCCTTGGAGTACACCCCGGACTCGGCGCATTGAAGTTTGAGCTCGCCGCGCCGCTCCTCATGGCCAACATCCTCGAATGGATGGCGCCGGAAGCGCTGCGCCGCTGGGAACTGGACGGCGAGAGCGTCGGCACTGTTAAGGTCGCGCTCGATCCCCATACCGACCCCGCCTCCATCCAGGTCACCGGCGAGGACCAACAGCCTCTCCCGTTTTCCGTCTCCGAAAACACGCTGCAGTTCTACTCGGCCACGCGAGGGAATGTCCGTGTTCGCACCGGGTTCCAGGAAACGGTCTACTCGCTCTCTCTGCCCGATGTCGGCGATAGCGCCTGGGAAGCCCCCGCAAAGATCCGGCGTGGGCTCGGCCGCATCGCCGGTTCGTCCTCGCCCGTGCGGGATCTCTGGCCTTGGCTAGCCCTCCTCGGCGCTGTCCTCATCCTCGCCGAATGGCTTCTCTTTGGCCGTCTCCGCCTTCGCTCTCGCGCCGCCGCAACGCCCATTGAATTCTTCAACCGCTTTACCGCGCCGTTCCGGAAGGCCTCATGACGTTTGAACGCGCATGGATACTCGCAATCGCCTGGATCCCGCTGGCATGGCTCTTCTGGGAGTGGCGTGCCGGCCGGCAACGGACGAACCTCATCCTCAAAGCCCTCTCCCTCGCCGCCATCCTTGTCGCCCTCGCCGAGCCCGCCATCAACTCGTCGGAATCGAAGAGCGCTGTCGCCCTCCTCGTTGATACCTCCGGGTCCGTCTCCGACGCCGATCTTGCCCGCGCCAACCGCCTCGCTAAACAAATCGAATCCGAGCGCGGCCGCAATTGGTTGAAGGTCATTCCCTTTGCCCGCGCTACGCGCGCTCTCAGCGCCGAAGAGCAGCGCGGCGCCATCGGCCGTACCGCGGGCGAAAGCGGCCGTGGCACCGATCTCGAAGCCGCTCTCCGCGAGGCGCTCGCCGCCATGCCCGAAGGCTTGGTGCCGCGGGTCCTGCTGATGAGCGACGGCAAGGAGAATAAGGGCAGCGTCACGCGCTCTCTCTACCAGGCGCGGCAGCTCAATATTCCCATCGACATCATTCCACTCGCCGGCCGCCCGAAGCCCGACCTTCGTCTCGAGTCCGTCTTCCTTCCCATGCGCGCCTTCACAGGCGATCGCTTCCCCATCGACATCACTATAGAAGCGCCGCGCCGCGCCGCTGCGGAAGTGGTCCTCACCGCCGAAGGCAAGCCCCTCGGCAACAATCAAGTCCAGCTCGAACAAGGTCTCAATCGCGTCCGCGTCCACGTCGCACTGAACGTCCCCGGCGCCATCGACATCTCCGGCGCCATACGCTCCCAGGAACTTGGCGAAGTCCGTTTCGCACAGTCGATTTCTCTCCGCCGCCCACGTGCCTTGTTCGTCACACAGGATCCCTCGGGCAGTGAAAAGCACCTCTTTGGGGTCCTCGCCGCCGCGCAGTACGACGTGCTGATGTCGAACTCTCTCGACACCTCAAAGCTCGACGACTTCCAGCTCCTCCTGCTCAACAATTACGACATCGAGAACATTCCTGCCGGCGACAAAGACGCCGTCGAAGCCTGGGTTAAGCAGGGCGGCGGCTTGATGCTCATTGGCGGCGAGCGCATGACCTATCTCGAAGGCAAGAAGCAGGAAGACGCCATGGATCGCGTGCTCCCCGCCAAGCTCGCGCCGCCGCGCTCGCCCGAGGGCACCTGCGTCGTTCTCATCGTCGACAAGTCGTCCTCCATGGAAGGCCGCAAAATGGAGCTCGCTCGCGTCGCCTCCATCGGCGTTATCGAGAACCTGCGATCGGTCGACATGGTCGGCGTCCTCATCTTCGACAACTCCTTCCAATGGGCTGTGCCGATTCGCAAAGCCGAGGACAGGACTCTCATCAAACGCCTTGTCGCCGGCATCACCCCCGACGGCGGCACCCAGATCGCGCCCGCGCTCACGGAAGCCTACCGCAAGACCATCCCCGTCAAGGCCACGTTCAAGCACATTGTGCTCCTCACCGACGGCATCTCTGAGGAGGGCGATAGTCTATCCCTCGCCAAGGAAGCCATCACGCAGAATATTACGATCTCCGCCGTCGGCCTCGGCCAGGACGTCAATCGCGCCTACCTCGAAAAGATCGCGGCCTTCTCCAAAGGCAAGTCTTACTTCCTCAACGATCCCGCTGGCCTCGAACAGATCCTGCTCAAGGATGTGATGGAATTCACCGGCTCCACTGCAATCGAGAAGGCGATCCTTCCCGTCGTCGATCGCCAGACCGAAGTACTCGACGGTGTTGGCATCGAATCCGCACCCGCGCTGAAGGGCTATACAAAATTCATCGCCAAACCGACCGCGGAGACCATCCTCAGCATCGACAAAAAGGACCCGCTTCTCGTCCGTTGGCAGTACGGCCTCGGCCGCGCTACTGTCTTCACCTCGGACGCGAAGAACCGCTGGGCCGAGCCGTGGCTTGCTTGGAAAGGGTTCGACCGCCTCTGGGCCAATCTCTTCCGCGACATTCTTCCGCACGCCCACGCCGGCGAAGCCACCGCCGAGTTCGACCCCGTCAACGGCGGCCTCGACGTGACATACCGTCTCGCCCGAAACATCCCCGATCCGAAAACCGTGCCGCCCATCTTCATCCTTGGCCCCGATAATTTCCGCCAGCCCATTGATGTGCGGAAGGCCGGTGATGGTCTCTACAAAGGCCACGTTAGCATCGGCGCGCGCCAAGGCCTGTTCCGCATCCGTCCGGTGGAGGACAGCCGCGTCTTCCCGGAAACAGGCTACTATCGCCAGGAGGTCGAACTCGCCGACTTCGGTAATAACGAGCCGCTGCTCCGCCAGATGGCCGGCTTCACTGGTGGGCGTTACAACCCAGGCCCCAAACAAGTCTTCGATCCCCAGGGCCGCAGCGTGCCATCTACCACTCGCCTTTGGCCAGGCCTGCTGGCATTCGCTGTCGTCGCGAACCTGCTCGAACTCGTCGTTCGTAAATGGCGCAGCATTCTGCCGGAGAAGTGGCAAACCGCCATCGCCTCGGCGGGAATTTAGATCAGTTCGCAGACTTCTGGAAAGAATGCCGCGAGCGACTCGTCCATCGTCGCCACTCGCCCTCCGTTTTTCCCGGCGAGCGCTACCAGGTAAAAATCCGTCACCTGCTTGTGCCCGCGCAATCCGCGCACCGGAAGGACTGCATAGGAAATGTCATCAGGCCAGAAGACGTGACCCGGCCGCGCAACGATATTGCGCAGAACCTCCTTCGCCGTCGTTATCGAGTTCGGCCCTCCGGCTAAGCAGTGATATCGCACCAGGGCGCCCTGCGTGATCGGGCAAGTGGCAAAGTGCGGATGCCGCCGGTTGATCCATCCAATCGCCCGATCATGCATCGCATGATCCGTTGTGCTGGAGGCGATTAGAACACTCGTGTCCAACAGATAGACTCTGCTACTCATCTCCGGCCAGGAAATCCCGTACCTCGTCATACGTCACCGTGTGCCCATAACTCACTACAGGCCAACCATTGACGAGCTTGATCTCCCCTGGGTTGTGGCCGGGCGCAGGGCTGTTGGCGCCCCGCATGATCAGTTCACTCATCACGGTTCCCATACTCTCCTTACGGTCGTGGGCGATGGCTTTCACGAGTTGTAGTGCCTCCTCGGACAAGCTCACGGTCGTGCGCATACTGATGAGTCTAGCATCATGATGCCACTCGCATCAGTCCGGAAACGCAGTGAAAAAACCGGAAACCCAAGCAACCCAACGCGCCGCGCCTTATAATCTCGTTGAGGAGATTTCATAATGGCCAACCGCCGTAAGTTCCTGCAAGGCTCCATCGCCGCCGCCCCGCTCGTGGGAACCGCATTTACCGCCAGCGCCGCCGTCCCCAAGCGCGACTATTTCAAGGAACTCGGCGTCCAGCCCATCATCAACGCGGCCGGTACATACACCATGTTCACGGCCTCCCTCATGCTCCCCGAAGTCATGGAGGCCATCAACTACGCGTCGAAGACCTTCGTGCGCCTCAATGAACTCCACGATGCCGTCGGCGCCAAGATCGCCTCTCTCCTCGGAGCCGAAGGCGCCATGGTTTCCGCGGGCGCGGCGTCCGCCATCACTCTCGGCACCGCCGCCTGCCTCACCGGCAAAGACCGCAAAAAGATCCAGGCCATCCCCGATCTCACCGGTATGAAGACCGAAGTTCTCATGCAGAAGTCGCACCGCTTCGGCTATGACCGCGCCATCCGCAATACCGGCGTCAAAATTGTCGAATTCGAGACCGCCGCCGACGCCGAAAAACTCGCCGGCCCGCAAACGGCCATGATGCTCTTCTTCAACAGTGCCAACGGCGAGGGCCAAGTCAAAGCTCCCGAGTTTGCCGAGTTAGGCAAGAAGATCAACGTCCCCACCTTCATCGATTGCGCCGCCGACGCCCCCCCGGTGGAAAATCTTACCAAGTACATTAAGCTTGGTTTTTCCCTTGTTACCTTCTCCGGCGGCAAAGGCATCCGCGGGCCGCAGAGTGCCGGCCTCCTCATGGGTCGCAAGGACCTCATCGAAGCTGCCCGCATGAACGCATCCCCCAACGGCGATGCCATCGGCCGCGGCATGAAGGTGAATAAGGAAGAACTCGTCGGCATGCTCGCCGCCATCGAGACGTTCCTCAAGAAGGATCATCAGGCCGAATGGAAGGAGTGGGAGCGCCGCGTCAAAGTCGTTGCCGACAGCGTCGCCATCTCTCCGGCCGTCAAGACCGAGCAATACGTCCCGGAAATCGCCAATCACGTTCCCCATCTCAAGATCACCTGGGATCAAAGCAAGATCAAACTCACCTACAACGAAGTCGCCAGGCGCCTCCGCCAAGGTGAACCCTCCATCGAAGTCGTCCCCGGCACAAGCGATTCCCTCAACGTCGGAGTCTGGATGCTCCAACCCGGCGAAGAACGCATCGTCGCAAAACGCATTCGAGAGATCCTGAAAACTGCTTAGGAATAGTCTGAGGGCAAATAGTACTTACGACCTATAGCGACAATTTGCCCATCGCTCGGGCATCAACCCAATAGCATTTTTGGAACATGACGTGCAAAGTGGGCCTGAGACCAAAATTCTCAGGAGAAACATGTATCGTCGTACCCAACTCGGCTTGTGTCTCACGTGTGTCATTGCAGCGTGGGCGCAAGGCAATTCCGGCAACGTCCGGGATTTAAATAACAAAGTGCTGCAGTTGCATGCAGCCATAGACAAAACGCCTCCCGGCCAAGCCGAGCAAGTTCGCGGCCAGGCGGCAGTCGTTTTGAAGCAGCGCGCGGCAGCGTTGACTGCGCTGATAAAAGAGAATCCCGCCGCCGCCATCGGCCTCTCGTTTTCGGCCGATCTCTTGAGTGACCTCGCGGACAAGTTCCCCGCGTCAGCCTCCTCGCTGGAGCAGCACGGTGCGTGGAGTGGCACATCGGACCACGTCATCTTCGACGATCCCGCCCGCTCCGTACGCGCCGCCGAAGTTCGCATCAAAACCGCGCAAGGCATCCTGCAGGTTTTTTCGGCCAGCGGTGAGCCGCACTGCGTCTCCGGCAATACGCTGAACGTTAGCGGTGTCCGGCTCGATAATGTCGTCGCAGCGGGAAGCACGTCTGTGCAAACGGGTGTGGCCGCGGCCGGAACCGCCTGCTCCACGCAAGGCACACAGAACACGGCGGTGCTCCTTGTCCAGTTTCCCGGTGTGGCGCTCCCAACGTCGGTCACGGTCTCCAATGTGTGGGACATTTTCTTTGCAAGCTCGGGCCGCTCGGTGAGCGGTTACTGGAACGAAGCCTCGTATGGCAAGGCATCTGCCGCGGGCAATGTTTTCGGGCCTTACACACTTGACCGCGTTTATACCTGCGATGAGTACTCCAGCATGCGGAGCGCCGCCATCGCCGCCGCGGACAGCGATGTCAATTTCCTCAATTACAATCGCGTCTTCATCGTCTTCCCCAATTCCGGTAGCTGTGCCTGGGCGGGGCTGGGCTCTCTCGGGTGCGGCACACTGACATCGGCCGACGGCTCGTTCCAAGCCTCCACCTCCTGGCTGCTCGCCGACTACATGAATACGCGCGACAACGGTGTGAGGCTCGCTGCACATGAAGGCGGCCACAATCTCACAATGCACCACGCGTCTACGCGCGACTTTGGTGCCGAAACGCTCGGTCCTGTCGGCACCGCCGGGTCACTCAACGAATACGGGGACGTGTTCAATACGATGGGAAGTTGGAATTTCGGCCACTACAACGCGCCACACAAGGCGATGATCGGCTGGCTCAACTCCTCCAACATACTCACCACCGAGTCCAACGGAAGCTACTCTGTGCTGCCTCTCGCCACTCCCGCCGCTGGCGTACAGGCACTCAAGATTCGCCGCGGCACCGGCAACAATGCATGGCTCTGGGTCGAATACCGCCAGCCGGTCGGGACATACGAATCAACCCTTTCCTCACAAGTCTTCACCGGCGGTCTGATTCACTACGAAGACGCAACGACAGGAACCCATACTCACCTGCTCGACTACACCAAGACGACAAGCTCCTATGGTGATCCTGCGCTCGCTGGCTCGTGGGCCGATCCTTATACGAATCTTTCGCTCTCGATCAGCGGCGCCGGATCCGCGGCGTTGTCGGTCACTGCGAACTACGGTCCCGTACCCTGCGTCACCGCCGCGCCTTCGGTCTCGATCTCTCCGGCCAATCCCACCGTGCAGTCCGGCAACTCGGTGAACTACACCGTCGCCGTGACGAACATGGACACCGGCGGCTGCGCCAACCGCACCTACAGCCTGGCCTCCACCCTGCCTGCGCTCATCGCCTCATCGCTCAGTCCATCGGCGCTGACGCTCACGCCTGGCCAAGCCGCCAACTCGACCATGACGAAAACAATACCGGCCGGCTTCACGCCCGCGACGTACGCTGTGAACGCCACCGCGTCTGACGGTCTGAACTCCACATCGGCAACGGCCAACATGACCGTCATCGCGCCGCCCGAACCGCTCTACGTCTCCCTTACCACGAGCGCAACGAATATAGCCGTCCGCACCACAGTCGCCCTCCGCGCAACGGTCTCCACCGCCGCCGGTCCATCCGCCGGGGCATCCGTCACCTTTAAAGCCGTGCGCTCCAACGGTGTCGCGACTACCTACACCACTACCAGCAATACCTCCGGTGTTGCCGCGTGGGACTTCAGACCGCAGCAGAAGGACACTTTCACGATAACCGCGACCGCGTCCAAATCCGGCGCCGCGGCTACGAGTAATTCTGTAGCCGTGACGGCGAAGTAGTTCGTTACTGAATCAATAGCCTCACAGTACCGCTGGCGATTCCACCCGTGCGGAGTGTCAACTCCGCCTCACCGGGAGGAGTCTCCAGCGGTACCACCGCATTCACCTGATACAACCCCGCAAACCCCGGCGCCAATCCTGCAAACAAAACCTGCGCCGAACGCCCCCCAATAAATACCTCCACCTGCTCAACAACCGTCGCCAACGGCGATACAGGAGCCGCGGTTCCAGTTGCCGGCGAGTTCGATACCGCCCCTAAGCCCGTCGCGTATATCTCGATTGCGCCGTCACGTGCGGCATTGCCGCGAATCGCCGCCCGTCGTCCGTCCACAGTAAATACGGCTGGAGCCACAGAAGCAACATTCACACGGCTCTCCGCTCCATTCACCGCCACCGTCGCGTCCCCAATAACACTCCACGGCACCTGGAAATTCACCTGCGCCCCAACACCGCTATTCGCCACCGCGTACAGCGGTACAGTCTGGCCATTAATCCGCACCGTAACCCCGCTCAATGCCGCCGGCAGCGGATAACGCTCCGCCGCGACGATCCCGCTCACCCCCGCCAATCCGTTCACAAACGCCGTCGCAATTCCCCCCGCCGCGATCCCTGGCAGGAAACTCGCTCCGCTCACAATCGCGTTTACTCCTTGCGCCGGCGCCTCCGCGGTCATGCGCAGTAGGTTTCCGTTATGCGACACAAGGTACAGCTCGCCTGCCTCATCCTCGGCAAACGACACCACAGGCAACTCCGGATTCACTAACTTGGTCGTCTCCCAAGCCGCGCCATTCCGCCGCAGCCCAAATATCTGCCCGGATCCATAGTCGCCGAAGATGTAAATCCCCTGCATGAACGGGTAAGCCGGCCCGCGGTAAATATAGCCGCCGGTGACAGACACACCGTCATTCCGCCCGTATCCAAATATCGGCGCGACAAGATCCGTCCGGCTCGCGCAATTGCGATCGTCATAACAGCGCGTCCCTTCCATCAGGCTCCACCCGTAGTTCAACCCGCGCGTAGCATTCGCCGGCTGAAAATCGATCTCCTCCATGTCGTTCTGGCCGACGTCGCCAATGAACAGATCCCCCGTGGCCCGGTCGAACGAAAACCGCCACGGATTCCGCAACCCCAACGCCCAGACCTCCGCGGTCCGCGATCCATTCTCCACATCCATCCGCAGCATCTTGCCCAGCATGGAATTCGGGTTTTGCGCGCGTTTCTGCGGGTCGCCCGCGCTCCCGCCATCGCCCATTCCGATATACAAAAGCCCATCGCGCGGGCCGAACTGCAAACACCCGCCGTTGTGGTTCTCGTAGGGCTGTGCGATCGTCAGCAGCACCTCTTCACTTGCCGGATCGGCCGTGTCGCCGCTCATGCGATACCGCGCCACAATCGTGCGCCGCTGTTTATCGACGTAGTTCAGATAGAAGTACTGCTTTTCACGAAAACCCGGAGGAAAGGCGATTCCCAACAACCCCATCTCGTCCTTGTACTGAACTTTCGAAACAATATCGAGTACCGGTGTCGTCGCCAGCACGCCATTTCGTATCACCCGCACCCGCCCGGGTTGTTCCAGCGCGAACATCCGCCCGCTGCCGTCCATCGGGCTCTTCAAGTCCACCGGAGCCTCCAGCCCGCCCACCCATTGTTGCCAGCGAATGGTCGGCCACGCCGCGGCAATAAGGAGGAAAGCGAGAATGCTGCCCATGAACGGCTCCTAGATTTCGAGTTGGGTAACGGTCTCCAAGTGGTACGTCTGCGGAAAAAGATCGACTAGTGTCATCGAGCCAATGCGGTATCCCGCTTCACACAAGCCCTTCAAATCTCGCGCCAGCGTCGACGGATCGCACGACACAATCCCAATCCGCTTCGGCCGTAGACGAACCAATTCCTTTACCGAGTCAGACCCCAAACCAGCTCGCGGCGGGTCCGCCAGCACGAAGTCCGGAGCCGTCTTAACGCCGGCAAGGAACTCTTCCGTGCTTGCACGAAAATGGCCAATCTTCTTCTTCGCGCGGCGGGCATTCTCTTCGGCGTCCTCCACTGCAGCTTTCACGCTCTCCACCGCGTCAACTTGGCCAAATCGGTCCGCCAGTGACAGAGAAAACAACCCCACCCCTGCGTACAGCTCCAACGCCGTATCGCCCGACGCCTCGCCAATCGCTGCCTTCGTCAACCCGCCGATCAAAAACCGATTCACCTGAAAGAACGACTTGTAGTGCACACGGTACTTATGCCCGTTCGCGGCATACTCAATCGGTCCCGTCGCCGCGCCCGGCAGCTCCTGTTCCAGCCAATCGAAAAACGGCCGCGCCACCCGTTGTCCAGCCATCGTCTCCTGAATATTCACCTGTACATCGCGCTCATTGGTAAAGAATTCAATCGAACGGACAAACCGCGGAAAACGATGGCTGCGCACCATCCGGCGCACCGCCCGCAGTGCTTCATTCAGCTTTGGCGACGACACGGGACACTCCGACGTATCCACCACCTTATGTGCGCCGGGCTCGCGATACCCCACCTTCTGTCCATCTATGTGCAGTTGAATCCGGTTCCGATAGCCCCAAGGCTCGCCTGTGATCTCCGCAATCTCATCCGGCGGTGTTAACTTCCCGATCCGCTGCAGCACTTCCCGCAGCACATCTTTCTTCATCGCCACCTGCGCCGGATACAGCGCGTGCTGATAATGACAGCCGCCGCACCGCCCGAATACCTTGCATAGCGGCGTTGTGCGCGACTCCGCCTTCTCCAGCACCTCGACGACACGCCCGTTGAGCACATCTTTCCGCTCTCGTTCGATTGTCAGGTGAACCTTTTCGCCAGGGAGCACAAACGGCGTCATCACGACGCGTCCCTCATGACGGCTGAGCCCCGCTCCGCCGTACACCAACTTCTCAACCGGCAGCGTCAGATCTAACGCCGGTCCTTCGGATTTCTGCACACTTCCATTGTCTCTCACACAGTACACTAACAGTTTGGAATGAAAGCACGCGTTCTCTCCGGTATTCAACCCACCGGGCATCTTCACATCGGAAATTACCTCGGCGCTCTCCGCAATTGGGTCAAAATCCAGCACGATTACGACAGCATCTTCTGCATCGTCGACCTCCACGCCATTACCGTCTATCAAGACCCTGCCGCCCTCAAACAGCAGATCACACAGCTCGCGGGCCTGTTCCTTGCCGCTGGCATCGATCCGAAATTGTCGACAGTGATCGTCCAGTCCTCGGTCTCTCAGCACGCCGAGCTCGCCTGGATGTTGACCTGTGTCACGCCTCTTGGTTGGCTGGAGCGCATGACGCAGTACAAGGCAAAAACCGAAAACCAGGACACCATCGCCGACGGCCTCCTGCAGTATCCGGTGCTGATGGCCGCCGACATTCTCCTCTACCAGGCCAACATCGTCCCCGTTGGTGAGGACCAGCGCCAGCACATCGAGCTCGCTCGCGACATCGCGCAGCGCTTCAACTCGCTTTATTCCGACACCTTCACCATGCCGGAAACGCGCCTGCCGATGGTCGGTGCGCGCATCATGGGCCTCGACGATCCGACGAAGAAGATGAGCAAATCGGCGAGCGGGACAGGACACAGTATCGGCCTCCTCGACACGCCCAAAGAGATGCAGAAGAAGATCATGCGCGCGACCACGGATTCGAACCCCGCCGTGGACTTCGACACCATGGGCCCCGGCGTCGTGAACCTTCTCAATATCTTCCAGGCCTTCACCGACTGGTCCAATGACCAGATGACATCTCACTTCGCTGGCATGCGTTACGGCGACCTCAAAAAGCAGGTGGCTGAAGCCGTCGTCGCAGGTCTCGAACCGATCCAAAAGCGTTACGCCGAAATCACTGCCGATCCGGCCTATCTCAACAGCGTTCTCCGCGACGGCGCGGAACGCGTCCGTCCCATTGCCGAATCCACCACCCGCCTCGTCCGCGAGCGGATGGGCCTGTACAACATCGCCTAGCCATGGGCTACCTCGCCCTCCTCCGTAGGAACCGCAACTTCCGGTTACTCTGGATGGCGCAGGTTATCAGCGAGATCGGCGATTGGTTCTACACCGTAGCAATCTATAGTCTGCTGCTCGAATATACCGGCTCGGCGAAGTCGATCGCGCTCGCCTTCACGCTGCAAGTGTTGCCGCAGTTCCTCTCCTCCCCAACGGCGGGTGTCATCAACGATCGCCTCAGCCGCCGTCGCGTCATGATCTTCGCCGACTGGGCGCGCGCCGTCATTGTGGCCGGTATGTTGTTCGTCCGTGGCCCGGAGATGGTGACGTTCCTCTACGCGCTACTCTTTCTCGAAACCATCATGTGGGCGCTCTTTGAGCCAGGCCGCACGGCGACCATTCCCAACATCACGGAAGGCCCGGACGTCATCACCGGCAACGCGCTCAGCTCGATCACCTGGTCATTCAACTTCGCCATCGGCTCCGCGCTCGGTGGTGTCATCGCCGCCTACTTCGGCAGGCAAACAGTCTTTGCGTTAAACGCGGCGTCGTTTGTCGTCTCCGGCTTCCTGATTCAACGCATGCGCTTTGTCGAGCCGCATATGATAGATCTTCCGCCCTTCCACCCCCGCGATCTGTTCGATTTCAAGCCTATTCTCGAAGGGTTTCGATATGTCCGCTCCGACGCTCGTCTCGCCGCCACAATGTTCGTCAAAGCCGGCCTCGGCCTGATCGGCACCAACTGGGTCATCCTCCCCATCCTCGGCCGTGAATCGTTCCCCGTGCGAATGGCAGGACTCACCACGGACCAATCGGCAACCCTGGGCATGAGCCTTCTCCTGGGTGCGCGCGGGTTCGGTGCAATTCTAGGCCCCCTAATCGCCGGCAGATTCGCAAGGGACAGCGAATCCCGGATGAGACGGTTCATCGTTCTCGGATTCGTAATGGCCAGCGCCGGCTATCTTTTGTTGAGCCGGATGAACAGCACCTCGATGGCGGCGCTGAGCGTCGCGCTCGGGCATGCCGGAACGTCTATTATCTGGGTCTTCTCCACAACACTCCTGCAACTGAACACCGAAGACAAGTTCCGCGGCCGGGTCTTCTCGGTGGAGTTCGGCTTCAGTGTCGCCATGATGGCCGTCATGTCCACCGCCGCCGGTGCACTCATCGACCGAGGCGTCTCCCCCTTTGAGCTCGCCGCATTCACTGGCGCGGTCATGGTGATTCCCGCGCTCGCATGGCTCTACGCGCTACGCTTGTGGCGCGACGATTAACTCCACGGCGTCGAAACCCTCGGCGATCTCCGGCGGCTGGAACCGTTCCGCCAGCATCCGAAGCGCCTCCTCCGGCACGCGCCGCTCCCGCAGCGAGTTCCGCCGTAAGCATTCCTCCAATGGCGTATCGAAAAACACAGCTTCGCAACGGCAGCCCATATGCTGCGCGATTTTGATGAACGGACGCCGGTGCTTGCGAGTCAAATTCGTCGCATCGACGTAGGTCACTGCCGCCCCCAGCAGAATTCGGTTCCGCACAAACTCGCGCATCAGCCGAAAGACCAGCCCATGAATCGTCTGGTCCGTCGGATCGTCGCGCAGCCAGCGCCGCAGCTCATCGGACGAAATCGCCACGCCGCCCTGCTCGGCGACCCATGTCGACTTGCCGCTCGCAGGCAGGCCCACCAGCACCACCACTCGCTGCTCAGGCAACCGTGAACCGCTCCGCGGCGAGAATTCGCGCGGCCACCTTGCGTTGCAATCCCACGCGATCCACCGGTTCATATTTGGTGAACCGCCGCAGCGCGGCCATCTGCGTGCGCAGCGTATCACCCTCCGCGCACGCCGCCAGGACTGTCCGCCCCGATACGGCCACTACGTCCATGGCATCGCGCAGCCAGACATCGAGCATTGCCTTCACCACTTCCGGCTCGTTCATCTTCTTCGCGCGCAGCATTGCCGATTCCATCGCGAACGCGTTCATCGCCATATCGCACAGCGCGGCCAGAATCTCCTGCTGCTGCTCCAACTCCGCCATGTACCGTTGATAGGCGACGCCCAGCGCCAACAGTGTCGCCTTCTTCGCCGCCGTCGGCAGATCCATCTCCACCGGCCCCGCAAGCAGTTCGCCTTGCAGCTTCTGAACTGCCGGTACCAGCGCCAACTGCCCGCGCTGCGCGCGCTTCAGAATCATCCCCGTCGCCAGCATCCGGTTGATTTCGCTTGTCCCCTCAAAGATCCGGTTGATGCGCGAATCGCGATACGCCCTCTCCACTAAGTAATCCTGGTGATATCCGTAGCCGCCGTGGATCTGCACGCCTTCGTCGACAACAAAATCAAGCGCCTCCGATGCAAACACCTTGATGAACGAGCATTCCGCCGCAAACTCCTCCACGGCCTTCAAAAACGTATCCGGCCCGGCGATCTTCGTCTGTATCAGCCCGGCGATCCGCACGCTCATCGACTCAGTTACAAAGATCCGCGCCGCCATCTCCGCGATCTTCTGCTGAATCATCCCGAACTCCGCGATCGGCTTCCCGAACGCCACGCGCTGCTTGGCGTACTTCGCTGAAATCTGCAAAACGTTCTTCATTCCGCCCACGGCGAATGGCCCCAGCTTCAGCCGCCCGAGGTTCAGGATGTTAAACGCGATGATATGCCCGCGCCCGATCTCTCCCAGCACGTTCTCAACGGGCACCTTCACGTTGTCGAGATAAACCGGTGTGGTCGACGACCCTTTGATGCCCATCTTCTTCTCTTCCGCGCCGGGCTTCACTCCGGGGAATGCGCGCTCCACAAGGAACGCGGTAAACTTCTCCCCGCCCACCTTCGCGAACACGGTGTAGAGATCCGCGTGGCCACCGTTGGTGATCCACATCTTCTGCCCGTTCAGCACGTAGTGCGTGCCATCTGCCGACAGGTCCGCGCGCGTCTTTGCGGCCAGCGCATCGGAGCCCGCATGAGGCTCACTCAAACAGTACGCGCCCACCATCTCCGCCGACGCCAACCGGGGCAGATACTTCTTCTTCTGCTCCGGCGTTCCGAACAGCAGCAGCGGCATCGTTCCGATACCTGCATGACCGCCGTGCCAGCCCGCGTACGACCCGTCCTTCGCCAGGCCTTCCGCAACAATCAGCATCGAGATCAGGTCCATCTCCATGCCGCCATACTCTTCCGGCACACTCACCGCCGTCAGTCCGAGCTCTGCCGATTTGCGCAGAATTCCCACCGCGACGCCCGGCTCCTGGTGCTGAATCTTCTCCAGATTTGGCGCCACTTCACGCGCGAAAAATTCGTCCGTCGTCCGCGCGATCGCGCGATGCTCTTCGTTGTAATCTTCCGGCGTAAATACGTCGGCAGGCGTGTAATTCTCGATCAGAAACGATCCGCCAATTGCCATGAAGCTGCTCCTCTACATCCGCTCGAAAATACCGGCCGCGCCCTGGCCGCCGCCGATGCACATCGTCACCATGCCGTACTTGTGCTGCCCGCGCTCCATCTCACGCAGGATCGTCGCCGTAAGCTTCGCGCCGGTGCACCCCAACGGATGACCCAACGCAACCGCGCCGCCATTGACGTTCACTCGATGGATATCGAGCCCCGTCTCTTTGATCACCGCCAGCGCCTGCACCGCGAACGCCTCGTTCAACTCCACCACGCCGATCTGGTCGAGCGTCAATCCCGCCAGCCGCAACGCTTTAGGAATCGCCACTTTCGGCCCAATCCCCATCACCTCCGGCGGAACGCCGCCAACCGCGAAGCTCACGAACCGTGCCTTCGGCTTCAAGCCCAGCTCCTGCGCCTTGGCGAGTGACATCACCAGCGCTGCCGCGGCGCCATCGCTTGTTTGCGAAGAGTTGCCCGCCGTCACCGACCCGGTCGCGTGAAACACCGGCTTCAACTTCGCCAGCGCCTCCGCCGTCGTGTCCGCACGCGGCCCCTCGTCCCTCGCCACCGTCGCTGTCTTGGTAGTAGCCTTGCCGTCGACAACCGTCGTGATCGAAGCCTCTACCGAAATCATCTCGTCGTCGAACTTGCCCGCCGCCTGCGCCGCCAGCGCGTTTTGATGCGAGCGCAGCGAAAACGCATCCTGCTCCTCGCGCGGGATGCCATATTGCTTTTGCAGATTCTCCGCCGTCAACCCCATGTTGATGTACAACTCCGGCCGGTTATCCACGAACCACGGATTCGGCGCGAATCGCGTCGACCCGAACGGCAGCATGCTCATGCTCTCCGCGCCGCCGGCGATCACGATCTCCGCTCCGCCGGCACGAATCTTCTCCGCGGCCATCGCAATCGCCTGCAGCCCGGAGCTGCAAAAACGATTGATCGTCACCGCCGGCACCGAGTCCGGCAGCCCGGCTCGCAGCGCCGCGATCCGCGCCACATTATTCCCGCTCTCCGCCTCCGGCGTCGCGCAGCCGAGGATCACATCCTCCACCATCTCCGCCGTCACCGCCGGATACCGCGCCAACAATCCGCGAATCGCGATCGCGCCCAAATCGTCCGGCCTCACTGTCCGCAACACACCGCGTGGCGCCTTGCCAACGGGCGTGCGCACGCAATCGATAATTACTGCCTCGTGCATATCGTCTCCCTAATTCCGCAGCGGCTTGCCGGTCTTCAGCATGTGCGCCATACGCGCCTGTGTCCGCGCATCGCCGCAAAGGCTCAAGAATGCCTCGCGCTCCAAGTCCAGCAGATACTGCTCGCTTACCAACTGCTCCCCGCTCAATCGCCCGCCGCAAAGAACATTTGCCAGCTTCTCCGCGATCACCAGATCGTAGTCCGTAATGTAGCCGCCCTCATGTCCCAGCCACGCGCCCTGCTTCAGCAGCGCGATTCCAGCCGCCCCGGCCACTTTCACATCATTCCTCGGCGCGGCCGGCTTGTAGCTCTGCGCCATCGCGATCGCCGCGGCCTTCGCATCGCCGATCAATCGCTCCGCGTTCATCGACACGCCTGCGCCCGCATCCAGAAATCCCAGCTTTCGGGCATCTTCCGCGCTCGTCGATACCTTCGCGTACCCCACCGTCTCAAACACTGCCTTCGGACTCCCATGCCGCAGGATCATCTCCTTGCAGCCGCCGCCGCCCGGAATCAATCCAACGCCAACCTCCACCAGCCCCGCATACAGTTCAGCGCTCACCTGCACGCGCGGCCCATGCAGAATCATCTCGCAGCCGCCGCCCAGCGCGCGCCCATGCGCCGCGACGACTACCGGCACGGGCGCATATTTGATCGCCATGATCGACTGCTGGAACCGGTGAATCGCGGCATTCAGGTCGTCAAACTCCCCATCCTGCGCCAGCATCAGCACCATCATTAGATTCGCGCCGGCGCTGAACAGCTCCCCCTGATTCCCGATAACGACGGCCTGAAAGCCCTTTTTGCACTCTTCGTAGGCAGTCGCAATCTGTCCCATCTGGTCTTCGCCCAGCGAGTTCATCTTGCTGTGGAACTCCACGCACAGCACACCGTCGCCAAGATCCACCAGCGAGCATCCCGCATTCCTGGTCACCGTATTGCCCGCTCGCTTCAGGGCGGGGAGCTCGACGACCCCGGCTCTTTCCTCCAGCCGCGCATAATGCCCCGCGCCCAGATCGAAGTAGTCCATCCGCGGCCGCCGGTTCTCATCCGCGGGCCGGTAAAAACTCTTCGCGCCGTGCGACAACATCGTCACTACCGACGCCGGCAGCGCCAGGCCATCGGCCTCCATCCGCCGAGCCGTCTCGGTGAAGCCCAGCGCATCCCACAGCTCAAACGGCCCAAACGTGTGCGCATATCCCCAGCGCATCGCGCGATCAATCTCCACAATGCGGTCCGAGATCTCCGGCACGCGCTCCGCCGAGTACAACATCGAATCCCGCATCAACTTCCACAAAAACGTCCCAGCTTTGTCGGTCGACGCCACCAGCGCACGTAATCGCGCCGGCAGATCCTCAACCAACTTCGCCTGCTCCACGCTCGCAAATTTGGGCTTCGCCGCCGGATGATACTCGAATGTGTTCAGATTCAGCGCGTGAATCTCCTTCGCCGGTCCGGCGCGCTTGAAGAATCCCTGGCCGGTCTTGTCGCCCAGCCAGTTCCGCTTCATCAACTGCTCCATCACCGGATGCGCGCGAAATCGCTCCCGCCACGGATCGTTCGGCACCATGCCGTACAAGTTCGCGCCGACATGCACCCAGATATCGACACCGACAATATCCATCAGCCGGAACGAAGCGCTGTTCGGTAATCCGATCAACGAACCCGTCAGCGCGTCCACTTCCTCAACCGTGAACCCATCCTCCATCGCGTACTTGAACGTCGTCGAGCCCCACATCGACCCAATTCGATTCGCGATGAAATTCGGCGTATCCTTGCACGGCACCACGCCCTTGCCGAGCCGGCGGTCGAGATACTCGCTGATACTCGCCAGCAACGCCGGATCCGTCGCCGGCCCCGGAATCACCTCGCAGAGATGCAGATACCGCGGCGGATTGAAGAAATGGGTGCCAAGAAAATGGCGCCGGAACTCATCGCTGAGTCCCTCGGCGATCAGCGCCAGCGGAATACCGCTTGTATTCGTCGACACGATGGAACCCGGCTGGCGCAGCTCCGCCACGCGCGTCCACAGCTCCCGCTTGACGTCCAGCTTCTCCGTTACCGCCTCGATGATCCAATCGCAATCGGCGATCTTCGGCAGGTCATCTTCAAAATTCCCCGGCGTCACCAGCCCCGGCAGCGCGTCAGTGAAAAATCCGCCCGGCCGCCCTTTCCACGCCGTTTCGATGCCCTTTTTGGCCGCGGCGTTCCGGTCGGCGACTCCCGGAACAACGATATCGAGGAGCAGGGCCGGAATCCCTGCATTAGCGAAATGCGCGGCGATTCTTGACCCCATGGTGCCCGCGCCCAGCACCGCTACCCGGCGGATAGAAATCATTCCACTGAGAGTGTAACAAGGCGCCGCAGTATGATGATCGGAATCATGGCTTCGCGATTGCTTCTTCTGTTCCTGTTGCCGCTCTTCGCCTTCCCGCAGACCATTCGCGTAGCAGGCCTCAAACAACACGTCGATCTCATCGTCGACAAATGGGGCGTGCCGCATATCTTCGCGAAGAACACCCCGGACGCCTTCTTCGCGCAAGGCTTCAACGCCGCGCGCGACCGCCTCTTCCAGATCGATCTCTGGCGCCGCCGCGGCCTCGGGCGCATGTCGGAAGTGATGGGGCCCGCATATATCGAGCTGGACCGCGCCGCGCGGCTCTTTCTTTATCGCGGTTCGATGGACAAGGAGTGGGAAGCCTACGGCCCGGACGCAAAGAGCATTGCCGCATCGTTTGTCGCCGGCATCAACGCCTATGTCGACTGGCTTACCGCCAATCCGGATAACACGCCCATCGAATTCAAAGTCCTCGGTTACTCGCCGGCGAAGTGGGAAACCGAAGACGTAGTCCGCATCCGCAGCCATGGGCTAACGCGCAACGTAACCAGTGAAGTCGCACGCGCTAAAACCATCTGCGCCACCGATCCGCTCAAAGGTCCACACTACGACCAGGCCCGCTTCGGTCTGCAACCTGCCTGGGAAACGAAAGTACCCGACGGCCTCGACCCCTGCCTTCCCGCCGATGTTCTGCGCGTATTCACACTTGCTACCCAAGCCGTCCCGTTCACAAAACCAACGAGCGACGCCAATGATGATGGCAGCAACAACTGGGTGATCGGCCCGTCGAAATCCGCCACAGGCCGGCCCATCCTCGCCGGCGATCCCCACCGCTTGTACTCCACTCCCAGCCTACGCTACATCGCGCACATCAATGCCCCTGGCCTCGACATCATCGGCGCGGGCGAACCCGCCCTGCCGGGCATCTCAATGGGCCACAACGATGTCATCGCCTTCGGCCTCACCATCTTCAACATCGATCAGGAGGACCTATACGTTTACGAACTCAACCCCGGCAACCCGCGTCAATACAGGTATAGAGGTGATTGGGAATCGATGCGCGTGGAGCGCGACACGATTGCGGTAAAGGGCACTGCGCCCCGCGAGGCAGAGTTGGAGTTCACACGGCACGGCCCGATCATTTACCGCGATGCGGCAAAAGGCCGCGCCTACGCCATTCGCTCCTGCTGGATGGAGCCCGGTTCCGCCGCCTACTTCGGCAGCATCGCCTATATGCGCGCCCGTAACTTTGCCGAGTTCCAAAGCGGCCGTTTTCGCGGCGGCGCTCCCACCGTCAACCAGGTCTACGCCGATACGAAAGGGAACATCGGCTGGAGCCCCGGCGGACTCACTCCCATCCGTCCAGGTTGGGACGGGCTGCTTCCGGTGCCCGGTGATGGACGTTACGAATGGGCCGGTTTTCTGCAGCCGGGTGACTTTCCCTCTGCCTACAATCCATCTTCCGGCTACGTTTCCACATCGAATGAAATGAACCTGCCCGCGGCTTACCCGTACAAGGAACGCAAGCTCGGCTTCGAATGGACGAACGATTCCCGCCATCGCCGCGTCGATGAAGTCCTGAAGCGTCTGCCCAAGGTATCGCTCGAAGACTCCATGAAACTGCAAGCAGACCAAACCTCCGTCGCCGCCCGTCGCGCCGTCGCGTTGATTGATGGGTTGCATTCGGATGACGCAAATACCAAAGCGGCGCTGGCGATACTCCGAGGCTGGAACGCCGTCGAATCAGTCGATTCGCAACCCGCCGCGCTCTTCGAGCTCTGGTGGAAACGCCACCTCGGTCCGGCATTCCTCGCCGCGGCACTTCCCCCGGCCGCCGCAACCGCCATACCCAATCCCGACGCCGCCATCCTCCTCGCCGCATTAGAGGGACAGTACACGCAATTCCCAATTAATCCACAATCGCTTCTGCTCCGCAGTCTCGCCCCCGCCTACGCCGAGTGGGAATCGCTCGGCAAACCTGCATGGGGGAAGCTCCACCTATCGCTACCCGGCCACCCTCTACGCAATTTCGTCGACGCAAAGCTCCGCGCCAGACTCCAACCCGGCCCATTCCCAGCTCCCGGCGGCCCCTACTCGCCATGGCAATCGATGTACACCGGCAACACCTTCGATCTCTCCAATGGCCCCTCTTTCCGCATGGTCCTCGACGTCGGCAACTGGGACGCCTCGCGCGCCGTCAACTATCCTGGCCAATCCGGCAATCCCGATGACCCGCACTATCAGGACCTCACCGGTCTCTGGTCGCGCGGCGAATACTTCCCGCTCCTCTACTCTCGCGCCGCCATTGAGAAGGCCGCGGAAAAGCGCATCACTCTGGAGCCGAGGTAACGCGATGGACGAGGGAATCCGGCTGGTCGTGCGCGCGGCGGAATTTGCCGCCCGCGCCCACTGCCGGCACCGGCGAAAGGATGTCGACCAGACGCCGTATATCAACCATCTCGCCCACGTTGCCCACCTGCTTGCCGAAGCCGGCTGCGACGCGAACTTAATTGCGGCTGGCTATCTGCACGACACCATTGAGGACGTGCGCGTTTCCTACGAAACGCTGGTCGAAAACTTCGGTGAGGACATTGCCGGCCTTGTCCGCGACGTCACCGATGACAAATCGCAACGCTGGCAAAGGCGCAAACAAGCGCAGATCGAACACGCCACCGCGGCCTCCCCGCGGGTTGCCGCATTGAAACTCGCCGACAAGATCAGCAACCTCTACTCCCTCCGCGACACTCCGCCCCATGGTTGGGACGCCGCCGAGATCCGCAAGTACATCGAATGGGCGCACCAGGTCGTCACCCGCCTGCCCTCACCCAACCCGGTGCTTCTGGCGGACTATCAGACTATCCGCGGTGAACTGATTGAACGACTCGGTGGATAGTGGACTCGTGCCCATCACCCGCGACATCGCCACACGCGACGAACTGGAGAACGAGATTAGGGTTTGTTTCGGCGGCGATCCGAATAATCGCCCCAGGAAATCACCTAAAAAAAGTGATCTCGCCGCGAGCCATCAAATCCGCCCGCGCCGAAGACAGCACTTTTTGAACCTGCGTCCGGACCCGCACGGGCACAGGTCCTTCCGCCCAAGTTTTTCCATCAATTCCTTCTCTCCGTGAACCATGCGATAACCGCGCTTCACTTGAGTCTCCGAAGGGAATCCCCTCCGCCGTTTGCTACTCGGCGTAAAAGGACTGGTTGGTGTACACGTTGTTTGCCATAATGGGCCTCCAGTCTGAGTCCGCAGTGTACCATCCCCCCAAGCATCCCCCGCCTTCAATCTAGTAGCCTATCCGGATGGCCTCCCGCCGAAGTTTCCTCAGTGCAGCCGCGGCTTCCATAGCGGCCGCACCCCCACGAAAACCCAACCTCCTGCTACTCCTTCCCGACCAGTGGCGCCCCGACTGGATGCCTGGCAACGCGCGCATCCCCGTCAACCTACCCAACATCGCCGCCCTCGCTGCCCGGGGCACCCGCTTCCACAAAGTCCTCTGCGCCTCCCCCCTCTGCGCACCCAGCCGTGCCTGCCTCGCCACCGGTCGCGAATACAGAAACTGCGGCGTCGCCAGCAACGCTCACGACTTCCCGCTCACCCAAAAAACCTACTACCAGGCCCTCCAGGCCGCCGGCTATCACACCATGGCCTGCGGCAAAATCGATCTCCACAAAAAGACCCTCGACTGGGGCCTCGATGGCCAGCGCCTGCTACAAGACTGGGGCTTTTCCTCCGGTATCGATAACGCCGGCAAAGGTGACGCCGTCCGCAGCGGCGCGGAATCACCGAAAGACCCCTATATGCGCCTCCTCCACGGGCGCAACCTCGCCGCCGCCCACGTCGAAGACTTCAAGAAACGCCGCAGCTACAGCGCCACTCACACCACCCCCCTCCCGGACGACGCCTACTGCGACAACTGGATTGCCCAAAACGCAAAAACCCTCTTAAAGAACGCTCCGCGCGACAAGCCCTGGCACCTCGCCGTCAATTTCACCGGCCCCCACAACCCCATGGACATTACCGCTTCCATGGAACGCAACGCACGCGCCCGCCAATACCCCCAGCCCAACCAATCCACCGAATTTAACACCGAAGCGCACGGCAAGATCCGTCAGAACTACACGGCCATGTGCGAGAACATCGACACCCGCATCGGCGAGATCGTCGAAACGGTCAGACAGCGCGGCGAGCTCGACAACACCTTGATCGTCTTCTCCAGCGACCACGGCGAAATGCTCGGCGACCACAACCGCTGGGGTAAACACGTCCCCTACCAGGCCTCCGCCGGAATCCCGCTAATCATCGCCGGCCTCGACGTTGAGAAAAACAAAACCACCAACGCGCTCACCAGCCTCATCGATATTGGAGCCACGTTCCTTGACTACGCTGGCGCCGGCACATTACCCGAAATGGAAGCGAAGTCTCTTCGCCCCGTCCTGACCGGTAAGACCGGCCATCACCGCACCCACCTGCACTCCGCGCTCGAAGAATGGCGCCTCGTCTGGGATGGCCGTCACAAGTTCATCGAAGGATTCGGCAACGAATCCATGCTCTTCGACCTCCACAATGACCCGTTTGAAAATCAAAACCTCGTAACAATTGAGAAACAAACGGCTAACCGCCTGCGGAAGCGCCTAATTTAACATTCCGTAACGTATCGTCCGAAGGATTCGCCCCTACAATACAAATCGAATGGCAGCAGAAACTATCGAAAAGCGCCGAGGATTCCTCGTCGGCTCAATCATGGGCATGATGGGAGCCATCAGCGCCGCACTAGGAATTCCGACTCTCGGCTATCTCCTCGTCCCCGCCCGCGAGAAAAAACAAAGCACCTGGATCGAAGCCGCGGACATCGGCAAGCTGATGGTCAATCAGCCCGAACAGGTCGTCTTCAACCGCGTCCGCCGCGATGGTTGGAAAACCGTCACCGAGAAAGTGGCCGCCTGGGTCGTCAAGACCGGCGACCAACAGGTAGTGGCCTTTTCTCCGATATGTACCCACCTCGGCTGCGCCGTCAGTTGGAACGCCGGCGAAAAGTCGTTCGCTTGTCCATGCCACACGTCCGTGTTCAGCCCCGATGGAAAAGTTGTCGCCGGTCCCGCCCCGCGTCCGCTGGACCGCTTTGATGTACGCGTCGACGGCATCAAAGTATTGCTCGGCGAAGTGAAGAAGTCGGCGGAGGGTTAATCGTGATCGCCAAACTCATGGATTGGCTGGAGCATCGCACCGGTGTCTCCTCCACCATCAACCACTTCCTCTACGAAGAAATCCCGGCTTCCAGCGGCTGGTATCAGGTCCTCGGCAGCGTAGCGCTTTTCTGTTTCCTCATTCAGGTCGTAACCGGCATACTCCTGGCGCTCAACTACGCGCCCACGCCGCCGGACGCTCACTCCAGCCTTCGTTTCATTCTCACTGAACTCACCGGCGGCCGTCTCATGCGCGGCCTCCATCACTGGGGCGCCAGCATGATGATTGTCGTGGTCGTGCTCCACCTCATTCAAGTCTTCCTCTGGGGCTCCTACAAAAAGCCGCGCGAAGCCACATGGATGCTCGGCGTAATTCTTCTACTCCTCACGCTCGGCTTCGGCCTCACCGGTTATCTGCTTCCCTGGGACAACCGCGCCTACTGGGGTACCGTCGTCACCACGCAGATCACCGCAAAAGCTCCCATCGCCGGCCCCTACATTCTCCGCCTCATGGGTAGCGAGGACGGACAGATCGGCGTGCAGACATTCGCGCGCTTTTACGGCGCGCACGTGCTATTACTACCTCCGCTGACGATGCTGCTCATCGGCTTGCACGTCTTCCTCGTTCGCAAACACGGCGTCGCTCCGGAGCCCGTTGAAACGGCGCCGCCGAAGAAGTTCTACCCAGGTCAGGTCTTCAAGGACACGGTGGCGATCTTTGTCATGTTCGCCATCCTCTTCGCCCTCGCAACGCTCGTTCGCGTTCCGCTCGGCAAGATCGCCGACCCCACCGACACCACCTACATCCCCCGCCCCGAATGGTACTTCCTCTTCCTCTTCCAGATGCTGAAGTTCTTCGAAGGGCCGCTCGAAATCATCGGTAGTATGGTCCTTCCGGGGGTTGCGGTCGGTATCCTTTTCGCTACGCCATTCATCGACCGAGGCGCGGCGATCAAGCTTCGCCAGCGCACCTTCGCCATCGGCATAGTTCTCTTCGCCGCGCTCGGCTGGGCCGGGCTCACCGCGGCCGCCATCCGCTCCACACCGCACAAAGAACCATGGCAGAGCTTTACGGCCGAGGAAGTCGCCGCCGTCGGCAGCTTCCGTCAAGCCAAGTGCTGGCAGTGCCACGGCGTCACGCCCGGTGACCACAAAGGCGGCCCGAATCTCGCCGACATTGCTGTTCACGACGAACGCGACGCGCTCGTCGCCCACTTTCAGAAACAGGCATCCGGATCGGGACTAAAAGATTTGCAGTTCCGTCAGCTCGCCAACTTCATGCGCAAGCTCGACGACGAAAGCGTCGGCGCCATCGCGAGCGCGCCAGTAAACGTCGTGTCCGGCGCCCAGCTCTACGTGAAGAACAACTGCGGCATCTGCCACGCTGTCAACGGAGCAGGCGGTAAATCCGGCCCGCCGTTAAACGGTGTTGCCGCGCGCCGCGATCGCGCCTGGATGGACGGTCACTTCAGCGATCCGCAGAAATTCTCGCCCGGCTCTATGATGCCGCCTTACAAATTCGAACGCGGCGACATGGACAATATGCTAGCGTACATGGAGACTCTCAAGGATTAAATCGCAGTTTTTTTCGCATGAGCGAATCCAACTCGGACGCTACACCCGTACAGCCGAATAGGGGGACCGTACCTGGGTCCGAAAGGTGGTCTCTGCTCGTAATGCAAATTGCGGCCGGGAATGCCGGTGCCCTATCCGATTTCTACGACGAGGCCAGCCGCTACGTGAACGCCATTGCCATCCGCATTCTCCGCGAGCCGGAGGAAGCCGAGGAGATCACTCTCGACGTCTTCCAGCAGGTGTGGCGTCTCGCCGCGAGCTACAATCCCGACCGCTGTGCGGTAACCTCCTGGCTCGGCATGATGGCCCGCAGCCGCGCACTGGACCGTTGGCGAACGCTGCAGACCCGCCGCCGCTTCCTCGCCGCCGAACAGTACGAATCGATCGAATACATCTCGCCCGACTCCGGCCCGGAAAAGCAAGTCGCCGCCACGCAGCGGCAGCAGCAGATCCACCGGGCAATGTCGAACCTGCCCGAGGAGCAAAGGAGCATAATCGCCCTGGCCTTCTGGGAAGGCCTCAGCCACTCCGAAGTCGCAGCAAAAACCGGCCTGCCTTTGGGAACCGTAAAAACGCGGATTCGCCTCGGTATGCTCAAATTGAAAGAGGAACTCCAACATGCAGGAACTTAGCGAACAAGCCGCACTGTATGCCATGGGTTCCCTGAAGGACGAAGAGCTCGACGCCTTCGAACGCCTTCTCGCATCCGGCGATCCCGCCGCCACTCTCGAAGTCGAACGCCTCCAATCCGTCATGGAAGCGCTTGTCGATGCCAAACCGGCTCCGCCATCTCCGCGCATCAAAGACCGCCTGATGAAGCGCAAATTGCCCGGCTTCGAAGAGCCCGAACCCGGTATGCAAGTCCTGCGCGCGGGCAATGGTAAGTGGCGAGACACCGGCTACCCCGGCGTATCCACCAAGATCCTCCACATTGAGCGCGACACGCGCATGGCGACTTCAATCCTGAAACTCGAGCCCGGCGCCAAATATCCCCCGCACCATCACACTCAGCTCGAACAGTGCATGGTCCTCTCCGGCGATGTCCGCCTCGGCAGCAAAACCCATATTTTCGCCGGCGATTACGAAAAAGCCCTCCCCGGCACCGATCACGAATTCCTCACCTCCGACACCGGCTGCGAGCTCCTGATCATCTCGTGCCTCGAAGATGAGATCAAGATCGAGCCCGCCGCCCGTCCTTAAACGCGTCAAAATTCGAGGAACGATCGACCCGCCCGCCGTAGTTAAACCACGCGGCCTGTTAAGATCAAATTGACGGAAGACGATACTCGCTATCGTCAAAACTGTCAATCTCGACACCGGCATTCCCGCCGGCCCGGCTCACATCGTCTTGCAAGTGTCGGCGGCAAACGAGACAACTCCGAGCTCAACTCTAGGAAGCTTGGCGCTGCGGAGTTCTTCGGCATGTGGCGTGATCGCGCCGATATCATCGATAGCGCCGAGTTTGCCGCCACGCTTCGGAAGGAAGCGTGGAAACGACGAGAGGAATGATCCTCGTTGATACCGACGTCCTAATCGAGTGTTTGCGCGGATCGCCCCAAGCCGCGGCTTGGTTAGCATCCGCCGAAGAGGATACTTTTCAGATCCCGGGGATGGTAGCCATGGAACTAGTCAGCGGCCGCCGGGATCAAGCCGACATACGACAGGTCGAACGGTTTCTCCGCTCTTACTCAGTGGCCTGGCCGATTGCCGCGATGGCACTCCAACGGGGGGTGCGGCTCTATACGTTCAATCTCAAGCACTTCAAGGCAATTCCCGGGCTCGATGCCCTCCAGCCATTCACACGTAAGTCCCTCTCACCCCCATCGCCGCCACTTCCCTAACCACCCCTAGCGCCCGCTCACAAGCGGATCTGTCCACATCAAAATGCGTCAACAACCGCAATCTTGCCACGCCCGACGCCGCATTAATCAACACTCCCCGCTCCTTCAACGCCGCGCTAAACGATGCGCCCGTATGCCCAGTCCCCGATACATCAAAGAACAGAATATTGGTCGCCGGCGTCCGCTCCACCGAAACCCCCGGAATTCCCGCTAACCCGGAAGCCAGGAAGCAAGCATTCTCATGATCTTCGCCCAACCGCGCAGCCATCTCGGAAAGCCCAATCAACCCAGCCGCCGCCAACACGCCCGCCTGACGCATCCCGCCCCCCAACCGCTTCCGGTACAATCGCCCCTTGTCAATCAGCCTCCGCGGCCCAACCAGCATCGACCCCGCCGGCGCTCCCAACGCCTTCGACAAGCAAAACATCACCGTATCCACCGGTGCCACCACTTCGGTAACCGGCACGCCCAACGCCGCCGCCGCATTAAAAACCCGCGCCCCATCCATATGCACTGGCAGGCCCAACTTATGCGACTCCTCGCCGATCTCCCGCAGCGTATCGAGCGGGTAAACGGTTCCGCCCGCCATGTTGTGTGTATTCTCGACCTCAATCAAACCAGTGGGCGCCGCATGAGGCCCCAACGGCCGGATCTGCTCACGAATGGAAGCCCACGACAGCACCCCGTCTTCGGCCACCACCGCCCGCGCCACGCAACCCGCAAACCAGGCCATCATCGACAGTTCATAGTTCAAAATGTGCGCCCGTGACTCGCAGATCACCTCCTGCCCATGCTCGGTATGCACCTTGATGCCGATCGTGTTCCCCATCGTACCGGTCGGCACAAACAGCGCGGCCTCTTTCCCGCAAATAGCCGCGGCGCGCTCCTCCAGCAGGTTGACAGTCGGGTCTTCCCCATACACGTCATCGCCCACTTCCGCGTCCGCCATCGCCCTCCGCATCGCCGCCGTCGGCCGCGTCACGGTGTCACTGCGCAGGTCAATAAAGGTCATGCCGCCAAGAACTCCTGAAAGATTTCGTTAGAAAGCAGGATACCGCGCGCAGTCAATCGCAGCCGCGACGCATCCCGTTCCAACAACCCTTCCGCAACGAATCGCTCAATCGCCGGACCGTGCCGCTCCCAATCCTCGTCTAACAAAACAACCCCTTCGCTCAACCGCAGCCCCACAAAAAACCGCTCTTCGTCCGGATTCGACTTCGTCAGCGATGCCTTCCCGAAATCCGCCTGCACATACTCCGCTGCCGTCTCCACATTCTGCCAGCGCTCTCCGCCCGCAAACGAATGCGCATCCGCGCCAAACCCCAAATACGGCTCCAGCCGCCAATACTTCAAGTTGTGCCGCGACTCGCACCCCGGCCGCGCAAAATTCGAGATCTCGTAACGCGCAATTCCCGCCGCCGCGAGCCGCTCCACCGCCCGTTCATACATCTCCGCAATTGCGGAATCATCCGGAATATCGCGGGCACCATACCGCCCGCCGTTATTCAAAATCTCCAATCCCAGCCGGCTGTCCTCGTCCACTTCCAGCATGTACACGGACACATGGGGCGGATCGAGCGCCAACGCCGCATCAAGCGACACCTCCCAGCTCTTCCGCGTCTGCCCAGCCAACCCCGCAATCAAATCCACATTGAAATCCGCAATCCCCGCGGCCCGCAACCGCGCCACATCGTCAGCGACAATCCGCGCCGTATGCTTCCTGCCTGTCCTTCGCAACTCGGCATCGATAAACGACTGCACGCCCAAACTCACTCGAGTAATCCCCGCGCCCCGCCAAGCCTCAACTTGAAAATCGTCGAAAGTCCCCGGCGCCGCCTCCATCGTCGCTTCCACCCAAGGGCGCCCCGGTATCATCGCCAGCAGCCGCCCCAAAACACCCAAATCCATCTGGCTCGGCGTGCCGCCGCCCAGATAAACCGTCTCCGGCGTAAACGGCCAATCTGCCGAAGTGACCTCGGCAATCAGCCGTTCCGCATAATCGACTTCGAGCTCCCGCGGAAACACTCCCGACGCAAAGTTGCAGTACGTGCACTTCTGCGCGCAAAACGGCCACGAAATGTAGATCCCGGCCATAACTACGGATGCAACGCCTGGTACGCCTTCCGGTACTTCTCAACTTTAGGATTTTCCGGCGACCACTTCACCGGCTCCTTGGCATCCGCCAACCGGCTTACGGTTAGCGCCGCCGCCCGCACCACCAACTCGAAATTTGCATAGTCGATCTTCTCCCAATGGTCACCCGGCCGGTGATAGTCCGGAAAAATAAACGTAACGCTCAGCGTTATCGCCGGCACACCCATGTCGGCCAAAGGCTGATTGTCGCTCGCGGCGAAGAACAGATCGTTATTTTTCTCGTGAATCGAAATCCCCACCCCGGCCTCCTGCGACGACTCCGTCAGCACCTGCCAAATGCTCGTATAGTCAAGACCCGTCCCCGTCAACTTCGCCACGCGCGCGCCCTCCGCATCATCGGTGCGGCCCATCTGTTCGAAGTTGAGATTTGCCACCGTCTCCGACAGCCGAATCGCCGGGTGCCGCGCATAATACTTCGACCCAAGCAACCCCTTCTCTTCGCCGAAGTACGTCATGAATACCAGCGTCCGCTTCGGCCGCGGGCTCCGTGCGGCAAACGCTTCCGCCATCGCCAGCACGGTCGCAACGCCGCTCGCGTCGTCGTTGGCGCCGTTGTTGATGCGGTCGCCATCGCCGCGAGGGAGTACTCCAAGGTGATCATGATGCGCCGTCAGCAGGATACGTTGATTCCGTAGCGTCGCGTCGCTTCCCGGAAGCACCGCGATCACATTCCGCAGCGTCACCTTCTCTTCCACCGGCGCCGCGATATTCACGCTCAAAACAGCCGGCGTCTCTCCATCCGGAAGCCCGGCCGCAAATGTCACGAAATCGCCGTCGGAAGTCGTGATCATCGGAGTGCCGGTGGCGCCGTCAGCCTCACGCAGCCGGAATGGCCGGTTCAATGACGGACCTGTTGTTACAACCAGCGCGGGCTTCATCGCGAGCAGTGCGCTAAGCCGCTGCACCGTGGTGCGCGTTCGCTGCGCCAGATAGACCAACACAGCCTTCCCCTGCACCAACTCCCGCGCCGGTAAGGCCCCATCGCCTTCCGCAATGGTAACCTTCATCACCTTCAGGTTGTCTGCCTGTATCGCCGAGTCAGCCGTCACGCTGACCTTTCCGCCCGTCGATCCCCAACTCTTCCCGTCCGGACCCTCCACGCTAACGCGGAACCCCTCCATCGGCTGCGTCACCTTCAAAAACGCGGCCGATTGAAAATAGCTGCCGCTGTCCCCGCCTGGCTCCAAGCCAATGCGCCGGAACTGCGCGGCAATATACTCCTCCGCAATCTCGATCCCCCGCGAGGGCGTGTCCCGGCCCTCCAGCAAATCCGAGGCGAGAAACGAAACATGGCCCTTCAACGCAGTGGCCTGAATCGAATCGAGCAGTTGACGCTCGGCCGGCGAGTTGGCCCCCAGTACGGCCACTGCGCCAACCAAAAACAGACGGAACATTACAGCGTGACCTCTTCCCCCAGTCGCTTGCCAATATGCTCCCCAATGAGTTCCGCCAGCGTCTGGCCGGTCTCCGGCAGGACAAACGCCGATCCGTTCCAATCCAATTTGAAGCTTTTCGAATGCGCCGAGACCCAGATCTGTCGTACCGGAGTGTTCGGGCTCACTACAAACTTCGCCGGCGGGTCGTCGAACTCTACGGTCAACGCCCCATTATTCATATCCGCTTCAAAATCATGCGTATCGCACGCCCGGCTCAACGCTTTAAATAGCGATTCCAACGCCCCGTCGGCGGCACGCCGAAAAACGGCCTCATCAATCATTACAATTTGACGGTAGCAGATACCTGCAACCACAGGAATAATACCTGCATCTGTTAGCCTGTACTAAACGGACCTCTGCGCCGCGCGCAGATATGGAATTGGATGGAACAGCACTGTATACGCCACACCGAACTCCCGGGCGCCTCGCGTCTGTTCGCGGACTTTTTGTACCACTATGACCGCGTAGCCAATTTCTACCACCATCCGCCTTACGACCCCGAATCCTACTGCCGCGCCGCCAAAGAGATCATCTACCCGGCCGATCGCCGCGCTGCCCTCGTCGCCGCGCTCCGCCAGACGAACCCAGGCAACCCATCGCTCGACAAGCTGGCCGAGCCCAACACCGTCGCCGTCGTCTCCGGCCAACAGGTGGGCCTCTTCGGCGGCCCGCTTTATACGATTTTCAAAGCCCTCGCCGCCATCAAGCTGGCCCGGACGCTCTGTGACCGCGGCGCCTGTGCCGTACCCGTCTTCTGGCTCGCTACGGAAGACCACGACCTCGCCGAGATCAACCAGTCCTGGGTGTTCAACTCATCCCATTCGCCCGTCTCGTTCACCACATCCTCCGTTAACCCCCTCAACGGTCCCGTCGGCCCTACTCCACTGCGCGACATTCCCATCGAGGGTCTCCGCGAGGCGCTCCACGGCCTGCCATTTGCCCAGGAAGTCCTCCAACTTGCCGAATCGTGTTACGTGGAAGGCGCCACGTTCGGTAGCGCCTTCCGGAAGCTCATTGAACAACTCCTCCGCCCCTACGGCCTCCTCTTCCTCGACCCCCTCGACCCCGCCATCCGCCAAATCGCCGCACCCTTCCTGACAACGGCCCTCAGCCTCTCCAAAAACCTCGTCGAATCCGTCCAAGCCCGTACTCGCCAACTCGAAGCCGCCGGCTATCACGGGCAAGTCCACCTCGAACCCAACGCCTCCCTTTTCTTCACCCTCGAAGGCGGCAAACGGACCGCCCTCAAGCGCACCGGAGACCTCTTCAACGGCCAGTCGCTCAAGGACCTCACCGCCCGCCCCGAGCTCCTCTCCCCCAATGCCATTCTGCGTCCGGTGATGCAGGACTATCTCCTCCCCACCGTCGCCTATCTCGGTGGTCCGGCCGAGCTCGCCTACTTTGCACAGAGCGAGCCGCTCTACAGTAATCTCCTCGGCCGCATGCCCGTCGTCTCTCACCGCGCGTCGTTCACGCTCCTCGATCGCCGTGCCGCCAAACTCACCAAGCGCTACCAACTCGGCCTCAAGGATATCGCCGTCCCCGAAGTCGACCTCCGTGAGCGCATGGCCCGCCGCCTCATTCCCAGCGGCCTTTCCGCACAGTTCACCAAGTCCAGCGCTGCTGTCGAAGCGGAACTCGCCAAGCTGTCCTGTTCCCTGGCGGCATTCGATCCGAGCCTCGAAAAGGCCCTCGCCACGAGCGCGGCCAAGGTCCGCTATCAGCTCAGCAAGATGGAGCAGAAAACGGCCCGCGAAGCGCTCCGCCGCGACACCCAGGCCGCCGCGGATGCCAAATTCCTGGCCGATCGGATCTACCCGCACCGCCACCTGCAGGAGCGCATGTACGGTATCCTCCCGTTCCTCGCCGAACACGGCATGGACTTGATCGACCGCATCTATGAGTGCGTCGAGCCCACCTGCCCCGATCATCAGGTGCTAACGGTCGACTAGCGAGTGAGAGCGATTGCCTCCTGATCGTTGGTAGCGGTATCTTGACCCGGTATGAGCATCCGTTTCGAGAGAATCTGGATTCAACAGTGCAAGGCCACGAAAGGAATCAGGAGGCGCTTCGGCGTGAAAGGCGCGCTTGACTACTTGATTGGCGAGAAGCTGCTGAACTTCGCCTGCGCAGCCGAACAGCGGCCCGAGTTCGCCCGCGAGCTGCCACGCTTCCTGGCGGAAGTATGGCGGATCTTTAACCAGTACGAGATCGCGGGCTACGTTGCGAGCTTGAAGCCCAAACAAAGGAAGAGGCTCCGCAGCCTGCTGTACCTGCGGTGTCCCGCTACAGGTCGGGCAACTGCTCGTACGGGACTAGGAGACGGATTGACCTCGCTTGGCCGGGAGTACGCCCAATAAAGCCATTCAACTCCAGTGTGAGCACCATCTGGTGCGCCGAAGGCGGCGTGACTCGAAAATAGCGCTGCATGTCGGCCTCGGCTGGCGGCCGTCCGTTCAGCTTCGTGTAGTAGTAAATGAAAGCCAGGTACTGCCCTTGCTTTTCGGTGAAGCTCTTCTTCATCCTGCAGAGGATTATAGCGGTTTTCAAACCGGCAGCCGGAACACCCCTCCCCGGCGCTAATCAAAACCTCAGTAACATGAGTAGATGCGTTTCCCCCTGATGTTAGGCACTGTAAGTGCCGCCATGTTAGCTGCCGGCCCATCTTCCGCCGGTGCGCTATGGACGGAGTTGGCGGCAAAGCGCGCCGCGCTGCCCGGCCTGCACCAGGAATTTACGGTCACTCAGAGCTACAAAACGGCGAACGGTTCGCAAGGTTCCGAGCGTCAAATCGTGCTCGACATCGCGGCGGACCGCTGGCGCGAAAAGTCCGTAAGCGGGTCCGGAAGCTATCTTCGCATCTTCGACGGCAAGGATCTCTTCTACATGGAAGAGGACGGCGGCGAGTTCGAGCGGATCAAGCGCAAAGCCAAGGACCCCGCTCCCATTCCGCGTGCCTATGCCGCCTCCGATCCCGACTGGTCGAAGGCAAAGGAGGCGGGCCGCCGCCCCTGCGGATTCGAAGGCAAGGACCACCAATGCGTCGTCCTCGAGGCCCCATTGAAAAAATGGACGCGAAACAACGGCCCCAACAATACCACCCAAATGCTCGACGGCGTGGCCCGCATCTTCGCCGACCTCGACAACGGAATGATCGTCGCCGCGAAAACTCTGCAAAACATCCAAACATCCCGCGGCGGACACCAGGTGGAGCAAACGTTCACGCTCAAGCGGTTCAGCGCCGCCGCGCAGCCGGAGTCGCTTTTCCAACTGCCCGCACAAGGCGTGAAGGAAGTGAAGGAGCTCTCCCAATGGAACGCCGCGAAAATCAAGAAGCAGTTGGCCGGCAAACCCGCGCCGGCCATGACCGCCTCGGACATTCACGGCAAACCGGTTGACCTCGCCGCCTTCAAAGGCCGAACCGTCTTATTGGATTTCTGGACCACCTGGTGCCCGCCTTGCCGCGCCGATGGCCCCGCGCTGGACAAGCTCTACAAGAAATACGGCGATAAGGATCTGATGATCGTCGGTGTGTCTGTCAGCGAGGAGCGCGCGATCGTCGAAAAGTTCCTGAAGGACCACCCGCACAGTTATCCCGTTGTCCTGACCACCGAAAACGAAATGCCACGCGCCTATCAACTGGGCGTCTTCCCTACCTACATTGTCATCGACAAGGACGGCAACGTTACCGCCGCTTTGGAGGGTGACCAGGGCTTCTCGGACCTTCGCAATGTCCTCAGGAAAGCCGGACTCGAGGTGAATTAGACGCGACGTCCCTTCCGTGCCGCCCGCACAATATCCCGAACCACATCCGCAACCGTCGACTCCCCCAGGCGCTCCAACAAAGCCGCCTCCGCCTTTTCGTAATAACCCGTCAGCACCGGCCTAATCTGTGACCCCACCAGGCAATCCGGATTCGGCGCCTCCCGCCGCATCGCTAGAAGCGGAGAAGTCCGGATAACGTCCATCAACGCTCGCAGCGTGATCTCCTTGGCCGGCCGGGCCAGCGTCCACCCGCCGCCGATCCCGTTCTGCGAATGAACGAAGCCTGCCCGCCGCAATCGCCCCAGCGTCCGCCGGATTACCACGGGATTGGTGTTCACGCTGCCGGCGATCCGCTCCGATGTCGTTCGCTCCCCTTCGCTGAGCGCCAGAAGGCAAAGAATGTGGATGCTGATCGCGAGCTGCGTGTCCTGGTTCACGGCGAATAAGCCATCAGTATCCCACCGTAAACCTCTGCCGGATGTGCTGCGGCTTCTCCAATTCATCAACCAAAGCGATTGCGTAGTCCTCCGCGGAGATCCGGCTATCACCCTTCGCGTCCGTCACCAACTGGTTCGTGCCCAGGCGGAACTTGCCCGTCCGTTCACCCGGCTCGATAATCGCTGCCGGACTCAACACGGTCCAATCCAGATCTGTGCCCTTCAACTGATCCACCGCGTCAATGTGCGCCAACGCGTACGGCTTATACGGCGTAGGGAACTCGGGCGTATCTACAAGCCGTACTCCCGGAGCCACCTCCAGGCCGCCCGCGCCACCCACAAGCAACAGCCGCTTCACACCCGCGCGCGGCAGAGCGTCGCCTAAGGTGCGCGCCGCCGCCGAAAGCTTCGCCGGATCGTCCGCCGGAGGCGCATACGCGCTGATCACTGCATCGGCGCCCGTCGACGCCGCGGCCACCCTGGCCGGATCCAAAACATCACCCGCCAACGCCGCCGCACCCGTAATCTTCGACGGGTTGCGCACCACGGCCGTCACGCTATGTCCCCGCGAAATCAGTTCCTGCAGAATCCGGCTGCCAATCATTCCGGAACCGCCAAACAACGTCACTTTCATGACTCTTCTCCTATTCGTAACGTGAACTGTTACGAGAAATGAGATGGCCCACGCCTTCGCAAGGATTCAGAAAAGTGCCGGGCTGATAAACTAACCCTAGATGCGCTCAAACCCCGTCAAACAGGCCTTGAAAGAAGGAAAAACCGTTCTCGGCACCTCCTACGGCCAACTCCGCGACCCCGAGATCACCCGCCTTCTCAAGGCCGCCGGATTCGACTACGCCTACCTCGACGGCGAGCACGGCGGCTTCGGCATCGAAACCATCCAAAACATCTGCCGCATCGGCGATCTCTGCGGCCTCACCATCTTCACCCGCGTCGCCAACATGACCTATGAGATGATCGCGCGCGCCCTCGACTGCGGCTCCGACGGCATCATCTTTCCCCGCGTCGAATCCCCCGAGCTACTCGAACAAGCGGTCTCCTGGTGCAAGTTCCCGCCCGCCGGCGTCCGTGGCTTCGGCCTCACTGTCATGCAGGCCAACTATGAAGCCGTCACGATTCCCCAGATGATCGCCCATCGGAATGAGAACGGCATGATCATCCTGCAGATCGAAACCGTGAAAGCCCTCGAAGCGCGCGAGGAGTTGCTCTCCGTCCCCGGCCTCGACGTGGTCATGGTCGGCCCCGTCGATCTCTCCATCTCCCTTGGCATCCCAGGCGAATTCGAGCACCCCAGGTTCATCGACGCCATCGACAAGATCCGCGACACCTGCAACGCCAAGGACATCGCTCCCGGCATTCAGTGCCGCGGCGTGGCGCTCTCGAAGTTCTGCCGCGATCGCGGCTTCCGATTCCTCGGAACGTCCAACGAGTGGAACCTGCTCCTCGAAAAAGCCAAAGAGACTGTCGCGGCCCTGCGCTAATGAGCACCACGCTTCCCACCATCTACCTCGCCCGCCACGGCGAGACCGCATGGTCCCGCAGCGGCCAGCACACCGGACTTACGGATCTTCCTCTACTCCCCGAAGGCGAAGCCGCCGCCGTCAAACTCGGTGAGCGTCTCGCCGGCCTCGCATTCGCGCGAGTCTGGACCAGTCCTCTCCAACGCGCCTCCCGCACCTGTGACATCGCCGGCTTCGGCGCCGTCGCCGAAACCGACCCCGATCTCGTCGAATGGGATTACGGTGACTACGAAGGGCTTCGTAGCGCCGAGATCCGCGCCAAAACGCCCAACTGGAAACTCTTCCGCGATGGCGCACCCAACGGCGAATCCGTCGATCAAATCAGCGCCCGTGCCGACCGCGTCGTCGCCCGTCTCCGCTCGCTCAACGCCGGCGCACTCGTCTTCTCCAGCGGCCACTTCCTCCGCGTCCTCGCCACCCGCTGGATCGGCCTCGAACTGCACCCAAGCTGCCTCTCGTTCCAACTCAGCACTGCCAGCCTTAGCGCTCTCGGCTATGAGCACGATCTCACCCGGCCCGTCGTCCAGCTATGGAACGAAACTTATTTCCACAGGAGTACCTAATGCCAACCCTCACCGAACGCGCGGCCTGGAAGGCCCTCGAAGCCCACTTCGACGAAGTCGGCCCCATGCATCTCCGTGACCTCTTTGCCGCCGATCCAACCCGCGGCGCCACCCTCACCGCCGAAGCCGCCGGTCTTTTCCTCGACTACTCCAAGAACCGTCTCACCGCCGAAACCATAAAGCTCCTTGTCCAGCTCGCCGAAGAGTCCGGCCTTGCCGCCGGCATCGAGGCGATGTTCTCAGGCGAGAAGATCAACGTCACCGAAAAGCGCGCCGTCCTCCACACCGCCCTCCGCGCCCCGAAGGGCTCCACCATTCTCGTCGACGGCCGCAACGTAGTCCCTGACGTCCACGAGGTCCTCGACAAGATGGCCGCCTTCGCGGATCGTGTCCGCTCCGGCGCATGGACCGGCCACACCGGCAAGCGCATCCGCAACGTCGTCAACATCGGAATCGGCGGATCCGACCTCGGTCCCGTCATGGCCTACGAAGCGCTTCGTAGTTACTCCGATCGAGCACTAACATTCCGCTACGTCTCCAACGTCGACAGCACCGACTTCGCCGAAGCCGTTCACGACCTCAACCCCGCCGAAACCCTCTTCATCGTCTCCTCGAAGACCTTCACGACGATCGAGACCATGACCAACGCCCACACCGCCCGCGACTGGTCCATCGCCGGTCTCGGCGGCGGCGCGGCCTCGGTCGCCAAACACTTCGTAGCCGTCTCCACCAACGCCGCCGAGGTCGGAAAATTTGGTATCGACACCGCCAACATGTTCGGCTTCTGGGACTGGGTCGGTGGCCGCTACTCCATGGACTCGGCCATCGGCCTCTCGACGATGCTCGCCATCGGCCCTGGCGGCTTCCGCCAACTCCTCGCCGGATTCCACGAAATGGACGAGCACTTCCGCACCGCGCCATTCGCGCAAAACCTGCCCGTGCTCATGGGCCTCCTCGGCATCTGGTACGGCAACTTCTTCGGCGCGGCGACTGTGGCTGTCCTGCCGTATGAGCAATACCTGAAACGCTTCCCGGCCTACCTCCAACAGCTAACCATGGAGAGCAATGGCAAATACATCACGCTCGACGGCACGCCAGTCGACTACGACACCGGGGTGATCTACTGGGGCGAACCCGGCACCAACGGCCAGCACTCCTTCTACCAACTGATCCACCAGGGCACGCGGATGATCCCCTGTGACTTTATCGCGTTCAGCCATTCGCTCAACCCGCTCGGCCGCCACCACGATATCCTCATCGCCAACGTCCTCGCCCAAGCCGAAGCCCTCGCCTTCGGCAAAACCCGCGAGCAGGTCGAAGCCGGCGGCACGGCAGCGTGGCTCGTACCCCATCGCGTCTTCGAAGGCAACCGACCATCGAACATGATCTGGGCCGACCGCCTCGACCCCGCCACTCTCGGCAAGCTCGTCGCCCTCTACGAGCACGCCGTCTTCACCCAAGGCATTCTCTGGGGCATCGACTCCTTCGACCAATGGGGCGTCGAACTAGGCAAAGTCCTCGCCAACCGAATCATCCCCGAGCTCGAGTCCGCAAAAGAGCCCAACCTAACCCACGACAGCTCGACCAACAACCTCATCCGCCGCTACCGGAAGGCCAAGCCATGAGGATCGGAATCGCCACCGACCACGGCGGCTTCAACCTGAAGGAAACGCTCGTGGACCACCTCAAAGCCGCCGGCCACGAAGTCGTCGATTTCGGCGCATTCACCCTCAAAGAGGACGACGATTACCCCGACTTCGTGATCCCGCTGGCGGAAGCCGTCGCCGCCGGTGACGTGGTGCGCGGCATCGCCGTCTGCGGCAGCGGAGTCGGCGCCTCGGTCTGCGCCAACAAAGTCAAAGGCGTCCACGCCGCGCTCATCGCCGATCACTTCTCAGCGAAGCAAGGCGTCGAAGACGACCACATGAACATCCTCTGCATCGGCGGCCGCACACAAGGCCCCGAAGTGGCGAAGGACCTCGTCGACACATTCCTCGCCGCCGAATTCAGCGACGCGCCTCGCCACCTCCGCCGTCTGGGAAAAGTTGCCAAACTCGAATCCGCCCAGTAAGGCAATTGTGTTATCATTGTGTACACACAAGGAGGCACGATGGAGCCAACCAAAGTCGGAATCCGGGAATTTCGAGAGCACCTGTCAACCTACCTCGAATCGAAAGATCCAGTAGCAATCACTCGCCACGGCGCAACGATCGGTATCTACGTGCCAACAAAACCCCGCCCAAGTCAGGCTGTCTTGGAGGCCTTGCGTGTTGCGGGCGAAAAGATGCAGGCGCTGCTTGCCGAAGCAGGAATTAGCGAAGATGAGATCGTCGAGGAGTTCAAGCAACTGCGCCGCGAGCGGCGTAAATAGAGACGATGAGAATGCTCGTCCTTGACGCGAACATCTTGATTCGTGCGGTACTCGGGTCCCGGGCCCTCCTGTTGTTGCGCAAGTATTCCGAGCGCGCAAATTTCGTTACGCCAGACACGGCGTTCCAGGAAGCGCGCGACCATCTACCAAAAATCTTGGAACGGCAGAAAATCCGGGAAGTCGCAGCTTACGAAATTTTCGAATTGCTCCCGAACCTCATACAGACGATCGACACAGAGACGTATGCGCAATTCGAGGCGGAAGCCCGCGCCCTCATCGAGCGCCGCGACGTTAACGACTGGCCCATCCTCGCAACCGCCCTCGCATTGAATTGCCCGATCTGGACTGAGGACACCGACTTCTTCGGCTGCGGAGTGCCGACTTGGACAACCGACAGAGTAGAACACTACTTGGCGAAAATAGCGCCAAGTTCCTAGCGCCAACTACCGCGCCTTCGCCGCCCCACGGAGTCGGTGCCTCGGTCTGCGCCAACAAAGTCAAAGGCGTGTACGCCGCGCTCATCGGTGACCACTTCTCAGCGAAGCAAGGCGCCGAAGACGATCACATAACATCCTCTGCATCGGCGCCGCACCCAAGGCCCCGCCGTGGCAAAGGACCTCGTCGACACATTCCTCCCCGCCGGATTCACCCACGCGCCTTGCCACCTCCGCCGGCTGCGAAAGGTTGCAGAACTCGAAGCTGGCCTCGATGTACGCTAAAAGAGGAAGTTCAAATGAGCCGCGTTGAATCAATTGAGGAGCAGATCGCCGCGCTGGATCAATCCGAGCTGAAAACGCTTAGGGAATGGTTTGCGCAGCATGACGCCGAAATGTGGGATCGCCAGATCGAAGCCGATGCCGGCACCGGTAAGCTCGACCGAATGGCCGAATCAGCTCTTGCGGACCACAAGGCAGGCTTGACTACCGATTTGTGATCCACCGGGCAACGGCGGATTTCTGGTTTCGGTATCGTCGCCTACTGGATCGGATCCGGCTACTTGCGGACAGGGCATTCGCGCTGTTGAATACCGATCCGCATCACCCTTCACTCCACCTAAAGAGAATAGGTCGCTACTGGTCAGTGCGAGTCGGACTGCACCATCGTGCTCTTGCGGTATCGATTCCCGGAGGAATGGTGTGGTTCTGGATCGGCACTCATGCCGGCTACGACAACATGCTCTAAGCGGCGCACAGCCCCCTACCGCGCCTTCGTCGCCTTCACCGGCACCTGCACCAGCGTCACCTGTTCCGACCTATTCGCCTTCACGGAAACCCTCTTCGCCACCCCATCGTGCAGCTTCAAAAACTCAGGATCCGAAGTGCCCCCAGGCTCCACATCCTCACCTCCTCCGGCTGCGAAAGGTAGCAGAACTCGACGCTGGCCGTTAGGTAGCCGCCTGAACGGCCAGGAGGGCCTAAAGACGTGTCTGCCGCCGGTGCCCGCGAATAGACTCAAGAATCTGATCTAACGTAAGTCTCTTCTGCCACTCCTCCCGGTCGCGAGTGTAGTCGCCGGTTCCGGAACGATCCAGCCGTAGGAACCGGGCCAAGCCGGCGGCCCCCAATTCACGTTTGAGGACCTCAAGGGCGTGCCGTTCAAACTGCTCGTCCGTTAGCTGGTCGATCGCGGTCATACTCCCTGCTCCTTTATCCAAGATAGCGGATTCTGCACGGAAACTCGAGGGTTGCCTGTCTTGCTGGCGGTGCGCTTCAGCAACCGGTCGTCGGTGGTCAGCATCACATCTGCACCTGCGGCCTCAGCCGCTGCAACATGGAGCGCATCGAGCGGACCGTAACCCAAACGCACCACATGCCGCGCCCGGAGAATCGTTGCATCGTCAATCTCGATCCTCGTCACGGCCAGTGACAGGAGCGTCTCCGCTTCCACTCGCCGCTCCAGGGAAGGATTACGGCGTACTTCGTCTTCGAGCGCTTCGCTCGAGATCAGTTCTAGCGTGCTTCGCCGAACTCCAGCTAGAATCTTCTCAACGGCCTCGGCCTCCTCTCGAATTCTGGCCTGCGACTGATCATCTGTGAGGCGACTCAGGCAGCAGGCGTCCAGGTAGATTCTCACCTCCCTGCTCGCGATGTTTGCTTCTTGAAGTGTCCGCTCATAAATAGGAGGTCAGCTCCTCGGTAGTGTCGGCCTCTTTGATTCCTGGCATCGTTTCGCACCGTACGCTCTGCACACAACCGCATTCCCTACCGCACCTTCGTCGCCTCCGCCGGCACCTGTACCAGCGTCGTCCCGCCCGAAGAACTTCTTCGCGCCGCGAGGTAATTCGTGCGGAACTCGCGCTGTAGCCGATCCATTCCAACTAGCAGGCCGCGCTGAGATGATATCGACCCACTGTTGGAAGGCAGCACCCTGACTAAAGGGCTTCGTCAGGCGTGCGGCGTTCTTGAGCCACAAAAGCAGGGGGAAGGAGCCATCGGCGAGGCGCTCGTGATCGGTTACCCAGCGAAGGTCAATGCTCAGTTGGATTAAGGGACTGCCGTCTACCGTGATCGATGCGACAGCATCGGCGTCGAAACCATCCAAAAGCTGGCCTCGGAGGCCGGCGGTATATAGCCTGGCGTCCTCCGCAAGTTCGCGGATCTCGGCAAACTCACCGGCTGAGAGAATACTCTGATTCCGCATATCGGCCCACTTACTAACTCTCCCTAAAGGGAAAAGCTTAACATGGGGTGCCAACGTACGCGATGATGTCCCTATGCGCACATACTGGCTAATTCTCTTAAGCTCCTGCGTGTGGGCGGCAACAATCGAGGATGCCCGCAAAGCCTTGACCGATGCAGCCCACAGCAAAGAGGGTGACGAACGCCGGGAGACCGCCCTGGCCCTCAGCCTGGTCCCGGCAAAGGATCCTGCCGCCGCTCTGCTCGAGGACATGCTCAAAGATAAGGATTACCTCGTCCGCGTCGCCGCGCTCGACACACTCGGAGAATTGAACGACAAGAACCGCGTCGGCCTGCTGAAGTCGGCACTCTCCGACGACGTGCCGGAGGTCGCGTTTGCAGCGGCGAAGGCTTTGTACACAATGAAGGATCCCGCCGGACTCGAGGCCCTCGAATCCGTCTACGAAGGCGAGATCAAAGCCAAGAGCGGATTCTTCAAGAAGGAAATGATGAACAGTTGGCGCCGCCTGAAGACGCCGCGAAGCGCCTTTCTCTTCGCGGTACAACGCGGCGTAGGCTTCGTTCCCGTCCCAGGGATCGGCGCGGGTTACAACGCGCTGTTAGGCATGTTATCGGACGCTGAGTTCAGCGCTCGCGCGGTGAGCCTGCTGATGGTGTGCGGAGAGAAAGGGAAGGTCTGCGACAAACTCCTCGCCTCTTCATTCGCCGACGAGGATTGGACAGTCCGCGCGGCTGCCGTCCATATCGTTGCCACAAAGCAACTGGTCGCGATGAAGCCCAAGCTAGCGGAACTGATATCGGACAAAAAGCAGAAAGTACGCCTGCGGGCTGCCGCGGCCTATCTGCGAATGGAATCGTCCCGCCCCATGAGACCCCCGGCACGGCGGCCGGCTCTGAAGGGCTAAAAGAGAGCTGCTCACTTCACCTTGCACGTAAAGTTCCCCGCGTCGTTGATACTGCCGGTCCCCTTATAAACCGCTACCTGCGGAAACGGACATACCGGCCGCGTTCTCTCCACTCGATTCTCCACCACGCGAGCCGCGAGAATGGAATCCGGAGCCACACCCGACTCACGCCACCGCTCCAACGCCGCAACTGCATTGAATTGATTCGGCCCCGGCCCGCCCCCGCAATGCTGCATCCCCGGAACCATGAACACGCGTAACCAGTTCGATTGATTGGGCCCCATCTTCGTCAACACGCTGGAGTAATAGTTCAGAGTGTTCACCGGCGAAATCGCCCCGCCGGACCCGCCGTCGGCCCACCCGTGATAGATCAGCAGTTTCCCGCCCCGCGCCTTGAATGCCGCAAGGTTTGGATCGGTTGCTTCCATAAAGCCCCCGTTCTTCACCGCCAGCGCCAGATCCGCTTCCAGGTCGAACGTCCTCCAATCCCAATTGGCGTCCTGACGCCCGATGTATTGAAACATTCCCACATCGAGTCCTCCCGGTTCCCTTGCATTACCAGGCAGAAGCCACCCCGTCTCACTACTCGGCACCAGCCCCGGATAGATAAACTCTCCGTTCTTTTTCCGTATATCGGTAAACGCCATTTTCACAGTTGCCACTTGTCCCGCCGTCAGGCAACTCTCCTGCTCCGATCCGCGGCACAACAACGTCTCCGGCTCAAAGCGGCATTGCCGCGGGTCTTCCAGCAGTCCGTCCTTCACCCCGTCCAACGCATCGCACTTCGCCAGGATGGCATCGTGTACGACAGCGATCTTGGCCGGTGACAGAGCCCGCGCCGGGTCCTTGATCACTGCGGATAACAACGCCATTCGCCATGCGCACAAGTGAATCTGGTTGTTTGCCGGCGCGCCCGCAATAATCCCGTCGTAGTCTTCCGGATATCGTTGCGCCTCCATCAATCCCTGCCGGCCGCCGGTCGAGCAGCCCTGCCAATACGAATACCGCGCCGGCCGGCCGTAGTATGCCGTCAGGATCGCCTTGGCCTTCACTGTCATTTCATGCACAGCGCGATATGCGAAATCGACGATCTTTTCCGGATGTCCCAGCGCGAAAGTCGCGTTCCCGCCAACGTGGCCCGTATCGGTCGACGCCGTCGCATATCCATCCCGCAGAGCCGCGGCCATCGCGCCGTAACTGATGGATCCCACGAATCCGCCCCCGCCTGCCGACAGCAGCTTCCCATTCCATTCCGCCGTCAACGGCATCCATACTTCTGCCTTAATATCGGAATCGGCCGATGGCTTCAGAGTCATCGCAACGCGGCAGAAGACCGGTAGCCCCGGCCCAGGCGCCCCGGCGGGCGTACCCGGGAATCGAAAGACTCCCGCCGCGACCTCTTCAGCCGACGTAACCGCCGTATCGGATAACGCAATCAACCGCAGCCGCTCGCACGGCATCTGCGCAATCACGGGCAAGGCGGTCAGGAAAAGCAGCGAAGCGGAATGGCGCATGCCACTACCTTACTACCGTATCTTCGTCGCCTCCGCCGAAACCTGCACCACCGTAACTTGTTCCGACCCGTCCGCCTTCACCGTCATCTTCTTCGCCGCCCCGTCATGCGGCTTCAGAAACTCAGGGTCCGAATAGCTCCCCGGCTCCACATCCTCCCACGCATAGAGCTTGTACTCGCCTGGAGTGATGCTTTTCAACGTAAACTGCCCGTTCTGATCCGCCATTACCAGTCGGACCCGATCCGAAAGGTGCTTCAGCATCGGATCGGGAATCAATGTGACCATGCTTCCCGGTGCCGGCTTTTGCTTTCCGTCCTGCACCGCCCCGCTGATTTGCCCGGCTCCCGTTCCGAGCACGACTTCCACATTCGCTCCGCCGCCCGAGGAAAGGTCCAACCCCTGCTCCGTCACGTCCTGGTCCCCGGAACGAACCGCCTTCACCCAAAGTCCCGCCGGAAGATTGTAGACGCTCACTCGATACTTCTGCGCTCCCGCGTTCTCCATCACGAACGAACCGTCCGGTTTCAGAGCGGAGTTCGGCGCATTGAAGCCGATACCGTCAATCGGCGCAAGCTGTATCCGCGCCGCCTCGAACGTGATCTTCTTGCCCTGTGCTTTCTCTAACTGCTCCAGGCTCCCATCCACGCGAATGCCGCCCCGAACCGTGCTGGCGCTCCCAAGAGTCAACACCACGCCCTCGACGTTCTCCCGCCCCACATCTACGGCCACCTGCCCCATCGTGCTCATCATCCCCTGTGAGGACATCGCCACTAGATTGTAACTTCCTGTTTGTGCGCCGCCGACCTCGAACGTGCCGTCCGCCTTTACAGCCGAACTGCTGCGGCCGAATCCTGCCATAGAAACGCCAGTAGTCCGCGGCATGAGCATGACTCGGACCTGTTGCGGCGTACCGCTGCCTGTCACTTTGCCGCTGATCCGGTACACCCGCGACTTTCGCATCCGCACATCCAATCCACTCAACTGTTGCCCGGCCTCCACTTCGAGTGGTTGCGCTCCCGGCTCATCGGCGGCGCTCGGGTAGTACGTAGTCACGTACTCTTCCTCGGGCTGCCCCGCCGTGTTTCGCGCCGGACCGTCGCCGAACATCTGGCGGCCGTAGTACACCACGGCGATCCAATAACGGCCGGGCGCGATATCCGCAATGCGGAATTCGCCGTTATCGTTCGACTGCCCGCCGCCCGTCGGCACCAACTGCGTCTTGCCCTGGAAGTAACGCCGGTGCAACACCTGGACCTGCGTCCGTGCAAGAGGTTCACCCTCCTCATCCAAAACGCGTCCAGTGAGCACGGCGTGCGGAATCATCCTGAAGTGCAGAGTCTTCAGCTCCGCCCCTGCCGTAACCGTTATGGTCGTGCCCATCATGAACATCGACCGGCCGCCGTAAGTTTGCCGCACGAATCCCTGGCGCTCCGCCATGAGAAAGTAATTGCCCGGTTCGACCTTTTCGATGCGGAACTTGCCCTCGGCGTCGGTCGTCGCGACATACGGCGCCGCCGGTACCATCGGCCCAACCGAGGCCCCTGCCTGCTGCCCCGACGGGCGGAGCGTTAAGTTCACACGCCGCACCGGCTCGCCGGTCTTCGAATTCTCCACGCGCCCTTCCAAAATTCCGGTCGTTTTATCGGTGGCGGCCGCGGACGGGTTGGGAACTGCTTGCTGCGCCGGCGCCGCGTACATTCCCGCCCAGAGCATAAGGACAAGAGTGCGACGTTCCATAGACACCTCCGGATCTAAGTGGTTGCGGGCCCTTGGAAACTATCTTACCGGCGATAAGTTCGAAAACCATCGGATAACTGCGTAAATAAGATTTCGGACTCGCTATAATTGTCGCCCATGAGCAATGGTCCAGCTCCAAGCTTCCGCCGTGAATTCCTCCGCTTCCTCGCGGCCAGCCCCCTCTTCGCTCAACCTCCCGCCATAACCGATCCCAAGGACGCCATCAACGTCATGGACTTTGAGCTTCTGGCGCAAAAGGCTCTTCCTCCAGCGCATTGGGGCTTCTTAGCTTCCGGTGTCAACGGCGACGTAACACTCCGCCGTAACGTCGAGGCCATGGACCACTACCAATTGCGCGCTCGCCGCCTTTCCGGTGTGGCGGCTCCCGATCTCTCCTCCAACCTCTTCGGCGAAAACTGGACCATGCCGTTCTACCTGAGCGCCGTCGGGCTCCAGCGCCAGTATCATCCCGATGCCGAACTCGTAACCGCGCGCGCTGCAAAGGAGCAGCGCGCCATGGTGATGCTCTCCACCACATCGAGCCAGAGCATCGAAGCGGTCACCAAGGCGTACGGCGCCGCGCCGTGGTACCAGCTCTACATGCCGCGCGATTGGGGAGAAACCGAAAAAATGGTGCGCCGTGTCGAATCCACCGGCTGCCGTGTCATGTCTTGGACAGTTGATACTCTTGCCGGCCGTAGAACCGAAACGTCCTTGCGCTTCGCCCGGACCGACACGCGGAACTGTATGGGCTGCCACCGTTCCCACCCGATTACCGGCTCGCTTGCCGAGCGTAACCGCCACTTGCCGATGTTCGCCGGACTCTCCGGTGAATACAACCCTCCCAATGCCGACTGGACCTACCTGGACCGGCTCAAAAAAATGACCTCCATGAAGGTTCTGATCAAAGGCATCGACACCGCCGAAGATGCCGTCCTCGCCCGCGAACATGGCGCCGACGGCGTCATCGTCTCCAACCACGGCGGCCGCGCCACCGAGACCGGCCGCGGGACCATGGAGATCCTCCCCGAAGTTATCGACGCCGTCAAAGGCCAGATCCCCGTTCTCGTCGACGGCGGCTTCCGCCGCGGTACAGACATTCTCAAGGCCCTCGCCATCGGCGCCCGAGCCGTCGGCATCGGCCGCCCGTACATCTGGGGCCTCGCCGCCTTCGGCCAACCCGGCGTCGAAAGAGTCGTCCAAATCCTCCGCGCCGAGCTCGCCATGATCATGCAACAGATCGGCACTGGATCCATCTCCCAAATCAACCGCGCCTACATCCTCCGCAACGGCGCGAAACTCTGATTCCTCGCCTGGGGAAATGTCGTTCACAGCACTCCGAAAATCAGCTCTAACTCCATCAAAACACTAAGACAATAGCTCCGACCTCTCGCCCCAAAAGAGTCGAAAAAGTAGACAGCCTTGATAGAATGAAGTTATAGGGCCTGTTTCCCGGAACAGCGATCTTGGCTCGCCATCGTTGCTTGTTCCGGCCTGTTCTTTCTCAACTGAATAACCTGGACACCAGCCTCCTCCACATTGGACATTCGTATACAACGTCCTATGTGGAGGCGGGTCAGGCGCGTCCCGCCAATCGCGACAACAGCCTTTCGTACATTCCACCAAACTCAAGCAGTGGGAGTCTCGCGCCACCAAGTGAGCAAGGACGACTCAAACGGCTTGGGTTGAACTCCTAAGCCACGATTTCCTTAATAACCTCGCCCTCCACATCGGTCAACCGCATGTAGCGGCCGTTGTGGAGGTAAGTCAGACGGGTATGATCGAACCCCATCAGGTGAAGGATCGTTGCATGCAGATCGTTCACCTTCTGCGGTTTCTCGACGGCTTCCAAACCGTACTCATCCGTCGCCCCGACGCAAGTCCCACCCTTCACGCCGCCACCGGCCATCCACACCGTGAAGCCCTGCGGATTGTGGTCGCGGCCCGACATACGCTGCGAGATCGGCATACGGCCAAACTCGCCATGCCAGATCACCAACGTCTGGTCCAACAGCCCGCGCGACTTCAAGTCCGAAAGCAAACCCGCGATCGGCTTGTCCGTCTCGGCGCAGTGCTGGCCGTGGTTCTCTTTCAGGTCCCAGTGAGCGTCCCAGCTTTCACCGAAGTTGCCGCCGCCGGAGTAGATCTGCACCATGCGAACACCGCGCTCAACCAGGCGCCGCGCCATCAGGCACTGCCGTCCGAAGTACTCGGTGATGTTCTCATCGAGCCCGTACATCTTCCGTGTCGCCGCGGTCTCTTTGTCCACATCGACAGCTTCCACGGCGGACGTCTGCATGCGGAAAGCAAGCTCATACGATTCGATCCGCGCAGCCAGCTCGGAGTCGTGGGGGTTCTTCTTCCAATGCTCCTCGTTCAGCTTGCCCATGAAGTCCAGCCACTTGCGCTGACGCTCCGGTGTCATGCCTTCGGGCGGCTTCAAGTCGACGATCGGATCGCCGGTCGGACGGAACGGCGTCGCCTGATAGGAGGCCGGCATGAAGCCGTTGCCCCAGTTGGGTGCGCCGCCGATCGGGCCGCCGCGCGGATCGGTGAAGACCACGAACGCGGGCAGGCTCTGGTTCTCCGTGCCAAGCCCATAGGTCACCCAACTTCCCAGGCTCGGATAGCCGGTCTGGATCGAGCCGGTATTCATCTGGTACAGCGCCGGTGCATGGTCATTCGAGATGCAGTGCATCGAGCGGATGAAGGCGATGTCATCCACCCTCTGCGCGACATGCGGGAAAAGGTCCGACACGTCCATCCCGCACTGGCCGTACTTCTTGAACTCCCACAACGCGGGCATCAAGCCGCCCGGAGTTCCCTGCGACGGCACAATGGTCTTGCCGGGGATCGTCTCGCCCGCCCGCTTCTTCAGCATCGGCTTCGGATCGAACGTGTCCATATGGCTGACTCCGCCATAACAGAAGATCGAGATGATCGACTTGGCCTTGGCCGGGAAGTGTCCGGCCTTCGGCGCTAAAGGCGAGACACTCGCGCCTGACATCAGGTTGGACAATGCCAGCCCGCCGATGCCGCCGCCGGCTTTCCATAACAGTTCACGCCGTGAAAAGAATCGTTGGTTCATGGAATGTATACAAACTCGTTGATGTTGAATAGGGCGTGGGAGAAGTCCACCAGGCCTTGGGGATAACTCTGGATGAAGCCGATCGCCTTGGCCAACTCATCGGCCTTCGGCTCGCGCGAAAGGGCCAGCTCATAAGCGAGCTTCACCTGCGCCGTCGTGTCCGGTCCCGCCTCGCGTTCCAGGCGCTGCGCGAAGTGCTTGGCCTGGATACCGATGAACTCGTTGTTCATCAGGATCAACGCCTGCGGCGCAATGGTGGAGCGGTTGCGCCGCGCGCAGCTCGACATCGTGTCCGGCCGGTCGAATGTTTCGAGCATCGGCAGCGGGATCGTCCGCTTGCTGAAGACGTAGACACTACGCCGGTACGTGGATGGATCGTTGACCGCCTTACCATTCCATGTGCGCTTGGAGCTCGACTGGAACAGCGCCGGGTCGATGTACGGATATACCGCCGGGCCGCCAACGGTCCCATCGAGGGTCCCAGCCGTTGCTAACACCGCGTCGCGGATCACTTCACCCTCTACCCGGCGGCGTGCCATTCGCCAAACGAAGCGATTGTCGGCATCGATCTTGATATTGGCTTCGATATCGTCGCTCGCCATCTGGTAGGCCGCCGACTTCATGATGAGGCGCTGAACATGTTTGACGCTCCAGCCGCTCTGGACGAACTCGCTGGCGAGGTAGTCCAGCAGCTCAGGGTGCGAGGGGCGCTCACCCATCTTGCCGAAGTTGCTCGGTGTGCGGACGATGCCCTCGCCGAAATGGTTCTGCCAGATCCGGTTGACCATGACACGCGCCGTGAGCGGGTTGTCCGGGCTGGTGATCCACTCGGCAAAACCGGCGCGGCGGAAGCTGGACTTCGCATCGGCCGGCGGGGCGGGGAAGCTCCACTCGCCATCCGTCGCGGCGGACAGGACGCCGGGCGCCATCTTGCTCCCTTTCTGGCCAATGTTGCCGCGGTGCAGGAAGTAAGAGGCCGGCGCGTCCTTGCTGTTCTCCATGATCGCCATGACCGTGTCGAGCCGCGGCTTCTGCCTGTCGAGGTCGTCGATCTGCGATTGCAGCAGATCGCGCTTGGCGCGGGCGGCCAGCGGCATCTCTGCGATCAGATCCTCTTCGCGGATGTTCTCGAGGGTTTTTTCCACCTGGTTCGCGTTGAGCTTCTGGCCATCGGTCCGCTTCTCCAGCGGCGTGGCGAGAGCGAGGCGCATGTAGTCCGGCAACTCCGACTTGCGCTTGGCGATGATCTTGTCGCGCGTCGGCTGCTCCACGGCGCGCATCTCTTTGCGGATCGGACGCTGCAATTCTTCGATGGCCTTCACCGCGTCCTTGTGCTTCTTCAGCTCCTCATCGGAGACGAGCGGCCGCTCTTCGGCCTTGGTGCCGAAGAAGACCGCCTGCATCCGGTAGTAGTCCTTCTGCGGAATCGGATCGAACTTATGGTTGTGACAGCGCGCGCAACCGACAGTTACACCGAGAAGCGAATTAGCTGTTGTAACGACTATATCGTCCAGCTCGTCCATCCGCGTCTGCTCGGTCCGGATGTTATTCTCGACGCCCAAACGAAGGAACCCAGTCGCAACGCGCGCTTCGACGCTGTTCGGATAGAGCTCATCGCCGGCCAACTGCTCCTTCAGGAAGCGGTCATAGGGCTTGTCGCTGTTGAAAGCGCGGATGACGTAGTCGCGGTAGCGCCAGGCGTTGTCGCGCTCGCGGTCGTACTCGAAGCCGCCGGAGTCGGAGAAGCGAACCAGGTCCAGCCAATGACGCGCCCAGCGTTCGCCGTAGTGAGGGCTGTCGAGCAGCTTATCGACGAGGCGGTTGTACGCGTCGGGCCGCTGGTCGTCAACAAACTCCTTGAGCTGCGCGATGGTCGGCGGCAGGCCGGTGAGGTCGAGATAAGCTCTCCGCGCGAGGGCGCGCTTGTCCGCCGCGGGTGACGGCGTAAGGCCCTTCTTCCTCATGGTATCGAGCAGAAACTCATCGATGCTTTTCATACCAGCCGGCCTCACGACTTTCTGAAAGGCCCACCATTTGCGCTCGGCCGGAGTGATCGGGCGATCCTCGAGTTTGGCCAGTGCGGCGCGAGCTTCTTCTTCCTTTTGGTCGAGGATGTCCTCATACGGCACGCCGCGCTCGATCCAAGTCTTGAGCGTCTGGATCTCTTCCTCGGACAGCTTCTTACCCGGCGGCATATGCGGCGCGTCGAGATGCGCCACCTGCCTGTAAATACGGCTGAGCTCCGGATTGCCCGGCGAGACGGCCGCTCCGCGCTCGCCACCCTTCAGGATGGTGTCGCGTTTGCGCAGATCGAGCCCGGCGTTTTTGATGGGCGCGCCGTGGCAGCCGACGCAGTTAGCCGCGATGATCTGCGACGCCTTGACGCCGATCGAGTGCCGGTCGTTGTTCTGCTGGGCATGCGCGCAAACAACTGCGAGCGCCAGGACGAGTCCGAGGCGAAGGTAAGTCATGACTTGGCACATATTGTATCCGGTTACATCAGGGGTTTGGTGCAAAAAAGGCAACGGCCGGGCATGAAGCCCGGCCGCAGACCGATTCAAAAATCGACCGATTCAGAAAAGGAAGTCGCTTACCAGCGGCCGCCGCCGCCGCCGCCGCGATGACCACCACCACCGCCGCCGCGGCCGCCGCGGCCGCCGCCGAATCCACCACCGCCACCGCCGGCAGGCTTGGGACGGGCGACGTTCACGTTGATGTTACGCCCGTGCAATTCGGTTCCATTCAGGGCGTTGATCGCCGCTTCGGCTTCGTTGGCGTTGGTCATTTCCACGAAGGCGAAACCGCGTGACTGCCCGGAGTCACGGTCCGTCACGAGATTCACGCGTTCGACGGCGCCGTAATTGCCGAAGACCTGATGGATCTCCTCCTGGGTCGTCCGGAAACTGAGGTTTCCGACAAAGATATTGGTCATATCGTGATTTCCTTTAGCTAATACTGACTGTCTGTCTTTGGCGAACTTCTCGAAGGGACCTGAGCCGATGTGAAAGGAGCACTAGCTACCGAAGATCACGGAAGGGCGAACGGAGGCAGGCAAAGACTCCTTAATAGTAGCAAGGATCGGACCCATCTTTTCAAGGGGTTGTCAAGGGCCTAACGGCCTATGATTACTACTCGGGCAATTTCGTAAACGGGCCCGATAAAGTACGGTGCGACTTGCCAGGCGATGACCAGACCGACGATCTGAAACATGCCCGCCGACTGGCGAAACTCTTCGAGCCGCGCCGCTGTTGCTTCCGGAAGGAAGATGCCGATTGCAGTGAAGCCATCGAGCGGCGGCAGCGGCAGCAGGTTGAAGGTGCCGAGGATGATGTTCAGGAAGAACATGATACCGAGCAGTTTGAGCACCGCATCTCCCGAATGGGTTAGTACTGTTTCGCTCGCTTGCAGCAGGCCGAAGCTAATGCCGAAGCGGATGGCAAGGCCCGCGAGGATCGCGAGTGTGAAGTTGGCCGCCGGTCCGGCGAGCGACATCCAGGCGGCTCGCTTCGGATAGTTCCTAGCCCAGTAGGGATCGTACGGCGCGCTGGCCCAACCCATCATAAATTGTCCGCCGTTCAGGAAGAACGAGATCCACGGCACGAGGATCATGCCGAACGGTTCGCGCTGCATGTGAGGCAGCGGATCGAGCGAAACCTGGCCCCCGTGATACGCGGTGCTGTCTCCGCCTTGAAGTGCCGCCCAGGCGTGGCCGGCCTCGTGGCAAACGGTCGAGAAGAGAAACGACACGTACCACATGAGGCCGAAGACGATCATTTCGGAATCGAACATGTAGACCTCAGGTTAGCAAGCGCCATCCAAATGGCCCATCCAACGCAGGGAAAGAGCGCGGAGATGAGGAAGGCCGCGTGGTAGTTGTGCTGGTCAAAGAGACGGCCGGCAAGGGGCGTCAGAACGGCGACCAGCGCCGACCAGGAACCTGCGCCGAGGCCGGCGAGGAAACCGGAATCGCGGTGTCCGAAGGCCGTTGTGGCGTACGACACGGTGCCGATGATGAACCCCGATGCGATGAACATCGCGAAGAAGAGCAGGAACATAGCGAGCGGGAAGCTCGACACAAACGGCACGGTCCCGAGGAGAAGCGACAGCAGCATGAGTCCGGTAAACAGGCCTCTGTAGGAGCGGACGCTGAAGCCTGCTTTGGCGACGGTGCGATCGATCCACCAGCCCCAGACGTAGTAGCCGATCTCCCAACCGACCGGCGGAATCCAAAGGATATCGCCGAGCTCGATTTGCGTTTTGCCGAGGACCTTGAGGTACAGCGGCGCATAGTAGAGGACGAAGCCGAGCGGTGCGGAACCGAATGCGTAACTACAGGCGAAGGCCCAGAAGCGCGGATCGCGCCAGGAGGGTCGATTGGCTGAAGTCTCTGTTGTTGTATGTGCCGGTACATGGATTCTCCGCCAGAGAAGAACCCACAGCAGGCCTATTAAGCCGGTGAACCAGAACGCGCCACGCCAGCCCCACAGGCCGAAGACGCGCGTCATGATGATCGGCGTGATGAGGGCGCCGAGCGCACCGCCGCTGTATGCGACCGCGACGCCGCGCGCACGCTGCGCGGGAGGCAGCGTTTGCACGACGGTGCGCAGGCCGCCGGGAAACGTTGCTCCTTCGCCGAATCCGAGCGCGGTACGCGCGAGGAAAAGACTTGCGAAACCCAGAGTGAGCGCATGGGACGACGACGCGAGTGTCCAGAAGCCGACGGCGGCTGTCATGGCCCAGCGGAGCCCGAAGCGGTCGATCCATCGGCCCCAAAGCAGGTTGCCGATCATGTAGGCGACGCTGAAACCGGAGAGCACCCAGCCGTATTGCTCGTTGGAGAGCTTTAGCTCGGCGAGCATGGTTGGCGCGAGCAAGGCCAATGTATTGCGGTCGATGTAGCTGATCAGCGAGACCAGCATCATCGACCCGGCAGGGATCCAGTTTCGGAAGCGGTGCAAGAGGATCAGTGTACACGGTTCGCCGGCGAATCCGGCCGTTTCGCCGGAAAGCCGCCGACGGGCCGCCGGATGCTGGGCGCGCAGACCGCGCGGTATGACCACAAGGTCCGCGGCGGAGACATGCAGGCCGGCATGGAGATGATTAAGAAGGGCACGGGCATGCCGCCGCATCTCGGCCAGCCGCTGATTGAAAAAGGCGTCGCCGAGGGCGGAGACGTGGTTCGCGAAGGGGAGCTGTCCGGGCGCGGATTTGGCGTCCTTCGTGCACACGGTGTGCATCGGCGTGGGCGCGGGCACTCTGCTGGCGTTGACCCTTTTGAACGCGGCCGGTGTGATCCGGACGCGGAACTTCCGGCGGGCGAAGTATGAATCGTCCGAGCTGGAGCGCGAAAGGGCGTTGAAGCTCGCGACGGAGCCGCGACTGGCATCGTTGGAATCCCGCATACATCCTCACTTTCTGTTCAACACGTTGAACTCAATCTTTTCGTTAATTCACTCCGACCCCGCGCAGGCGGAGGCGCAGTTGCAGCGGTTGTGCGCGCTGCTGCGTTTTTCGCTCGATGCGAGCGACCGGCTTCGCTTCGATTTGGACGTGGCTCCCGAGTTGCTCGACTGCGAAGTGTCTCCGCAGGCGGTGCAGACGCTGGTGGAGAACTCGGTAATGCACGAAGCGCACGGAGACCGTGGCACGGGAGCGCGTGGGCGCCGTTAAGACAAAACCCGGACTATGAGCACCTCCATGCGGTCGCGGTATTTGGCGGCGTATTCGGCGCCACCGCTGATGCGTTTGCCCATGTTGACGACGGCCTTGTCGGGATCGCCGTCGAGAGCGAGGTAGTTTCCGGAGGCCATGTTGTGGAGCCGAATGGCGGCGGCCGCGATGGCGAGACCGGTCTCCTGAAAGAGGCGGTCCCAATCGTCGTTTGACGAAGCGTCGGCGATGTCGTCGATGGCGCGTCCGGTCCACTGATCGCGGTAGTCGTTGAGCACAGTGTCAGCGCCGTTGTAATCCAGGATGAACCGGATGAGGCTGGCGTAGTTGGCGCGTCCCGTGGTTTGTATGAAGCCGCGGCCGCGGAATTTCATGAAGTCTGTCTCCATGATGTAGGCGGTGGCGGCGTTAGGCGCGGTGGAGAAATCCGCGCGTGGATAGACGGCGCCGGCCCAGCGGGCGTCGGTGGTGTTGCGCAGGCGCGCGGCGGGCGTTTTGGCGGCGTGGGCATTATGGAACGCGGCACTGTTAAAACATTCCAGAGCGGTTTTGTTTCCGTCGAGCGTGTTGTAGGAACGCTTGCAGCCCGGGATCGCGTCATAGAGATAACTGAGGCCGGGGTATCCGGCGCGGCCCATTTTTTCCGATGCCGGTTTGAAGTTGGCGCGGCATTCATTGGCGAATATCCCCATGAGTGCGAGGAACTGGAAGGGCGTAGCCGCGCCGCCGCCGGTGAGCGTGGCGATGTTATCCCAGAAGTCACGGAAAGCGGCGTGGTTGGCGGGCGTGTCGACGAGCGACACGCCCGACCATGGGCCTTTTCCGGCGATGTTGCGGTTGAACCAAGTTAGAAAGGGCGCTTTTAGCCGGGCGCCGGTCCACTTGCCGATGTCATCGGCAGCGGACAAGGTTGTAGTATTCAACGCGTTGATCTGCGCTGTGGTGATTGCAGGCATGATTCGTTCCTTAGTCGCCGTCTTCCAGATCGTATTCCGGCATGAAGAGCGGGAAGTCGTCGCGGAGACAGGCGCGGAAGACTTCGCGGCTGATGAACTGGCCGCCGGCGGCGATGAATTTGCACTCGAACTCCTGTGCGAAGTCGTCCTTGGACATGGTCTGGCGCATCTGGTCGATG
>JACPNQ010000026.1 GCA_016185425.1 Acidobacteriota bacterium | reverse complement strand
GCCGCCGGCGATGGAGACTTCGACCTCGGCGGTGAGGTTGATTTTGGCCTGGTCGCGGAGTTTGGGCGCACTGCGGGTGACGGCGGCGACCTGGTCGTGGATGTGGTCGTTTTTGGCGGCGTGGAGACGCTTGGATTCCCACAGTATGCCGACGAGTTCTTCGACGAGGGTTTCGTCGTAGAAACCTTTGGGCTGCCAGTATTGGCGGAGTTGGGCCTGGAACTCGGCGTACTCGTCGTTGGACTCGCCGGGCAGTTTGTAATTACGGACGGCGTAGAGGCCGTGTTTGTAGCTGGCGGTCTGGGAGCGGAAGATGCCTTCGGGCGTTTTCGGGCCACGGGATTTGGCGCCGTTGATCCGGGCGGATTCGGCGCGGGAGAGTTTGGTGGAATGCGGTACCATTCGCTCTCATTCTGAATTGGGGGTGTATAGCAATCGCGGGGTGGGGGTTTAGGGAGTCCCGTTAAGTGATGGCGGGTGAATGGGTTAGGGGGGCAGGTTTATTTTTGAAAGCTGTGACCGTCAAATACTACAAATATCGTTGTGATATGGATGGCCTACCCAACGTGCTTCGGCGGGGCTAGAGGCCGAGCACACTGATGCAGTCATGCATCGTCAATGTCTCAGACAGCCAGTGGCGCAGTTCCGCTGTTAGCCAAGCGAGGCCTCGCTGATTGTTTGCGATATCCATTTCGAAGGCGCCTTTAACGTGCAAGGCTCTACCGAATGGCAGATCAACTTGACTCCCGTCGACCCGAAGCAAACATGCCTGCAAATCTGAGAGATCGGTGAGGATAGGCTGCCACTGCGGCAGGAGAACATCGACAAACGCGAAGTGGTCGTAGTCGGCCAGGTGGCGCTCGAAGATCCCCTCGAACAGACTGAAGGTGTACTCGTCAATGAACCTTGCCCCGGGGACCCAGTGCTTGCCGCGATACGGGCCGGGAAGCAGTTCGAAGTATTGTGTCCCGACGCACTCGCTTCGGTCAGCGTGAAGGCGAAAGTCGAACTCAGTGACCACGATAGGAGGATCGCACGATGCTTTGATAACTGCCAATGAATCGGGGCTACGACCAGATACGGCGCGAGCGATCTGTCTCCCCGATGCCGACACCTTGACATCCGCTGCGTGAGATCTAATCATTGGGGGGTATACGTAGGGCGCAACGGCGTTCTCATCGCCGAAAGGGCAAAGCCCGCCTACAGCAATTTTACTGGAGGCGCGCGTGTTGAACCTGGACAATCTCAAGAAACAAGCCAAGTTGTTGGTCCGCTGGCATCGCGAGGGCAACCACTCCATCGGAGGGCGGATCAGGAGCCTGCCTCGTTATCGGAATCTAACCGACGTGGAAGCTTTGGCGCTGAAGTTCCCGCTCAGCGAAGCACAAGAGATTATCGCTTTGGATGCGGGCTATGCGAGCTGGACAGAACTCAAGACAGGCCTTGCCGTCGCGCCGAAGCGAGCGAAACCCGCGCTCTCCGCACCCAAGCTCAAGGGCGCCAAGCCGGTGATATTCGTCACAAACGTGCGCACCTCGGCGGCCTTCTTCCGCGACAAGCTCGGCTTTGCGATTGACTTCCTCCATGGCCATCCGCCGTTCTACGGCTCGGTGAGCCGCGGCGGTGCTTGCCTGCACCTCCGATTCGTCCACGAACCGGTGTTTAAGGAGGGGGTTCGAGAGGAGGAACAATTGCTGTCGGCCTTCCTCGACGTCGACAATATCAAAGGCCTGTTCGCAGAATTCAAAGCCGCCGGAGTAGACTTCGTCCAGCCGCTGAAAAAGGAACCTTGGGGGGCGTCTGCGTTTATAGTGCTCGATCCGGATGGCAACAGGATCAGCTTCGCCGGCCCTCTGGAAAGTTGGGCCAGAATACCGTAGCCTTTACGTCGAATCGGTTCAAGGAGGACTCTTTCTGGGCACCCGGTCCGGATGGAGGTGGACGATGCCGCCCGGATGCTACTGCGAACAAATCCGTTGCCTCGGTTCGAGCACCTGGCAGGGACCTCGACTGGTTCCACTGTCTGCGCGCACCCATCAAGAATCCCAACCGGCGTGGGCCGAAAAATAAGCCAGCCACCAAGCAGCGAAAGAAATTCCAGCCCCCGTCCGATCGTTGCATGATTGGCTACAAGTTCTCATTCGAGCTACCGCCGGCATTGGGCTTGCGTGGCGCTCCAGGAATCAGATTATCCGAAGCGCTGCGGTTCACCACGGCCACGGTGCGGTGCCCGTCCGGAGGAACCTGGTTTATCTTGCAACGTACGCGGAATTGCTCCCACCGACTTTTCCCTGACGGGTTTTGTCGGCCATGATCATCACGCCCGCCATCGGTATGGTGAAGCCCGACTGGCTTGTAAGAGCGGTGAGAGAAGACGGCGCCGCGCCATTGAGGAAAACACTAAACGCAGGGAGGAGATTTTGTCCATTGTAAGTCTGGCCGCGAAACACGAAATCGCCGCTGGATTCGAGTTGCGCCGAATACGCAAAACTGGCATTCGCGCCGCCGACGAGGGTCGTGCTGCCCGCGCTTACTGGGTAAACACCCACAAGCTGTCCATCGGAGAAGGTCTCCGGCTTACTGAAATCCCGATCGGGATTCGGGTTAAAGTAGACGTTCATCACGATCCGTTCGCTATTCTTCGCCAGCAGCAGAATGCCTACGGAGGAGTTCACCAGGGCAGAGCCGCTGAACTTGTTGGAGCGCGCCGTAAAAAAGGCGTTCCGTACACTCTCCGATTCGTCGGAGTAAGTGGTGTTAAAAAGATGGGTGCCGATTCCCTCAATGGCTGGAAAGTACATTAGGACTTCCGTATTTAAGTTTGCGTCCAGATTTACCCGTCCAACGGCCTGGCCGGCAATAATTCCTACCGGCGCGACAGGCTGGGTTGGCGGGTCAACTTCACCAGCCAGACGAATCAAGCCGGCGCCCGCCAGGAGTACGAGTGGAATCAAAACAGTGATGACACGCTTCATAAGTAGCCCCTTTTTCCGTATATGTAATCGAACAGGAGATACCAGGAGACCCGGTGCTTCGATGCCTCCGGTCCATCTGCTCTCGCTTGAAAGAGTGATCCGGGCGGCGATTTTGTATCAATGAAATTTTCGCGGCACTGGGACGAGGCATGGCCCGCTCGTTGGGGGATGATGATGTAGAGTGACTTCCCCATGGAAAGGGAAAGAGGCTGAGCGGCCGATAGCCCCGGGTGACGGAGTGCCGGCTTGGATCCGCCGCATCGTTCCGCCGCTGGCCGTTATTGCCATTGGAATGGCGCAGGACTCCGCGGTTTCCCGGATCGGATTGGCCAAGCCCATCGCCCGCCAGATCCGAACCGGCGAGATCCACTCCTACGCAGTCCTCCTCGAACGCGATCACTAGCTATGGGTGACGGAGGCGCAGCGTGGCGCGGATCTGTCAATCGCCTTACAGGGACCGGACGGCAAGACGCTCGTGGAGAATTCTCAGGCTTCGGCGAAGGGAGTGAAAGAGATTTTCTGGATTGCCGGGAGCGCGGGCGATTACCAGGTGACGATTCGCCTTCTGGACAAGCAGCCCGCGACGGGGAGCTACGATCTGGAGCTTCGCAACCTTCGCGTGCCACTCCCCGAGGACCGGACGCGGTTCTCCGCGTTCCTGGCGACGTCCCAGGCGACTGATTTATTGGAGCGCCGCGCCGGCACCGCAGCGTCCCTGCAGCAGGCCGTGGCTTTGTATCGGGATGCCTTGCCGATGTGGCAGGCGATAGGCAACAACGGCGGGAAGGCTTCGTCCAGCACCAGCTTGGCGCAGCGTACCTGACCCTCCAACAATTGCCGAAGGCGCGCGAGGCACTCCTCTCCGCCCTGCCGATCCGCCGCACAACCGGCGATCCACGCCTCCTGGCCTTAACTCTCAGCACGCTTGGCGCCGTCTACAACGATCTCGGCGATTACCGCAAGGCGCTGCAATTCCTGGAAGAGGCGCAGCCGCTTACGCTTCGCGGGCTGCCTATCACCACGGTCCTTCCCTACGAAGGAAACTAAAGCAAATTATTTCATCTTAATCGGCCGCTCGACCCGCGTACTTGGAGATTGCCTATGCAACTGAAAAAAAGACGCTTACATTTCCTCGTTCGAGAAGACGTGCTCCTGGGAGGCGCCTATACCAGATGAAGATTTCCGGAATATTTGCCGAAAGACAGACTGAGTTTCTGTTTTACCATGTGTGACAAACGTAGGGCGGCGTTACAATTTCCGCGGTTCTGGTGTTCCGGCCGGCAAATGGCGTTAGCCATTCTTCGGCTCGTTGTCGTACCGCTGTGTGCGATTTGCTGCCCGGCCAGCGACTGGCATGAGTGGCGATTTTGGGACGCCGCCGATGGATTGGCGGAATCGTACAGCTACTCTGGTACCTGGGACGCTCGTGGGCGTGTTTGGCTTGTCCATGGAGCGGTCGCCAATCTGACGGTCGTGGATGGATTTGGCGTTCAAAAGCTCTCGAGTCCCGGACGAAACTCTAAAGTCGCGATCGCTCCCGATGGCAGCGCCTGGGCGCTCAATCCACGCGGGGTGTTTTGCCTTAGGAACGATTCCTGGACACGTAACGAGATACCCGGCTTCGATGAAGAGAAAGTCTCCGGCCGCGGCCGGATTGCCTTCCATCCCGGCGGCGCCCTGCTACTTCTGGGTGAGAGGGCGCTCTACGTGCACGAAGCGGGCACTCGTCGAACGCGAGTACTGCTCGACAGCGCCAGCGTTCAACTGGGTCCATTCCGCTCCATCCTCGTAGGCAAAGATGGCGTTTGGGTCGCAGCGGACCGGGGGCTCGTCCGGCTGCGGAATCTGAGAGGTGCGTTCGATAAGATTCCCGCCGCTTCGCCCGGAGTCCATCAATTGGACGACTTATGGCTCGACGCCAAAGGAGCTGTTCTTTTTGCCGCAAGGGAGTCCGGTTCAGATCGTGCCGTTCTAGGTGAGTATGCCGGCGGGACCTGGCGCATCCTTTACCGTGGCGGGCGCAACGCAATCAAGGGATGGCGGACGGGAAATACTCTATGGAGGGCCGAGGGCAACTGGGTTTATCGAAAGGACAAAGACACCTGGATCCGGCTGGAGCGTCAAGCCGCGCTGGGCGGCGTGTTGTTCGAAATCGTTCGAGAATCCGATTCCGTGTTCTGGATAGCGACCGCGCAGGGCCTGGCGCGCTATTCGCCGACGCCGTGGAGTACCCCTCCCGGCAGTGAGTCCGACGAGGCCGCCTTTAGCGTCGTGGAAGACAATCGCCGGCGAATCTGGTTCCTCCACGAAGATTCGCTTCTTGCATTCGATGACGGCGCATGGAGGCGATACAGCCTGCCCATGGATGCAAAACCCCAGGTCCTCCACACGGGCGTCCTGATGTGCGGCCGGGGCAGGGTGGCATTTCCGGATGCCAGCGGGCGCATGGTACTGCTGGATGTCGCGCGGGGCCGATTTTCTCTGGCGGCACATCCATCCGGCCGCTTGGTCCGGACTGCCCAGCGCGGCGCCGATGGCGTCTACTACGTGCTGACCACCGACTCGAAGCGGGAACAGTGGTTTTTGGAAACGTTCGATGGAGAACAGTTTACCGAAGCGGTCAACATGGGTTCCCAAACCATCGACGAGGACATCCGTACTCTCGTTCGCGCTTCCGATGGCGCGTTCTGGATAGGCGGCGCCATGGTGGCGGGCATATGGCGGAACGGGCGATTAGAGCCGGTGCCGCTGCCGGCGAGCCTTGCTTCGCAAGGGGCCTTCAAGATGATCGAGGCGGAGCCTGGCCGGATGCTGCTGGGCACACGGAACGCCCTTGTCGAGTGGAATGGCAAGAGCTGGACAATGCTGAATGCAAACTTAGACCGTGCCAGGCAGATCGTCCGCGCGCGAGATGGCGCCCTCTGGGTGGCCGCGACGGATGGCGTGCATCGAATGCATGAAGGGCGCTGGGTTGTCAACGAGTCGCAAGACGGTCTGCCCTCTCGCGTTGCCTATACGATCTTTGAGGACAGCAGCGGGAGGATATGGGCAGGCACCGAGCAAGGCATCTCTCTGCTTAACCCCAGCGTGGACCAAAGTTCGCCACGAACCAACATCCCCGCCGATATCAATCGCGCCGAGATTTCTCCGGCAGGCAACGCAACCCTCGTCTTTCAAGGCATTGACAAATGGAAGCAGACCGACTCAGCCCGTCTGCTTTTTTCTCACCAAATGGACGGCGGCCCCTGGAGCGCCTTTCAATCGTCGCGCGTCCTACGGTTTGAGGGTTTGGCATCCGGGAGGCATCGATTCGCCGTCCGCGCGTTGGACCGCAACGGTAATCTCGATGACAAGGGCGCCTTCTATGAACTGCAGGTTCTGCTGCCCTGGTACCGGCAGCGCCTGTTCATCGTCTGGGCCGCTATCTGTGCCACGGTGATCTCATTTCTGATTGGGCTCGTTGCCTGGAATTACCGCGCGTTGCGACGGGCTAAACTTACCGCCGAATGCGCGAGCCGGTCAAAGAGCGAGTTTTTGGCGAACATGAGCCATGAAATCCGTACGCCAATGAATGGAATCATCGGCATGACGGAACTGGCAATGCGAACAAACTCACCCGAGGAACAGGGAGAATACCTGCAGACCGTTCGCGACTCGGCCGATGCCCTAATGACAATTCTCAACGACATCCTCGATTTCTCAAAGGTGGAGGCGGGGAAGCTCCTGCTGTTTTCCTCGGACTTCAATGTGCGCGACACGACGAACGATTGCCTCCGGCTGCTAACCGTTCGCGCTCATGAGAAACAGATCGAATTGGTCATGGATGTGCGGCCCGAAGTGCCTCAATTCCTGCGAGGCGATGCCGGGCGGGTGCGGCAAGTGCTGATGAATCTGGTTGGCAATGCCATCAAGTTTACTGAGCGCGGAACCGTACTGGTTCGCGTCCAGTTGGACCCCGATGCCGCCTGCCCGAGTGCTCTCCACTTCCTGGTCGCCGACACTGGAATCGGTATTCCGATCGACAAACGGGAACGGATCTTTGGCGCCTTCGAACAAGCCGATGGCTCGACCGTCCGGCGCTACGGAGGCACGGGTCTCGGATTGAGCATTTCTTCCAAGCTCGCGCAGCTCATGCGAGGACGAATCTGGGTGGAAAGTCCATGGATAGATCCCGACCGGGACGATGGCGGCCCGGGAAGCGTCTTCCACTTCCTTGCTAAATTCGAGCCGAGTGACGAAACCTGCACGCAGGAAGCTGTCGATTTGGGTGTACTCCAAGGGAAACGGCCATTGATCGTTGACGACAACCACGTCAACCGTCAAATTCTTGCTCAAACGCTTAGTGCCTGGAACATGTTTCCAAGGGCGGTGCCCGATGGCATGACGGCGCTCAGTATCCTCGACAACGACGCATATACGAGTGGATTGACGAACATCGTCATCCTCGATTTCCAGATGCCTGGAATGGACGGATTTACCGTCGCCCGCGAAATCAGGAAGCGAACCGGGCTGACCAAGATTCCGATCCTGATGCTTACTTCGGCTGCCGAAGTTTTGGACCCCTCCTTGTACCGCTCGGCTGGAATCGACGACTGTCTGTCAAAACCCGTCAAGGAGGCGGAGTTACTGCAGGCGATTGGAAAATTGTTGTCTTCGAATCGCATTGAAAGGAACGAATTCAAAGAGGGGCCGCTCTCGAAGCAGGAGCGTATCGCCGCTCCCGCGCGAAGGCTTCGGGTTCTTGTCGCCGAGGACAATAGCGTCAATCAAAAGTTGACCACTCGAATCATCGAGAAGGAAGGCCACCTGGTCGCGTTGGCGAAGAACGGGCGAGAGGCTATTGAGCAGTATGCAGAAGGACGCTTTGACGTTGTTCTGATGGATGTCCAGATGCCCGAGATCGACGGACTTGAAGCGACAAGAAAAATACGAGAGATTGAGCTTCGAAGCTGCAAGGATGCGATACCGATCTACGCGATGACCGCGCACGCCATGAAGGAGGACAAGGCGATCTGCCTCGCTTCCGGCATGGACGGCTATATTTCGAAACCGATCTCCACAGACCAGTTATGTAAACTCCTTGCGTGTGTTGCCGCCGGGCGGGCGATAGCCGACAACTGATGGCGACCCTTCGGCTACGGTTCCCGGCGAGGTTATAGTGGGGGACACAGTCTTACTCTGGTGTGTGCGCGCGAGGCCTCTGCTGAAGGCGCGCCCGGGATCAGCGAAGACGGCATTCCCATCGGTATGGATTTTGGCGGGAAGGCTCGATCACCGAAGGCCGTGCGCTGCCGCAATCGCTTTACGAGCAGCAGCAAGATGGTCAGGGATTTCGACATGCATGGCGTGGCCGTGTTGTCTCGCCGGCATTGGCGCGGCGCTGAACCTAGTCCAACTCCCGTTTCGCTGCGCCGAAAGGGCAGCCGCGTCATTTTCCAATCGCACGAAAGTCCCTTAGTAGGCCGGACTCGGTGCGCTTGCCGACCGTCCCGTAGCGCAGAGTTCCACTGTGCGCCTCATTTTTGCGAAGGCTTTGCGGATGAGCCCTGTGGAATCCGGCCCATCCAGATCAAGAATTGAGCCTGCCTCAAGGACACTGACCTTTAGTTCCTTGGCCAGGATCTCCGTCGTCCAACCCTTCTCGGCCATCGCGCGACGCAATACTAACTTGGCCGCGAACCGCGGCGGAATCTCAACAAGGCGGATGTTTCCGCCGCCATGTATTGCCAATGGCAGGTCACGGCGCTGATCGATCAGCCGGCCTAGCGCGAAGGCCGCCGACCGGATCCCAAGCTCTGTCGCCGAGGAGCAATCTCTTCCAAACGCAATCACACCTGGGACATCCGGGAATCGAACACCGGCGTAATACCCCTCTTCATAATTCGAAACAGCGCGCAGCTTCCACATTGTTTCACGTTCCTCCACGTGCATATCGCAAAATCGCGATTTGAGAAAACGTCAGACCGCCGGACTCACGGCACCACGAATGGGATCGTAGATGCCCAACTCCTTGCCGGATGAGTCCGGTGTCTTGGCTCTCACACGAGGGGGAGAAGCAAGGACGGTGGATTGTTAAGAGTATTGCCTGCCATCACACGGGCTGAAAGTGCAAGGCATGTTCGCGGACAAAACCTGCATCCAGGATGCCACATAAGTAGAAATCCACAAATAAGTAAATTAACCTAGAATGCAGTCAACAGACGGTACTTTACCGACAGTTAATAGGTGATTTCCGGTGCCGGACAGGACCCGGAGGTACTCTCGACAGGAACCACGCCGATGCCGAGAGAGAGGAGTGGCGAGCTGGGCGCTCCAGCGTAAGATTGGATTGGTGCCTGGCACGGGTTATTTTTCGGGATGGATCGGGTTTGCCGGGGGAGTGGGGGTCCTTGCCGTTCTTATTGGGATCTCGATGCGCTATCCGGTAATCAATGCGTCGACCGCGGGGTTTCTGTTTTTGATTGTTGTGCTGGGTGTGGCGACGGCTTCGGGGTTTCGAGCTTCGGCGGGGCTCTCGGTTGTGGCGATGATCGCCTACAACTTTTTCTTTCTTCCGCCCGTCGGGTACCTGACTATCGCCGATCCGGATAACTGGGTCGCTCTGTCGGCGTTCCTGGTGACGGCACTGGTGGCGAGTCATTTGTCCGACCGGGCGCAACGGGAGGCCGCCGAGGCCCGGCGACGGCAGCGGGAGACGGAACAGTTGTACTCGCTGTCGCGGGCGATTCTGTTGACCGATGCCGGACGGCCGATTGGCCCGCAGGCGGCGCAGAGTATTGCGCAGATTTTCGACTCGCCGTCGGTGACCATTCTGGATGCCAAGTCGAACTCCTTGTTTCGTGGGGGAAGCGTCGATTTGGCGGATGCCGAGGAGAGGATGGAAGACGTCGTGCGGTTGGGAGTACATCGGCGATTCGCGGAAGAGGATCTCGATGTGTGGCCGATTGCGCTCGGGGGAAGCGCGATCGGCGCGCTGGCGGCCGTGGGACTGCGGCAGTCCGACGGGGCGGTGCAATCCGTTCTGAACCTGGTGGCGATTGCACTGGAACGGGTGAGGACGGAGGAGGCCGCAAACAAGGCCGAAATTGCCCGTCAGAGCGAGGAGTTTAAATCGACGCTGCTCGATGCGATTGCGCACGAATTCAAGACGCCGCTTACGTCGATCAAGGCGGCGGTGACTGGGCTGGGGGTCGTGGGCAAAGAGCTGGCCGCGGATCAGCAAGAGTTGGTTTCGATTGTCGAGGAAGAGGCCGACCGGTTAAGCCAGTTGGTCACCGAGGCGGTGAAGATGGCCGAGATCGACGCGGGAAAGGTTACGCTGCGGCGGGCGGCGGTCAATGCCGGCAGCCTGGTGCGCGCGGCGGTTGCCAGCTTTGCCGGGCGCGGGGAGGAGAGGATTCGCGTTGCCGGGGGAGAGGACCGCTTGCCGCTTGTATTCGTGGACGCCGATCTGGTGGTGCTGGCGCTGCGGCAACTGCTGGACAATGCGTTGAAATACTCGGAGGCGGCGAGCCCGGTGAGCGTTGCAGTGAAGAGTTGGGATGGGCGAGTGGTGGTTCGAATCATTGACGTGGGGGTAGGAATTCCTGAGCGGGACAGGGAGCGGATTTTCGAGAAGTTTTACCGGCGGCCTCCGGTGCGAGGCAACCAGCCTGGAACCGGGTTGGGGCTGCATATTGCGCGGGAGTTGGCGCGGATTCACGGAGGCGATTTGTGGGTGGAGCCGGGACCAGGGAGGACGGGCTCGGCATTTTGCCTGGCGTTGCCGTGCCAGGATGAGACAAGCGCATGAGTGCGGGACGAATTCTGGTTGTGGACGATGAGCCGCAGATACGGCGGGTTTTGCGCGCAACGCTGACGGCACAGGGGTACGAGATATTCGATGCGAAGTCGGGCGAGGAGGCGCTCGATGCAATTCGGGAGCAGCGGTTCGATCTGATTTTGCTGGATATGAATATGCCCGGGCTGGGGGGAGTAGGAACGTGCCGGGAGATTCGGGCGACGTCGGAAGCGGCGATTATCATGCTGACGGTGCGGGACTCGGAGCAGGATAAAGTTGCGGCGCTTGACGCCGGGGCCGACGATTACGTGACAAAGCCATTTGGGATTCCGGAATTGTCGGCGCGGATTCGAGCAGCGCTGCGGCGGCTTCCCGCCGGGCAGGGGGTGGACGACGAGGCCGTGGATCTGGATGGGGTTTTGATCAACCTGTTGACGCGACGGGTGACGGCGAAGGGAAAAGAGACACGCCTGACGCCGAAGGAGTTCGATTTGCTGCGGTACCTGATGGCGAATCCTAACGTGGCGATTCCACATGCGAAGTTGCTACAGGCGGTTTGGGGGCCGGACTATGGCGACCAGGTGGAGTATTTGCGGGTCTTCGTTAATCAGCTTCGGAAGAAGATCGAACTGGATCCATCACAACCCCGGCACCTGCTGACAGAGCCTTGGGTTGGATACCGGTTTGTTGTGGACGCGAATCCATAACGGAATCCTTAGCGGTTCTTTATGACTTCCTTATGATCTAGGCCGTAGGCTCGTTTGTAGAGGACGAGATGTACGCGGTTGCTTCGATAACTTCGGCGGTCAGGAGAGACGGAGCAGGGATTGCAGTTACGGTTATTTATACAAACGAAGCGGCTACCGTGGCCGCACTGCACGCGGTGCATGATTTCGCGCGCGGGCTGCCGGCGGTGGTACGAGTGCCGATGCTGTTGACGGTTCCGTATCCGCTGCCGCTCGATCGGCCGCAGGTGAACGTGGAATGCCTGTTGCGGCGATTGCGGATGGACGCACCGGTCGAGGTGCGGCTGTGCCGTGATGCGTGGGAAGGAGTGCGTAACCGGATTCCGCCGTCGACGCTGGTTGTGATTGGAAAGGGCCGCGAGTGCCGGTGAGAGGGGATGGCAATGTTTGACGTGATTTTTGTGCTGGTTGGACTCCTGTTTTTTGCGGGGTGTTGGTGGTTCACGAAGGCGTGCGAGTGGTTATGAGGGAGTTATGGATTACCTAATCGCCGGTATTTGCTCGGTGTTGTTGTTTGGGTACTTGATTTACGCGCTTTTGAAACCGGAGCGTTTCTGAGGACTTTCATGACTGGCAATGGTGTTTTGCAGATCCTGTCGTACTTCGCGCTAATCGTTCTGCTGACGAAGCCGATGGGTGTGTATATGGCTCGCCTGTTCTCGGGCGAGCGCACGCTTCTCTATCCGGTGCTGCGGCCGGTCGAGCGGCTTTGCTACAAGCTGACCGGCGTGCGCGAAGAGGTGGAACAACGATGGACACAGTATGCGGCGAGTCTGCTGGCGTTCAGCTTTGTGAGTTTCGTGTTCGTGTACCTCTTCCAACGGCTTCAGCCGCGGGCGGGATTTTCGACGGCGATGACACCGGACCTGGCGTTCAACACGGCCGTGAGTTTTGTCACGAACACGAATTGGCAGAGCTATTCGGGCGAGACGACGCTCACCTACTGGGTGCAGATGGCCGCTTTGGCGGTCCAGAACTTTGCTTCGGCGGCGGCGGGCGTTGCCGTGGCTGTGGCGTTGATTCGCGGATTCGCACGGCAACAGGCGAGTGCGATCGGGAACTTCTGGGTGGATTTGACACGCGGCGTGCTGTACCTGCTTTTGCCGCTCTCGCTGGTTGGTGCGCTGTTCCTTTGTTCGCAGGGCGTGATTCAGAATTTTTCGCCATCGGTAACGGCGACAACACTCGAAGGCAAGACGCAGGTCATTGCACAGGGTCCGGTGGCTTCGCAGGAGGCTATCAAGATGGTGGGCACGAATGGCGGCGGATTCTTCAACGCCAATTCGGCGCATCCGTATGAGAATCCGACGCCGTTGACCAACCTTGCGCAGATGCTCATGATCTTCCTGATTCCCGCCGGGCTGACCTATACATTCGGGCGAATGGTGGGCGATACGAAGCAAGGCTGGGCGCTGTTCGCGGCTATGAGTGTCCTGTTCCTGGCCGGTGTGTTCGTGGTTTACGGCGCCGAGCAGGCGGCATTCAATATGGAAGGGAAGGAAGTGCGGTTCGGGATCGCGGCGACGTCGTTATTCGCGACGATTACGACGGCGGCGAGCTGCGGGGCCGTGAATGGAATGCACGGCAGTTTGACGCCGTTGGGCGGATTGGTGCCGCTGTTCAATATGGAGACCGGAGAGGTGATTTTCGGCGGAACGGGCGCCGGGCTGTACGGGATGCTGCTATTCGCAATTCTTGCCGTGTTTATTGCCGGGCTGATGGTGGGGCGAACGCCGGAGTATCTGGGTAAGAAAATTGAGGGGAAGGAAGTGAGGATGGCGATGCTGGCGTTGATTGCGACGTCAGCGGTGATCCTGCTTTTCGCCGGGGCGAGCTCGGTGCTGCCGTTTGCAACAGCCTCGTTGAACAACGGGGGACCGCGCGGGTTTGCCGAAATCCTTTATGCGTATTCGAGCGCGGCGGCAAATAATGGCAGCGCCTTCGCGGGGTTGAACGCGAATACACCCTGGTTCAACGTGACGCTGGGGCTTGCGATGTTGATCGGGAGGTTTCTGATTATCATTCCGATGCTCGCGGTGGCCGGGAGCCTGGCGGCGAAGAAGAAGCTGGCGGTGACAAGCGGGACCCTGCCGACACACGGGCCGCTGTTCGTGACGCTGCTCATAGGAACAGTGGTGATTGTGGGGGCGTTGACGTTCTTTCCCGCACTATCGCTGAGTCCGATCGTTGAGCACCTTTTGATGCAGCAGGGGAGGTTGTTCTAGTATGCCGGCACAATTAGAGGAGCGGGAGACGGCGGCGCCGCTATTGCCCAAGGCAGGTGTTCATGCACGGCCGTTGTTCGATGTCGAGATATTGTGCAGAGCGACAAAAGACTCGTTCGTGAAACTGAATCCGGTGACGCTGGCGAAGAACCCGGTGATCTTCGTCGTAGAAGTTGGCGCGGCGATGACGACGGTGTTGCTGCTGCGGGATTTAGCAACGGGCGCGGCGGACACGGGATTCAACCTGCAGATCGCGCTGTGGTTATGGTTCACCGTGTTGTTCGCGAACTTCGCGGAGGCGATGGCGGAAGCGCGCGGAAAGGCGCAGGCGGATACGCTGCGGAAGACGAAGACGGATTCGGCGGCGCGGCGATTGCTGGCGAATGGGAAGGTGGAAAAGGTGGCGGCATCGCAATTGCGCGCGGGCGATGTGGTGCTGTGCGAGGCGGGCGACATTATTCCCGGTGATGGGGAAGTGATTGAGGGCATCGCGACGGTGGACGAGTCGGTGATTACGGGCGAGAGCGCTCCGGTGATCCGCGAGTCGGGCGGAGACCGCAGCGCGGTGACGGGCGGGACGAAAGTGTTGTCGGACGAAATCCGGATCAAGATTACGTCGAACCCCGGGGAAACATTCTTGGACCGGATGATTGCATTGGTCGAGGGGGCGCAGCGGCAGAAGACGCCGAACGAGATTGCGCTGAACATACTGATCGCGGGATTGACGATGATCTTCCTTCTGGCCGTGGTGACGCTCCAGCCGTTCTCGCAGTACAGCGTGACGGCGGCGGGCGCGGGCGCGATTCCGAGTGTGGCCGTGCTGGTGTCGCTGCTGGTGTGCCTGATTCCGACGACGATCGGCGGGCTGCTCTCGGCGATCGGCATTGCCGGCATGGACCGCGTGATGCAGCACAATGTGCTGGCGATGAGCGGGAAAGCGGTGGAGGCGTCGGGCGACGTGAATACGCTGTTACTCGATAAGACAGGTACGATTACGATCGGCAACCGCCAGGCGGTGGAGTTTTTGCCGGTGACCGGCGTGACCGAGAGCGAAATGGCGGAGGCGGCACAGCTTTCGAGCCTGGCCGACGAGACGCCGGAGGGCCGGTCCGTGGTGGTATTAGCGAAAGAGAAATACGGGTTACGTGGACGGGAAGTATCGCACCACGAGGCGCAGTTCATTCCGTTCTCGGCGTATACGCGGATGAGCGGCGTGGACTTCAGCGGGCAGCAGTTCCGGAAGGGCGCGACGGAATCGATCGCGCAGTTCGTGCGGGAGAACGGCGGCACGGTGCCGGGGGAGCTGACGGATATCGCGGAGCGGATTTCGCGGCAGGGCGGGACGCCGCTAGCCGTGGCGAATGGGCGCCAGGCGCTGGGCGTGATTCATCTGAAGGATGTGGTGAAGGGCGGGATGAAAGAGCGGCTGGCGGAGTTACGGCGGATGGGAATACGGAGCGTGATGATCACGGGCGACAATCCGCTGACGGCGGCAGCGATCGCGGCCGAGGCGGGCGTGGATCATTTTCTGGCGCAGGCGTCGCCGGCGGACAAGCTGAACTACATCAAGAAAGAGCAGGCCGACGGGCGGCTGGTGGCGATGACGGGGGACGGTACAAACGACGCACCGGCGTTGGCGCAGGCCGACGTCGGGCTCGCGATGAATACGGGAACGATGGCGGCGAAGGAGGCGGGGAACATGGTGGACCTCGACTCGAATCCGACGAAGCTGATCGAGGTGGTGGCGATCGGGAAGCAGTTGCTGATTACGCGGGGCGCGTTGACGACGTTTTCGATCGCCAACGATGTAGCGAAGTATTTCGCGATCATTCCGGCGATGTTTATGGCGACGTATCCCGCGCTAGGAGCGCTGAACGTGATGGGGTTGCACAATCCGAAGAGCGCGGTGCTTTCGGCAGTGATCTTTAATGCGTTGATCATTATTGCACTGGTGCCGCTGGCGCTGCGGGGCGTGCCCTACCGGCCGGAATCGGCGGCGGCGATGTTGCGGCGAAACCTGCTGGTCTACGGGCTGGGCGGACTGATCGTTCCGTTCCCCGGGATCTGGGCGATCGACCAATTGACACATTTGCTGGGATTGGCATAAGGAGGACTGCGTAATGTGGAAACAGATGATGCCGGCGCTGCGGATGACCGTGCTGTTGACGGTGTTGACGGGGCTGATTTATCCGGCGGTGGTGACGGGGTTGTGCCAGACGTTATTTCCGTCGCAGGCGAATGGAAGTCTTTTGACGCGCGACGGGAAAGTAGTGGGATCGTCTCTGATCGGGCAGGGATTCGGGAGGCCGGAGTATTTTCCGTCGCGGCCGCCGGCGGCGGGCAATGACGGCTACGATGCGTCGGCGTCGGGTGGGTCCAATCTAGGGCCGTTGAGCAAGAAGCTGGCGGAGCGCGTGGATGCGTCGGCGAAGCAGATACGGGCCGACACGCACGAGGGCGAGATACCGGCGGATGCGTTGACGGCGAGCGCAAGCGGGTTGGATCCGCACATATCGCCGGAGTTCGCGAAGATCTACACGGAGCGAGTGGCGGCGGCGCGCGGTGTCAGCGCGGCGGAGATGGAGAAGCTGGTTGCGCAGTTTACGGAAGGTCGAGACCTAGGGTATCTAGGAGAGCCGCGGGTGAATGTCCTCCTATTGAACCTGGCGCTCGACGAGCGATTGCCTGTCAGGAGGTAGGCTGTTATGTTGTCGAAAGTGGCGATTGGTCTGGTGCTGTTCTTCGTGGGGTGCGGCGGGAACGACGAACAGGCGATACGTCATTTGGTTGTGTCGGAGCTGATTCAGCGGGAGTCTGTGCCGGAAAGCCATATTGAGATTGAGACGCTGCAAGTGACGGGGAAGAATCAGGCGGCCGTCGATGCAAAGATCCGGGGGCTCGCGGGGCGGAGCGCGGATTGGCATCGGGTTCATTTCGATTTACTGCGGGAAGGAGGACGCTGGAGGGCCGGGAAGGTTTCCGACCTGGATTAGCGGAAAGATGAAAAGGCCGAGCCCGGAAGAACTGCTAAGACGAGTACAGGCCGAGGAGCGCGCGCACAAGCGCGGAAAGCTGAAGGTGTTTTTGGGATACGCGCCGGGCGTTGGGAAGTCGGCGCGCATGCTGGACGAGGGCCGGAGGAGAAAGAAGCGCGGACAGGATGTCGTGGTGGGAGCGGTGCAGCCGGGCGGGGACGACCTGGTAAAGGACTTTGAAGTGATCCCGATGCGGGCGGGGTGCGTGGATGTGGAGGCGGTGAAACGCCGGAGGCCGGGAGTGTGCCTGATCGACGGGCTGGCATTCCGGAATGTGGAGGGAAGCAAGAACGAGGAGCGGTGGCAGGACGTAGAGGATCTGCTGGCGGCGGGGATTTCCGTCATCACCACGATCAACCTGCAGTACATCCGCGAGAAGCAGGCGCAGGTGGAGGCGATTCGCGGGAAGCGCGTGTTGAACTCGGTGCCGGAGAGTTTTCTAAAAACGGCGGACGATATTGAAATCGTCGATGCGCCGCCGGAACAGGGCGGGCTGCTGGAACGGCAGCTTTCCGAATTGCGCGAGATCGCGCTGGTGCTGGCAGCGGAAGTGGTGGACGCGGAGCTGGGCGGGTACGGAACGCAAGAGAGGATTCTTGTTTGCGTTACGCCGCGGTCGAACGCGGAACTGATGATCGGCCGGGGGCGAAGGCAGGCGGAGCGTTTTCACGGGAACTTATTTGTCGCCTATTTTGAACAGGCGGGATTGCCGGCGCGGGACGAGGAGATGCTTGCGCACAATCTGCAAGCGGCGCGGGAAGCGAACGCGGAGGTGGTGAAGCTGCAGGGAGAGGACTTCGTTATCGCGGTACTCAAATTTTGCGAGGAGCACGGGATTACGCAGATTTTTCTGGGGCACAGCCAGCGGCGCGGATTCTGGCAGCGATTTGTGGCGAATCCGGTGGAGAGGCTTATCGCGGAATCGAGCGGAATGGATGTGCGCGTATTTCCGAGCCGGGATTCAGTAGCCTGAAAGCATGGCGGCGACCGCGGGTAAGTTGAAGATCGTGCTGGGGTATGCGGCGGGAGTCGGGAAGACGTACAAGATGCTCGAAGAGGGACAGGGGTTGAAGGCGGAGGGGCACGACGTGGTGATCGGGTACTTCGAACCGCACGGGCGCCAGGACACGATCGCGAAGACCGCGGGGCTGGAGTTTGTACCGCGAAAAACCGTGGAATACCGCGGGCTGGCGTTAGAGGAGATGGACGCCGAGGCGATACTCGAGCGGCGGCCGGAGATCTGTTTGGTGGACGAGTTTCCGCACACGAACGTGCCGGGTTCGGCGCGGGGTAAGCGTTGGGAGGATGTACTGGCGCTATTGGACGCGGGGATCGATGTGATTACGACGATGAACATTCAACACCTGGAGAGTTTGAACGACCAGGTGCGGGAGGTGTCCGGGATCAGCGTGCGGGAGACGGTACCGGACTGGGTGATGAAGAGGGCGGCGGAGCTTGTGGTGGTGGATCTGACGCCGGGGGCATTACTAAACCGGCTGGACCGCGGCGTGGTGTATGCACCGGACAAGGCGCAGCGGGCTAAGGAGAATTTCTTCAAAGACACGACGCTTGGCGCGCTGCGCGAGATGGCGCTGCGGCAAGCGGCGCACGAAGTGGACGCGAGGCAGGACACGGGCGGCGAGCGGGAACGGGAGAGGGTATTGATTCACATCACCGATAGCGGCAATACGGCGGGCCTGATTCGCAGAGGGCAGCGTGTGGCCGATTACCTGCGGGCCGAGTGTTTCGCGGTGGCGGTGGTATCGGGGGCGGCGAGCGAAGCGGTGGAAGAGCATCTTGATTTTGCGCGGCGGCTGCATATCGAAACGCGAGTGTTGCTAGGGGAGGATGAGGCGGAGGCGATCGTAGAGTTTGCGCGGACAAACGCGATTACTCAGATTTTCGTGGCGAAGCCGGAGCGGCGCGGGTTGACACGGTTCGGGATCAAGGGACAGGTCGCTATGCGGATTATCCGGCTGGCGCGGGAGATACAGGTGACGGTTGTGGCGGAGCGGCAGCGGCGCGAGTAAGGGGGCGCTTTTCAAGCGAAGGGACATTCGCTATACTTCTGCCGGAACAGTTCCTCAGGAGGAATGCCATGAGACTGCTTACTTTGATAGCTGTCTTTCTGTTCATCGCACAAGCCGAAGATATGGGGGTTGTGCGCAAGTTAGCCGATAACAAACTTGCCGGAATGCCGGGCATGCCCGCTTGCGTAACGATGGCGGTGGAGAATGGAGATTCGTCCAAGGGACCGTCGACCATTGTGTTCAAGGCGGCTTCCCGTTGCACGATTCCGTGGCACTGGCACACGCCGAATGAGCAATTGATGATGGTGAAGGGTTCGGCGAAGCTGGAGATGAAAGGCGGTACTGCGACGGTAGTCGGGCCGGGCGGGTATGCGATGCTGCCCTCCAAGCACGCGCATCAGTTCACCTGCGTCTCCGCATGCACGGCGTTTGTTCATTCCGACGGCCCGTTCGATATTCACTACGTTGACGCGGACGGGAAAGAGATAACGCCGGATGCGGCATTGGGGACGAAGAAAAAGCCGTCCTAGTCCGACATGTCCTGCTGAAAGAAGAGCTTGTAGCCATTCAGGTCCCGAATGCCGAATTCGCGGCCGCCGTAGAAGGGATCGTAGATTTCTTCCACGAACTCGATCGGCGGTTCCGCGCCGCGGAGTTGGTGCGCCTTGCAAATCCTGTAGAGCGCTTCGATCTGGTTGGTGTAGAACCAGAGGCTGGTGGATTGCCGGCCCGTCTTGCCGTTTGGCACGAGCATGAATTGCGCTTTTCCGAATGCGAGCATGCCCCAATTGGGGACGCCGCCATCTTCGTAGCGGCCGAGCTCGGAGAAGCCGATGGAGGTGTACCAGGCGAGGGTGGCGCCGACGTCAGGAACGGCGATCATCGGGGTGCATTTGAACACGGAGCCGGCGAGTTTATTCATTTGGACCGAGAAGTCCGTTGCATCGGGTAATTCAGGGGGCTTAGCGCCGGCGGCCTCCAGGCGGCGGGCGGCTTCCTTGTCGCCGCGAAAGAGTGCGACGGTGAGCGCGGTCTGGCCGGTTTTGTCGACGGCTTCCAGGCCGGCGCCGAGCTCGATGAGGAGATCGAGGATGTCGTAGCGTTTATTGTTAACGGCGAGGTGGAGCGGCGATTGGCCCTGCTCGAAGCGAGACATGCGGCGCTTGAGGGCGTCGGGGTTTTGTTCGACGACGCCGCGGATGAGTGTAAGATCGCCGACGCCGATAGCGGAGAAGATATGGTGTTTGGCGCCGCGGTCGAGGAGGAGTTGAATAACGTCCATACGGGCTTGCGCCGGATGAGTGGGCGCCGCGGCCCAGCCGATGACGCCGCCTTCGTGAACGTCGCCAAAGCCGTGCACGTCCCCACCGGCGTCTAGCAGGGCGCGCACGATTTCGAGATGGCCGAGGCCGGCTGCGAAGTGGAGCGGATAGGCGTTGTCGCCGGTGTCGCGAGTGTTGGGGTCGGCGCCTAGCTCGAGGAGGAGGCGAACGGCGGCCAGTTGGCCGTGGAAGGCGGCGGCATGGAGACCGGAGCCGAGAAGGGCGGGGTGGGAGGCGGCGAGAGTGCGAATGGCGTCGAGATCGCCACTGGAGCAGGCAGCGAGGAACGGTTCCATGTGTCCTATTTGAACAGGCGAAGGGGATTTGTGTTTTGGCGTGGCCCGCTTTTCGCGGAAAGAACGCCTAGAGGATGAACTTTCCTTGTGTTTTGCCGCACGCACAGTGCGGTTCGGCCCATTTGGATTGTCCGGTTCGGGCGCCGGGCTCTAGTCTCATCACGGAGGACAAGGTGAAGTATTGTCTCTATTTCTCTCTCCTTTGCGCGCTGGTGGCAGCGCATCCACATCAATGGCTGCAGGCGATCGAGCTTGCCGAGCGGATGCAGGGGCAAGGAAAGCTAGCGGAGGCTCGCGCGGCGTTGCGGCAGGCTTTGGACGAGGCTGGGGCTGTGGAGGGAAGAGAATACCGGATGGCGTATACATACGACAGCCTGGCGTCAGTGGCGCAGGATGAAGGGGAGTATTTGTTGGCGGAGCAGCACTACAGGCGGTCGCTGGCGCATTGGCAAAGCGCGGCGCCCCATGCGGGGATGGCCCGGACACTGAACAACCTGGCTTCACTGATGCACAGTGCGGGGAAACTGCGGGAAGCGGAACAGTTGCTGTTGCGGTCGGAATCGATGCGAGGATATCGGCTGGACGAGAGCGATCCGGAATCCGGGGGCATTCTGCTGAATCACGGCGTGATTTATTTCGCGCATCGCAACTACGAGAAGGCGGAGGAGGCATTCCGGCGGGCGAGGGCTATATGGGAGCCGCATGAGAAGACCCGGGGTTGGGAACTGGGCCAGGCGGCGCGGGATTTGGCGATGGTATACGAAAGAACAGGACGGAAGGGCGAGGCGGCCAGGGAGAACGAGGTGGCGAGGACGCGATGGGAAGCCCATGCGCGCGCCACGGCCATCGCACCGGAAAAGCAAATGGAATTGGCGGCACTGTATTCGGCCATCGGCCAGCTAGAGCGGGCAAAGCTGACGGCGGAACGGGCAGTGAGCGATGCGGCCCGGGAAGGGGGCCGGGCAAATCCGCGGCTGGCCGAGCTATTATTCCACTACGCCGGGATCCTGCGGCAGACGGGAGAAAAGCGAGAGGCGGCGCAAGTGGAAAAGCGGGCGAAGGACTTACACGCCGGATCCCAGGGAGGCGCTGCCGGCCACACTGTGGATGTCCGCGACCTTCCGCGTAAGCGCCGTCAGTAGACGTAGCCGCCGTAGATGTTTATGTCGTAACCGGAGTAGCAGGGAGCCGGATGGAAGTAGCCCCAGCCGTCATAATAACCGCAGCCACCGTTCGTGTAATAGCCGTAGCCCCACGGAATCCCGATACCGATTCCGAAGTACGGGCGCGCCCAGAAGTGGCCGCCGTAGTAGTAGCCGCGTCCGGCGTAGAAGCGCCCAGGGTAGTAGCCGCCATAAACGCGAGGCGCTGCGTAACGAGGAGCAGCGTAATACGCGCGGCCTCCGTAATAACCTCGACTGGGCACAGCGTAGCTACGGGGTGCGGAGTAGTAAGTGCGGCCGCCACCCATATAGGCGTGTCCGCCACCGTGGAAGTTGCCACCGCCACGATAGCCACCGCCGGTATGGCCACCGCCGTGGCCGCCGCCATGGCCGCCTCCGTTGCCGCCATGTCCGCCACCACCGTGCCGCTGGGCTTCGGCGACAGGCGCGGCAAAGAGTAGCAATGCGCCAAGGACGAGAGGCAGACGGGAATGGAGTTTGGCTAACATGGTGTCCTCCTGCCGTCGATAGTGCACGCCGGCGGCCAAACACGTTCGTATTGGGAACATTTGATTTATCGACTCTCCGCGGCAGGTAAAGTGGTTGAAATGCACCAGCGGCGGTGAAGGATGGCCATCCGCTCCTGGGGTTCTGTTACTATTGCAGCGGAGAAAAATCATGACTTCTTTCGCCGCTGTAAACAGGAGCATGGCATTCGTTTGCGTACTTGGACTGTTCGGGTGCGCATCCCCGCAAGCAACCGAACCACCCGACACGCGGGCGGCCGATGAAGCCGCAATCCGCAAACTCGACGAGGCATGGGTGAAGGCAGCACAGACGAAATCGGCCGACGCATTCGTCGCCTACTACGCAGCGGGCGCCGTGGTGCTTCCGCCGAATGACCCGATCGCCGCTTCGCCGGAGACGATTAAGAAAGCGATCGACGCGCTGATGGCGCTTCCGGGGATGTCGATCTCCTGGAAGGCGACAAAAGTGGAGGTTTCCCGGTCGGGCGACCTGGCGTATCTCTACGGAACATACGAGCTGACGTTCAAAGATGACAAAGGCAAGCCAGTGAGCGACCACGGGAAGATGGTGGAGATCTGGAAGAAGCAGGCCGATGGCGGGTGGAAGTGCATTGTCGACACGTGGAATACAGACGTGCCGATGGCGCCGCCTAAGAAAGGGTAGTTAGTCCTGGCTCAATCCGATCTGGGCTTCATAACTGCGGGCGTCGAAATGGCCGAGTGAGGCTCCGATAAGCCCGTCCTCGCCGAGCGTCCACTCTTCATAACCGCTGATTTTCACACGCCGGCCGGTGCCGCCAGGCCCGGTGTTGTGACCGTCCAGTGTCCACCGATAGACGGCATGCGCTCCTTCACCGGAAACGCCGTCCATGGTGACGACCAGGTCGGGAAAGGCTTCCATGAAGGAGCGAGCGGCAACGGCGATGGCGGCTCGTCCGGAGGCTGGAGAGCCGGAATTGATGGTGAGCGAGCCTTCCGGACAATAAAAAGCGGCGACACTCGCCGGATTCTGGCTGCACCAGGCGGCGGTATAGCCGCGAGCAAATGCTTGCAGTTGTTCCGGCGAGTGACGCATCGCTTCTGTTGTACCGTAAGTGGGACCGCTTGTATCTCGTGGCAGTACACAGCGGGACCCCTTTGCGCGCTCGCGGGACAACTGCCAATGGAATTGCGGTGGTTCCGCCCGACGGTGTGACCGCCAACCGCGTGAGAGTATTGCTGCGATAGTGGGAGATTATGTACGTGTTTCTGTTCCTTCTTGTGCTCGCCGTGCAGGCGCAACCGAAATATCCGGCGCTGCCTTCGGAAACGCCACAACAGTTGACGATTCCGAAAGACGCGTTTCAGTACACGCGGCAGTACGTCATGATTCCAATGCGTGTGACTTAAAGCATATCTTTGCCGCGAATAAAGCATAACCCTGCCGCTCAAACGCCGACAAACCCTTGATTTCTGGTGAACTGGCGGCCAGCCAAGACGAAGCCATAAACCATAACCTTGCCGGAAGTACAAACTGGCGACCGTCTCAAACCAAAACATGGAGGTAGCATTCTGTTCTTGTAATACCACTGTATGTGTGCTACTCTGCACCTGTACTATGGCTCGATCAGAAAGCCCGGAACAGGTCAGATTGTGGTTTCAGGCAGCAGTGCGGGATCTTTGGCCCGTGGCGGTCGGATCGATCTCGTTGCGGAAGAGCCCGTGCATCCGAAAGCATTGCAAGCTCTGCGAATCGGGACAAGGACATTCCAGCTACGCGCTGTATGGCCGCAGCGGGAAGGCACGGTTTTCGATTTACGTTCCGGATGAACTTGCCGAGGACGTAGAAAAAGCCGTGCAGAACGGCCGCGATCTTCAGAAGCTTATGACGGAAGCTGGCCGAAGATACACATTGGCGTTGAAGAACGAACGGCGTGGACGAAGTGGGAAATAGCGAAGCTTAAGACGACTGCGAGGTGACCAGTTGCTTAACGAAACCGACTTTCTTCTCTGGTGTAAGCGGATCGGCTTGACCGAGAAAGCGCAAGCAGCGGTCGCTGAAGCACGGTCTCGCAACCCTACGCGTCGCGTCGGTGGCGGCCGCAACAACGTTGCAGGACGATATCCGAGCCGGAAGATGGGCGTGACCATCCAGTTCGAAAGCCACCGGGTGGAGTTGCCATTGGTTTACGAACTGGAGCACGACGATACGGTCCTGGAATACTACGACCAGCCGCCCTCGATTCCGCTCTCCTACTCGGCAGCGAACGGGAGAGGCCTTTCGGTAATGCACACGGCGGATTACTTCGTGCTTCGTCGACACTCGGCGGGGTGGGAGGAGTGCAAAACCTCAGAGGATCTCGAGAAGCTGGCGATCAAGAGTCCAAACCGCTACTGCCGGGATAGCGAACGCAAGTGGTGCTGTCCGCCCGGTCAGGCGTACGCTTTGGCGACGGGACTCTACTATCGGGTCCGGAGTTCCGGGGAGATTGACTGGGTCCTCCAAAGAAACCTCCACTTCCTGGAGGACTATCTCAGATTCGATTCTGCGAGCGTAGCCGGATTCGTCGACAAAGCGGTTAAAGCGGCGGTGCGGGAGGTACCGGGAATCCTTCTAAGCGATCTCTTGGAACGGGCGAAACATGTGGCGAACCGTGACGACATCTTTCTGTTGATCGCGTCCGGCGAAATCTATGTGGACCTCAGCGCCGCGGCGGTCGTCGAGCCCGAGCGGGTTCACGTCTTTGCCAACCCGGAAAGCGCCAATGCATATCAGCGCGCCCGCCCTGACTTGCAGCGAACCGTCGGGACAAGCGGAATCACAACGGCATCGGCTAAGGTGCACGGTGAAGCCTTCTTGCTTTTGAGAGCGGCAAGCGAGCAGGATTTGAAGATTGCGAATGAGCGTTTCGATTTTGTCCGGCGTCATCTGGAGGGCGAAGTTGCTCCTGCAGGAGTTGCAGCACGGACGCTTCGTTTGTGGCTGGCCCGGTATCGCCTTGCCAGGGAAAAGTACGGCAACGGATATGTCGGCTTGCTACCGAAAACAAGCGAACGGGGCAACCGCGATCTCCGGCTACCGGAGGCATCGCGAAAACTGCTTGCCGAGTTCGTCGAGAGCGACTATGAGAATCTCAAGCAGAAGACGCGGGCAGCCTCATGGGCGGCGCTGAAACGGGCTTGTGAGGAGCGGAGCATTGTCGCGCCGAGCTACGTGACCTTCTGCCTTGCGGTCCGCGAACGCCCGGCGTTCGAGCAGACACTGAAGCGGCAGGGCCGACGCGCAGCCTATGCTCACGCGGAATTCTATTTCGAGTTGCAGCCCACCACGCCGCGTCATGGAGACCGCCCTTTCGAGATTGGCCACATCGACCATACTGAGTTGGACGTTGAGGTCGTCTGCTCCCACACGGGCCGCCCACTCGGGCGACCATGGATGACGATTCTCACAGACGCCTTTTCGCGCCGCGGTCTTTCACTCTACCTGACATTCGACGCACCGAGCTACAGATCCTGCATGATGATCCTGCGGGAATGCGTCGGGGAGCATGGACGACTGCCCCAGATCCTTGTTATCGACGGCGGTCCCGAGTTCCAGAGCACCTATTTCGAGACTCTCCTGGCCCGCTACGAAGTCATCAAGAAAACTCGACCACCTGCAAAGGCCCGCTTCGGGTCGGTTTGTGAACGGCTATTCGGCACCACCAACACGCAGTTCATTCACAATCTGCGCGGCAACACGCAGATCACTCGCAACGTGCGTCAGGTGACGAAGTCAGTTAGCCCGCAAGGACAGGCCGTATGGACCTTGGGTGCGCTGGCGAAACGGCTCAGCGAATACGTCTTTGAGGTTTACGACACCATAGTCCATCCTACGTTGAGCCTCAGCCCACGGGACGCATTTGCGGCCGGACTTGAATCTTCCGGTCTGCGCCTTCAGCGGATGATCCCTTATGACGAGGACTTCCTGATGGCAACACTGCCGACGACCGCAAAAGGCGTGGCGAAGGTTGCGCCAGGCCGAGGAGTGAAGGTGAACCAGATCTACTATTGGTCGGATCGCTTTCGGAACCCGGCGGTGGAAGGCACTTGCGCGGCGGTGCGCTACGATCCCTTCGACGCCGGCGCCGCTTACGCTTTCGTGGAGCGGCAATGGGTGCGCTGCTACTCGGAGTACCACACGATGTTTCAGGGCCGATCCGAGAAAGAGATCCTCCTGGCGACGCACGAACTGCGCCGCCGAAATCAGGTCGCTGGAGGGAAAGCCACGACAGCCAGGAAGCTTGCGGACTTCCTGCAATCCGTGGAAAGCGAAGAGCTCTTGCTGGAACAACGCATGCGGGACCGGGAGAGCCAGTCAGCGCGCCGGGCATCGCTGGTCGCTGTACCCGATCGACCTGATAACGGCGGTGCCGAAGTACAGGCCGCTCCGTGGACGGATCCAAACCCATGCGTGGCGACTCCGCTGCCGTACGAGATCTATGGAGAATTCTGAATGACCGTGGCGGCCGGCTTTCCACGCGAACTACTGGCAAGGCCATCCGAGGAAAGGTTGGCTTACTTTCGAGCGTATACGGTGGCCCACCCTCTGCTCGCGGAAGCGAAAGAGAAGCTCATGGCCGCCATCTCGGAGTCAGAGCCAAACTCGCTGGTATTCGTGTTTGGGCCGACAGGCGTCGGCAAAACAACGCTTAGACTCAAGGCCGAGCAAGTCATCAATAATGAGCTTCGGTCTGGCTTGGAGCAGGACCGCGGCCGCATTCCGGTAATTGGTGTGGAGGCGATCGCGCCGGAATCTGGCCGGTTCTGCTGGTCGGATCACTTCAGGAGATTACTGGTCGCCATGAACGAGCCGTTGACGGACTGTAAGCGCGACGCGGAAACGCTCTATGTGAAGCGTTCTTCGACATTCGGTTCGAAATCGACTACTGCCGAGTATCGCCACGCAGTCGAGCAGGCATTGCGGTTTAGACGGCCTGCCGCCGTCATGATCGATGAAGCGCAGCACTTGTCGAAGATGGCATCCGGGCGCCGGCTGCTCGATCAACTAGACGTCGTCAAATCGATAGCCAATCAGACGCGAATCGTCCACGTGTTGTTCGGCACCTATGATTTGCTCTCCTTCAGAAATCTCAACGGGCAGCTCAGCAGGCGGAGCCTGGATGTCCACTTCCCGCGGTACCGGGCGGAGTCGCTTTCGGAGCGGCAGGTGTTCATCAATGTGGTGGGCTCATTCGCCCACCACATACCTCTGCCCGATCAGCCTGATCTCGCCGGGGAATGGGAGTTTCTTTACGAGAGGAGTCTTGGCTGCATTGGCATTCTGAAACAGTGGCTCACTAGGGCGTTGCATTCGGTACTGCGGCGTGAAGGAAAGACAATCGTCCGGAAGGATCTGGAGGCTCAAGCACTGTCCGTTCTGCAATGCGAGAAGATCCTCTCAGAAACGGCTGAGGGAGAGTCGCGTGCTGCGGAACCAGCAGAAGCGCGAGACGCGCTTCAGATACGGTTGGGGCTCCGAGGCGCTGTGCACAACATAGGCGACGCAGCTAAACCGAAAACACCGCGAAACACCAGGCGGCCGGGAATGCGTCGGCCCCAGCGCGATCCAATAGGAGTGTCGGTCAATGCAGGAGGCCCTTGATTCGTGGAATATGTTACCGGTCCCAATCCCGGCCCGAAGCCGTCTTCATTCGATCGAGCCGATCGGGGTCGGTACGCCGTTCGTCGAAAGCTTAACTGGCTACATGATCCGGCTTGCCGCTTCGCACGCGGTGCGTGTAAGCGACCTGATCGAACACGAGCTTCGGACGGGCGTTCCTTACTATCACGTGCCAGCGGGAATTTCGAACGCAATCAATGGCGTCAGAGAGGGCGCCCAGAACTGGGTCTCTGCGGTCGAACGGTTTACTCTACGCGATAATCTTCGCTTCCTGACGCTGTTGCCGTTTGAGTCAGTCCTCGATACCGCCAGTCTGATGCGCCCCGAAAGAGCGTGGTGCCCCCATTGTTACGAATCAAGCGCAGCACAAGGGCAAGAAGTCTACGAGCAGTTGATATGGTGTCTGCAATGCGTGGAGATCTGCCCTTTGCACAGAGTATCTCTGGAGACTTCATGCCCCGCATGTCATCGCGAACTGCGGCCGATCTGTGCTGTATCGCGGTCCGGTTTCTGTTCCCGCTGCCGCCAGTGGCTCGGAACAGCGAGGGGTTCAACACCAGAGGTACTGGCAACGGAATACCAGGTCTGGGTTGCGCAGGAGTTCGGAAGACTTTTGGCGATCGCTCCGGACGTCAAGTCAGTCGGAAAAGAGAACATTCGGAAGGTCCTCGTCTATTACGTGGACTCATTTTCTGATGGAAACAGAATCGCTACAGCCGAAATGGCGGGTTGCCGCCGAAGTTCGTTTCTCAACTGGTGCACGGGTGCGACGATCGGACGGATCGGCCCAATGTTGCGAGCGTGCTACAACTTGAAAATTCCATTGACTTCCCTTGTTACGGGTGCTATCTCGGGTCTGGAGGCTACCGTTGCAGTGAAGACAGTTATAGAGGCGAGGCATCAACGCGGTATCGCGCCCAATCGACCCGCAGACCAGATCCGCGCTGCACTTCTGTTGGCCTTGAAAGAACAACCGGCTCCGAGTATTCGTGAGGTCGCACAGCGACTGGGGTACTCGACACCAACTCGGCTGTACATTGCAGATAGCGATCTGTGCAAAGGCATCGTCCGAAACTTCAACAAGTCCGGGCGTAATCACTGGTGGCGCCGGCGTGGAGCGAAGTTGCTCGACGATTCGATAATACTGAAGACGCTGGAAGAATCGCTATCGCTCGCAATGCCGATCCCACTTCATCGGAGCGCATTGTCGCTTGGATATCAGACCGAGGACCCTCTAAGGGCGAGATTTCCCGATCTTTGCCGCGCGATCAAAGCGAAGCGTGCTGAGGTCTGGGCGGTCCGGCGAAACACGCTCCCGGTAGAGCTCGAAGCAGCTCTTAATGAAGAGCCTCCTCCCACGTTGGAGCAGGTCGCCCACCGGCTGGGCTACAGTTCAGACTCAAGCATATGTGACCGGGAACCTCATTTATGCGCAAAGCTCGCCGCTCGAAGACGTGAGTTTGCGGAACAGTCCCGGAAAAAGCTGAGCCGAGGGTCATCCGGGGTTTCCAGCGGCACTCGCGAGTCGGAAGGTCCACATCGGCGTAACCGTTCGAAGCTATGGGGGTAGCTTACCGCGGACGTGAGGCTTAGTCCCTTGCAGGATCGGCGTACGCTACGCCGTCAGGCCGGAGAAAGCCCCACTACTCTGCGCGTAGAGCTTCTAACGGGTCGACCCGGGCAGCTCTCCGCGCTGGCAGATAGCTGCCAAAGAGCGCGGCAAGAATCAACCCCGCTGCTGCCGCGACATACGTCACGGGGTCGGCGGGGCTCACTTCAAAGAGTACCGACTTCATGAAGCGCGTCAGCACAAGCGCCCCGCTCAACCCGCATATCGCCCCAATGCCAGACATCATTACGCCATAGCGCACGAACAGCCCCGTAACCTCGTGACGAGGAGATCCCAATGCGATGCGTATCCCGATTTCCCGAGACCGCTGCGCGACCGAATAGGAGATAACTCCATAGATTCCCACCACGCCCAGAAGGAGCGCCATGGCACCGGCGATCGCGAGCAAGGCCATTGTAAAAGAGGTACGGACGAGCGACCGCTCGTAAGCCGATTGGAGCGTCTTCACATCTGCCACCGGCAGGTTCGCATTGATGCTCGCAACGGCCTGCTGGATCTCCTGACGCAATCCCGAAGATCCGGCGCTGGGGGTGCGGATCACATATGCCACATCACGGACCGCGATGTCGCGGGCCGCCAGGCTCTTCTGCAATAGCGGCCAGTAAACGATGGTGGGCGGTTTCTGATTCACGCCGTTATCCCGCAGGTCGGCCACCACCCCGATCACTTCCCGCCAATCGTCATTGAGTGAGGCGCGGATGCGCTTCCCGACGGCTATGCGGGGATCGCGCCAAATCTCGCGCGCCATGTTCTCCGAGACCAGCGCCACCAGAGCGCGGTTGTACATCTCCGCCCAAGTCATATCGCGGCCAGCAATCAGCCGACTGCCGATCGCCGAAACGTATCCAGGCGAAACGTACTTGAAGCGCCGGATGGGAGGGATTGCTCCCTCCGCCATCGGCTGATCCTCCGCGTAGACAGGGTTGTCCCCGCCTCCTTCGAGCGGAAGCGTGCTGATGATCGCCGCTGCGGAAACCTGCCCCAGCGCCTCGATCTTCCGGAGAATTGCCTCCTCCATTCGAATCGCGCCCTCCGGATCTTTCACCTGTGTTTCGGGAATAGAAATGCTCATCGTCTCCAACTCCGCCGCAGCGGAGAAGCCGGGATCCACGGCGCGCAGCACGCGGAACGTGCGGATCATCAGGCCGGACCCGACGAGAAGCACCATCGCAAGCGCTACTTGCACCACGACCAGAAGGCTGCGTGCGCGATGCCGTTCCTTGCTCCCAGTGAGCGATCGGCCCATACTACGCAGTCCCACGGCTAGCTCGGGCCGCGCATACTTGATGACCGGAATCAGGCCGAACAAGAGGCCCGCTCCGAGCGAAACGACCATAGTGAATGCCAACACGGTGGAGTCGATCGAGATCTCGTCGATACGGGGCAGATTCGGCAATTCAGAGACCGCCAGCGCCTTCAGCGCGATTTGCGCTAATGCAAGCCCCAGCAAACCTCCTGCTGCTCCCAGGAGCACGCTCTCGAGCAACAAATCTCGAGCAATTCGTCCAAGCCCCGCTCCCAGCGCCGAGCGAATGGCAAGCTCCTGCCGCCGTCCATCGGCCCGCACCAAAAGCAGATTGGCCACATTAGCGCATGCAATCGCCAGAACAATCGCCACAGTGCCCAGCAGCACCCACAGCGTGGCACCGATTTCTCCGACGAGATCGTCCTTGAGGAATCGAAGCCGCGGAGCGATGCGGGCATCCGTGAATGCATTGCGAGCGAACCCGGGATTCATCGCGAATTTCGCCGGGGCCATGGGTAGCATGCGCGCTACGTCGGCGTCAGCTTGAGCCAGAGTCACACCCGGCTTGAGCCTAGCGATGCCCTGACAGCAGAAGCTGATGAGGCGTACGCCCGCGCGACTAATTCGCATCGCTGCCAGCAATGAGATTCTCTGGTCCATGAACTGGAACGACGGGGGCAGCACGCCAATCACCCGGTAAGCATTTCCGTCGAGCACGATTGACCGCCCAAGTACCCTAGGATCGGTTCCAAAGCGGGACCTCCAATACCCGTCAGAAAGCATCACCGTGCGTTCGCTCGTACTGTCTGCGTCCGAGGCGGCGAACCCGCGCCCCAGCGCCGCCGGAACCTTCAGCACATCGAGGAATCGGTGCGTCACCGACAGGCCCGTCACCTTTTCGGCCTCGGCCAAACCGGTTACCGTCCATGAGTCGCCCATCCACATCGCCACGTCCTCGAAGACGCGGCTTTCTTCGCGATACGTGAAATAGAGCGATGTCGCCAGGGAGAGCCTTTCGATCTTGATCCCAGGCGCCGTATGCGTCAGCGCCACCAGCCGCTCGGAGATCGGATACGGCAAAGGTTTTAGCAGGACAGCGTTGATGACACTGAATATCGCGCCGCTTGCGCCGATACCCAGCCCTAGAGTAAGCACGCAAACGGCCGTAAAGCTCGGACGTGCGCTCAGTCGCCGAGCGGCGTAACGCAAGTCGGCAAATAGAGTGTCCATTTTGTTCTCCCACCCATACCAACGCACTTGCTCCCGAATCGCCGTCGCATTGCCCAGTTCCAGGCGCGCAGTCCGCCGCGCCTCATCCGGAGAAAGTCCTTCGGCCACAAATGCGGACTCAGCCTCTTCCAGAAAGTGGCTTACCTCATCGGCGATCTCCTGGTCCGCGGCTCTCCGATTCCCGAGCACGCGCACGCCACGGATAAGCTGGCGCCAAAGGGACAAACTCCTACCCCTCAGCTTTCAGCAGCCGCGCGATAGCAGACGCGCGGCGGTTCCAGTCAGCCGTTTCGAGTTCAAGTTGTTTTCGCCCAGAGCGAGTGAGCGAATAGAACTTGGCTCGCCGCGAGTTGTCCGTTTGGCGCCACTCGGAATGCAGCCACCCGACGCGCTCCAGCCGTTGAAACGCCGTAAGGAGGGACCCGGGATTGACTTTGAATACACCGCGCGAAATCTGCTCAATTCTGCGAGCGATACCAAAGCCATGCATCGGTTCCAGACTGAGCGTCTTGAGGATGAGCATGTCCAGCGTACCGGGGATTACGTCTGTATTTAAGTCGTCCATGGGATGCTCGAAGGGCAATGTATGGCCCAGTGGCCCAGTGTAGCTTATGTTTATCTTGGCTGTCAAGATGTGATATCCAAGTGAACGTGAACAGCCGGACCCGTGAACCCCGAGATGGATCGCCGCTTGTCGGCATGTATTTAAAAACGTTCTGGAGGCTGCGCTCCGCTTCCGCATCGAAAGGGCCGAGTCCCAAGTAGAGCCCGAATAAACCATAACCTTGCCAAACGGCAAAGTTATGGTTTAAGTCACAATGCGCGACGGAGTGAAACTGCACACGGCCGTCCTGGTGAGCTGCCGGTGAGCGGGAGGGAGTAGATACTGGCATTACGCAAAGCCTGACAATTTTCGGTTGCGCTTACCCAGCTCCGCTGTATTCTGAAGCTTAAGCTACTTATGCTTAGCGGGGGATCCGCGCGGATAGTGCGGTTGGTTCTAGTGACGGAACTGCTGGTTTTGGCGGGCTGCGGAGGACGCACGTCCTCGCGTCAACCGCTGCCGAAATGGCAGTTCGGTTACTGGTTCTGGAATGGCAGCTCAGCCGCCACCGAAGCCGGGTCAGCGCCGCTGGACGCACTGTATTTTCAGGCAGGCACGATTTCTCTCTTCCGCTTTCGCGGGGAGAAGCCGCAGTGGCATGCGCCGGGGACGTGGCCGCCGGAGATACCAGCGGCACGGGAGTATTGGGCAGTCTTCCGATTTGAAAGGCAAGCGGTGCCGGACGCGATGTCGACACCGGTGCTTGGCCATGCAGTCGAAGAGCTGCAACGTGAGGCGCGGAGGCGCGGGCTGCGGCTTGCCGGCGTGCAGTTGGACATCGACAGTCCGTCGCGATCCCTGGCTGCATATGGGGCGTACTTGCGCGCCGTACGGAAACACCTGCCGGCGGGAAGTTCACTGTCAATCACCGCGCTGCTGGACTGGTTCCGGCCCGGGACGGCCATCGGCGAAGTGGTCGATGCGGTGGACGAATTCGTTCCCCAGTTTTACGACCTGCGGAATCCGGGCAGTGTATTCCACTCGCCGGCGATTGCGGCGCCAATTGACGCCGCGAAATGGAGCCCAACGTTTAACCGCTTCGGCAAGCGATACCGGATTGGTATCTCGACATTCGGGCGTTCGCGGGTGCTGGGGCCGGAGCGGCCATCCGGCATGTATCCGGGGATACGGTCTTATGGAGATTTGAAGCCGTTCGATGTTGGGGTGAATTCAGCATTTGCTTTGGAGACTTCGACGACGGAGGCAAAGGAGCTGGTGCTGCGCTATCGTGCGCAGCGGAAGACAGTCGTTGGATATACCGGATTCGAGGCCGGCACGGCGTTTGAGTTCGTGCTGTCGACACCCGAATCGATCCGCGCGGCGGTTGAGCAAGCGCGGCAGATGGGCCAGTATTGCGGTGGAGTGGTGTTCTTCCGCTGGCCGTCTTTCCACGAATCGATGGCGGCGCGGCCGGACGAAGTTTTGGCCGCGGCCGGGGCGGCGAAGGCCATCGACAGGCCGGTGGAAATACGCGCGATCGATGAACATTGCGCGGCGGTTCACTGCGCGGATTTGTATTTAAACGGCGCACCCGCGCTGCGGGAGAAGGCGATCGTTTATGTCATCGAGATCTCAACGGCGCTGGAGTATTTCCTGCCCGAAAAGGATATGCCGGTGAAGATGACAGGTCCGGTGAGTTTGGAACTGACGGTACCGCCGTATTGCGGGCGAACGCAGCTACACATTGGCCGGGCGGTGACTGCCGCACCGGCGCTGTACAAATTGAGGGAAAAACTGTGAGCAAAATTTTATGGATGGCGCTCGCGTTGGGCGTGTTATTCGCTTGTCCGTTCGATACGACGCTGCGGGAGTACTTAAACGGACACTTCTGGCTGCCGTTCTCGAAGGTGGGCGGCGACTTTGCGAAAAAGAGCGTGAAGCGGCTCAAGGCGGCGTATGCGGGGATGGATAAGGCTGATGGGGAGGATCCGCTGGCTCGACTGCGAAAGGTATATCAGCAGCCGCAGGCGGCGGAGGGCCCGACTGTGCAGAGGATTCTCGCCCAAGCGCGCTCCGCTCCGAATCTGTCGCGGCGCGAACAGGAAGAAGTGGAATTGATCGACGCCAAGCTCGATATGTGGGCGGCGTCGGACGAGAACCCCGCGCCGCGGTTGCTGGCCCGGAAAAAGCTGGAACAATTCCTGCGATCGGCACGCACGCCAGAGTTCTTGAGCGAAGCGAGAGGTTGGCTGGCGCACATTCATTACCGACTTGGTGACCAGACCGCCGCGGGGAAGGTCTATCTGGACGAATTGAACCGCAGCGATTCGAACTTGAGCTACGAGGTCTTGATCAATTCGCTTCGAATGACTTACGGCTATGATGGAGGTCCGAAACTTCGAGAACACCTGCACGAGTATTTCGATACGCCGTCCCATGCCGCGTTCGCGATTCAACTGGTCACAAATCCACACTGGCAGCGGGGGGCATATGGCGGAGAGAATGACGAAGACCCCGCCATTCCGTACAAGCGAATCAAATCGCTGCTTGAGAAGAACGCCAGCCTGCTCCGGTCCGAGAATGGTTCTAACGCCTTGGCACTGCTCGCGATGCGTACAGCGCTGCGGGCGGGCGATCCACCAGCGGCATTGCGGCTTGCCGCAAATGTACCGGTACGTGCCGCCATTCGCGTGGAGCCGGACTTCCTGTGGATGCTTGCTTCGGCGAGATTCCTGTCGAAAGACTATGCAGGAGCGGAGGCACCCCTGCTTCAGCTATATGCGTCGAGCCGCGCGACGGGCAATCAGAAATCGGCCGCCGCCTACGGTCTGTGCGGCGTCTACATGAAGACTGGCAACCAAATGGAACAGCTCCGCTACGCGTTACTGCTGAATGACCCAAGCCTGCATGCGGGGCAGTTCTACGACGCGATCCCGGCAATTGCAAATCAGACTGTATATTGGGCATCGTCCGGCTGGGACGCGGGATTGCTGTTGGACGGCGAAGCCTCGATCGAGTCGATACAGGAATTCATCGAGAAGTATCCGAGGACCAATCACATGCAAACGGTGCGATATAGCCTTGCTGTGCGACTGGCACGGGAGAATCGTTACGAGGAAGCGGCCCAGGTATTTGCGAGCATTGGCGCGCGGCTGCGGGCGGGCCGAATGCGGCAGATGGCCGCTCTATACAAAACGGCAAGTGCTGGAGAGGTAGCCGCCAAGTTCAGGCTCGCGGCGTACTTGAGCGGAAACTCCGACCGGATCTACTTCAACGACCGGCTGTGGAACGGTTACCAACGCCATGCTCTCGCGGCCGGTTCCGACTCTCGATTCACACGCCCGGAGCGCGAACGGCAGATCGCAATCGAACGGAAGTTGAAAGACGACCAGGAAGAGCTTTGGCGCGCGCATTTGATACTTCGGGAGGTAGTAAGAGACGAGGGGCCGAGTGAGCTCGGGAAGCGGGCCGCGGCGTTGGCGATCCAGTGCGTCCGGAGACTGAGCGACCGGTTCGAGCGAGCGGAAGAGATAAGAGCCGCAGATATTGAACTTTCTCGATGGCTGCGGAGAAACAGGAAATAGCGGTAGAGTGAATGTCGGCCGCGACAGGCTTCGGCGCAATCCTCGTTTCGGACTGGGTAAGGTTCCGCCATAACCGCGTCGATTTGAACCGGAAGGAGGAAGTTATGTCCGAAACCTTGACCTCCATTCCCTGGGACAAGCTGGAGGACGCTTACGGCCCCGCATCCAATGTCCCAGCGCTCCTCAAGAAGATTCGAACGGCGAAGGGAAACACGCTATACGAAGCGACCGATGAACTCTATTCGCGGGTGTTGCATCAGGGGACAATCTACAGCGCTTCCCCTCCGGTCACGCAAATACTGATTGATTTCTCCAGAGACGCCTCCACAGAACATAAGGCGTTCTGCTACGGCATGTTGAGCGGGTTTGCCGAAGCCGCGCGCAAGGCGATCGCCGACGGGAGGGCCATCCCTTGTCACGCTGGCGGCGACCCGGTGCACGGAAGCGCGATTCGTCAGACGATCCTCGCGGCGCAGTCCGCATTCGCCGCGGATGTCGAGCATGCCAATACGAGCATCCGAAGCGACGCCGTCCGGCTTCTCACCGCGTTCGCCGATGGAGAACCAGATTCGGCGCGGATCGTCCGCAACCGCTACTTCGCGGAGCGCGGCCCGGAAGTCCGGCGCGTGATGCTGACCGGCCTGACGCGCACGAGCCGGTTGCAGGATGGCTGGGCCGATTTCCTTAGGAGCGCTCTCAACCGGGAAGACGATCGGGAAAGCCGCTTCTCCCTTCGCTACGCCCAAGTTCTCGAAGCCGGCGCGACAGTGGATGACTCTGCCGTTGAAGAACTGATCACGACCTTTGTACGCGGGTTCGAAGGCTGCGACTGCGCGACGCCTGTCGATGAGCGCTGCTTCGAAGCGGCGGCACTTCTTGGAAGAGAACGGGAAGTGGCCGCACTCCTGCGGGCGTTGGACCTCGGGTCCAATCAGGGATTGTTGCTCGCGCTCGCTGAACATCTCCTCCGGGTCCTATTCGACGACTCCCGGACAGGTTGGGACCAGACTGCCTGTTCCTACGTGAATGCGGACGGTAGCACACCCGCCGGGGCCAATCTCTTTCGAACGGCGTTTCGGGCCCTCGGCATACCGATTCTGTGGAAACTGTTTCCCTTCCTGCTGCGCCGGCATACCAGGAAGCAGGCCGGCGCGAAGCCTCCGGGCATCCAAAAGATCGAGTATTGGGGTCTTAATGGCGAGGCGCCGCAAATTCCGGCGCCGCTCAATGCAATGCAGCGCCCGGTGATCGAAGCCCTCGCGTCGAAGGAAGAATTGTGGACGTTCCGGACAAACCTCTGGACGCTCTTCCATTTGCCCGACAATGCCGGTCAGCTTCGCGAATGGCTGGCTTCGCGCGGCTAGAAGACAGCGCTCCCCTGCTATAATCGCGCGATGACCGGGACGACGGTCGGCCATTACGAGATTCTCGAAAAGCTGGGCGAGGGTGGGATGGGCATGGTCTATAAGGCCCGTGATGTGCTCCTTAACCGTGTCGCCGCGCTGAAATTCCTGTCGGCCGACAGCGCGTTGACGGACGACAAGCGCCGCCGCTTTCTCCAGGAAGCTCAATCCGCCTCGGCGCTGAACCACCCGAACATCATCACGGTCTACGAGATCACGCAGTCCGGCGGGCGCGACTTCATCGCTATGGAGTTGGTACAGGGACGGTCGTTGGCCGAGTTAATAGGCCGGAAACCGCTTCCAACCGGAAAAGCGATCACCTATGCCATCCAAATCGCGGATGCGCTGGCAGCGGCCCACTCCGCCGGTATTGTCCATCGCGATCTCAAGCCCGGCAACGTGATGATTGCAGACTCAGGCCTCGTGAAGGTACTCGACTTCGGGCTCGCGAAGCTCGTTGCGGGACCTTCCAGTATCTCTGACGCGACGCAAACGCTGGTGAACGAAGGACCCAAAACCGAAGAAGGGGCCATCATCGGCACGGTTTCGTATATGTCTCCGGAACAGGCCGAAGGCAAACCAGTGGACCATCGGTCGGACATTTTTTCCTTCGGTGCGTTGCTCTATGAAATGCTCACCGGCCGGCGCGCATTCCATGGAGAGTCGACTGTTTCGACACTCGCGGCGATTCTTACCGCCGAGCCTGTGTCCTTGACTACGGAGGCTCCGGGCCTGCCCGCCGAGCTGGTCCGGATTGTATCGCGGTGTTTACGAAAACTGCCGGAAAGGCGCTGGCAAAGTATCGCCGACGTCCGAATCGCAATTGAGGAATTCAATCAGGACCTGGAGTCCGGGCAGATCGCAGCGGATCAGCCGCGCTCCGCGGTACCGCGCCAGCGGTGGATGATGATTGCGGCCGCTACGGCCGCTGCGGCTCTCCTTCTATTTGGAATCGCAGCGTGGTGGACGAGGCGTACGGTTCCGGCGCCAGAGCTTTGGCGAGTCGCCCGGTTGACGGCCGATTCCGGGGTGAGCCTGTTTCCGGCAATCTCGCAAGATGGAAAGCTCGTGACCTACGTATCGGATCGAGCGGCCGGAGACACGATGGAGCTTTGGGTGCGACAGATTGAGGGGGGCGATCCCGTACAACTTACGCAAGGACTGGGCTCCTGCCGCGATCCGGCGTTCTCACCCGATGGCAGCAAGATTGTAGTCCACTGCGGCGCGGAGCCCGGCGGGATTTATGTCGTCTCGACACTCGGTGGGCTGCCGAAGAGACTGGGCGAAGGGGAAAGGCCGCAGTTCTCGCCGGACGGTTCTCAGGTCTCTTACATGTCGTCAGCCCCATCCGGCCGCGGAGCCGCGCCATCGATATGGATCGTACCCGCGGGTGGCGGGACTGGAAAAGAGTTAAAGCCGAATAAAGTTCTAAGCGATACGCCGGTCTGGAGCCCCGACGGCAAGGGCATCCTTTACCTGGGCTTTGGCGATCCGGAGGACGGCAAAGACGATCGCGACTGGTACTACATGTCTGTTGACGGCGCCTCCGTCACACCGACTGGCGCTATAGCGCGATTGCAGGCGGCGGAATTGGGGCTTGGGCGCAACATCGCCGTGACGACAGGCGGCCTGTTGTTTGCCGAAGGCAATCTCGACAGCACGAATATCTACCGGATGCCGTTCGACGCGGCATACCGGAAAGCATCCGGCGACCCGGTGCCGATCATTATTGGCGCAGGCTTCAACTTCTCGCCAACAGCTTCTCGGGACGGCGGCCGCATTGCCTTCGCTGTCGGCAACAACATCTCGACGAACATATGGCGCGCGCCGGTCGATCCCGTTTCCGGCAAAGTATCCGGGGAGCCGATCCGTGTGACCAGCGGCGTGGATCCCAGCCGAAGTCCGTCCCCTTCCCCAGATGGCAAGCGCCTCGCCTATGTGGGAGGTTCACTAAGAGCGTCGGAGATCCGAATCCGGAACCTCGAATCCGGGACAGACCTGCGACTGGCAGCCGCCAAGGAGTGGAGCTACGTTGCTCTTTCGCGAGATAGCTCAACGATCGCTTTCCATTCCGATCAGCGCGACAACAGCGCCATCTACACTGTTCCGGCGGCGGGAGGAATTCCGAAGAAGATCTGTGCCGCCTGCGGCCGTCCCGTCGAGTGGTCATTGGACGGGGCAAGGCTTCTGTTCGACAACGCCGGGCCGCAGCGCCGTGAAATCCACATTCTGGATGTGAAAACCGGCCAGAGCAAAGCTTTGCTGCGACATCCCGAATTTGGACTCACCATGCCGCGTCTCTCGCCGGACGGAAGGCTTCTCAGCTTCACGGCGCTCCGTCCGGGACGGGCGCGCCGCATTTATCTCGCTGCGTTTACGGGAGAAGCGATTCCGGAGAAGGAATGGACGGTGCTGATTGATGGCTCCGACCTTGACCGGCAGCCATTTTGGGCGCCGTCCGGGAACCTCATTTACTTTCTCTCCGATCGGGATGGATCGAGGTGTATCTGGGCGCAGCGCGTCGACGCCGCCACGCGGAAGCCGGCCGGAGCACCGTTCGCCGTCCACCACATGCATCAACTGCGCCACAATCTCATCGACGTAGGCGACCCCGCGACGGTGGGGATGTCTGTGGCTGGCGGGCAGATGTTCTATGCGAGCTTCGAGTTGAATGCGAACATCTGGCTAGCCGAGCGCGTTCACGCAGTTACGAAATAACGACGCTACGCCGGATTGCCGGAGTTCCGGTTTGCGACACCCAGTATTCGATCCCCTTCCAGCCGGGCAAACTCCCGTGCCGCCACCTGATGCTGCCGCTCCGCTTTCTCCAGCAGCATCGCAAACCGCGGGTTGTTCCGGAGCGTCTCCAGCCATGGATCGCTCACCATGGCCGGATAACAAAAGAACCCGCCGCCGACCACGCGCTCCAGGAGTTCGAGGGCGGCATCGGCCTGGTTTAACCGTGCCAGATGCCGCGTCAGATAATAGAGCCCTTCGGGGTCGCTGAACTCAGAGGCGACAATGCGCGTGGCCGCGGCGACACTCTCCGCCGTATCCCCCTCGATCATCGCCCGGGCGGCCATGATGAAATCGCGTAGTCGCGTTTTTATCTTGTCTTCCAGGGCCCGCAACACCGGCAGCGCTTCTCTCTGCCGTCCCAGTTCCGCCAGCGACACTGCCACGATATAGGGAAAGTCATCCACCTTGGCTGTCGCGACGCGCGCATTATCTCTCTGCAGGAACCACGTGTGAGGGACGCTCGTGCGGATCTTCGGCTCCAGGGCAACCGCGCGCCGGTGCGCCGCGATCGACGCCTCCAGCAAGCCGCAGTAGCGCAAGGGGCTGACCAACCCCGCAAATACCTCCGGATCGGCCGTATCCCGCGCCCGCGGTAGCAGGCGTATCATTGCGTCGGCTGCCCGGCCGAGATCGACTTCCAACTGCGCGTAGGACTTGTGGGCGATGGCCAGATCGGGGTTCAGGTCGAGAGCCTGCCGGAACGCCGCTTCCGCTCGCTCCAGTCCTTCTCTTGCCCCGGTGGTCAGGTATTTCGCCATCACATGGTGGATTCGTCCAAGGCGCGCCCAGGCGGGCGCGTAGCATGGATCGGCTTCCACACATCGCAAGTAGAGGTCGCGCGCCGCGCCCCACTGTTTCGGATCATGGCTGAACTGATTACCGCGCAAATAATACTCATACGCCTTCGCGTTGGAGGGAACATCCTGCCTGAGGATCCGCTGTTCGCCCGTCGTAAGCGGCAGAGAGAGGGCGTTGACCACACGCTCGGTAAGCTCGTCCTGCAGGCGAAACACGTTGCCGATCGAGGTCTGCGTGGACTGGGACCACACAAGCGTCCCGCTCGCGGCTTCGGTAAGCTGTGCGGTAACGCGTATCTCCTCTCCGGCCGAGAGCAGAGTGCCGGTTACGATCAAATCGACGTCAGCCGCATCCGCGATGGTCTTAAGGTCCTGGGCCTCTGCGGAATATCGTGAAGCAACCAGGCTGGAACGCACGACCAGCGATTTCAGGCAAGACAGCGAAGTTGTCAGCGCGTCCGGCAGGCTGAACGCTAAGAAATCGGTTCCCTGGTCCGGACGGAGTATGCGAAACGGCAAGACAATCAGGCGTGTGGCCGCCTTCGGCTTTACGGGAGCGGGCATTTCCACGGGAAGAAGAAAACGGTAGCCCCGCCGGGGCAAGGTTTCGATAAAACGGGGCGCGTCGGCGGCATCCCCCAGAGCCTCGCGGATTTGCCGGATGCAGAAATTCAGGCCCTGTTCGAAGTCGACAAAGGTGTCGTCGCACCAGACGCGCTCGCGGATATCGGCGCGCGTCAGGACTTCTCCGCTGCGGCGAACCAGCAGTTCAAGGACCCGGAACGGTTGCGGCGGCAGCTTGACGCGATCCCCATGCCTTCTCAGCTCGCCGCACCCGGTATCGAGCTCGAATGAGTCGAAGCGAAGGATAGTTGCAGGTTCACTCATCGAAAACTCATCTCGCCCTCATGGCGCGTCTATGGATGCCTTCCAGCTTGTGCTGTACAACGAATCATATCAGCGTAACGCAAACACTTTGCAGCCGCTGAAATTCTTCCAGAGGAGACTTTTATGGTATTGCGAATCAATGACATAGCGCCTGACTTCGAGGCCGAAACGACCCAGGGGCCCATTCGTTTCCACGAGTGGCTCGGTAATTCCTGGTGCGTGCTTTTCTCTCACCCGAAGGACTTCACACCTGTCTGCACCACGGAGTTGGGTTACATGGCGGGACTGCAGGCGGAGTTTGAACAGCGTAACTGCAAGATCATTGGCCTCAGCGTCGATGCGGTGGCGGATCACGGCAGATGGGCGGCCGATATCGAGAGGACACAGGGCAATAAGGTGAATTATCCGATGATCGGCGATTTCGACCTGAAAGTCGCCAAGCTCTACGGGATGCTGCCCGCCGATGCCGGGGAGACGTGCGCCGGCCGGACCGCCGCCACCAACGCCACGGTTCGCACGGTTTTCATGATCGGTCCGGACAAGAAGGTCAAGCTGATGCTGGTCTATCCGATGACCACCGGCCGCAACTTCGACGAAGTGTTGCGCGTGCTTGATTCCATGCAACTCACCGCGAAACACCAGGTGGCGACGCCGGTGAACTGGAAGCCGGGCAACGACGTGATCATTGTGCCCGCCGTGTCCGACGAAGAGGCAAAGCAGAAATACCCGATGGGTTGGACGCCAGTCCTCCCCTATTTGCGCCTCGTGGCGCAGCCGCAATAAAGAACGAGCTTTACCAGGGGAAATAGCATGGAACCGGTACAAGTGGAGCGATTCTATCTGGGCTGTCTGGCCCACGCATCGTACATGGCCGGGTCAGGAGGCGTCGCAGCCATCATCGACCCACAGCGCGATGTCGATATCTATCTTGAGGCGGCGGATCGCATGGCGTGGAAAATCGAACATATCATCGAGACTCACGTCCATGCCGACTTCGTCTCAGGTCATCGCGAACTTGCGGAGCGTACCGGTGCGCGCATTTATCTCGGCACTGGATCCGGAGCTCAGTTCCCTCACATCGCCGTGAAGGACGGAGACGAGATTCAGTTCGGACAGTGCCGCCTCCGGTTCCTGCAAACTCCCGGCCATACGCTTGAAAGCATCTGCATCTTAATGAACGATTGCGGCCAACCGGATCGGCCAGCCATTGTCTTCACGGGAGACACTCTCTTTGTCGGCGACGTGGGCCGGCCGGATCTCTCGGCCACCCACACGCCACAGCAGCTCGCCGCGATCATGTATCGGAGCATTCAGCAGAAACTGTTGACGCTCCCGGACGACACACAGATTTTTCCCGCCCATGGCGCGGGCTCGCTCTGCGGCCGTCAAATGGGTTCGGAAAGTTCCTCCACCATTGGTAAGCAGCGGCAGTCGAACTATGCCCTGCTCGCGCGAACCAGTGAAGAATTCGTGCATCTCCTGACCGACAACCTTCCCGCGGCGCCTGAATATTTCGCGCAGGAAGTGGACCTCAACCGGAGAGGCGCCGCGCCTCTATCGCAACTGCCTGCACTGGCGGCGTTCACAGCCCTGGAAGTCCTGCGGCGGCAGAACGAAGGCGCGGTGGTAGTCGACACGCGGCCCACAACGCAGTTTGCCGCGGCGCACGTGCCCGGCTCGGTTCATATCGCCCTCACCGGACAGTACGCCTCCTGGGCGGCGCGAATTCTCGGGCTGAGCACACAACTGATCATCGTGGGGGAAGATCCCGAACATGTGAGCGAGTCGCAGTTGCGCCTGGCTCGCGTCGGACTGGAGAGTGTGGCCGGCTATCTGGCGGACGGCGTGGCCGGTTGGGTCGAAGGCGGCTATGCGCTGGACTCGATTCCGCAGATCACCGTTCAGGATTTCGCCGAACTACGGAGCAACGAGCCGGACCGGATCGCCGTGCTGGACGTGCGGGAGTTCGGGGAGCTGAGCGGTGGGGCGATCGACGAGTCGTTGTGCATCCCGCTCGGAAAGCTCAAATCTCGAATTGCGGAGCTGGATCGCGAGAAACTTCTGGTGGTGCACTGCAAAGGCGGCTATCGAAGTTCCATCGCGGCCAGTCTGCTGCGACGCGCAGGTTTCCGCAACATCGCGAACCTGATCGGCGGGTTCGACGCATGGAAAGCGGCGGGGCTTCCTTATCGAGAATCCGCGCTCAGCGGCCAGGCCGCGACACTTTGAACGCGGCCATCTCTTCGCCATTGCGAGCCAGCAGGATATCGCCGGCCAGCACCGGGTGATTCCAGGTCTTGCCCTCAATTGCCGGGAACCTCGCAATCTCCGTGTACTGGTCGCTGGCCGCCCTGACCAGTGCGAGCTCTCCCTCCTCTGATAACACCAGCAGCAGGTCCTGGTCCGGTAGTAGAACGAGTTGGCCGTTGCCATAGCGGCCGCCCTTCCATTTGCGCTTGCCATCCTTGAGGTCGATGCATGCGAGTATGTTGCCGTCAAAACCGAAGGCAAGGCCATTATGGAGCACGAAATCGTTGAAGTAAGGCTTCAGGCCGGCCGACGTCCAGCGCTCTTCGACGCTCCATCCGGCGGGTCCATGCGCTAAGGCGAGGCGGCGAGTGCCGCTGCGTTCGCTGACGCTGATCAAAACGTCTCCGTCCGCGGTCACAGCCGGCTGCACGATGGGATACCCTCGCCACGCGTGCTGCCAGAGCACCTTGCCGTCGGCCGGCGCGACGCTGGTGGCACCGGTCGCGCTGAGCAGCAGGATCTGCTCGACTCCGCCGGCGGTCAATCGATGTGGCGAACTGTAGCTCGTGCCGCCGCGCGGGCCGAACCAGCGAGGGGTGCCGGTTGCGATGTCGTAGGCGACGAGTTGCCCGCTGACGGCGACGATGACCGCGTCCTCGAACAACAACGGCGAGCTGGCGAAGCCCCAATCGGGGATCTTTGTCTTAGTGTCGGACGCCGCATTGCGCGACCAAACGACGGCGCCGCTGCCGGCGTTAAGCGCGTTCAGGACTCCGGTCGCACCGAAAGTGTATACGCGACCGTTGCCAAGGGTTGGCGTCGAGCGCGGACCGGGGCCGCCGTTGGACTCCCAGAACCGGGCCGTGTCGCGATGCGTCCAGACCGGTTCGCCAGTGACGAGCTTGTAGCAGGCGACGACTTCCTCGGGGCCGCGCTGCTCCTGGGTGTAGATGAACTCTCCGCGGACCGCGAACGACGACCAGCCCGGTCCAATCGGCCGGCGCCACAGTTTGACAGGCGGTGAGGACGACCAATCGGTCTTGATCCGCACACCGGGGAGGACGCCGTCGCGACCGGGTCCGCGAAATCCGCGCCATTCGACAACGTTGCCAGTTGCTGCTGGAACCGGCGGCAGCTCGGCGCCGGCCTTGACTAGAGGCAGTTTCTCCGGCGTCTTCGCGGCTGCCGGATCCGGGGCGGTCGCGGCCGGCACGGGCGCTGGTGGGGGTTCCGCGCTGGCTTGGGTGAGGAGCCGTTCCTCGGGAGTCTTCGTCCATCGCCAGTGCAAATCGTTCTTGAAGTCGCCGGTAAAGCCGCCGGTCCGGACGAGCGTCAGCGATCCGCACGCGAGGAGAATGGCGGCGGCCATCGTCACGCGGCGAGACGTGACGGAAAGACGGCGGCTGACTACAGCCGAGACGACGAAGGCAAGACTCAGGACCGGGATCGCCAGGATGTAGGGCAGCACCCTCTGTGCCCCTGTCGCAATCGACTCGTGGACGATGCGCGAGGTAGCGAACAGCGCTGCGATCATCAGGAGCACGGCGCCCAACCGCTCGGACCAAGGCGCCCGGCTGAAGAAAAGCCACCACACCAGGACAACCAACCCGCCGGCGAGTCCGCCAAGCACCGAAACCACCATGGCCCCGGGCACGACGATCGGGACGACAAACCTTACCAGCCATAGCAGCGCCACGGCGACCACTCCGGGCCACAACCGGAGTGGCTTCCGGGTATCCGGCTTTTCGGTCTGCGAATCGGTCATGTCCGTTTATGTATACTCCCGCCGCGAGCCGTTTGTTCCGTAATTTCTTTGTGGGCCGGATGGAACGCGGCGGAGCACAAAAAGAATTTCCCGGACGCTGACAAGATTTGCACAGGCGTTCCGCACTGAGCAGGTGAGGAAACCTATGCGTACACTACCTATACTTCTCATTGCTTGCGCGGCTTTAGCTCAACCCGCAAAAATCGTCACCGACCTCAACACGACTCCAACCGGCGGATCGTCCTTCCCCAATTACCTGGTACAGGTTAATGGAATTACCTATTTCGCCGCCTACGACGCACCGAACGGTGGCGAGTTATGGCGGACCGACGGAACCGCGGCGGGAACATCACTGGTGAAAGACATCGCGCCCGGAGTCACATCCTCGCAACCGGAAAACCTGACAAAGCTCGGGGCGAAATTCCTATTTTCGGCGTATGTTCCCAATCTGGGCCGCGAACTTTGGGTGAGCGACGGAACGGCACAAGGCACTCTGCCGCTGAAAGACATACGCGCGGGCTCCGCCAGTTCCAACCCTGGTGAATTTGTGGAGATCAACGGTGTGGTCTATTTCATCGCGTGCGAGGATAGTGCCGGATGTGAGATTTGGCGCACCGATGGGACCACCGCGGGAACATGGCTGCTCAAGGACATCACACCCGGCCCTGCAGGATCGCTTCCGGCGTTTCTCACCGCGGTCAACGGCACACTGTTTTTCCAGGCGTCTTCCGGTTTCAACAACCCGCGGTTGTGGAAGAGCGATGGGACGCCTGGCGGTACCGTCATGGTGACGGGCCAGACAGAGGCTGATCCGTACGCGCCTTCGTACTTAGTCAACGTGAACGGCGTTTTGTATTTTTCCGGTTATGCTTCCGTGGGCGGACGTGGCGCCGGCTCCTTCGGCTACGAACTCTGGAAAAGCGATGGTACTACGGGGGGCACTGTGCTCGTTAAGGCGATCCAGCCCATCGGCGGTTCCAACCCAGCCAATCTTGCGGCATTTAATGGCCAGGTCTATTTTTCCGCCGACGACGGGGTGCGGGGTCCGGAACTTTGGAAGAGCGACGGCACCGCCGCCGGCACAGTTCCCGTCGTCGCACCGGCGCTTCCTGCCGCGGCGTACCCCCGCCAACTCACGGCGTCGGGCGCACAATTGTTCTTTGTCGCTACGAATGCCGCCGCCGGCGACGAACTGTGGCGTACCGACGGGACGGCCGCTGGCACCGTGATGACCAAGGACATCGCGCCTGGCCCGGCATCATCGTCACCGTTTAGCATTACTCCATTCAACGGCGGTGTGATCTTCAGCGCCACCGACAACGTTGACTCCGGACGCGGCGGGCCCGTGACAGGCTCCGGCATCGAGGTCTGGAAGAGCGATGGCACGCCGGAAGGCACGATGCGCGTTCGTGACATCGAGCCCGGCGCCGAATCGTCATACCCCGGCAATTACCTCGTCACAGGCGGCCAAGTCATTTTTCGCGCCGTGACGACTGCGTACGGTGCCGAGCTTTGGCGCACCGACGGCAGCGAAGCCGGCACGTGGATGCTGAAGGACATTTGCAACAGCTCCGGCTCGTCCACACCAGACAACCTCGTTTCCTACAACGGCTTCCTTTACTTCACCGCAGCTACGCCGCAGTATGGGCGGGAGCTTTGGCGCACCGATGGCACCGCAGCCGGAACGACTCTAGTGAAGGACTTCTGTCCGGGTTCCTGCTCATCGCATTTCCCCTTGATCCTCGTGGTGAATGGCAAACTCATCGTGAACGCATATACGCCATCCACGGGATATGAGATCTTCGTCAGCGATGGAACCGGCCCGGGAACAACGCTCCTGAAGGATATCAATCCGGGTCCTGGAAATGGCGCGATCCTTGGCGGAATGATCGGCTACTCCGCCGTCTCCAACGGTGTTATCTATTTTCCCGGTCTCGGTGATCCGGCGACAAGAGGTCTCTGGCGCACCGACGGTACGGCGGCTGGGACCTACCTAGTCAAGGCCGTCGGCCGCGCGAACCAAATGACGACGGTCGGCAACACTATTTTCTTCGTCGCCGCCGATGTCGGAACCAACAACGAAATTTGGAAATCCGACGGAACCGCGGCGGGCACACAGAAGGTTATCGAGATCAATCCGAACGGCGGCTCATTCCCCATATGGCTTGTGGATTTTAAGGGAAAGCTCTATTTTGCGGCGTACGACGGAACCGACCAGGAACTGTATGTCAGCGACGGTACCGCGCCCGGCACCTATAAGTTTAAGGACATCTGTCCGGGAACGTGCTCGAGCTTACCGGGTGGATTGGTTGCCGGCAAGGACAGACTCTGGTTCAGTGCAAACGACGGCTCGCACGGATTCGAATTGTGGTCGACGGATGGCACGCAGCAGGGCACAGTGTTGGTGGCTGACGCCCGTCCCGGCGCAGAATCGTCTTATCCATCCCAACTGACGGTGCAGGGCGATTCCCTGTATTTCTTCACCGACGGCGGTAGCGGCTGGGAACTGTGGATGGCTAAGGAGAGTTCTGTTAGTGCCGCCCTGGTGCGCGACTTCAACGGTGACCTATCTTCGTCGGTTGACTCCTACGAGAATAGCCTCTTCGACGCCGGCCACACGATGCTGATGGCCGCCGCGGACGCCAGTTCCGGATTGGAACTCTGGAGGTCTGGCGGAACGGCGCAGTCGACATTCCTCATGCAGGACATCGCCGGAGGACCGGGATCCTCCAGCCCCGCGAAGTTTGCCCAGCACGGAAAGGACATCTTCTTCGTCGCCGATGACGGCATTCGCGGCCGCGAGCTTTGGGTGATGCCGGCGTTCGCACAAAACGTCGCCGGACCCGCACTGCCCAAGGTGAACCAGCACGCCAACGGAAAAGACAACGCTCCCGGTCAACAAAAGGACTCCGCCCATAGCGGACCGTCGGCGCGCATGAAGTATGGGGCACTCGCTCCAGCACTGCAATAGCGCGATATTTATCTCACGCGGAGGTTGGACGTCAATCAAAGCCGCTTGGCTGCAACTCGATTGAACGGCCGCCTCCGGTCTGGTCGTGAGCAATCATTCGCGACGGCGAATCGCGGCGCGTGCTGTTGAACGCTCGAACTTGGCCGCCCTCTTCCATGACCGAGTCCGGGACGCATCGGTGCGGCTTCAGTCCCTATCGAGGTAGTCGAGCACGACGCGGTTAAGCCAGTCCGGACGATCCTGGAAGGTGGAATGCCCGGTGCCGGGCAAGACGAACAGCTTTGCCTTGGGAATGGCGCGGAAGATTCGAGCCATCTCCTCGACCTTCTCCCCATCGCCCGATATGATCAACACTGGCAGCTTGATCTTCACGAGGTCGGCTTCAGCAAAGCCCCAGGTGGGCGCGCCCCACATCGACCGTGCCTTTTCAGCATAGACCCTCCAATGCTCGGGACCATCGGGGGAGACACGGTTGTATTCGGCGCGGCCTTCGGGGAAGCCATTATTGGAGAATCTGTCCCACCACTTGTCGTCCGCCATACTGCGCCGCATACTGGGGCTGGCGCCGAACCCGACGCCGGAGGCGACGACGCGGCGAATCAATTCCGGATGGGTGAAGGCGAGGCGGAGGGCAATCTGGCCGCCATCGCTCCAGCCGACGAGATCGGCATCGCGAATGCCCAAGTGAACCAGAAGAGCGGCGGTATCTTCAGCCATTTGCTCGTAGGAAAGCGCGCGGCCGGAAACATCGGCCGTTCGGCCGTGCGCCATTTGGTCAATGGCGATGACGCGGTGGGTTCCGCTGAATGCCGGGATTTGCCTGGCGAACGATGTCTGAATGGAATTCATGCCGCCGTGGAGTAGAACGACGGGGCGGCCTTGACCGTGCACTTCGTAATACATCCTGACGCCGTTGACGGTGGCATATTCGGCGAAGGCGGATGGGAGCAGGAGCAAGCCAAGGAGAGCGGAACCGCGCATCGCTAGACTATAATCCAAAACGCCTCCACATGGAGGAGCCACGACTCGCCATACCGTTGCTTTGTTTTGTGGCAGGAAATGCAATCATGTAGCGTATGTGGGACGAGCAATTCCAGCGGGAACAGCAACGCCGCGACATGTGGAATAACTATTGGGACCAAAACCTCCCCAAGCCGTGGCAAGCAGGTAGCGCAGGTGGCGCACCGGGAGGCGTGTACATCGATTCCAAGGCAATGCTGCTCGGTTTCCTTGGCGTTCCGGCGGGCGCCTGGGTTGCCGATCTGATTGGGCGTAACGTTGTTGTGGGTGGGGGCGTGGGGTTCGTCGTGTTCTTGACCCTTGGCACGGCCGTCCGCAGCCTGCGGACCCTGGTCCTGCTGCTGCTCGCCCTTCCCGGTTTTGTCGCCGGGGCTTGGGTCGCCTTCACGCTCGGCGCGAACCTCCTCGCCGGAGCGGCACTGGGGTTTGGGCTGTTCGTGTTCGTACTCTTCGGCCAGCGGAAGGTTTCAGCCTTCGCTCGCACCGCAATCGGGAAATATCCCGTCGCCTTCTTTGCCGGACTCGGCGCGCTGTCCATGGCCAGCCTCGGCGCATGGTTCTCAACCACCCTCGGCGATCCCATGACGCTCGGCGGCTCCCGTTTCGGCGTTATCGGTGGGGTTCTGGGCCTATTCGCCGGATTACTTGTCCGCAGGCTGCAAACAACCCTGAGTCACCGCCCATGCTCACGGGAGCGATCAGTCCCGTAGCGGCAACCCGGGGCTCTGCCGTATCGAATCTTTTGCCATTACTTCGGACCGAGTTTACTACCTGCGGGAAGAGCCCGGGCACCAGGCCGCCATTCGGCGCTTCGTGCTTTCCACTGGCAGAGGCTCTCGAATCACAGTGATTTCCAAGCCGGCGCGCTTGCCGCGGCTTGGTCGCGCCTGCGATCGACCGGCGCGTTTCCCGCTTAAGATTGCACCTTAAAATACCTTAGAGCGGAGCGAACGGCTCGAGTCGGGTGTACACTGTAACCGCAGGCAATATAATGTATCGGAGGCTATAGGCGTTATGACACGTTTGAAGCAAGGTTGGGCCTTATCGGCCGGTGTCGTGTTGGCGCTTGGTGTGTTTGTCAATGTCGCGTCGGCGACGCACTCGTGGGGTGGTTACCATTGGGCGCGCACGACTCCCCAGTTCACTCTGAAGTTGGGGAACAATGTCTCTTCCGGATGGCAGGTGTATCTTTCCAAGGCTTCTTCGGATTGGAACAGCCCACAAGCGACCGGGTGGACCGGAGCCCAGCCACTGCTTACTTCGATCGTTGCGGGCGCGTCCAACCGGCGTTGCTCGATGGTTTCGGGGACAACGCAGGTGTGCGATTCCAACTACGGCTATAACGGCTGGCTCGGTCTGGCAAGCATCAATATCATAAACGGCCAGCACATTACGCAGGGTTCGGCCAAGATGAATAACAGCTACTTCAATCTGGGCACTTATAATAATCCAAACGAGAAGCAACACGTCATGTGCCAGGAGATCGCCCACACGTTCGGGCTCGACCATCAGTCGACCGACGGCACTTCACAAAACACGTGCATGGACTACTACTCGAACACCGGCGCCAATGCCGAGAACCCGGCCAGCACGACACCCAACTATCATGACTTCGAGGAGTTGGCCATCATCTACGCTCATTTGGATAGCAGCTCGACCGTATCCTCATCCCCGGCAACGAAGCCTTCGCCGAACGCCGACGTGGACGTGAACGACGACGATCCCAATAGCTGGGGCATGCTCGTGAGTCAGTCCAATGGGGGACGCAGCTCGAGTTACGAACGCTTTAACCGGGACGGCTCGAAGACTGTCACCCATGTTTATTGGACGCTCGAAGCGGCAGCCAAGTGCCCGTCTTGCGATCACCGTTATGACGGGGGCCACTAGGCCGGCCGCCTATCTTAATAGTTTTACCCATTGCCGAGCGACTCCAATGCCGGAGCGGTTGGCGAGCGAAGAGTCCGAATATCCCGCATCGGTGGCTGACCGAAGAAACGGCTGTATTCACGATTGAACTGGCTGGCGCTCTCGTATCCGACCTCAAAGGCCGCGGTTGCGGCGTCCAGGCCATCCATGAGCATGCGTCCCCGCGCTGCCTGCAACCGAAGTTGCTTCTGGTATTGAAGAGGACTCATCGCGGTCAGCGCCCGGAAATGATGGTGGAGCGTGGACAGGCCCATCCCCGCGATTTGCGCGAGATGTTCCACACGTAGCGGCTGCGCGTAGTTGTCCCGAAGCCAAGCGATCGCTTTTGCCGTCCTGTGGCTCTGATCTCCGAGCGTTGCAATCGCTCGAAGGCGTGACCCCTCGACTCCCCTCAGAAGGCGATAAATGATTTCCCGCTGAATCAAGCCACTGAGAAAGGGAATGTCCTCCGGAGAATCCAGAAGGTCCACGAGGCGGCAGCATGCACTGAGTAACTCGACAGTGGTCTCACCGATGGCCATGGCAGGACTGTCAGGTAGCGCCGGGGGTGCCTGAATCTCGTCCTTGCTGAGCAGTTCCCGGACCACAGGCATTTCGAGTTTAAGCGCCAAGCCGATGAAGGGCGACTCTTCACTGGCTTCGATGACTTGGCTGACGATCGGCAGATCGAGCGACGTGAGCAGGAACCGCGACTCGTCGTAGATGAACGTGGTTCGGCCCAGATCCACCCGCTTTCGTCCCTGGGCGATCACGGCCAGACTCGGTTCATAGGTCAAGCATGCCGGAGCGGTCGATACTGTCCGCCGTACGAGCGTCAGGCCAGGAATGTCTGTTACCCGCTTCACTGCCGGCCCCACGAACGAGGCAATCTTGCGAGCCAGCTCATCCCGTAGCACGAGGCGTCCCCGATCGAGTGCCGGAGCAGCGCCTCCGCTGTGATTTCTTGCGGTCACGATTGCGCTCAACGTCTGCCTCAGAATAACGAATGGAATCGCCGAATGGGAACAGTTCCAATGAGAAGCGACAGAAATGGGCAATAAATCGGAAGGATCTGGATACCGGCTGGTTGGCGCTCGACTCTAATCTGGAAACAGGACAAACGGTTCCGAAGGAGAACGATGCAGAAACGCAAACTGGGAAAGACCAACCTCGAGGTTTCGGCGATCGGCCTGGGCTGCATGGGAATGAGCTTTGGTTACGGTCCGCCCCAAGACGCGCAGGAGATGGTTTCCGTCATCCGGGCAGCCGTGGAGCACGGCGTTACATTCTTCGATACGGCGGAAGTTTATGGCCCGTTCATCAACGAACAGCTCGTGGGTGAAGCCCTTGCGCCATTCCGCGGGCAAGTGGTGATCGCCACCAAGTTCGGATTCAAGCTGGACCCGGTTACTGGAAAACAAGCCGGATTGGACAGCCGGCCCGAGCATATCAAGGAGGTTGCCGAGGCCTCACTCAAACGGCTCAAGGTCGATGCCATCGATCTCTTCTATCAACACCGTGTGGACCCCGGCGTCCCGATCGAGGACGTGGCGGGAGCGGTGAAGGAACTAATCCAGGAAGGCAAGGTAAAGCACTTCGGCCTTTCCGAAGCCGGAGTACAAGCGATCCGGCGTGCGCATTCGGTTCAGCCCGTCACCGCCTTGCAGAGCGAGTACTCGCTTTGGTGGAGGGAGCCGGAAGCGGAAATCATGCCGGCGCTGGAAGAACTCGGAATCGGTTTTGTTCCCTTTAGCCCGCTGGGCAAGGGGTACCTCACTGGCAAGATCGACGAGAACACCACCTTCGACAGCACCGATTTCCGCAACACCGTGCCCCGCTTCGCGCCGGAGGCGCGGCAGGCGAACCGGGCCTTGGTTGACCTTCTCAATAACATCGCGCAGAGAAAGAACGCGACGTCCGCCCAGATCGCACTCGCATGGCTGCTTGCTCAGAAGCCATGGATCGTTCCGATTCCGGGAACGACGAAGCTCCATCGGTTGCAAGAGAACGTCGCGGCCGCCACCGTTGCGCTCAGCGAGGCAGATCTGCTCGACATCGAGCGCGCCGCGTCTCAAATCACGGTGCAGGGAGCCCGGTACTCCGAAGCCGCCCAGCGAATGATCAACCGCTAAACGGCAACCGGAGAGCGATATGCGCGTTGGCGTTCCCGGTTCGGGAACGCCAGTCGGTGATCATCCGCGATCCGGAAATGCTGGGAGGTACGTCGTACTTCCGGGGGACCCGTGTTCCGGTCGACTCGCTCATCGACAGACTACCTCGAAGCCGGCGATACCCTGAACGAATTCCTGGACGACTTCCCTTCGGTTAGCAGAGAGGCTGCGATCGCGGCGCTGGAAGAAGCCAAAGCACTCCTCACCAACTCGCGATGAAGGTCCCGATAGATGAGAACCTTCCGCGCAAACTCGCAGGTCACTTCAAGGTTCATGAGTGCCGGACCGTCGCGAAATGCGGCTGGGCTGGCAAAAAGAATGGTGAGTTGTCAACGATAACAGCGGGAGAGAATTAGCTCTCTGGAACTTGGCTCCCCACCTTGGACACGTTTCGAACTTTTGCGGTGAAACCCCGTTTGCTCGAGCCGGATCAACCCATTGACGAGATTAGGTATAGCGGCTCCGATGGCGCATGCCCCCAAGTCTGGGTTCCCATCTCGAATGTCTTTCGAACCGTGACAGAAAACTACAGTTCCCGAATGGAGAGGATTTCGTGGGCTTCCGGTTCCAGAATACTGAAAATGGATTGGGCTGGGATCGCCGCGTTCGCAGGAATCTCGGAGGCGCCTTGAATCATCAACTAGCTAGCTAAGCTAGGAGCGTGATGACTTTCCCCATGAAATGTACGAGGTTTCACAGGCGAGGCGAAGAAAGGAGCGCATCATGACTATCCCTCTGATCTGGGGCGTAACCGTAGCCTTCGGTCTTCTATCTTGGGGAGTTTTCGCCGCACAATATATTTGGCCGGCGATAAGTAAATGGCAACGTGCAGAAGCACTCCGGCCGATCCTCATGTTACACGGATTCAGGTATATCGGTCTCGCAGTGCTAGTCCCCGGTGTCGTTTCGCCGGAATTGTCCGCCACTGTATTTGCTCGCGGACTCGCCTATGGTGATCTGGCGGCCGCGACCTTGGCCCTCATCGGGCTCGCCGCTCTGAGGACCAGATGGGCAGGAGCTTTGGTCTGGATTTTCAACATTTTTGGGACTGCCGACCTGTTGAATGCGTTTTACCAAGGTAGCCTCCTTTCGCTCCCGGAAACGCCGGGGTCGCTGGGTGCGGCCTATTTCATCCCGGTCTTTGGAGTCCCTCTCCTCCTGGTGACCCATGTTCTTGTGTTCAGGCTGCTGATGCGGAAAGATGCCGCTGCGCCCTCGCGGGTTGCGGGCCGTGCAGCTTAAATCAGCCCACTGTTTCGCGCGATCAAAGGAGGCGCTAGATATTCTTTTCGGCGAACAGATCATGCTCCCTCGAATATGTTGCGTGGATACTGAGACTCGACCATGAGCGGGCACGTGCTTCTGTCGACTTTCTGTTGAGGTGATTCTTAAGTTGAGCAGCGACGCTGGTCGCAAGAAGAACCTTACATCGTGTGTCGCCAAGCCAGATGAGATGAGACGAAGAGTGGCGGCATCGCGCGGGGTATCGTGGTGGTTGCAAAGAGAGCACTCCTGGTTTGTGGGCGCGTGGAAGCTGGACCTCGCCACAAGCCAGACAGGGACCCCTGGCGGCACGGACCAGGGCCGCCGGTGCAAAGACCAAAGTGTCGGGCCGCCCCCCGTCGAGCACCTGCTGACAATTTCGCTATCGGAAGTTGAGGTTGATTTCTCGCCCTCGAGCCCAGGGGCCAGATAGGATTAGAACCTGAGAACAAAAGGGTTGGTGGTCTTGGAGGCCAGACGTCCAATAGAATCAACGCGAAGATCTGTGGCTCCCCGACATGGACTCGAACCACGATTCACGGCGTCAAAGGCCGGTGTCCTACCATTGAACGATCGGGGAACAGGGGCAAAACCTCAGTTTACCATCAACAAGCCTCACCACTCACTATACGGTGTGCCTTCCAGGCTCGTTTTTGAAGACTCGCTTCGCACGTCGAAGATTCCCGGCTCGGATTGGCTCGTCGACGTCCCTGCGTCTTCCATGATGATCTTCCACGACCGGTTCCCGGTGATCGGATCCAACGGAACCTGCCGTAGATACCCCTCTTTCACCAGGTCCTCCAACTGCTGCGGCGCTTTCTGTTTGTCGTAGGTATATTCATCGATCACCAGGCGGATCGAGGAGAGATTCTGCCGCAACACGCTCTCTCGCGCGCGGATCACCGATTTCTGATACAGCGGGACCGCCACCGACAACACCACCAGCACGATCGCCATAGCGACCATCAGCTCCATGATGGTGAAGCCGGTCTGCCCGCGCCTACCACTCCGAATACGGCGTCCCATCGGCTGCTTTCTCCATCGTTTTCGAATAAACCGAAAACACATTCTGCCCGCCCCAGGCGCTGGACTTCGGGTCATCCTGCGTGCTGCGTTTGCCCCAGTCGGTACTACCTGTAAACGGGTCCTTTGGAACGCGGCGCAGGAAACGGACCTTCTTCTCGCCCTCCGTCCCCTGCCCATTCACTTTGACGCCCTCCACCAGCACTTCGAGCGTTTCCGGATATCCTTCCTTCGCCGCATTCTGCTGGCCGAGCTGGCCCGCGTCCGCCATGTCCTTGTACTTGTCGATCGCGTGATGAATCTCCCGCAGCGCCCAGCGCAACTCCTTCTCCCGCTCCCGGCGCACACGGCTACGCGCCAACGGCACTGCCATGGATGCCAACAGCGCCAATATCGTGAACGCCACGATCAACTCCACCAGGGTCATGCCCCGCTGGCTCCGCCGCCGTTCTGCACTCACCGCGAACATTACCGGATCTCCACACCCACCGTCGGCGTCTGTGCGGGCACTGACTGCAACTTCGAATTCTGCATAGCGCTGTCAATGACACCGATCTGCGTCGTTCCCGCTTCCAGCGTCTGGAACGTCAACGATAGCAGCGCTCCATTCCCCGTCAGGCCTGGCGCGCCCGCTGCGCGGCTCAGTTGGATAGCCACTTCCCCCTTCGCCGCCTGGTCATCGGAGGAGAAGTTCACGCGCTGGCCATCGTTAGACAGGAACGCGCCCGGCGTGGCCGCCAACAACTTCAGCTTCTTCGGATCGTACTTGATCCGCATCGGCGCCTGGAACAGGTCCACCGCATCGCCAACATGCACCGTGACCACGACAGGCGAGCCCGCGCGTGTTACCACACCTTCCGGTTGGAACGTCAATTTCACGGGAGCGGCTGGCGGCAGGGATGGCTTGGCGGGTGTTGTGGGTTCCGGTTGCGCGGGCACACCGGGCGCCGGAACGGCAGCGCCTGGAGCGCCGGGCGCCGCCGCGGCCTTCTCGTCTTCCGGCGCCGCATAGATCAGCCGGACCGTTTGATCATTACCCGCGGCCACGCCGCGAAGATTCGCAGGCGTGATCTCCTGTGTCCGGACTATATGCGGCACCAGCGCGATCACCAGTTCGCTGTTGGATACGTCGGTGTTCTCGCTTGAGAACAGCCGGCCGAACCACGGGATCGACATCAATCCCGGAATACCCGAGACATTCCGCGACGTCGAAGTCTTCACCAGTCCGCCTATCAGGTTCATCTCGCCTTCGCGGAGGCGCACATCGTGGACGACTTTCCGCTGCCCGATTACCGGCTGCTTAATGCCGCCGATATCGATGCGCTCCGTCACGTTCGAGATTTCGATTTCAACGTGCATCGACACCTCGTCATCGCCGTGTATGCGGGGCACCATGTCCATGACCACACCGACTTCCAGATACTGGAACTGCGTGTTCACTAGCGGGCTGACGCCAACGGCGCCGATACCCGGCTGGAAGCTGCCGCTCGCCGTCGGCACTTTTTCGCCGATGCGCAACTGAGCCTTCTGGCCGTCCGCCGCGCGGATCTGCGGCGTCTGGCGCACCTTGCTGTTACGGTCCGTCATCACGGCCTGCAGCAGCGCGCCCGGCAGGTTCACGGAGAAATCGTTTTCGCCGAGCGATTTCAACTGGCCGAGCGTTTTCGTAGAGGATGTGGTGGTCGTCGTGCCGGATGTGGAGGACGTGCCCACAGGCGATAGGCCGAACTTCAATCCCGGCGTATCGCCGGTCGTCACGGTCGCGGCCAGGTCGCGTGTACGGCCCGTCGTGGTTTCCATCACGATCACATCCACAAGCACTTCCGGCTTCGGCTTGTCGAGGTCCGTCAGCAGCTTTTCGACGAGCGCCACCTGGTCCACAGTCCCGCGCGCGATTACGGCGTTCTGCGCGTTGTAGGTATATAGCCGCCGAATTTCCGTTACCGAACGTACCGAAGTGGCGATTTCATTCAGTTCCTGCACCGAAGTGATGTTCTGCAGATAGAAGACCTTCACGACATTGTCTTCGTAGTCGCGGCGCTTGGTGATATTGTCGTTGGTCAGGAAAATCGTGTTCGCCGAGAGCGGTTTCCAGTACGTCTTCGTCATCACCGAGAGATGGTCCAGCGCCTCTTCCAGGGTCGTATTCGCCAAGTCGACGTTGTAGTTCTTTGACGGCTGCTGGTACTCCGGATCCCAGATCACGTTGATGCCGGTCACCTTACCGAGCGTCTCATACAACACCTTGACGTTCTGGTTATTCATCTTGAGCGACGTCACCTGCCGCGAAATCGGCTTCAGTTCCGGCACGGGCTGGATGGTGCCGATCTTTTCCTCGTTCCGCCTCCGTGCGATCTGCGCCGGCGTCTGTCCCTTCTCGTCCGGCCGAAGCGCCGCGCCCTGCCGCCTCTGGTAATCAACCATCGCCTTGGTCCGGCGAATCTCTTGCACCGCCAGCGAATTCGACGGGTCGATCAAGAACGCCCGCTCGAACTCCAACAGCGCATCCTCCACCTTCCCTGCCTCGCGCATTTTCTGCGCGCGGTCGATCCGTGCGGCCGCCGCCGCAAATCGAGTCCGCCGCACCGCCATCTGGTAAGCCGTGTCGGTGGGGTCCTCTTTTATTGCGAGCTCGTATTGTTCCAGCGCCTTTTCAAAATCGCGCGCGAACTCCGCTTTGTGCCCCGCATTGTAGAATTTGTCGCCCTTCCGGGATTTTGCCTCCGCCGGGACGATGCTCGTCCAGAGGATGGTGGCGCAGGCCAGAAGGCTGCTTAACTGTCGAATATTCAGCATCTTGCAGAGGGTTCCGTTTTCGTCGCGTGCTAAAATAGCGGTTTCGGGGGCTGGCAGACTGCCCCCTACTAGTCAATGACGGCGCGCACCGCGGCCCCGTTGAGAACAAAGTGCAGGAGATTCGTTTTGAGCGCCGCGAAGGCCAAATCCGCCAACGGATTCAAGATCATCAGCGATAACCGGTCGGCCGGCCATGACTATGAACTCATGGAACGGTTTGAAGCCGGCCTGGTCCTTACCGGGACAGAGGTGAAGGCCTGCCGCGCCGGGCGCGTCCAGTTAAAGGACGGATTCGGCGCCGTAGAGGGCGGCGAGGCGTGGCTGGTCAACGCCCACATCAGCGAATACTCGCACGGAAACATTGCCAACCACCTTCCCGGCCGCAAACGCAAACTGCTGCTTCATCGCCAGGAGATCGAGAAGCTCCACGGGAAGACGCGCGAAAAAGGTCTCGCCCTGATTCCGACGAAAATGTACTTCAAGGACGGAAAAATCAAAGTGGAGCTCGCCGTCGCGCGCGGCAAGAAGCTTCACGACAAGCGCGAAGCCGAACGCACGCGCGAGCAGAACGCCGAAGCCCGCGCCGCCCTCGCCCGTTCCAAATCCCACTAAACGAATCCCATGCAGGTCACACTTTCCAACCAACCTATTACCGCCGTCAGCGCCGACGCGCTGCTGATCCTCCAGTTTGAAGCCGATGGCCGCCCCGCCACCGCCAGCTACGACGCCGTCCGCGCATCCAATGCCGATTGGTTGAACGAGGTCGAATCCTCCGGCGAAGCGAAGGGCAAACTATTCGAGACGACGATCCTCCACCGCCCGCAAGGCTTCGCCGCGAAGCGCATCGCGCTGGCCGGAGCGGGCGACGCGGCGAAGTTTGACCCGGCCGGGCTGCGGCGGCTGGTCGGCGCCGCTGTACGCAAAGCGAAGCAGAACGGCGCGGCGGATCTCGCCTTGGCGCTGGACACCGCGTATGCGACGCCGGAGTACCTGTCGGCTGCGGCCGAAGGCGTACATATCGGCGCGTACGAAGTCGACACGCACAAATCGAAGAAGGACGAGCGGACAGAGCTGGCATCGTTCCGGATCCTTGCCGCCTCGGGCGACGCCGGCGCCGTTCGGCGTGGCAACATCCTCGGTGAGTCCCAGAACTTCACGCGCGGACTGGCCAATGAGCCGGGCAACATTCTTACACCTCCTGTGCTCGTCGAGCGCGCCCGCGCGATGGTGCGGGCTTCCGAAGGGCTGGAAATGGAAGTTCTCGACCGGGACCGTATGGCACAACTCGGCATGGGCTCGCTGCTCGGCGTTGCGCAGGGCTCACCACAGCCACCGTTTCTCATTGTCGTCCGCTACAAACCGGCCAATCCCTCGAAGGACCATCTCGCGCTAGTCGGCAAAGCGGTCACGTTCGATACGGGAGGCGTTTCCATTAAACCCGCCGACGGCATGGAGAAGATGAAGTACGACATGGCGGGCGGCGCGGCCGTTCTGGGCGCAATGCGCGCGATCGCGCAATTGAAACCGGATGTCCAGGTTTCCGCGTTCGTTCCTATTGTCGAAAATGCCGTCGGCGGCAACGCGCAACGCCCGGGCGATATTGTCACCAGTCTCAGCGGCAAGACAATTGAAGTCCTCAATACCGACGCCGAGGGCCGGCTCATCCTCGTCGATGCCATCGAATATGCGAAGCGCCAGGGCGTGACGCACATGGTGGATGTCGCGACGCTCACGGGCGCGATCGTCGTCGCGCTGGGCCACATTCATGTCGGGCTGTTCTCCAACGATGACGGGTTCCGCCAGCAGTTCCAGGCCAGCGCCGCGCGGCAGGGCGAAAAAATGTGGCACATGCCGCTTGATGACGACTATCGCGAGTACCTGAAATCGCCGTTCGCAGACATCGCCAACATCGGTGGCCGGTGGGGCGGCTCCATCACGGCGGCCTATTTCCTGAAAGAGTGGGTCGGCGACACGCCCTGGGTCCACCTCGACATCGCCGGCACCGGCTGGATCGAGGACAGTAAACCGTACATGCCCAAAGGTCCGTCCGGCGTCTGCGTGCGCAGCTTTGTCGATCTCGCCTGCAACTGGAGCAAGTAACTAACTCCTCCCGGCCCGCTGCCATCGCAGCATCCGCAGCACGAACGCGTCGCGGCGGGCTCGCGTCTCGTCGGCGCTCTTCACGGACCAATCGTAAAAGCCCTTCCCCGTCTTCGCGCCCAGGTTCCCGCTCTCCAGCAGTTCCCTGCACCGCTCCGGCGGCTCCACATCGTTATAAAGATCCGTGGAAACGTACCGCAGAATCGCCATCGCCATATCGAGCCCGACGATATCCATGTGTTCCAGCAGCCCATACATGGGCAGGCGCATCCCGAAGCCCATCCGCACGGCCAGATCCACCTCTTCGGCATCCGCGATTCCCGCACTGACAATGTGAGCGGCTTCCCGGACCATCGCCATCTGCAGGCGGTTGCCCAACTGGCCCGGTGTGTCTTTCTTCACCAACACCGGAACCTTCCCGCACCGTTCGAGCAGGCCTCGCATCCGCGCCGCCGCGTCCGGCGCGGTTTTCGCGCCCATCACAATCTCCACCAGCGGCATTAAGTGCGGCGGGTTCCAGAAATGCGTTGTCATCACCCGCTCCGGGTGTACGCAACGCTCCGCGATCGACGTAATGCTCAGCCCGCTTGTATTCGAAGTCAGCAGGCACTCCGGCCGCGTCAGCGAATCCATGCGCGCAAACAGGTCCTGCTTGAACGCCATGTTCTCCGGTCCGGACTCAATCACCAGCTCCGACGCGCTAACTTCGTCATCGAAGGCCGTGGAAGCGCGCAGGGTCTCCTCGGAAAACTGCCGCTGTTCCGGTGTTACCAGGTCGCTCTCCGCCAGCAGCGCCAGTTGCCGCCGCGCCGTTGCCAACCCGGCTTCGGCGCTCTCCGGCGTGCGGCCAAGGATCACCGCGTCGATGCCGCCAAGCGTCAGCGTCATCGCGATGCCCGGGCCCATCATGCCCGTGCCAACGACGGCCGCCTTCATTTCAGCTCAATCACCAGCGCGCGATAGGGCTTCGTTCCCAGGTTCTTCAGCACAGGCGCATCCTCGCCCTTGTCATGCCAGATCAGGTCGCCGCTCTTCCGTTCGCGCACCGTGCGTTCCTTCGTCGCCGAGTCGATTCGCTCGTACTTCGAATCGTCCAGAAATACGATGACCTGGTCCGTCGGCCGGATGTAACGTTCGCGCGGCACGCCGGGCTGATAGACCACTTCCTTCACCCGCACCCGCTTGTTATCCAGTTTCACGGTCTCCTGTATCGGCGGCGCCCATCCCATCAGGTGGAGCGCGCCCACCGTTAGCAGGCACGCGCTTAGCGCAATGAATAGGTATCTCATCCCAATATCATGCAACACTACGATCCATGGATTTTCAACATCTAGCAAACGCTGCGCTACCTATACTTATTGCCGCCGGACTCAAAGTGCTCGGCGCCATAGTCCTCTGGATAATCGGCCGCTGGCTCATCGGAATCTCCATCAACATTCTCGGGCGTGCATTGCGCCGCCAGAAGATAGAAGAGACCCTCATTCAATGGCTGATCGCCAGTGTCGGCGTCGCGCTGAACATCGCCCTCGTCGTCGCTATCCTCGGCTACTTCGGCGTCGAGACCACCACATTCGCCGCCCTGATCGCCGCGGCGGGCATCGCCATCGGCGCCGCGTGGGCGGGACTGCTGGCCAACTTCGCGGCCGGCGTGTTCCTGGTGATTCTGCGGCCATTCAAGGCCGGCGATTTCGTACAAGCCGGCGGCGTTACCGGTACCGTGCATGAGATCGGCCTGTTCGCCACGACGATCATCACACCGGAGAACGTCTCCGCCTTCGTCGGCAACAACAAGGTGTTCGGCGATACGATTCAGAACTACTCCGCCAACCCGTTCCGCCGCGTCGACCGCACTGCGCAACTCCACGGCTCCGTCGATGCCAACTCCGCCATCGCGCTGCTGAAGCAGAAGCTGCTGACCATCCCCAATGTCGTCAGCAGCCCGCCGCCCGACGTTGAAATACTCGACTTCAATTTGCTCGGTCCCGTGCTCGCGGTACGCCCCTATACACATACGGACCATTACTGGCAGGTTTATTTCGACACCAACAAACTATTACGCGATTCGTTTGGTGAAGCCGGCTATCCCGCGCCCGAACAGCAGATCACGCTCCGGCAGCCGAAAGGTTAAGTATTTTTCGCGGCGTGCCCTCTTGCGTTCGGCACATACTGAGGTATATGTAGTGTTGCTGTACCTGAGGGCGCGCCCGCTCTCGCCTGTAGTTCCCCCGATCCGGGCGCAGGAAAGCCGGGATCGTTTTCGTTCCTGGCGGGAGTGTCTAACATGCAACTTCGCGTATTGGCCTTTGTACTCGCGGGCGGTAAAGGGACCCGCTTGTATCCGCTGACCAAGGAACGCGCCAAACCGGCCGTACCCTTCGGCGGACGATATCGAATCGTCGACTTCGTCTTATCCAACCTCATCAATTCCGGCATTTATTCCACATACGTTCTCATTCAGTTCAAAAGCCAATCACTCCTCCAGCACATCCGCGACGGCTGGGATTTCGGCGGCTTGCTGAAAAACCAGTTCATCATCCCGGTACCGGCGCAGATGCGATCCGCCGGCGAAACCTGGTACCGCGGCACCGCGGATGCCGTCTACCAGAACATCAATCTCATCGAACAGGCCGACCCACATCTGGTCTGCATCTTCGGCGCCGATCACATCTATCGCATGAACATCCGCGAGATGATCGAGTTCCACGAACAGAAGCGCGCGCAGATCACCGTCGCCGCTATTCCTGTCCCGAAGGAAGAGGCTCGCGAATTCGGCGTTCTCGAGTGTTCGCACGACGGCCGCATCACCGGCTTCCACGAAAAGAGCGCCGATCCGCCCACCATGCCCGGCAACCCGAACATGTGCCTGGCCTCCATGGGTAACTACATCTTCTCCACCGGCCTGTTGCTGAAGGAGCTCTACGGCGATGCCGCCGACGAGAATTCGTCCCACGACTTCGGCCGCGATATCCTTCCGTCGCTCGTCGGCCGCGTAGACATGTTCGCCTACGACTTCAATACCAACCGCATCCCTGGCGACCCGCCGAACTCCGAGGCGTACTGGCGCGACGTGGGCACCATCGATGCCTATTACGACGCCAACATGGACCTTCGCTACGTGGCGCCGGCGCTGAACCTCTATAACCGCGAATGGAAGCTCCGCACCGCGGGATTTGAGGATCCTCCCGCCAAGTTCGTCTTCGATGAAGAAGGCCGGCGCGGTAGTGCGCTCGATTCGATTGTCTCGGGCGGCTCGATTCTCTCCGGAGGCACCGTGAAGGGGTCCATCCTCGGCCGAGGCGTTCGCGTCCATACCGGAGCGCTGGTGGAGGATTCCATTCTGTTCGACAACGTCGATATCGGCCGGCATGCCAAAATCCGCCGCGCCATCCTGGATAAGAACGTCCGCATCCCGGAAGGTACCGCCATCGGCTACGACCCAGTGGAGGACGCGAAGAAATATTACGTCACCGAGACCGGGATTGTCGTCGTGGAAGGGCACCGCAGTCACGTCGAGTTGGCCACAATGTCGGTTTGACCGGGAATTGGGCACTGCGCCGCGAAAGGTGGGTAGAGTGTTCAATCCTAAAACACCTTACCTAGAGCACCTTGTCAAAAATCCCTACATTTGAGGTGTTTACACTCAAACAAAAATTGATTATAAAGGACTTAGAAGTTTGGCACCCATCTTGCTATTAAGGAACATGAAAGGAGTCTGACTCACAAATGATCATGCAAAAGGCGGTTCTGATGAGCACGGCGGCGGCGGGGCTCATGTTGTTTTCCACGGGGTGCGCCACCAAGCGCCACGTCCGGGCGCAGATCGCTCCGGTAGAGAACCGCGTCGGTGCGGTTGAAAAGCGTACCACGCAGGCGGAAGCCGATGTTGACGCTCTGGAAAAACAATTGTCCCAGACCACCGAGGTCGCTAACGGCGCTGAGCGCGAAGCCAAGCTCGCGAAGTCCATGGCCACCACTGCCGACGGCAAAGCCGTTGCGGCGGGCCAGAGGGCGGACAGCGCTAATGCTCTTGCGGAAAAGTCGATCACTCGCATCGGCGAAGTCGAAACCTCATTCAACAAATCCATCGACAATCTCTATGAGAACGTCGACAACTATCAGATGAGCCGGTCTGAAAGCATCACGTTCGCCTTCAACCGCGCGGACCTCAACAAGGAAATGAAGGAAAAGCTGGACTCGTTCGCCGCGACGGTGAAAGACCAGAAGAAGTTCGTAGTGGAAGTGCAGGGCTTCACGGATAAGGTTGGCAATGCGTCCTACAACCAGGATCTCAGCCAGCGCCGCGCCATGACCGTAGCCCGCTACCTGTCGGTTGAACACAACATTCCGCTCCGCCGCATCCAGATGCTGGGCGTTGGAAGCGTGAAGCCGGTCGCTGACGACAAGACCCGCGAGGGCCGCATGCAGAACCGCCGTGTGGAGATCAAGGTCTATGCTCTCCCGGCCGGTGCCCATGCACCCGCCATCGCCAAATCGCTTGAGTAACTCCAGTACTTAACTGGTAGTGCTGCTGCGCCCCGGAACCTCAAAGGGTTCCGGGGCTTTTTTCTTTTCTCGCGCGCGAGCCGCTACCATGATAGGGAAGCCCGCGTCGAGCTTTCCCTGGCGCCGCGGCCGAAAAGGGGACTCGAATGCAGGGACCAGTGATCGATATCGGCGGGGATAAGGAAGACGGCGGCGGAATGCGCCGCGGCCGCCGGCTAGGCTGCGGAGGGTTGCTCATCGCGCTGTTCGTGCTGCTCATGGTGGCGCGGACAGCAGCGTCGACCATCCTCGACTATCAGTGGTGGAGGGAGCTCGGACAACTCGAAACGTGGTGGAGCCAGATCTATGTCCATACCGCGCCGATCTTCTATGCCACGGTGTTCGGCTATGCGGTGCTCTGGGTAGTGCATGCGCGCGCGCTGAAAGCTGGCGGCGCGAGCCTCTCGCACTACCGGTGGTATGCGCGCGTATCGTCGTTCGCGCTGATACCGCTCGCCTGGATTCTCGCCGCCGCGCAGTTCTCCTCCTGGGACGTAGCCACCTACCTGGGCAGCCGCCGTCTCGATACCTCGGCAAGCTGGCGCGATCCTGTCTTCCACAACCCAATCGAGTTCTACTTCTTCGAACTGCCCGTCTACAAGAGCCTGACTGCTTATCTGTTTCTCCTGCTCGCGATTTGCACCATCGGCTATTGGATCGTAAGCCGCCTCTGGGCTCTGCGCGGCCGTTTCAGCGGCAATCAGTTCGCTCTCAACTGGGAGGATCTCACGGGTGGCGATCTGTCAGGCGTGCGCTGGCTGGGCGCCGCGGCACTGCTTGCTCTCGCGGCCCGCGAGTGGTTCGCGCGTTATAACCCGCTCTACGGCGAACATCCCTTCCTCACCGGCGCCGACTACATCGCGGTCAATCTCGTCATTCCGCTCGCCATGGCTTGGGCTGGGCTGATCGCCGTCGCCGCCGTACTCGTTGCGGCCGGGCGCGGCCGGTACGCGCTGTGGATCCTCGCCTTCCTCCTCGTTCGCGCTTTTGTGCCGGGCATCGTCAACTCCGTGCATGTGCGGCCGAATGAGATCACGTTGCAGAAACCGTACATCGCCGATCACCTGCGCGCCACGCGCGCGGCATATAGCCTCGGCGAGACGCGGCTCAAACAATTGCAAGGCAAAGCCACGCCGGGCGGACAGATCGACGTCGCCGCCAATCAGCCGTTGCTGGAAAACATCCGCCTTTGGGACTGGCAGGCGTTTCACGACACGGTGACGCAGCTCCAGCCTCTCCGGCCCTACACCTATGTCGATACCGATATCGACCGCTACCGGATCGGCGGAAAGCTCCGCCAGGTGCTGCTCGCGCCGCGCGAGCTGGAAATCCAGCAACTCGGCGAGGCGCGCAATCGCTGGCCAAACCGGCATGTCATTTACACGCATGGCTACGGCATCGTCGCCGCCGACGCCAACCGTATCACGCCGGATGGCCTGCCGAGCCTGTTCATCCACGATGCGCCGCCGAAGGTGACCGCCCAGGAACTCAAGCTCACACGGCCTGAAATCTACTTCGGAGAAGTGGAGCATGAGCCCGTCTTCGTTCGCACTTCGCAACCCGAATTTAACTACCCCTCCGGCACCGCGAACGTGCACAACCACTACGACGGCCCCGGCGGCATTCCGATTGGCTCTATGGCGATGCGCGCTGTCGCCGCCGCGACCTATGGGGACTGGAACATCATTCTGACTTCGTACTTGCAGGACGACAGCCGCATGATGATCCGCCGGCGCGTGCGCGATCGCGTCGAAGAACTTGCGCCTTTTCTGCTCTGGGATTCGGACCCTTATCTTGTGGTTCGCGCGGATGGCAAACTCACGTGGATTATCGATGGCTTTACCACCTCCAACCGCCATCCGTACGCTGAGTCGGTCAGCACCAAGGAGGCAGGTTCCATCAACTACGCTCGCAACTCGGTGAAGGCCACCGTCGACGCTTATACCGGCGAGACAAAACTCTACATCTTCGAATCGGCGGATCCACTGATCCGTGCCTACCAGAACCTCTTCCCCGCGCTGTTCGCTGAACAGACCGCCATGCCGGCCGATCTTCGGGAGCACGTCCGCTACCCGGAATGGCTTTTCCACATTCAGGCCGAAGTGCTACTGACCTACCACATGAGCGACGCCGACGCCTTCTACAACAAGGTGGACGTATGGGACGTTGCCCGCCGCTCCACCGGCGGCGACACACGCGGAAAGACGCCGCTCGATGCGAACTATATCGTCGCTGTGCTGCCGAAAGAGGCGGGAGGAAACGGAGAGCCGGAGTTCCTCCTGATGTTGCCCTTCACACCGCGAGGGAAGGACAACCTGATCGGCCTTCTGATCGCGCGGTGCGACGGGCAAAACCTCGGCCAGATGACGCTCATGGAGCTTCCCAAAGAGGAGTTGTTCTTCGGGCCGCTGCAGATCGAGAGCCGCATCAATCAGGATCAGAACATCTCAAAGGACCTGACGCTGTGGAACCAGCAGGGCTCCCAAGTGTTGCATGGACAGATGGTCGTGCTCCCGATCGGAGATACATTTTTATACGTGGAGCCGATCTATCTCCAGGCCTCGCAGGCGCGGATGCCGCAGTTGAAGAAAGTGGTGCTGGCCTACGGCAATGAGCTGATCTACACCGACACGTACGAACAGGCGCTCCGCCAGCTTGCCGGGGGACAGAAAACCGCGGCCGCGCCATCCGCTCCGGTTATCGAAACGGCTCCGGATTCCGGTAAGCGCATCGACGCCCTGCGCTCCTGGATGGACAAGTACCGGAAAGCGGCACAGCAAGGACAGTGGATCGAAGCCGGCAAGGCACTCGAGGGACTTGAAGCCGAGCTGAAAAAGAAGCCTTAAGCGTTCACGGCGCGGCGGGTATCGGCGCCATGGAGTCTGCTGGCTTTCCGGCCCTGATTCATGCGGTCGCGAGCGGCATTGAGCGCGGCGGTGAGCGGTTCTCCTTTAACGTCGACCGCGCCCCACTTGAAAGTGACGTTGGCCATGCCCAGGTGGCGAAGCTGGAAGTCCCAGAGTTTTTCCGAGATCATTCCGACGCGACGCTGATTGAAGCCGGCCGCGTCGTGGCTGTAGACGAAGATCCATTCGGTCGCGGAGATGCGGGAGCCGAACTCGCCTTCGCGGAGGAAGCTGGTCATGAGTCTGTCGATGCCCGGTATATTCTCTTCTTCGACGGCTGCTTCTGTATTTGACTGCAGCGCGATGACAATCACGATCCCGTCCAACAGATGCGAGTGTGTCACCAGGCAAGTCCAGGTGGGCAGGTCATGCATACCGGGCGGCAGGGGCAGGTCGTCGGGCTCCGGTTCGGCGTGCCGGGCCTCGGAGATGTCGATCGGTTCGGGAACAATCGCGATCGCGGCCGATTCGGCCCAGAACGGCGGCGGTTCGAGGTCGACGGGAGCGAGCTCCGGCAGCGGCTCGAATGCGGGTTCGGCGGCGCGGGCCAGAGCCGGCTCCTCCGATAGCGGAATTCGGGCAACGGGAGTCTTGAGCGAAGGCTCGCACGCCAAATAGTCCGTCTGAGCAGCGCCGCCCAGGCCCGCGAGGGGAGAACTCCGAGGCTGGAAATCGTAGTACGAGATGATCTCCGAAGCGGTCGTGAGTTCCAGGTCAAGGTCAACGTCCGGCTGCGGTTCAAAGCCAAAAGGAGGCGGCTCCATAGCGAGCGCAATCTCCTCGGCGGCAGTTTCATGAACGGCGGCCAACTCAACAGGCATCGCAACAAAGGGCGGCGGTTCGACTTCCGCCGCGTCAGCAGGTACGGCGAGTTCAGCAAACTCAAACAGCCGCGGTTCCGTTTCGACTGGCGCGGCGGTAGGCTCATCAACCTCAGCCGCAAGCGCCACAACCGCAACCGCGGGCGCGGCTTCTTCTGCGGCTACGGTTTCGCGCGCTTCCCAGGCAGCGGTTTCTTCCACCACTTCCGAGACAATCTCGAACTCGGGCACTTGTTCGGCGTTTACCAGCAAAGGCCGCGTAGCGCTCGCGGCGATCACTTCCTCCAATAGCGGGCTGTGCCACGGCGCGGAAAGCGGGGGTGCCGGAACAGGTGTGGCGATGGCAATGCGCTGTATCTCTTCTTCCAGCTTCAGCGCCGGAACGGTAAGTGGCCGCAGAATCGTTCGCGGCGCCGGCGCAACGGGTAACTGCTGCAACTGAGCGACCCGTTCAATCTCCTTATGTAACTCAGGCGCGTCGGCCGGCTCAGCCTCCGCATTCAAAGACGCGGGCTCATCCTGGACGGGAAGTCCGCCCGGAGCGGCGGCGGCCTCCGCATCGCGTGCTACACGTTCAATAGTTTCAGGACGCACCCAATCCGGATACGGATTCGCAGACCGGCGGGCATTCCTGCTCCGAGCCGCCCTGCGCCGGGTACTCTTCCACCCTCGTCGGCGCTGCGTTACCGGTGGAATCTCCGCTGCATTGTAGGCCTCGTCGTCAACTCGCGCGTGCAACGCCGCCGCGCGTTCCTTGGCATCGGCGAGTGCCTCGTCGGTCGCGAACGACTGCATGACTTCGTGCACGGCAATCGTGCGCGCCGCAGTCACGGCACTGTCGGGTATGGCCGCTTGTTGAGGGGCGAACTGGCTGGCAAATCCCGCGGGATCGAGAATCATCCGCCGCTCCTGCTCTTCCTTGCGGACGCGGAGCTCGATGTTGTGTTCCCGCAACTGTTCGTTGTTACCTTTTAAGTAGTCACATACTAAGGCAACGAACGCTCCGCCGAGGACAACGGTAAGGCTAACGAATATTTGGAGTTCCAGAGATCCTAAGTCCATAGCTCCACAAGAAGTCTATCGGCCGATCTTCTGCTGGAGAATAGGTCTTCGTTCCCAAAAACATTAGGTACTTTGGGCTAAGTAAAGAGCAGGGCCTAGAGTACCACTGAGGAATAGTTCTTAGGGAACACCCAGGACCGGGCGATTTCCAGGCAGCGTGGACCCGTTCGAACGTCTCCGGGACGGGCCTTCTTCGGTGATTGTCATCCGGCGCCCGCCCGGTGCGCTGCTGAAATCGATATCGGACTCGGAGAATTCGAGCGAGCGGTCGAGAACCATTTCAACAACGGTACCGCGCCCAAGCACGACGTCCTGTCCCCGCGAGAGCAGAACACCGGCCATTCCAGCCGCCGCGCCGGCGGCCGCGCCTATGGCTGTTCCCATGATTGGCCGCCCCGCCGCGCTGCCAGCGATTACGCCAACCGAAGTACCCGCGCCAGCCGCGGTTGCTACTTTTACCGCGTCCTGTCCCTTGGTGCCTTCGCCCTTGATCTTCCCTTCAGCCCGGTCGAAGTCCTCCGACGCACGTCCGTCAAGCCCTCCCATGCGCGCGCGGAAATCTCGCGTGACACCGTTTGGAAGCGTGAGGGAATCGAAGCGCAGGTAGAGTTCGGAGCGCCCCTTCACTCGCCCGGCGCGCTTGGAAGCGGTAATGGTTCCAGCAACATAGGAACCAGGCGGGATAACAACGCGCCCGTCGGCAAGGATGGGATAGGAGGTTTCGAGATAGATGCGATCCCCCTCGGCGGCGTGTTTTGTCGAGACGCTGTTAATCATCACGAGCGGCACGCGAGTACCGGCGGGCACATTGAACGGAACCGGCTTCGGCTCGTCCGCGGCGGCCGCCACGCAGCATAACCCCAACAATCCAAATGTAGATAGCGACATCCAGGGCTCCTCATTCATTGTACGGCGGCCCGCACAAAACGCCATACCCTATTTTGAACGCGAGTTTGTGGCGGCGGGTTGCGGGGTTTGAGCGAAAATATCGCCGGAGATAAGGAAGACTCCGGTGACGGCGAGCGGCCAGACGTGCAGAAGCAGACGGGGCAGCGCGGTGTTGAGATGCCAGTCTAAGTCCTTTGATGTGAGCAGATAGATAGCGAAATAGCCACCCAATTGTAGAGTCGCAATCGCGAGCGGAAGCAGGGCGGCGCCGGTCAAGTTAGGGCGGAGGCGAACGATCGCGAACCAGACGCCGAAGACGATCACGGGCGGCAGAAGGATGTGTCCAAACGTCAAAAACTCGCCCGCAAAGGCCCAAAATATGACCCAATAGCGGTTAAAATCGTGCATTCTAGCGCCAAAAAGTGCGCTATTTGATACATTCACGAGGTCGTTGGGCGGTGCGATACGGAATTTAAAGTGCCCAACGAGAGCGAGCACAGCCAGCGCCCCGGCGGCGAGCGGAAGCAGTAACAGGACACGGCGTTCGAAATCTCTTCCTATAGTCAGGTAGACGAGGAAGGCGATAATCAAGCTCGCGCAGAAGAGCAGGCCCTCGTTTTTTGTCCATGCGGCAAATCCGGCGGAAAGTCCGGCGAGGAATACCGGGCCGAACCCGGCCGACGCGACTTCCAGCCGATAAACGAGGAGTATGCCGGCGATACAGATATATGCCGCCAATGGCACGTCAGCGTATTGTGAAGCACTGTTGCGAACTAAAGTAGTAGCGCCCAGAATGGCCAAAGCCGTGAGAGCGGCGAAAGCGGAACCGCGCAGCAAACGAAGCGTGAAATAAGGCACGGCGACCGCCGAGGCGAGAAAGAGCAGATTCGCGGAAGCCGCGAGAGCGGTAAGTTCCGCTCCGGCGGCGTGCCAGAGGAGAGCGATGAGGCCAGGCATGAGGAGCGGGTAGTCGGGGTGGGCCCAATCCATTGCGGAGGAAAACGGACTGACGAACTCTTCGGCGCGGAAGAGGAATCGGGCTCGCAGGTTCCATATCGACCACGCGTCCCATTCGCCGTGCGGCGCGGCGGCGCTGAGCATTAGGAATGTCAGGAATGCCATCGCAACTCCCGCGCCGCACAAGAGCAGTAACCAGACGGGAGCCGAGTTGGCATTGGAGGCAGGAGCATCGGGCTCGGCGAATTGCGTGCGCCATCTGGCGAGAGCGGCGAAACAGGCCGTGACGAGCACAACGGCTCCGATGACGAAAACTGCGTCGAGGTGGAGAACCGTGCGGAGCGCGAAGTGTAATCCGCTGGCGATGCCGAAGCCGATCGGCGGTGCGACGGCGATTCGGATCGGATCCGCGGAGGACCAGCGCCGGGGAGCGGGCCAGACGGCGCGCGCAAATGCGAAGCCCAGCACCGGCAGGAGGAACAGCAGAAGCCATCCGCCCATTAGTGCGCCTTCTCATTCTCTAGCAGCGCGATACCGTTGCCGAATTCACGGACCAGCTTGAACCCGCGGTCGCGAAGGCTGCCGGTTGTCACCGCATTGTGAAAGTTGCCGACCACAAACCGCTGGTCCGGGGAGTTCACCACGACGATCGGCGCGAGGGCGTACTGTGTGAGGTAATACTCGGCTTGTGCATTGGTGTCGTTGGCCGGCGTGTCCGGATCGGTCATGTACCCGATGATGCCTTTCGGCGGGAGCATCGAGCGGAGAGCCTGGAACCGCCTGTCAAAGTCCGTCACGCCATCCGGCGAAGGCGCCTTGGGATAGAAGTCCGCGATCTGGAAGAAAAACCGTCCGACGGACAGTAGCGAAACGGCCGAAACAAACAATACGGCACCCAAAAGACGCGGGGTCATGGCAATCGTCTATTGTACCGATGCCGGGACGGCGCGAACAGGCAAATATAAGCGTGGAGGGCTGGTCTGCGCGGGCATACGGACGCGGATCTCGGGATCGGAAGGCGTGCCGGCCGGCAGGCGGCAATTGATCTGGTAGAGTCCCGCAAAGCCCGGTGTCACGCCGGCATAGAGAATGTTCTCATCAGGCACGGGCTGGCCGTTGAGCAGAAGAGCCAGTTGGGCACGCGCGGTAATCGATGCCGCCGCGCGAGGAATGGCCAGACCTGTTACCGCGGGAGTCGTAGCGCCGAGACCGGCCGCATAGACAACCAATACATCGCCCGGCGAAGCGGGCGACTGCGGCGTCACGAGACTACCATTGGTATGCGTGGCGATAACGGCGGCCGTATCCATTTGAAACAGGCCAGGCGAGGATTCGACAAGTTGGATCTCTACCTCGGGGCCTGCCTTCCCGTTGGAGAGAAGACGAAGCATGCGGCGGCCAGTCCGAATGTTGCCGGGAATCAGGAAGTTGATCTGGTTGGGAGAGACGAAGAGAATCGGCACGACGATATTATCGATCGCGATCGTGACACCCGTGCCAATGAGAGTAGTAGGGAGAAGGCCGCTGCGAATGTCGTCTTCGGAGATCGCACGGGTGACGTTGGAGAGATCTTTGCCGTAGAGAGACACAAGCGACAGCGGCGCGAGGGGGCCGGGCTCATTGGTGGCGGCGTTGACGATGCTGGATGCGGTGTAGGCCGGCGTCTGCCTTTCCGGTTCGGCCGCCTCCATGGAAAGGCAAAGAAACAACGCGGCCGCCAGCCAAGCCACTGCGGGCATGATTCTACTCCTAGTCTCATTAAATGCTACGCCTCAATGAGACTAGGAGATAGACCAGAAAATCCCGAGCAAACAGGTGTTTTACTGAACCGGGATAACAGCGCCGGTGGCCGGAGTCGAAACGCCACCGATCGTGATTGAGATAGCCAGGTTTCCGGTTGCGGCGGATTGCGGGATGCGAATATTGAACTGCTGCAGGCCGGAGATATTTCCGGGAGCGAGACCTGCGTAGAGAATATCCGATGCAGCCAACGCGGTGCCGCCTACGGTGATCGTGACGCTATCGCGGAGACGCGCCTGGCCGGAGGGAATTTCGCCCGCCTGGTAGACAGGATCGCCGAAACCGAAACCAGTGCCGTAGAGTAGGACAACATCGCCGCGCCGCGCCGACACTCCGTTCGGGACCACGGTTGGGTCGGCAATGATCTTGAAGTCACTGGAGAGCGCCGCGATCGACTTGCCGTTGAAGGTGAAGAACGCGGGCGCATAACTGTTCACCGTTACGGTTGCCTGGTCGGACCGGAGTTCGTTGGGCCGTCCTGGATTGAGAATGACGGTTAGCGGAATTGCGCCCGTTCCGGTGCCGGCGGGCACCTGGAAATTGACCTGGTCGGTTTGGACATACGTAATTGGTGCGCGGAGTCCTCCAATCTCGACGGCTACACAGGCGAGCTGTTGCGGGAAGGCCCCGTTGACAAAGTCGCCGCTTGTGGCTGCGCGGGAACGGCCGGCGACTTCAAAGTCGAGACCGAAGACGCTGGCCATGACGTTCGGGGAGACCTCGCGAGAGAACGAAGCGGCGTTGCCGATGGTGCGCACGGTCGGCTTCTTGGTGAGATTGCACGCGCCTTCCGCCTTGAGCGTAATACTGGTGTTGTAGATACGGTCGCCGGCATTGGTACCGCTGTTGTTGGCGGCGTTGCCGGAGACGTAGAAGGTGATGTCGCCGACTTCATTCGCGGGAGGATTCCACTCAAATTCCCAATCGACGCCGCCTGTGGTACCGGCACGCGTGGAGGGTTGATTGTGCTCGACGAATTGCGGTTCCGGTTCGCCGGCGCAGGGGGGAACGGCGATGCCAAGGCCGCAGCGAACGAGGACAGTTTCGTTGCCGACCATCGTGCCTGCGCCGATCCTGGTATCTGAGGATACGCGAGAGGTGAATTGGAAGCCCCAGCGGCTGGCCTCCGGATGCTCGATGTGAATGCGGATTTTCTTCGTTACCCCGGGGGTGTAAGTCAGCTTGTCGAGCAGGATCTCCACCTTGCCGCGCGGGTCGGAGTTGACCGGGGCGAATGTCTGGTGGCAGATGGTGCAGGTCTGCCCATTGAAGTCCGTGGGTACGCCGGCAGCGGGTACGCGCGGACCTGTGGAGAATGCAAATAGGGCGGGCGACGCTAGAATGGCGCCCGTGAAAAAAATCTGAAAGAGTTTATTGAGCCGGTTCATGATTCCTGATTCCTCATCGTTGGACGGCGAGAACGACGTCCGATTGGATTGACACACTGTTGATTACCATTTCAATGGCATGCTCCCCGTTCGGAAGATCGGGAATGGTGACATTGAACTGGTAAAGTCCGGAGCTGGAAAGCCCGGCGAAGGAGGGTGTAACTGCGGTGCCGCCGATTCTCATAACCACTCCGTCAACAAGCGGGGCGGCGCCGCTGAAGACCTTGCCTGGCGCGACGGTTGGATTGGTTGGACCGAAGCCAGTGCCGAAGAAGAGGACCACGTCGCCGGGCTTAGCGGGGGCGGTGGTGACGCCCTGGAAGAGCGCGGCGGGACCGATAAAGACGCCGTCGGAACGAACGGCGGCAGGGTATTTTTTGGGCGCCTGGGTGAAGAGGAAGAGGCCCGGGAGTTCCTTGGCCGCATTCGCACTGACGGCGGCGGATTCACCCGCCGAATTTTTGACGATGACTTGAATGGGCCCGGTCTTCCCAGCCAGGTCGGGGGCCTGCACATTGATCTGCGTGGGTGAGATGAAATAGACAAATGCGGGCTTGCCGTCGATAGTGGCGCTTACGCCATCGAGGCTGGTGGGGAAGTTGCCCTGGGCGTCAATGGCGCCGGTCCAGTCCCGAGTCGTTGTCGAGAGATTCGTTCCGAAGATAGTAGTCCAGGAACCGCTGACCAAGCCCGGGCTAAAAGAAGCGCCGTTCGTCACGCCATTGGCTGGGGTAATGGCGGGTCCGTTACCGGCGGCTTTGGGAGTGAGAGTGTAGTTGGCTGTGTATATCTTGTCGCCGGTGTTTTGGCCATTCAAGTTAGCGGCGTTACCCGCCACATAAAAACGAACATTGCCAGCGGTGGCGGCGGCAGGCGGGGTCCAATCGATTTCGATCGTATTCGCAGAACTCGGGGTGGAGTGCTCAATAAATTCGAGCGGACTTGCCGCGGGACAACTCCCCGTGGCGCTGCGCTGGCTATCGTTTTGACAAATGATCAACTGCCCGGTGCCGACAGTAGAGAAAGTTCCTCCCTGGCCACGCGTCTCGTTACTTGCCAGACGTGCGGAGACCTGGTAGCCATAGCCGCGCGCCGTGCTGTCGGTGATGACGATCTTAATTCGTTGTTTTTGCCCCGGCGTGTAGGTGAGGCCATCGGGAAACTGAAGTTCCACTTTGCCGCCACCGGCGTTCACGTTGGTCCCGGTGTGGCAGGACGATTGGGCGCAAGATTGGGACGGTCCACCGGGACCACCTTCCGAAAAGGGGACCGGGCCGCTGACATTCGCCCAAGCGAGCATCGAACCTGCGACCAAGATGGTTATTAACCGTCCCCTACCTTTAAAAGATGAGTGCATTCTCATGCGAGAGCAAACACGAATTGGATTTAGCATACTCGATATCCCGTGGATGTAATTATTTCCAGATCAAAAGTTCACAACTCCTAGCCCAAACAATGACACAACTGTCATGTAGTGTCATATGGAAGCACGCGGAGTGCGAGCAATGCCTTTCGGGTTACCGTGCTCAAAGGAAGGGCCGAGAGCTGATTCAGGGGCGTCCATTGGAGAGTGGAAGGCTCCTGACTCACACGCACCGCCATCACATGGAAGTCATAGACGTGATTGGTGATAGCGTGTGAGAACTTGTGTAGAAGTTTTGCAGTCTTCGCTTCTGGGAGCTGATGCGGTTCGGGAAGTTCCCAGAATCCACCCAGCATTGCGGCGTCCTGCGCGCGTTGCCAGAGGAGAATATTCCCGTTTCGTATGGCGACCAGAAGCGACCGCCGAACCCGGCGGATTTCGGCCCTTCGTCCTTTTATAGGCAATTCGCTCTCCAAACCGGCAACGCGAGCGAGGCAGTACTTAAGAAGCGGACATTCTTCACAGGCAGGGTCGCGGGGGGTGCAGATGACAGCCCCCAGCTCCATCATGGCCTGATTGTGCTCGGCGGGACTTCCGGCGTCCAGAAGCGTCTGGGCCGACTCCTGCAGCGCGGCACGTGTACGGGACGAAAGAATGTCGCCCTTATTACGGGTCAAACGCGCGAGCACCCGCATCACATTGCCATCGAGAACGGCATGAGGCGCATCAAAACATATGCTGGCTATCGCAGCGGCGGTATACGGTCCAACGCCCGGGAGCGCGAGGATATCGTCAAAGGTGGCTGGAAACGCGCCGGCCTCGACAATCTTTCGTGCGGCGGCACGCAGGTTGCGCGCGCGGCTGTAGTAACCGAGACCGGCCCAGGCGGAGAGAAGCGCGTCGTCGGACGCTTCCGCAAGCGCCGCGATGGAGGGAAACTGCTGAAAGAAGCGTTGGTAGTAAGGAATGACGGCGGCGACGCGAGTCTGCTGCAGCATGATCTCGGAGATCCAAATCCGGTATGGGTCGCGCGTCTGGCGCCATGGGAGATCGCGCTTGTTCAGCCGGTACCACGTACCGAGCGTACGCCGAATGGCCCGTACTCGGGCCGGGGTGAACACCTTCATATAATTGGGAAGGACCTGCACATTGGAAGATTCCATTTTCATTCGCGGCGCGCGAATGCACAACCTGAAGAATGTTACGTTGGCGCTGCCGCACAACCAATTAACCGTCGTTACCGGGGTATCGGGCTCCGGTAAGTCGTCGCTGGTCTTCGACACCATCTACGCGGAGGGGCAGCGGCGATATGTCGAGTCGTTGTCGGCTTATGCGCGGCAGTTTCTGGACCGGATGGAAAAGCCGGAGGTCGAGGAGATTCTGGGCTTGGCACCGCCGATCGCCATCCGGCAGAAGAATACGACGCGGAATCCGCGATCGACGGTGGCGACATCCACGGAAGTCTACGATTTCCTTCGCCTGCTCTATGCCCGCGCCGGAACCACCTACTGTTCGAATTGCGGCGAGCCAGTGCGGAAGGACACGGTGGATGTCGTCGCGGAGACTATGACGGCGGAAGCGGACGGTTCCCGATGGTATGCGTTGTTCCCGGTCCATGCAGCGGGGAAGGACGCGGGGCAGTTGCGGGATCACTTGTTCGAGCTGCGGCGGAAGGGATTCAACCGGCTCTATCAGGGCGGCAACGTGTTCGAGTTCTCCACGCCCGAATCGCTGCTGGATATCGACTTTGCAAAGCCCGTGTTTGTGATGGCGGATCGCGTGGCGATATCGGGATCGGCGGAACTGCGGTCGCGGCTGGCCGACACGGTGGAGACGTGTTACCGGGAAGCGGGAGAAGTGCTGTTCGAGCAGGCGGGCGTTCCGGATCCGCCGGCGCGAAAGTTCAACGAAAAGTTCGCGTGCAAGAAGTGCAATATCGAATACCAAACGCCGGAGCCGCAGTTGTTCAGCTTCAACAATCCGGTGGGGGCGTGCCCGCGCTGCCAGGGATTTGGAAACGTGATCGATTACGACATGGACCTGGTGATTCCGGACGCGTCGCTATCGATTGCGACCGGCGCCGTGCAGCCATGGACGAAGCCCGCCTATCACGCATGGCAGGGGAAGTTCATCAAGCTCTACGCGAAGAGCGTGCGCTGCGAGGCGCCAGTCTCGGAATTAAAGAAGGCCGAGCGGGAACTGCTGCTGAACTACATCCGCAACGTGTTCTTTCCAGCGGTGGAGGAGAAGAAGTACAAAGTTCAGGTGCGGGTGTTTTTGAGCCGGTATCGCGGGTATGCGGAATGCACCGAATGCCAGGGATCGCGGCTGCGGAAAGAAGCACTGAATGTGCGCGTGGGCGGGTTCACGATGGCAGATCTCGTTCGGCTGAATATCGCCGAATCGTTCGCGTTTTTCCAATCGTTGAACCTGGGCGCGGAGCAACAGGCGATTGCTGGCAAGGTACTGGTGGAGATCCGTCAGCGGCTGCAGTTCCTGAACGATGTGGGGTTGGAGTATCTGACGCTCGACCGCTTGTCGGCAACGCTGTCCGGCGGCGAGGCGCAGCGGATTCAGTTGGCGACATGTTTGGGGTCGCGGCTGGTGGGGGCCTGCTACGTATTGGATGAGCCGTCGATCGGGCTGCACAGCCGGGACACCGAACGGCTGATCAAAATCCTGCACGAGCTGCGCGACCTGGGGAATACGATCCTGACGGTAGAGCATGATCCGGATGTGATGCGGGCGGCGGATCACATTGTCGACCTCGGACCGGGCGCCGGCGAGAACGGCGGGAAAGTAGTGTTCGAGGGGTCGTACAAGCAACTGCTGGCAAACGGCTCACTGACCGGTCGATACCTGCGGAACGAGATGGAGACTTCGCCGAAGATGGCCAGGCGGCCGGTAGTGGCGAAGAAGACGGTACGGATTGTTGGCGCGCGGGCGAACAACCTGAAGCACGTAGATGTGACGATTCCGCTGCATATGCTGGTAGGCGTGACCGGCGTGTCGGGCTCGGGGAAGTCGAGCCTGGTGCACGAGGTGATCTATCGGGCCCTGGACCGGGAGTTGTCGCAAGAGGGCCGCCCGATGGAGGACGAGAGCGAAGCGCCGGGGGCGGCGGAGAAACAGACCTGGAAGACGCTGGAGCGGGCGCACCTGTTGAACCAGGTGGTGCTGGTGGACCAGAGCCCGATTGGGCGGACGCCGCGCTCGAACCCGGTGACGTATGTGAAGGCGTTCGACATCATTCGCGACTTGTTCGCGTCGACAGTGGAGTCAGACCGGCGGGGGTACACGGCGGGGCATTTCTCGTTCAATATTCCGGGCGGACGATGTGAGACGTGCCAGGGCGACGGAACGGTGACGGTGGAGATGCAGTTTCTGGCGGACGTGGAGTTGATCTGCGAAGACTGCAAAGGTACACGGTACAAGCAGTCGATTCTGGACGTGAAGTATAAGGGCATGAATGTGAACCAGGTCCTGCACATGACGGTGGCGGAGGCGCTGCGATTCTTCCACGAGACGCCGAAGCTGGTGAATAAGCTGAAAGTCCTGCAGGACGTGGGGTTGGGGTATCTGCGCCTTGGGCAGAGCGCAACGACATTATCGGGCGGCGAGGCGCAGCGTGTGAAGCTGGCGGCTCATCTGGCGCAATCGTCGAGTGAGGGGACGTTGTTTCTGTTTGATGAGCCGACGACGGGGCTGCACTTTGACGATATCCGAAAGTTACTGGATGCATTTCAGCGGCTGATCCATAATGGCGGGTCGATATTGCTGATCGAGCATAATTTGGAAGTGATTCGCGCGGCGGATTGGGTGATCGATCTGGGCCCGGAGGGGGGAGCGGCCGGAGGAAGCATTGTGGGAGCGGGAACGCCAGAGGAGATCGCGGCCCTGGACGGGTCGTATACCGGGAGGTTTTTGCGGGAAGTTTTGGGGGCTTAGACTAAAGGCGTATGCTCCCCCTATTGTTACTGGCGTTTTGGCTCCAGGCGGCCGACCCCGCGGCCGAGGGGATGAAGGCATTGGAAGGGCAGAGGTACGACGAGGCGGCGAAGCTGTTTGCGCAGGCTGTCGAGAAAGACAAAGACGACCTCTCGGCGCAGTTTCATTTGGGGCTGTCGCTGAGTCTGTTGAACCGCGATGGGGAGGCGATTGCTGCTTATAAAAAAGTCCTGGCGGCGAAACCGGGGCTCTATGAAGCACAGTTGAATCTCGGCGTTCTACACCTGCGGCAGAAACAGTTTGCCGAAGCGGCTGCGCTTCTCGATGAGGCGCGGAAACAGAAGCCGGCGGAGTATCGTCCAAACTATTACATGGGCGAGGCGCTGCTTGGATTGAGCAAGCCGGAGGAGGCAGAAGCTCCGCTGCGCGCGGCTTTGCAGGCCGATGCGAAACGCCCGGAAGCGATGGTTGCGATGGGCCGCGCGCTGGCGCGGCAAGGCCGCGTGAAGGAGAGCGCGACATGGTTTGAGGGCGCGGCGCAGACGGAGGCCTCCTATCGGGATGCGCTGCTGGAACTGGCTTCGCACTATGAGCAGTCCAAGAACCGTGAAGGAGCGATCGCGATCTATAAGCAATTTCCAGACAATGCCGGCGCACGAGAGCGGATGGGCGTGCTGCTGCTGGAGAGCGGACAGGCGGCGGACGCGGTGGCGGAGTTGGAGGGCGCGGTGAAGACGTCGCCGACGGCGGCGAACCGTTTCGCATTGGCGACGGCGTACCTGAAGGCGAAGCAGAACGACAAGGCCCTTCCACTGATCGCCGCGGCGGTGCAGCAGGAGCCGCGAAACGTTGAACTGCGGCTAACCCTGGGGCGTTTGCTGCGCGAGGCAAAAAACCTGCCGGCGGCGGCGCAGGAGTTCTACAATGCGGCCCAGGCAGACGCGAAGGCAACGGCCGCATGGCGCGAGCTGGCGTCGACGCTGTTTCTGCTCGGCAACTACCAGGGCACACTGGGAGCGTTCGACAAGCTGCGCGCGCTGGGTGAGGAGACACCGGCACAATGGTATCTCCGAGCGCTATGCTACGACCGGATGCAGCTCTACAAGGAAGCGCTGCCGGCGTATGAAAAATTCCTGGCGGTGAGCGATGGTAAGAGCCCGGAGGAAGAGTTCAAGGCCCGGCAGCGAATCCGAGTGGTGAAGAAAGTGTTGGAAAAGAAATGACGCGACTGATTGCAGTGGTGTTGTTTTCGATGATGGCGCACGGCTCCGACCTGGCTGCCGCGAAGGCGGAGCCGAACCTGGAGCGGCGCTCGGAGAAGGCGCTCATCGCGGCGGGCGAGATCGTCACCGCGATGCGCACGGAACTGGACCGGAACGGCCTGGAGAAGATCAAGGAACAGCTCACCGAGTTCCAGGCCGCGGTGGACCTGTCGGTCGATTCGCTGAAGGCAACAGGCAAGAATGCCCGCAAGAGCCCGAAATACTTCAAGCGCGCGGAGCTCCGGCTGCGGGAGTTGAATCGGAGGCTGGAGACGTTCCGGCGGGATTTGAGTCTCGACGACAGGCCGGTGCTGGATGGGGTGACGGAGCATGTGGGCAAGAGGATTGACGAGCTGGTGGAAGCCACGCTGCGGGGGTCGTGATGAGGGTTCTACTGTTTGTAATAGCGATGACGGCGGCGGCGCAGGACCGCGACTTCCTGACCGCCGATGAAGTGGACCAGGTGCGGCTGGTGCAAGAGCGGAATGAACGGCTGCAGCTCTACATGCATTTCGCCAAGCAGCGCGTGGACCAGGTGGAAAGCTTATTGAAACGGGAGAAGGCAGGCCGCAGCATACTGATCCACGATCTGCTGGAGCAGTACACGAAGATCGTTGAGGCCGCCGATACTGTGACGGACGACGCGCTGAAACGGAAGGTGGACGTGCTGGCGGGCGTAAAGGCGGTGGCCGAGACGGAGAAGGGCTTGCTGGCGCGGCTGCAAAAGGTGCGCGAGGCTCAGCCGAAGGACATGGCGCGGTACGAACTGGCGCTGGAGACGGCGATAGAGGCCACGAAGGACTCGGTGGATCTGGCGCAGGAAGACTTGGCGGCGCGCGGGCAGGGTGTGATCGACCGCGACGCGAGAGAGAAGAAAGAGCGCGATGCGTTGCTCTCGACAAAGGAGCAGGCGGAGAAGAAAGTCAGCGAAAAGAAAGAGGCCGAGGAGCAGGGCAAACGGAAGGCTCCAACGCTGCGGCGCAAGGGAGAGACGGTTCCGCCGCCTAAGTGAGCAGCTCGCGGTACGCGCCCTCTTCAAAGCCGACAACGAGCCGTTTGCCGGTGAGAAACGCGGGCGCGCGGAGGTTGCCGCTGGGGCCGATGATCAGGGCGGCGATGGCATCGTCGTCCGCATCCTTCGTGAGCAGGCGTTTCACCAACTTGCCTTTGGCGGAGACGATTTCACGAGCGCCGCGAGCGATCCGGATAGCCTCCTCACGGCCGATGGCGCGCTTCCTGGCATCAACGCGAGTGACGACGTTCACCTTATTCTTCGCAAGAAACTCCTGCGTGCGTCCGCAGGTGGTTCAACCTTGACGGTGATAGGACCAGTCAATCGATTTCATCTTTCGACGCTAGCACGCTGTCCGAATTTGCGCGACTGCGACCGGGGCCGCTATCCTTGAGGTTTCATGGAAAGCGCCTCCGGAGTCCTTCTGAAAACGCCGCTAAACGCGGTACATCGCGCGTCGGGCGCAAAGATGGTGGATTTCGGCGGGTGGGACATGCCGGTGCAGTACAGCGGGATTCTGGACGAGCACGCGACGGTGCGCACTCGCGTGGGGCTGTTCGATGTATCGCACATGGGCGAAATCCAGGTGACGGGTCCGCAGGCGCTGGAGCTGGTGAACTGGGTGTCGTGCAACGATGCCGGCAAACTGCAAGTGGGACAGGCGCACTATAGCGGGCTGATTCTGGAAGGCGGCGGATTCGTGGATGACATTCTGGTCCACAAGTTCGCCGGCGATCACTACTTCCTGTGCGTCAATGCATCGAACCAGGACAAAGACTTCGCTCACATTCAAGAGCAGAACACGTTGAAGAAGTTCGATGCCCGCGTTGAGAATATCGGCCCAACGCTGTCGCAGATCGCCGTGCAGGGCCCCCGGGCTGTGGAGACACTGCAGAAGTTAACGAAGACGGAATTGGCGCCGATCAAGTATTACTGGTTCGCCACTGGCGAAGTCGCCGGCGCGCCGGCGACGATCGCGCGGACGGGATATACGGGCGAGGACGGCTTCGAGATCTACATCGCCAACAGCGAAGCGCCGCGGCTTTGGGGCGAACTATTGTCGGCTGGAGAAGAGTTCGGCATTAAACCCGCAGGCTTGGGCGCGCGAAACACACTGCGGCTGGAAGCGGCAATGGCGCTTTACGGACATGAGATTACCGATGAGCTGAATCCCCTGGAAGCGGGCTTGAGCTGGATTGTGAAGCTCGGCAAGAGCGACTTCCTCGGCAAGCGGAAACTGGAAGAGATCAAGGCGGCGGGCCTGAAGCGGAAGCTGTGCGGATTCAAGATGACGGGACGGGGGATCGGCCGCGACGGATATCCGATTCAAGTGGACGGCGCGGAGGCCGGGTGGGTGACGTCCGGCGGACCGGGACCCACGGTGAACATGAATGTCGGCATGTGCTATCTGCCGGTAGAGAAGTCTAACATCGGGCAGCCGATCCAAGTTATGATTCGCAATCAGGCGGCGGATGCCGAAGTGATCGGGACACCCTTCTACAAGCGAGCGAAATAATGTATCCGGAAAACTACAAGTACACCAAAGAACACGAGTGGATCCTGGTTGAAGGGGACACGGGAACGATTGGCATAACGGACCACGCCCAGCATGAGCTGGGCGACATTGTGTATGTCGATTTGCCTAAGGAAGGCGCGGCGGTGGAACAGGGGAAGGCGCTGGGCTCGGTGGAGTCGGTAAAGGCAGTGTCCGATATCTATTCTCCGGTTACCGGCGAGGTCATTGCATCGAATACAATCCTGACAGGCGCGCCGGAGAAGCTGAACGCCGACCCGCATGGCGAGGCGTGGCTGGTGAAGATTAGGCTGGCGAATCCGGCGGAGCTAGACGGGTTGATGTCGGCCGCCGATTACCAGGCCTACCTAGGCGAATAGCCGGTTTCGATGTGGAAACGGCAGGCGTTGATCGTCATTGCATTCGTGCTGGCGCTGCGCCTGCCGTTTTTGTCTCAGCCCATCCAGGGTGACGATATCTACTACCTTTTCGGTGCGCAGCACGCGCAGATCGAGCCGCTGCATCCGAAACACACGGCCTACGCCTTCCAGGGCGATGTCGTCTCGATGCAGGGGCATCCGCATCCACCGTTTAACGCCTGGTATCTGGGGCTGTTGCTGGCGCTGATGGGAGACGTGTATGAGGCGCCATTCCATGCCGCATATGTTCCGTTTTCGTTGATCGCGGCTCTATCGGCGCTATCGATCGCGCGGCGTTTTACCGGCAAGCCGCTACTGGCGGCGCTGTTGTTCTGTGCAGTGCCGGCGTTTGTAGTGAATGGCACATCGCTCGAGAGCGACCTGCCGCTGGCGGCGTTCTGGCTGCTGTCTATCGCGTTGTTTCTGGCGGAACGAATGGTGTTGGCGGCGTTGGCGATGGTGTGCGCGGCCATGTGCGGGTATCAGAGCGTGGTGCTGGTGCCGGTCTTATTTTTTTGGCGGCGACGGCTGCATTGGGTGCTGGCGGTGATCCCTGTGACCCTGGCGGTTTATGAGCTGTGGGAGCGGGCGACGTCCGGCACTATGCCCGCACAAGTGTTGAACGGGTACTTCTCGACGTATGGATTGCACCGGCTGGAAAACAAACTGCGGAACGCCGCGGCTTTGACGGCGCATTTGGGGTGGCTTGTGACACCGCTCGCCGCGGTTCCGCTGTTTCGTAGCGAGTGGATGTGGGCGATTGTTCCAGCGGCGATTGCCGCCTGGTTCGATACGAATCCGTTGTGCTGGGGCTCGATATTTGCGGGCGCGCTGATCCTGGCTGGAGCGAGGAAGAAGGAGTGGCTGGGACAGTGGATCCTGTTGTTCTTCGCGGCTTCATTGGCGTTGTTCTTCGCCGGCTCCGCGCGATATCTGCTTCCGCTGGCGCTTCCGGTTTGTATCGCCGTTGCGGAGCACACGGGCTATTGGGCGGTGGGCGCCAATCTGGTGCTCGGACTGTTGCTGGCGACCGTAAACTATCAGCACTGGGATGGATATCGCCGTGTGGCCGCGCCGGAGGATAAGCGCGTGTGGGTGAACGGGGAGTGGGGGCTGCGGTTCTATCTGGAATCGCGCGGAGCGTTGCCGTTGCTGCGCGGGCAATCGGTGCAGCCGGGTGAGTATGTCGTATCGAGCGAGCTTGCCTCTTTGCGGTTCACGACGGGAGGCGGCGTGGCGGCGCCGGTGAGTGAGACAGTCATTTCGTCACCGATTCCTTTGCGGTTGATCGGCCTGCATTCGAAATCGGCGTACTCGTCGGCGGCGGCAGGACTACGGGCGTTCGATGTGACGGCGGCGCCGATTGACGTGGTGCGAACCGTGTCCGTCGTGGCGAGAAAGCCGGAGCTTTCGTATTTGCGGATGGGATCGGCAGAGGCGGGTTCGCAGATAGTTTCGGGCGTGCATGAGTTGGAGAATCAGCAATGGCGATGGATGGACGCGCGCGGTGTGGTGCTGTTGAAACGACCCGCGGCGCCGATGCCGGTTGAAGTGAAGATCTATGTGCCGGAGCAAGCGCCGGGACGCGTGGTCACTGTTGCGCTGGATGGGGAGACGGTGTTGACGCAGACGCTTCCGTCAACGGGTTCCTACACGCTGACAACGCCACCTTTCGCGGCGAAAGGCGAGCACGTACAGTTGACGATCACGATCGACAGGACGTTCCAGGCGCCCAACGATAACCGGCACCTGGGTCTGGTGTTGGCGGGCGCCGGATTTATTTCGAAATAGCCAGGCGCCGGACGCGGTGCGCTTCGCTATCGCCGATGTAAACCACGCCTTTCCTGTCGACAAAGATGCCGTGCGGGCGGGACATTTCGCAAAGGCGCGGGGAAGTCTCCGGGCCGTCGCCGCGCTTGCCGTCGCCGGCAACGGTAGTGATTGTGCCGCTCTTCAAATCGATCCGGCGGATGGTGTGGCTCTCGGTGTCGGCGAGATAGACGCCACCGTCTTTCGACCAACTGATGCCTTTGGGGCCATTGAGCAATGCGAGCTTCGCGGGGCCGCCATCACCTGCCCAACCCTTCACGCCCGTGCCCGCGATATGGTGCAGTGTCTGCGTCTTCCAATCGATGGAATAGACCATGTTGCCTTCGCGCAGGGCGAGATAGAGATTGCCCTTCGGATCGACATCAATCGCACGCGGGCCGTAAAGGGGAGTGCCCGAAACCGGCGCGCCGTCGGGCGTGGCCTTCTTCTCGCCGTTACCTGCCCAAGTGGCGATCATGCCGGTCTTCATGTCGACACGCCGGATGCGATGGTTGGCGATGTCGCAGATGAGAAGGTCGCCGGCCGGATCGAACTGGATGCTGTGCGGCTGGTTGAGTTGCGCCTTCTCCGCCGGGCCGCCATCGCCGGAGAAACCGGGCTTGCCCGTGCCCGCGATGGTAGTGATAATCTTCGTCTTTGCATCGACGCGGCGGACGACATTGTTCTTCATTTCGACGAAATACATGTTGCCGGCTTTGTCGAAACGGACTTCGTAGGGCTGATTCAGGCTGGCCGCCGTGGCGGGCCCGCCGTCGCCGGAAAAACCCATGCGCGCATTGCCGGCGACGGTGGTGAGTTTGCGGGTCTGGAGGTCGAGGCGGCGAACGACGTGGTTGTCGATGTCGCAGATATAGAGCGCTCCGTCCGGACCGATGGCGAGGCCGTACGGATTGTTCAGTTGGTCGGCTGCGTAGCCCGGTCTGCCATTCCCCGCAATCGTTTCAATCTTCCAGTCCGCGGCCCAAGCTGCACCGCAGAACAGAGCCAACAACAAAGACCGGCAAAACATGTCGGAAGCAGCATAACACGGTTATTGCGATTCCGGGCGCGCCGGGACCGGTTTTGACGGAACGATCCAGTGGCGCACCCAGCGGCGCCACAGCGGCGCTGGCTGGGCGAAGCCTTCGGCGATCCAGAGATCGTAAGCGATGCGGCCAGCCTGCAAAAGAACCCGCTTGCCGTCCCGATGCACGTTGAAGCGATTCACCATGTCACCGGGCGGGAGTTGCAGGGAAACGCTGCGAATCTTCTGGCCGGAAGCGACGTCCCAGCTAACCAGCTCCCGTTTCTCCGTTTCGAGCTGATAGAGCACGCGGCTTCCCTCGCCGAACTGGACGCGACCGTTGAGAAGCGGACCAGGGATGAGGATGTGATCTTCCTTCCCCTCCGGTGTCATCAGGTGGAGGCCTTTTTCGTTGGGATAGGCGATCCAGCGGCCATCCGGCGCGCAATCGACTTGCTGGCCGCGGATTTCGCGCACGGCGACGGGTTCTCCGCCCAGGCTCGCGACTTTCATGAGATGGCCCGGCTGTGTAAACCAGATCGTTTCGCCGTCAGCGGACCAGCAGATATTATTCACCGGCGCGCGAACGTTGGCGACCTTCACGTGCTGCCCCCCGGAGGATGGGATAGTCTGCAATTCCTGCGGAATCCAATAGGCGATACGGCGGCCGTCCGGAGAATAGGTTGGCGAATAGGGGCCAAATGGCACGCCCGCGACTTCACGGAGAAGAACAGGCGCTGTGCCGTCGTTCGCGCGTGTCCAGATCGTCGGGTTGCGGCTGGCGAAGCTGACGTAGGCGAAGCGCTCTTCAGTGGGTGACCAGGTGGGATAAAGTTCGCGGCTGGTGGTGGCGACGAGCGGCTGAATGGATTTTCCATCGATGCCATACTCGACGGCGTCCCAGTCCGCGAGACCCGTGGAATAGACGAGGCGTTCGCCGTCGGGGCTGAGCGACGCGGCGGCGAGTTGCGTGGAACCGCGCAGGAGCAGCCGCTCCGCATTGCTCTCGGTGTCGATGAGGTAAATGGCCTGGAATCCTTCGCGTTCGGCGGAAATGACGGCGTGGCGGCTATCGGGAAACCAACTGAATGCGGCGCCTCTCGCCGTTTCGACGCGCCGCGCAGCGCCGCTGGGATAAGGGGCGATCCAGATCTCCTGCGTGAATGTGTGGATCGCAAGCTTTTTCCCGTCGGGCGAGAACGGTTCGAGTGTATCGACACGCGGCGGCAGCTTCATACCGGGCACGGGCTTCGGCTCGCTGCCGACGGGAGAGCTGATCCACAACTCCGCCGGCTTATCGGGGACGGGATGGACCATCAGGAGGCTGTTGCCGTCCGGAGTAAATTGTGGCGCGCCGAAGCCGGCGTCGTCGAGTATCTTGCGGGGCAGGCCGCCCGCCGCGCTGACGCACCAAAACGCGCGGCCACCCTTGTAGCAGACGCGGTTGCCGTCGCGGGACCAGATCGGGCCGCCAACAGCGCCGTCGGCCAGAAGAATGGCGTTGGGGTTATTGAGCGCGCGTACCCAGATCTGATTGGGCGATTTGAAATAGGCGATGGATTGACCATCGGGAGAAAAGGCGGGCGACGTCTCGCCCTCGGGTTCCGTGGCGAAGGGAATGAGGTCGACCGGATCGACCTCGTCCGCGCCGCCTCGAATCAACAGCAAGAGGGCCGCGCCGAGCACGACACCCGCCAGCCCCGCGCCAAGCCACGGAACGCGCGCACGGGGAGCGGCAACGGTGGTGGACTGCGCGGAGAGATCCGTCAGATGCTCCCGCATGTGGCGCAGATCGCGGTGGAGATCGGCCGTAGAGCCGTAGCGTTGAGAGGGCTCTTTGTCCAGGCAGCGTTCGACGACCCAGCGAAGCGGCGCGGGCAGCGAATTCGGCAGGGACGGCGGATCGTCGGCAATGATCGCGGCGAGTGTTTGCGGGGCGCTGTCGCGCTTGAATGGCTGCTGTCCGGTGAGAATTTCGTAGAGGACGATACCGAAGCTGAATTGGTCGGAGCGCCAATCGACGGCCAGCCCGCGGGCCTGCTCCGGGCTCATGTAGTTGGCGGTGCCGAGTATCGCGCCAGGATGGCTGATGTAGGTATCGGTGGAGTTATCCACCTTGGCGGCGGCCGTAACCGCGGCGCGCTTCGCGAGGCCGAAATCGAGGATCTTCGCGCGGCCGTCGGTCGCGATCATGATGTTCTCGGGCTTCAGATCGCGGTGAGTGATTCCGGCCTGATGCGCCGCGGCCATGCCGCCTGCTACCTGCGAAGCGAGCTCCAGCGCGCGCCGCAGCGGAAGCGGGCCGCGTTGGAGCAGTACGCGCAAGGTGTCGCCCTCGACAAGCTCGGAGACGATGTACGGTGTATCGCCCGCGGTGCCGACGTCAAAGACCGAGACGATGTTGGGGTGCTGCAATGCACTCGCGGCGCGGGCCTCGAGCTCGAATCGCTGCCGCAGATCGCCACCCGAACCATCGGGCAAAATCTTCACCGCGACGGCGCGGCCAAGGCGGTCATCCAGGGCGCGCCACACCTGTCCCATGCCGCCGGCGCCGATGGGCGAAAGCAGTTTGTACGGCCCGAGAAAATCACCCGCGGCTGGCACTCCGTCTATGCTAGCGCAGCATCTCTCTCGCTATTCCGAATACTTCTTCAGTATCCGCGAAGGGCGTCCAGCGTACGTGATTACCGGCGGGACACCAGACGGCGGGGTCGGTGGGGCCAAAGAGCGCGAGGGTCGGCGTACCGACGGCGGCGGCGAGATGCGTGATGCCGCTGTCGTTGCCGATAAAGAGGCGGGCTCCGGAGAGCCAGCAGGCAAGTTCGGCGAGATTATCGAAGCGCAAGGCATCGGCCAATTCCTCTTCGGGGCCGCAGGTCCAGGCGACATTGCCGAGTCTTTCCGCAAGCGCCCGAAAGTTCACGAGCGGCCAGTTCTTCTTCGCGCTGCCGGAGAAGGGGTGAATGACGATTCGCCCGTGGCGCGGGCCCGTTAATGGGATATGCGGGACATGAACAGGTGGGGTTGCCGGGATAGCCGGATGGAAGGTGAACGGCAGATGCGCCACCGCCGCTCGGAAATCGTCGCGTTGCGTGCCGTACCAGGAGTGGATGCGGTCAAACGATTCGAATTCGGGTGGTAGGGGCATGCCGGGCAGGCCGGCGAGGTCGATCCCCGTATCGGCAAGCGCACGGACGCTGCCGGCAAAGAGCACGAGCGGCACTACGGCGCGAGGGATCCACACCTCCGTGTAGTCGCCGCGCAACGCCTCCATTTCGGGAAAGTGGCGGATGCAATCGCCGATGGCGCCGGGCCGGATCAGCAGTGTTCGCACAGTTCAGCGGAAATCGGCCGGGATCTTGATGTCGATCGTTTTGGGCGGCAGGCAGGAGTTATGATTGCAGGCCTGGTAGCGCAGTTTGCCGGTCAACACCGTGAAGCCGGCTGATTTAGGCTTAACCGTGGAGACGATAGCGAAGTCGCCCGTAAAGACGCTGAGCGGTTTCTCCGAGAACTCATACTTTTCTTTGCGCGGTTCCGGAAACTGGACGGATACGGTCTCCACGGTATTCGCGTCCCATGTGAGCTTGAGCGGGATCAGATAGGGATCGTCCGGCTTGTGCGAATTGAGGTGATAACCGCCCTGCAACTGCAAGCTGGTTTTGATTTGTGTGGGCTCTCCGCGCTTGGCGTTTATGGTTGCGGCGGGAGCGATTGTCAGAATGTTATTTTGCGCCGTCAGCAGCAGGGGCAGCAGTGCCAGTAGCGGAGCGCTGCTCGGCCGCTTTCCCAAGAAGTTGCTCAATGTCATTCCGATAATCCTTTTTGCTCACCAAACCCACATGGACGGCAGCCGTCCGGCCCTCGCGGTCGATTACGAATGAAGTGGGAAGCGAATCGACGCCGCCGTATTTCTGCGCGGTCATGTCGTCCCCGATTACCATCCGGTAGTTCACCTTGTGTTCAGCAAGGAAGGGCTTCACCGCGGACCAGCCTTCCTCGTCCATCGCGACGCCGAGTACCGCAAAACCCTTGTCGCGATAGCTTTGCTCAAACTCCACAAACCAGGGAATCTCGATCTTGCAAGGGCCGCACCACGTTGCCCAGAAGTTCAGAAGTACCACTTTGCCCTTGTAGTCGGAGAGTTTCACCACCTTGCCGTCGGCGTCTTTCAACGCAAAGTCCGGCGCCGGTTTGCGCGACGACTCGGATTTGACGGCGGCGCGGACGGAATCCGGCCCCATCGAGCAGCCCGCCAAAAAGAGAGCGGCGAACAAAGCGGCATATGTGGTGAAACGCAAGCGGGGCACTCCTTCCCTCTCAGTATATCGATTGCCCGCGCCGTGAATAAGTTGCAGGAGATTTCAGTGCCGCGAAACCGCCCAATATCCCTGCCGTGCGGCGACATTGCGCTTGGCCTGGGCGGGCAGGATCACCGTAATCGAGTGAAACCCTTCGGGCGCAGTGGCGGGAAAGCTGAGAAGGTATTGGGCGTGCAATTCCTCGCCAACACGCGTGACAATCTCCTCCAGCGAGTGCAGCGTGGCGAAGCCGAGCTTGCGTCCGCCCGTGTGCACGGACAATGCCTCCGCTGTGTTCGTCTTCCCGAGCCGGACGAGCTCCGATAGCCCCGCAAGAATGTCGGATTCAGCACCAGTCGGCTTCGGCCGGTCCAATGCCTTTGTCGTAAACTGCGTGCGCATGGCGGAGTACGTCGCCGCGTAGACCTGAATATTCTCCCGTTGGAGATGTTCCAGCACGGTTTCGAGCTTCGCCTCACTGCCGCGGTCTTTGGCCTCGCCGATCAATAGCAATGCGCGCCGCTCCCCTTGGGGCCGATCGCGAAACATCTCCACCGCGCGCTCCGCCGCGTCGAGCGTGATCGTTCTCCGGGTGCGGCGCGGCTTCAATCTTTGAAACGCGCGCGAGATCTCGTCCGGATTCCTGGTGAACTCCTGCGTCACTGTGAGCCGGTCATCCACACAGAGCACTGCCGCCGATCCGCGTTCCCCGGTGATCAGCGCCTGAATCATCGTCCCGATCTTCTGAATCTTCAGCAACGCCGCCGCCGACAGATCGTTTGTCTGCACGGCGACGATGAGCGAGATCGGCACCGCCGTAAATTCCGCGCTGTCGAACTGGAACTTTACCGGACGGCCGTTGTCCGTAACAACGAAGTCCCCGTCGCTAAGCCCATCAACAAGTTTGCCTTTGCTATCCGTGACCGTGACCGGCACCAGCACCACCGGCACCGTCGCGCGAAATGTCGTCTCCTGGGCGCAGACCGCCGCGGTAACGCAGAGCAGGAAAGTCCGCACAAGCGGCAGACGTTACACCTCCACGCCAAGTTCCGCCCAAGTGACAACACGCTGTTTCGTCATCGCTTCGTGACCGAGAATCGCGGTCAATGCCGCGGCGGCGCCCACACCGATGTCCGCGGGGTTCTTGCCGCTTCCACCGATCAGCGTGTAAAAGGCCTTGGTGTGCGCGTGCGGCGGCTCTTCCACTTTCTCCGCGAGCGGCGCAATCTCCGCCTGTTGCCCTTGGCCGACATGCGGATAAAAGTTGGTGGAGTAAAGCAGATCGACGCCGCCCTTTTCGCCGTAAATGTAAACGAGCTGGTTATTATTCGGCATCTGGCGCGGGTGAAAGACGTTTTGCGTGAACGTCATCTTTGCACCATTGGGGTATTCGAAGACCATGCTGCCGTTGTCGAAAATGGTCCGGCCGGGCGGATCGTTCTTGTAACGCATATTCCCGCCGAAACCGCACGCGCGCACCGGGTGGGCGTTGATCGCCCAGTTGCAGAGATCCAGGTTGTGTACCGACTGCTCGATCAGATATCCGCCGGACTTGGAAACATCGAAATACCAATCGGCTGAGGAACCATCGTGCGGAAGATCGGCCGAGGCGTGCCGCTGCGCCTTGATCATGTAGATCTCGCCGAGAACGCCCCCGTGAATCTTCCCCACCGCGGCGCCCAACTGCACCATGGACCGCAACTGCTGTCCCGAGACGAAGACTTTCTTGCTGCGCCTGGCGGCGCGAAGCACCGCCTGCACCTGCTGCGGGGTGACTCCGATCGGCTTCTCGCAATAGACACTCTTCCCAAGCTCCAAGGCTGCCACCGCCATCTCGCTGTGGAGATGCGGAGGTGTCGCGACGAACACCGCATCGACGTCTTTCCGGTCGATGGCTTTGCGCCACTCCTGCGTCGTGAACGGGTTGTCCTTGGACGCCGCGGAGGCGGCCTTGTCCAGGCGGTCCGCCTTCAGGTCGCATACCGCCGCCACCTTGGCGTTCGGCTGCGCGAGAATGCTCTGGAGCAGATAGGAGCCCCGGTTACCAGTACCAATCAGGGCGGTTCCCACGCGGTCATTTGACGATTGCGCGAGTACGGCTTGCGCCGCGGTCGCGGAGGTCACAAGAAAGTGTCGGCGTTCCATGACTCCTGTTTATATCACCGTCCGCAAACCGCTCAGAACACTCTCCAGATACTCACGCGCGCGCCGCGCCAAAACGTCGACACCCTCCGGCGTGGCAGGGCGAGGGACCAGCGGCTCAAAGATGTTCTCGCACGCCAGCGGGATGGTGAGCCCGGTGCGCATCACAGGCCGCAATAGTTTGTAGTGATCGATCTCTCCAAAGCCGGGGCCGCAGTCTTCGTCTTTGGGAGTGTTTCGGTGGTCCTTGATCGCGAAGGCGCGGATATCGGAAGCACAGGTTGCGATATCCGCAATCGGATCCTGGTTCTCGTAATCAAGCACATTCCCCGCGTCATAACAGATCTTCACCGCATCGGACGCCACCTCGGCGACGATCCGCGCGCAATCCCGGCCGGTCGCCGTATTGCCGCCGTGTTGCTTGATGACGACGGTAACGCCGGCCTGCTTTGCGTCCGGGGCCACAGCACGCAAGTTCGCAACGAAGAGTTCGTATTCACCTTTTCCCGTTTTGCCGAAAGTCAGCAGGAATGGAATGCCCGCCGCCGCGGCCTGCGCGACGCGCCGCCGATGCGCGTCCACAGCGTTAGCAGCCTCCACATTGACCGTCGAAAACATCATCACGGGCGTGAGCCCGCTGTCTTTGCTCATCCGCGCGATCCGGACCGCCTCAGACGGTGAAGCGTTAACGTCCAACAGCGGCTTTTTCTCGTGCTGCACGCCCCACGCGACGTACGAGTATCCCGCCATCTGAATACCGCGGAGCGAGCGCTCCAGCGGAAATGCCGAGTAGGGCAAAGTCATGCATGCGAGTTGAAAGCGGGTTGGCGCAGCCTGTGCTGCCGCAAACGCCGCCGGCATCGCCAACAACGCGCGCCGCCTCAACGCTACACCTTTTCAGGAACGACGTACGGCTTGCGGTAATTGCGCTTCAGCATCTGGTTTGCCTCCGAGTCGCCGACGAATTTCTCCGCCTTCGGGTCGAACGTCAACTGCCGCTGCAGCCGGTAGGAGATGTTGCCTAAATGCGCCAGGCCGGACGCCAGATGCGCCGTTTCCACAGGTCCGTTCTGGTCCGATGTCTTGCGGCTCTGCACGGCTTTGATGAAATTCGCAAAGTGGTCGCCGCCCGCCTTCCGCGACGGACCCGGCTCTCTCTTCTGGCCAAGGAAGATCGCATAGCGGTCATAGTTGTAGACCACGAGGTACCCGTCCGAGCCGTAGAAAATGTTGCCGACGGATGCGCCGTGCTCGTCGTTGGTACACCAGTGCCGCACTTCGAACTGGATCAGCTTCTGCTGGTCCGGATAGTGATAGAGAGACGTCTGCACTTCCGGCGTCTCCTTGTCGTCATCCCACAGAAACTTGCCGCCCATCGAGGTGACCTTCTCCGGGAAAGTGTCGACGCCAAGGCCCCACATGCACATGTCGGTCTCATGAATACCCTGGTTGCCGGCGTCGCCATTGCCATACTCCCAATGCCAGTGCCAGTTGTAGTGAACGTGACGTTCGGAGAACGGCCGCTCCTGCGCGGGGCCTTGCCAGATGTCGTAGTTTAGCTCTGCCGGAACGGAAGACGGCTGCTTTTTGCCGATGCTGGGGCGCCAGCGGTAGACCAGTCCACGTGACATATAGACCTTGCCAATCGCGCCCTTCCGTAGATGCTGCACCGCTTCCTGCAGGGCCTCACTCGAGCGCAACTGCACGCCATGTTGCACGATGCGGTTGTATCTGTGCGCGGCCTCCACCATCTTGCGGCCTTCCCAGATGCTGTGCGAGCCGGGCTTTTCGACGTAGACGTCCTTCCCCGCCTGGCACGCCCAAATGGCCGCCAACGAGTGCCAGTGATTCGGCGTGGCGATGGAAACAGCGTCGATATCTTTCCTGTCGAAAACTTTGCGCAGATCCTGTTCGATGGATACCTTGCGGTTGAATCGTTTTTCAAACGCTTCCGCCGTGCGGTTGGCGACGCGCAGATCGGGATCGCAGAGGCACACCACCTCGGCCTCCGGCACGTTGCCGAATCCCGCAATATGATCCTTGCCCCGGCCATTCACTCCAAGCACGGCGACACGCACCTTGGAATTCGCCAGGACTTTATTCTGAGACGCCGCGACAACGCCGGCTGCCAGGAAGAAGGTTCTTCTGGAGGACATAATTAGCGGAAGAATATCACAATCATTCTTCACGCCAGCAACGGCTGTACCACTTTCCCATGGACATCCGTCAGCCGGTAGTGCCGGCCCTGGAACTTAAACGTTAGCCGCGTGTGATCGACGCCGAGCAAGTGCAGCATCGTGGCGTTCAGATCGTGCACCTCCATCGGATCCTTCACGATGTTGTAGCTGAAATCGTCCGTTTCGCCGTGTGTATAACCGCGTTTGAAACCGCCCCCCGCCGCGAACATCGTGAAACAACGCGGATGATGGTCGCGCCCGTAGTTCGTCTCCGTCAATTCGCCCTGTGAATACACGGTACGTCCGAATTCCCCGCCCCAAATCACAATGGTGTCGTCCAGCAATCCGCGCCGCTTCAAATCCATAATCAGCGCCGACGACGCTTGGTCTGTATCCTCGCACTGCCAGCGGATCTGCTTCGGCAGCGTCCCATGCTGATCCCATCCCCGGTGGAACAACTGAATGAATCGCACGCCGCGTTCCGCCAGGCGCCGGGCCAGAATACAGTTCGCCGCATACGAGCCCGGCTTCCGCGAATCCGGCCCGTACATCGCAAATGTCGACTCCGGCTCTTTCGACAAATCCGCCAGCTCCGGCACCGAGGACTGCATCCGGAAAGCCATCTCATACTGCGCTATCCTCGTCGCAATCTCGGGGTCCTGATACTCCTCCAGCCGCATCTGGTTCAACTGCCCCAGGTCGTCCAGAAAACGCCGGCGCACCCCGGCCGCATACCCGTCGGGGTTGGACAAATAAAGCACCGGGTCTTTGCCCGACCGGAACTTCACACCTTGATACTTCGTCGGCAGGAATCCGCTGCCCCACATACGGTCGGCCAACGCCTGGGAGTTGCCGCGTCCTTGCGAAATCAGTACGACGAACGAAGGCAAGTCCTGATTGTCGCTGCCCAATCCGTACGACAGCCACGACCCTATCGACGGCCGTCCCGCCAACTGAAATCCGGTCTGGAAGAACGTCACCGCCGGATCGTGATTGATCGCCTCCGTATGCAGCGACTTCATGAAGCACAATTCGTCCGCGATCTTCGCCGTGTGCGGCAACAGTTCGCTCAACCACGCACCGCTCTTGCCGTGCTGCGCGAACTGGAAAATCGTCGGCGCTGTCGGAAACGTCGCCTGGTATGCCGTCATTCCGGTCAATCGCTGCCCTTGCCTTACGGAGTCCGGCAGGTCTTGGCCGCGCACTTTCACCAGGTTCGGCTTCCAGTCAAACAGGTCCAATTGGGACGGCGCGCCATGCTGGAACAGGAAGATGACGCGCTTCGCTTTCGCCGCATGGTGGGGCACGCCCGTCAATCCCGCGCCATACCCATCGCGCGTCAACAGGGAAGCCAGTGCCGTCGAATGCAGGAATCCGCGCCGCGTCAACATGCCATCTACTCCTTCGTAATCGCCTCGTCCGTGTTCAACAACAGGCTCGCCACCGCCGCGTACCCGGCCAACTCGGTCCTATCGATACTCTTCGCCGCTGCCGTATCGCCGTACGAAAGATACTCCTCCCGCTCGGCGGCGTGCGACGCGAAGTAATCCGAATGATACGCCAGCGATCCGCGCAGCACGCCCAACTCTTTTTCGCCCGGCGCGCGACCCATGACGATCCGGAACCCTTGCCGCAGCCGCTCGTCCTTACCCGCGCCGCCCTCCAGAATCATCCGCTGCCCGATGAACCGCGCCGCTTCCAAAAACGTCACATCGTTCATCAGGTTCAGCGCCTGCAGCGGCGTATTCGTGCGGTTCTCGCGCACCATGCACGCCTCGCGCTGCGACGCATCGAAGTTCATCATCATCGGCGGCGCCGCCGTCCGCTTCCAGAATGTGTACAGGCTGCGGCGGTACAAATCGCTCCCCTTCGCCTGCACATAGTCGAAGTCCTGCATGACGACTTCCTTCCACAACCCGTCCGGCTGATACGGCTTCACCGACGGCCCGCCCAACTCCTCGTGCAACAGGCCGGCTTCATACAACGCGGCATCGCGCACCATCTCCGCCGCCATCCGAATCCGCGGCCCGCGCGCGAGGAGCCGGTTGTCCGGATCCTTCGCCAGGAGCGCCGGCGTAGCCCTCGAGCTCTGTCTGTACGTCTCGCTCATCATGATCTTCTTCAACAGCGCCTTCACGTCCCAGCCGTTCTCCATGAAGTCCACGGCCAGCCAGTCCAACAGTTCCGGATGCGACGGCCACTCTCCCTGCTGGCCGAAATCTTCCGCGGTCTTCACCAGCCCTGTCCCGAAAAGCGACTGCCAAAAACGGTTTACAGTCACGCGCGCGGTCAGCGGATTGCGCCGGTCCACCAGCCACTCGGCGAATCCCAACCGGTTGTTCGGCGTGCCCGCGGGCATTGGCGGCAGCGCCGCTGGCAGTCCCGGCTGCACTTCCTCGCCCGGCTTATCGTAGGCCCCGCGGATCAGCATGTGCGTCTTCTTCGGCACGGCCGATTCAGACATAATCATCACCGACGGAAACGTCCGCGTGAAACGCTCGCGCTCCACGCCCAAATCCTGCGCCCGCGTCCACGCCGCACGCACGTCCTCTGGAGCCCCCGTCTCCAGGAACGCCATCGAAAGCTGTCTGCGCTCCAATTCCGTTCGCGACCCGGCCGGTTTCGCCGCTAGCTCTACCAGCGGCCGCGCGCTCGCCATCAGCGCAATCTCGTCGGCCCGCAGTTCGCGTCCGTACACTCGCACATCGTCGAGCAATCCGCGGAACCGCTGCTCTTTCCCCGATCCGCCGCCGGCCGTCAAACTCGCCGGAAACTTCGAGGCCGCATTCGTAAATGGCCGGTACAGCGTGTCGGAAACGATCTTCGCTCGGACGGGTCTTCCGTCCACATAAATCCGCGCATCTTCCGCCATGCGCGTTCCCGCATACGCCACCGCGATGTGATGCCACGCATCGCTCGAAACGGGCTCCTCCGTCTCCACGCGCAGCGCATCGCTCTCCCACTGGCTCGTGATGTGGAACTGCACCTTGCCGTCCAGGAGGTGAAAGCCGATACCCTTCGCCTTGAATCCATCGCTCGCCTTACGCGCCGCGATTGTGCCGGATCCCTTCACCCACGCCGAGATCGTGAAGCGATCTTCAATATCAAACTGTCCGCTCTTCTCCGGCCCCTTTTCCACGGTGCTTCCGTCGAACGGCTTTGCCCCGCCAATGCGTCCGGGCACACCGCCGTCATCGAATGGAAACGCCGCGTTCCGCTCCCCATACGGTGCCCACACGGCGGCCACAGGCAACGACTTTTCCCAAGCCCGCTGCGCCATATCTATCGCACTCGCCTTCGCGGTCACGGCGCTCTCCCACTTCCGGATCTCCGCGTCCATCGCCGCCAGCTTCTTCTGTTGCGCGTCCGTTGGCGCCGCCATCAACGGCGGTGAATTGCCGTACTTCATCGCGCGCCCGCGCTCCGGCACGTTGTTGAAGTACGCGAACATCCGGTAAAACTCTTCCTGCGTCAGCGGATCGTACTTGTGGTTGTGGCAGCGTGCGCAACCCATCGTCAGGCCCATAAACACGGCGGAGGTCGTCTCAATGCGATCGACGACATACTCCACCGCATACTCCTCCGCCACAATCCCATCTTCCGTATTCCCGCGGTGATTCCGATTGAACGCCGTCGCCATCTTCTGTTCGAACGTTGCATGTGGCAGCATATCGCCCGCAATCTGCTCGCGAACAAAATCGTCGAACCGTTTATTCTTGTTGAAACTCGCGATCACGTAGTCGCGCCAACGCCACATCACCCGCTCGCCATCATATTGATACCCGTTCGTATCCGCATATCTTGCCGCGTCCAGCCAACGCGCCGCCATCCGTTCGCCAAAGCGCGGCGACCCCAACAGCCGGTCCAGCGCCTGCTCGTACGAACCATCCTTCAAAAACGCATCGACCTCGGCCACCGTCGGAGGCAGGCCGGTCAAGTCTAGTGTTGCCCGCCGCAACAGCGTCTCCTTTGAGGCCGCCGGCGACATCCCCAATCCCTCCTTCGCCAGTCGTTCGCGAACAAAAGAATCGATCGTCCCCGGCCGTTTTACAGGCGGAATAAAGGACCAGTGCGCTTCCCAGTTCGCCCCCTGTTCAATCCACCCGCGCAGCGTCGTAATCTCACTCTCGGACAACACCACACCGGCCGATTGCGGCGGCATTCGCATCGCAGGTTTCGGCGCCGTGATCCGTTGCACCAGCAAACTCGCCGCCGGGTCGCCCGGCACAACCGCCCGCCTCCCGCGGCCAAGGTCCCGCTTCGCTGCCTCTTCGCTATCCAGGCGCAGCGCGATTCCCTTCGCCTTCGCATCCGGTCCGTGGCACGCAAAGCATTTGTCGGAGAGGATCGGACGCACATCGCGGTTGAACAGGATCTTCCCGTCCGCGGCCAGCGTGGCAATCCCGCCGAAGAGCAAGAAAAAGAAACGCCGCATTGTTGTCTCAATTCTACATGGAGAACTTTTCCCGCCGCCGCCCACTATCTCTATGGGATGAAACTCGCAATCTTTCTTCTCTCATTGGCCTGCCTCTCCGCGCAGCCGCATACGCGTCCGCCGGCCACGCCGCCCGCCCACAAGCGCACAACCACGCCGCCGCCGAAACTCTCCGACGCCGAAATCCAGGCCCGCATCCAGGGAAAGCTCGCCAAATCCAAAATCGGCAAGAACGGTTTCAAGTTTTCCACAAGTGGCGGCGTAACGACCATCGAAGGGAAGGCGAACGTCATCCAGCACAAAGGCGCCGCCACACGAATGGCAAAGGCGGCCGGCGCTCGCGCCGTTATCAACAAAATTCAGATTTCCGAGGACGCAAGGGAAGCTGCCCGCGCCAAACTCGCATCCGGCCGCCGCCGCGCCCAGGTCAAGCGCGGCGAACCGCGAACACTCGTTCGCTAACTCCGCACACCCAGGCCCAGCGTCTTCCGCGCATAAGCGATCGACCTCTCCATGTGTTCCCGCTGCTGGAACTGCACGGCCGGCAGAAAATGCGCGGGAACGGGCTGATTCTGCAAATCTTCAATCACCACGTGCCCTTCGTACGGCCGGCCCTTTTTCGCTAACGCCAGAAACCGGGCAAAGTCCGCTGCGCGCACCTCCGCGAAGGTCTTCCAGTAGGTATCGTCATAAATCGGATGCACGTATGGAGGCCGGCCCGTAATCGGTTTGATGTAAATGTGCACGTTGCTGCATAGCTCCCGCACCTTCGCCACGATCGCTGGAAAGTCTACGGTCCCTTCTCCTAGCGGCACCCACTGCACCGCAATCCCTTTCGGATGCTCGTATACCACCGAGTCCCGCAGATGAACTGTCAACGCATGCTTTCCCAGCACTTCCACCGTCTGCATCGGATCTTCCATGACGAACACGGGATTTCCCGTATCCAGGTAGGTACCCACAAACTCCGTTCCCGCGCCCTCCACGATCTGCCGATGCTCCCGCGCCTGTAAGTCCTTATGAACTTCAATGGCAACCTTCACACCGGAATCGATCGCCTGCGTCCGCACCATCCGCAGCATCTTGACGGCGTTCTCCACGTGCTGCGCAATCGTACCCGGCGGCAGGCTTGCGCGGTCGGCCGCCAGCAGCGACCGCACCAACGGCGAACCCATACCCGCTGCCCGCTCAATGTTCCGCCGCAGCAACGCGATCTTGGCGTCGAATTCACCCGCATCCTTCGGCAACAGCGAGCTTCCGCCAGTCTCCAGGTGCAGACCCAGTTCCTTCGCGCGTTCCTTGACCCATTTCCAATGCGCCGGATCGTCCTTCTTCGTGTCCAGGGAATCCTGGAGGAAAATCGCATCCAGCCGCTGCGACGAGCAGTAGTCCAGATGCTGCGCGTCATTCCACCGCAAGGCCCGCAAACAGTAGGTATTCAGGCCCATCGGAATGGGCCCGGTCATCCGCGCGGATGCCGCCCCGGCGCCTAAAACGCCGCCCAAAAATGTACGCCGGTCCATAACGCCCCTGAGCCTATCACGCTTTCGCCCAGTGATACCATCTTGGGCATGTGGCTGCGGGCCGTATCTTCCCTATCACTTATAACCTGTTCTCTTTTTTCGCAAGATCTGAAAATCAATCTGGGGCCCGCCGCGGGTTCCGTAATTCAGCGGGACAATGAAGGCCGCGCCGACCTCAAAATCGCCGGCACCGCGCCACGCGCTTCGACGAATAAGTTTGTCGAAGCGCGCGTCGTCAACGAAAAAGGCGAGCCCCTCGGCGGCCACGATTGGCAGGCCTTGGAACGGGTTAAGGCCACGACCTGGTCCGGTACCGTGAAGGGCATTCCGCAAGGCGGCCCCTATGCTATAGAGGTCCGTGTCGCCGGCACCACCACGATCGACGCAATCAAGGATTTCTTCATCGGCGACCTCTGGCTTCTTGCCGGCCAATCCAACATGGAGGGCGTCGGCGATCTCGTCGACGTCGAGCAACCCGACCCGCGCATCCGCTCCTTCGACCAAAGCGATCGGTGGGTCGTCGCAACCGAGCCGCTCCACCAACTCGTCAACGCCGCCGATCGCGTGCACTGGCGCAAAGATAAGGACGGCAACGTCAAGAAACTCGAAGGCCAGGATCTCGAGCAGTACGTCTCCAACCGGCGGAAAGGCGCGGGCCTCAGTTTGCCGTTTGCCAAGGCCATGCTGCAGCGCACCGGTGTTCCCATTGGCCTCGTTCCATGCGCGCACGGAGGCACCTCCATGGACCAGTGGAGCCCCGCACTCAGGGACAAACAGGGCGATTCGCTTTACGGCGCTACCTACCGCCGCTTCCTCGCCACCGGCGCACGCATCCGCGGCGTCCTTTGGTATCAAGGCGAATCGGACGCAAATCCGAAAGTGGTCGCCGCATTCCCCGAAAAGTTCGAGAAGCTTATTGCCGCATTCCGCCAGGATTTCATGCAGCCCGATCTGCCTTTTTACTATGTGCAAATCGGCCGGCATATCAGCTACAACGCGCAGGCCGAGTGGAACGCGGTGCAGGAAGCGCAGCGCAAGCTCGAATCGCGAATCCCCAAGGTCGGCATGGTACCTGCCGTCGACCTCTCTCTCGATGACGGCATCCACGTCAGCACCCAGGATCACAAGCGTCTCGCGCTCCGCATCGCCAATCTCGTCGCGCACGACATGCACCCGGAGCTGGAAAAGTTCCGTCCCTACAAGCGGGGTCCCCGTCCTGTCAATGCGAAGATCGAGGGCGGCGTGGTGCGCGTTTTGTTTGCGGAGGTCAATGGCAAGCTGGTCACGGTTGGCCGCCTGAACGGCTTCTCCATTCATGGACCGGACGGCGCCCAACTTCCCGCGATCTTCCGCGCGCAGATCGATCCGCGCGACGGCAATTCTGTCGTGCTGAGTATTTCAGGGAAAATCCCTGACGGGGCCACGCTCCAGTACGCCGCCGGCCGCGACCCCTACGCGAACCTCAATGACGAACTCGACATGGGCACCCCTGCCTTCGGTCCTATCCCAATCGAACAGTAGACCCATTCGTCTCGTCTGGCACGGTGGGCTCCGCGATGGCGCTCGCGAAGCCATCGGGGGCGCCGACATTCGCCGCCGCGAAATCCACCTCGATCCGGCTCTGCGAAACGATCGCGCCGATTACTCCCGTATCCTCACGCACGAGATCTTTCATTTCGTCTGGGTCCGCCTCGGTAATCCCCGCCGCGAGGCATGGAAGAAGGTGCTGCAACACGAACTCGATGCAAAGGCCAAAGGGGAACTAGGCTGGTCCAGCCAGTGGCGAAAAGCCGAATTACCCCGGAACTTCCCCAGTTATTCCTGCGAGTCGTTTTGCGATACCGCCGCATGGCTGTTCTCAGATTGCCGCGAGCACGAGGACTACACCCTCGCCGCGCGCTGGCGTGTCAAGCGGCGCGCTTGGTTTGTGGCGAACTTGCCGATGGTGTGTTGACGCGCCCCAGGAGGCCAGCCTCCCGGACCCCTTCGGTCTCGTTCTTCGATGAACCAGCCGCCGCGCCACCAAAGAAATACCGCTGTTCTCCCTTGCCACCTCTATCGACTGTCGATATACTGACCATCGATAGAGCATGTCCAAACCCGAAGACCTCCTCCCGCTCACTCCCACCGAATTCCAGGTCCTCATTGCCCTCGCCGCCGGCGACCGCCACGGTTACGCCCTCATGCAGGAAGTGAAGGCGCAGACAAACGGCCAGATCAATCTCGGACCCGGAACTCTTTACACTCTCCTCGATCGCCTCCTCACCGGCGCCCTCATCGAAGAATCGCCGCGCCGCCCGGAACAAAATGAGGATCAGCGGCGTCGATACTATCGTCTGACCCGTCTCGGCCGCCGCGTTCTCGAAGCCGAGGCCCAACGCTTGGAATCATTGATCCGAGCTGCCCGCCGGAGGTTGTCGCAACATGCCTGATCGACTCGTCTCCCTCCTGCTCAGCCTGTACCCGGAGGAATTCCGCGAACGCTACGGCCCGCAGATCGAGGCTGACCTCTACCACCCCGAAACCAACCGCGTATTCGCTATCGCCGACATCCTCCGCAGCGCGTTCGTCCATCGCGTCACCTCGCCCGGCCCCTACATCTGGCTCGCCTCCATCGCGCTGGCAACCGTCATGATCACGGTATCGGGCAGCCTCACCCTAAAGAGCGCCTACCGTATCCTGCAGCCGCGCGGCGATTCGAAAACGCAACTCTACGCTCTGCTTTTCCTCGCCGTCTTCCTCGTCGTCTCCAGCGTCCTTGTCCTCGCCATCCACTGGCTGCAAATCCACCGGAAGCATGCCGCCAAATGCTCGAAGTCAAGAATCTAACCAAGCGCTACCGCGGTCTCACGGCGGTCGATAACGTCAGTTTTCAGATCCGTCCCGGCGAGATTCTCGGCTACCTCGGCCCCAACGGCTCGGGTAAGAGCACCACGGTCAAAATTATCACTGGTCTCCTCGACCCCAGTGACGGCGAGGTTCTCCTCAACGGCCGCACTATCGTCGACGATCCCATCGCCTTCAAAAGCCGCCTCGGTTACGTGCCCGAGGAGCCTCAACTCTACACGCACCTCACCGGCGCCGAATACCTCGTCTTCATCGCTCGCCTCCGGGCGATTCCTTTCGACACCGCCGTTCGCCGCGCGTCCGAGCTCCTCCGTCTCTTCCAACTCCACGACGCTCGCAACAGCGTCATCTCCACGTATTCCAAGGGCATGCGCCAGCGCGTTCTTCTCGCCGCCGCGCTGCTCCACGATCCGGAGTTGCTCATCCTTGATGAACCCTTCTCCGGCCTCGATGTCAATGCCGCGCTCCTCCTCCGCGGTCTGCTCGAAGTCTTCGCGGCCGAAGGCAAAATGATACTCTTCAGCTCCCACGTGCTCGAAATCGTGGAGAAGGTCTGCTCCCGCGTCGTCATTCTTTACAGGGGAAAAGTCGTGCTGCAGGACTCCATCCGGAATCTCCGTGCCTCGCTTCAACCGGATCTTCAGCAGGTCTTTGCGCAAGTCACCAACCAGGAAGACTACGTTCCCGTCGCGCAGGCCATCCTATCCGCGGTCCGCCGATGACCACGCGCGAGCTTCTCACTCGCCACGCCTTCTCCGGACTCTTCCGCAACGATGCGTTCTCCGAAGCGGGTATCGGCGGCTACCGCGCTTGGATCATCTCCATCGGCGTCGCACTCTTCTGCTTCCATGTGCATTTTGCGCGTTTCCTGGCGAAGAAATACGCTGCCATCGCTCACAGCCACAATCACTCTCTCTTCCTCTCCATCGTCGCGGCCGACGAACTTTTCTACCTCTCCGCCAGCTTCCTTATGATCGCGCTGGTCGCCACACTCCAGTGGCAATCCCTCTTCCCCGGCGAGCGCGACTTCCAGGTACTCTCGCCCTTACCCGTCCTCCGTTCCGGCATTTTTCTTTCCCGCGTCGCCGCGCTTGCCATCTTCCTCAGTCTCTTCCTCGTCACGTTCAACCTTCCTCCCGCGCTCCTCTTCCCCGCCTTCGCCCGCGGGCCATTTCCCCTCGAATCCATCGGGCACCGCATAAGCGCCCACCTCGTGAGCGGCATCGGCGCCAGCCTCCATGCCTTCTTCTGCGTCCTGGCCCTCCAGGGCCTGTGCCTCACAATGCTTCCGCATCGTTGGCGTTCGAGGGCGTCTTTCCTTATTCAGTCGACGCTCCTCGTTACGGCCATCGCCGCGATCCCAATCGTCTGGCACGTGCCCGGACTCAACCGCCTGCTCGACACGCGCGCCGAGTGGCTCACCTGGCTGCCCGGCGTCTGGTGGCTCGGCGTTTGCGAGACCCTTCGGGGCTCATCGGACCCCTGGTTCCACGCCATGTCCCACCGCGCCATGCTCACCGGTGTGGCCTCCGTTGTCATAGCGGCCGCTTCCTACTGGCGGCTCTATCTCCGCTTCTCCGACTTTGCCGCGCCGCCGCGCACGGTCTCGCCCAGCGCCTCGCCGCTCCTCTTCCTCGCCCGCCGTGACGATGGCGGCCTATTCGCGTTCCTTACGTGGACGCTCCTTCGCAGCGCGCAGCATCGTCTGATCCTCTCCGGCATCGCCGCAGTCGGCGCTTCTCTCGCGCTCGACGGATTTATCTCCGGCTACATTCGCCAGTGGACCCGCGGTCGCGGCGCCCAAGGTCTCTTCGCCGAAACGGCTCTCGCCCTGCCATTGCTCCTCACGTTCAGCCTCGTAGCCGCGTTGCGCATGAGCTTCCGCATCCCGCACGAATGGCGCGCGCATTGGATTTTCAAAATCACCGAGCATGCCCCATCCCGGCCCGATCAACTCAGTGCCGCCACTGCTGCCATGTATCTATTCGCCGTGCTCCCATCGATTCTGATCGCGCTCCCGTTCCAATTCATGGCCCTCGGCCCCTCTGTCACGCTTGCCGCGCTCCCGCTGCTGGCCGGCATCAACGCCTGTCTCGTCGAATACACATTGCAGGATTGGAACCGCGTTCCCTTCACATCGACCTATGCGCCCGGCAGTCAGCCGGCCGCCATCAGCTTCATTTTGTTCCTGGTGGCCTTCTCCTCTTACGGATACGGCGGGGCGGCAATCGTCCGCGCTCTGTCGCGCGTTCCCTTCCATTGGTTCCTCGCCGCCGCGGCGATCAGTGCGGCCTGGTATCTCCTTCGCCGCAAACGTCGCGCCCAATGGGGCCACGAACCCTTCACCTTCGCCGACGATGGCGATCCCACCGTGCTCGTAACCAACTTCGCGCCGGAATAGCGAACTCCCCCTCAGGCCTGCCGCCGATAATCTCGCGGGCTCATCCCCATCTCCCTTCGAAATGCGCGGCAAAAGTTCGAAACGTCCCCAAAACCGGAGGCAAACGCAACATCGACGATTCGGTCGGCGCCGTCCGCTAAATGGGAAGCTGCGTCGCGAATCCGTGTACGAACCAAATAATCATGTGGCGTCAGCCCAGTCACTTGCCGGAAAACACGGAGAAAGTGATACAAGCTCAACCGGCATTCCCTTGCCAACGCGGAGAGTGTATGCGGCTCGCTTGGCGTCGCGTCGATGAGTCGCACCGCTTTCACTACACGCGCAACGGAGCTCTCCGGCATAGATTCCGCGGCTCCGTCAGCCCGGCCGGCACACAGTAGAGCTTGCACGCCCAGCGCTATGCTCAACTCCTCCCAGGACTCGGTGGTCGGCGCGTCGTTGCGCGCGTCCTTGGTCCGCAGTAGCGCCGAGCACGCCCGCGCGACCAACCCAGAGAGCTCACGGAGAGGAGGAATGCGAAGTTGCCTAAAATTGGGCGGGACACCCGCATCCGCCGCCAGCCGTTCAAAATAGGCCGGAGTATAGCCAAACGAAAGGCAGCGATCGCCTGATCCATGTGCATGGCCGCATGCAAAACATTGGCCAGGGCTACCCAGCAGGAGGGAGCCCGGAATCATCAGCTCGCTTCCCGCATCCCCGCGATATTGAAAAGACCCGGCGACAACGACCGCAACTCGCACCATGGAATGTTGTTCCTCAAAGGAACGATCCCCGGGACCTGACGTGCAGATCACGTCCTCCACAGTCCATCCACTGCCGTTTGCTATGCATTCCGTGTGAATATCGCCGCGGCCGCCCTCCAGCGCCCGTTTCGACAGCGCGCGTTCTAATTCGACCGCAATTTTCGCCAAGTCTTTTCCCTGCTTCCTCGGTTACATTCTAAGGGCAGAAGGGCACTGTTCCAATGAACCACACAGAAATCGTAAAGCACGTTTATGACCGGTTTGCCAACGAAGACGCAGCGGCAATCCTGGCAACGTTCGCACCGGACATCGAATTCCGTCTCGCCCAGGGTCACCCCTACCAGCCATCGGGCGAGCCCTGGATCGGCGGTGACGCCATTGTAAAGAACTTCTTCATGAGAGCCGCTGGCGAATGGGAACGCTGGTCAGTCGTGATCCATGAGATCCATGACATGGGCGATACAGTGGTCGTCGAAGGGCGCTACACCGGAAAGTACAAGCCCACCGGGAAGGCGCTCGACGTACAGGTCTGCCATGTCTGGAAGTTTCGCGGAGACAAGATCGGCTGCTTCCACCAGTACCTCGACTCCGCGCGGCTCCAAGACACAATGGGTCACCTCGCCCGCGCAAACCCCGCGGCCTGAAACTGGAATCCATGTACCCCAGCCCGGTCATAATACTGCTGCGTGTTGTGACTGACACCCAGCAAAATCTCATACTCATGCGCCACACCGAGATCTCGCAAATGCACGTGTAGCTTCTCCGAATCCGGGAACGAAACATCCTGCGTCCCAATCAATAGCCGGATCGCCAGATGCCCGAGACGGTTGTAGTTCTTCTTCGCCAGCTCAAACACATCGTCGTCTTCGGAATACCATTGCGCCAGCTTCGATACCCACTTCTGTTGCTCCGGCTGCACACCCAGAAAGAAATACCCATCCAGCCGAATCCGCCCATAGGTCCCCGCAATCGCCAGCACGGACCCAAACATCTCCGGATACTTTAGCGCCAGCTTCAAACATCCATTCCCACCCATCGACATCCCCTCAATCGCCCTCCCGAACGGCGCCGGCTGGGTGCGGAAATGCGCATCGACGTGCGGAATCAACTCTCTGGTAATCATCGTTTCCGCAAGCACATTCTGCTCCGGCCAATCGCGGTACTCCGACCGTTTTCCTCCGTTCGGAATCACCAGGATCGTCTGCGGCATCATCCCGGCTGCGATGGCCTTGTCCAACATCGCCGCTTGCGCCACACCTTGCGACTCATGCCCACCGGCGCCGTGCAGCCAGTAGATCACCGGGAAGCGGCGCGACGGCGACGACGCATACTCCTTAGGCAGATAGATGTTAAAGCCGACATCTCGCTTCATCGCCTGGCTCTGAAATACGTGATGCGTGACGCCCTTCGGTGGATCTTTCGGCGGATTCACCCAAGTAATGTCGAATACCAGCGGTTCCCGCTGCGCAAACAGCGTCGCCGCCAGCCAGATTCCCATCAGAATGGTGCGCATGCGAACGATCTTGTCACAACTCTTCAAAAATCGCTAATGCGCTAATAACAAGACACTTACCGAGCCAGCACCCCCCATTGGCCCTTGACGGCGTAATATAATGGAATTAATAAGGGCCTGAGTGCATCGCGCATCCAGGCCCTTTCTGTTTTTCTGGATCGCCGGTCTTGGCCAACGCCATCGCCAGCCGGTCCAAACCGCTCTTTGAAATCCGCATATACGCCAACACGAATCGTGTGTCCACGCTCAGAGCGGGACACACGGGGGCAGGGTCCCAGCCTTTGTTGAAAACAAAAGCGCTTAGCAGCCGAAAAGTTCGCGAAGGTCCCAGCACGTCGCGGAACCTTCCTCACCCGTACGTTCGCTGATAACTTTCACCAGCGTACCCGCAATTGCCTGTCCGGTGGAATCCAGTAAAGTTCCCGTGATTGAGCCGGAACTCGTCTGCGCGCTCAGGCCTACGGCCAGCAAAGCCATTACGGCACGTTATACTCGATTCCGGATGAATTCTCGCTTTCTGTTTTCTCTGCTTTGCGCGGGCGGCTTGTGGGCCCAGCACAGCGAAACTGCTCTTACTAACCCTTTCCGCACCCCGGACGACCGCGCCCGCGGCGGCGCGTTCTTCCGGTCGCAGTGCGCAAGCTGTCACGGCATCGATGGAAAGGGCGGAGCCAGTGGGCCAAATCTCGCTGCTGGAAACTTCCGCCATGCCTCAAATGACGAGGGGTTGTTCCGCGTCATCACCAAAGGCGTGGCAGGAACGTCGATGCCGGGATTCTCAATGAATGGGCGCGAAATCTGGCAGATCGTCGCATTCATCCGCGGGCTCAACACGGGCCGCGCCGCTGGTGCTACGCCGGGTGACGCCCGCGCGGGCGAACAGCTCTTCCAATCGAATCGCTGCTTGCAGTGCCACTGGCTTAACGGCGCCGGCTCATCCCTCGGACTCGATCTCTCCAGCGTCGCCACGCGTCTCACCGCCATCGAACTCCGTCAGGCGCTTATTGACCCCAGTGCCGAAGTCGCGCCCGAATACTGGATCTGGACCGCCGTCACCAAAGATGGCCAAAAGCTGCGTGGCTCGCGCTTCAATGAGGACACGTTTTCGCTGCAGATCCTCGACAGTGCGGGCCGCCTGCGATCGGTCGCGAAAGCGGATCTCCGGGAGCAGACGCTCGACCGCCGCTCGCCGATGCCATCCTTCAAAGACAAACTGAGCGAAACGCAGTTGAACGATCTCGTCTCCTATCTCAACACTCTGCAGGGAGCCGCGAAATGAAGCCGGCGCTTCTGTTCCTCGCCGTCGCGGCGCTATCCGCGCAGGACGCAAACTGGACAACGTATCACGGTAACCATTCGAGCACGCATCACAGCACGCTCACGCAGATCACGCCGCAGAACGCGAAAGACCTTGAGCTAAAGTGGACGTTCCAGGCCCAGTCGCTCGAAAAGTTCGAGACTACGCCGTTGGTCGTCGACGGCGTCATGTACATCACCGAGGCGCCGAACACTGTGGTCGCCATCGATGCCGTGACAGGCCGCGAATTCTGGATCTACGAGCACAAGAATCCGGACGTTACGTATCCCTGCTGCGGCAAGGTAAATCGTGGTCTTGCGATTCACAACAAGACGCTCTATATGGGCACGCTCGATGGCAAGCTCGTCGCCGTCGACGCCATCACTGGTCAGCTCCGCTGGGAGACCGTCGTCGCCGATTACCGGAAGGGATACGCTCTGACCCACGCGCCCCTTGTTATCAAGGACAAAGTGCTCATCGGCACCGCCGGCGGCGAGCTCGGCATTCGTGGCTATCTCGCCGCTTACGACGCAAAGACCGGCAGCGAAATCTGGCGCTTCAGAACGATCCCAGAGCCCGGCGAGCCTGGCAATGAAACATGGGGCAACGGCTCTTGGAAATACGGCGGCGGGCCCATCTGGTTGACCGGTTCGTATGACCCGCGGCTCAACCTCACCTATTGGGGCATCGGCAACGCGGGGCCCGATTGGAACGCGAAAGTCCGTCCGGGCGACAACCTCTACACAAGCTCTGTCGTCGCGCTCGACGCCGACACCGGTAAGTTGAAGTGGCACTTCCAATTCACCCCGCACGACGAATGGGATTGGGACGCTGTGCAGACACCGGTGCTTGTCGATCGGGTTTGGCGCGGCCTTCCGCGCAAACTGATGCTCTGGGCCAACCGCAACGGCTACTTCTATCTGCTCGATCGGACCACGGGCGAGTTCCTCCAAGGCACGCCGTTCGTCAAGCTCGACTGGTCAAAGGGCCTCGATGACAAAGGCCGCCCGATTCGCAACCCGGGAAAGAGTCCCAGCCCGCAAGGCACGGTGATCTATCCGGGCGTGCAGGGTGGCACCAACTGGTTCGCGCCCTCATACAGCCCGAAAACAGACCTCTTCTACCTGAATGTTTGGGACGACTATTCGAGCATCTACTTCGCTTGGGACCAGGACTACGAGCAAGGCAAGTGGTACGCGGGCGGCGGCATCAAGGCCGATGTCCAATCGACTCGGCGAGACCGTCTCGCGCGCCGCCATCCCGATTCAGGCTACGGTGCGGTCCGCGCGCTCAATCCATCGACGGGCGCGAAGGTATGGGAATACAAGATGACCGATGTGAGCGACGGCGGCATTGTCACAACAGCCGGCAACGTGCTCTTCACCGGCAATCGCGAGGGCAACTTCTTCGCCCTCGACGCGACGAACGGCAAGCTGTTGTGGAACATCTATCTCGGAGGACAGACGGCGGCGTCGCCGGTGACATATCTGGTCAACGGCAAGCAGCGGGTGTCGATCGCGGTCGGCCACACGTTATACACATTCGGGTTGCGGGAGTAGTTACCGGGCGTTCCCGCACGCGTGCTTTCTCACACTGCCATCGAGGGCGACCTCAGCGACCGCATCGGGTTGCGCATCGCGGATCGTCAGAACCAACACGCCTTTCGCCTCGTCAAATGCAAATGACCGGCGCACGTCCCAATAGGAGCGCAGAAGGCGAGCGCGCTTGGTGTCGCCGCAGCGTAGTTCCACACGGCGCACTACGTTCTTAGCGCCGGTGATGTTGACGATGCCGATCAGGCGTTCGTCCTTCAGTCGCGGATCGCCATCAGCCGGTACATCGAGACCCGCGTACTGGCCCGTGGACAGAATTCGCACCGGCCGGACGTGCGTATCGAACAGCGGATTGCCATCGGTGAGACGATACAGCGACCACCACTCGACATCCTCCAGTCCCCGGGTAATGATGTAGAGCTCGTTGTCCATTGCATGGCCATCGACGCCTTCCACCTTCAGCGAGTAAGCGGGCTTGCCTTTGCGGCCGGCGCCTAGCGGCCACGCCTCGACCAGCGTCGACGCCTCCATGCCCTTGTCGCCCATCACCTGCCGTGTTTGCTCCGTCTTGCGAAGTACGAGTCCGGCCGCCACTTCGTAAGTGACGTTGCGGATCTCTACGGCCTCTTCGCCTTTCTTGCCGCTCACCGATATAGTGGAAGCGGTCTGCGCGGAGACCAGAACACCGAAGCAAATCGCTGCGAGGAACGCCGTGAATTTCATTGCTACCAACCCTACCCATTCAAACAGGCGCGAATCGCCGGCGCCGTTGCTCATCCGCCGTCAATTCATGAAACTGGCAGCGGCGCCGCTGCTGGCGCAGACGAATCCGCGCCCGAACGTGATCGTCGTTCTCACCGACGATCAGGGCTACGGTGATTTTTCGTGCCACGGGAATCCGATTCTGAAAACGCCGAATATGGACGCAATTCACGCCGAGAGCGTGCGATTTGTCGACTTCCACTCGGCGCCGATGTGTACGCCGGCGCGCGGCCAGTTGATGACCGGCGTCGACGCTCTGAAAAACCGCGCGACTTCGGTGACCGCGGGCCGCGCCGTATTGCGGCGCGACTTGCCCACCATGGCCGATATCTTCAGGCAGAATGGCTATCGCACCGGTCTGTTCGGCAAATGGCACTTGGGCGACAACTATCCGTACCGGCCTATGGACCGCGGCTTCGATGAATCGCGCTATCACCTGGGTTTCGGCATGTCGTCCGCGCCGGAATTCGACAACGACTACTTCAACGGCCGCTACCGGCACAACGGCGAGCTGAAGAAATTCGAGGGCTACTGCACCGACTTCTGGTTTCGCGAGGCGATGGCCTGGATGAAGAAGCCCGGAGCGCCGTTCTTCTGCTACATTCCGACGAATGCCCCGCACGGCCCGGCATGGGTGGACAAGAAGTATTCCGAGCCGTACAACAAGCCGATGCTGCCGAAGGATTTCTTCGGCATGATCGCAAACCTCGATGAGAATCTGGGAACGCTCGACGCCTTTTTGCGGCGCCAGAATCTGCGCGACAACACCGTCGTCGTGTTCATGACGGATAACGGCGCGACGGCAGGTTATAGCGTTTTCAATGCCGGCATGCGCGGGCGGAAGACGATGGTCTATGAGGGCGGCCACCGCGTGCCATGTTTTGTGCGCTGGCCGAAGGGCGGGCTGCGCAAACCGTCGGATGCGAAGGTGCCGGCGCAGATGCAGGATATTCTGCCGACTCTGATTGATCTGTGCGGTTTGAAGAAGCCAGCGAACGCCGCCTTCGACGGGCAGAGCCTGGCTCCTGTTCTACGCGGGAAGACGGATGACTTGGGCGAACGGATGTTGATCGTGCAGTACGGCCAGATTCCGAAGAAGTTTGATGCGGCGGTGATCTGGGGCAAATGGCGGCTGGTAAATGGCCAGGAGCTTTACGACATCCACGCCGATCCCGGCCAGGAGAATGACGTGGCGCACACGATGCCCGAAGTTGTGTTGAAGATGCGGCTGCACTATGAGAAGTGGTGGGCTCCGATCGCTCCGGTGCTTCGCGATTTTCTGCCGATTTCGATCGGCGCACCGGAAGAGAACCCCGTGCTTCTGTCGTCGAGTGACTGGGAAGAGATCTACGCCGACAATCCGCAGCATGTTTCCGCAGCTGCCGGCGGCCCGCGCGGCGGGCCTTGGAACGTGTACGTCGAACGCAGCGGCGAGTACGAAATTCAGCTCTCGCGTTGGCCACCGCATCTGAAACTCCCTCTCACCGCGGGCCGCGAAGCGCAAAAGATGACAGCAGGCCAATTGCCGCCAGGCAAGGCAGTATCGATCACCGGGGCGCGACTGACGGTGGACGGAAAGGAGTACACAATAGAGACAAAGCCCGCCGACGTTTCCGCGATTTTCAAAGTGAAGCTCGCCGCCGGCACCAGGACGAGGCTGCACGGCTGGTTCACCGGCGCTGGCGGTGAAGATCTCTGCGGTGCCTTCTACGCCTGGGTGAATCTCGGTTAGACCTTCTTTGGATCCGGGTGTGTCCAAGGCTTACGGTAGGGGCGAGCCAGCAGGCGGTTGGCCTCATCGTCACCAACCACCTTTTGCGCTGTCGCATCCCACTTTAATGTCCGGCCGAGCTTCTGCGACATGTTGGCGAGGATGCACGATGCGGTCGAGATGTAGCCCTGCTCGATGTCAGCGACCGGTTTGGAGCGCTTCTCAATCGCTGCGAGCAGATCGCGCATGTGGCCGCGGATGGCTGGCGCAACGTGTTTCTCGAGCTCCGGTTCGGTTTTGTCCTCGGGATACTCTTCGAGCTCGTACTTCACATCCTTGTGCACCGTCTCTCCCTTGCCGAACGGCACAAAATCGTAGCTCATCACGCTCGCTTTCAACGTGCCCTTTTCGCCATAGAACGTCGCACCCCATGGGTATTTGGGGTCGGGTGGATGGCCCCAACTGCGATGTGTCCAGACAACTTTCACTTCACCGAAATCGAACGTCGCTTCCTGCGTGTCCGTAATATTGGCCTTGCTGGCCTTGTCGACTAAGATTCCTCCGCTCGACGCAATACTCGCCGGCCAGCCTAGGTTCATCATCCAGCGCACCATGTCCAGCATGTGAACGCACATGTCGCCGACGATGCCGTTACCGTACTCCATGAAGGCCCGCCAGCGCCGCGGATGGACAAGCGGATTATATGGGCGCATGGGCGCGGGGCCGGTCCACATTTCGTAATCCAGATACTCTGGCGGTTGCGCATCGGGCGGGTTCTCACGAGCGCGCATGTGGTAGTAGCAGTAGATCTCGACATAGGCAATCTTGCCGAGCGCGCCGGTGTCGATAAACCGCTCTTTCGCCTCGATCAAGTGCGGCGTGCTGCGGCGCTGGGTGCCGATCTGCACGACTCGCCCGTATTTGCGCGCGGCCGCGAGCATCGACTGGCCCTCGACGATGTCGACGCTGATGGGCTTCTGCACATACATGTCACATCCGGCCTTGGCGGCTTCAATCATCGCGAGCGCGTGCCAGTGATCGGGCGTGGCGATGAGGCAGATGTCGAGATCTTTCTCCTTCAACATCTCGCGGTAATCGCTAAAGGTACGCGGCCGCTTCTTTGACACCTGGCGCTGCGCCACGAGGTCCGCCGCGGCGGCCACCATGCGCTTGTCCACATCGCAGAGCGAGACGACTTCGACCGGCGAGACCTGAACGAGCCGGAGCAGGTCCGACTTGCCGTACCAACCCGAGCCGATCAATCCTACCCGCTTCGGCTTGCCCCCCGCTTGAGCGAAAAGGCCCGCGCCCGTGGATGAGAGAAAGTGCCGTCGATTCATCGACAACAGTTTATGCTAGCGGCGGCCCATAAGCGCGGCAACTCCCCCACCGATCAGCAACAAAGGCCAAAGACGTTGAAACCCGAGCTCCGGCACAAACTGGCCGGCGAGCAGTATTGCGCCAGCGAGAATCATCAACAACGGACCGGTGAGGCCCCGGTGTTCGTATTGGGACGGAGTGGTCATGCCTCCAATTACGAAGACTGTCCCGCAAAAGTTCCGTTAGCGGAATGCTTCGTCGAGCGCGACGCGGTAACCGGTCACTAAACGATTGGTTTCATTGGCCATACCGACAACGGCCATCATCTCGCCAAACATTTCCGGCGTCATCCCCTTCTTCTCCGCCGACCCGGTGTGCGACGCGATGCAGTATTCACAACCGTTGGTGACGCTGACAGCGATGTAGATAAGCTCCTTGGTCAGCGGATCCAGCGCTCCGGGCGCCATGATTTCCTTGATGCTTTCCCAGGTGCGGCGGAGAGTAGCGGGGTCGTTGGCGAGGTACTTCCAGAAGTTGTTGACGCGGTCCACTTTGCGAAGGGTCATAATCTCGTCGAAGACGGCGCGGACTTCGGGGCATGCCTCTTCGTACTCGATCGGTTTTGCATAGGGCATGGCCGCCATTATGGCGCAGAAAGGACTTCGCGGTACCACGCGGAGAGAAAGCGGGCCGCGGCGTTCCGGTGAGGTGGAACGTACGATAAGAAATGCTCGTTGGCGCCGAGTGCGGGGCCAAGCGATGCCCAGAACCGGTCCCAATCGATTGAATCCCCGCCCGCAAGGAGTTGGCGATTCAAGGCCCGGAGAAACGCGTCATTGACGGACGTTGTGCCGACGCCGCGCGTGGCAATCATCTGCGCGCGGCGGCAGCGAGTGACGACATCTTCAACATTCGTCATGCCGTGGCAACTGCCGAGGAAGACCAGCCTGGCTTCGGGTTTCAGAAACTTGCGTGTGACATCGAAGTGGTGATCGTGGCCGCGGTGAACAAGCACCGTAGGCCGGGCTGGCATGGTAGCCGTGACGGTGCCTTGCCTGGCGCCTACGGCGGCGGCGCTGGTGTAGTGAACGGGCAGTTGGAGATCAACGGGAGTATTGGCGTAGATCTCGATGCGGCGCTGGCCGGCTCCGCGGCCGGTGAGATGCACGAGAGACTCGGTTTTCTCGATGGTCCAATTGGGATCGTCCGCATAGGAGCGAAGGAAGCTCTCGAAGGACTCCACACCGTCATCATCGTTATGAAAGATATAGCGCTGGAGGCAGAGGCCGTTTGGAAAGAGATCGGCCAGGGGCAACGTTGTGTTCCGCGCGGAAGGATTGCGCTGCGCATGGAGGAGGCGCCCGATTGTGGAGTCGGGCAGCGCTTCGTCGGCCTCCGGCGGGGCAACGGCGATGATGGCCGCGGCTTTCACGGCTTCGGCAAGGGGGTCTTCGGCGGTTTCGATTTCGCGTAGGGCAAGGCGAACGGCCGCGAGAGGAACCTTCAATGGCGCGCCGGATTCAGCGAGAAGCGCGAGCGCGCCGCGAGTGTCGGACGGGTCCGCGGCAACGGTCCAATCGAAATTCCGGAGAAGAGTCAACGCGGTATCGCGCTCGTCCTCGGTAGTAGCGGCGGCGGCAAGGCGAAGGATTTCCTTGGAAGAAAGCGATTGGGCGAATGACGGATTCTGGCGGATCTGCAGCAGCAGTAGATCTGGTTGAGGAGTCGCGGCACTGCGCGCGGCGTCGCGAATGGCGGGTCCGTATGGAAGCTCAATGTATTGGCGAACTTCACGAAGGGCCAACGCAGGATGACGCCCGGCGGTGGCCATCAGGAATCGCTTGGAGAGTTCCGGTTGGTCGCGCACAGTAAACCAAGCCACATCGAGCGCCTGCGCGAAGTTGACGGCGGGAAGCCAGCGCGCGTCGATGACCTGCGACAGGAGAGCCGCGGCTTCTTTCGGCCGGCTGCGCGTCATAGCAAGAAAGGCGTCGCGGCGGAGGCGTTCGCGCAGAACGGGGTCGCGGAGCAGCGACACTTTCTCGAACGCCAGCCGCGGCGAAATCTCCATAAGTTGTTGTGCCTGTTCAAGTAGCGACGGCTGATCGACAACGGCCGCCGCGGGTGGCAGGGGGGGCATACTTCTCCCATTGTGTGCTACCTTCAGGGTCGTTGTGATCAATAAGAAAGTTCTAGACAAATTTCGCGTCGCGCCCGGAAAGAAAGTTCGGTTGAAAGACTACGACCCGGGCTGGCGGGGCGGCGACGGAATGAAGGGGCTTTCCGACGCGGAGTTGAAACAATCGGCGCAGAAGGTGCTTGATGCAAACCTGCAGGAATTGGCGGCGCAGCAGGCGAAATTGAACGCCGACGACCGGTGGTCGGTGCTTGTGGTACTGCAGGCGATCGACGCGGCAGGCAAGGACGGCATGATTAAGCATGTGATGTCCGGCCTGAATCCACAGGGCTGCGATGTCTACAGTTTCAAGGCGCCTTCAGCGGAAGAGCTTGATCATTCCTACCTTTGGCGGATCATGCGCGTGAGCCCTGCGCGCGGAAAGATCACCATTTTCAACCGCTCGCATTACGAAGAGGTGCTAGTGGTGAAAGTGCATCCCGATTTCCTCCGAAGACAGAAACTGCCGGACCGGCTGATCACGAAGAGAATTTGGGAAGAGCGCTACGACGACATCAACAACTTCGAAAGGCATCTGACGCGCAACGGAACGGTACTCATCAAAGTGTTCCTCTATGTATCGAAGGACGAACAGAAGAAGCGGTTCCTGGAGCGGCTGGACGATCCGAGCAAGCACTGGAAGTTTTCCGTGCAGGACGTGAATGAGCGGCAGTATTGGAACGACTACATGCGCGCCTACGAAGACGCGCTGCAGGCGACCAGCACAAAGTGGGCGCCCTGGTATGTGATTCCGGCCGACAACAAGGCAGTGGCGCGCGTGCTCGTGTCGAATATCCTGACGCGCGCGATCGACGACTTGAAACTCTCCTTCCCGGAAGTGACAAAGGAAGACAAGCTGGAGATGGAACAAGCGAAGAAGAGGCTGCTGGCGGAGTAGCTAGTCCGGCTGCGGCAAGCCGAGTAGGAAGCGAAGCGTGTCGCGCGCGATGAGGAGTTCTTCGTTGGTGGGGATAACCCAGACGCCGACCGGTGAATCCGGGCGGCTGATTCGCGCTTCCTTGCCGGCGGCGGCTTCATTCGCGGCTTCGTCCATCCACAGACCGACGCGGTCCATAGCGGCACAGATGCGGGCGCGGATGGCGGGAGCGTTCTCGCCGACCCCGCCCGTGAACACAACTGCGTCGGCGCCATTGAGCGCGGCGAGATAGGAGCCGATATACTTCTTCACGCGGTAGCAGAAGACGTCAATTGCGGTTTGCGCGCGCGTATCGCCCTTGCCGCTGTAGTCAAGCAAGACGCGCATATCGGCGGAGAGCCCGGAAAGCCCGAACAGACCGCTCTTGCGCGTAAGGATTTCGTCCATCGCCTGCGGCCCTTCCCCGCCCTGCTCCATCATGTGAAGCACCAGCGATGGATCAATGTCTCCGCTGCGCGTCCCCATGATCAGGCCTTCTTGCGGCGTAAAGCCCATGGAAGTGTCGATGGAGCGGCCGCCGTCGATGGCGCACATGGACGAACCGTTGCCGAGATGGCAACTAATGATCCGGAAGCGCTCCTTCGGCGCGCTGTGAATCTTGGCGTAACGCCAGGCGATGTAGCGATGGGAGACGCCGTGGAAACCGTAGCGGCGCAGACGATCCTGCGCGTAGTAGCTGTAGGGAATGCCATACAGGTAGGCGTGCGGCGGAAGGGTTTGGTGGAAGGCCGTGTCGAACACAGCGACTTGGCGCGCATTGGGCAGGAGAGAGCGCGCGGCGCGGAAACCGCGAACGTTGTGCGGGTTGTGAAGAGGGGCGAGGTCGTAGAGATCTTCGATCTGATCGACCACCTCGTCCGTGAGCTCTACAGGCTCCTTGAATTTCTCGCCGCCATGGACGATCCGGTGCCCAACGGCCTCCACAGGCGCGTCGGCAGTGACGGCACTTAGCACGACGCGCAAGGCTTCATCGACAGTCGGGATTGGCTGCGTGTCCCGCGAACGGCGGCCATCGACGGTGATGGATACGATGGCGGAGCGAGTGCCGATCTTCTCGACGGCGGCTTTGGCCAGTACCCGGTCCGTCGTCGCGGCGATCTGTTCAGGACTCGTCTCAAAGACCTGGCACTTAAGCGATGAACTGCCGCAATTCAGGACGAGGATCTTCATGACACAATCTCAGTCTATGATGCGATTTCCGGCTTTCCTGTTTCTTTGGATGGTGGCGCCGGCACAGCCTCTGGAAACCGATCTGTTCAAGGCCGGTGAGCAGGGCTATGTCACGTATCGCATCCCCGGACTGCTGGCACACGGAAAGACGGTGCTGGCCTACGCGGAGGCGCGGCGCGACGGATTCGGAGATTGGGCCGATATCGACGTCGTCCTGCGTCGCTCAACCGATGGTGGAAGGACGTGGGAGCCGATGCGCGTGCTGGCGGACAGCGGCACCGATACCGTGAACAACCCCGTGGCCATTCCCGGTGCGAAAGAGAGAGAGATTCACTTCCTCTATTGCGTGAACTATGCACGCGTGTTTCATATCAGGAGTACAGATGGCGGGCGATCGTTCGGCAAGCCAGTGGAGATTACGGGCGCGTTTGAAGGGCTGCGGAGGGCCTATGACTGGAACGTGATCGCGACCGGCCCTGGGCATGGGATTCGATTACGGAATGGAAGACTGCTTGTCGCCGTGTGGCTCTCGACAGGAGGCAAGCGGCACAGGCCGTCGCGCGTGAGCACGCTCTACAGCGATGACGACGGCAAGACGTGGAATACGGGGGACCTGGTGCCGGACACGCTGCCAAATCCGAGCGAGACGTACGCGGTGGAATTAAAGGATGGCCGTGTAATGCTGAATATTCGCAGCGAGGCGGCGGAGCACCGGCGGGCGATCAGCGTTAGCAACGACGGGGCGAGAAGATGGAGCGTGCCGCGATTCGATACGGCGCTTCTGGAACCGGTTTGCATGGCGGCGTTAATTCGGCATCCGGGCGGCGGACTGCTGTTCTCAAATCCGGACACGCTGGACGCGACCTATGTCGACGCGGCGAAAACCGTGAACCGCGACCGGAAGAATCTGACGGTGCAGTGGTCCGTCGACGACGGGGCGACGTGGACGGCGAAGCGCGTGATGGAGCCGGGGCTGTCTGGGTACTCGGACCTGGCAGCGACCTCAGACGGCACGATTCTGTGCCTGTTTGAACGGGGCGGCCTGGAGAAGAATATATTCCGGACGAGCCGATTGTCGCTGGCTCGCTTCTCGCTCGATTGGGTGAAGTCAGCGGCCGCGAAAAAATAGATACAGGTGCTAGAGCGGCGTCGATTCGATTTTGTCGCGGATCATGTCGCGCACTTTGCGGAATTCCTCTAGACGCGGATTCGTTGCGGGATCGGGGAACGGCCAGTGGAGAACGGTCTGCGCTCCGGGCACGTATGGACAATTGTCGCGGGCTTTGTCGCAGACGGTGATCAGGTAACGAATGGGCTTATCCAGAAATTCGTCAATCGACTTCGAACGGTGATGCGAGATATCGATGCCGATTTCCGCGAGCGCTTCGATGGCTTGTGGGCGGACGAACGTGGCGACGGTGCCAGCACTAGCAACTTCAAACTGATCGCCGCGCAGGTGGCGCATGAGTCCTTCGGCCATCTGGCTGCGAGCGGAGTTGGCGGTGCACACGATAAGGATGAGTGGTTTGCTCATTGGTTGGTGAAGAGGAACTTGCCGCCGCTTTCACGGACGATGTGCATGTTTTCTTTGCCGAGAATATTGGCGAGGCGCGGAACGCTGGGCTGCTCGATGACTAGATAATAACGAGCTTTCGAGGACCAACGGGCTTTGCACTGCGCATCGTCGATGAATACATCAGGGGCGCCGGGGGCGTAGCTCGCATATTCGAGATTGTTGACACGGCCGTTCAGCAGGAACGCTTGCGGCGGATTGGCGTAGAAGAAAACACTGGAAAATGTGTAGTACTGATTGTCGACGATGAGGGTGCCCGGAGGAGCTTGTTTGAATGCTTCGGCGAGCGGGCGGGAACCGAGGTAGGGATCAAACGTGACCAGTGCGGCGCGGGCGGCGTGGAGGAAGAGCGTCATCATCACCGCGAGGCCGAGGGTAAGATGGGTGCGTTGGAGCTGGAACGCGGAGATTGCGCCGATGAGGAATGCCGCGCCAGCCATAAGGAGCGGCGCGCGGAGGTAGGCGAAGGAATCAATGGTTAGGTCGCCCATGTGGCCGAGAGATAGGGTGTAGGCGTCGGGGTTCTGTGTGAGCGCCCTGGAAATATCGCCGGGGGCCGGCAGGCCGCTCACCTTGATCAGAATGAGCGCGACGGCGCCGAAGGCGAGCGCGGAGATTGCCCCAACCGCGTAGCGGCTGAAGCGGATGGTCATGCTCTCGTCGCGCTCGATGGCGCTGGCGACGAGGATCGCCAGCGCAGGATAGCAGGGCATGGAGTAGTATTCCTGGGTAGTCGAGAACGTGAAGAAGACGAGCAGGAATGCGGTCCAGCAGAGGGCGAGGAGACGCGTGGAACTGGCGCGGTCCACAGGCCGGTAGCTTAGCCCGGCGATGGCCGGGAAGAAAGCGCTCCATGGAAAGAGCCAGAGCAGGTGGAAGATCCAGAAAAGGTAGCGCGGTACGGTGTTGTAGTCACGCGGCCAACGCATGTTGAGGAAGCGGAAGACGTGCTCGTTGAAGAAGTAAAACCAGAAGAAGCCGTGATACTGTCCAGGCTCGGACTTCATGGTGAAGTCAAAATAGGGCGGGTTCCGCAGCGTGGCGAGGATGTGCCACGGAGCGGCAATCGCCAATAGAATCAGGGCTCCGGTGAAAGGGCGCAGGCGGCGCCAGTCGCCCCAGCGGCCGGCGAGCGTTAGCCACAGAGCGATGGCGGCAAGCGGGAAGAGCATGGCGATAAGACCCTTCAGCAGAAGACCGGCGGCCATGGCGGCGGACATGATGTAGGCGTCTCGCGGGTTGTCCGTCTCCATGACGCGCAAGAAGCTCCACATGGCGAGCGTGATGGTGGCGGTGAGAATGGCGTCCGGAATCTGGATGCGAGTAAAGAGCCAGAGACCGATGCAGGTGGCGAGGATGAGCCCGGCGTAGAGGCCGGCGGCTTCGTTGAACGCCCAGCGGGCGAAGCGCGCTGTTAGCCAGCAAAGCAATATGACGCCGAGCGCGAGAGGGACCCGCGCTGCCCAATCGTGCACACCGAATATGGCGTAGCTGACGGCCATCGACCAATAGATGAGCGGCGACTTTTCCAGATAGGCGACGCCGTTGAGCCGTGCGGTGACCCAGTCGCCGGAGTCCAGCATGTTGCGTGCGATCTGCGCCTGCACGGCGTCGACGTCGTCCATGAGGCCGGGCGGGCTGGCAATGCAGCCTAGGTAGATGATCGCGGCGACCAGGACGACGATCAACTGGTAGCGGCGTTCCATTGCTTCTTCCAGAGGAACAGCATTAACAGGCCCCAGAGATGATAGCCGTAGTTGGCCTCGCGCCGGTCGTGCGCGCGGAGCACGGCTTCCACAGCGCCTTCGCGGAAGATGCCCATTTCGCGGATCGCTTGCGGAGTAATTGTGTCGTGCAACAGGGGTTTCAACGAGTTGCGGAACCAATCGTGCGCTGGGATGTCGAAGCCTTCCTTCTTGCGAGTGAGAACAGAATCGGGCAGTTTGCCGGTCATTAGATCTTTCAGCAGGAACTTCAATTTGCCGCCGTTCACCTTAAAGTTCTCGGGGAGGCGCGCGGCGAACTCGACGAGGCGGTGATCGAGCAATGGCGGGCGGACTTCGAGCGAGTGCGCCATGCTCATGCGGTCGCACTTGTATAGGATGTCGTCCGCAAGATACCAGTGCTGGTCGAGTTCCATGTACGACTGGTAGTTGGGCGGCGCCTGCATGCGCGTGTGCCATTGCTCGGAGAGAAGATGCGCACGCTCTTGCGGCGTGAAAGTGCCGTTCCAGTAGAGGTGAGCTTCGAGCGGATCGAGGAGAGAGCCGGTGAGGAAGCGCTTCACCTTGTATTCGAAGCTGACCTTTTCGTCGGAGACAGGGAGGAGTCCGGCGAGCGAGCGGCTGGCGCTGCGAATGGGCCGCGGGATCGTGCGCATCCAGCCGGCGTATTTGTCGGCGAGATAGGTGTAGTAGCCGCCGAAGAGCTCGTCCGCGCCCTCGCCGCTGAGGGCGACCGTAACGTGGCGGCGCGTCATCTTGCTCAAGTACCAGACGGGCAGAGCGCCGGCGTCCGCGCTGGGTTCGTCGGAATAGAATGGAATCTGTTCGACGGTGGCGGCGAGGTCGTGCTCGGGATTGAGGTCGAACTCGTGGTGGTCCGTGTTGTACTTTTGGGCGACTTCACGAAACCAGGGGCTTTCGTCGAACGTGCGGCCCTGGAAGCTGACGGAGAAGGTCTTTAACTGCTGTCCGGCGACTTCGGAGGCGTAGTGGAGGACGGTGGATGAGTCGACGCCGCCAGATGCCCAGATGCCAAGCGGAACGTCGGAGATGAGGTGTTCTTTAACGGCGGATTTGAGAAGTGCATCGAGCTCTTCCTTCGCCGTTTCGATCTTCGTGTCGCCGCGCGGGGCGAACTTAAGCTTCCAATAGGGCTCCACCCGTTCGCGGCCGTCGAGCCACTCCAGCCAATATCCAGGCGCGAGCTTGGTGACACCGTCGATCATCGAATGCGGCGCGGGGATGTAATTAAGCGAGAGATAGGAGTTCAGGCCTGCCTTGGAAAACACGCGCGGGATTTCGGGGTGGCCGAGGATGGCTTTGAGTTCAGAGCCGAAGTAGAGATCGGCGCCCTTGCGATAGAGATAGAGCGGTTTGATGCCCATGCGGTCGCGGGCAAGGACGAGGCGCTTCTTCGATTCGGTCCATAAGGCCACGCCAAACATGCCACGCAGCTTTTCGAATACGCCGGTGTTCCATTCGAGGAATCCTTGCAGGACCACTTCGGTGTCGCTGCGGGAGCGGAACTGGCGGCCACGGGCACGGAGTTCTTCGCGGAGCTCGTCGTGGTTGTAGATCTCGCCGTTGAAGACGATGACGGTGTCGCGGTCGGCGCTGTAGATAGGCTGCTCCCCGCCCGCGAGGTCGATGATGCGGAGACGGACGGCGCCGATCGAGCAATCAGGCGCTTCGTGCACGCCCCACTGATCGGGTCCGCGATGGTGCAGCGATTGTGTGACGGTTTCGATACGCCCCGCGGGCGCGGGACGGCCGCGGTGCGTGAAGCCGGCTATTCCGCACATACCGGGTTATTCATAGCGAAGGGCCTCGGCGGGGAGGACAGCCGTGGCTTGGCGAGCGGGATAGAGTGTGGCGAGAAAGCTGACGGCGAGCGCCGCGGCGCTGACCCAGATCGCGTCCATTGGCCGGGGCTGGAACGGCACATAGGAGAGCGCGTAGATTTCAGCGTCAAGTTTAAACCAACGGCCGGAGTCGGCGGCATAGCTCAAGCCGTAGCCGAGGATGAGTCCAATGACCGTGCCAACCGCGCCGATATACAACCCCTGGAAAATGAAGATGCGGCGGATCTGTTCCCACCGCGCGCCCATCGAGACCATGATGGCGATATCCTTCGACTTTTCCATGACCATCATGATGAGGCTGATGAGAATGTTAAGCGCGGCCACGAGTTGGATAAGGCTGATGGTGATGACGGTGACGATGCGGTCCATTTTCAAAGCATTCAGCACACCGCGGTTCTGCTCTTCCCAAGTCGTGGACGTGAGCTTGTCCCCGATGATGGGTGAGGCAGCGGCGGAGACAGAGGCGGCGGTGTTGATATCGTCAAGCTTCAGCTCGATGGTATTGATGGTGTTTTCGAAGCCAGTGACGCGCTGCACGTCGGCCAGCGCGGCATAGGCGAAGGTGTTATCGATGTCGTAAAAACCGGATTCAAACAGGCCGACGACACGGAACTTCGGATAGCTGGGGCGCGCGCCGCCGGGCGTTATGTCGTTGTTGGGGATGATGACGGTGACGACGGAATCGAGCATCATACCGCTCTTCTGTGCGAGCTTGGTGCCGAGGAGGATAGGCGGATAGCGGCCGGCCTCGTTGAGGCGATCGAGGCTGCCCTGTTTGATATAGCGGCGTAGTTCGTCGCGCTCCTGCGAGACCGAATCGGGGATGCCTTTGAGATATCCGCCCTGGCCGGTTTGCGGGCCGGAGAAGAGGACCTGCATGTAGAGGACTCCGGTGGCGGAGTTGACGTGGGTCAGTTTGGCAAGTCTTTGTACGATTGGCTGCCAATCGTCGAAGCCGATACCAGTTTCCTTCTCCACGATGTTCACGTGCGCCGTCGCGCCGAGCAGGCTCTTCTGCAGTGTGGTGCGGAAGCCGTTGGTGATGGCCAGTGCGATGATCAAGGACATGACGCCCGCGGCAACGCCGACGATGGAAACGCCAGTGATGATGGAGATCACGGCCTGACGGCGCTTAGCCGTCAGGTAACGGCGGGCGACAAAACTCTCAAAGGCCACGCGCGGCATTCGTTACGCGTCGACCTCAGCTTCTGCTTTCCGCAGCAGATCGGCGATACCGATCTCGCCTTCGGGACGCAGCAGCGGAAAGAGAATAACGTCGCGGATGGAGCGCGAGTTGGTGAGGAGCATGGTGAGCCGGTCGATACCGATGCCTTCTCCGCCGGTGGGCGGCATGCCATAGCAGAGGGCGCGCACGTAATCCTCATCCATCTGATGCGCCTCGTCATCGCCGCGGGCCTGCATGGCGAGTTGTTCTTCGAAACGCTTGCGCTGTTCGTTGGGGTCGTTGAGCTCAGTGTAGGCGTTGCCGATCTCCATGCCGGCGCAGAAGATTTCGAAACGGTCGACGAAGTTGGGATCGTTGCGATTACGCTTGGAAAGAGGCGAGACCTCGACGGGGTATTCGTAGATGATCGTCGGCTGGATGAGGTCCTTTTCGCAGACGCGTTCAAAGATCTCCACCAGCGATTCACCGGCGGAGTGCTTGCTGCCGTGCTGTATCAACCATTCGGGATCGCTGACGTTAGCCATTGTCGGCTTTTCGCCATCTTTCCAGAACTCGATGATGGCCTGGCGCATCGTGTAGCGGCGAATGTTGCCGAAGTCCAGGGTGTGGCCCTGGAATTCCACCGCCGTGCCCCCCGTCACGTCGATTGCAGTTTGCCGGAGGAGTTCAACGGTGAGATCCATGAGGCCCTCATAGTCGGTGTAGGCCTGATAGAACTCGAGCATGGTGAACTCGGGGGTGTGTTGAATGGATACGCCTTCGTTGCGAAAGTTACGATTGATTTCGTAGACGCGATCGAGGCCGCCGACGATGAGGCGCTTCAGATAGAGTTCAGGTGCAATGCGCAGGTAGAGGTCGATATCGAGCGTGTTGTGGTGTGTGACAAACGGCCGGGCCGCCGCGCCGCCGTAGAGGGGCTGCATCATCGGCGTTTCCACCTCGATGAAGCCGCGGGCATCGAGCTGGCGGCGAATGGAAGCGACGACCTTGGCACGCGCGACGAAGGTCTTCCGCACGTCGGTGTTGGATATGAGATCGAGATAGCGTTGGCGGACGCGCGTTTCGACGTCTTCGAGCCCGTGGAACTTTTCGGGCATCGTAAGGAGCGTCTTTGAGAGGAACGTGAGCTTGGCGGCCTGCACCGAAAGTTCGCCGGTGCGTGTGCGGAAGAGAGCGCCGCCGGCACCGATGATGTCGCCGATGTCGAGCAACTGATACAGCTTGAAATCCTCTTCGCCGAGCAGGTCGACCTTGATGTAGATCTGCAGCCGTTCACCGCCCTGTTCGATGTGCATGAAACCGGCCTTGCCCTTGCCGCGGATCGACTGGATGCGGCCGCAGACGCGGACCTCCGGCTTTGCGGCTTCGAGCCCCTCACCGGATATTTCGCCGTATTTCGCCAAGACCTCGGGCACGGAATGAGAGAAATCAAACCGGGCGCCATAAGGACGCTGGCCCATGGCTTCCAGCTCACGGGTACGGCGGAAGCGCTGTGTAAGCAGCTCGTGTTCGAGCGACAATGATGGACTCCTTCAGTGTCCCTAAGTGAAATTCAGGACAGAATCTACCATTATAGAAAGACCCGGGGGGAGAGAACGAAAATGGCCGAAGGAAATCTCGTCAATCCGGCGCCGGTAGAAGCTGAAGAACGGGTAGAGGCGTTGGATACGGTGCGCGGATTTGCGCTGCTCGGTATTCTGTTGATGAATATCTGCAGTTTCGGGATGCCGTCCTCGGCGGAGGGGAATCCGACGGTATGGGGCGGTTCGACGGGCGCGGACTACTGGCTATGGTGGGTGCAGGCAGTGTTCTGGAGCGGGAAGATGCGCGCACTGTTCTCGATGTGCTTTGGCGCGGGAGTGATTTATCTGACTTCGCGGGCGGAGGCAAAGGGAGTTTCGGCGGGCGACGTCTATTACCGGCGCACGTTCTGGTTGATGGTGTTCGGAATGATTCACGCCTACCTCTTTTGGTACGGCGACATTCTGTATCCGTACGCGCTGTACGGACTGATGCTCTATCCGTTGCGGAAAATGCCGGCGCGTTGGTTGACAACGATTGGTGTGTTGATGGTTGTGGCCACGTGCGTATCGACCGGATTTACGGCGAAGGAAGTGAAGGAGTCACGGGACAGCTACCGCGGCATTCCGGAACATGCGCAATTGGCCAAGGACGTGGAGGGCGCGCGAGGGTCGTATCAAGGAATGCTGCACTCCTGGCAGCCGGACAAAGGTAAGTTGGACGAGGAGTTGAAGGCTTACCGCGGCACGTACGCCGAGGCGTTTGCCAACCGCTCCAGTGCACGCTGGTCGTGGGACTCACAGCCATACTTCAGCGCGGACAGTTGGGACATCCTGGCATTTATGCTGATCGGCATGGCGCTGGCGAAGCGGAGTGTGCTGGCGGGATCATGGCCGTTACGGACTTACTTGCTGGTGGCGGTCGCGGGAATGGCGGCGGGAACGGCGATTGGCGCGGGGGCGGCAAATCATGAAGCGGTAAACGCGTTTAGTCCCATAGCGGCGATGGAAAGCTGGGTGGTGTACCAGCTTGTGCGGCTACTGATGAGCGTTGGGTATTTGGCGGCAATTGTGGGCGTAGTGCAGTTGGGATGGATGACGTGGTTAACCGGACCGTTGAGCGCGGTCGGCCGGATGGCATTTTCCAACTACATCATGCACACGTTGATTTGCACAACGCTCTTCTACGGCCACGGCTTCGGCTGGTTCGGAAAGCTGCAGCGGCACGAACTTTACTACGTTGTTGTATCGATCTGGGTGTTGCAGCTCATCGTCAGCCCGCTGTGGCTGCGTGTGTACCGGTTCGGGCCGCTGGAGTGGTGCTGGCGATCGCTAACTTACTGGCAGCGCCAGCCGATGCGCATTCGTCCGGTTATTTCCGAACAATCATTTCCCGCAGAGAATCCTGCGTGAGGAAGAACTTCACCTGATCGAAGTTGCGGAACACTTTCTCCAGCGCGCGCGTGGTGAAGTACTGGGCGGGGCGGCGATGGCCGCGGTTGACAAGTTTCACGCGGTTGCGCTCCTGAATGCGATAGGAATAGGAGGGCACCTCGATCATCTTTTCGTCGGTGTGAAACACAGCGAGAAGCTGGCCGCCACGGTGCAATATAGAATGAAGCTGACTGACCGCGGCTTCGAGCATCGCCGGAGATAGATACTGCAGGGCATCCCAGACCAGCACGCCGTCCAGCGAGTCATCGTCGAAGTTCAGCACCTTGGCCTGAAACGCTTCGATACGCAGCTCGTTTTCCTGGTTCTTATAAAAGTCGCCGTCACCGAACGATTCGTCGAGCGAACGCACGAAGTTGTCGTAGCGGAGCCGGTGGCCGAGATGATTGAAAAAGTCCGTGTTCTCCTGGTTGGAGACGCCCAGATCCAGCACGGTCAGGCCGAGCTGACCGTGGAACGACTGGAAGAATTGTCCGAGCGCGGTGCTTTGCCGTGTAAACTCGCGCAACGCCGGCTTCCCGGCAATGGGCACCAGAGCTGGCACAGCGGCAGTTCGAGGGCTCGCCTCCTCATTGCCGAACAATCGACTCCAACTTTGTCTAATCACGATTTTCGGACGTTACTTAGTGTTGACACCGCCGGCAGTGGCACCAAGGGTCTGTTGCGCTGGCTTGTCGATGGGAGGTTTAGGGGTGACCTCGGCGGCCTTTGGCGGCTCCGGTTTGACGTCGACGCGAATCATTTCCAGACTTCCGCGCAGGTCAGCGCCTTCTTCTATGCTGATCTTGGCGTAGCGAATATCGCCGACCATGTTCGCGCCCTTGCGGATGTCCACGCGGCCGGACGCTTCAATATTGCCCTTGAGCAGGCCCACGACAACGACGTCCCGTGCCTTTACGTTGGCGACCACGCGGCCGTTGGGCCCTATGGTTACGCGGTTCTCCTGTGCCTCGACAGATCCCTCGACGTTGCCATCGATGACGAGATCTTCTTTGCTAAGGATTTGTCCTTTGATCAGGACAGACTTTCCGATTGTGGCCGTACCACGCGGTACGTCGGGCTCAAAACTGCGCGCAGGCATTGTAGACACAGGAATCCCCTCCCTTGCCGGCTCCGGGCTGCTGGGCATAGCGCCCAATGGCTTTACAGGTTCTTCATCGCTTTTGCGCCGATTCCACATTGACAATTTCAACCTCCAGCCGGGTCCCGGCAAAATTCAATCGTAAACCGCAAGCCTGTAAAAGGCAATGCTTTGCAGCCCCTGAGTTTACGTGTGCACATTCTAATCCGCTGAAAAACGAGGGATAACGGGTTTGGCGCGCCTTGCACTTCTCTGTTTCAACAGATATATTGTGGGCGTGCCAGGACGACTCCAGACGGAAATCCGTCAAACACGCCCGTTTCCCCATCCCGCCGAAGAGGCGTTCTTGAACTTGCAGCGTACCGCCGGCTGGCTGATGGGGGGCGTCGAGGAGACGCTGCGCTCCTTCGGTCTGACGCATCCGCAATACAACGTGCTGCGCATTTTGGCCGGGGCCGGGCCGGGCGGGCTGCCGTGCGGCGAGGTGGCGGCGCGGATGATCACGCGAGACCCCGATATTACCAGGCTCCTGGACCGCATGGAAAAGCGTGGACATGTGCGGAGGGGGCGAACGCCGGAAGATCGCCGGATTGTCCGCGCCTGTTTGACCCCGGAGGGGGCGGCGACACTCCGGTCGCTCGAAAAACCGGTGCGGGACGCCATCCGCAGTCCGCTGGCGCCGCTGGGTGCGGTGAAGCTGGCGCAGTTGACGGCGCTACTTGAGGAGATCCGAATCCAAATGGAAGGAGAGGCATCTATATAGATGTTGTAACGACTATTGTGAGGAGGATCTTATGATTACCGTTCGCCGGTCCGCCGACAGGGGCAAGACCAACATCGGGTGGCTGAACAGCCGCCATACGTTTTCCTTCAGCCGCTATTACGACCCGGAACATATGGGTTTTCGCAGCCTTCGCGTGATCAATGACGACAAAGTGAGCCCCGGCGCGGGGTTCGGACGCCACCCCCACCGGGATATGGAGATCATCTCCTGGGTGCTTTCAGGTGAGTTAGCGCATGAGGATTCCACCGGGTCGAAAGCCGTGTTGCAGGCAGGTCATGTGCAGCGGATGAGCGCCGGTACGGGTATCGTCCATGCGGAGTTTAACGGCTCCTCCACGGAACCGGTGCATTTCCTGCAGATCTGGATTGAGCCGGACACGCTCGGCATTGAGCCGCGATTTGAGGATCTGACGATCGCGCCGGAAGAGGTACAGGGCAAGCTGCGGCTGGTGGCCTCGCCGGATGGCCGGGACGGCAGCTCGGTGATTCAGCAGGATGCGTCGGTGTACATCTCGGCACTGGCTGAAGGCGATGAGGTAGCGCTGCCCCTGGCGGAAGGCCGGCACGCGTGGGTGCAGGTGGCGGCGGGCGCGATTACGCTGAATGGCCAGGGGTTACAGACAGGCGACGGCGCGGCCGTGAGCGGCGAAACGGTCCTGAACATCAGGGGAACCGCGAAAAGCGATATCCTGTTGTTCGAACTCGCATGATACTCGCATCTGTCCTGTTTCCCCTTCTGACGCTGGCGCCGAACGATGGCGGCACGGCCTGGAAGCAACCGCGGGTGGCGATGGACGGCAAGACTGCCGTTGTCGCTTACGGAGCGGGCAATGACGTGTTCGCCGCGGTGTCGAAGGATGCCGGGAAGACGTTCGGCAAACCGGTGCTGGTGGGAAATGCGGGCGTGATATCGCTGGGCCGGCATCGCGGCCCGCGCGTCGCGATCAGTGGTAACTCGATCGTGATTTCCGCAATCGCCGGGGCGCAGGGAAAAGGGCAGGACGGCGAGTTGTGGGCGTGGCGTTCGGTGGATGGCGGAAAGACGTGGAGCAGCGCGGCGAAGATTACTGACGTGCCGGGCGCGGCGCGGGAAGGATTGCATACGTTGACGGCGGGGCCGAAGGGTATGGTGTTCGCGGCGTGGCTGGATCTACGGAACAAGGGCACGCGGCTGATGGCGTCGCTGTCGAGAGACGGCGGGGCGGCGTGGTCACCGAACTTTGCCGTGTACGAATCGCCGGATGGTCACATCTGCGAGTGCTGCCACCCTTCCGCGGCCATCGATGCCGACGGCACGATTCACGTCATGTTCCGCAACTGGCTGGGCGGGTCGCGCGATATGTGGATAGCGACGTCGAAAGACAATGGGAAGAGCTTCGAGGCGAAGAAGGTGGGTGAAGGCACGTGGGTGTTGAATGCGTGCCCAATGGACGGCGGCGACTTGGCGGTGAAGGCGAATAGAGAAGTGGTGACGTCGTGGCGGCGCGAGCAGAAGATCTATTGGACGAAAGGCTCGGGGGAGGAGACGCTGGTTGGGACCGGGAAGGACTCTGCCCTGGCAGTCGATTCCAGTGGAAGAACAGTGATCGTCTGGACCGAAGGCATGCGTCTGATGGCCTACGATGGCGCAGTGTACGAGTTGGCGCCCCATGGCGGGTTCGCTTCGGTGGCGGCCTCGCCCGCGGGAGTGCTGGCGGCGTGGGAAAGCGGCAACGGGATCAGTGTGCAGCGTCTTCGCTGACGCCCTTCACAACCTGGCCCGTGCGGAGTGCGGCATCGGTCGCGAGAACCACATGCTCGCCGGCCTTTACACCTTCTTCCACCTGGGCGTGCGTGATGTTGGTCACGCCGATCTTGACCGGCCGCCAGTGCAACGCGTTGTCCGTAATGGCATATACGCCCTGTACGCCGTTTTCGCGCCGCAGCGATTCCTTGGGGATGATGACTGCCGTAGCCGCTTCGCGCGAGCGGATGGCGGCGTTGATATTCGCACCAGGAGGCAGTGTCCGGTCCGCATTTTTAATGCGCACGGAGACTTCGCCCACTTGGCGCGTACCCATGGTGACGATCTGCACGGGGAGTTTCTCCACGACGCCGCTCCAATGCTTGCCGGGCATGGCGTCCCACGTAATGACAGCGCCCATGCCGGGAGCAACGCGGCCGAGCTCGGGCTCGTCGACAAATACCTTAACCAGCAGCTCATCCACTTTGCCGATATTGGCGACCAAATCGCCGGGATTGAGAAACGCACCAGCCCGCGGATCGACCTGATAAACGACGCCGCCGATTGGCGTGCGTAAAATTCCCTGCGCCTGTTTGTCGCGGGCATTCGCGACAGCGGTCCGCGCCTCGCGAAGCCTCGCTTCCAGCACGCCGCGGTCGGCCGGGGTGAACAGGACGGCGCGCCTGGACTGCAGGGCATTGCGTTGCTGCTGAATCTGCGCGATGCGGTCCTCGATCACCTGCGCTTCCTGCTTGGTCGCCGCATTCTTCTCAATTAACCGCCGCACGGCCGCCAATTCCTTTTCAGCCTGTTGGCGCTCAAGCAGCAGCTTCGCCAACTGGCCATCGATATCGGCGAGGTCGGACGCGCGCCCTCCGCTCTGCTGTGTATTCAACTCCGCTTGAATCTGCGCGACGCGGGCTTCGGCGGCTTCCAGCGCATTCTTCCATTCGGCGCTCTCGATCTCGGCAATCACGGCTCCGGCCGCGACTTCCTGGCCTTTTTCCACTCGTAGCCTGGCGAGCACGCCGGCACGCTCCGCGCGCACGCCGGTATAGGCGACCGGCTCTACCTTTCCGTTTGTGATCAACGTATCGACAAGCGGTCCGGTTTTCGCGACTGTGTAGCGAACTTCGACGGGGCCGTTCTTGATTTGCACCGCCCACCAGATGCCGGCGGCGATTAACGCAACGGGCAATATCCAAAGAACATGCTTCATGGAATCAGAACGGTCTTTCCGGCACGCCAGCCTTTCACGGTTTCCAGTGCCTCATTCGCCTGGTCCAGCGGGAATCGCGCGGTGATCTCGTCGGCGAACAGCCGCTGCCAGTGCGGGATTTCGAGCAGCCGCAGGCCGCGGTCAACATGGCGCGGTTCGAAGCCCCAGCTTCCCTGGACGATTAACTGCTTGCGGGTGATGATATGGGGGTTGAAAGAGATGTTGCCGGCGTTGGCATACTGGCCGAGGACGAGAAATTTACCGCCGTCACGCGGGAGATCGATCCCCTCGTTCACGGCATCCGGATAGCCGACGCATTCAATCACGACGTCTGCGCCGAAGCCGCCGGTGAAAGCCAGGGCGAGTTTGCGGCGCTCCTCAATGCCGGTTACCTCGGCGATGTCGATCGTTCCATCGGCGCCGAATCTCCGCGCCAGTTCCAGGCGGTGCGGCGGGCCGCCGATGGCGAGAATTCTAGTTGCACCAGCCTGCTTGGCGACGGCAATGGCGGCGAGGCCAACCGGTCCGGTTCCTTGCACGATTACCGAATCGCCCCACTCCACCGGGCAGCGTTCGATCCCGTGAATCGCTGTCGCCAGCGCGCAGCCGGCGCCAACGACGGCGTCCGAGGGGAGGTCATCCGGCAGGCGGAAAATGGCGGTACCCGCGCGCAGGTGAATCTGCTGGGCGTAACCGCCGCGGAGATGTGGAGCCGTGTCGGCGCAGTACGAAATGCCATAGGCTTTGCGGCTGAGGCAGCGCGTCGGCTGTCGCTTGACCCGGCAATAGTAACACTCGCCGCAGACGATGCTGCTCGCCCATGCAACGCGATCGCCGGCGCTGAGCGGATTGCCGCGCCAGTCGTGCGTCAACCCTTCGCCGAGGACTTCGAGCCGGCCGACGGTCTCATGCCCGAGAATGACGGGCAGGGGGACGGAAAGCTGGCCAAGCCAAAGGTGAACATCGGTGCCGCAGATGCCGGCAATTTCGACGCGTACAAGCGCTTCGCCCGGCCCCGCCTCCGTCAACGCGGGATATTCGCGCAATTCGAGTGGCTTCTCATAGGCCGTCAACACGGCCGCTTTTACGGTACTCATTTCTCAGGAATCCGCCTTTGCGCAATGGTGAAACAGGAGCTGCCATTCGACAAGCTGCACCTTCTCAAGGAGTTCCCGCTGTCCCGCGGCCGGCTGGTCGCAATCGCGAATGAACGCGAACGGATCCCAGCGCGAACCGGTATCGTAGCCCATCTCCTTCGCGGCCGCATGCAACACGGGAAACAACGGATGCTGCCCCGTGCGCCGGAACCAATAGCCCGCGTTGCCCGCGTCCGGCTCCATACGGTGCAGAATACCGTGCCAGTAGCTGCCGTCCGGCGTTTCGATGTCCTGGGAAATCGAATGCGACTCATCGAAGAAACCGAAGTACAGCCACAAACCGGCATGGGCGGCATCGGGTTTCGCCGCATTGGGGAACAGCTCCCGCGCAGGCCGGCGCAGCTTGACCGCGAGTGCCTGATCTGCGGTGCGGGGCGACACCAGGGGCATCCGCCGGCCGCCCTCCTCGGCGAGAGCAAGCAGTTTCGCGGCTTCGGGGCCGTACAATCCAGGATTCCACTCCATGCCAAATTTTATTGTGACAGATGCCCGGCGCTAGTCATGGTAATGATGGGGAAGGATGAGTTCCATCGAGTGGCTGCAATACTGGTATCTCTCCCAATGCAACGATCACTGGGAGCACAGGTATGGCGTCCGTATCCAGTCACTCGATAATCCCGGGTGGATAGTCAGAATTGACCTTCGCGGCACAGCCCTCGCCGGAAGGCCATTTAAGAACGTCAAGAGCGGGGAGCCAGTGAATCACATTGGGCTCGACGGCGTGCAGAACTGGTTCTCCTGCGAGAGACAAGGTGACGAGTGGGTCGGCGCCTGCGGTCCCCTGCTGCTGGAAACCATTTGCGATGTCTTCCGGGAGTGGGCGGGGGAAGCATGAGACGCGGCCTGATTCTCGGCGGTGGGGGATTCTTCGGTGCATTCCAGGCGGGGGCGTACGAGCAGTTGGGCGAGTTTGACTGTGTTGCCGGAACGTCGGCGGGCGCGCTGAATGCGTGGGCCATCGCCAGCGCCATGCCGCCTGGCGCGCTACAGGAACTGTGGCTGCGCGCGGCCGGGACGGCCCGCGCGGGCCTGCATTTCCCGCGTTACTGGGGCGATGGCTTTCTGAACGCGCGGATCCTGGAAGCTATGGTGCGTTCTATGGTGCGCGACTGGCAACCGCGCGTCGACCTGGGGATTGTCGTCAGCCAGGGCCGCGCCTTGCGCCCTGTGTTGTTGCGAAACGAGGAAATCACCGCCGATGTCCTTCTCGCGTCCTGCGCTGTGCCGTTCGTTTTACCGGGTAAACGCATCGGCGGCAATCTCTCGCTGGATGGCGGGCTGCGCGATGCCTGCCCGGTTTGGGCGCCGCGCGAGATGGGGGCGGATGAGATTATCGCGATCAACGTCTGGACGCACCTGCCGCGCTGGTGGCCGGGCGGCCGCGTTCGGGCTGGCCGCGCGCAGGCTGGGGTTACGCTCATCGAACCGCCGCGCGCCTTGGGCCCTATCCGGCGAAGTATCCTGGCGACGCCCGGCGAAGTGGCCAGCTGGATTGAGCTTGGGCGGCACACGGCGAAGACAATTTTTGCGCGACAATAAGAGCGGTATGCCAACCTACCGGATTTTTCGGATGAAGGAGCAGGCGCGTACGTCTTTTCGCGCCGCCCCGCATACGAGTGGTGAAACCGCCGTTAAGCTTAAAGATTTCCTGGAGGCGGGTTCCGTGGACGCCGCTAACGCCTACGAGGCGTGGGATTCGCTTCGTGCCGCGGAGCAGCCGCTCGATGTCGGCGACGTTCTTGAGAGCGAACTAGGCGAGATCCGCATCTATAAATACATCGGATTCGAAAACGCCAAATGGATATTGCCGGAAGTAAAGCCGGCGCAGGAGGCCGTACCGGTTCCCGCGGGTGACCCCACGCCCGAACCGGCCGCGAGTAAACTATAAATATGGAAAGCGGCGTTCGGCCTTCCATTCCCACTTCCCCCGAAGATACAGCCCGCCGAGTGAATCAATACGCACTGGTCGCGTATATTGACGGCAAGTTGGGGGAGTTTCTCTACCGGCTTCGCCAGGAAATCGTCCCCGCCTGCAGACTTCGGTCCCATGTGTCGATCCTGCCGCCGCGGCCGCTGGCCGGTTCGGAGGCCGATGCAACGGCCTTGCTTCGCGCCAATAGCCGTCATCACGCGGCCTTTGAAGTCTCTCTCGGGGCCATAGAAGTGTTCCCGATTACCGACGTCATTTACATCGATATCGCGGGCGGCCTTACAGACCTGCACGAAATGCACGGCATGATGAACGCCGAGGCGCTGCGGTACGCCGAACCGTTTTCTTACCATCCGCATATCACGTTGACGCAGGAGATCTCACAGGCCGAACACGCCGGAGCCCTTCAGCTCTGCAAGGCGCGATGGAAGGAATTCACCGGCCCGCGCCAATTTCCTGTGGAAACACTGACCTTCGTGCAGAACACATCCTCCTGCGGTTGGGTGGATCTGGCCGAGGCGCGATTGGAAATGGCCGGCTCGCGCCGCTAAGTCTTCGCCACGGCGTCAATCTTGTCCATCCGGACCAGGATCTTGCTGAACTCGCGGCTCTTGCCTTCCAGGTATTCCAGTCCCACGCCCGTTACGAGCATCGGAATCGTTTGCCCGCCGGCGTAGACCTGTACACTCCTGTTCTCTTTCGCCGCCGCCAGCAGCAGTTCGCGGAAATCTTCCATCTGTTCTCCTCTTCACACACATAGGCGTAAACGGAGAGCCGGAATCGTCAGCTCCGCATCCGCGTCATCGCGTAGAGTCCGGCGAGCGAGAAGATCACATTCGGGCTCCACGCCGCCACCGCCGCCGGAAGCTGGTCCAGGTTGCCCACCTGCTCAAATAGCTGGTTTACGGCCAGATAGGCGATCGCGATGACGAAGCTCGCCCCCACGGCGGCCATCGCGCCGCGGTTCCCTACCCAGAACGAAAACGGCACGGCGATAATCGCCAGAATGAACGGGAAGAACGGAACGGAGAATTTGCGCTGGTATTGCACGCGCAGATGCACCGTGTCGAAGCCGCTCTGGCCCAGCTCCGCGATGTAAGCCGCCAACTGGTGGAAATTGAGCTGCTTATACTGTTTCTCTTCCGGCAGGAAGTGTTCGGGCGTTTCGGTCACCTCCGGAAACGTCTTCACTTGCCAGGTCTGGTATTCCCTCACATGGTTGACATCCCGCGACCAGCCGTTCTGGAAGATCCATGTGCCGATCCCCGGTTCCCACTGTGCCCTTTCGGCATGGATATGGCGCTGCATCCGGAAGGAATTCACATCCAGCTCGTAAATATGCACCCCGGCCATGACGCGCGCCGACGGGTCGAAATACTTGTAGTGGAAGATGCGCGAGCCTTTTCCATAAATCCACTGCCGGTCCGGACGAAGGAACGTACGCACCGCGCGGCCTTTGATCTCGTTACGGATGCCGTCCTGGATAAGGTTGGCGTCAGGCACCACGTAGTAGTCAAAGGCGAACAGCGCGCCGGATAAGGCAAGGCTCGCCAACAATACCGGGAGCGCCATGCGATAGAGACTGACGCCGCAGGCCTTGAATGCGGTGACCTCATTCTGCTTGGCCAGCACGGCGAAGGTCATCAACACGGCCACCATCACGGAGATCGGCGTCGAATCGTAGACCAGTTTCGGCGTCAGGAACAGATGGTACGTGCCGACGCGGCTCATCGGAATGTTGTTGCGCAGGATGTCGCTCAACAGCTCGAAGAAGGTGAATACCTGGATCAACAGCACAAAGCTGGTGAGCCAGACGAGAAAGTAAAAGAAAAACGCGCTGAGGAGATAGGTGTCGAGAATCTGCGGAAAGCTCCGGAGCGGCGCCGCTCCCGCGCGGCGCGGCCGCGCGGCCTCCCGCCGCTTCCAGTGCGACGTGATGCCGCGGAGTTTCTCGGCGAACCACCCTCGCACGCCGCCGATGAGATCGGACTCTCCCGGCGCTTCCAGACGCACCAGCAGGAATATCCCGATCAACGCGAAAGCCACGTTCGGCGCCCACGCCGCCACCACCGGGGCCATTCGCCCCTGCTTGGCAAGGCCGATCAGGCTGACCTGCGCCATGAAGTACAGGAACGACAGAAACACGGTGGTGACAAATGCGGTCGACTTTCCCGATTTCCGCGACGACACACCCAGCGGCAGTCCCACCAATGCCAGCAGCAGGCACGCGGGCGGAAGGGAGAATCGCCGTTGCAATTCGATATCGGCGTCCCGCGAACGTTTCGCCTCCTCGCGCAGCGGCTGGGTGTCCATGCCGGTATATGCCTTGGCGCGCTGCTCTTCGGGCGCCTTGGCTTCCAGCAACTGGTCAAGCTGCGGGAAACGAATATCAAAAAACTGGTTCTGTTCCTTGCCCACCTCATGCGAGCTGCCGTTCAGCAGGCGCAGTTGGATGGAGTTGTGAACGGAATCGGGTACGGCGAGTGCATCGGTGGCAATCGTGATTCGCGGCGCGTCCGCCGACGCTTCCTGCGTCGTCTGCTTGCGCTGATCGGGCGGCGTCATGTCGGCGATGAACACGTTGCGCCAGCGAATTACCGGTCCGGAAATCACGTCGCCGACATAGAGCGTCTTGTTCGGAAACTGCTCGGCAAAGACGCGCGGTTGAATCTCGGCCGTCATCTGATCGGCGGCAATCTGGTTCAGCACGCGGATAGTCTCCCGTACCGCCCAAGGGTTAATCCACAAGGAACACGCGGCGGTCACAGCCGTCCCCAACATCGCGAAAGTGACCACCGGGCCCATCAGCCGCCGCGTGGAAACGCCGGCGGCCCGCAACGCGATGATCTCCCCATCGCTCGACATGCGGCTTAACCCGATCAGCACGCCAACCAGCACGCCTACGGGAATAGTGAACATCAGCACAAACGGCATCACCAGCAGAAAGAGGTAGCCGATAGTGGCCGGCGGAGCCGCGCCGCGCACCAGTTGCTCGAACAGCAGGTTGGCGCTGCGCAAAAACAGCACAAACGTGAACAGCAGCGTGCCGACCGCGGCGCCGGCAATGATCTCGCGGAAAACGGACCGCGCTAGCAAACCCATCGTTCGCTAAACGCCGCTATCCAAGGGCGGCGGCGCCACAACCGGCGGGCGAGGCCGCTCCTCCTGCGGTCGTTCCAGATCCAGCTCGTCAAACAGCAGCGATGGGCACACCACGGAAGCACCCAGCACGTAGCCGCCGGCCCCCATCAACGCCAGAGGCGCCGTGTTCAGCAGGTATTCCATCGGCGCGGCATCGTCGCCCGCGGCGAGTATGTCGCGCAGCACGCGGACATTGACGCCACGGAAACGCACGCCGCGGATCGGCTCCTCGCGGCCGTCCGGGTAAACACGGAGGATTTCGAGCGGCGAGCTCACCGGCCGCGACGATCCGGAACCCTGCATCGCGTTGGCGAGCCGGCGCAGTTCCACGATGCTCGCGCTCGAAGGATAGTCCATCCGCCTCACCACAATGCCGTACGGCTTTCGGCGTTGTTGAACCAGGTCCAACAATTTTTTCCGCAATTCCGCCGCCGGAAGCGTCTCTTTGCTCGACACCAGCAGATTTGTGGGCACAGCGGCCGCCGCACCGAATCCGCCTGGGAAACGGCCATGCCCGTTCGAACCCTCGTGTCCGCGCACCGGTTGCCGCGAGTACAGCAGGCCCTTCAACGTGCCTTTCTCCACCAGCGTGATCTTCTGCGGCTCCACGCCCTCGAAGTCCACGTCGCAATTGCCGAATAGTGGCCGGCCTTTCCACATCGCCTTCGGATCGTCCACCACATCGAAACCTTCCGGCAGCACACGCCCGTTCATCCGGCCTTCCAGCTCGGAAGGCGGCACATTCACAGGCCGCCCGGGAACGGAAACCGGATCTCGCGTCGGCTGCAGGTGAGCGCCGAACGCCTGTGCGAAGAGCTGCGCGGCCGCCGTTGGTTCGAAGAGAACCGGACCCGTGTAAGCCTCGCCAACCGGCGCGTCGACGAGCGCCGTCAGGTGCTTCGCCATCGACTCGATTTCCTTGCGCATCGCCGCTTCGCCGGGAAGCTGATCCAGCCGGAAGCCGTGGAAGAAACGATGATTACGGATGATGGCGCCGTCGGAGGCGTAGCCCTCCGCCCGTACTCGCAGCGTTGCCAAAGTCTCCGGCGCGCGGACGCGAGTGCCTTCGGTGTTGACGTAATAAAACGTGGATGACGACTCCTCGATATCCACCCGGGAATCGAGAACTTTCGGGTATGCCGACAGGAGACTCGAAAGCCGCCGCGCCACGTCGTTCCACTTCTTCTCGTCCACCCCGCCCTTGGCCGCGGGCTGGATCTTCACCAGTGGCGCCTGCTTGGCGAAGTCGTTCAGTTTCTCCGACAGAGTGACGTTTTGCAGCGCCGATTTCTTCATCGCGATCTCTTGCACGGCCGCCTTGTAGGCGCGGTCCGTAGCCAGCCAGAGGTCTTGCTGGATCTGCGATCTGTTGAACTCCAGCGGCCACCGATTGCTGTCGTAACGCGCGCCCCGCATCTGCCCGGTGAACACGGCGTTCGAGTTGTCGAATTCATAGCTGCCGACACGCACCACTACGTGTGGCACGCGGTACGGGCTGGTGTTGGAACCCAACAAACCGCCTAGCGTCGCCTGGCAGACATAGTTGATGCCATCCTCGATCGAATACTCGATGAAATAGGGCGCTTCGCCCGCAATCGACAGACGGAGAGACCGCTGCAACTCGGCCGCCATTGCATCGAGCAGCGCGTCTTCCACCTTTTGCGCGCGCAATGCCGCGCCCGCCAGCGGCAGCGCCAAAATGGTGCGGCGTTTCACTCCGTACCTCCCATGTTGACCGGCCTGGGCAGGAGCGGTGGCCGGTCCTGCGACCGGTTCTTACGCTGCACTTCAATCTCACTCACCAGGAGTGCCGGGGAGGATGCGGACACCGGAACGTTGCCCGATTCCGCGCCGCAGTAGCCGTTGAAGACCTCCAGTTTGTCCGATGTCGCCACAATCTTGGCGAAGCTTGCCAACGGAGTGCCGACGATATCGGCGCCACGTACCAGTTCGTCGGGCCGCCCGTCCGGGTATATGCGATAGACCACGAGCGGAATCACCGTGAATGCTTGCAGGCCGGCGCTGCGTGTCGTCGTGTAGCCGCCAGTCACCGATTCGAAATACAATCCGTATGGCTTTCCTTGCCGCTTGATCTCGGCAATCAGCAAGCTGCGCAGCTCGGAGTCCTTCACTTTTTTCGATGACTCCACCACCAGGTTCGACTGGCGAGCCACGATCTCCGCGCCCGGTTGCCGCCGTCCATGGCCGTTAGAATTGGGGAAGCCGGCAATCGGTGAGCGCGATAGCAGGAACGTCTTCAGGATGCCCTTTTCCACCACGGAAACCCGGCGCGCCTTCACCCCTTCATCGTCGAAGTCGTACCAGCCGTAGAGGTCCTCACCCGCAAAATGCTTCAGCGTGGGGTCGAAATAGACGCTTAAGAAGTCCGGGAGAACCTCCTGATTCACCCGTTTGGTGAACGTCTGCCCCTCCGACTCATCCTTCTGCCGGTGGCCTTCAATACGGTGCCCGAAAATCTCATGAAAAAACACGCCGGCGGCGCGGCCGGAAAGAATAGCCGGGCCGACGAACGGATCCACCTCCGGCGCCCGCAGCAGACCTTTCAAATCCGCTGCCACTTTGTCGACCCGGGCTTCCACCGCCTTCACATCTGGCAGACGCGCCGGGTCGTCGGCTTCAATGGTGTCGGAGGTTGCAAGATCCATGCCGTCATAAGCTTTCGCCCGCGCCGTAATCACGATCCGCGCGTATGTCCGGCCGTGTTGCAGCCGCGTGCCATCGGTATTGACGAATGTCTTGATCTCCCGCTGCGCCTGAAATGTGACCACCGAATTCAGAATCTCCGGCGACTGTGCCAGCCGTGTCGACCAGGAGCGGAGACGATCTACGATCTGCTTTTCGTTCACCTTTATTTCCGCCACCGGACGGGAATCCACCACAGCGTCGGCGGGCGAAAAGTCATCCGATGGATCCTGGGCATCCACCTTCACCTGCGTGTTGGACTTGATGTTGGTCAGCCGTTGCGACGCCGACCTGTAGACCGTGTCCGTGTCCATCCACAGGCGTCGCTTTAGGGCGTTGGGATTGTCGTCGATAGAGACAACGCTTCCCTGCGTAAATTGGGCGAAGTCGCGTTGTTGGCGATGGTAGTTGTCGAGTTTCGGGGTACCGACGCGGACCGTGACGTCCAGTTGGCGTAACCGGCGCTTATCCTTCGCTGCGAGCAGGCCGGAGGTCGCCTCGATAGTCGTCGTCTCGTTGTCAGTAACTGCGTAAGCTGCAAAATACGGCTTCGGGTCGCCCTTTTCCTTCAGCGTTTGGAAGTTCCGGTCGAGCTCCGAGGCCAGGATTTCCACAAGCTTCGGTGTCTCCGCGCCGACCGCCATGCCGGCCGCTAACACGAGAGCAATCAAGGAATTCCGCACATTCCGAAGCAAAGGCTGCGCGTCTGGCCGCATATTCCGCCAGCATATCATGCTGCCTGCCGGGGCCCTTTTAGATTGGGGTATTGCTCACTTTTGTTTACGCGCACGCCGTCTTCTAAACGGGCGCCATCTCCAGCAGCCCCTTCTCGCGCATCACCGACAAAGCGAGTCCATACCGCCCGCGGACGCCGGTCTTCTCGAAGATGTGCTTCAAATGGATCTTCACCGTGCCCGGCCGGATACCGAGTTCCCGGGCGATCTCCTTGTTCTTCATCCCCTGCTCCACGAGTTCCAGCACCTGCTGTTCCCGCGGTGTCAACTCGCTGCGCGATTGCCGCTCCATACGGCGGGAGTCGCGAAATACGGAATCGGCCATCCAACTCGACCCGCTGGCCACTGCCGCCAGGCACGCCACGACGGTCGAGACATCCGAAGTCTTGCGCAGAATGCCTTTCGCACCGCACTGCAGGAGCCGCAGTGCTTCGGCTTCCGTAATCGACACGCCCCAAACCACGACCTCCGTCGCGTGCTGCGACAGCATCTTCGCTTGCCCCACCCAATCCATCACCGCCTGGATACCCAGGGATTTGTCGACCAGACAGACGTCCGGCCGAAGCAGTCGAACCAGTTCACTGGCCTGCGGCAAGGACTCCGTTCTTCCCAAAAACGTCATATCACTGCATTGCGCCAGGATCGCGTTTAACCCTTCCGCCGTAACGGGCTGTGACTCGCACACTGCAACCGTCTTCTTTCCGTGAATATCCATCGCTTATTACGCCTTCCTAAGGGCTATTACCCTCTGAAAGCGCATATCGACTCACCGCCGCGAGGTTTTAGACATCTTCTGCAAGTAACTACGGTCCCCAGCCGTAGTCCCGGCAACAGGCTTATGTTTTTCCCTGCCGCAGCCGATGAAGAGATTACGAGGGGTCCCGCAAACGCAAACCGGGACCGCTACAATCAGTGAAGGAGTTCAGTTGGCAGCGGATTCATGGCGGATAGTCTTGGTCACACCAGGACGGAAGATCACTTCCGAGCTGCTGCCCGTAGTGTCCCAGGAGATTCCCACCGCCCAAGTCATTGAATTGCAAGGATATCCTCTCGACGGCAAGCTTGGCGACGTCGGGCAGGCCGGCGGCAGCCTGTGCTTCCTCGACCTCATTACCAGCGAAGAGCAAGGCCTGAAAGCACTCATCAGGATATTGGAAGTCAATCCGTCGCTGCCGGTTATCAGCCTTGTCCCGGACAGCAATCCGCAGCTAATCCTCCAGGCGCTGCGCGTCGGGGCGAAGGACTTTCTCACACAGCCCTTTACGAATGATCAGTTCCGCACCGTCATGGAGAAGCTCTCGCAGGTGGTACCGGAACTGGCGGCGGAGCAGGGCCGCGTCGTCACCGTTGTCCCAGCGAAAGGCGGCTGCGGCGCAAGTACTCTCGCCTTCAATCTGGCGATGCAGCTCAAACGCAGCGGCTCAAACCGCACATTGTTGGCCGACCTCGACCCGGTCACGGGCACGCAGGCATTCCAGATGAAGCTGAAGCCCGGATTCAGTTTCCTCGACATCCTGAGTCAGGGTACGTCGCTCGATGCCGATGTGTGGCGCGGCGTCGTCCAAACATACTCCGGCATCGATGTACTCCTCTCTCCCCATAATCCCGTGGAAGGAGCGCAGGAGGTGGGGGACACACGGCCAATCATCGATTTCTCCCGCCGGATGTACGACTTTATCGTTGCCGATCTCGGAAGCGCCTACGGCGAATGGTCGCTCAGCGCGGTCCGCTTCTCCGACGAGGTTTTCGTCGTCACCACCAATGAGCTCCCCGCGCTCCAGGCCGCGCAGCGCGTAATAAATTATTACGAAAATAACTCCATCTCGCGCCAACGGATCCGGCTCGTGATCAATCGCTTCAATCGAGACGTCGGCCTGACCAAAGAGATGATCGAGACAGCGCTCCAATCGGATATTTTCCAACTCATCAATAGCGACTACGAAGACGTCCAACGCGCCCTGCTCGACGGCAAACCGATTCAGGCCACTTCCACCATCGGCAAGCAGATCCACCAGATTACCGAACGGCTCCTGGGTCACGATGTCGACCATCGCAAGAAAAAATCGGAGAAGGCACGCTCCGGCGGCGGGCTATCCGGCCTGTTTGGAATTTTTTCCCGCAGCACCTAAGATCCATCGGCCTTGTTCTTATTAACTGAAGATAACGCCGCCTCCTATCTGCGGGATAAGAATTGGCCCGGTGCTGCGCAAGCTTCCGCTAAGTCTCTCGGCGGCGGTGTTTCAAACACGGTCCTCCTTGTCGAATCGCCGGCGAACCGCGTCGTCTGCAAACAGGCGCTCGAAAAGCTGCGCGTCGAAGCCGATTGGCGGTCCCGGCCGGAACGCACTCTCCGTGAAGCCGATGCCCTTGAAGCTGTGGCGCCTTTGCTTCCAGCCGGCGCCGTTCCACGCATCCATTTCATCGATCGCGAAAACTGCATCTACGCGATGGAAGCGGCCCCACCCGGTGCGACGGATTGGAAAGCGGCTCTTCTCCGGGGCGTTGCCGATCCCTCGGTCGCGTCCGCGGCGGGACGCACGCTCGGCGCAATGATTCGGAATACTTGGCGGAATCCGGATTGGGAGCAACGGTTCGGTGATCAAACTGTGTTCGACGAGTTGCGCCTGGATCCTTACTACCGCTTCACCGCCGCACGGCACCCGGACTGCGCCGCCCATTTCGACGCTCTTATCGAAAGCTGCCGCACCCGCCGCGTGTCGCTTGTCCACGGCGACTGGAGTCCGAAGAACCTTCTGCTCACTCCCGCCGGCGTGATGGCGATCGACTTCGAAGTCGTCCACTATGGAAACCCGTGCTTTGATACGGGATTCCTCCTGTGCCACCTGTTGATGAAGTCTATCCATCGGCCGGTCCACAGCGGAGCGTACGAACAGTGCGCGCAGGCGTTCTGGCATGCGCTGGCACTGGAACACGAAATACCCTGGATTGTGCCAGGCACAATCGCCCACCTGGGTGGTCTGCTGCTCGCCCGCGCCGATGGGAAATCGATCGTCGAATACCTTTCGCCCGATGGTCGCGAAACGCTCCGCCGCCTGGCTAAACGAATCATATTCGAACCGCCTTCATCCATTCCCCAACTCTGGTCATGCCTCTAACCATTCAGTCCCTCCACGCCTGGGAGATTCTCGATTCTCGCGGGCGCCCGACGCTCGCCGTCGAGGCCACGCTCTCCGACGGCACTGTCGCCACAGTGCAAGTCCCTTCGGGCGCCTCCACTGGTACTCACGAAGCCGTAGAGCTGCGCGACGGCGATCCGCGTTATGCGGGCAAGGGAACGCGGCGTGCGGCGTCGCACGTCAACGGCGAAATTGCGGCGGCGCTCCACGGCCGGAATGCCGGGGATCAGGCCGATATCGACAACACTCTTATCGCGCTCGATGGGACCCCCAACAAATCCCGTCTCGGTGCAAATGCAATCCTCGGCGTCTCCTGCGCTGTGGCTCGCGCGCTGAGCGCCGCCCGGCGGCAGCCGCTGTTTGAAACGCTCTCGTTAGGCGCGCCGCGGCTTCCGGTACCCATGATCAATATCCTCTCCGGCGGACTCCATGCGGGCGCAAATATCGAGTTTCAAGACTTCCTCATCATCCCGCACGGATTCGATAGCTTCGCCGAGGCCCTGGAGGCCACGGTGAAGATTCATGGCGTGGCCGGGCAGATCGTTCGCCGCGATGGCTACACGCTCACAGGCGTCGCCGACGAGGGCGGCTGGGGCCCGCTCCTCCCTTCCAATCGGGACGCACTCGCCCTGCTCACCAACGCGATCAACGACGCCGGATTCGAACCCGGCGCCCAGGTCTCCATTGCCATCGATGTCGCCTCTTCCCACTTCTACCGCCAGGGCATTTACGAACTGCGCAGTGAGCGCCGATCGCTCTCGAGCGCCGGGCTCGCCGCGCTGCTCACCGATTGGACCCGCCAATTCCCGCTTGTCTCCATCGAAGACGGCCTGTTTGAAGACGACTGGCCCGGCTGGCGCACGTTAACAGATAAGCTCTCCGCAACCACGCAGATCCTCGGCGATGATTTCTTCACGACAAACCCCGCCCGCCTGCGCCGCGGCATCGAAGAAGGCTGCGCCAACGCCGTTCTCGTGAAGATGAATCAGATCGGCACGCTCACCGAGACGTTCGAAGTCTGCCGCATCGCCCGTGAAAACGGTTACGCCGCCGTCGTCTCCGCGCGCTCGGGCGAAACGGAAGACTCATTTCTTGCCGATCTGGCCACCGCCACCGGCGCCGGCCAGATCAAAATCGGCTCCATCACGCGCAGCGAACGGCTCGCCAAATATAACCGGCTCCTGGAACTCGAATCCCGCCACGGCCTGCCCTGGCAGGGCCGCCGGTTCCTCGGCGAAATACTCGGGCGGCGCGCTACTCCTTCAAATTAATTGTTCCGCGGCAGCCCGGTGCGCCGCACTTGCAGGTTACCGCCTCCACGTCTTTGTCGAAGCGGTAATCGACCGTCAATTCCTCGCCCGGCTTGATGTCGCGCTTCGCCATGTAAAGGATGTGGTCCTTCAGAATTTGCGAATAACAGTTCGGCTCGCAGCAATGGTTAATGAACTCCGCGCCGCTGCCACCCACGGCTCCATCCACCGTCCAATAGCTGTTCAGCGTGAAAAGGTAGTTCTCTTCGCGCTCCGCGAATCGCCGCTTCGTCTCTTTCCGGCTAATCCTCTCGCCGGTGTATTCGATGATCTTCCGGCCCTTTGGGATCGACTCAACGGCATAAACACCCCACCGGTGGATCGGCGAATAGGCCAGCCTCAATTTGAACTTCGTTGCCTTCGGATCAATCGCAGGGCTTGACCCGTTTTTGGCGTTGCCCCGCTCCGGAGGCACACGTCCCGCCTTTGCACTCATGCCTGCCCCTGATTAGCGCCTAGCGCTCAGAAAATCAAAAATCGTCATCGCCAGCCGGCTTGCCGCCCTTGCCCTTGCGGCGCATGATGATCGCCACAATGCAAAGAACGGCCAGTATGCCGGCGACAATCTGGACGGTTGTCTGGTCCATAGTCGGGTTCGCCTCCCAGTGGAATCGGAATTAGACGATTATACGAGATCGGCCGGATACAATCAGCACCCGGCCCTCGCTAAACACAGATTTTTCGCCCGAGTTACTGCGCTTTCTGTTTCAAAACGTCAACCATCTCTTGAACAGAGGCCGCGCTCTTCGCCATGGCCGCCTTCTCGGCTTCCGTCAACTGCACTTCGTAGATCTTTTCAATGCCGGTCGCGCCCAGCTTCACCGGCACGCCGAAGAAGATCCCGTTCAGCCCATACTCGCCTTCCAGCAGCGCCGCGCACGGCAAAACCTTCTTCTTGTCCTTCAGAATCGATTCCACCATCTCAATCGTCGCCGCCGACGGCGCATAATATGCGCTGCCCGTCTTCAGATGCTTCACAATCTCCGCGCCGCCGTTCTGTGTCCGTGTGACGATCGCGTCAATCGCCGCCTGGTCCAGCATTTCGCTTAACGGAATACCGCTGACGTTGGTCAGGCGAGTGATCGGCACCATCGTGTCGCCGTGTCCGCCCAGCACCAATGCGGAAATGTTCTCCACCGAAACATTCAGTGCTTCCCCGAGGAACGTACGGAAACGCGCCGTGTCCAGCACGCCCGCCATGCCGACCACACGATTCTTCGGCAGCCCCGAAACTTTCCACGACGCCCAGCACATCACGTCCAGCGGATTCGTGACCAGGATGAAGATCGCGTTTGGCGAGTACTTCACCGCATTTTCGGTTGCCGCCTTCACGATCTCGTAGTTCGCCATCAACAAATCGTCGCGGCTCATGCCAGGCTTGCGCGGGAAGCCGGCCGTGATCACAACAATATCCGACCCGGCGGTCGCTTCGTATTCGTTCGACCCGCTAATCGAAACGTCATAGCCCTGCACGGGGCCGGACTGCAGAATGTCCAGGCCTTTGCCCTGCGGAATGCCTTCGGCGATGTCCACCAGCACGACATCGGCAAGCTCTTTGTCCGCAATACGCAGAGCGCAATTCGCGCCGACGTTGCCGGCGCCCACAACAGTTACTTTTTTACGCATAGTTCGGTGGGATTCCCAACTCAAGAGTCTATCGCAGAATCCGCGCGCCACGCCTCGCTACAATGGGTTTTCATGGCTCTTCCGGACTCCGCCGCCGCGTTCCTCGACCGCCAGAAGGAAACCCTCCGCCGCCGGGCAGTGCGAAAGCGTATTGTCTTTCCGGAAGGAGGCGATCCGCGCATCCAAGAGGCCGCGGCGCGGCTCACCGCCGATGGCCTCGCCATTCCCGTCTTAGTCGATGGAACCGCCGATGACCGCTACTGGCGTCTCCTCTACGAACGCCGCCGGGCAAAGGGCATGACGGAACTTGAAGCCCGCACAGTGTCCCGCCAGCCGCTCTATTATGCCGCCCTGATGGTGGCCAACGGCGATGCCGACGGTTTTGTGGGCGGCGCCGCCAACACCACCGCGGACACCGTGCGCGCGGCGCTTCACTCCGCCGGTCCTGCTCCCGGCGTGAAAACGGTATCGAGCGTGATGTTCCTCTGCGTCAATGACCGCTCCTTCGGCCATGAGGGCGTCCTCGCCTTCGCCGATTGCGCCATCGTCGCCGACCCCGATGCGGTTCAGCTCGCCGAAATCGCCATCGCCACCGCCCGTTCGTTTCAGTCCATCGCCAACGCCCAGCCGCGCGTCGCCATGCTCTCGTTCTCCACCAAGGGCAGCGCCGATCACCCCTTCGTCGCCAAGGTGCAGGAGGCGGTGCGCATCCTCCGCGAACGCGCGCCGGAGTTGAATGCCGACGGCGAGCTGCAAGCGGACGCCGCACTGATCGCCGGAGTGGCCGCCGGCAAAGCAAGGGGTTCTTCCGTCGCCGGCCAGGCAAACGTTCTCATCTTCCCCGACCTCGCCAGCGGCAATATCGGCTACAAGCTTGTCGAGCGCCTGGGCGGCGCGGCCGCTTTCGGACCATTCCTCCAGGGACTCGCCAGGCCGATCAACGATCTTTCCCGAGGCTGCTCCGCCGGCGATGTCTATTCCGCGGCGCTTGTCACCGCGCTGCAGGCCGCCGGAGACTAGCGCCATGCTGCCGCTTATCTATCACGACGCTTACGATCTGAATCTCGGCCGCCACGTCTTTCCATCGCGCAAATACAAGATGATCAAGGACCGGCTTGGCCTGCCCGTTGTGGCACCGGAAGCCGCCACCGATGAAGACATCCTGCGCGTCCACGCGAAAGCGTGGACGGAGGGGCTACGCGATGGCACACTGAGCCAGGCGGAGATCATGCGCCTGGAGATTCCGTGGTCGCCGGAGATGGCCCATGCATTCCGGCTGGCTGCCGGCGGAACGATTCTCGCGGCGGAGCTCGCCGTAACGCACGGGGGCGCCTACAATATTGGCGGCGGATTCCATCACGCTTTTCCGGCGCACGGCGAAGGGTTCTGTGCGATCCACGATGTGGCGGTGGCAATCCGTAACGTCAAGCGCCGCGCGATCGTCGTCGATGTCGACGTGCATCATGGCAACGGCACCGCCGCCATATTCGCGGAGGACGGGGACGTCTTCACGCTGTCCATTCATCAATGGAACAACTACCCCGCCATCAAACCGCCGTCGGATTGCGATCTGCATCTGGAAGACGGAGTGGAGGACGACGAGTATCTCGGAATTCTGCGCCCTGCGTTGCTGAAGGCGCTCGACACACATCGGCCTGAGATTCTCTTCTACGTCGCCGGCGCCGACCCCTACAAGCACGACCAGCTCGGCGGCCTGCGTTTGACGATCGAAGGACTTCGCCGTCGCGATGAGCTGGTGCTCGGCGAAGCGGTGAAACGCAAGCTGCCGTTTGTCGTGACGCTCGCCGGCGGCTACGCCTTCGACGTGGAAGATACCGTGACGATTCACGCCAACACGGCTCTCACCGCAGCCGAATTGCTGAATAGCTAGGTGCCCGCCGCGCCCATCCGCGACCGCGCCCAGAGCTGCTCTTCAAACGAATAGTCGGGCTTCAGCCTCTGCCCCGACGCCTTCCACCACTTGTGCGTTTCCTTCAGGCCAACGGCAAAATCGGTCGGTTTGAACTTTAACACACGCTGCGCTTTCGCGATCATCATGGTGATCGGTGGCAGGTCGAAATACATCCCGAAATAGAGCCTCGGCCCCATTGGATGACCGCCCATCCGGAAGATCAATTCGCGCGGCATGCGGATGATCTTGGCTCCCTTCGCCGCCGGTTTTCCCGCCGCCGCCGACAGCGCCTCCAGCAAATCCGCCTGCGTCGTGGAGCGTGCGTTCGCCACATTGAACGCGTGACCCACCGCGCCGTGCTCCTCCATCGCCGCCAGGCACGCCGTCACCACGTCGTGAACATACGCGAACTGCATCAGGCGCCGTCCATCGCCCGGCAGTATCCAGGGCTTGCCATCCCGCAACCGGTCCCAAAAGAACTGCTCGCGGTAATAAGGGTTGCCGGGGCCGTAGACGAATGGCGGACGCAGCGTTACGGCCGGAAATCCATATCGTTGGTGCAGCCGGAACAGCACGCGCTCGCTCATGGCCTTGTTCCGCGCGTAGCTATCCGGGCAATCGTCGGCCACCAGCCCATCGCCTTCGTAGTGGTTCAATCCTCCACCGTACGCGGCGACGCTCGAAATGAACACATAGCGATGCAGCTTCTCCCCGCACGCACGCGCCGTCGCTTCCACCTGCGCCGCCGTAGTGCCGCGCTCCCAATCGTAGACGTTGTCGAACACAACGTCGAATCCGCTGCCGCTGATCGCCTGCTGAAATCCGGCTGCATCGTTGCGGTCGGCAATCAACTCCTTCACCTTCGGGCCCAGCTCATGCCCGGGTTTGCGGTGCAGAATAGTTACCTCGTGGCCGCCCTTCACCAGCCTGGATACTAAGTTCCTGCCGATGAATAGCGTACCGCCTATCACCAATACTTTTCGTCGCGGACCCAAATTGTTAGTAACTCCAGCGGATGCGCAAGGCCCGCCCTGAAAGCAAGTTGTATCAACCTCTCTCGCCACGCAGCCGCGGCGAGTCCCTGAAACGCTCCTTGCTATACTAACATCCGGATGTCGAACCGCGGCAACGCTGCGGCCTCGGCGCAATCGTTGACTGCCCTGATCGTCGACGATGAGCCTCTGGCCCGCGACGAACTCGCCTATCTCCTCAAAGACTTTCCTGAGCTCGAAGTCGCCGCGAGCGCCTCGAATGGCCTGGAAGCCGTTCAAATAATTGAGGATATTGAGCCCGACCTGGTATTCCTCGACGTGCAGATGCCCGGCCTCGACGGCCTTGGTGTGATCCGCCGCCTCCGCGAGTCGGAAACGCCACTCCCCTATTTCATCCTGGCCACCGCCTTCGACAACTACGCCGTCGAAGCCTTCCAGGTGGAAGCATTTGACTACATTCTCAAGCCCGTCGAGAAGGAGCGCCTCGCCGCGACGATTGAACGCGCCCGCCGCGCCATCGCCGCCCGCCCGCCCCGGCAGGAGACCGTCGAAACCGAACTTCCCCGCCCCGCCGGCGGCTACAAAACGAAGGTCTTGGTGCGCCGGGACAATCGAAACTGGATCGTTGACGCCGCCGATATCGTCTACGCCACCATCGACGATGGCCTGATTACCGTCGTCACGCCAGCCCTGGAAGGCGAATCGACGTATAAAACAATCGAAGAGCTGCAATCCAGCCTGGACCCCGGCATGTTCTGGCGCGTTCACCGCTCCTGGCTGGTGAACATCAACCGGATTCGCGAGGTCATCCCGTGGTTCAAGTCGAGCTTTCAGCTTCGCATGGACGACAAAAAAGGCACAGAAGTGCCCGTTAGCAGGGTACAAACGAAGCGTTTACGTGCACTTTTTCGCCTTTAATGCGTCAAAAACGCATCAAATCGGCACGCCAATACGCCATAACGAATACCCCACGGCCTGCTTCGCGTAGAGCCACCAGTCACGCCAATCCGGCTCCGGCTTGATCGCCCGCGGTGAGCCGAAAACGCGTAACCCTCTCGATTCCAACATCTTCTTCGCCCGGAAGATATGGTATCCGTCGCTGACGAGAATGCAGCTCTTCAATCCCATTCTCGACATGATTTCCGCCACCGCGATCGTCGAGTGAACGGTCGTCTCCCCTTCGTCCTCCAAAATGATCGACTCACTGGGAACACCTTTTCCAATCAAATAGTTACGGCCGACGGTCCCCTCAGTGAACACCGGATCGCCGCCTGCGCCGCCTGTCGTCACGATCCACGGCGCGAGCTTGCGTTCAAATAGCGAATACCCATGGTCCAGGCGCGCCTTCAAAACAGGCGACGGCTTTCCGCGGTATTCGGCGGCGCCCATAATAATGATCACATCCGCCGGCCGCGCTTCATCCATGGTCGATTGCGCGCGAATCCGCGCGGTCACCCAACCCAGCCAGGCCACCAGGCAAAGGGCGGCCAACGTCACGAGCTTTCGCATGAATCCGATCCTGTCCCTGCGGCGCGTTATGCTTAACAGTCTATAGGAATGCTCGGCGTTCACCACCCGCTCGTAAAGAGCATCCGCAAAGCGGTGCAGCGAGGCGCACGTACGGAAGATGGCTTTGCCGTCGCCGAGGGTTTCCATCTACTCGAAGAAGCGATTGCGGCGAACCTGCGAATCGCCGCAATTCTTGCCACGCCCACGGCGGCGGCTCGCCTCCCCGATAACATACCGCCGGTGCATTTGGTGGAAGAGTCGACGCTGCATCAGATCTCGTCGGTCGAAACAAGCCAGGGCGTGTTATCGCTGGTCGCGGTCGAGGAACATCCGCTCGGCGCGCTGTTCCACCGCGCGCCGCTCGTCATTGCGCTCGATGGTATTCAGGACCCTGGAAACGCGGGCACGATCATCCGCTCCGCCGAGGCGTTCGGATCGACCGGCGCCGTCTTCTTAAAGGGATCGGTCAGCCCGTGGAATCCAAAGACGCTCCGCGCCTCCGCGGGATCTCTGTTTCGGCTACCCTTCGCGCTCGCGGAGTGGGAGGAATTCCATCGTGAGATGCAAAAACGCCAGATCGCCCTTTACTCGGCGCATCCAAGAGCCAAAAGCCGTATCGACCAAGTGCCACTCCACGGCGCCTGCGCCATCCTGATCGGCAGCGAAGGCCGCGGTGTACCGCCGGACCACGAGCGGCACGCCATCGGAGTCCGCATTCCCACCACGGGTGTTGAATCCCTCAACGCGGCTCTCGCCGCAGGTATCCTTCTGTATGAGGCACGACGGCAACGCTCATGAGCCTGTTCGACACCCCGGATGCAAATCCCGATGTAAGCCACAAGCGGCCGCTCGCCGATCGGCTCCGGCCGAAGTCGCTTGATGACTTCGCCGGCCAGGAGCATATTCTTGGCGCGGGCAAGCCGCTTCGCCGCGCCATCGAAAACGATCAGCTTTCGAGCCTCATCCTCTGGGGCCCGCCGGGAGTGGGCAAAACATCGCTCGCGACGATTATCGCCCGCACCACGAAGGCCGATTTCGTTCCCTTCTCGGCCGTTCTGTCGGGCATCAAAGAGATAAAAGAGGTGATGGCGCGCGCCGAGCAGACCCGCCGCATGGGCCGCCGCACAGTGCTTTTCATCGACGAGATCCATCGCTTCAACAAGGCCCAACAGGACGCCTTCCTGCCCTACGTCGAAAAGGGCGATGTCATTCTGATCGGCGCAACCACGGAAAACCCGTCGTTCGAGGTCAACTCCGCGCTCCTTTCCCGCTCACGCGTCTACGCCCTCCGCGCGCTGGACCCGAACGATCTTGCCACCTTGCTAAACAAGGGCGTGGCCGAACTCAACGTGCAGTGCGATCCCGCTTACCTGGAACAGATCGCGATTTTCGCGAATGGCGACGCGCGGAGCGCGTACAACCTGCTGGAACTCGCCGCGGCCTCGGCTGACAGCGGCGTGATCACGCGGGAGACGCTCGCCGAAATCATTTCCCGCAAGTCACTGCTCTACGACAAGGGCGGCGAGGAGCACTTCAACGTCATATCGGCGCTTCACAAATCTGTCCGGGCCTCGGACGCCGACGGCGCGCTGTATTGGCTGGCGCGAATGCTCGAAGCGGGAGAAGACCGTATGTATATCGTCCGGCGGCTGGTACGGATGGCCGTCGAAGACATCGGAATGGCCGATCCGCGGGCAGTGGAGCAAGCGATCGCCTGCATGCAGACCGTGCACTTCCTTGGCATTCCCGAAGGAGACCAGGCATTAGCCCAATGCGCGCTCTATCTGAGCCTGGCGCCGAAATCCGATGCTGCGTACAAAGCGCTCGGCGCGGCGATGGCCGCAACCCAGTCGCATGCCGCGGAGCCTGTGCCGATGCATCTACGGAACGCGCCCACCAAGTATATGAAACAGTGGGGCTACGGCGAAGGCTACCGCCACGCTCACGAATTCACCGATGCGATGAGCGGGATGGAGTGCCTGCCCGAAGGCTTGGCGGGGACAGAGTTTTATCAGCCGACCGATCGCGGGGTGGAACCGCGGATCGCCGAGCGGCTGGCGGCGATCCGCGAAGCAAAGAAAGGCTTCTACAAACCTACTTCCGGGCAGTGACGGTGATTTCGATGCGGGCCTTGCCAACAAGCTTGGCCACACCGACTGTCGTCCGCGATGGCCGCGGCTCCGGAATCACGCTGGTATAAACACCGTTCATCTTCTGGAAGTTGTCCATGTCGGTCAGATAAACCTGCACCGCCACAAGATCGGCGAAAGTGAAGCCGCCAGCCTTCAAGATTTCTCCGACGTTGTCCAAGGTCTGCTTCACCTCGTCTTCAAATTTCTCCGCGTAGTTTCCCTTCTTGTCCGCACCGGTTTGGCCGGACACATAGAGAGTTCCGCCCGACAGTATGGCTGGCGAGAAAGGCCGTCCCTTCGCCGCGTCCGGGGGGGCGACGACTTTCTTTTCGGCAAACACCGCGCCGGTCAGGAGAAGCAACATTGTTAAAAGCAGTTTCATACGGCACAGTATGCCACGCCCGGAAGTGAAGGAATACGGGAAATCCGTGATACCCCTGTTTGCGCGGAGTACCACCTGGTAAGGATTCCTGGTACCGGACCATCTGTCTGTGAGTACTACCGGCGAATGAATCGCGTGTTCTATTGTTGCCCCTTGCGCCGGACCGCAAGCTAAGGGAAAGCGGTCGCCCCGTCTGCCACTGACCGTCGGCCGTCGGCGACTCCCTCGATTCGCGGAATCGGGGATGACTGGAGGTTTTCATTGCATACGGAAACACACAAAACGGATCGTCGCGCCGCCGATAGATTTCCGATTGAACGGGAAGTTCGATATAAGGTGCTAAGCAAGAAGAGTGCCGATGAGGCCGGGAGCGGCCACACGGTGAATATGAGCAGCAACGGGATTTTGTTCACAAGTGAACACATGCTCCTGCCGGGCCGCCGGTTGGAGCTCGCGATAAGCTGGCCCGCCCAATTAAACAACCAGACTCCGTTGAAATTGGTCGCTCGCGGCCGCGTCATTCGATATGAAGGTGGCCAGGCGGCCATCGAGATTCAACAGTACGAGTTTCGTACTTCGGGCAAAACAGCGAATTAAATCGACCACTTCAACCCTCAGATTCGTCATGGCCCTGAACGCCGGACTGTCACGTCCGGCGTTTTTTTAACACTCCGCCCCGAAAAATTCACATCCTGCCCCACAGCACCTCCCTTTCGTGGTACCTTCAGAGCGTCGAGCGGTTACAAATGGATGAAGTGTTTTGAGGCACCAGTCCAGGACCGCTCGTGGACCGGCCTCCGACGAGGGTGCCGGCAGTCTCGCATTACCGCCGCCTCACCAAGGCGGCGTTGGGTAAAAAGAATTCACATCCATTTCTACAAGGGAAGGGTCACTATGCAGTTAATGACATCATTACTACATGGACTCCGTCGAAATGCGAGCATTTCCGTGCTCGCATTTTGCTTTGGAACCATGTTGTCCGCTCAGGAGCGGTTCGGAGAGATCATCGGTACCGCGACCGATCCAAGCGGCGCCGTTCTTCCGAACGTTAGCGTGAAGGTAACGAACAAAACAAGCCTTCGCGTCGTTGAAACCACGACCGGCAATTCGGGCGATTATTCTGTCCGCAACCTCGATCCCGGCCGTTATTCGGTTCGCTTCATGGCCAAGGGGTTCGGTACGTACGAAGTCGCCGACGTGGCGCTCCTTCTCGGCAATACACTTCGCGTTAATGCCCCGATGACCGTAGCCGCTTCCGAACAGACTGTACAGGTCACCGAAGCTGCACCGCTCATCGACACGACCAACACCACAATCGCAGCCAACATCACGTCGGAACAGTTCGATCGTCTGCCGAAAGCACGCAGTTTCCAGAATCTCGCCGTGCTCTCAACGTCGGTAAACTCGGGCGCTATCGAAGGCGGCATTCAGGTCAACGGCGCCAGCGGCGCGGAAAACAATTTTACGATCGACGGGATCTCGACCAACAGCCTGATCAACGGCCAGTCCCGGCAGAATGCGGTGTTTGAGATCCTCCAGGAAGTCCAAGTTAAGACCGGCGGCATTTCCGCGGAATATGGCGGCGCCATGGGTGGCGTCATTAGCGCTATCACCAAGGCCGGTGGCAACAAGTTCCATGGCGACGTCCATTACTACCTCTCCGGCAACAAGCTGAACGCCAGCCCGGTGAAACGTCTCCTGTTGAGTCCCACCGACCAGATCACGACCAAGTACTGGCAGGATGAGAAGCAGAAGAACAATATCAACGAGATTGGCTATTCCCTGGGTGGCTACCTCGTCAAGAACCGTCTCTATTTCTTCAGCGCCGCTTCACCCAATTGGGGCCGCCGGACGAACAACTATAAGTTCTCCAACGGAACCGAGGCCGATTCGATCGACCAGAAATCGCTGAGTAACATGGTCTTCGAAAAGCTCTCGTTCGACATCACCAAGAACCTGCGCGGCAACGCCTTCTTCCTGTGGACGCCGACCTCGAGCACCGGCCGCCTGCCGGGCTACAACGGCGAGTGCCCGAACTGCGTGGTTTCTTCGAAAGCGGCAAACCAGGTCAACAAGAGTATCGGCTATTTCCAGCCGCAGACGAACTACGGCGCCGACCTGACCTGGATGGTCTCCCCGACGACTCTGCTGGCAATCAAGGCCGGACGTTTCTGGGACAACAAGAAGGACACGGGTCTGCCGGAAGTGACGCCGGTGAACTACTCTACTTCAGCTACCGCCCTGCCGTTCACGATTCCCACCGAGCTGCGCCTGCCGACCAACTCGAACAACGTTCCCCGCATTCTGAAGTCGTTCTATGACATCGCCACTCGTACCTACGTCCAGGCCGATTTCGGGAAGTTCCTGAAGTTCGGTGGCACGCATGATTTGAAGATCGGAACGGGCGTGCAGAAGATCGTCAACCGCGTGTTGACGGGCTACCCCACCGGCGGATACATTAACGTGTTCTGGGATCGCGCTTTCAATTCGCTGGTTCCCGGCACCCCGCGCAACGCGCGTGGCACGTACGGCTATTACGAGTATCATGAGTTCGGCACGGCCGGCAGCACCGGCGCCAACCTCGGTAACGTCTACATTCAGGACAACTGGCGCATCGCTCCCCGTCTGACCTTGAACCTCGGCTTCCGCTGGGAGAAGGAGACCGTTCCTTCCTTCGCGCGTAGCGTGCAGGACACGGCTTTCCAGTTTGGCTGGACCGACAAGTTCGCTCCCCGTCTTGGCGCATCCTATGACGTGTTCGGCGACGGCCGCATGAAGGTTTACGGTTCCTGGGGCCGTTACTACGATTGGGTGAAGTATGAGCTGGCCCGCGGTACCTTCGGGGGCGACTACTGGCGTGTACGCTACTACGCGCTGGAGAACCCGAACGTGTTCTCGATTACCAGCACCAACCGTCCCGGCGCTCCGCTTTGGAACCCCGCGCAGCCGAACGCTTTTCGTGACCGGCGCGTGCCCGGCTTCAACACCATCGACCCGCAGATCAAGCCGATGGGTACTGACAACATCAATCTCGGCACCGAATTCCGCGTCGGACCGCAGATCGTTGTTCGCGCTTCGTGGGTGCACAACAACCTGCTCAGGACCATTGAAGACCTCGGCGTCCTCGTGAACGGTGACGAGGTTTACTACTACGCCAACCCCGGCGAAGGCGGCGCGACGATCACGCCGAGCTCCGGCTTGACCAAGCCCTTCCCGACGCCGAAGGCCAAGCGTACCTACGACGCGGCGGAGTTCCAGGTTAGCAAGCGCTACGGGAACTGGTTCGGTATTGCCAGCTATGTCTATAGCCGCCTCTATGGCAACTACTCCGGCCTCGCCAACTCCGACGAGATCCGCACAGGTGCTGACGGCGGAGGCATCTACGGCCCCGCGCAGGAAGCGTTCGGAACCAACTCCCGCCCCGGCGGCAATGCCAACCGTGCCTGGGACATCGACGAACTGCTGTGGGACTCCAAGGGCCACCTGGATCCGCAGGGCCGTCTCGCCACCGATCGTCCGCACGCTATGAAGCTGTATGGCGCGCGCTCCTTTAAGTGGGGCAAGTTCGGCGCCTCCGACGTCGGCGCGTCCTTCTACGCCGCTTCGGGCACGCCGCTCACCACCCTGGTCAACACCGTCAACGGCACGCAGACGTTCGTCAACGGCCGCGGTGACTTGGGCCGCACACCGGTCCTGACCTACACCAACCTGATCGTCGGCCACGAAGTCAAGTTGGGTGAAGTCAAGCGCATCCGCGTGGAATTCAACGCTGACAACCTGTTCAACCGGAAGACCCCTCGCCACTTCTGGAGCGAAGTCAACCGCGGGATCGCGTCGGCTGAAATCGACCTCAGCGGCACCGACCTGGCCAAGGGATATGATTACAACGCTATGATCGCGAAGACGCCCGATGCCCCCAAAGGCCTCGCGCTCTCTCCGCTGTTCAAGCAGGCGGACCTCTTCAACCCCGGCTTCGCTGGCCGGTTGTTGCTGAAGTTCATCTTCTAGTCCTGGCATTACCAAACAACGAAAAAGGGCGGCCACCACGGCTGCCCTTTTTTTGCTTTTTCCCATCAAAGTTCCGCCTACCCGTGTTAGTCTCGATTCACCAGCAGTCTCAGTTGTCTGACAGCTTTCCCCCGCTCTCCGGCTATAGGGCGGCAGGAGAGTCATCTTTGTGTCAAGGGAAAGGGTCACTATGGATTCGAGCCTTAGCCGCATTCGCGGCCGGTTCGCCGGCGTTGCCGCGCGGACTTTTGACGGGTTCTCCACGCTCGCCGGCTGCTTCACAAGCGCCGTCGCGCGAGAGAATTCCGACCTGATGGATGGTGCTTCCTCCAACGCCAGATTCGCGGCGGCCGCGGAAGTCAACGGGAGCGTGAGATGAAGTCGAGCCTCTCTAACGCCGCAACGGCGCTAACCGCTGTTCTTCTGCTCATTCCGCAATTCGCACATACCCAGGAAACTACCGCGGGTTTGCAGGGAATCGTTCGAGACCCCTCCGGCAGCATGATTCCGAACGCAATGGTCGAAGTCACCGGCAATTCCCTCCTCGGCAGCCGCAGGGTGCAGACCGACTCATCCGGAGCCTACCGCATCACCGCTTTGCCTTCCGGCACCTACAACCTCGTCATTACCGCTAGCGGCTTCCGCACCTTTAAGCAAACCAACGTCGAGCTCCAGGTGGGCCGGTTGCCGAACATTGATGTGACACTGCAAGTCGGCACTGTCGCAGAGACGGTAGAAGTCTCCGATGTTTCTCCCGTCGTGGATGTGACCCAGAGTAAAGTCGCCGTCACCGTCGAAAAACGCATTCTGGACAACATGCCCAAGGGCCGGTCGTTCCAATCGGTGATTCCCTTCGCGGCGGGCGCTCGCATGGAGCCCCTGCAGGGAACAACCAGCGGCCGGGAAAACGGCTTTCAAATCGACGGCGCGAGCGATTCGGAAAATGTCTACCTGATCGACGGTGTGAACACCACGAACATCCAAAGCGGCGGAGTCGGCCGCTCGTTTCAGATGGACTTTATTCAGGAAGTGCAGATCAAGTCGAGCAGTTTCGAAGCCGAATTCGGCGGCGCTCTCGGTGGCGTCATCAATGCCGTGCCCAAACGTGGAGCAAACTCCTGGCATGGTTCTGTGCTCGCCTACCTGCGGACCAACGCGTTGAATGCCAATGACGCCTGTTCCAGCGGCTATACCTCCTCCTTATTCAGCACCACCTGCGGACTTCGCCTCAACCCCACTCTCGCCGGCCTGAATACCAGCACCCGTCTCGACGGTACGCCGGAATACTATCAGCCAAACAAGGATCACCGGACGATTTTCGAACCCGGTTTCGAAATCGGTGGGCCGCTCCGGTCAAACCGCTTGTGGCTCTTTTCCAGCTACATTCCCAGCATGGATACCACCCGCCGGGTCACAACTTTCACTGGTCTCAACCCCGGAGCGCGTGAGCTGTCCCTTACCAGAACAGATCACAATTCCTATAACCGCCTCGACTACGGCGCCACCAACAATCTGCGCCTCTACGGTTCGTGGAACTACGCATACTGGCGCCAGAGCGGACAACTCGGGCAGCCCGATAGCGCCTACGGCCAGGTGAATGCCGGCCGCACAACAGACCCGAATACGCTGCGTTCGGACAACGGCAGTGTCAATCCCATTTCCGTTTATTCCTTTGGCGGCGACTGGACGCCCACTTCGAAGCTCGTCGTTTCGGCTCGCTATGGCTACTTCTTCAACAACACGGAGCAACGCGGCACTCCAGTCGGTACCCGCTACTTCTACCAGGCAACCGTCAACGCCAACACCAAGGACCTCACGGGCGCCGCATTCCCGGCATCCTCATTCAATCCCTCCGGTTTCTTCAATATCCCTAGCAATCTCTCCACTGTCTATGACGCCTACAAGCGTAAGAGCTTCAGTGGAGACGCCTCTTACTTCGTCGGCAAAATGGGCGGTTCGCATACATTCAAGGGCGGCTACTTCATTCAGCAGCAGACGAACAGTGTGCTTACCAACTTCCAGGGCGGCCGCGTCGATCTGTACTGGGGCCAAGGCTATACGCCGGTCACCAGCACCACTGCCTGTGCCGGTATCATTAGCTCCAATCGCACGAACTTCGGGTCGGACGCTTGCCAGGGCCGCTATGGCTACTTCATCGTCGGCACAGGCGTAACCAACACGGGAGGCACCGCGCAGTATGCCCACGCACTGTATTTCCAGGATGCGTGGAATGTCGGCCATGGCCTGACGCTAAACCTCGGCATCCGTTTCGACAAGGAACGGCAGCCACCCTACGACGCCAACCGCTTCCCCAGCGTCGAATTCGGATGGGGCCAAAAAATCGCGCCCCGCCTCGGTGGCGCTTATGATCTTCTCCACAACGGAAAAGTGAAGGTATACGCCAGCTACGGTAAGTTTTACGACATCATGAAAATGGGCTTGGCTCGCGGCTCGTTCGGCAGCGACTATTGGCACAACTGTGTCTATGCCATGGACTCAACCGATTTCACCGCAATCACACCCTCCCTCAACGTAGGCGGCGGGTGCCCGGCGAGCGGCCCGGCACCGGGGGTCAACGTCGGCCGCTTCATTGAAAATGTCGACTTCCGCGCAACGAAAGCCGATCCCCGCGATCCGGCAATCGACCCCAACATGAAGCCAATGCTCCAGCATGAGGTCGTCACGGGCGTCGACTGGGCAATCACTCCAAACTGGAGTCTGGAGACCCGCTACTCCCGCAAGCGCCTCGATCGCACGATCGAAGACATGTCGATCACCGATAACCTCGGCTTCTACATCGGCAACCCCGGCACCACTTTCAACGATTTCATGCACCGCCCGGTCAGCATTCCGAACAACCAGGGCGTGGCGTACCTTACCTCCGTTCCGTTCTGCGCGGAGTGCCCCACTCCCGTACAGGCGGTCCGCCGCTACGACGGGTTGGAGTTCCGCCTCGCCAAACGTTCGAGCGGCAAATGGTTTAGCGGCGCCAGCTACACCTACAGCCGGCTTCGCGGCAACTACGCCGGCCTGACCAACACCGATCCCACTGACGGCGGCGGCGGACGCCATGCTCCGAACAACGGCCGCGCGTTTGACCTGCCTTCCATGGGTTTCCTGCCCAGCGGAAAGCTGGACGACGGTCCTCTTGCCACGGACCGGCCCCATACCGGAAAATTCTTCGGCTCCTACACACAGAAGTGGGCGCGCCAGGAGACGATTTTCGGCCTGAATCAATTCATTCTGCAGGGCACTCCCATGAGCACTTGTCTGCCTGTGGTGGGCTCGTCCTCGGCATGCCAATGGGCCGAAGGCCGCGGAAACTTCGTCCAGTTCAGCCGTGCCGCCAATGGCGATATCGTCAAGGATGGCGTTATCCAGAACGCTCGCACGCCGCTGTTCACGCAGTCGGATTTCTCCGTCCGCCACCAGGTTCCTGTAGGCGAAGGGAAGCGCCTGATGTTTGAAGTCAACGTAACCAATCTGTTGAATCAGCGTGCTCCCGTCGCATACTACCAGTTCGCCATTCCGAGCAACCTGATCAGCCCAAGCCGTGCGGCGCGTTTCCCTGGCGACCCCGGCGTCGACTGGGGAATGGTGATGAACGGTTACAACTACATGGATGCGTTGAACGGAAGGGGCGCATTTGCCAGCAAACAAGCGCCCCTGACCCTGGCTAGCCGTTACGGCTTGCCCCAGGTCTACCAGGGTGCGCGAAACTTGCGGCTCTCGCTCCGCTTCACGTTTTAACCAACCCGATCCATCCACTGGAAAAGGGCGGCTCATCCGGGCCGCCTTTTTCCTTTCCAAGCGGCCCCATGCCGGCTACGTTTTCTTCGCTTCTCATCTCATTGATTTCGTATTACATTCAGAAAAACGGAGTTCACGACATCAAGTTGCGTGAAGGAAAACGGCTCCGGTTCGAGTTCAGCAGGCAGAACCTCTTCAACCAGAAGACGGCTCTGGGCCGCGGCAATTCACCGCGGTCCTAGCCCTTCTGCAGCACCGTCTTTTCGAGCACCGCCTTCGTCAGCTTTACCGCCCGCGTTTCACTCTGCCAGATCTCATCCGGTGTCTCGTTCTCACCGCGCTCCATATTGGATTCGATTCCCCAGAAACCCTGATAACCCGCGTCCTTGCAGATCTGGATCATCTTCGCCAGCTCGTATCGCGGATGGCTCCCATCCTTCTTCCAGCCCGCTTTCACGGATACGCCCTTTGCCCATGGAACGATTTTCCGGATCACTTCATAGGGATCCGCCCCCGGATTCATGTTGCCGAAGTCCGGCAGCGTCCCGAACGACGGATTATTCACGGCCTTCATCAATGGCACCAGGACATCCGGGTCTGAGGATGCGCCGCCATGATTCTCTATCACGACGTTCAATCCCGATTCCTTCGCGTATCCCAGCAGATTGCTGAAGCTCTCCGCGGCGCGCGATACGAGATCCTTGTCCCCCTGCCAGTTCTCCCGAGGCCCGCCCATGTTGCACCGTACAGCGTGACAACCCAGGTAGTGCGCGATATCCACCCATTTTCGATGTGCCACCGCGGCCTCCATGCGCTCCTGCTTGGATTTCGCGGCCATGTCGCCTTCCGAATCGATCATGATCAACACGAACTGCACGCCATAGTCCGCTCCGGCCTTCTTCAGCTTCGCCAGATTGCGGAGCATCGGAAAGTCGAAGAACTGATTCACGAATTCGAGCCCATTGATTCCGAACTCTTCCCGGCAAATCCTGGGCAGGTCTTCGTTTTTCCAGCGCTTTGCCTGAAAAAAGCTCCGGTTGATGGACCACGCGGCCATCGAGATGTCGTCTTTTGTTGGCCTCGGGGCGGCGGCTAGCGCAGCGGGCAGCGTGCCCACAAATTCACGTCGCATCATGATCCCTCCAGTTCGGGCAGATGGCAAACATGATACATCGGTTCGTTCGATTCGAAGGCTTCCACATCGCAAAAGTCCATTGCATCGAATAACACACACACGTATAGTAGATGCTAATGGCTCTGCCGAAGTTGAGCCCGCTGGAGCTGCAAATCATGGAGGCCCTGTGGGACCAGGGAAAGCTCTCCATCCGCGAAATGCAGGAAGCATTCCCGGAGGCGGGTCGGCCGGCATACACGACCATTCAAACGACTATCTACCGGCTGGAAGAAAAGAACGCCGTGCGGCGCGTCCGCAAGATCGGCAACGCGCACGTCTTTGAAGCGAAAGTGTCGCGGCAAGCGGCTCGCGGACGGCTGATTGACGATTTCTTGAGCCTGTTCGGCGGGCGCACACAGCCCGTCGTGTCGCACCTGGTTGAATCCGGCAAGCTGACGTTGGAAGATCTGAGGGACGCGGAGAAGCTAATTAAGGAGACCCGGCGGAGCGCCGGAAAGAAGTAGAGGAATTGGCCATGAATGCGCTGCTGAACCACCTCTGGCAATCGACGCTGTTCGCGGCGGGCGTTTTCGCCGTTTGCTTTGTCCTGCGCACGAACGCCGCGCGAACCCGCTACTGGCTGTGGCTTGCGGCTTCGATGAAATTTCTGATCCCGTTCTCGGCGCTCGTCGCGTTCGGCACCTGGGTTGACAAACCCCGGCCTGCGCCGGTCGCGCCGGCGGCCGCGGTTGAGCAGATTGCCGCAACCTTCTCGCCAATGGCGCGAGCGGTACCGGCGGCGCCCCAGCCAGCAGACCCCTCGCACTGGCCGTTGACGCTCGCCGGAATCTGGGCCTGCGGATCGGCGATCTTGCTGTTGCGCTGGCTTCAGCGCTGGCGAACCGTGCATTCCGCTACGCAAACCGCGGAAGAACTCCCGCTCCAACAACCATTACCGGTGCGGTCTTCCCCGGGGACCATGGAACCTGGGATTTTCGGCGTTTTTCGGCCTGTTCTTCTGCTTCCTGACGGCCTTTGGGATCGTTTGGATCAAGAGCAGTTCCAAGCGGTTCTGGCGCATGAGCTCTGTCATTTTCGCTACCGCGACAACCTGACGGCCGCACTGCACATGTGCGTTGAAGTGCTCTTCTGGTTCCATCCGCTGGTCTGGTGGATCGGCAGCAGACTGGTCGAAGAGCGTGAACGGGCCTGCGATGAAGCGGTGCTGGTTACCGGGAGTGACCCCGCAGTCTATGCGCAAGGAATCGTGAATGTCTGCAAGTATTTCGTCGCCGCGCCCCTGCCCTGCGCCACAGGCATCAGCGGCGCCGACTTGCGGGGACGCATTGCCGAAATCATGATGGGTCGAATCCCCCTGCGACTCACGGCCGCGCGAAAGAGCGTACTCGCCGCATTCCTCGTGGCGGCTCTGGCGACCCCCGTCGTGATCGGTGTGCTGCGAGCCCAAACTGGAGCCGGCTACCGGTTTGAGGTCGCGTCCATCCGGCCGGCCGCCCCCGGGTATGGTAGCAGTACAAGCATCAATACGAATAATTCCCGCCTCACTACTCGTAACGCATCGCTGTTTTCGCTCATTACATTCGCTTATCGCGTGCAGTCCTACCAGGTCATTGGAGCGCCCGATTGGGCGCGCGACGATCGCTACGATATCGCGGCCAAGTACGACACAGCGGAAGAGGCCGGTATTCCGGCATCCGATCAGAAACGCCAGGAGACCAGAAACGACCGGATCAGCGCGCGGATGCGCAATCTCCTTGCCGAGCGATTTCAACTGAAGCTGCGCGAGGACACTAAAGAGCTGCCGATCTACGGCCTGGTTGAAGATAGGGGCGGCCACAAGCTCAAACCGGAGCCGCAGGGGAGCGGCAGCATGAACGTCAACCAGAACAATGGAAACGGTACCCTGCGGGGCGAAGGCGTACCGGTGAATCGTCTCGCGACTACGCTAAGCGGCATCCTCGGACGCCCGGTAGTCGACGAGACGGGGTTGACAGAGCTGTACGCGATGGATCTGAAATGGTCGTCTGAAGCGGCAAATGAGAGCGGTCCAAGCCTGTTTACCGCTCTACGGGAGCAACTCGGGCTGAAACTCGAGTCGAAAAAAGGCCCAGTCACCATCTACATCGTTGAACGCGTCGAGAAACCTTCGGAAAACTGACGCGCCCGTTTATCGCCCGGCCGTCCAGATCTATCCGGCGAGAAGCGCAGCACAAATCAGGCTGTGCTACCATGCCGAATCAAGCCCCGGTATTCCACGATGAAACTAACTTGTCTCGCTCTCTCTCTTTTTTTGTCCGCGGCGTTGTTTGGTCAGGGCAAAGGCGCCATCACCGGCGAAGTTGTCGACCCGACCGGCGCCTCCGTACCCAACGCAAAGATCACCGTGGGCTCTCCCGCCATCGGCCTTACGCGCGAGTCCATGACCAGCGAGTCCGGCGCCTTCGCGGTGCCGTCCCTGCCCGCCGCAACGTATGAGATCCGCATCGAAGCCGCCGGCTTCAAATCCCTCCTGCGCTCACAGTTGCGCCTCGAGACCGACGCCGTTTTGAATCTGCGGCTGCAACTCGAGGTCGGGCAAGTCTCCGACCGCGTCGAGGTCACCACCGACGCTCCGCTCGTCGAAACCGCCAACGGCGAATTGAATCGCACTCTCACGCAGAAACAACTGCAGAACTTCGCTCTTCCCGGACGCAATCCGTTCTACATGCTTGGCATCGTGCCGGGCGTGGTCTCGCGCTACGGCAACTTCATGACCGACTTCCGTGGCGGCAGCTACTCCATGGGCGGCCTGCAGATCAACGGCCAGCGCAAAGACATGAACTTCATCGCGGTCGACGGCATCAACAACGGCCGCAACCGCGACGGCGTCCAGCAGAACAACATCATGGGCGTCGATTTCGTGGAAGAAGTGCAGGTTTCCACAACGCGGTACGCGCCCGAGTATGGCCGCTCCACCGGCGCGCAGATCAACTTCACGACACGCCGCGGCACCCAGAACTTTCACGTTTCCGCCTACGAGTTTTATTTCTCAGAAGCCTTTGCCGCGCAGCAGTACATAGTCGGCGGCCGTCCGCGCATCCGTTATCACAACTACGGCTTCACCCTTGGCGGCCCGGTCTACATCCCAAAGATGTGGAACACCGAAAAGAACAAGCTCTTCTTTTTCGCCGGACTCGAATCGCGCACCAATTCCGGCTTCAATCAGAAGCTCTCGGTGATCCCCACGGACGCTGAGCGCGCCGGCAACTTCGCCGCCTCGCCGCAAAAGCCGATTGATCCCGATAGCGGCCTGCCCTTCCCCAACGCACTGATTCCAACATCCCGTATCAGCGCATTCGGACGCGCGCTGCAGAAGATCTACCCCAGCCCCAACTACACCGGCCCCGGCGGGAACTACTACGCTTCAAACAGCCAGCCCACTGAGAGCAACGACATCATCTATCGCCTGGATTACAACGTCCGTCCGAATTGGCAGCTCTCATTCCGAGCCCTGCCCGGCCGCCAGGATTTCACTTCCTACTTCGACAACACCGGCAACAATATTCCGCTCTTCCAGGCGTATCGCGACCGCCGCGGCAACAATTACATGCTGTCGCTCAACACCGCCCTCAATGCGCGCACAGTGAATGAAGTCAGCATCGGCTACTCCGATTACCGCGAAGAGTTCCGCATGATCGGCGACGGGATCCGCCGAGCCACATGGGGCTTCACTTTCCCGGAGGTGTTCGCCGGCAACCGGCTGGACCGAATCCCAGCAGTCAACATAACGGGATTCACCGGCATCAGCGGTTCCGGACACCCGAGCTATGCGCGCACGCCAACTTTCATCTTCCGCGAGAACTTCACGCGTATCATCGGCGCTCACTCGTTGAAGGCCGGCCTCTACTGGGAAAACATGAATCTGAACGAGCTAAACCAGGCCAACGACAACGGCTCGTTTTCGTTCTCCAGCTCCGCAACCAACCCGCGGAATTCCACCAATCCCTGGGCGAATGCGCTGCTGGGCAACTTCGACGGGTACGGCGAATCGAGCTCACCCGTGCAGACGGTCTATAAGTCCTACACGAGAGAGTTCTACGTGCAGGATTCGTGGCGTCTCAGCCGCCGCGTCTCGCTCGAATACGGCATGCGTTGGGCGTTCATCGCACCATGGGGAGCGCAATTGAACAATCTCGTGGCGTTCATGACCAAGTATTGGGACCCCGCCAAGGCGCCGCAGGTGGCCGCCAATGGCGCCATCGTCCCCGGCACCGGCGATCCGTACAACGGCCTCGTCCTGCCCGGCTCCGGCTGGCCCGATGCAGCCAACGGACGCATTCCGCAGTATGACAACGCCGCGATCAAAGCCCTCTTTCGCGGTGTACCGAACGGGTTCAATCCGCTGCGCAAGAACAATCTGCAGCCGCGCGTCAGTATCGCATGGGATGTCTTCGGCAATGGCAAGCTCGCCATCCGCTCCGGTTTCGGCACCTTCCACGGCGTGACAGGCGTCGCCTATTCGGGTTGGTACCTGGGCGCGCGCCAGCCTCTGGTCTCTTCCACCAGCATCACCAACGGCTTCGCCGACAACCCCGCTTCGGGTATTCCCAACACGACGCAGTTTCCCATTGACGCTGGGGCACTCCCTGCGGACTACAAGATCCCGACGATGTACAACTACAGCTTCGGTGTGCAGACCGTATTACCGTACAAGACCCAGGTCGACGTGAGCTTCGTCGGCAACACCGGGCGTAATCTGTCGTTCTCCCGCCCGCTAAACTTCCTCACTCCGGAAGTGCAGGCCGCCAATCAGGGCGTCGACCCGCGCCGCTTCCTTCCCTACCGCGGCCTCAATTCGTTGAACCTCGTTGAACCGTCCGCAACGTCGAACTACAACTCCTTGCAAGTCGCCGCCCGCCGCCGTACGGGCGCGCTCACCTACAGCCTGTCCTACACGCTCGGCAAGATCATCGGCTACGGCAATGAAGGCGTCGCGGGCGGCATTCAGAACCCGCTCGACGTCCGTTCGGAGCGCTCCGAACTCGAAGAGAGCCGGCGGCACTACGCGGTGCTGATGCATACCTATGAGTTACCCTGGTTCAAGAGCCAGAAAGGCCTCTTCGGCCGCGCGCTTGGCGGCTGGTCCGTTACCGGTGTGTGGACGCTGACAACCGGCCGTCTCTATTCGCCGGGCCTCACCGCCGTCGCCCGCCAGGTTGCTTCCCGTCCCGATGTCGTCGGCGAATGGGAGCTCCCGGCCGATGAGCGCACCATCTTCCGCTACTTCAATCCCGCCGCGTTCGCCCGTCCGAAGGATTGGACCTACGGCAACGCAGGCAAATGGGTTGTCCGGGGCCCCGGATCGATCGACCTCAGCGCCTTCGCATTGAAGGATATTCGCGTCGTCGAGAACGTCAGAGTGCAGCTCCGTGTCGAGTCGTTCAATGCCATGAACCACATGAACCTGTCCGACATCAATACGCAGATCGGCAACCGTTCGTATGGCCAGATCAGCGGCGTCGGCTCGGCCCGCTACTTCCAGTTCGGCGCCAAGCTGCTCTGGTAAATTCGCTATCCTGGGGGCATGCGTCCGCTATTCGGCCTTGCCCTCACTGCCTTTCTACTTAATGCCGCGCCCCAACGTCCGACTTTCTACAAGGACGTTTTGCCCGTTTTACAATCCAAGTGCCAAGGATGCCATCGGCCCGGTGAAGCCGGACCGATGGCGTTTCTGACTTACGATCAGACTCGCCCGTTCGCCGCCGCAATTCGCGAGGCCGTCGCCACCCAAAAGATGCCGCCGTGGGGCGCCGATCCCTCGCACGGCAAGTTCTCCAACGACCCCACTCTTACCGCCGCCGAGAAGGCCACGCTCATCGCATGGGCTGACGCAAAAGCACCCGCCGGAAACCCCAAAGACGCCCCCGCCCCGCGCGAGTTCGTCGAGGGCTGGAACATCGGCCAGCCGGACATGGTGTTCGCGATGCCGAAACAGTATGATGTGCCGTCCAGCGGCACGATCGAATATACGCGCTTCATCATCCCGCTCAACTTCACCGAGGACCGCTGGGTGAGTGCCGCGGAAGTCCGCCCTGGCAATCGCGCCGTCGTCCATCACGTCATTGCGTATCTCCGCGAGCCCGGAAGCAACTGGCTGAAGGGCGCGCCGGTTGGCGAGCCGATCGTGAAAGTCGCCAAGTCCGACGGCGGCCCCCGCTCCTCGCTGGTCGGCTACGCTCCGGGCGTGCCGCAGTTGCCCGGCGTGCCTGGGCGCGCGCGGCTCGTGAAGGCCGGATCGGAAATCGTTCTCGAGATGCACTACACGACGAACGGCAAAGCGGCATCGGATCTCACAAGTGTCGGAGTCATCTTCGCGAAGGAGCCGCCGCGCGAAATGCTCTCCGGGTTCGCCGCCGCCAACCTCAAGTTCGTCATTCCTCCCGGCTCGGAAGCGCATGAAGTGAAGTCGCAGGTGAAGTTTGAGAAGGAGACCACGCTCACCGGGTTGACTCCGCACATGCATTTGCGCGGCAAGGATTTTCAATACACGGCGAAGTACCCCACCGGCGAATCGGAAGTGCTGCTGCGCGTGCCAAGGTATGACTTCAACTGGCAGCACACCTACGTGCTCGCACAGCCTAAGCTGATACCTGCCGGCACGATCATCGAATGTGTCGCGCACTTCGACAACTCCCCCAACAACAAGTTCAACCCCGACCCCAAAGCGGAAGTGAAGTGGGGCGACCAGAGCTGGGAAGAGATGATGGTCGGCTTCGGCAGCACGATCACCGCTCCTCCCGCGCCGAAGAAGTCAGGCGATTAGGCTAGCAGATGTGCGCGCCAGTCGTACCTACGGGCAGTACGTAGAGCGACTGGCTCGCCGTCATAAATAACCGGTTGCGGCGCGTTCCGCCAAAGCAGACATTCGCGCAGTTTTCCGGAAGCCGGATCGTTCCGATCTGTTGTCCTTCCGGCGAAATAACCAGCACGCCTGGCCGCGCGCCCGCCCAAACGTTTCCGTCGACATCGCAGCGGATGCCATCGGCGGCCGTTGGCGCGCCCGTGCCCGGAACCTGCATCTTGATAAGCTGCTTTCCGTTTCGCAGCACAGCGCCCGCAACATCCCAGACCTTCATGTCCCGCCCCTGCGCACCCGTATCGGCGATGTAGAGCCGCTTGTAATCCTGCGAGAAGCAGATGCCGTTCGGCGCGCTCACCTCGTCGGTGACCTTGGTGATCTGCCGCGTCCCGCCATCCACGCGATAAACCGCTTCTTTCAACTCCTTTTCGGCACGGTAGCCTTCGTAATCGCCTCCGATGCCGTACGGCGGATCGGTAAACCAGATCGAGCCGTCCGGATGCACAACAATGTCATTGGGGGAATTGAGCTTCTTGCCTTCAAACTGATCGGCGATCACCGTAGCGGTGCCGTTCACCTCGTACCGCACCACGCGCCGTCCGCCATGCTCGCAGGAGAGTTGACGCCCCTCGTAATCGAATGTGTTGCCGTTGCTGTAGCCGGACGGGTTGCGGAACACGGTGACGCGCCGGTCTTCCTCAATCCAGCGCAACTGGATGTTGTTCGGAATATCGCTCCACACCAGGTACTTGCCCGTGCCATTCCATGCCGGTCCTTCCGCCCACTGTGTGCCTGTGTGCAGTCGCTTCATGCTCGTGTTGCCAATCATGTACTTCCGGAACTTCGGATCGAGCGCGATCACGTCGGGATCGGGATACTGGACAGGGATCTGCCCGGTCCAATCGCGCGCTGTGGGAACGGGTGAAATGGGCGCCTGTTGCGCGCTTGCCGCTAATCCTAAGCCCGCACCGAACAGGGCACGCCGCGTCCACTGGGTATCTGACATAGCAGATATCCTATCAACGCCGCGGCGAATAGATCTGGATCAACTCCACCTTAATCGTCACCTGGATCGGATCATTCAAGGCGCTGCGATAGAAGTCCACCTCGATTTCCACGCCACCGCCCCCAATCCCGTTCGGCTGGCAACTCCCCTTCACCATCCCGTTCTTATTCTGCGTGACTCCGGAGAGAGTGTGGCCGGTCTCCAACTTCGATTGCCCCACGCGGTAACCGTGCGCGTTCAGCAGGTCCTCATAGTAGACGTGAATCGAAGTCATCGGCTTGGTAGTACGGAACCGGCTCATCAAATACTTCTTCCCCGCCCGGTCCACCTTCTCCTCAATCTCCAGATCGCGGCTCGCACCGGGCATATGCACCAGCCACGACGGCCACGCTAGCGGAATTCCCGGCGGGTCCTGTGGAGGGCGCGGATACACCGGTTTGTCATAGTCCGCCATCCGATTGACACCAGCCCGATGCCGCGCTTCCGCTTCGGCCAGAACGGCGGCCGTGTGCGGGTCGCGCTTGGAAAAGTCTGGTCTGGGGAGCGAGGGAAAGCCCGGCCGGCGCGAACCACTCGACGAAACCACCTCCGGCGCGGCGGCCGGATTCGCCACCGTTGTCTTCGATGCGCAGCTCGCCTTCACGAAGCTTCCGTCACCATCCTCGCGAATCTGGACCAGGACATCGCATTCGGGCGCGGCGGCTCGAATGGACGTCCCCGTCCCGTTGAAATTCGGTATGAACGGCTGGCCCGGCGCCCAGACCTTACGGTAATGTTCGATCACATCATCCGGCTTTGCGGCCGCGCGATATGACACCTGTGCCAGTCCCGGTGCCGCCTCCGTGCGCACTTGCGCGCCGGGAAGGGGCGTCAGCCAGGCGGGAATCGTGAGATCCTGCGCGCACAGCGCGCCGGCAATCATCCAGATACCAAGTCCCCTTCGGCTCACAGCCCAATATCGGCAGCTCCGATCCGAAACAATAGAGTCGCTCGCAAGGGCCAAGGCGCTGCCACGTCTTGGCCCCCGAACCATGGCCGATGGCGATGGGGAAAGCGCCTCACAGGGCGGCCACAGTAGCCATCATGTCCGGATAGCGCTCTTCGCCGGCGCCTCTCCCGGCCAATAAGTCGTCTCCTGTTCAAAGGGCACCCATAGCCCCATAAAATAAGTAACGCCGACATGTATGGCGTCAGGGAAAGTCGCTCGCGGCGATTTCACCGGCCGAGAAGACGGACTCGGCCGGTGAAAGTAGTGTACTGGCCCGCCGGATTCGCGTCAACATAAATCCATTCGCTACCGCTGCCCCAACCGCTGCAACTCCCGAATCGCCGCCTGAGCTACCCCAGGATCACCGCCCTTCACCGCCTCGCGAAAATGCCGCACCGCTCCCGCCGCATTCCCCTGCGCCGCCATCACATTCCCCAGCGCCAAATGCAACCGGCTGAGTTCGGGCTGTAGCTTTATCGCCGCCTGATATTCGCGCACCGCCTCCGGTAACCGCCGCTTCTTCGCCAACAACCCGCCCAGCAACTCATGCGCCTCGGCCATCTCCGCATTCGCCCGCACCGCCCCCTCCACCGACTGCTGCGCCTCATCAAACCGATTCACCTGTGCTAACGCCACGCCGTAGTCATACAAATACGCCGCGAAATTGGGATGCAGCCGGAGCGCCTCCGCAAAGTTCTTCAGGGCGCCTTCCATATCTCCCTTACCCGCCCGCGCTCGCCCCAGATGGTCGTAAACAATCGCCAGATCCTCCGCACTCGCATCTTTCGGCCGCAATTCCAAACCCTTCTCAAAGTGCGCAACCGCCTCATCGAAGCGGCCGCCTCCCGCGAGCGACATGCCAATGCGGTAGTAAAGCTCGCTGTCCTTCGGACTAATCTCCAACGCCTGCCGGTACTCCGCGATCGCCTCCTCTCCCTTGCCCTCTCGCGCCAGCGCAACACCAAGGTTCAAGTGAATGGTCGCATCGCCGGGGTTCAGCTCCAACGCCTTCTTCCACTGAACAATGGCTTCGCCATACCGCCCCTTCTGCGCGAGTTCCCAAGCGACGTTGAAGTTCCGGTAGAAGTCGGTCGCCGGCACATCGATCTTTGTCAATCCATCCACCGGAATATTCACGAACTCCGGTATATTCACAGCCCGATTCGCCGCCGTAGCGTTTTCAATCAGAATCGCCGGGCTCGAATTGCCCTCCTCGTCCAGATGCGTCAAAAACATCTTCGTATACGGCCCGCGGCTCTTCGACGAGAACACCAGCCAGCGGCCGTTTGGCGAAAAGCTGTGCCACGAGTTCATCAGCGGCGTATTGCCCTTTAACATCCTTGATGGGCCGCCGGGCAGCGGCACGATATGCAACTTGCCGTCCGGGCGCATCAACTCCCCGTTCCGCGCCTGCACATACACCACCCACTTGCCATCCGGCGAAACCTTCGGAAATGAGTTGCTCATGCCGTTCTGCGACGCGCCCACAATCCGTTCCGGCGTCCCGCCTTTACCGCCATCGAATGGAATGCGGTACAGGTCGTACTTGATTTGCGTCTCGTTCGGATCATTCGCGCGCCGCGCCGCCTTATAATCATCCGGATACGCGTCGCGCGCCTCCGCCCTAGCAAACACAATGTACTTCCCGTCGGGACTCCACACTGCGTTCGTGTGCACATACTTCGGGTCATCGGCGCCGGGAATCGGCCGAAGTTCGCCAGTCTCTTTGCTGTACCACGCCAGAACCCCGCGAGTCGGGTAGAACACCTGCAGGAAGCGGTAGTCCTTGAAATTCGCCGAGTAAAAGTTATTCAGCGTCCCCTTCTGTTCGGGGTTCAATCCTTGAATCATCGTGACGATATACCGGCCGTCCGGCGAAACCTGCGACATGAACCCGATTCGCACCTCGCCTTTCAGCATCCCCGCCGCCGACCGCCACTCAATCACATCCTTCGTGCCAATCGTCATCTCCCGCGTGACCGGCATGAGCGTGTACATGCCCTTGTCGTTCTTCGGACCATCCAGATCCATTCCGAGCGTCTTGCCATCGAGCGAAAACGAATGGCAATTCGCGCATGTGTACATGCCCGTCAGCAGCAGCCGGCTGCCCGCATCTCCCACATGCTTCAGCCGCCAGGCAATCAGCGGCAGCTTCGTCTTGTCGAGCGGCTTGATCACGCCCTTCTCCGGCTCCGACGGCATCAACGGCACGTCCCGGTAAAAGATCGGCGCGCCCACCGGATCTTTCGAAGTCTGGATCCTAATCGAGCCGCGGGACACCGCGTCTTTCGCCAACTCGCTGACGAACCCCCTGATCGTCACCGTTGCCCCGCGGCCTTCCGATCGTTTTTTAATCGCGGTCCATGACGCGGCGTCCGGCTTCCATGCCCACGACGCGGCCTCCTGCGCCGTCAGCTTCGGCAGTTCATTGCTATCGGCGACACATCGCGGATCTATCTCGCCAACCTTCAGCCTCTCGCCCTTTGTCGCCGCCGTGATGCCATCCAGTCCATCGCCAAACGTCACTTCAATCCGCCAGAACTTCGCGGCCGGTGTCGCGTCCCGCCACAGAAAGGTCGGCGCCGCGAAATCCGGCGGGAAGATGGACCCGTTCAACGGGTAGTCGATGTGAATGCCCGGCGATCGATCCGCGCCCGCGACCGCTAGCGCAATGGCGGCGCCAAGCGCCGCCATTCGCCAACCATTTCTGTTTGTTGTCTTGCCCACAAACCGCTAGCCTACAGCTAAAACAGCAGCCGCAAACTGAACCGGAAGTAACGCTGGTCGATGACGCGGCCGAGTGGAGCGGTCGCGGTGATCTGACCAAATCCATTCAAGGCTCGCAGGGAGCCATCGGCATTCAGCGACATATTCGAAGCATTCGCACCCGGAACGGCAAAGTGAGCGGTGTTGGTCATATTCAGCGCCTCCCCGCGGATCTGGAATCCATAACGCTCCCGGAATCTGACCATCTTCATGAGGCTTATGTCGATGTTGTCGTTCCCAGGCCCACGAAGCTGATTGAAGCCGCTGGTCCCGAACCGGACATCCGTGACCGGACGATATGCCAGCACATCGAAGTACGCATCGGCGACGTTGTTCGATGACGTGGCCGCCGATCCACGCAACCGTCCGGCGCCCACATTCGTGTTCACCAGATCGGCGGTCTGCGTATTGTTCGGGCAGTTACACGATGCGCCCGCCGCGGTCACCGTGAAAGGCACGCCGGACCAGTGATTGTAGAGGCCGGAGAGGTTCCAGTCGCCCAAAACCAGAGCGCCGATCCCGCCGTTCACCCACCTCTGTCCCTTGCCAAACGGCAGCGCATAGTTTGTGCTCACAACAATATGGTGGGTGCGGTCGGAGCCGTCCGTATAGTAGTTTCTTCGCTTGTATTCGGGAATCAAAACGGAAGCATTCATCGAGATCAGCTTCGAATAGGTATAAGCAAACTGCGAAGTGAAGCCCTTGCTCAGACGCTTCGTGATCGTCGACTGAAGCGAGTTGTATTTCGCCGTCCCGTCAAAGAAGAGCTGCGTCGCGTTCGTCGTATGGCCGAACTTGAAGAGCGGAAGACTGGCGTTCCCGCCGCCAATCTGGCCATAGTTCACGTTCAAGTTTCTCTGTAGCTTCGCCGAGTGCATGCCGACATAACCGGCCTGCGCCAAAATGTTGCCCGCAAACTCCCGTTGCACAGTAAAGTTGTACGACTGGAAGTAGCCCCGGACATAGTTATTTTGCGCATTCAGCGCTGTTAAGTTCCCAGTCTGCGGAGGAATCTTGTAGACGCCGTTATCGCCCTTGGGCGCCTGGATAATCGGGAAGCCCTGCGTCAACGTGCCGCCGGAGCCATACGTAGCGTTGTAGGGCTGCAGGTCCAGCCGGACTTCGCCGGGGAACGACTGCATTTGGCCCGTTCCCATCGGCTCCTGATTCGGATTCAACGCGTAGCCCGCGCGAACCACGAACTTCTCAAATGGACGGTAGGCAATACCTATGCTGGGGCCAAAAAGCTTGTTCGAAGTGGTCATCTGGCAGTTTCTCGGTTGGCTGCCCTCGCCGCAAACTCTGACCGTGAACGAGTTGAAATAATCCGCAAAGTAAATCCCCGTTTCGTCTCTGTTGGGTACCGGATACTTCTCCCAATGGACGCCGTAGTTCAGCGTCAGCTTGCGGTTGACTTGCCACTGGTCGCGCACATAGAGCGCATACTGCCACCAGCGCATCTTCAAGTACGGTTGCAGAACCTGCAGCCACTGGTACGCATTATTGTGCCTGCCCAGCACGAAGTCGGCCAGCGCGTTGTATTGATTCGCGCCGGGCCCGCCGTTCCGGATTGTGGAGGAGCCGTCGAAGAAGTAGGAGTTGTCCCGCAGCTCGATGTGATCCGGGAACTGGTAGAACGCATCAAATCCCGCTCGGATCGAATGGGAGCCTTTGATCTTGCTCACGTTCGCCACATATTCATACAGCGGCTGCTTGTATTCGAGCGCCGGATACGACATACCCATCGGCACGTAGTTCGTGATCCGGAAATTCGGCACTCCACCCGCCCATGGGAGCGGGCCCTGATTGGAGCCGGGAATCTTCAATGTGTCCAACCCGTACTTTTCATCAGACTTGTTGGGGAACAACAATTGGTGGGAGCTCACGTAGCCAAATGTTCCGTCGATGACCAGTGTGGGGCTCGCCACATAGTTCACCGACCCGGAGACCGTCACGCCGTGCCCGTGCTGAAGGTAGTTCCCTGCACCCGATTGCGGGAAACCCGCGCTGCCTCCCAGCACTTCGCCGTAGATCGGCTGCTGGAAGTTGTAGTAAGGTTGTTTCCCATAGCGGAAGGACAGCCGCATTTTCGGTGTCGCAATGTAGTCGAACTTGGTATCGATCTTGTGGAGGTTGTAGATCGTCAGCCTGTTCATGTAGTAATTGTTGAGCGATCCCTCGATATTGGTCTTCGGAATGTCCGGAATGATCCGGTTGGTCACCGCGTCAAACCGGTTCCTCGGAATGAGGTTGCCCGGGAATGGAGTCCTGTCCCTGGCGCATTCGGCGGCCACGCCGCCGGCAAGACAGTTTGCGACGTTGCCGGTCAGCGGGTCGTAGATCGGGTTCGAGGATCCGCTAAAGTCGCCGCCCAACTCTCTCGGCCCTGGAATCGATAGCACGGCCGAATCGGACGAGTGGTTCCAGTCGCCTTCGTAGGAGCCGAAGTAGAACAGCTTATTCCGGATGATATGGCCACCGGCGGAGCCGCCTCCATTGTTGTTGTTGAGCGGTGGCGGCTTCAGGCCGCGCTGGTTCGCGAAGAAATTGTTCGCCTCAAAGAAGGAGTTGCTGTTGTACCAGAACAGCGAACCGTGCATCTCGTTGGTGCCGCTCTTGAGCATCACATTTACCGATGCCCCTCCCGCCATTACCTGTTCGGCATCGTTGGCGTTCGTCGCGACGTTGACGTTCTGGATCGCTTCAATCGAAGGGACATAGGATTGCGCCGCGCGATTCCAGGGATTCAAGGCGTTTACACCCTCGATTCTGACTGTGGCCCCGTTGTTTCCCGTACCGTTAAACGCGAAAGTCATGCCCTTCGAAGGGTTGTTCGTTCCACCGCTGAGTTGTCCTCCTGGCGGCGTCGTGCCCGTCATCAAAACCATCATTCCCAGATAGGTTCGATTCGGCTGCGGCAGTTCCAATAACTGCTGGCTGGCCAGCTCGCCGCGAATATCCGCGCGATCCGTCTGGAGGGATGCCGTAGTGGCTTCGACAGTAACGGAATCCGATGCCGCGCCCACTTGAAGTTGCGCGTCGACGCGGACCACATTGTTCTGGTTTACCAGGATGTTCGGAGCGACGAACGTCTTAAATCCCGGCGCCGCTACTTCAACCCTATAAGTGCCCGGCGTCACCGTAGAGATGGTGTAGGCGCCCGCGGCGTCTGCCTGAGCGTTGCGAACGTCGTTGGTTTGCGTCAGCGTCACCTTGACGGTTGCCGTTGGCACCGCGGCACCGGTGGCGTCGGTCACGTTCCCGACCATCGTGCCGAAGGCGACCTGCGCTTCAGCCGATTGGCCGTCAATAACGAGAAGCAAAGCGAATGCCAGGACGCCCCAACCCGGGCGTTGGCGAGAGTGCAAGCTGCGATTCATGGAAGCTCCTTACAAGTCCCCGTTGGTGCTTCAAGACCTTGCGCCAAAGTATATAAACACAACTTCCCGGCCGCAAGCCGCAGCGGCACCTCAGCCGCACACAATCAGTACAACCGCGGCCCCGGACCCCCGTCAACCGTCAGCACCGTCCCGTTCACGAACTGCGACGCGTCCGAGCAAAGCCATGCAATCGCCTCCGCCGCCTCCTCGGCCTCGCCCAGCCTGTTCACCGACGAGTGCCGCTCCACCAGCAGCTTAAACAACTCCGCCTTCGCTTCCACCCCTGGATCCACCATCTCGGACCGTGTAAATCCCGGACTAATTGCATTCACACGGATCCCCTGCCGGGCGTAATCGACGGCCGCCGATTTCGTAAGTCCGATCACACCGTGCTTACTCGCGCAGTAAGGTGCATGGCCGATATCGCTCGCCTTCAGTCCGTAAATGGACGATACATTCACAATCGCTCCGCCGCCATTCCGCAACATCGCCGGAATCTCGTATTTCATGCACATCCACACCGCCTTCAGATTCACGTTCATGACGGCGTCCCAACCCTCTTCCTCCACGTCCGCTACCGGCGTCCGCACGGGTCCTGAAACGCCCGCATTGTTCACTGCCGCATCCAGGCGTCCATAACGCTCCAGCGTCTCCTCCACTATCCGCCGCACATCCTCCCGCCGCGTCACGTCTGCCTCGACAAAGTAACCGCCAACCTTGCGCGCCACTGCTTCGCCCTTGTCCCGCCGCCGGGCGGCGACCACAACGATTGCCCCATCATTCGCCATCCGGACTGCCGCCGCTTCACCAAGCCCGGAACTGCCGCCGGTGACAATTACCACTTTCCCGTTCATTCCCTCCCGTTGCCTTGTCATCCATGCCCCTTTCCCATGACATCCGGTCCGCTCTGGCGCGGCTGTGACACGATCTCAATTCCAGTACCAGTACGCGCAGACGCTACAAATTCGACGGTCTACTTGACACTTTCGCATATGGCGGGCTAACTTTGAGGACACTCTCCGGTTTCTGACGACCTGTTAAAGTGCCTCGGCGCGCTGATACACGACCTTACATTTCTCTACAAATAAGGACGCTCAACACTATGGTTTCAGAAGGTAGTGCCAAGCAACGGTATATCGTTTGCAGGACCTGGTATTCACCAGTGCTGGCGACGTTATTCGCCGCGGCATTGTGTTCGGCTCCCCCGCCGCCCAAAGAAAATCGTCTCGATCTCTACAACAATTTCTTCGTCACCGGCGATTACGTCGTCGCTGGCGTAGGGCTGCGCGGGAAAGGCGCTGTGGATACGCAGACTCAGGCGATTGTTGGCGGGTCCGCCAATAGCTATGCGAAGGGTACGATAACCGTTGGCGGAGTGCCGCAAGGCCAGCATGTGCTCGCTGCGTATCTTTATTGGCAAACCATAGAACCCGGCACCAATGTGCCGGCGGGCGATAAAGGCACATTTCGGGGATCCAGGATTTCCGGCAGATTGATCGGCAAAGCATCGGCCTGCTGGAGTTCAGGCGGCGGCTCGGGAACCACAAGCGGCGGACAGGAGGTGCGCTCGTACCGGGCGGACGTCCTGAGGTTTCTGGCGACGGACCCAACGACCAAGACCAGGATCGCCAACGGCCCTCATGTGGTCGCGTTACCGGACAGCGGAGCGGGCGGGAGCCAGTCTTCCGGAACCGGGAATCAGGTGGCGTATGCGGTGGGAGCAAGTCTGGTTGTTGTTTATCGCGATCCCACGGCGCCTCTGAGGGCGATCGTCATTTATGATGGCGCACGGACCGCTAACCAGGATGCCCCCGAGTACGAACAGGAGATCAAGGGATTCTATGAACAGTCGGCCGCGAACGCACAGGCCAAAATGACCCACATCGCCGGCGACGGCGATTCCAGTTTCAAAGAGCGCCTGTGGTTCAACGGCACTGCTCTGACGTCGCCGCTTCTTCCCGTGGATACAAATCCATTCCAAGGCGCGCAGGGGCTGGCTTGGGACAACCTGACGGTGGACGTCAGCTCTCTCATGGCAGGCGTCACAAACGGGACATTCAAGACGAAGGTGACTCCCGTGCTCAGTTCGGTCGACTGCTTGTCGTGGACAAGCATTATCTTCAGCACCACCGTACAGGACACGGACAGGGACGGCCTGCTGGACAGTTGGGAATTGAACCAGGGGTACACCGATGTTCTGACCGGAGGCACCGTACCGCTCCCCGGTGCAAATCCCAACGTCCCGGACATCTTTGTGGAAGTGGACCACATGGTGTATGGGGATTTGAGCGCCGATCAGAGCAAGCCAGGCCACTCCCACCGGCCGAAGAACGAAGCGTTGAAGATGATGGCGGACGCATTCGGTCTGCGCGGCATCAAACTGCATTTCGACATAGGGGCGATCTATTCCATTCCCGCTCCAGCGGCGCTTCCGTCGTATATCGTCCCCGCGGCATTCGCCAACGGCGGCCAGCCGATTGACGAGGATTCGGTGACATGCGTGCCAAGCGCAACCAAAACTTGCGCGTTCCCGAACGAAAAAGGCGTGATCGGCTGGAGGCGCGGATTCCGCGCGCTGAAACTCGCCTATTTCCAGAAGAGCCGCCGGCATGCCTACCACTACACGATTTTCGGCCACGCGCTTGGCCGGCCGGAACCTGCCGACCCGGCCAAACCGCGAAAAATCTCGGGCATCGCCGACAAGCCCGGATCGAATATAGCGATCACACTCGGGTTATGGCGCTCCGACGATACGCCGGGGTGCCAAAAGGACCCGGCAATTGCATTGGCTGCGAATCAGAAGTACTGTGTCGATCGCGTAGGAAATACTCTCACGCAGGCCGGAACCTTCATGCATGAGCTCGGGCATAACTTGAACCTCGGGCACGGCGGCGACGTCTCGCTGAATTGCAAGCCGAACTACGTGAGCGTAATGAACTACCTGTTCCAGGTTCGGGGAGTTCCCAAGGGCGACGGCACGCTAAGCATCAATTACTCCGCCGGCGCGCTGAGTGCTCTCAACGAAAACACACTCCGCGAGACCGATATACTGGGCGCGGCCGATCTACGTACGCGCTGGTATGCCCCGCCGGGACCGCTGGATCTCACGATCGACCTTGCCCAGGCCGGAAGCCGCTTTGCGAAACGTTATTGCGACGGGACTCCGATTCCCGCCACAGCCCAGAAACTGCTTCGCGTGGACGGAAAAACACCGGTCAGCGTCCCAACGGACTGGAATAACAGCGGCACAATCGAGTCTGCTGAGTTCGGCCAGGATGCCAACCTGAATGGTCCGCTCGACATCCTATATTCGGATTCGAACGATTGGAGCAGGCTCGACGCCCGGCAAGTGGGGGGAAGTCCAAACCTGACCCGCGTTTCACTTGGCGTTGCTCGTGACGACCTGGGTCTGGAAGACGTCGGCCTGGAAGATGTTGGGCTGGAGGACGTCGGGCTGGAGGATGTCGGTCTGGAAGACGTGGGGCTGGAAGATGTCGGCCTCGAAGATGTTGGCGAGATCGACTATGAGACAGCAGCGTCGACGGCGGATGCGCCGGGTGCCCTGAGCGCCATCGTCACAAAGGACTACATCGAAATAAGCTGGCCCGCTCCCGAATTTGGACAGACCAGACGGTACGGTCTCTGGCGCAAGATCGATAGCAGAACGGCCACCGATTTCTCGCTGATTACCTCCATCGACGGCGCACCGCCGGCAACCCTATACCGGGATTACAACGTCAAGAACAACACGACGTACATCTACTTCGTCACCGCCTATTCGTGCGATCCGAACGTGACTGGTAACTGCTCGCTCATTCAAAGCGCGCCATCGACTCCATTAAGTGTGCTGAAACGATAAACCGGGCTGGGGCGCCTAGCCACCGGCCCGGCGCCGCACTTCGGGCAGCCGCGGGTCTTCATTGGCACTGCCTCGGATGTTGAGGTACGTGCGATACGAGTCGGCGAATCCACTGGATTTGAGGCCCTCCCGTACCCGCCCCAGGTAGTAGTAGACGGGCGGAAAATAGCCGTACGTCGGAATCTCGTCGAGGAATAGGGCCAGAGCCTCGCCTCGCCGCCGGATGCAGCGGTCAAATTCGGAATCGGATTCAGCGAATGCGCCGGCTTCCAGGTAAGCGCGGCCAAGATCGAAGTGTCCGATCCAGGTATCGGCCAGACGATTCGCCTCGGTCATCAGTTGGACTGCCTTGCGCGGATCGCCTGCCCGCAGCGCGGCGTCGCCCTCCAGCAATTTAGCGTAGGCTTGCGGTTCGCCTTGCTGCTCGGCCGCGAGTCCGGCCGTCAGCGTGCGTGCCTTCGCCGCGTCCCCGGTTGCGGCAAGAACACGAGCCGCGAGAAACTGCACTTTTACAGCCTTGCTATTTGCGAGTGCTTTTTCGGCGGCGCCGGCAGCGGCGCCATTTTGGCCGCGCGCGAGCTGAACGTCGGCCAGCGCCGCAAACTTGCCGGCGGCACGCTCCGGTTCTTTATCCGCGAGATCGGTTTGGGCGCCCTCCTCGAGCAGGCGAACGGCATCGGAGAAACGGCCTTCGTAGAAAGCGAGATCGGCAAGTCCGGAAGCGGCAAAGGATGCGCCCGCCGCCCCCGTTTTCTCCAGCAGTTTGTACGTCTCGGCAGCCCGCGGCGCCTGCCCCTTGCCCAATTGCGCGAAGGCCAAAGCGATAAAAACTTGTGGGAGGGACGCGCTTATCTGCTGCGCCGCAACGGCCTCCTTGTCTCCGGTTTCAAAATCGCCGCCGTAGGAAGAATAGAGCGAGAGATTGACGCGGTAGATCAGGCGCTTGGGCAGCAGCCCGACGGCCTTCCGCATCTCCGCCACGGCCCTCTTCATATCTCGCAGATGACTGGAGCACAACGCGAGATTGTTCAGAGCCGTGATGTCGGCCGGATACCGGCCAATCAACGCGCTGTACTCCTCAACGCATTTCTGGTGATTGCCCTTCAACAGGTAGTAGTGGCCGCGGGTGCGATATCGTTCCCGTTCGGTCATCCGGTCCACGTGTCGCAGGGCAAGTTGAACGTATTTTTCCGCGTCTTCGTATCGTCCCAGCGTGCGTGAGGCGACCGACATTCCCGTATAGGCGATGCCGAAATTCGGATCCAGCTCGGCGGCCTTCGTGAACGCACCTAACGCCTGATTGTACTTGCCATTCGACACCGCCTCCATCGCCTGCGAGTATTCGTGAACGGCTTCCAGCGACGTAGCCGAGAGAGTCTCCATGGCAAATCTTTGCGCGGATTCCGATGCGGTCGCATCGCCGACCGCCTGCCGGATCGATGCGGCCGCTTCGGTGGCCGCCGCAAGGACCTGATCCTTCCTCGAAGCGTTGGCGGAAGTCGTGGTAACTGCATTTCCGGTCACGGCCTGGCTCGCCTTCACTGTAAGTGTGTAGCCATTTCCACGACGGTCGAGAGTGCCGGACACCACGACACCGAGACCCTGATTGACCGCGATCCGGCGCGCCGTTTGTTCATCGAGCTTGTCGCCAGGGTGGTCCAGCTTGGCGCCAAGGCTGCGCAGTTGGGTGCGGTCGTATGCGTTGATGAATCCGGCGCCCTCGAGCGCCAGCTTGAACACCGGCTCCAGTGTGCCATCGAAGACCGGATCGCCGGTCTGATTGGCGAATTCGGCAATCATCACGGTGACCGGCGCCAGCGGCGCGGCCGGCGCTGGGCGAAGCCGGTCTCGCACGAAGTAACCGCCAGCGGCCATCAATGCCAAAGCGGCGGCACCGGCGGCGGTAGACTTCCAATTCCAACGCCGTTCCGTCCGCTTGGGAGCGGCCGCCGGCATGTCCACGACAGAGGTGGCGAAAACAGTCTCGTCGGCGATGTTGGGCGTTTGCCAGGATTGCAGATCGCGCAGAACCTCCTTCGCGGTCTGGTAGCGTTCGGCCGGTTCAATGGCCATGCACTGGAGGATGATGTCGTTGAGTGTTCGCGGAATACCTGTGCCGCATTGGATCGGCGGAACCGGCCGTTCCTGGATGCGCTTCAGGAGAAGCCCGACAACGGTGTCCGAAACGTACGGCTTCTTGTTGGTGACCAGCTCATAGAAAATGACGCCCAGAGAAAAGAGATCGGAACGGGTATCGGCCTTCTCTCCCTTGGCCTGTTCCGGCGACATGTATGCCGGCGTCCCGATGATCGCGCCTGTGGAGGTTGCCCCGGCCTGCTCCATCGACCGGGCGATACCGAAGTCCATCACCACGGCGCGGCCGGAATCGTTCACCATGATGTTCTGCGGCTTCAGGTCCCGGTGAACAACCCCCTCGGCATGCGCCGCATCCAGGGCTTCACACACCTGTTGAATGATGTTGACTTTTTCCTCCAGCGATTTCTTAACACCGCTGGCCATTAACGACTGGAGGTCGCGCCCGTCGACGAACTCCATCGTAATGAACCGTGTACCATCGGCTACCCCGACATCGAAAATGCGGACCACGCTTCTATGTGTGATCTGCCGGGCGAGGATGAGCTCCTGCTTAAAGCGGTCGAGAATTTCGCGCCGGTTCGCGAGCTCCGGGCGGATTACCTTCAGCGCGACGAACCGGTCCAATTCTTTGTCCCGGGCTTTGTAGACCGCTCCCATCGCGCCCTGGCCGAGGATCTGGAGAATCTCGAAACGCCCGCCAAGCACCGAGCCGGGATGCAACTGGCCAATTTGGAATTCGCCTGTGTCGTCGGGCTGGTGCGCGGCATTGTTACCGCGAGACGGAGACCCAGTGCCGATCGGCTCCGCGCGTGTCATCGTGGCGCCGGAGGAGCTGGACGCAGTGCTGCAATTCGGGCAATCCGTAGCCTCGGTAGGGAGATCGACTTTACAGAGTGGGCATTGCATTCCAGCGAATCCAGACGACACCACCGGCCCGGTCCCTGGCACGCCGCGTCAGTATTCGGCTGTAGCGGGGAAGGGCTTCGGCGCGGATGCCCCGGGGCGCATTGTTCCGGTAATCTCCCTATGATAGCGGAGTGGATTCGCGACACGGGTCAGTTCTCCGGTCGAAACCGCGACACCAGCAACAGCAGCTCCGTTGCCGGCTCGGGGATCGCGACCTGATTCTGCACGCTAACCCGGCCGGAATAGGTAACCAGGTCGTTGTAGGTGATCCGGGTGCTGAACGAGATACCGATAGACGGAGTGCTGTTGGTGGAAACATCTCCGGTGAAGGGGCCGAAATTGCCGCCGAATGAACTTGTCCTGCTGAGCTTGCTCCCAGAATCGCGCAGTCGGCCCCGAGCGCGAGAGCGTTCTGGTTGAACCCGTTTGGTTAAACCCGTTTATGAGTGGCACGTGGCTGAGATTCGTCGCGGCGCCGCCGTCGCCATTGTTGTCCTGCAGCGTGCCTGTGAGCGAAGAAGTCATGTAGGCGTACGGGGCCGCCAAAGGCTGGGATCAGCAGCAAGCTCACCGACTTCATTGGCTCACCGCGAACGAATGCGATCTTCGTGCCATCGGGCGACACGCCGGCGAAAGGCTGTTTCCGTCCGCGTTGGAGGTAAGGCGGATCGGCGCCCCTCCACCTATTTGCCGCACGTACATTTCGGTGGTGGATGTGGGGGGCGATGCCGCGTAAGCGATGTACTTTCCGACGGGCGAGAAATCGGGATCGCGTTCCGCGCCGGGGTCGGAGGTGATCGGGCGCGAGGTCAGCGCCGCCGGCTGGGCGGGGACGTACCGCTAGCCGACGAGAATGACCAGGAGCGTCGCGGTCACAACCCCGAAGCCGATATAGAGAGTGCGCGAAGATTTCTCGACCAGCGGCAGGGCCGGAGCCGGCGCTTCTGTGTTCTGCGGCTTCAGCCAGTTATCGATATCGGTCGTATACGCATAGACTGCGCGCAAACCCGGTTTCTGCAGGCGTTTCGCCGGAAGTCACGCAGTCTTTTCCCACCGCTGAACCGTGCGCACATCGCGGTTCAGATACGCTGCAATTTCTTTCCAGGAGTCAAGGCGAACCTGCCGCGGGGGGCTGCGGCGGCGATGAAGACGCCGCACGCGAGCATCTAGAAGGGAGTAGGTGGCCGCATGGGCCGGTTTGCCCGCATTGCGAATCGGTCGACTCAGCGTATCGCCTTCAGGGAAAAACCATTCGCAAGGGACTTTGGAAGTGCCGTCAATGCCGAAAGCGGTTCACGGTAACGGTCGGCACTATCTTTTCAGACTCGAAAATCCCTTTGCATAAGTGGCTTCTCGCGATTCATTTGATGTGCTCATCGAAGAAGGGAATCTCCGCATACCAGTTGTGGCGGAACCTTTGGGGGACCGATGAGAATGGCGTGCAACTTGGAAGCTACCGGACGACGTGGTTCATGTGCCACCGCATTCGATGGGCGCTCGGCCAGGAACCATTAGCCGAGAAACTGGACGGTGTTATTGAAATCGATGAAACTTGGGTTGGCGGAAAAGTGAATCCACCGGCACTGAAGGAAGGCGCTCCGAGAAGAGGCCGGCCCGGTTTCAATCCGCGCGAGAACAAAACACCCGTGGTCTCCATCCTTCAGCGCGACGGTACGGTTCGCTCCATGAACGCCGAGAAGATCACCGGGGGGAAATTGCGGCCAGTACTCGACGAGATGATTGACAAGGACAACGCGCATATCATGACCGACAAGGCGCACAAATTGAAACTCTCCAAGTACGGCTGGAAGCACAGTGCGGTCAACCACAAGCAGAAGGAATATGCGCGCCATGAAGACGGTCAGATCATCACGACAAACACGGTCGAGGGCTACTTCTCCATCCTGAAGCACGGTATTCACGGCGTGTTCCACCATGTCGGCAAGCAGTACCTCGACAAATACCTTCGAGAGTTCGATTTCCGCTACAACGTCCGCCAGATGCCAGACGCGGAGCGGTTTGTTCTGGCTTGCGAAAAGACGAATGGCAAGCGGTTGATGTTGAAACAGCCAAAGGAATAGAGTGAACGAATGGATTCGTTTACCTACATCGAGGGGTTCCTAGATGGACAGGCCGTAGCCTATTGCGAGCGCGTCAACACCGGGATGAGTCTCGCGGCTCAATTGGACTGTCCAGCAGACTACCGAGAAAGGGTGTTCGCCATTGCGACACAGGAGGGCTGCAAAGTTCTCGATGACACAGAAGACCAGAAATGCGGGCGGGCATCCCTTTGGATTTATCGGGACGATCTTGCGGCCAAGCTGATTGCTGAATTGAAATCGGCCCATGCCACATCCGAATTTGGAATGTGGACCATGGGCCGATTGCTAGGTTATGCGAACCACGATGTGTCCGCCTTCATAAACCGCGTTAAGTGAGTTTGCGTTAAGTGAGTTTCTGGACAAGAGTCCAGGCAGCACCACGCACCGGGCAGTAGACATTCTGGCACGGTGCAAGAATGTTTCCCCTGTTGTAGATCGCCGTGTTGGGGCACATCGTATGACGGTATTGTCCGGTGTCCGGGGCCGGAGTCCCTACAGCGTGATTGGTTCCAACTTGAGCCATTTTGGCTATCTCTTTCTAGGCGCGCTTGGGTTCGCGCTTGCCTGAAATTTCAGTTGCCACGGCCCTGCATTATCACGGTATACTGTGATTGCAAGGACGTGGTACGGTAGACAGGATTTGCACCTGCACGGGCAATGCTTCTGAGGGCCTACCCCGTGGAACCCAAATCCACTGCGTCTGCTGATTTCGCCACTACCGCGCAAATTGTCAGAAGTTGAGAAGCTCAGATTATGGGGGACGCGTCATTAGTGTTCCTCCTTCTTTGTTAGTGGGCCGCCCCTGCCGCAGCAACAGCAGGGGCTTCGGCCCATGGACAAGCGTTTAAGAAATCGGGAGAGGCTACGATTTTCGCGAGCTTGTTCCTCCCGTTCTCGGTCAGTTGCCACTTGCTGGCGACAGACTCCACTTCTTCGGATCCCTTGGTACGCATCGTGGCAGTCAGCATCGCGGATACGTTGTTTGTGAAATTCGCTGCCTTGGTTCGTACCCCACGCTGAACCAAGGCATCCGCGATATCAGCCGTAGCCAGAGGACCTCGCTCTCCAAGTAAATGCAATATCGCCCATCGGACACCGATGCGCGTGTATTTTTCGTTCTCGGGGAAGCTGGGATCGCGGTGTCGCAACTCAACGATCTTGGAGGGCGGTGCGTAGCCTGGATCGACCCGATGCCGCAGAGTTACGAGCGTATTGTCGAGTTCGCGGATTCTCTTTTGTAGTGCTCCCAATTCCTTATGGATAGCATCGCGCTCTACCTCCAGATCAGAGATGACGGCCGTATACTGCGGCTTCAGTTGATCGTTAATTTTCATGACTATACCTCTTCCCCGAGCGATGCGCCTATGCTATATTGAAAATGCGACAAGGGCGGTGAATACAGACCGTGCCTCTCGTCCAATCGCTAATCCAAGCGTGTTTTTAGTTTGCTTTAGCCCATCCAATCTCTCGTTTCTTCAAGAGATTAAACACCGGGGGCCGGAGCACGGCCCCCATTTACACGGTACACCTAGACACACTCCAGGGCAAGCACTTAGTCCTAAAAAATAGGATTTAATCCTACGGTGCTCAAAATAGGCACCAAAGCCGTCCAGATCAGCTAGCCAAGATTCCGGCTACACAGAAAATCTTCTTGTAAAATTGGAAATCGGTACCCTAAACTAGGGCCAATAGGATCGATGACCACTATTAGTTGTGGTGTCTATGTTATTGCATGTCGAATTATTTCGAGACTAGCACTGAGGTTGTATGGCGAATACCGACAATCCGGTTCGTATCCCACTGAGGGAACGGGACGCTTTGGCTGGTTTGGCTGGTTTACTCAAAGTCAAGCCGAGCGCAGATATGCCGCCTCCAGGAGCGAACCCAACCACCGCGAAGAAGAAGGTCCGCAAGAAGCGGGCGATGTAGGCTAGCGGCTTGGGTGCCCGCCAGCCAGAGGCCTTCCGGCCGGGTATGTCAAGTGCATCATTTCAGCAATCGCCTAACTCTTCCTTCCCCGGCGCCCCAGGAACCACCCGGCCAACCCGCCCAGCAGCAACCCGCCCCCGCTCGTATAAACCAGCATCGCCTTCGCGTCGTCGATCAGAACGTTATTAAACACATTCGCCGACAGATGCAGCGACACTACCTTCCACTCTCCATTGATCTTCGCCACCGTCGTCGTCCATTTCGAACTTAGCCGGAACGGACTCCGAACCACGGGCGAAAACTCGTCCTCCATCGTCCCGTCCGCAATCGCTATGTCGCCATTACCGAGAAAACGCGCGTGCCCGCTGACTTTCGCCGTAGTCGTATACTTCGTCAGAATCCGGTCCGGACCTTTCATCATTCTGTCGTAATAAGCCAGGATCTCCGCCGGCCCGCGTGACACCTCCCCGTTCTCCCAAACCACCGTCGCGTTCGCGTCCATCTGCTTCACCATGCCGTCCAGGTTCTGCGCGTTGATCGACGCCTCCACCTCGCGAAGAATCTTCAACAGCAGCTTGCGGTCCTCCGCGTGCGGATCATCCTGTTGCGCTATCAGTGCAAGGGAAAATACTGCAAGCCAAAGAATTCGTGTATACATGGGTAACCTATTGGGGTTCCTGCATTCTAGTACACCCGAAGACTCCGGCAAAAGGGCTGGGGCTGAGAAGTTCCGCCGGCAACCCACGCTAGAGATTATGGATGAACGCGACAACCATCATCTGTTTTCTGGGGTTGGCGGCGGCTGGCGCTTGCGCCTGCGGCCTCTATCACCGGGAACGCGTCTGGGAGCGAAGGAAAATGGTCGATGTCACCCTCGGTGAATTGGGCCGCGCCCGCATCCCGGAGGAGTGGCAGGCAAGCGTCCTCGAACCAAACGTCAGCGCCGACTCGGCCGTGTTTACGGTGAAACGCAAAAACGCGTCCCACTGGAACGGGTATACATCGTACGCGGAAACGCTGCTGCTCACTGTATTTGCGGAGGATCTGGAACTGGAGCGGATCCCCGGTTTCACCCGGCGGCCTAACGATGACATCGCCGAGGAGACTACCGGCGGACGCTGGAAGTGGAAGGTGACGCGCGAGATGTATGATCGCGATCCCGTCCACGAGCCCGCATGGCGCGTACGGCTCTTGGACCAGGAAAAGCGTGTGCTCTATGACTGGCTCGGCTACCAGAAGCAGTACAGCATGGAGACCGCGAAAAGAAACATACGCTATCTCGCCGGCGGCGTGACTCTGCACGCAGACAGGCGCGCCTTCTTTGCCGCAAGGCGGGACTGGCCCACGGACGGCTGGCGCGAGAATTACGCGGAAAACTTTCGCCAACTCGGTGATGTCGCGGTAGGAAAATGGACTGTCTCCGGTCCATGGCGGTACGCCGTTGACCGCGAGCGGCCCCAGCACTTTATCTTGATGTATCGCCTCGGAACGCGCGAGAAGGACTACATCCCTGTCGATTTTCATGGTCCGGTGACCAAGTTCCTTTGGTGGGACGATTTTCTCCGTCAGGACAACCAGGGAGCGGAAGGCGGTTTGCTCTCTGAGGAGCTCCTGGCCCCTCTCCGCGGCGAGTTTCCGGACAGAGGGAAAGTTTACTTCTACAGCGTGCAAAAGATAAACCTCTGGCAGAAGCGCGGCCCGATAAATATCGAAGAAATGAAGCGCGCGGCCCTATCCCTGGAGAAGCGGTTCCGGGCCGGTACGCTGGTGACGGCCTCGCCGCCCTTGTAAGATCGAATGAGATAGCAAGAACCGGAGTTTCTCTACGGAAACCGGCTGTTAAATTCGCCTTATGAACAATACAGCCCGCATCGAAAACGACCCCCGTTGGGCCGCTGTCGTCGCTCGCGACGCCAACGCCGACGGCACTTTTTTCTATTCCGTCAAAACCACCGGAGTCTACTGCAAACCCTCCTGCGCCGCACGCCTCGCGCGACCGGAGAACGTCCAGTTCCATGCCACCTGCCAGGCCGCCGAAGCCGCCGGCTTCCGCCCTTGCAAACGCTGCCGCCCCAACGAAACCGGCGCGCCGCACGCCGAAGCCATCGCCCGCGTCTGCCGCCTCATCGCCGAATCCGAAGCCACGCCCCCGCTCGCCGAGCTCGCCCGCGAAGCAGGCATGAGCGTCTTCCACTTTCACCGCGTCTTCAAATCCCTCACCGGGCTCACCCCCAAAGCCTACGCCGCGGCGCACCGCACCCGGCGCGTCCAATCCGCCCTGGAGAGAAGCCCGTCCGTTACTGCCGCCATCTATGACGCCGGCTACAACTCCAACGGCCGCTTCTACGCGGAATCCAACGGCGTGCTTGGAATGAAACCCTCCGAATACCGCGCCGGCGGCAGCAACGCCTCCATCCGCTTCGCCGTCGGCGAGTGCTCCCTCGGCTCCATCCTCGTCGCAAGTAGCGAACGCGGCATCTGCGCCATCCTCCTCGGCGACGATCCCGATGCCCTCGCCCGCGAGTTACAGGACCGCTTCCCCCAAGCCTCCGTCATCGGCGGCGACCCCGCCTTTGAAGCCCTCATCGCCAAAGTCGTCGGACTCGTGGAGGCACCCCAACTCGGCCTCGATCTCCCGCTCGACGTCCGCGGTACCGCCTTCCAACAACGCGTCTGGCAAGCCCTGCAACGGATTCCCGCCGGCGCTACAGCCAGCTACACCGACATCGCCCGCGCCATCGGCGAACCCGCCGCCGCGCGCGCCGTCGCCCGTGCCTGCGCGTCCAACCTCCTCGCAGTGGCCATACCCTGTCACCGTGTAGTCCGTACCGGCGGCGAGCTCTCCGGCTACCGCTGGGGTGTTGAGCGCAAACGCGCCCTCCTGGACCGGGAGGCTCGCGCGTGAGCCTGGAGACCGAGCTCGACGACCAGGGGTTCGCCGTCCTCCCCGGCCTCCTGCCCTCCTCCGCATGCGACGCGGTTGCGGCCCTCTACCCCAGCGATGAGTTGTTCCGCAGCCGCGTCATCATGAGCCGCCACGGCTTCGGCCGCGGCGAGTACAAATACTTCCAATACCCTCTCCCGGAACCCATCCAGTCGCTCCGCACCGAATGGTATCCCCGCCTCGCCCCTCTGGCTAATTGCTGGCACAAAGCGCTCGGTTCACCTGTGCGCTTCCCACCCGCCCATGACGAATTCCTGGCTCGCTGCCACGCCGCCGGTCAGGTCCGCCCCACACCGCTCCTGTTGCAGTACGGCGAAGGCGACTACAACTGTCTCCACCAGGACCTCTACGGAGAGCATGTCTTCCCGCTCCAACTGGCAATTCTCCTCTCGGACTCGTTCACCGGCGGCGAGTTTGTCATGACGGAGCAGCGCCCGCGCATGCAGTCGCGTCCCATGGTCGTGCCGCTGAAAAAGGGAGATGGCGTGGTGTTCGCCGTTCACACGCGGCCGATGCGCGGAAGCCGTGGCGTGTACCGCGTCAATTTGCGCCATGGCGTCAGCCGTATCCGCTCCGGGTGGCGTCATACGTTAGGGATCATCTTTCATGACGCGGCTGTTTGAAGATTTCGAAGTACCTCTCGGAGAGGGTGTGGCGATGCTGCGCGGCTTTGCGTTGGCCGAGGAGGACGCGGTGCTGGCGGCGCTTGAGAGCGTAACCGGAGCGGCGCCATTCCGGCACATGGTCACTCCCGGCGGATTCCGCATGTCGGTAGGGATGACGAACTGCGGAGCGCTCGGCTGGGTGTCCGACAGAAGTGGCTACCGCTACGCGCCCTGCGATCCGGAAACCGGCAAACCATGGCCGGCAATGCCCCATGCCTTCGCCGCGCTGTCCGGTCGCGCCGCCGCCGCGGCGGGTTTCAGTGGGTTTGAATCGGACGCATGTCTAATAAACCGCTACGCGCCCGGGGCCAAGCTGACGTTGCATCAGGACCGCAATGAGCGGGATTTCTCACAGCCGATCGTATCCGTCTCGCTCGGCATTCCGGCCGTCTTCCTATTCGGTGGCGAGCACCGCTCTTCCCCGATTCGCCGTGTACGCCTCGAACACGGCGACATAGTCGTATGGGGCGGCCCGGCCCGCCTCTTCTACCACGGCATCGCACCGTTGAAGGAAGCCGCACACCCCCGCCTCGGAGGCTGCCGCGTCAACCTTACATTTCGCCGCGCTGGTTGATCCCGCTCCTCGTGCTGTCCGTCGCCAACTCAGCCGTGGCGCCGCGACTTTCATCCAGCCCGGCCGACAGCGCTCGAAGCGATGTAGATACCTCTGCGTCCGCTCCCGGATCCTCCGCGAGCACCAGCACCTTGACCTCGGACAAGGCGTGGCCCTTCATCGTCTTCACAAGTGTCGCTTGAAGGTCCCTATCCGTGCCGGAAACCAGGTGGCGCACTCGAATCGGCGCAACGCCGCGGCCGAAGAGCGCCGCTCTCACTAATACTTCGTGCTGACGCTGGCCAAGGGGGAATTTATTTGCCGAAAGCCTGTCCTGCTCATTTGGAAAGCAAAAGTACTCGGCGGCGGCACTGTTACGGTATTGCATGCCTCCATCGGGCCCCAGTATCCAAACGGGCTGCGTGACATAGGACAGCAGCTCCCGCAGTTGAGCCTCGCCATCCCGGTACACTCGTTCAACAGAACGTTCGATCTGGTGAGCAACCGTCATTCTGTTAGCGTTCCAAGCGACGAGCGCCGCCATGCACGCTACGCTCAGGAGCACATGAAGAAGCAATCCGGCGTGCGGATGCAGATACTCCGACCGCTCGGCCTGTTGCCGCAGGACCGCCAGCAACAGCGGCACGATAAACGCCAGCGGAAATAGACGTCTGGCAGTGGCGGCGTCCGGTCCGCTGCCGGACAACACGTGGGCAAGGCCGGGCGCATTAATCCAGACGGCCAGGATCAATGCGATCGGAGTCATGAGGGCTGCGGGCAGCCATCCGATTGCCAGGATCGCCGGCGCCGAGATCAGCCCCGTCAGGCTCAGGACGATGGCCACCCAACAGGCCCCCAAAAAACTGCAGCACGCATAGGAAAGGTACGGGAGGATTTTCTTCAAGACCGGCGAGCGCTTGATAATCAGAATGCCGCTGATCAACGCAAACCCGATGCCCGCGGCGAATGTTGGCCTGGCTTCGCTTTGAAACGCAGTTGAGCCCCAGGGAACTAAATGTAAGCCAGCCATGCCGGAGAACCCGATAATCAAGAGGCTGGCTCGTGATGTTTTGACAATCACACGGACTATGCCGCTGTGGTCCTCCAACCGGGAGTTTCGGAGGGCAAAGCCCATGAATATCAAACCCAGCGCCTCGTCCGGCGAAGCCAGCGAAAACACGCCTTTTGGAAATTGAGCGCGTGTCGTGAGAGCGAGGATCTCGGTGAGGCCCAGGACGATGGACAGAAAGCTGGCAAGCCGGAGGATCGTGGGAATGCTTATCGTCATTTTTTGTACGGCCAGAGTTTGGCACAGACGGCGGCGAATCCTCACCAGCGGAAATTCTCCGGCGACAAGATGAATATCGTTCGAAATCTGTGAAAACTTTAGAGCGGCAGCGGCTCTTTTTACGTTCGCTTTCCACCGCTGCCGCTTATTTCGCTCTTAATTCGCCCTTCAGAAGCTCACCCGAAGGGAAAGCTGTATCACGCGCGGGGTTCTCGTGCTGATTGCCTGGCCGAACCGCGCGTTTACCTGCTCACCCTGCGGATTGAGTCGCGCCGTCGTATCCACGCCCGCGGCGGGAGTTGCCAAACGTGCCGCGAGCAGGCCGCCCGAACGCCCGGGTGTTGAACCAACGGTCAAAGCTGCGCTCTCCTCGCGAGAGTCGGGCTGATCCCACGATATCTACGCGAATGCCATCCCCGCCGTCCGTGAGATCAACGGCGTCCGTCGTCGAAAGTCCAACGGCTGCCGGTTGGCCGCTGACAAGCGACGTGATTCCGGCGACCTGCCAGTTGTCGAGTTATACGGCCTGGATGATCCGGGCACGCGCGACTGCGGCTGGCAGTGCCTGAAACATCCGGATGAATCATATCGAGGACATGGTTGCTAAGTCCTGCACGGGAAACCACCCGTACCGGGAGATTTGACCATCGCGCCCGCTGTTGTTCAGCATCAAATGCAAACAGGACGCCCTTGCGATGCCTCTCGTCGAGCGTCGAAACGAAAGAATTCGCGGCGCCAACGATTCGAGATGTGGTGGATTGCGCGGCGGCGGCATTGATCCCCAGGCAAATCATGACAAGTGTGTCGAGGGTGCGTGTTGTTCCTAATGACAGTCGCATAAAACCAGGAAACACGATTCGCGCCGCCGGGCGACGGTAAGAAGTGTTATGGGATGCCGTCAGAGCTCATGACGCGGTTAGCGTGGAGCCTATCTGTTCTACAATGAGCACGCTGCGGCATCGCCAGTAGCCAAGTTAGGAGAACAAGCCGGATGACAACACGTGGATTGATCGCGATAGCGGCACTTCTTGTCGCCGCGCAGGCTGGGGCTCAGAATACCCCAAAGCCCAAACGTATCAACCGAGCCATCGAGCTGCTCGAAGCGGGCCAACCCATCTACTACACCGGCGGCCGCGGCGGCTACGAAGAAGGCAAGAAGATGGCGGCCACCAAAGCCGACTACATCAACTATGAGATGGAGCACGGCGCCTTCGACATGAAGGAGCTGCGCGACTTCATGCGTGGTCTTGTCGATGCCGGGCCCACGCGCACCGGCCATCGCACGCCGGCGGTCATTGTGACGCTGCCCATCCTCGGCAAAGATCCGGCTGCGATGCGCGCCAACTATTGGGTTGCGCAACAGGTGATGGCCGCCGGCGTTCATGGAATCCTGCTGTGTCATGCGGAGAACCCTGAGGCCGTCAAAATCTTTGTCGAGTCGCTGCGGTACCCGTTCGCCGAGAAATATCCTGGACTCGACACGGGAATCCGCGGAAACGGCAGCCAGACCTTCGCGTCCCAGATCTGGGGACTGCCGCCGAACGAGTACATGCTGAAAGCCGACATGTGGCCGTTGAACAAGAACGGCGAGGTCTTGCTCGGTGTCAAAATTGAAACGCCCATGGCGGCGGAAAACGCGGAGAAGACGACGAAGATCCCCGGCATCGGATTTGCCGAATGGGGGCCCGGAGATCAGAGCTTCTTTCTTGTCGGCCCGCCAACCGGCTCCGGCCGCGGCGGCGGCGAGCGTGAATCGCATCCGGCGATGCAGAAGGTTCGCACGCGTATTTTTGCGGCCGCCAAAGCCGCGAACCTGTTCTTCCTGAACTCCTGTAACGAACAGAACGTCATCGACATGCTCAAAGAAGGCGTCATGATCTGCACCGGCGGCGAGACGCCCGCGGCGGAGAAGGGGCGTCAATTCACCAAACGGCAGGGTCCCTGGTAGCGCACTACCGGGAGGGCGCCAGCCCGAATGCAAACACGCGGGCATCGTACGTAGATAAGTAGATTCGTCCGGAGGCGAGCGCAATTCCGCCGTAGTGATTCCAGCTATCAATCGATTCCTTCGAGGAGTAAATCTCCTTACCCGTATCGGCGTCGAGCCCGTAGAGCACAGCGTTGGTAACGTCCCGTCCGCCCGAATACCGGCGGCCCGGTGCCTGCCCGCCGGGTTCATTCTGCGATGTAAGCCAGGCGGCATCGCGCTCGGCGCCTGGCTCGCCCGGGTTCACTTGATTTTCAGGCCCGCCAAATCGTCTTCGCGGCGGTTGCGAGCCGGACGCCCCGCCAAAGTTCTGCCGGAAAACATCCCTTGCCCGGTCGCCCGTAGCGATCACCCAGACCACGCCGCCCGCCATCACGGGCATTCCCGGCGAGTCAAGATCACCCGACATCCAGACTGGATCCAGCACCGGCTTACCGTCTTTCTTTTTCACCTTGAACGCCATCACGCTTCCATTTACTACCTTGCCGTCCGTCATTCCGAACAGCGGCGCGGTTTCCTTCGCCGGCGGCCCCATCATTGGTACCATCAGCCAGCGTTCCCCTTTGGCGTCTACCCAGGTCGAGATCGATCCCCACACGCCGTTGTAACCGAACAACAGCGCGTCGTTTCCATATCGAGGCGAGACATACAGCGGCGTCATGTGATTGTCGCCGCCCAGATTCTTGGCGTCGAGCAAATAGATCACGCCCTCCTTGGCCGCCGCGGCCACGAGAGTCCATTTGTCGAACTCGAACACGGTAGGGCTGGCCACGCCGAGATCGAAATCCTTGCGGTTGAGATAGTCCCAGTTCGCGGGTGTGAAGGAGTCGTTGAGCCGCAGGTCCTTCGTCAACCCGGCGAGAGTATTGCCGAAGCGCCCTCCGGCAGGGTCATAGGCGCCGTCCGCTGTCTGCGCGACCACGCCAGTGGGAATGCGTACGATTCCGCCGCGGCCCCATGGCCCCGACGCCTTGCCGGTGCTTGGATAGAATCGCGCGACGGGGTGGCTCGGTTTCGATAAGTCGACCGCCGTGATGACGGAGGTCGCACCGCCACAACCGCGCGATGTGGATGTGTAGATCCAACCGTCGATCAGATTGAGGCTCCAGTTCCGCGAATAGGGCTCGGTGAATTCCACCGGCGTCATACGATCCTCGCCATCGCCGAGTCCGAACGCGCGCAGTTTGCCTTCGTTGGTAAGCACATACAGAATCGAATTCTGCTTGTCGATAACCGGCGTGGCGTTCAGGTTGTTCGGGCAGTTGCCGCTGGGAGTGGGCGGCTTGATCGCGTTGGGAAACCGGCGCTGCCAAATCACGCTACCGGTATCCGCGTCCAGGGCGTAAACATTGTTTTCGGCGCTCGCCGTGAATACCAGTGTCTTAACGCCGTGGGCCGTGCGAACACCCTCGGCCACCAGCGGATCGGTGAGCGTGGAATAGCCGTTCACGCGCGACGGCGCGGCATCCAACTGTGACCTCCACAGCAGGCCAAGCGCTCCAGCATTGGCCTTGGTAAGGGTCGTTTCGCCGCGTGCCCACCCCGTGCGTTCGGCGTCCACTTGCCAGGTAAGCCACTCGCGTGTAGGCGGCGGCGCGGACGCTGGCGACTTTCGTTCGCCGAGTTGGACGAGTCCTGCCTCAAGCACCTCGCGCGCCGCGTTCGCTTGGGCCTCCGGAGGGCGGGGCGCGCCCGCCGGCGGCATGCGGCCGGTCTTCAGGACGTACGCCGTCGTTTCCCATGTGCCGGTTTGGGCGGCGACGCCAGTGGCATACTTGAGAACTTCAAAATTGACGTCGCCGAGGTGCGTCTTACCGTTGTGACAGGACTGGCAGTAGTTCTCAAGGAAAGGCCGCACCGTGTTGGCAAATGTGGAAACGGGCGCCGCCGCCGGCGGCGGTCCTTGCGCAAACAGACAACCCAGCAACGGAGGAAGAACGAACCGTGTGGACCTCATTGGCTTGCACATCCTATCATCCGCGTGCGGGGGTAGGCATTTCACTCTCGACTACGGCTTACAGGCGAGTCGACGCCGTGCAGGCCGCGGTCGCGCCATTTCGCTCTCCAACGGATCCGTTCACTGCCATCTTACCCAGAATCAGATTTCTTCCCATGCATATCTGCTGTCTCGTTCTCCGCTTCGAGCAAAGCAATCCGCAATATCAAACACCTCATCAATCGCAAGGGTATACTTGCCTGAAACCGGGGACGGCGTTCCACCTATTGAGAACTCTACGCCCTCATCTTTTCCACCGTTCTTGGCCACAGCCATCATGTACGGCACGTCCCCGTCCACGGGGCTATGCTGAACGCAGCCGAGGCTCTCGCCGAGCCCGACCTGTAACATATATCCGTTTCCGCCGCGAATCTCCACTAGGAACGGTTTTCGGTGCCTCGTCGCCTCGAGCAGTTGCCGGAGGCTCTTCGGGTCAACCCACGTCCCATTCAACGCGCTATTTGTATCTTCGAGGTCGATGAAGACTGTTCGCATTCGAGCCTTTAAGCCAGCTTGCCTTTGAACTGTAGCTTAACTCCGTTCACCACGGGGCGACACAGTCTCCGATTCAGGCTTTGTCCTCTTACCCCGGTCGTCAAACGCCAGACCTAAGAGCGATCGTTTACCAAGGGAAACCGTGATCGCTTTGAACGGAGAATGCTGATCTGCTTCCGGTGTTTTGCCTCGGCTGAAAGCGGAGGCAAAACACCTGTCGCTTAAGGAGTTTAGCGCGACCATCAGGAAGCGGCGGGCTGTGAAAGTCGCCGATATGAGTCTGCCGTTGGCGGCCGGAATTCGACTAATCGTGGCGGATGCGCCACAAAGGGGTCATAGACTTCACGTTAGTACCAGGACAAATTGAATCAACAGTACCGCGAATTCTGCTTTATTACCACAGCTCCCCGTGGTAAGTTCCATTCTAAGGTCATTGCCGATGCTCGCGCTTGTGTAATCGATCGTGATATTGGCACGCCGCTTAGATACCTAACTTCGCCGCTTAAACTGCCCGCCAAAAGCGTGTTACACGGTGGAGCCGCATCCAAATCAAGAAAGGGCCAGTTGTGCGGAGCAGCCGCTACCGCTGACACCGCACCACGATCTTCCGATGTCATCTCCCATTGCCATACCTAAGTACCCGTCCGTTCGTATCGCGGCTATCGTGTTGGCCGGACTCGCGCAGGGGGCGCCGAATCACCGGCATTCCCACGATGCATCGCCGGTGCCCGCTGATGCGCTTGGCGGAATTGTCGCGGCGCGGTATGCGGTGCGTCCAATCCCGAATGCGGCGAAGGGCGATCCCGTGTATGGCGCCGTCAATCCCGCGCAGGGGATGCGCGTGCGGTTTTCCGGGGACGGTGTGGAACTGCGGGGCAAATCGTGGCGCTCGGTGTGGGCGTTGCGCTCCGCCGGCTATGGCGCGAGGCAGACGCCGCTTGGGAGAGGCGCTTTGGAGGCGAAGGGAAATCGCATGACGATTGCCCGTCAAGGGGGCGTGACCGAATGGTACGTCAACGCCGCAGACGGCGTGGAACAGGGCTTCACATTGGACCGCCCACCGGTGCCGGCGCGGGCGGGGGAACGGTTACGGCTTGTGATCGATCTGGCGGGCGATCTGCACGCCGGCATGACGCAAGGAAAAAAGACGGAATTGCGACTCATGCAATCCGACGGGCGCATGGCGATGCGCTATGACCACCTGACAGTGATCGATCGGGAGGGGCGGAAACTGCCCGCCGAGGTCAGCGTGTCCATCGGCAACGATGCGGCAGAGAGCATATTGTTGGACGTCGACGACCGCGGGGCATCGTGGCCGGTCACCATCGATCCGACGTTCACCCAGGAGGCGTTCCTGAAGGCCGCCAATCCAGGGACGGGAGACGAGTTCGGCAGATCGATCGCGATGTCGGGAGACACGCTGGTGGTCGGCGCGCCGGGAGAAGATAGCCGCGCGACAGGCGTGGATGGGGACATGACGGATAATTCGGCAACCGATTCCGGCGCCGTATACGTATTTGTCCGCAATGGAACAGCGTGGACACAACAGGCATACCTGAAAGCGTCCAACACCGGCGCGGGCGATTCGTTTGGCTATGCGGTGGCCATCTCTGGGGACACGATCATTGTCGGCGCATACAAAGAGGCAAGCGCCGCAACCGGGGTGAACGCCGACCAGACGGATAACTGGATACCGGAGACCGGCGCGGCATACGTGTTTGTTCGCAACGGGACCACCTGGTCGCAGCAGGCGTATTTGAAAGGACAGGTGCCCGGCGGCTCGCCAGTCTGGTTAGCTGGCAGCTGGTTCGGATACTCGGTGGCGATTGCGGGCGATACCGCCGTGGTTGGCTCGTTCAAAGAACGCAGCAATGCGGTTGGCGTAAACGCGACCCCCACCGGATCGGCGAACGAATCCGGCGCGTCCTTTGTGTTTGTCCGCAGCGGCTCCACCTGGACGCAGCAGGCGTATTTGAAGGCTTCCAACGCGACGGCAGGTGCGAATATGGCCAGCGTCGCGATATCCGGAGAGACCATCGTTGTCGGCTCCGAGTGTGAAAAGAGTGCGGCGAACGGAGTGAATGGAGATCAGACAACGAGCCCGTTTGGCATGTGCCGGGGTGCGGCCTATGTGTTCGTCCGCGACGGCGTGACCTGGGCGCAACAGGCATACCTGAAAGCGTCCAATAACAGTTTCCAGGCGTATAGTCTCAGTTTTGGTAGTTCGGTTTCCATCGCCGGCGATACTGCCGTGGTGGGGGCGCCGGGAGAAAGCAGCAATGCCACTGGCGTGGGCGGTGACGAGACGAATGGCGCTGCTTCGTTGGCCGGCTCGGCGTATGTATTTACGAGGACCGGTACGGTGTGGAGTCAAAAGGCGTATCTCAAGTCTTCGAATACGCACGCGTTCGACCGGTTCGGCGCGTCGGTGTATGTGTCGGGGGATATCGCGGTGGTTGGGTCACCGCTCGACTACATTGACCACTTTTATGAGCCACGCGGCGCGGCGTTTTTGTTCCAGAGAACGGGAGTCGCGTGGGCGCCGCTGGCGACCCTTCGATCCCCGCAGAGCGCAAGTTCGGCACTTGGCATAGCCGTGTCGATGTCGGGCGACAGGGTGGCGGCTGGAGGGATCGGAAACAGCGAGACGGTGAGTAATTCCGGGGCAGCGTACGTATTCGCAATCGTTTCGAACACGCCGCCCGGTATTGTCGCGAATGCGGTCTCGCTCACAGCGGGAACTTCGAGCAATGCGACGATCGCCACAGTCAGCGATGGCGAGGATGCGGCGGGTTCGCTGCAGGTCAGTGTGCAAAGCGCCAATCCGTCGAATGGCGTCACGCTTTCAGGTATCGGCAATAGCGGGGGCAGCGTGGGGGCGCTTGTGAGCGCGGCCTGCACCGCTTCCAATGCAAGTTTCAGTCTGCGTGTTGGCGATTCAGGTTCCGCGTACGCGGACGCCACGCTGCCTGTAACCGTTAGTCCTTCGGTCCCGGTGGTTAGCGCGAGTGTATCGATTGGGAGTTTGTCGCCGGCGAACAGCAATTTGATTAATGTCGGCCTATCGGCGAGCGCGACGGGCAATTGCTCGCCGGTGTTGACCGTCCGTGTTTATTCGAATGAGGATGATGAAACAGAGAGTTCGCCGAACACGGTCCACTCACCCGACGCAAGAGAGATCGGAAGCGGGACGCTGCGCCTGCGCGCGGAGAGGATAGAGAAGGGAGACGGACGCGTTTACCTGATCGTTGCGAAGGGAACGAATTCCGCCGGAGTGTCGTCGGTAGCGGCGACAACGGTGGTTGTGCCGGGTGGACAGGGCCAAGCGCAGATTGCCGGCGTGAATGCGATGGCGGCGTCGGCGAAGGCGTTCGCGCTTGCGAACAATGGGAGTGCTCCGGCGGGATACTTCCTGGTTGGGGACGGTGCCGTTATCGGGCCGAAGCAGTAGTTGGCCGCGGTTGTAGGCGCCATGCCAGGCGGATCGCCGGCCAGTTCGTGGCTGCAATCTCGTCCATCACTCCGACCGCGGCAGTCAGCATGTTTCGATCAAGTACACGGACCGGTTGACCGAGCGTAAGCGTCCGGTGATGCGGTGATGGCCGTCTAGACAGAAGGGTAGAGGCGGGCGAATCTTGATGGGATGACCAGGCTGCTGGAAGGAACCGGAATTGTGAGTGCGAGTCTTTCGGCTCCCATCGGCCAGACTGAATGCGGCCTTGAATATTTGCCCGAGAATTCCTAATGACCAGTGGAATGACGCGATCGGAATGTCACGCAACCCTTTCTGCTAAAGCCAACGCTCCAGCCATTCGAACGCTTCCGATTGCATCTCAAGTCCGAAAGAATGAGGCACGTCGTGCACTGTGCCCTTAAATCGCTCCGGAATGCCCGCCTTCGCATAAATGTCGCTCAGTCGCCGATTGGCCTGCTCCATGGCGGCTAGCGGGAAAAGAGCATCTCGCTTGCACTGCTGCACCAGTAGCGCGCCCGGAGCATGCAGCCCGGCAACGTCGGGGAGATCCATCTGGTTGAACAGACCCGGCGTATAGACCATCCAGGTGTGATTTCGCAAATGGTTGCGGAGTTGTTCATGAAAGATCGTCATCCAGCCCATAACGCAGGCGGCTTTTATTCGGCGGTCCGTTCCGATTAGGTAGGCCGTACGGAGGCCGCCGATTGAGAGGCCGAGACAACCGAGACGATCTGGATTCACTTCGGGGCGAGAGGCGAGATAGTCGACGGCCCGCCGGTCATCCCAGTTGAGCAGGCCGGGCCAGGTGGCTCCCGAAGTGAATATCGTCTTCGCGGTGAGGTGCTCGAAGTCGCTCGACAGCGCATCAACAGCACGCATCCACTCGAGCGAGTCACGCTTGAGTCCCGCCAGGTCGGTCAGGCGTGAGCGAAACACCGGGGGCGCCGTGGCAGGGTCCATGGCCTCGACGCGAAGCCGGCGTTCACCGAAGTAGAAGCCGTCGATGATCAGCACGACGAAGCCGCGCCGGGCAAGTTCTTCCGCGTAGGGCCTGCCACCATAGGTTCCGCGGCGAAATTCGGCGAGGAACTCAGGCTCTCCGGGCCTGGACAGGATCTTCTCGTGTGCCCACACGTACCGGCCGCTGTGGCAGTGGATCGCGATAAGTCCGGGTCTGCCCCGTCGCTGGACAGCAGGTAGGAGCAGCCAGCCGGGGATCGAATGTTCGCGAGTGGCACTTATGCGAACCCGCTCCACACGGAAGCCATCGCGTTGCTCAGTAGTTTCAACCGTTGCCGAAAGCGGCTCCGCTGGCGGATTGTAGCGAAGGAGCCGCAATAGCTCCGGGCGGGTCTCCTTTTTCCATGCATCCAGTTTCTTCCAGCGCGGATCGAGAAACCCAAGCGGACGCCGCTGGGAGCGGCTGGCGGCCTCGAGTTGCGGGAACAGATTGGCAAGATCTGGTTCGGCGGCACGGGAAAGAGGAACGCCTAGCAGCGGCAATAAGGCACGGCGGGTGAATGGAGTCATTGGATCGACCCGGAAGGTATCTCGGACAAAGCGAACTATAACACGCGACTTCTGACGCTACCGTTCGGGTTTGCATACCCTAGTCGTCGCACTCGTCTGGATAGCTCGCCTGGCCCGTCTGATGCGTGGTTCCTCATGAATGGGTCCCCAGCTTGCCGCGGGGCGAGACAATCAGCGTTCCGTTGCTCTCGAATCCGATGAACCTGCGGTAGAACAGGTAGTCAACGCTGGACGTTAGACTAAAGTCGTCCTCGCCGTTCAGTCGCCACTCGTTGTTCGAATCGCGCCACTCAGAATGTGGCGTGTCTTGGCCCGCGTTAGGTCAGAAAGACGATAATCGCCGGGCTGCCGACCGGCGTATAGTGGCCGGTAAACACAAGACGATTTGCGAGCCCGCCTGCCTCTCCATTCGCGGCCCGGATCCGAAATGTCGTGAGGGAGTCGCTCCTCTGGTTACACGAAATCAGGAAATTGCCCGTGGGATCGATAGTGAAGCTTCGTGGGTAGTCGCCAAGGGTCGATACTTCGCCAACGCGCGTCAGCCGGCCCGACGCTTCGACATCGAAAAAGCTGATGGTGTCGTGCAGGCGGTTGGCCGCGTAGACGAATTCCCCGTTTTGCGCTACAAGCACTTCAGAGGTGAAATTAGTGCCCACGAACTCAGGCGGTAGGGTCGAAAGCTGCTGTTGCTGCGTCAAAGTACCGTTCGCGGCGTTGTAGGTATAACAGAGGAGCGTGGAGGCCTCCTCCTGAAGAGAATAGAAAAAGAGCCCGTTGGGATGAAAGGCAAAGTGACGGGGCCCATCGCCCGGAGGAACGGAAATAAACGGAGGTGTGTTAGGGATCAGTGCGCCAGTCCCCCGGTTCAGAAGCCAACTGTAGATGCGGTCCTGGCCAAGGTCCGATCCGAAAACGAACTTGCCGGCGGGATCGGACTGAATCATATGCGCGTGCGGGGCGTTATGTCCGCTTCTTGCGAAGCTGCCCGGAGGGGCATTCGTCGCGTTTACTGGGCCCACCGATCCAACATCAATCTGGACGAAGGTAGCTGCGCCGAGCGATCCGTTGGCGAGGATCGGTAGCACGGCGAAGGAACCGCCGCCGTAGTTGGCCACATACACGAACTCACCGAGCGGATCAACGCTGACGTGGGCGGGACCGCCGCCTTGCGAACTGACAACATTGAGAAGTGTGAGATCACCGTTTGCCCGGTTGATCGAGAACGCGGAGACGGAACCGCTCGTTGTCCCGGCAAAGTTGGAAATTTCATTAACCGCGTACAGATACTTGCCGTTCGGATGGATTGCGATCCAGGACGGCGAGGGACCGGCCGCGGCGACCTTGATTTGTGTGAGCGCACCCGACGCCGGATCGAAGCTAAAAAGATAAATACCTTGACCGTTTGGGGTGTAAGCACCGGCATAGGCAAAAACCGAACCCGCCGAACTCGCGGGCGCGCCTTGGGCCACAGCGGGCACCGCAGCCAAAGCCGCTGCGTTTTTCATTAGTCCCCGGCGCGAGATCGTGTGGACGGCCGAGAGGCGTTCGTTTGGAATGACACGTGGTTTCATATGGAACTCCTTTTTCTTCGTCAAGGGTGTCACCTAGGACTTCGGACTGGAATGATTCTACACCTGACCACCTCGGCGAGCGCGGGCCCTACGAGGGCGAAGTCGCCAAGGTCGTGGCGTACCTCGGCTGCTGGCAAAAGATGTCTTCGGCGAGCAGGTACCGTAAGGGATATTGCAATTCGCCGATCAGGAGATGCGGGTGCGGTTTACTCCGGGCCGGCGGGTAAAAGCTACGGGCGCTACGGACGGCGAGTTCGAGGTGCTCTTAATAAGCAATCCCGACGTCCCGGAGGAAGAGGCGGGCGAAGTACCAAAGGCCTTCGACGTCCGCCGCAGCGAAATCTCAACCGCCGAACTCTCCGACTTCGTCACCGCCCGCGTCGCGCCCTTCAAGAAAATCCGTCAGTGGGAATTCATTGACTAAATCCCAATTCTCCGTCCGGCAAAATCCCCCGCCGTGCATTGCGGGGGCAGTAGCGGCATAGGTCCCTCATTTTGTTCGCCTCATGTAGGCAATTGAATAAGTGACTTTAATTGATCATCTTTCTCAAAGAGTTCCGGGCAGATCAGTAGCCTAACGAGGACTGCGGCCGCATGCTCGAAGATTGCCCGGCAAGAGCCAATGTCACTGTATGCCGCCACATGAATCGTCAAGCGACCTCGAAGTTTGCCGGCCATCTCGTCCAGTCCGGTCCTAATTCCGGCCACCACAGATTCCAGATATTCTTCCGGCAACCCAGACCGAACAACCTCATAGTCACTCGCCAGCGCTTCCGTGTACAGATTTGTGCCCGTTGAACCGTATCGTATTACAACCTGGCCGCTGGGCAAGCCGCCAGGTTCAATTTGGCCTCCTAAAAGGGCATACAACGACTTAGGACCTGTTACAAAGAAAAGCTCAATCCCTCCCATACTCACTGTCTCCCCACTCAACGTATCTGGCTCAAGCGATGAACGCCAAATCTTCTCCCCCAACTCGGATACGTCGGGAAGCTCGTCCCGCCACAATCGGCAAGTCCTAAATTCAGACAGTTTTATGTCTTTAGTCATCTCACTTGATTCCCCAACACGCTCGAAAGCTCGAGCTAAACCGTAAGCGTTCGGCCATCCCCAGCCTTGCGATCCTGAGGGTAACCGGGTTAGCCTGAGCGACGGAGTTTCCACGCTATCGGCGTAAGGGTCGCCACCTCTGCGGCTTTCCGATCGGCTAAGCCCGGCAGCACATCCGCCAGATACTCCCGCACCGGAATCTCCAGCCGCCGGCACGTTTCCACCACCGAAAGAATCGCCGCTACGCGCGGCCCGGCATCCACACTGCCGATGTGGATCCAGTTCTTCCGGCCAACAGCGACCGGCCGCATGGAATTCTCCGCCAGGTTGTTGGACAACTCGATCTCGGCGTGGTCAAGGAAGACGATCATCCGCGGCCACTGTCCCAACGCATAATCGACGGCTTCGCCCAGCTTGCTCTTCGGCAACACAGTCCCTTTGACGGCCAATAGTTTCTCGTAAATCCCTGCCACAATCGGGGCCGACTTCTCCCGTCGCAAATCATGGCGCCCGGTCAACGACATCTTCGCCTCGGCCGCCTCCCGGTCTACCGCGAACACCGCGTCCATGCGCTGCACAAAGTCAGACGCGACCGCGTCCAACCGGTTCACCTTCACCGCGTCGATAAAGTATCTACGAAGATGCGACCAACAACCGGCATGTACCGCCGCACCTTTCGCCGCGGTGTTGTAACCCGCATAGCCATCGGTCTGCAGAATCCCCTTGTATCCGGCAAGAAACGACTCCGCAGCCTCGCCGCCGCGTCCCAAGTGAAACGCGAACACGACACTGCCGCCCGGATTTCCAAACTGCCATAGATACGCCTGATGGTTCCGGCCCTTTCGCTCCTCGGGCCGTTGCACCATCACCGTCGTCTCATCGGCTTGTATGTAGCCGCTGCCAAGCACTTCTTTCTGCATCGCCCGGACAATAGCGCTCAGCAGATAGCCCACCCGCATCACCCATCCGTCCATCGTCACTCGGCTGATTTCGACTCCGGCATCGCGCGCCAGCATCGCACATTGCCGGTAGAGCGGAAGGTGGTCACAATACTTTGCAACCACCGCGTTGATCACCACGCGATTGCCGGCCAATCCCTTTTCCACGATCTCCGGCGTCACCGGCGCCGTGGCCACACCGCCCTGCTTGCAGTTGCGGCAGGCGCGCTTCTCGCGCCGCGTAACCGTCACAAAGAATTTCGCCGGCTCCACATCGAGCCGTTCGCTTTCCTCGTAGCCAATCACGGCCGTTTCCGCGCCGCACTTCCCGCAGGTGCACTGCGCCGGCGCGCACGCGACGACATTCACCACACGCGGCAGATCGGCTGGCAGCGTCTGCCGGCCCGGATGCTGTTTCCTGTTCTTGCGTGGCGTGGCCGGCGGCTCCGCCACCGCACCCCGCGCGGCTTCGGCCTCGACTTCGTCCAGCGTTGCGCTGATCTCTTCTTCAAACAACGCCAACTGCGCCGCGCTCAGGTTCTCGCCGCGCGGACCGTACTTTGCGATGCGCAGCAGCCGCAGCCGTTCTTCGAGCTGCACGATCCGCATCTTCGACAGATTCAGTTCGATTTCCGCCAGCCGCGCCCGCCGGTCGGACTCTTCCAGCCGCGCCATGAGAGCGGCTATTTCCGGTGTAACTAAGGAGGGCGTGGGGGAAGGTGAATCCATCGCGGTGACTTATATAGAATACCCGTGATGTTAGTTAGATGCCAGTCTTTTCTGTATGATTCCGGCACATATTTCTACGCGGCCATCGAACGGCGAAACCACTTACGAGATTTCGTCTGGTTGAGGTCAATTCCGCTCAACAACATTGTCAATTCCTCGGCCCGCATGGCGATCCGTGTCTGCCCTTGCTCCGCACTCGGCCAGGCGAACCTGCCCTTCTCCAAACGTTTCGCACAAACCCATAGGCCCGAACCGTCAAAGACTAAAATTTTGACGCGCGTTCGGCCGCGGTTGGAGAAAAGGAAGAGGTGTCCACTGAGCGGGTCTTCACCGAGCACGTCACGGACCAGGCCAAAGAGGCCATCGAACCCCCTGCGCATGTCCGTGGCGCCGGGAGCGACGAAGACCCGTGTGGCCGTTGTCAGACCGAACATGGCTATGCCTCTTCCAGCAGATCGAGCAATCCGCGAAGCGGCTGGCTGCGATGGGTCAGGCGGGCTATATCGGCCCATTCGATTTCCAGTCGCCGTCCGTTGCGAAGCACGACCGCAACGGCGCCCTGCGCGGTGGCTCGCTCTTCGATCACGGTCTCAGGGCCATGAAGATCAATCTCTACCAGCGCCGATTCGGCGGGGCGGAGCCGCCGCCGGTAGTAGTCCAGCGTCGTGAGCGGCACTCCGTGTTCGGCGCAGTAGGCAGCCCGCGACTGGTTCCCGCTTTCATAGCCCGCTACCAGCCTCCGAATCTCCGCTTCGCTTCGGCGGCTGCGCCCTTTGGTTCGTTTCATTCCTACAGAACAACAGATAACCCGCTACTAT